>NZ_JARUXJ010000003.1:595396-923917 GCF_031451465.1 Caballeronia sp. LZ003 | reverse complement strand
GTGCAGATGGAGCGCGACAATCGCCCTATCAAGTCAGCGCCCTCACGCACCAATCGGGGCGAAGAGGTGCGCCCGAAGATGCGCGCCAACAACACGCGCAAGCAACGCGAACTCAAGCAGATCGACCTGAACGCGATGATGCTCAGAAGTGCCGAAATGCGGGCAGCCTCGGTGGGGAAACTGTCTTCTTTGGAAGCAGGAACCGACCCCAAACCGGACATTTCAATTTAGCCGAATATCGGACATTTCAAATTGGCCTCGACATGCGTGTTGCGGCAGTATCCTAGTGTCGTGTTTGGGATGCGGCGGAATTCTTGGACTGCCTTATATCGTCAGCCCGAGGCTCGCCCGGTATTCAATCGGACTGAGTGCGCCAAGCGAGATCTCGATCCGCTTCTCGTGTACCAGCGAATGTACGAATCAACGGCCTCAATGAATTGATCGGTGCTGCGGTACAAGCAGGCGGCGCATAGCCTTCGCCCGACGCCCGGGCAAAGGCATAAGCGACCGATCTAACCCACCCCCTTAACCTCCATCAACCTCCCCCACTCATAATCGACGATATCCGGATGCATGGGAAACACGCCTGCACCCGGCGTGAAGGTCAACTCGCCGAAGAGGATTCGATCGTCCGGCGCGTAAAGATCTACCCGCACGTATTCGAAGCCTTCCGCAAGGCTAACGGCGACCGAGATCAACTCGTCAAAGCACTGCGGTCGCGGCGCCGCGACCTCACTACGCGGATAGTGGCCGATCGCAATATCGAGCCGGTTCCAGTTCCCGTCATACATGTCGCCACGTGGATGCTCGCCAAACCGGTCCGAAATGAGCGCGATGTAAATCGTGGGCTGGCTGTCTCTTCCGTTAAAAAAGCAATGGATCTTGATGTCAGCAGGAACGGCACCGCTGGAATCGAGTAAAAGCTCTTCAAAGAAAATGCGCGGCTTGATGGTCCGATAGTGACGCTCCCGCGCTATGCGATAGAAGTCGGTGATCAGCCATTCGCGCGCAAGCGCGTCGAGCTCCTCGAAGGACGTCTCGGCCTTGTCGCGAACTAGCTTGACGAAACCACTACCGTGATTCGCCTTCATCACAAAGCTTGTCGGCAGAGAATCGAACTCCTCGCGGGTGAACCTCTCTGGTGTGGCGATTATCTCGGTCAGGTATTGCTCACCGACCTTGCGCTGAACGTAGTCGCGCACGTTGAGCTTGTCCGCAAGGTCCGCATACCGGGGGTCCGGAAAAAGACACCGGTAAAGAATCTTCTCGTTGAACGTCTCGGGAGCGCGCACGTTGGGAAAACGTCCTACCTTGTGACGATGGTAGAGCATGAGATACGCGGTATCAGGGAGCCACCCCTTTGCACCGTTGAACAGTCTCCTCGGAAGCGACATCCCTCTCTCCTTAAGAATTTCTATGTAACGCTTGCTGTGATCCATCCATTCGAGCCCACAAGCCACTGCGTCACCTTACTCGGTGACCTCGTCTTGTGAATGCACGATCATGCAAGGAAGAACTCTCGAAACTTTCGATTGGTTGACGACAGTATGAACAGCTCGAATGCTCGACGTTGTGCGCTAACCAACAGACGTACGATCTGCGTTTTTAAGCACGACGTCCGGTCATTCTTTACTGGAAACGATATACGCGGCAGGGCAAAACGCCCGAAACAATTTCACCTATTTTGAGGATTCCCTTGCAATTCGTTGGCGGCCATCGAAGTGTTAGGTACACCACAAAAATTGGGATTTCTACCTAGGACCATAAGGCCTTAAGCCCAAGAAAGTCTCCTCATTCGTTTCTCTAAACGAGGGAAAACCGTGAAAATTGCGATTGTCCATGATTGGCTCGTGGTGTCTGGAGGCGCGGAAAAAGTTCTGCAGCAAATTATCGAGTGCTTTCCAGGCGCCGAGATTTACACCATCGTTGACTTTCTTAAAGACCGCGCTTGCGTCAAGGATTGCAAAGTACACCCGTCCTTCATTCAAAAAATGCCCTTTGCAAAAAAGCGCTACAGGTCTTATCTGGCGCTAATGCCTATAGCAATCGAACAGCTCGATCTTTCAAGCTACGATCTCATCATTTCCAGCTCTTACGCGGTTGCCAAGGGAGTAATTACCGGACCGGATCAGCTTCATGTCAGCTATGTTCACTCGCCGGTTCGTTATGCCTGGGACTTACAGCATCAATATCTCAACGAAGCGGGCCTGACCAAGGGGTTGAAGTCGGTCATGGCGCGGCTTTTGCTGCACTATATTCGCGTATGGGACGCACGCTCGACCAACGGCGTGGATTATCTGATCGCCAATTCGCACTTCATCGCGCGCCGTATCAGGAAGGCATACCAACGTGACTCGACTGTGATTTATCCTCCGGTCGATGTGCGTTCACTTCCCATGCGAACACAGAAAGATGACTTCTATTTAACCGCATCGCGACTTGTACCGTACAAGCGCATCGACCTTATCGTAAAGGCGTTTTCCCGCACGCCGGAGCGGCGTCTTGTCGTGATCGGGGACGGTCCCGACATGCAAAAGATTCGTGCGTCCGCAGGTCCGAACGTCGAGATCCTCGGCTATCAGTCATTCGAGGTCTTGCGTGACCACATGCAGCGCGCGCGCGCTTTCGTGTATGCGGCCGAGGAGGACTTCGGCATATCGATCATAGAAGCCCAAGCATGCGGCACGCCGGTCGTCACGTTCGGCAAAGGCGGCGCACTGGAGACGGTGATCGGCCTGCCACGCGAACGCCCCACAGGCCTCTTCTTCAAGGAGCCAACGTGTGAGTCGCTTATCGATGCCATCGAGCGCTTTGAGCGCAACGCGCATCTGTTCGATCCGCGCGCATGCCGCGAAAATGCCGAAAGATTTTCGACCGAAAAATTCAAGGCGTCGTTTTCGGCGTTCATCGAAGTCAGGCTTGCTCGTTTCCGTGCCGAAAAAGAAGTGGCTCCTGTGCCAAGTCGAAGCAATGTAGCGGTGACCGAGTCGCAAGTGTGACCGAACACCTCGGATGCGAAAAAGGCGTTGCGAGTAATCAACCCGCAACGCCTTTATCTTTTAGCGATTACTTCGGCTCAACCGTGGGCCGACCGATGGCCTCGTAGACAAAGCCCAGCTCCGCCATATTCTCGGGATCGAACAAGTTGCGCCCATCGAAGATTAACGGCTTCTTCAAACCAGCATGCAGCGCTGCGATATCGGGGCTCTTGAACGCTTTCCATTCGGTGACGATTACAAGCGCGTCGGCGTCCTTCACTCCTTCATACTGGTTGCTACAAAATTTAAGCCTTGCGCCGTACGAAGGGTCGTCTGCCAAGTCGAGCGCGAACACCCGTTGCGCCTCATCCGAAGAAACCGGATCGTATGCACGAACGGTCGCGCCTCGCTTGAGCAACTCGGCAATCAGCCTGCGGCTCGGTGCTTCGCGCATGTCGTCGGTGTTCGGCTTGAAGGCCAGCCCCCAAACCGCAAGTGTTTTCCCCGTCAGGTCCTCGCCAAGCCGCGCGCAGACCTTGCTGACAAGCACGTCCTTTTGCGCATGATTCACCGACTCCACCGAGTTCAGTATCTGCAGATCGCGGCCGTACTCATGCGCTGTTTGAATCAATGCACGCACGTCCTTAGGGAAACACGAGCCACCGTAGCCGCAACCCGCATAAAGAAAATCGTAGCCGATGCGCGGGTCCGATCCTATACCACGCCGCACTGCCTCGATGTCCGCGCCCACCATGTCGGCAAGATTCGCCAACTCGTTCATGAACGAGATACGCGTCGCAAGCATTGCATTAGCAGCGTACTTCGTGAATTCGGCGGAGCGCACGTCCATATACATCGTACGTTCGTGGTTTCGATTGAATGGCGCATAAAGACGCGTGAGCATGGCACGCGCGCGTTCGCCCGAGGTATCGGACGCGCAGCCAAGTACGATCCGGTCCGGGCGCATGAAGTCGACAACGGCTGCGCCTTCCTTCAGAAACTCAGGATTAGACACGACCGAGAATTGATGATTTACGCCCCTGGCATCAAGCGCTTTTCGCACGGTGTCAGTGACTCTATCTGCTGTGCCGACCGGAACGGTCGACTTGTCGACGATCGTCTTGAAACCTTGCGCGTACTTGCCAATCTGCTCGGCAGCCGCTAATACGTATTGAAGGTCTGCGGAACCATCTTCATCAGGTGGCGTACCTACGCAAATGAACTGTACGTCTCCGTGCTCTACCGCCTTGGCGACGCTCGTCGTGAAGCTGATTCGTCCTGCCTTCACGTTGCCCTGAATCAGCTCCTTGAGTCCTGGCTCGTGAATGGGAATGCCGCCCCGGTTAAGCAAATCAATTTTTTCTTGGTCGACATCCATGCAAAGAACGCTGTTGCCCACTTCGGCCAGGCATGCGCCTGTAACAAGGCCAACATAGCCCGTACCAACGACGGTTACTTTCATAAGCCCGCTCACAATAGAAAAGTTAAAAGGGACCGTCTAAGCGGCGCGACGGTCAAAAGGCCTTACTAACCACTTCTTGAGACGTCGAGCATGAAATCGACGGTATGCTGGCTAAAGCGACCAATGAGCATGAGCCGACGCTGTGCTTCTTGACCGCCGTATGTTTTTGTTGCAACGATGATTACGGCCAGGCCGCTAGGCGGCTTTGCCTCATCGGCTGGAACGCCACGCGTTTCGAAGTCGTCCGGCAATTCGACTCTCGTTGGCCACGCCCTCGCGAGTATCACGCGCTTTATTACCGATCCCGCTTCGTTCCGTATCTCGACCGGCATGGTTAGATCGTTGTCGGCGGTGTCCGTCGATGACGCAGCAAGATTGAGAATGAGCACACGGGCCATCACAGCATCTCCTGTTCGGTGTCTGAAGCTCGTTGATGCACCTGCTCTTTTGCAAGCGACAAGCTCATTCTCTTTACGGGGTCGTGATCGTCGCCGGTAGCAAGCGATTGAACTCCGCCTTGATAAGACCGTAGCATTCGCAAGCACGCGCTTCGAGCGCCTTGCGATCAAGAACGCGAATGCAGCCGCGCGTCTGATACACGACGCCGTGCGAGTGCAATCTTCCGACTGCTTCGGTGACGCCTTCGCGACGCACCCCCAGCAAGTCGGCGATGTGCTGCTGCGTGACGCGCAATTGATTCGATGAAGCCCGGTCGAGCCCGACCAGAAGCCATCGACAGAGTTGACTGCTTAGCGAGTGATACCGATTGCATGCCGCGTTCTGCGCGATCTGCGTGAAGAACGCATGGATATAAAGCATGGAAAGGCGATCAAGGAGCCGCGAGCGCTGCAAGTGTTCTCGCAGCAGATGCGCGTCCATGCGGTACGCGGTGCCGCTGCATTCCACTGTGACCATCGTGGGCATGGTGTCACCTTCCGTTAAAACGGGCACGCCAACCATGCCTTCACGCCCTACCGTTGCAATCTCGACCGAGCAATTGCCGTCCAACGCATGTGACAGCGAGATGACCGCGGACGCCGGAAAGTACACATGAAGAAACGAGTCATGTGCATTGCAAAGCACCTGTCCCGCTCGCAACTCGATGATCTCGAGATCGGGTGCGAGCGCCTGCCATTCTTCCAGTGGCAACGCTCGCAACAAATGATTTCCGTGCAGATCCGATTGAAGATTCAGCATAAACTCGCTCTCGTTTTTTTGGGGCGCGTAACAACACGCGCTCTAGAAGGTGAATCAGCTATTCGTTCGAATCTCGTAGCTTTCCGCTAGCGGGCACGGTGGAGGGGTTTGCGCCCATCGGATGACGATTCTTCCGGTCTTGGCGGAATTTCGACAACCTTTCCGATCGCTGCTCCAACTTGCTGAAAAGCGACATGAGAACGACCAAAAAAACAAATGTGCACAACACCCAGACAACTGAAGCCGCACGAGCGATGAGAGCGAAGAATGCGCGCGCTCGGTCGATGATCCACATAGACGACTCCGTGAACGAAGGTTCGTAGTCCAAATCCCTTCAAGTCGAGATTGGCCAACCGCGTGCCTCTGTAGGGAGACCGTCGGCATCTCGCACTGGCGGGACGGCGGACACACGGTGGAGCGTTCGCACCGACGCGTTGTCCAATAGGGCTGTTGACTTTCCGCATGATCGTCCTTAGACGAGCGGCGCCCTACTTTGCTCTAAAGATGTTGTCGAATGCTGCGTATCAGTCGAATGCACCTCCAGAGAACAGGTCCTAGGCCTACTAACTATCGTAGATTGCTTACGAGGTTCAATGTGGTCTAGGGCACCAAAGTCCAAAGCGCTCGAAATTTCAATGCTCACATTCCATCAAAACGAAAAAAGTCTTGTTCAACCAATGAGGAGTACGATAAAACGCGTGCCAGCTGCAAAGTGCTTTATGCGATCAAGTACTCAGGTATCAGGTGCCCAGTCAGCTAGCGGAAATCGGGTCTGCTTACAACAAAAAACAACAAATACGCTCTGCCGCATTCATCAGACTAATTGGCCGACGTGCTTGATCGAGCTACATGCTTTCCGTCTGATGAGTTTCGCGCAAACCTTTGCGCGAAAACGTTAGTTGGGACCACCAATTTTAAGATGTCAAGCACATGTAAGGATGAAGCCGATTTTATCAGGGGATTTCGCCAAGCGTATAGGTAAAGCGCGGAGTCATTAAAGAGTGAACGTACGATCTAAAAAGCGGCAACGTTTTTCAGTTTTGAAACAAAACGATTCTTAGTGCTTGCTTTTTTGTACGGCATGTACGTCAGTGTTTTCCCGCACAGAGCCAAATATAGCGGCAAGAAAAACTTCCTGTGTGTCTTCATCACACCAATGCGCGTGCACCACTGACGCCAACTGCACGTGTCGCTGGGCTGGGCTCCTCCATCTCGGACTATTTTGTCCGGGACTCGCCTTCCTCGTCGTTGAGCAATGGTTATCTTCCTCGGAGAGCTTTCCATGAAAGCAGTGCAATTTGCGCTGGAGCGAATTAGGAAGTCGATTAACACCGCTGATGCCTTGAACATGCGGTCGTCCGCCGTTCTCGTATCGGACTTACGGCTTTTGGTTGAAATAGCTGAGACGGCCGAATTGGAACGTCTGACAAATGCAGGTTCACAAATTCCCGTGGCCGAACGCTAAGCCTTCGTACCACACCGTAGCCGGTGCGCACCGGAATAATTCGCAGTATTGACGGGGGGTCCATGGGGTTTACCATTAATGGCAAATTTGCATCTCAACGCATCACAGGCGTGCAACGCGTTGCATTTGAATTGACGCGGGCGGTGCAGGCGCAGGCTTCGACTCCGAGCGATCTGCCGCTCGTGGTGCCACCCGACGCCAAAGACCTTGGACTAGCCAGCCGCAAAGGGCGTTTGCCGCAGCTGCTAAAGGGAAACCTGTGGGAGCAAGTCGTTTTACCGCTCGAATCGGCGCAGGACACACTGATCAGCTTGTGCAATACCGGGCCGTTGCTCAAACGTCGTCAACTGGTGATGATTCACGATATGGCGGTTTACGACGTCCCTCAAGCATTCTCGAAGAGGTTTTCTTTTTGGTACCGATTCAAGTTTTCAGTTCTCGCTAAGCAGACCCGACTGATTCTCACCGTATCGGACTTCTCGAAACGGCGCATTTGCCACCATCTAGGCTTAGCGGAATCGCATGTCGAGGTTATTCGTCCCGGCGCGGATCACATGGATCGCATAGAGCCTGATCCAGCTATTCTCACTCGTCTATCGCTTGAGAAAGGGAAATTCTGTGTTCTGGTCGGGAGCCTGGATCCTCGCAAGAATCTGCAGCGCGTGCTCGATGCTACGAAGCTGCTCGAAAAAAAATCCGACATCAAGTTCGTCGTGGCGGGAGGAGCAAATCCGCGTGTTTTCGCCGCACAAGACGTGCAGGGCGTCGCGCAATCAGATAAGGTAAGTTGGGCAGGTTTTGTATCGGACGGCGAATTGAAGGCGCTGTATGGAAGCGCTGCCTGCCTCGTTTTCCCATCTTTGTACGAGGGTTATGGACTTCCGCCGCTGGAGGCCATGCGCTGCGGGTGTCCGGTCATTACGTCTTCGGAAGCTTCGCTTCCCGAGGTCTGTGGCGACGCGGCCATGTACTGTGATCCGTTTTCAGCCACTGATATTGCTGCGAAGATCGAAGTGATGACCACACAACACGATGTCCGCGAGTGGCATCGTCAACGCGGATACGCGCGAGCCAACCAGTTCAGGTGGGACCGCGCTGCGTATGCGCTTGCGCAAATTCTCTATGGCGAACGCCACGAAAGTGCGCTTTACTTAAAGACGCAACCTACCAAGGATTAAATAAATACCGTAGTATTACAGATGACTTGCGGAACGCTTCCTGATCAGCGATAACACCAACTACTGCGGATGCCGTGAAAATACTCATCGCGAACACTTTGTATCATCCGGATTCCGTCGGCGGGGCAGAGATATCGACGCGACTCCTTGCAGAGGGTCTCGTCAAGGCCGGAATGGAAGTGTGCGTAGTTTGCGCTACAGGCGCCGGCGTGGATCGGATCAGCAGACTTAACGGCGTAAAGGTCTACCATCTTCGCTCGGTCAATGTTTATTGGCCGCACAAACCGAAGAAGCATTCGTCTGTCGTCAAGCTCATCTGGCACGCCATCGATCTGCACAACGTGATCATGTCGCGCAAGCTCAAGAATATCATTGCGCGGGAAAAGCCCGACATAGTCAACACGAGCAACCTTTCCTGCCTCTCAATTGACATCTGGCGCGTGGCTCGTAATGCCAACGTGCCTATAGTGCATACGGCTCGCGACTACTATCTCATGTGCCCGACGTCCACCATGTTTTCCGGTGCGAAACCTTGTGAGCGTCAATGCGGCATGTGCTCGTTGTATGCGGGACCGAAGCGTGCCGCATCCGCGAGTGTGGACGTGGCCGTCGGCGTAAGCAGATTTGTCTTGCAGAAGCACGTCGATAATGGCTTCTTCCCAAGCGCGATGCGCACCGAGGTCATCAGCAATTGTTATGTTCCGCTGGACGATGCTGTTCCCATGAAGCGCGTTTCAAAGTACGAGAGCGGCCCTGTACGGCTTGGCGTGCTCGGACGCGTTTCGCCGGAAAAAGGACTTGAGGTTTTGTTCGAGCAGCTTCTTGCGGATCATTCGCTCGAATGGACGCTTGCCATCGGTGGTAAGGGCGATGCGGAATATCTCGGGGAGCTGAAAGAGAACTATGCCGACCCGCGCGTCGAATTCCTGGGGCAAGTGAAGCCTGGCGAATTTCTGGAAGCCATCGACATTCTCATCGTGCCATCGAAATGGAATGAGCCCTTTGGACGCGTGACGGTCGAAGCTTATTCACACGGCGTGCCGGTCGTGGCTGCAAACACGGGTGGAATTCCGGAGGTAATCGAGCCGGGCTCCAACCTTCTCTTCGATATGGAGCAGCCGCACACGCTTATAGACAAACTCCGCGATGCCGTGAAGCTCCTGCAGGACACGTCATTGCACGACCGCTTGCGCCAATACGCCGAAGGTTTTAGCGTTGCCGCGATGGTCGATGCCTATATCGACGTCTATCAAACTGCGTTGACTAAGCCTGTTCTCAAGAACGTCGCTTAAAGCAACCCCATCGCACAATCTATCTCGCCGAGGCGGCGCCTGCCGCTTCATTCGGGAACGCCCTGCTTCAAAAAGAACGGAACTCGCTGCATATAGAGCGTTGTCGCCATGGCGATCGCGACGTATGCCTGCACCGTGAGAAGCGCTGTAGCGGCGCCTAGTTCCGCAAAGAACGTGGATAGAACGGTCAGAAGCGCAACGTTGAGAACCGCCGCGCCCAAAAGCACGCGTCCAAACTGCGACTTCATTCCAAGAGGCAGCATGGTCTGCACGCCAAAGACATCTGCAATACCTGACAGGAACGGCACGAACGCCATGAGACGCAATACGTCGACTGTAGGCTGATAGTGCGGACCGTAAAGCAATTTCACCGCCAACGGCGCGGCTGTAAAGATGGTCAAAGAGATCAACGCAACAACCGTCCCTTGGAACGCTAGCATTTTTCTCAAGAAGGAAAAAGCCGCATCGCGCGAATGATGCATGAGATAGCTGATGCGCGGATAAGCGGCGGTTTTGAGCGGGCTCATGATCCCTATGGCGGCGCGGATCAGCTTATCGCCCGCAGCGAAGTAGCCGGCGGCAACGTTCCCGGAGATAAGGGCTAACAGCACCGTGTTGCTCGACGCGCTGTATTCATTGATGGCTGTCGCGAGGAAGACGCTCCAGCCGTCCTTGAGAGACTTTGCAATCGAATCCAGCGATACGGAAACAAAGTCGAGCTCACGACGAAAGTAAAGGTACGTCATGATGGTCAGACCCGACATCAAAGGTACGAGCGAATTGACGCCCATTGCCCAGTAGATGTCGTCTCGACTGTGCACGAGCAAGTACATCGCGGGAACGCTCAGCACGCGACTCGCAAAGACAATGGCGCCGGTGATGCGCAAGTCTTCGATGCCCTGGAAATACCACGTCGGCGTGAGCATCGCGCCAACGGCAAGGCCAAAGCCTAGGAGGAGAAGTTCGCGATCTTGTGCAAGGCGGTCAAACACGAAAGACAGGGTCAGCAAGATGGTAAAGCCGCCAATCGTGACCACACCCTGCGCGCAAAGCGTCGACCAGAAGACTCGAGAGCGCTCTTCGCGATTAGCGCGGTTGACGGAGATTTGCGGCGTAGCAGTTAAGCCAAAGCCGTAGTTCGTCAAGACAATAAAATAATTAATGAAGGCCAGCGCAAACGCGAGGCGCCCGTACCCCTCCGGTGTAAGCACGCGGGTGAGCAGGGGAAGCGTGAGCAGTGGAACCGCGTAGGTCGATACCTGAAGAAGCAACAAAACCGCAAAATTCTTCCGGAACGAAGAAGCCATATATGTACTCGAGCGTGAAGGGTTTCACGTGTCGCATTCCAGTCACGGGCGAGCACACGCGATGAGTGCGGCAAACAGCGACAGACACAGCCGCGCTAAGCAGCGCTCGAAAAATCGCATGAAAGACCATTAAGTCCTTCAAACTATCGCACTGCGTCATTCGCAAAGGTGCGCTTAGCCGGTTAAGAACACAAGTTCGAAAAATTCAAGCCCTACTATGCGGGCTTACGGGCGGGGCTGCGGCGGTATAAATTTGTTCGTGTCGAAAGCTCGGTGAAAACACTTTGTCGTGTGCGAGACCGTACGATCAGAACGGCATCGAATGCAGTAGAACTTCATATCAACACGTCAATTCCTCGGCTACGCGAACGTTCGAAGTCGCCACCCGCCCGAAGCAGGCTGATCGAGCCCTTGGCTCGTCTGATCCGCCCTTGCCTGAACCTCTTCCGACACGAAAAAGCGCACCAAGATCGCGCTTCGACGGACCCGCATTACTTAGGCAAACTACGTTATGGAGCGCTGATGTCGTATCTTAAACTTGATCGTCGCACTTTCCTGGGCGCCTCTGCGTCCGCACTACTAGTGGCTCCCTTTCCACAAGACGCGCTGGCTACCACGACATACGTACGCCTCGAATGGGAGCAATTCAAGCTGACGCCACAATATGGATCGTTCATCAACGCTCTGCAGACCATGATGGCAAACAAGACGGCCAGCAGTCCCAATTCCTGGCTGTACTGGGCGAACGTGCATGCTAATTACTGTCCGCATAAGATGCCATATTTTTTGGCTTGGCATCGCGGATATCTTTATTACCTGGAGAAGCAGTTGCGGATCGTGTCCGGTGACAACGCTCTGACGCTGCCGTACTGGGATTGGTTTCACACACCAAGCATCCCACCAGAATTCACCGATTCAGCTAGCGGCAACCCGCTTTTCTGCCCGCGGCTAAACAACAATGTGTACTCGTCGCTGGACCTGTCGCCATTCGCCGCCACGACCGTGAATTTTCAGCGCGGGACCGCTAACTCCTTCGAGGAAAAATTCGAAACCGCGCCTCACAATCCGGTGCACAACCTGATCGGCAACGTCATGGCAACAATGCAATCGCCGCGCGATCCTATTTTTTACCTGCATCATGCAAACGTGGATCGCCTCTGGCATGCATGGGCCTTGCCTGATGGCAGAACCATGCCTGTTCCGACTGCAGCTTACTGGGCAGGCACGTTCACCTATGCAACGGGATTAACCATCAAAAAGTCCGACTGTTATTCGAACCGTCGCACGCTTGGCTACGATTACGCCAACACCAATCGCCCTACCGCGCTTCCGCCGCAGGCAAATGCAGCGCACATTATTCGCGTCCAGGCGCAAATCACACCGCTTCGCTCGCGCCCGGCACTCGTGAGCCTTGCCGCCACACCCGCACGCACGCTTGCCACCGGACGACGCGCAATAGGCGGCGTGAAAGGCTTGGCACTACGAGAAGCATCGGTCAGCGTTCGCGTAACGACGGAAGCGAGTTCGACGCAAGACCTTCAGGATTTACTATCCGCAACGTCGATTGCCTCGTCCACGGACGCTAAAAGCTCATCGGCAACGCAGGCGCTAGCCGTCCCTGCAAGTCGTTATCGGTCGGTCAAGATTGTCTTCGACGGACTCGCCTTGACGCGCGCAGGCGCTGCTGGCGGATACTTCTATAACGTCTATCTCAACTTGCCAGATAAGGTCGACGCCGAAACCGCCAAATCCACCTATTTTATTGGCACGCTCGGTCCATTCGAGATAGCCGGGGCTGCGCATCATGGCGACGTCGAGCTTGAATTTCCCGCAACCGAGGCGCTTGCCAAGATGGGCGCTGGCGCGACCCGAGAGTATGTCGTTTCCTTAGTGCGCGTGAACGGATCCGAGACGGCAAAAGGCGAGGTCATGACAGTAGGCGAAGTTCGCGTCGAATTAACCAACGACGCGCCGTTTATCGTTCAGCCCGCAGTCTCGCGCAAACCGGGCGATGCCTATTAAATGCTTATGAGGCGTCGTGTTTATCGTTCTATTTTTTTAGATGAAGACGCCTCACTTATCCCTTTTCGGGCCGGTTCAGAACCGCCTGGCATGCGTTTGCCGTATGCGCGCAAATTTTGTCAATGCAACTTGCGCGAAGCGCGCTTCCGTACGTGTGTGAGGAGGACCACATTTCCAAAAAACTCTCCCAAGGTAAATTAGGTTCAGCCTCTTCAAAGGCACGATAGGCGTTAAAGCCTGGCTCTGATGTGACATTTAGAGTTCTTTATTTCGAAGGTCACTAATTTGAAAGAAAGATCGTCTAAGACGCGGCGACCAACCAAGGTCAAACGTGTCTTCGTTTGCGCGGTTCCCCGTGCTTAGCCTCGTCTTGCGATTGATCGCCGCTCACGCGTAGCGCGTTTGTGATAGTGCGGCCCGGTTTTAACCGGGCATTCGTAAGCTTTCTATCCTGTTCCACGCTCCGGGAAATACACGTGAAAGACTCCGTCGCCACACATATGCCTGATTTTAGCCACGAGCGCGGCCAGTTATCTGTGCGCGCCATGTTGGCTCTCATGAGAGATCATTACAAGGAAATTCTCCTTGTGGCGCTTGGCGTCACATTGATCGCGGTCGCGTATGCATTTCTCGCCACGCCTCAATATCAGGGCGATGCGGTGGTCAGAGTCGATCCAACGGAGCCCAATGCGCTTGGCATCGCCCTGCAGAATCAGGATGCGCAAGTATTGATGAACCCGTCTCCTGGCGCCGAAATGGCGGTCATGACGAGCCGATCCGTGCTTCAGCCGGTCATCGAAAAATATCGATTCGATGTCGCCGTGATTCCGAAGCAAATCCCTATTATCGGGTCGCTCGCAAATAAATTGGCTACGCCGGGAAGGCCCGCGTCTCCTTGGCTTGGGCTCAGCTCATTCGCGTGGGGTGGCGAGCAACTGCAGGTTGCTTCGTTCGACGTGCCGCATGAACTGGAAGAAGAGAAATTCACTTTGACGGCAGGTGCTGATGGGCATTATCAGCTTTCGGGTCCCTCCGGCGAATTGCTCATTGCGGGCGTCGCTGGCAAGCCGGCCAGCGCCAACGGTGTATCGCTCGATATCAAGAAGATCGTCGCTCGCCCGGGTACCGACTTCACTTTGATCCGCTATAACTCGCGCGATGCCGTAGCGCGTTTCACCGACCTGCTGCAAGTGCAGGACATGGCTAAAGACACGGGCGTCATCGAATTTACATTCCTCGACAGCAACCCTTGGAAAGCGGCTCAAGTGACGAACTCACTTGTCGATCAGTACATTGCCACCGCGGTGGCCGCGAAGCAACGCTCGGACAGCGCCACGTTGGAGTTCATCAATCAGGAATTGCCGAGATTGAAGGCGGATCTCAAGCGCTCGGAACTGGCGCTCAACGAATACCGTTCCAAAGCCAAGGCATTGCAACCGACCGCAGAGTCGCAAGCGTATCTTCAAGGTGGCATCGAACTGCAAAAGCAATATGCAGCTTTGCAGATGGAGAGGACTCAGCTCCTGAATCGTTTCCAGCCGAGCAGCCGCTGGATAGTGAATATCGACGATCAGCTCAACGATCTCAAGCGCGCAATGTCGACGCTGGACACGCGCTTCTCCGAGATGCCGTCCTCCGAGCGCCAGAGCCTCGATCTTGAACGTGACGCCAAAGTTGCCGAAACGATTTACCTTGGAATGGTGCAGAAGTCGGAGCAGCTCTCCGTGCGGCGTGCGAGCTCGACAGGTGGCGCGCATATTGTCGACTACGCCATCACGCCTTTGCATCAGGTCAAACCTAATCGGCTTCTCGTGATTGGTGGCGGTGTGTTTGTCGGGCTCATCTTTGGCGTGTTCTCGGTCTTCATCCGCAAGCACGTCATGACTGGCGTGACTGACCCGTCATACATCGAAGAGCTTAGCGTACCGCTCATCGGTGCTGTCTATTTCAGCCAGCATCAGATGATGTATTCGAAGAGCGCTGCCCAACGGCTCGCCTTGCCTTCCGGCTCATCGAGAATTCCGGGCAAGCGTTCAACTGGCATTGCGGCGCCCTACCGGTCCAAACGTAGAAGCGCTGATCCGTTCCGTGACGATCATCTGGCGTTGCTTGCCGCGCAATACCCGCAAGACCCGGCGGTCGAAGCGATCAGAGAGGTGTGCTCGCCCCTACTCAATGACCTCAGTCATATCCCAAACAAAGTCATCTGTCTGACCGGACCGACACCAGGCGCTGGCAAGAGCTTTATCGCGGCTAATCTCGCGGCAGTGCTTGCGGAGATCGGTCATCGCGTGCTTCTCATCGATGGCGACATGCGTCGTGGACGTCTTGCATCGCTATTCGGTCAAGGCAACGCTGGCGGCCTACATGAAGTACTGCGCGGCGATCGTGATCTACACTCGGTCGTACGTTCTGTAGGCGTGGATGGCCTTTCATTCATGTCATGCGGATCGCGCGGCGCAAATCCGGCCATGCTCTTGATGAAGACATCGTTCGATGATGTATTGAGGGACTTGAGACCGCTCTTTGACGTGATCGTCATCGACACGCCACCGATGCTCGCGGTGGGCGACGCTTCTATCGTTGCAACCAAGGCCGACGCCACTTTACTCGTGCTGCGTTCGGGCTTGCAGAGTGAGAAGGAAATTTCGGAGACGGTCAAGAAGCTTGAGAGATCCGACGCGCGCGTGCTCGGCGCGGTCTTCAACGCTATTCCGATACGCCGTAGCGACAAGAGCTATAGCTACATCATGGCGGACACCGCGGCGGCGGCACAACCGGGCTAAGCAGCGAAGCACATCGCGTTTCTTCTTGCAGCGAATGCTAGCCGCCTTAGCGACTAGCATTCGTCGCTGCCTTGCGCGGCTTGCCCGCGGCATTACAGTCTCTTTGCCTGAATACCTTGACTAACGATCCTTCGATCCCAGAAAGCGCATTTTCCAAGCTATTTGAAAAGCGACGCACGCTTTTGCGACTGGCGTGCCTTAGCGCAGCGCCGGCGCTAAGCGTTCACGCGTTGAATTCACAAGCGCAAGGCAATTGTCCAGCCCTTAGCACCGGACCGCGACGCATTACGGACCTCATCGGCTCGAATGGTTTTCCTCAGACGCCTACCGACATCTGTATGTGGCGCGAAATGGGATTGACTTGGGGCCGTGACTCGGTGGGACCTGGTCAGCCGAATTCTTCAAGCGACGCGATGAACGTCTCGAAGACGAGTCCGGGTTTCGACGTGGACTTGTCGAGCTGCATTTTAAGGAACAATCAAAACGGCGTGCATACGCTGCTCTATCTTGGCTATACGCCGAAGTGGAACGCGAGCGTTGACGGCGATTCGAAATCCGCGCCTAAGGACGTGAGCTATTGGCAGAAATATGTCGAAGCGGCCGTTAGCAAGTACAGCGCGCCTCCGTACAACGTGAAGTATTTCCAGATCTGGAATGAAGCGGCCGGGCGCTTGTCGGGGGGATCGCCGCAGGCGACTTTCTGGCACGGATCGGGATATAACAAGGACCGTAAGCTCTCGTCCAGCTATGACAGCGCCATGCAGGACTATGTAGACAAGATCCATCTCCCGGCGGCAGCCATCATTAGGAAGTACAAAGGCTATGTTGTTTATGGCGGCTGGCCCGATCAAGGCGGCGTGGATTCGTACGTGAAGTGGCTCGAATATCGCAGCGGCACTTACCAGACTCGCATGATCGACAATGTCGATTATCTCGACACTCACTACATGAGCGTCAAGGATCTGGACAGCCTTTACTCGCGTTACGTGCAGCCTGGGACGGTCCGAGGCATCTGGCAGACGGAGATCGGCGACCGCTACATGATCGATCCACATTACCTGCCTCAGTATTTTTTTTCCTTCGCGGTATGGGCGCTTAAGCGCGGGTGGGACGATCCGAACAAATATGTCTCGATGATTTATCACTGGGACGGCTACGATCCATTCCGACTCACCAAGCGTGGCACGCCACGTACCTATAACGTCCCCGGCCGCACATTGATCGTTCTCTGCTCGACGCTTCGCGGCACGCTTTCGCCCTATACAGGCCAAGTCACGGCAAGCGACGACAAGAGTCCTCAGGCGCTGTACTCGGACAACGATCTGATCCTCCTGGTGGGCTCTTCCCCAGGACAATCGACCGTACAGTTGAGCGATGGTGGCAAGCTTGCAAGCGGCGGATTGGATGCATCGCTGGTAGATGCGGTTACCGGCGCCGTGTCGACGGCTCAGGTCGAAAAGCGTCAGGGCAGTCAGATCAACGTGAGCTTTTCTACGCCTGCCGCACTCGGCACCGGCGAAAAAAAGCATCTCAGCTATCTTGTTCTGCGGCGTAAGGCCTGAGCTCAAGCATTAAATCAAGGGGACTCAGCATGGTCTACATAACGCTGATTGCGTTGTTGCTGACAGTGACGAACTTCGTGCCGTTAAGCGCGATAGGATTTCTGCCGATCCTTCTTTACGGGTGGCGTTTCTTCGGACGCTCTTACCCTTCGTTCGTCACGCCGCTCGTGGCCTTTGCCGCGTTCGCGACGATATCGACCATATTTTATGATCCCGCTTCTCTCGTCGATTTCGAATTCTATCGTCGCGATGGCAACTTTTACATCTCTTACGCGCCGATACTCGCAGGCTTCTTATACACGCACGACCTCGATCTGAACAAGCTTCTACGCCGCTTCTATATCTTCGCGGTCTGCGTCAACGCTCCGCTTTACGCTTATTATCTGGCACACGCCGGACTGCTCTCGATTCTCAAGCATCCGAGCGATAGCTACGGGAGCTTGTTCATCGCACGAAATGCGGCGGGCGGCTTCCTTGCCATGCTGCTTTGCCTGGGCATTGCAAACTACATGCATAAACCCAGCAAGCCAATGCTTGCGCTCATGGGCGCGAACTTCTTGATGCTTTGGTCGACTTACAGCCGCGGCTCGTTGCTCGGCATCGTGATGATCGTGCCTTACATTGTGCTGGGTCGCAAACGCTGGGTGCTGGCGACCATGATCGCAGGGATGATCCTGGCGTCGCTAGCGGTGGCGCAGTGGCATACGTTACCGCACATCAATTACATGGGCTACACGTTCGCGATCAGCGATCCCGACGAGAAAGTGGCGAATCTTAACATCCGCTATGAATGGTTATGGCCTCGTGCGCTGGCGTACTTCGAGCAGAGTCCTATCGTGGGAATGGGCTTTGGATCGTTCGATGATCGAATAGCCTCATACATCAATTACTTTCACCTATTCGCCCAACCGCTGCGGATCACCACGCATCATAGCGACTCGCATGCGCACAACTCGTACCTCAACTTCCTCGCGGAACTCGGGATCGTTGGACTGGTGTTGATGTTGTCGTTCTACTGGAGACTGACGGGTTGGTGTCAGCGGAAGGCACAGGAATCGTTGCTCTTGAGAGGCTCGCGCGACTTCGTTGCACTTCGCTTCGTGGAGCTTTCTTCGGTCTGCCTGATGGTCATGGCGGCCACGGAACACCGCTTGACGTCGCCATCCAACGTGTTACCGCTGGCGCTTGTGCTGTCTCTCGTGGTGTCGTCTCGCGGACTTTCTATGCGCTTTCTTCGCTCGCGCACGGCGAGAGCGCCGGTCAGAAGCGCGCTCGCCGTCCGGCCGGAACCACAGTGAACTCGACCACTGTGTTTCCGGTCACTAGCGCGGGCAATCAAGCACCAGAGCGCGCTCGGGCGAAGTTGGTGTAGCTCGAGTACACCGGGTTGATAGGCACGCCGTTGGTCATGATGCCAAAGGTGTGATCGCCGCTATCGAGCACGTAGTACATGGTCGACTGGATGTTGTGCGTCTTGCGTGCGTTGTAGAACGACTGCAAGCGCGACTGGACAAACGTGGCGCGGTAAGCATCGGTCTGCTCGGGATTCGCGTTCCACTCGGTGATCATGAAAGGAACACCGTAGCGTGCCTTGCAGTACTGCGGTAAATCGAAGTGAGGTCCCGCGCCGTCCGAACCGATGTCAAACAAGTCGCCGTACACCTCGTAGTTGTGCCATGTCGTAATGTCCCAGCGAACCTTGGGATGCCCGCTCGTACCGTCGGGCTGCATGCCGTCCCAAAGTGCATCCGATGCACCGATGTCCGCCACGCAGAAGTTGATGCCGCACTTCGCGTCCGGCTGAATGGCCTTCACACCAGCCATCAGGCCCCGCATGACGCCGCGCATGACGGGCCAGTTCGCGTTGTTGAAATCCACTACGTCCGTACCCGCACGGTTCGAATGCAGCACGGTCTGCGAGCGACGGGTGAGTTCGTTGCCACACTCGTACATGGTCACACCGTGCGGCTTGAGCGCGGCGGCCACAGTCATGCCGGTGTTGTAGGCCGTAGCGTAAGCCGCTGCCTCGCTACCGAACAGATTGCCCGAAGCGTCGGTCAAGCCTTGCTGAACGAGCGCGAGGATTTTGATACCGGTCCCATTCATGGCCGAAGCCATTTTGGCTACGGCGTTGTTCTGCTGCGTGGTGCCGTTACTGCCGAGGCGATACATGGTACAGCCCAAGGCCTTCAGAATAGAGATGGTCTCGGCGGGCGTGTAGCGGTAGTCCCAGTGACCATTCATGCCGAAGAAGGTGCCTGCCGGTGCGGCGACGTCGACGCGCGGGTCGTTACATGCGAGCCACTTGTTCGACCAGACATAGAACTGATTGCTCTTGTTTTTCTGGTAGATCTTGCCGCCCGACCAAAGGAGCATGACGACGTTTGCAATCGACACAGAGGTCTTGTTCTTGTAGACCATACCGCCTGAGAGCGTCCACACGGCTCCCGTCTTATCGATGATCGACGTTCCGTTAGGGATGGTCGTGCCATCCGCTGACGCGTTCGCTGCTGCCTTGGCAGTCGAATCCGGCAAGGCGGAGTCATCCGAAGCCTTTGCCGACGACTCCGGCAGTTCGCCCACGCCTCCGCCACCACAAGCGGACAGCATATAGGTTCCGGGCAGCGCGGTCATGCTAGCTAGAAATTTCCGTCGATTAATCATCGTTTCGCACTTCCGCCAAGTCGGGCGGAAAACTCCCTGAGGTTAGAGATGGATGTCTTCGTGCCCCCTTTAAAGAGGACTGCTAACGGATGAACCAAGGTACTTGCGCTATTTGGCAGCGTGTCGACCTTGGAAGCTCTAAGGATGGTGATCACCGATGCGCGATGCCGGAAATAACGGCCGTTGCGCGGTGACTAACCCTTGCTGCATCAAAAAACTAAGGAACTTCTGACGACTCCGAGAGACACAGTGGTTCCGCGATTTGCAGAAGACATGGCAGATACGCACCTTGTGGAGCGCAAACGCTTGCCTTAGAGGTCATACGATAAGAGGATATTACCTAAAATGACACGCCTCGTGAACCCTCGTTCGGTACTTTCTGGAAGAAAAGCAAGAAAAGGGCTGTTCGAATTAGTCTGAGCGGAACAAATGACGCTAGTCAATCGCCGCTTAAGGGCAAATTGTACCTTTTTTATTTTGATGTCATTGTTGCTAAGTAGATCTTACCTTTTGTGAATTTATTGGGCGTAAGGCCATGTCGGACGGTGGCCTCAGGCGTGAACTCTCATATCGTGGAATCATCGCGTCAAAAAATTTACCCGAGATTCGACTGTTTATACGAACGTGCGTACGCCAAAATCTGCCTTCATAAACGCGGTTTTTTCCGCTTCTATTTTTTTCTTAGCTCAAGCGCTGCATGAGAAATAAAGCGCTCCTCCGTATGGCAAACCCGCATTTCGTTCAATCGAAGCCCTCACGCCCCTAAGTGACCGCCCTATCGAATCGTTACCGACGCATTGATCGGTTCGATGCATTGCGCATCTGTCTCCAGTCTCTGATTGCAAGCGCGCTCGCTTATGCGTGCATGAAGCTGATGGGCTCGACGAGCTTGACTTGGGCCGTCTTCTCTAGTCTGTTCACCCTTCAGGCTAATTTCGACCGCAGTCTCAAACATGGCATCGGTCAGATGATTGGCGCGGTGGCCGGTACGGTTGTCGGCCTGGCGACCCTGCATGTCTTCCCGGATGCCGGCGACGCGATACTGCGGTTAGGCGTCGCCACGCTCGCAACATGCCTGATGTCGTCGATCTTCCCGACGACCAATTACAGCATCGTGGTCGCTGCCGCAATCGCGCTCGAGCCTTCGGCAGGCTTCGCGGGCGCCATGTCGCGTGCGGAGGCCATCGTGTTGGGATCTGCCATCGGCATCGTGGTATCGGTGAGCGTCTGGCCACAACTGGCGCGCTCGCGTGCGTTCGGCATCATGGGGGATCTCATCGACGATTGCCGCGCATTGCTGCATGCCTTGCCGATCTTGAGCGCCGTAGAGAACCGCGCATCCGTCGACGCCTTGCATGAGCGCTTTTTACGTCATCTCGTGGACGCTCGCGCGGTCAGTAGCGATGCTCGCGTCAAGGCGCGCTTTCGTGCAGGACCGACGCTTAGTGCGGCGCTGACAGCGTTCGAAACCTTGTGGCATGGGCTGGTACTGCTCGATCGTGTTGGGGAATCGCAATGCAAGGTGCTTCCCGAAGATGAGCGCAAGCTGCTGCGCGAAAGCGTCAACGCTGTAGGCGAATGCGCGAGCGGCTACTTGGAGCAACTCGCCGCGTACCTGCGCGACGGCGCCGCGCTTCCACCCAGCGAGCATTTTCTAAAGCCGCTCGGCGATGCATCCGCATCCGTCAAAGCGCGCTTCGTAGAGGCCGCCGAACGTCGTGATGAGGCGTCGCAACAACTGCAGGCGCTGGCTACGCTGTTATTCGCTCTCGAGCAAATCGAGGCGAACCTCAGGAACATAGGGTGGCTTTTGGAAACGAGATTCTAGAACGGCTGTCGAAGCGACCGCTCGATACGAATGCCGTGCCGCTTCATCTTCGCGTAAAGCGCGGGCTTCGATACGCGCAGCAACTTCGCGCAGGTCGTAACATTGAAGCGACATGCTTCGAGCGCATTCTCGATCGCAATGCGCTCGGCCTCCTGAAGCGACACTGGCTCTTGACGTGAAGCGTTGCGCGTATCGCTGCCTGGCTGCGCGCTCGTCGTACTGCGCAAAAACGGCGATACATCCGCAATGCAATCGCCTTCGTTCAAATTCACCATCTTCTCGACGAGATTTTCCAGCTCGCGCACGTTACCGGGCCAACCGTGAACTTCGAGCTGTTGCAGCGCGTGCTTCGAGAGCGAGGGCGTCGGCTTGTGCATCCGCGTGCAGTATCGTTCGAGGAAGAATGCCGTCATTGCCGCGATGTCTTCGCGCCGCTCGCGCAACGGCGCAATCGTGATCTCGATTACGTTGCATCGATAAAACAGGTCTTCGCGGAAGGTTTTTTCCCGCACCATGGCCGCAAGATCACGGTTGCTCGCGCAGACGATGCGAACGTCCACCGGAATGCCGCGTGTATCGCCAATACGCGTGACCTCGCGTTCCTGCAACACGCGAAGCAGTTTCGCCTGCACGTCGATAGGCAACTCCGAAATCTCGTCGAGGAATACCGTGCCGCCATCGGCGGATTCGAACTTGCCTGGACGACCATCTCGCGCCGCGCCCGTGAAGCTGCCAGGCGCATGTCCGAAGAGTTCGCTCTCGATGAGCGCATGAGGAAGCGCCGCGCAATTGATTGCGATGAACGGCAGCGTGCTGCGCACACTCGCATTGTGAATGGCCTGCGCGAAAACCTCCTTGCCGACACCGCTTTCGCCCGAGAGTAGGACGTTGGACGCGCCGCGCGCCGCCTTCTTCGCCGCATCGAGCGCGCGCTTCAAAGCGGCACTCGAACCGATCACGCTGTCGAAGGTAAAGCGCGCATGGTTGCCCGCATAGCGTCCCGCCATCTTCCGCACACGACGCATCTCACGGAACGTGTTGACGACAGACACCACTTCCCCGCAGCGGTTCTTGATGGGAATAGCCGTATCCAGTAGATGAAGATGGCGCGCTGGAGAGTCGATGATCAACTCGCGATCCACATAGCCCACGCCGGTGCGAAAGATCGGGCCAATAATCGGCTCGAAGTCGATCACCTCGTTGAGCGTCTTGCCGATACTCGCTTTCGGATCGATGCCGAGAATACGCCCCGCCACCGAGTTGACGTGGCGTAGCACATGGCCCTGCCCGATCACCATCAAGCCATCGCCGATATGGTCGATGATCGCGCGTTGCTCTTCGACGAGCGTGTCGTACACGGCGAGATCAAAGGCGCTTTGGAGAAGCACGTCGAGCGTTGCACCCAGCAGCGTGATGAGGCTTGCAGGCAAGCCCTTGCCGTTGCCGCTTGCGTCAAGCACACGCAATGCAACGAGGAAAACACGTCGCCCATGCGTCTCGACTCGCAGCGCGAACGCTTGCGCAAACGATGCGGCGTGTCCCGCGAGCGTCAGCATCACGCAGCGTCCATCCGACATCGACGTGGCCGCTTCCGCCAACGCGGCAAGCTGCGCGGACGGACAATGCGCAAAGAACGTATCGCGTGTCGCCGCGTCCGCTTTCGTGAATTCGTCGATGCTTTCCAGCACGTGCCCCGCGCGATCCAGCGTGAACAGGCATACCCGTGCTTCGTTTGCGGCAAGCACGCGCGCGCTCGTCCATCTCGTGCTGGCGAGTGCCCCTTCGAGCGTGACGGTATCGGGATCGAGCGCGACGGTGGCCATGTCTTCCTGCAAGCGGTCGGGCAACGTCATCGAATATAGCAGTTCAAAATCCCGCCGCCGCACTGCGATTTTTCAGAGCGGACGCGTCAATCCTTCTGCGCAATCGCAGTGAGCGCGCCGCTGTTCAACTGATACACCGTGACCGGCGCATCGACCCAATCGCCGTTTGCATCGAAGCGCACGGGGCCGAGAATGCTCGTGAACGCCTGCTCGCGCAGCGCTTTGACGTATACCTCGGGCTTCGACGATCCCGTTTTCTGCATCGCGTCCGCGACGACGAGCGTTGCGGCATAGAACGCGGGCGCATAGGTATCGACATCGGCGCTGAACGCACTCTTGAACTTCGTGCGAAAGGTCTTGCCGTCCGGTAACGAGTCGAGCGGCGCGCCGCCTTGCGCACAGAACATGCGCTTGTCGGCGGCTCCGGCCGATAGCTTGTCGAATTCAGGCGAGCAAATACCGTCGCCGCCTACGAGCGTTGCGTTGATGCCGAGTTCGCCCATCTGCCGCGCAAGCGTCGCGGCCTGCGCATAGTAGCCGCCATAAAACACGACCTGCGGATTACGCGACTTGATCTGCGTGAGAATGGCCTTGAAGTCGGTTGCCTTGTCCGTGCTGTATTCACGCGCGACGACCTGCAAGCCCGCCTTCTTTGCGCTGTCGACGAATACATCGGCGACGCCAACGCCATAAGCGGTGCGGTCATCGATTACCGCGGCGCGTTGTGCATTCAACACTTTCGCCGAATAAAGCGCCATGCGGCCACCCATGACGTTGTCGTTGGTCGCGAGCCGGAAGACATAGGGATAGCCGAGGTGCGTGAGTTGCGGGTTCGATGACGCGCCGGTCATCATCACCACGTGCGCATCGTTGTAGATGCGCGCGGCGGGAATGCTCACGCCCGAGTTGTAATGGCCAATGACGGCGGATACGCCATCGTCCACGAGCTTTTGCGCTACGCTCACGCCTACTTTCGGATCGCCCTGGTCGTCCATCGAGATCAGTTCGAAGCGCACGGGCTTGCCTGCAATTGTGAAAGCCTTCGCATTGAGTTCGTCGATGGCAAGCCGTACACCGCGCTCATCGTCCTTGCCGCTTTGCGCCGCGCTGCCGGTGAGCGGCCCTGCCACACCGATCTTAATCACTTCCTGCGCGTATGCCGCGCGCGTTGCGCCGACCACTGTCAATGCGCATGCCATGAACGCCATCGCCAAGTTGAATCGTTTCATATCGTTTCCCCAGTCGCAGTCAATGACAGACCTTCAAGAACGTCCCGTACCGGCGACAGCGTGTCGAATTCGAAATCGGGACGTGGCTGCCACGTTCCGAGCGTCTCTCGCGTGCGATTGATCCAGGCCACCGCCATACCAAGAGGCTTTGCTCCGTCGATATCGGCCCAGCTCGCGAGCGAACAATGCAGCACGTCGTGCGCGTTTACCGCCAGGCGGTCGAGCGCGAGCGCAAAGATCGCCTGCGATGGCTTGTAGGCCTGCGCCATCTCCGCTGTCGTCACATGCTCGAAATAGCGTGTGAGCCGCGTGCGCCGCCATAGATCGCTGTCCATGTTGGTGATCGGCATGAGCGGATAGCGCGCCGCAGCCCAATCGAGGAACGGCTCAGCATCGGCGTGTGCCGGCGATGCTTCGACCAGATGCGAGAGGAACACGTCGTTCAGCGTTTCCATCGCATGGCCTTTACGCGCGCCGGGCCAGTGCGTATCGAGGCAATCGGCGAGTGCTTGTTGCGCAACATCGCGATAGCGCGCGTAGGCCTGGCCTCGATAAAGACGCACGTTGCGGATGTCCCAATCGAGATAGATCTGGGAGACAGGTTCGTCTGCCTCGACCGAGATGCGCCGCAGGACTTCCGCCATGCCGAGCGTGCCGCCTTGATCCACATCGACGAGCGTGCCGAAGTAATCGAACGTAAGGGCTTTGGGACTCATTGCGACGTCTTCCTGTTCGCGAAGGCCTTCACGCGCTCGGCGGCATCCGGCAGCGCGAATGCCTCGATGGTGACGGCACTCTCGAGTTCGAGACTGCGAGCCAGCAAGCCCGACAGGTCGCTCGTCACCAGTTTCTTTAGCTTCGATACGGACGTCGATGAGCGTTGTGCGATACGTGCTGCAAGTTCGAGCGCGGTTTCCAGTACGGCATCGCGCGGAACCACGCGATTGACCAAACCCATCGATAGCAGCGTCTGCGCGCTCTGCCTTTCGCCGAGCAACCAAAGCTCCATCGCGCGTTGATGCCCTATCGCCTGAGGCAGCAGATGCGTGACGCCGCCCGTTACGAATTGTCCCCACTCCATCTCGGGAAAGAAGCACACGAGATCGTCCGATGCGACCACGATGTCGCAATTGAGCATCCACTCGAAGCCGCCGCCGACGGCATAACCATGCACCGCGCCGACCACGGGCTTGGCACCGAACATCAGATCGCGTGTGATGCGCTGAATGCGCCCGATATGACTGCGGATACTTTCATCGCTTTCGCTTTGGGCGTCGAACTCCTTGAGGTCGTCGCCCGCGCAAAACGCGTGTCCCGCACCGGTGAGCACGATGACGCGGCATGATGCATCGCCGAGCGCGCCTTGCAGCGCGTCGTGCAGATCGTCGAGCAATGCACCGCCGATTGCGTTCATGCGCTCTGGTCGATTTAACGTGACGATGGCAAGCGGTCCTTGCATGTGTAGCGTTACGTCGCTCATGCGAGCTCCTTGTCGATCCAGCGCGTCTTGCCTTCGGTACGCGGAAAATGTTCGAATGGCACCATCGTGACCGTTGCGCTCGCGCCTAT
Organism: Caballeronia sp. LZ003; assembly: GCF_031451465.1. NCBI lineage: Bacteria > Pseudomonadati > Pseudomonadota > Betaproteobacteria > Burkholderiales > Burkholderiaceae > Caballeronia > Caballeronia sp. LZ003. Next base: position 897,555 of record NZ_JARUXJ010000003.1, on the reverse strand, counting down.
GCGATTGCGTACGGCCGCCTCGATGTGATGCGCGGCATCGCCCCAGCGAGCGATATCGAGACCGCTCGCCGCTTCCACAGTCATCGCAATGCGGTCGTAAGGGCCATCGCCCTTGAGCACGATGCGAAACTGTCCCGAGGCCCATTGCGGCAGCGCTTCCACAGCGAGCCGGACGGCACCCGGAAAGACGTTGATGCCGCGCACGTTGAACATGTCGTCGGTGCGACCCGTCACGCGAAAACGCCATGCCGTGCGTCCATCCTCGCCGGCATCGACGGCAGTCACCGTCACCACGTCGCGGGTGCGATAACGCACGAGTGGCTGACATTGCTTGCGCAAATGCGTGCACACGAGCTCGCCCGTGACGCCCTCTTCCATGGACAAACGCGCGAGTGTCTCCGGATCGATGATCTCCGCGAACACGACATCCGCCGCATGAAACAAGAGGTCGTTGGTCCAGTCCGTCTGTCCGCCAAGAATGCTCAGAACTTCCGATAAGCCGAAGTTCGCATTGCGCACCTTGAAGCCCCACTTGTCTTCCATCGTCGCGCGTAACTCGGGGTTGTCGAGACCTGCTTCGCCACCGAACAGTCCGAGCTTCAGGCCGAGTTCGCGCGGTGTAGGTCCGCCTGTTTCGCGCAACACTTGCTCGATAAGCGCCGGATACGAAGGCGTACAAGAAATCGCGTTGATGCCAAGACTCAGAATGGAGTCGATCAACATCCGCGTGTTGCCGACGCCGAACGGCGCCACCGTCGCGCCAGTGGCTTCGAGAATGGTGTGATCGGTGAAGCCGCCGGTCCACATGCAATAGTTGAGACAGTGGATCACGCGATCATCGGGGCGCAGACCCGCCGCCCACATCGAGCGTGCGCCGACGCGTGCAATGTCCAATGCATCGCGTGTGCTGTTCGCGAGAATCAAAGGGCGCCCGGTCGTGCCCGACGTGCGATGCAAGCGCGCAATGGCGCTTTCCGCGCAGGCCACGTAATCGCCGAATGGCGACGCACCCTCCTGACTCACGCGCAACTCGTCCTTCTCCGTGAAGGGCAGGTCCTGCAGCGAATCGAGCGTGATGTCGTCGCGTTCGATCCAGCGTGCAAGCTTCGAACGATAGAACGCCGACATTGCACGCAGATACGTCCATTGCGTCGACCAGAGCGCGTCCTGATGACGACGCACGCCGGCTGACGGCAGCGTTTCGATGGCTTCGTCGAAGTACACGCCATGCGTTTGGGCAGTCACAGCCACGTCCATGTCTTTCCTCGGTTGAGCGGCCTTTGCCGCGAATTCTTCGTTATGGCGGGCACGCTCATGACGAACGGCGCTTCGCGGCGCGCGCCTCGATGACGCATCTCTCGACGATGGCCCGTGCATGGCTCGCGCTGCCGACGGGGCCGCCGTTATCGGCTGCGACAACGTCGAACCAGTACAGCGCGCCTTCGATTGCACGAAACGTCGCGGTGGCGGAGACATCGGCGCCATGTGGTGTCGGTGCGAGATGATTGAGATGCGTGGTGACGCCCACGGAGAGCTGCCCGTCGCGCAGGGAGTCGCGCATGAGTTCCGCGCAGGCGCGCTCGATAAGGGACAACAATGCGGGCGTGGATAGCACGTCGGGATAGCGCTCATCCGCTTCATGCGCGTGAGCAGAGGCGAGATCGGCGGATGAGACGGTATGCGTGAGCGTGGCGGTTCGGCCTGCTTCGATCATGGACGGCTCCGGTTTGTTATCGGAGCTATCAATGCAAGGGCTGGGCCAATCATGCGAAAGCCCCGGCTGGCGGGACTCGCCGCAAATCGCTGAATGGTCGAAAGGGCTGACCGTAAAGATTCTTAACGTTGCGAATCGAAACGGTCGTCGGCTTTGCTTAACGGGTTTCGATGCGAGATTGTGCGTATCAACGAAGCGGCAGCATCGTGAGTCCGACGATAACCAACGCAGCACCGCCGCCGCGCCGAATCATCATGAGACGGCTGTGGCTCGTGATACGCCGATGCACGGCATGCGTGACGAACGCGTAAGTCGACATCACAGTGAGCACCACGGTTGTATCGATCGCGATGAGCGTGGCGAGTTGCGGCAGTATCGGCGTATGCAGATCGACTAGCTGTGGCACGGCGGCCGCGAAGAAGCCGAGCGTGTTCGGATTGACGAGCGATACCGTAGCGGCCTCAAGAAAGATGCGCAGACAAGGCTGCCTGACGTGCGGCGTCACATGCGTGACCGCGGCTTGTGGGCCTTGTCCACGCATGGCGCGTATGCCGAGCCAGATTAGATAGAGCGCGCCCGCTAGCCGCAGACCGATGACAAGCCACGGCGATGCGTTGAGCAAGGCGCTCAAGCCGAGCATGACGCCGCTTGCCATGACGAAGCGCGAACACAGATTGCCCGAGACCGTGAAGAGCGCGGCATACAGTCCGTGACGCACGGTATTGCGCACGACGAGCATGGCATTGGGGCCCGGGGAGCCCGTGGCGGCGAGCGTTGCAATGGAGAAGGCAAGCCAGGTGGCGGTAGTCACGGCTAGCTCCCACGCGTGGCGTATGCGTCGACGGAAGAGGCTTGAATGCGTGCTGACATGCTGGCTCCCGAAACGTTTGCGATGGAAGCCATTGTTGTTCATGCGGATGCGCGCAGACACCCTCCTTGCGTTGGCATCGGATTGGCGGGAGCTGACTCACGACGCGCACTGAAGGCTTTAGCCGCCTTTCTTGCGTGCCGCGACGGTCTTTTTAACCGCGGGCTTACGCGTCGTACGCTTGGGCGTCGTCTTATCGATATCACGCATCGACTTGAGCTCGTCTTTCAACGACGCATGCGCCGTTTCCAGCGCTGCCAGTTTGCCTTGGAGCACGCCGGCATGATGACGGCCGTCGCCAACTTGCGCTTGCAAGACATCGACGGCACGGCGATGGTCCACATCGCGCTTGTCGGCCCGTTTGACCGCCTCGGCCAGTTCCTTTTGAAGCTTGGCGGTGGCGCTGCGTTCGCGATCGATTTCGAGCAGCGCGCGTTTCTCCGATGCTCTCAAACGCTCCTCGGCGCGGCTCGCCGTTTCGCGCAGCTTCTCGAGATCGCGCGAAAAGCCTTCGCGCACCTTGTCCAGTTCTCGGGCGCGTGCGCTTGCTTCGTCGTTGAGCCGTTTGATTTCGGCATCGACTGCCTTTCGCGTGGCCGCGTCTTCGGCGCGTTGCCGCTCCAACTCGCGAATCTCCGCCTGTGCGGCCGACAATGCAACCGTGCGCTGTTCCAGCGTCGTTTCCATGCGCCCCAGTTCCTCGCGCGCCGCAACTACCTTCTGCTCGGCCTCGGTGCGTTGCGCGTCAAGCTCTTCGCGTTGCGTGTTGAGTTCGGCCTGTGCCGATGTAGTTGCGCGCGTCCAAAGCGTGCCGATGAGTTCGCCAGCGGCATCGCTCAAATCCGGCGGCAGGTCCGGATGCTCGATGCGTACCCGGCTCTTCTCTCGCAACTCGGCCCAGAACTCGCCCAGCACCGATGCCGGCGTGCTCATGGTGCCGCGCCGAACCAGGCTGTAAAGGCGATTGGCCGTTGGCGGCACGCCGAATCGAAAGAACAGGAGCGTGCAGACTTCCCGGTAGAGCTCGCGCGTTTTCGGGAATTCGACTTTCAGGCGGTCAATGGCGGCGGCCAGTCGTGCGTCTTCGGAGAGCGGTTCGGACATTGCGGTTTGGTCAGTGCTTGGAGGAGCAAGAATATAGCGTAGAGCGCCCGATAATTAACGCTCGCTCGACTGCTTGGCCATATGGACGACCCCGTACTTACCCGCGCCAGCGTTCACACGCCGGTCCGCATTGTTATAATCCTTTCAACCCACGACTAAAACCTAACACCGCGAAATAGCCGTAAGCCGATGGCCAAACCCGAACGCCTGCGCGTGCTTTCAAGCGCGCTCGAAAAGCAGAACGTGATGCGCTTGCGCGATGCAGCCGCCTTGCTCGGCGTCTCCGAGATGACCGTTCGCCGCGATATCGCAGCGCATCCCGGTCAATTCACTTACCTCGGCGGCTATATCGTCAGCGCGGCGGATTTGCCCAATGCAGCAGGCTATACCATCGAGGAAGAAAAGGACCACTTCGCTCAGGCCAAGGCGATTGCATCGAGCCATGCCGCGCATCTGCTTACCGATAGCGAGACCATCTTCATCGATTGCGGCACCACACTCACCACGCTCGCGCGGCAGATTCCCACGGACATGCATCTCACCGTCGTGTGCTATTCGCTCAACGTAGCCGAGATTCTGCGCCGCAAGCCCAATGTCCGGCTGATCCTTCTTGGCGGCGTCTATGTGCCGTCATCCGAATCGTTTGCGAGCGATGAAAGCGTCGAGACGCTGAGGCGCATGGGCATCAACAAGGCGTTCATGTCGGCGGGTGGCGTGGATGAAGCGCGCGGTGTGACGTGCTGGAACTTTCACGAAGTGGCCATCAAGCAGGCGGCCATGGCAAGCGCGGTGGAGCGCCATCTCGTCGTCGATGCAAGCAAGCTCGGCAAGGTCAAGGCCGTGCGCTTCTCGCAGATTTCCGAGTTCGACTCGGTCATCACCGAGGAAGGGCAGCGCAGACGCAAGCACGCATAAAAAAGCCCGCATAACGCTATGCGGGCTCTCTGCGGCTTCTGAACGACCAACCCACTACTGCCGTCGTCCGAGCGCGAACAACGTCCCTGCGACGAGAATGAATGCGCCGATGATCACCTTCTGCCAAGTGCTCGGCACGCCCACCAGAATCAGCACGCTGTTGATGAGCGTCACGAGCACGACGCCGAGCAACGTGCCCACCACCGTTCCCGTACCACCGGTTATGCGTGCGCCGCCCAAAATCACGGCGGCGATCACATCAAGTTCCGTGCCGACCAAGTCGAAAGGATTGGCAAGCCGGTTGGTCGATACATGCAGGATGCCCGCGACGCCCGCAAGCAATCCCGTATAGCCGAACACGAACAGATGGATCGCGCGCAGGTTGTAACCGAGCCGTTCGGCGATGGTGAGACTGCCGCCCATCGCATAGACGCCGCGGCCCATCATCGTGCGATTGAGCAGCCACCATGTGACGAGCGCCGCGATCACGAGCGCGAGCACGGAGACCGGCAACACAGCACGCAAACCATCGGACGTGTGATAGAAGAAGAGCGGCAGGCGTCCGAACGTATCCATGCTGTGCGGAATGTTCATGAAGAACTGCGTGCCCACGAAAGTCAGCAACAAGCCGCGATACAAATACTGCGTGCCGATCGTTACGATCAGCGAAGGCGCCTTCAACCGATGCACGAGCATGCCATTGATGATGCCAAGCACGACGCCGCCCAGCGCGCCCGCAATCAGTATCAACGCGAACGGACACTCCGGCCACCATGCGAAGACGGCCTTGGTGATCGAATACATCGTGAGTGCCGCTATTGCCGTGAACGACACGTCGATACCGCCCGAAGCCAGCACGACGAGCGTACCCAGCGCAAAGAGCGATACGGTGGTCGCCGAATGCAACAAGTCGAACAACGTGGCGAATTGGAAGAACCGCGGGTTCAGGCCACCCACGATCAGACACGTCACGAGAATCAGACCTAGGGTGAACCACTCGGGATTGCGCATCAGCCGCGCATAAAGACTGCCCTTGCGCACGCGCGGCGCGACGTCGCTCACGGCTTGCGGAACCGGCTCGCTTCCCGTGCGGCGGATGGATTCGCTCATACTCATGCTGCCTCTGAAAGTAACGCGTGATAAAGCTCAGCCTCGCTCAGACGATCCGCGCGATACTCGCTCGAGATCCGGCCCTTCTTCATCATCAAGATACGGTCGCAGTTTTGCAGCAGTTCGGGCAAGTCGTCGCTGATCAAAATGATGCCGATGCCCTCCTTGGAAAGCCGCTGCATGATGCGGTAAATGATGTCCTTCGATCCCACGTCGACACCGACAGTCGGCCCGTGCAGGATCAGCACGCGCGGATCGATGGCAAGCCACCGCCCGATCAACACGCGTTGCTGATTGCCGCCCGAAAGAGATTGCACGGGCTTGTCGACGTCGGGCGTGGCGATCTGCAAGTCCTTCACGGTGCGCTCGGCAAGCTCCTGCGCGCGCTTGCGATCGATCTGACCGAAGCGGTCCCGCAAGCTCGAGATCATCGCGGTCACGACGTTATCGCGAATCGGTTTGTCGAGAAAAAGCCCTTCGTTCAGGCGGTCTTCCGGGACATAGCCTATGCGTTGCGTCTTCGCATCCGCCGGCGTTTGCAGGCGCACGCGCATGCCGTCGAGCGTGACCGTGCCCATGTCGGCGGGCGCGACACCTGCCAGTGCACGCGCGAGTTCGTTACGGCCCGAATCGAGCAGCCCCGTCACACCGAGTATCTCGCCCTTGTGCAGCTTGAACGATACATCGGCGAACTGGCCTTTGCGTCCGAGCGCCTGCACGTCGAGCACGATCTGCGATGCGCCTTCTTCCCCTTGCGCGCGATAGCGCTCGGTTGAAAGATGCTTGCCCGTCATGAGCTCGCTGATCTGCGCCTTCGTATAGTTTTCGATAGGACCTTGCGCCATCTTCTGGCCATCGCGCAGCACGATCACTTCGCCGCCGATTGCGTAGCACTCGTCGAGCTTGTGACTCACGAACAGCACGGCGACGCCGTCGGCACGCAAACGCGCGAGGACGGCGATGAGATTGTCCACTTCCTTTTGCGTGAGCGACGTGGTGGGCTCGTCCATGATGACGAACTTCGCTTCGCTGGCGATGGCGCGTGCGATTGCCACGAGCTGCCGCGTGGCGAGCGGCAATTGCTCGATCAAGGTCTTCTGAAAATCCGTATCGCCCGGCAAGCCCACGGCTTCCAGCGCCCGTGCAGCGGTTTCGGCAAGCGCGCGGCGATCGAACGTGCGCGCGAGCTTGCCGTTGTGTTCGGCGAGCTCGGATGTGAGCGCGACGTTCTCCGCCACGTTCATGTTCGGCAGCAGCGACAAGTCTTGATAAACGGTCTCGATACCCGCGGAAAGCGATTCGAGCGGCGATAGCCGCGCATGTCTCACGCCTTCGATCACGAGTTCGCCTTCATCGGGCGGTTGCGCACCCGAGATGATCTTGATGAGCGTGCTCTTGCCGCAGCCGTTCTCGCCGAGCAGATGATAGATCTGCCCGCGTTCAAACGAGAGGCTCACGCCACGCAGCGCATAAACGCCTGTGAAGCGCTTATGAATATCGACGACTTCGAGGAGCGGTGTCTCTTTGGTCATGGCTTATAGAAAGCAGGCAGCGCGCGGCAATGAACCACGCGCCGCGTACGTCACATCAGAACGGATACTGCTTGTAGTTGGTCTTGTCGACATCAACCCAACCGGTACCGCGCACGATCACACCCTTGCCCGGGCCCTTGCTCACGGTGACTTTGTTGTATCCGGTAATGCCGAGGTCCGTACCGTTGTCGATGGTCTTGCCTTCCACCAACATCTGCGCGACCTTGTTCATTGCGAGACCGGCGAGCTTCGGGTCCCAGAACGCGATGCCGTTGACCGCTCCGCTTTCGAGGAACTTGCCTGCTTCAGTCGGCAGGCCCGTGCCATACACGCAGATCTTGCCGACCTTGCCCGCTTCTTCCACTGCACGGCCAATGCCGATCACATCCAGCGACGACGAGCCCTGAAAGCCCGTCAGATCCGGATGCTTGCGCAGCACTTCCTTCGCGACCTGATAAGCACGCTCGCCGTCGTTATTCGTTTCAAGCTTCGGCTCGACCAGATCCATTTTCGGATATTTGGCCTTTGCATTGCCGATACCGCCATCGGCCCATTGCACTTGCGAGCGGCTGCCGAGCGAGCCCACCAGCACGGCCCACTTACCCTGGCTTCCCATGCACTTCGCAAGACGTTCGTTCAAGCCCGCACCGTAGGCGGTGTTATCGAACGCTTCGATATCCACCATGGTGTTCTTCGCGTTGTCCGCTTCATGCGTGACGACCTTGATGCCGCGATCCATCGCCTTCTTGAGCGCGGGTTCGAGCGTCGGCGGATCATACGGCACGACTGCAATCGCCGTGACTTTCTTCGCGATCAAGTCTTCGATGATCTTCAGCTGTTGCGCGGCATCGGCACGCCCCGGACCTGTCTGATACACGGAGATGTTCGGATTGTCCTTGCCGAACTGCTTTACGCCTTCGTCCATGCGATTGAACCAGTTGATGCCGGTCACTTTAACGACCGTCACGATGGTCTCGTTGTTCGCAGCTTGCGCGGCTGCAATGGCTCCTGCCGCAAGCGCGATTGCCGTGAGCGCGGTGGTGATTTTCTTGAGTTTCATAGTGCTGTCTCCTTTGCCTCTGTCACTTGGTCTCTTTATGAATCACGGGGAAATAAAAGCGTTTCAACGTCCGGTCGATGCGGGCGGATGCGGCACCTTGCTGGAAGGCTTCGCGCCGCCTATACCGAAGATTGCGCGCACGCGTTCGCCACCTGCGAATGCAAGCGATGCAAGCAGCAAGAAACCCCACGCGCAGTCACCGAAGAATTGCGACACGCCGAGCAGATTGAACAGGCTCGACAGAAACTGCAAGACGGTCGCGGCAAGAAACACGCAGACTATACGTCCATAGCCGCCAGCGGGATTCACGCCGCCCATGACCGCGATGAGGATTGCGATCAGCAAATACGAATTGCCGTAATCCCATTTCGCGCTCGACGTATGCGTCGCGCTGATGAGTCCGGCAAGCGATGCAAGCACGCCGCAAAGACCATACGTGACGATCAGCATGCGCGTGCGCGGAATGCCCGCATAAAACGCGGCCTTCGGATTCGTGCCCATGAGATACAGCCGCAGACCGAACGGCGTGCGCTTCAATATCCAACCGAGCAACAAGACGGCGGCGACGAAAATCCACAACGATATGGGTACTTGCAGGAAGGTGCCGTTACCGATGTTGGAAAGCGGATCGACATATTCCACCCGCACCGAAGCACCGTTACTCAGCACCACCGCGATACCCGTGAATAGCAGTTGCGTGCCGAGCGTGCAGAGAATGGGCGTGAGTCTCAGCTTCGCGATCACCACGCCATTTAGGATACCGCCAAGCGCACCCATTGCCACGACGATGCATACGAACACGCCGGTATAGAGCGCCGGTGAATCGTCGCCCGAGACCATTTGCGGCAGCAACATTGCCGCGACCATGCCGGACAGATTCGCGAGCCCCACTCCGGACAGGTCGATCCCGCCATTGCCCGACACCATCGACAGCATGATGCCGAGTGCGAGCAGCCCGAGTTCGGGCAACTGTCCGCCCATCGACTGAAGATTGTCGATGTCGAGAAACTGTCCTTTGGAAAGCCATGTCGCGATGATCACGACCAGCAAGTTCACGCCGACCAGAAAGTTCAGCTGGCGATCGGCGAGCCACTTCGATCCCTTCATCGCACCTCGCTCCTTTCGCCGAGCACAGCGTTGATTTCATCGAGACGCGGCATCGACGGAGCGGTGCCCGCGCGCGTCACCGAAAGGCTCGCCAGCGCGCAACCGAAGCGCACGGCAGCCAGCGCCGAATCGCCGCGTGCAAGCGCCGCTGCGAAGCCGCCTGTGAAGCCATCGCCCGCGCCTGCGGTCTCGACTACACGGCCGCAGTCGAAGGCCCGCACGAGTTCGGATTTGCCGCCCGAAGTATGCAGCAATGCGCCCTTTTCTCCGAGCGTGACGATCACCGCACGCGCGCCCTTCTTGAGCAAGACATCCGCTGCGCGGCGAGCGTCATCGACCGATTCGATCGCCACGCCCGTGAGCGCGGTTGCTTCCGTTTCATTGGGCGTGATGTAGTCGCAGAGCGGATAGATGTCGTCGGTGAGCGGAAGCGCCGGCGCGGGATTGAACACCGTTGTCACGCCATGCTTGCGCGCGAGTTCGAGACCACGACGCGCAGCGGGCAGCGGCTGTTCGAGTTGTGTGACGAACACGGATGCACGCGCGATATCCGCTTCGATCGCTTCGACGTCTTCGGGTCCAAGCGTGCCCGCAGCGCCGGCCGCCACGATGATCGCGTTGCCGCCCGTGTTTTCGTCGACGTAAATATGCGCGGCACCCGTGGCGATGTCGTCCAGCACGGTCGCACGCGATGCGATGCCTTCAGCCGCCCACGTTGCCTGTGCGATTTGGCCGAACGCGTCGTTGCCAATGCGCGTGCAGAAGATCACGTCGGCGCCCGCACGCGCGGCCGCCACGGCTTGATTTGAGCCCTTGCCACCCGGACCCATTGCAAACGCCGAGCCTGCCACGGTTTCGCCAAGCAAGGGCATGCGTTGTGCACGGAACGCGAGGTCGGTGACGTAGATGCCGAGAATGACCACGCTCATCGCGCTTCTCCTTCAGACGCGTCGGCGGCGAGCTGCACGCCCTTCTTGAAGATGAAGCAGCCATAACCGCGCGCTTCGCCCGTGGCTATCACGCAATACGCATTCTTGGCGCGTTCGTAGAACGCAAAACGTTCGATCGGCGCGAAAGCCTGTGCACGCCCTTTTGCGTCGTCCACTTCGCGTTGCGCCTCGCGTTGCACAGCAGGCAAAGTAGTTGCATTGCCAACTACTTCCATGCGGCCTGCCGGATCTTCGACGAACGTATCGAGCGGCAACACCGAAAGCACGGCACGCACCGCACGCGGCGCGCTCGCGCCATCCATGCGCAGCACCTTGCCTAACACCGTTTTCCGGGCCACCGAGTCAGCGGGAAAATGAGCGTCGCAGATCACCACTTCGTCGCCATGTCCCATCGCGGCAAGCGCGTACAGGATGTCGGCATTCAATAGTGGATCGATATTCTTCAGCACAGCGTCTCCTCCATGCATGGGCGCGCTTCGTCCCGAAGTCTTCGCCCTTCAATTCTCACATGCGTACCGTCGATCAATCGCCGTACGGCACCCAGATATTCTTCACCTGCACGGCCTGCCGCAAGAACGGCAAGCCTTCGCTCGATGCATCGTGCCAGTCGAACACGCGACCGTTATCGACGAACGTGCGTTTCAGATTACCCACCGACTCACGTTCGGCCAGCGTCGAAAGGGCCGCGCCGTGGAAGCACCAGAGCGCGTCGACATCGTCGTGCTGCGCGAGCGTTTGAGCTAGCGAGCGTACATCGCCCGTGACGATATTGAGCGCACCGCCTGGCACATCCGACGTTTCCGCGATCTGATAGAAGTCCGTCGCCATCAGCGGACACGTCTCGCTCGGCACCGCGACCACGCGATTACCCAGCGCAAGCGCAGGCGCCACCAGCGACACAAAGCCGAGCAACGGCGCTTCGTCGGGACACACCACGCCGATCACGCCGAGCGCTTCGTGCATGGCGAGCGCCACACCGTGCAAAGGCGGCGCATGCACCGCACCGTCGAATTTGTCGGACCATGCCGCATACGTAAAGAAACGCGCAATGGATGCTTCGACTTCGCGCTTCGCATCGCGTTCGCTGGACCCGGCACGCGTGACGAGTTGCCTTGCGAACTCATCGGCGCGCGCACTGAGATTCTCGGCCATGTAATACAGCACCTGCGCGCGATTATGCGCGCTTGCGGCCGTCCACTTCGTCATGCTGCGCGCAGCGGCCACCGCGTTGCGAATGTCCTTGCGATTGCCCTCGCCCACTTCGCCGACAATCTCGCCCGACGGCGAACGCACGAGCCGCGAATAGCCGCTATCGGGCCGCGCTTGCTTGCCGCCGATAAAGAGCTTCGCCGTGCGGTCGATGGTGCTGACATTGCCCGTATCGAGCAACGCATCGGGCTGTGCCGGTGTTGCCTTCGTTTCACCGCGAACCGGCAGCTTCGCCCAGGCACGCGGTTTCAGGTATTCATAGACGCCTTCGCGTCCACCTTCGCGGCCAAAGCCCGACTCGCGATATCCGCCGAAGCCCACGGCTGCGTCGAAGAGATTGGTTGCATTGATCCACACGACGCCGCATTGCAGGCGCGGCGCAACGTCCAGCGCGCGGCTGATGTTCTCGCTCCACACGCTGGCCGCGAGACCATAGCGCGTGTTGTTGGCCAGTGCGACGGCTTCCTCGGGCGTGCGAAAACTCATCGTCACGAGCACCGGACCGAAGATCTCCTCCTGTGCAAGCGTGCTTGCAGGCGCCACGTTGGTCACGAGCGTCGGCGGAAAAAACGCGCCGCCTTCGGGCAACGTGAGACGCGACGGCTGGAAGATGGCGCAGCCTTCGCTTTCGCCCTTGGCGACGAGCGAACGAATACGTTCGAGTTGCACGTCATCGACGATAGCGCTCATGTCGATGCCTTTATCGAGCGACGTCCCGACCCGCAGCGTCTCCATGCGGCGCTTGAGCTTGTCGACGAAAGCCGCTTCGATGCCTTCCTGCACGAGCAAACGCGAACCCGCGCAGCACACTTGTCCTTGATTGAACCAGATGGCGTCGACCACGCCTTCGACCGCGCTATCGAGATCGGCATCGTCGAATACGATGAAGGGCGACTTGCCGCCCAGTTCGAGCGTGAGCGATTTTCCCGAGCCCGCCGTCGTCGCGCGAATCTGCCGACCCACTTCGGTCGATCCCGTGAACGCAATCTTCGCGACACGTGGATGCTCGACGAGCGCCGCACCCGTGCGGCCATCGCCCGTCACGACATTGAGCACGCCTGCCGGCAAGCCCGCGCGATGCGCCAGTTCGGCGAAGAGCAACGCGGTAAGCGGCGTGTATTCGGCCGGCTTGAGCACCACGCAATTGCCGAGCGCGATAGCAGGCGCGATCTTCCAAGAAAGCATCAGCAGCGGAAAATTCCACGGCACGATTTGCCCGATGACACCGAGCGGCGCCCAGTCGGCGAACTCGCGATCCTGCAACTGCGCCCAACCCGCGTGATGCAGAAAATGCCTTGAAACAAGGGGGATATCGATGTCGCGCGACTCGCGAATCGGCTTGCCGTTGTCCAGCGATTCGAGCACGGCGAAGAGCCGCGCATGTCGCTGCACCATGCGCGAAAGCGCATAGAGATGCCGCGCGCGTCCCGCACCGCCAATCGCTTGCCAGCCTTCGAGCGCGGCTTGCGCGGCTGCCACGGCAGCCGCAACATCGGCATCGGTGCCTTGCGCGATGGATGCAAGTACTCGCCCTGTCGCCGGCTCGCGCGATTCGAAACGCTCGGCGTTGTCGTCATCGCGCCATGCGCCGTTGATGAAATGACCGAAACGGCCGGCGTGTTGATCGAGCCACGCGCGCACGGCGCGATCGTCTTCCGGTGCGGGTCCGTATTCCATCGAAGAAAAATATTCGGCTACGCTCATGAGGGCTGTGTGTTGGATGCGTGATGCGTGATTCAGGCGACGGGATGGCGATTGAACGACGAATACCGTCCGCTCACGTGATGTTCGAGTTGCCGCTCGATATCGGCGAGAAGGCTCGACGCGCCGATGCGGAACAACTCCGGTTCGAGCCATTCACGCCCGAGTTCTTCCTTCATGAGGATCTGATATTCGAGCGCGGTCTTGGCCGTCGAAACGCCGCCCGCAGGCTTGAAGCCGATGGCAACGCCGGTGCGCGCCAGATATTCGCGGATCATGCGCACCATGACGAGCGAGACGTCGAGCGTGGCGTTGACGCTTTCCTTCCCCGTCGATGTCTTGATGAAATCCGCGCCGGCCATCATGCAGATCATCGATGCCTTGGCGATGTTCGACAGCGTGCGGATGTCGCCCGTGCCGAGAATCGCCTTGACGTGCGCATTGCCGCAAGCGGCGCGGAAGTCGCGCATCTCGTCGTAGAGCGCCTTCCAGTTACCGGTCAACACGTACTCGCGGGTGACGACGATATCGATCTCTGCTGCGCCGTCCTTCACCGAGGCCTCTATCTCGCGCAACTTGAGTTCGTGCGGATTGAGACCAGCGGGAAAACCCGTGGAGACGGCCGCGACCGGAATGCCGCTCCCTTCGAGCGCGTTCACGGCGGCTTTGACATAGCGGTGATACACGCAAACCGCGCCTGTCCTGATCGATCCAGGCGTCATGCCGAGCGCTTCGAGCAAATCGTCTCGCACCGGGCGACGCGCCTTTGCGCAAAGACGTTCGACGCGCGCGGTGGTGTCGTCGCCGCTCAACGTGGTGAGGTCGATGCAGGTGATCGCCTTGAGCAGCCACGCGGCCTGTGCGTCCTTCTTGACCGCGCGACGCGTGCCAAGCGTGGACGCGCGGCGCAGCACGGCGGACTGATTCACGCGCAGGCCATCGAGCCATGAGAGGTCGAAGGGCACGCCAGGATTACGATCGCTCACATGCCCGGCTTGGACTTTCCCGGGCCACGCGACGACGGACTTCGTTGCAGTTTCCAGCATGAGATCGGGGTGCTGCGGTCTTGTGCGACGCACAACACGTTTTGATAGATTGATCTCATTCTAAATCACGTTTGTGAAGATCGTAACATAGGGAAAGTTCGGAGGCGCTATGGGAGGATTTAGGGCATGGGGCTTGCGGACGGTTTGCTTCCTTATACGCTGGAGTCCCCATGCATATCATTTGCCACATGATGTCCTCGCTCGATGGCCGCAGCCTTACCGACGGCTGGCATCTCGACTTTGCATCGCCGTGTTATGAAGAAACCGCCGCGACCTTCAAGGCCGATGCCTGGGCGTGCGGTCGCGTCACCATGCAAGAAATCTCGCACGGCAAGGACAAAGATTATCCGCGTGGCCTCGCCAAAGATCCTATCGAACGCACGGACCATTTCGCCAAACGCGACGCAAGCCAGTACGCAATTTCAATCGACCCTAAGGGCCGCGTGACGTGGAAGACGAACACGGCACTCGATTCACATATCGTCGAAGTGCTCGCGGAAGATGTCGATGACGACTACCTCGCCTATCTGCAATCCATCGGCGCGTCCTACGTGTTCGGCGGAAAGAAGGATATCGAGCTCGCGCGCGTCGTGGAAACGCTTGAGCGCGAGTTGAAGATTGGCACGTTGATAGTCGAAGGCGGCGGGCATGTATCGGGCGCGTTCGTCAATGCGCAACTCGTCGATGAAGTCAGCGTGCTGATCGTGCCGCTCGTCGACGGCCGCGAGGCGCATCCCTCTTCATTCGAAGTGGCGACGGACAAATGGCAAAAGCCCGCTTATCTCAAGCTCGATTCGGCGAGGACGCTCGATAACGACATGGTGTGGCTGCGTTATAAGCGCAAGGACTAGGCTAACGCATCCACGCGCGCGAGGAACGCCAGCAATTCGCCGACAATCGCTTCGGGCGCATCTTCCTGCATGAGATGCCCCGAGCACGCCACTCGGGTGAACCGCGCGCCCGGAATGCGCGAAGCCAATTCGACGCCGCGTTTCGCTGGAATCCACTGGTCTTCCTCGCCCCAAAGAACCGTCACGGGGCAACGCAAATCGCCAAAGCGTGCTTCGATTTCATCGGTATAACGCTGGTCCATCTGCGCGATCTGTCTGTAGAAAGCCGCCTGTCCGGGTTCGCCGATCCACGGCCGCGTGTAGATGCGCAGCACGTCTTCCGAAAGCGGCCGATGCGCCGCGCCTTGCACATAAGCATCGACCGTGGCGCGGTGTATGTAGGGCGGCACGCCCGCGAACGCACTCTCATGCTCACGAACGTGCAGCACGAAGGGCGATCCCCACGGCGACAGCGCGACAGGGTCGATCAGCATCAAGGAACGATAAACGGAGCCGTTCAGTAACGCGGCCCGCAACGAAGTGGCGCCACCGAAGTCGTGCGCGAGCACGTCGGGCAACGCGCCCTTCCAGTCACGCTTCCAGTGATCGAGCAATGCCGCGAGCACGCGATTCTGCACGCCGAGCGATACGTCCTGCCCCTCGCGCTTGTCCGACTCGCCGTATCCCAGAAGATCGAAGTAATGCACGCGATGCGTCCGCGCCATCACCGGCGCAATCCGCCGCCATACCTGCGATGAGAACGGCGTGCCGTGCACCATCACGAGCGGCGCGCCCTCGCCTATCGCGCCATAACGGATAGCCTGACCTTCGAAGTCGAAAACCTGATCGAGCGGCAATGCGCCCGCTGATGAATCGCTCATGGCTCGCTGTCTGCGTTGGATGTGGTCCGACAGCATAAACCACGAACGCGAAATCGGCCGCAACTCTGTTTGCAACTCGTTTTGATGATACGAGTCGCGGCCGGTTGCCTTGCTTAACGCAGATTCGTGCGCGCCAGCTCGACGATTTCGTCGCCACGGCCGCTCAAAATAGCACGCAGCATGTAGAGACTGAAGCCCTTCGCTTGCGATAGCTCGATGGTTGGCGGCATCGCCAATTCATGCTTGGCGGTGACGACATCGACGAGCGCGGGGCCGTCGTGCGCGAAGGCATCGCGCAATGCGCCTTCCAGTTGCTCCGACTCTTCCACGCGCACCGACCATATGCCCGCGCCCTTCGCAATCTGCGAGAAGTCGGTCTTGCTGAGATCGACATTGGTGTCGAGATAACCGCCCGCCTTGAGCTCCATCGACACGAAGCCGAGCAAGCTGTTATTGAACACGACGACCTTGATCGGCAGCTTCAACTGAATGGCGCTCAAGAGATCGCCTAGCAGCATGGACAAACCGCCATCGCCCGACAGTGAGACCACTTGCCGTTGCGGATGCGCGGCTTGCACGCCGAGCGACTGCGGCATTGCGTTCGCCATGGAACCGTGATTGAACGAGCCATGCAACTGACGCTTGCCATTCATCGTGAGGTAGCGCGCGGCCCACAACGTGGGCGTGCCGACATCGACGGTAAAGATGGCATCCTCGGCGGCGATGTCATCGACCAGCTTCGTGAGATATTGCGGATGAATCGGACGGCCAGGCGCGGAAGGTGTCGCGTAGTGATCGAGATCCTTGCGTGCATCTGCATAGTGCTTGAGCGCGTTGTCGAGGAAGCGTCGTTCCGTCTTGCGCGTGAGCTTGGGCAAGAGCGCCGTGAGCGTCTCCTTGATGGTGCCGACGATACCCATGTCGAGCGGCGTGCGCTTGCCGAGCTGCGCCCCGCGCCAGTCTATCTGCACGACCTTCGCGTGCGGCGGATAGAACGGCCGATAAGGGAAGTCGCAACCGAGCAGCACGAGCGTATCGCAGGACATCATGGCGTGATAGCCCGAGCTGAAGCCGATCAAGCCCGTCATGCCGACATCGAACGGATTGTCGTATTCGATGAATTGCTTGCCGCGCAACGCATGCACGACCGGCGCTCCGAGTGTATCGGCAAGCGCGACCACTTCGTCGTGCGAGCCCGCCACACCGCTGCCGCACATGATGGTCACGGCTTCGCAGCCGTTGAGCATGGCCGCGAGTGTGTCGAGTTGCGATTCGGCTGGAACGATTGCGCTCGGTTCGCTTGCGGTCCACCGTGGTTCGACTCCGGGTCCGTCGCTCAAGGCAACATCGCCCGGCAGCACGATTACCGCGACGCCGCGTTGATCGAGCGCCGCGCGCATCGCACGTTCGAGCACGCGCGGGAACTGCGATGCGTTCGACACCAGTTCGACGAAGTGACTGCATTCCTTGAAGAGCTCTTGCGGATGCGTTTCCTGAAAGTATCCGAGGCCGATTTCCGTCGATGGAATATGCGCGGCAATGGCCAGCACGGGCTGTTGGTTACGATGACAGTCGTAAAGCCCGTTGATGAGATGCAGATTGCCGGGACCGCAACTGCCCGCGCAGACGGCGAGCTTGCCGGAAGAAGCTGCGTCCGCGCCCGCGGCAAAGGCCGCGGCTTCTTCGTGGCGAGTATGCATCCAACGGATAGACCCGACTTTATCGAGGCTGTAGGCAAGCCCGTTGAGGCTGTCGCCCGTCACGCCCCAGATGCGTTCGACGCCCGCAGCGGCAAGCGTCTTTGCCAGATAATCGGCGATGGTGCTTTTGGCCATGTTCACTCCAATGACATACAGGGTTCGTTGGACGGTTGCACGTGTACTTAGACAGAAGAAATATCACAGTGCACGCTGACGCGTCGTAAACCGTGCTGTCATACCAAGGGGCCGGTCCGAAGACCAGGCCCCTGGTGAAGCGTTTTCCAAGGTCGTCGAGCGTTATTTCATCGACATCAGATGCGGCAGAAACTGCGGAATATGCGGGAAGAAAATGATCAGCAGTAAGTCGATCACGAGCGCGAGAATGAAAGGCAGAATCGCACGCGTCGCCTTTTCGACCGATACACCACCAATGGACGCCGCCGTGAAGAGGCAGAAGCCAATAGGTGGAAGATTGATGCCGATAGCCGAATTGATCAGCACGATCACGCCGAATACGACGGGATCGATATGCATCTGCACGACGAGCGGCAGGAACACCGGGATTATCACCGCGATACTCGAAATGGTTTCGAGCACCGTATGCGCCGCGATCAGAAACAGGTTGATGAGAATGAGCAGGATGATCGCGCTCGTCGTGATCGCAAGGAAACTGTTCGCCACATGCAAGGGAATTTGCGCTTCGATCAGATACCGGCCGAGCACGAAGGCAAGACCCAACAGGAACGACACGCGCGTCGTGTTCACCGACGTCTTGACGAGAATCTCCTTGAAATGCGAGAGCTTCAAGGTGCGGAAGATGAACGCGCTCACCAGCGTGACGTACACCGCCGCAACCACGCCTGCCTCGACCGGCGTGAAGATGCCGCCAAGGATGCCGCCCAGAATGATGATCGGCGTGAGCAAGGCCCAGAATGCTTCGCGAAACGTAGTCCACAACTTGCGTGCGCTGAACGGCTCGACCGCGCTGTAGTCGTTGCGCACGGCGGTCACGTAGTTCACGATCATGAACGAAGCGACCACTAGGAGCATCGGCAAGATACCGGCAATAAACATTGTGCCTACCGATACATTCGCCGTGTAAGCATAGACGAGCATGCTCATCGATACCGGCGAAAGCAGCCCGAGCGATCCCGCCGCCGATTGCAATGCCACCGCGAACGCACGCGAATAGCCCTTCTTCACCATGCCCGGAATCATCACGGAGCCGATCGCCGCCGTATCCGCCGTGGCCGATCCCGAGAGGTCCGCGAAGAACATGCTCGCGACAATCGTGACCTGTCCGATACCGCCACGCATGAAGCCGACGAGCGCTTGCGAAAACTCGATGATGCGTCGCGAAACGCCGCCCGAATCCATGATCGCGCCCGTGAGCATGAAGAACGGAATCGCGAGCAGACCCACGTTATTGAGGTTCGAGAAGAGCTGTTGCGGAATGACGAGCAGCGGCGTGCCATTGATCGACAACGCCAGCGTCGCCGCGATACCAATACAGATGGCCACCGGTACACCGAGGCCGAGCAGCCCCGCGCCTAGAGCGATTGCCCACATGATGTCTTTATCCTAGAGATGGTCGGACACGCCTTCGATCAAAGCGGCGTTGGTCTGCGTCTGCGGCGCGAGGTGCGACACGACGATGCGCACCAGCGAATGAAACACGAGCAACGCGCCGCACACGGGAATGGAAAGATACGGATAGACCATCGAGATGGGAATCGATGCGGCTGTCTCCGTGCCCATCAACGCGAGCATGTCCGAGCCATACGCGACGAACACGGCGCCGAGCGCGAGAATCGCGCAGTCCGTGAAGTCCTTGAGCAAGGGCGCGATCGCCGCCGGCACGCGATCGGCCAGCACGCGCACTTCGGGATGTGCGCGCAACTTGACGCCTGCCGCCGCACCCAGGCACGTGAGCCAGACGAAGAGATACGCCGCAGCTTCGTCGGACCACGAAAGCGAGTCGTGCAGCACGAAGCGGAACACGACCCCGAGACCGGCGACGATCACCGCTGCCAGCAAGAGGCAACTGCTGACGAACAGGTTCAGCTTCAGAACCATGTCGTCGATGAACATCAAGCCACGCGCGAGCTTTTCCATACGGGTTTCCTCCGGCACTTCCGGTGACAAAGGTGTCATTTGGATGCCACGGACGAGGCCTGCTTGGCCGCGTTCATCTCGGCGTAGAGCGCGGCGCCATCCGGAATCTTCGCAACGAGTTCGTCACGCGCGGACTTCGTGGCTTCGGCCCACGGCGCAGTGTCGACCATCGTCACTTGAATGCCCTTGGCCTTCATCGTCGCGAGTGCAGCGTCGTATTCGCGCTTGTACTCCTTCAGGTCGAAATCGGCGGCGACCGCGGCTGACTCTTGAAAAGCCTTCTGGTCAGCAGGCGACAGCTTGGTCCAGGCGCTCTTGCTCATCGCGAGCACGACGGGCAGGTAGTTCACGTGCGTCACATAGAAATGCTTGGCGACGTCGGAGAACTTGTCCTGCACGAATTGCTCGGGCGATGTGTCCGCGCCATCGACGAGGCCTTGCGACAGCGCGAGGAACAGCTGGTTATAGGCGAGCGGCGTGGGGTTCGCGCCGAGCGCCTTATAGCCCGCGATATAGCCGGGGCTTTGCATCACGCGCACCTTCAGGTCCTTCATGTCGGCAAGCGACGTGACCGGACGCTTGGTCGTGAAGAGATTGCGTTCGCCGACAGCAAGCCACGTGAGACCGACCATGTTGACCGGCTGCATCATGTCGAGGTACTTGCGGCCGACGGGTCCTTGCAGCACCTTGTTCGCCTCATCCATGCTGCTGAAGAGATAAGGCATGTCGAAAATCTGCCATTGCTTGATCGTATTGTCGATCGGCGCTTGCGCGGAGATCATGAGTTCCTGCGTGCCGGTGCGCAACGCCTGCGCCATCTGCACTTCGCCCCCGAGTTGCGATTGGGGAAAGAGCTGAATCTCGACATGGCCATGCGTGCGTTGCGCGACTTCCTTGGCGAAGACCTGCGCGGTCAGTTGATAGTGATTGTCCGGTGCGAGCGTATGCCCAAGCTTCATCACGACCTTGTCTTGCGCCATCGCACTGCCTGTTGCGGCGACGCACAATGCGGCGAGCACGGCGCTCATCGTCACGCGCAACGAGCGATGCGCCTTGAAAAGCGAATTCATGTTGTCTCCTTCCCACGTTCTTTCACGATATGGACACCGCCTTCTGCCTCTTCTTATGCCTCATGTGTCGTGCATGTCGAAGAGCGACGGGTTGACGCAAGTATTTGTGATCGCGTCAACGGTGCGTTAGGACCAGGCTCCAGATTTCTTGTACTTTTTAACGCTGGTTTCCATGCAAACGCGACGTGACGCTAAAAAGTCCAAAAGATCGCGCGAACCGTCCTACCGCGTGAACCAAGCGCATCTTTAAAGTGACTTCCACGTTGACGGTGTGTCGCTCGCAAGCGATACGCCGTGTTTACCCCACCTAATACACTGGTTCGTCAACATGGCCAAACGCCCGCACATGGACTGTTATGCAATCGGCGATACCGCCGATTTCGCAAAGACCGTATCCGAATACGACATCTATGGATTTGCCGGGATAGTCGGCGACTTTTACGCCGTGCATCTGAACGAAGAGTTCGCCAAGACCACGCGCTTCGAGAAGCGCATTGCGCAAGGCTGTCTCTCGGTCGGCTTTCTTTCGACAGTCATGGGCCATATGGCGGCGAAGGCGCCGAGTCCGGGCGCGGTGTCGTATCGCTATGACATCACGTTCAATGCGCCGGTGTTTATAGGCGATACGGTCACTGCGCGTCTCACGCTCGAAGAGAAGGATGAAGAGCGCAACGTGTGCGTATTCGTCGCCGATGTCACGCGGCAAGACGGCGTGGTCGTGGCATCGGGCAAGACTTACCTCAAGGTGCTGTGACACGATGCTGATGAACACCTCGCCCGTCATAGCGGAACAGCACGGCGCGCTGCGTCTCCTGACGCTCAACCGCGCCGATAAACTCAATGCCTTCACGCCGGAAATGCTCGCGGCGCTCGAAGCAGGACTCGACGATGCACTCGCCGACGATGCAACGCGCGTTATCGCCATCACGGGTAGCGGTCCCAAGGCCTTCGCTGCCGGCAACGATATCGAGCGACTGGTCACGCTCGACAGCGCGGGCGCGTATCGTGACATGGTAGCCGGGCAGCGCGCGTTGTTGCGCCTGCATGAAAGCGCCAAGCCGACCATCGCAATGGTCAATGGCTTCGCGCTAGGCGGCGGTTTCGAATTGGCGCTTGCCTGCGACTTCGTGATTGCATCGACGAAAGCGAGCTTCGGGTTTCCCGAGATCACGCTCAATACCATGCCAGGCTGGGGTGGCACGCAACTCGCCGTCGCCAAGATGGGGCTCGCCTGCGCCAAGCGATTCGTGTTGAGCGGGCGGCGTCATACGGCTCAGGAATGCGCGTCGTTCGGCTTTCTGCACGAGATCGTCGAACACGATGCATTGTTCGATACAGTGCGCGAGTTCGCCGAAACACTCGCCGTCTACGACCCCTTCGCAATGGAAATGGCGAAGCGCGCGCTCAATCGCGCGAACGAAATGCCCTTGTCCGCAGGACTCGACTTTGAAGCAGCGCAATACGCGGTGAATTTCACGAGTGAAGGCGCGCGCGCGGGCTTGAGGCAGTTCATGGAAAAGCGCCTTGCACGGCGCGCCTCGACCGTGACGGTGACTGAATGAGCACGATACATCGTTTGCCTCACTGGCTCGGCGAAGAGCACGCCATGATTCGTGAAGCCGTTCGCCGCTTTGCCGACAAAGAGATTGCACCGCATTCCGAGGAGCTCTGGGAGCAAGAAGCCTTTCCCTACGATATCTGGCGTCAAGCCGGCGAGCTTGGCTTCACCGGCCTGCCTTATGCGGAGCAATGGGGCGGTGGCGGTGGCGACTGGCTTTCGTTTGTCATCGTGCTAGAAGAACTGGCGCGCGTGGATTGCGCGGTCGCGAACGCCTTGATGGCCAATTCGACTGTCGCGAGTCTCTTGTCGAACTACGGCACCTCGACGCAAAAGGACCTTTATTTAAGGCCTATTCTCGAAGGCCGCCAGATCGGTTCGATCGGTTTGTCCGAGCCCGATGCGGGATCGGATGCGGCCAACATCGCCACACGTGCGCGCTTCGATGGCGAGCGCTGGGTCATCGATGGCGCGAAGACTTTCATCAGCAACTCGGGCACTGAACTCGGCGGGCCGGTGGTAATCGCGGCTGTGACCGGTACGCGTGCCGATGGCAAGAAAGAGATTTCGAACTTCATCGTGCCTTCGGACACTACTGGCTATCAAACGGGCCGCAAGCTGCGCAAGATCGGCTGGCGCGCTTCGATCACGCACGAGTTGTTCTTCGAAAACTGCGCGATTCCCGCAGAGAATTTGCTTGGTGAACGCGGCGCGGGTTTGCGTCAGACGCTCGCGCAGATCAGCACAGGCCGCATTTTAATCGGCGCGCTTGCGCTCGGCATCTTGCAAGGCTCGCTCGAACGGTCCGTCGAATACATGAAGACGCGCCGCGCGTTCGGCCGCGCGATAGCGGAGTTTCAAGGCCTGCAATTCAAGGTCGCCGACATGGCGACGCACGCGCATGCCGCACGTCTCATGCTTTACGACGCCGCCACATTGAAGGACAGCGGCGCGCCGTTCGACATGCAGGCATCGCAAGCCAAGCTCTTCGCCTCGGAACAGGCGATGCACGCAGCGCATCAGGCTTTGCAGATACACGGCGGTTACGGCGTGATGGCGGAGTATCCGGTAGCGCGCGCATTCGGCGACGCCAAGGTGCTCGAGATCGTCGAAGGGACATCCGAAATACAACGCATGATCATCGCGCGTGCGGCGCTTGCCTGATAACGCGCGGACGAAGGGGGAGTTTATGCTGGAAGGCATCAAGGTACTGAGTTTCACCCACTTTCTGCAAGGGCCCGCCGCCGTGCAGATGCTCGCCGATGTCGGTGCTGACGTCATCAAGATCGAGCCACCGGGTGGCGCGTTCGAGCGAAGCTGGACCGGCGCGGACGCTTTCGTCGAAGGCGTGAGCGTGTTCTTTCTGCTGGGCAATCGCAATCAGCGCAGCATCTCGCTCGACTTGCGTGAGGAAGCCGCGCGTGAAATCGTGTGGCGTCTGATCCGCGAAGCCGACGTATTGATAGAGAACTACCGCCCCGGTGTGCTCGACAAGATGGGCTTCGGCTATGCGCAAGTGCACGAGGTCAACCCGCGTCTCGTGTATTGCTCGTGCACGGGTTATGGATCGTCGGGTCCCTATCTCAAGCGCCCGGGACAAGACCTGCTATTACAAGCGATGAGCGGCATGACCATGCTTTCAGGTGAAGCCGATTCGCCGCCGACGCCTGTAGGCTCCGCTATTGTCGATCAACATGCAGCGGTGCTGGCAGCGTTTGGCGTGGTTGCTGCACTTCAGTCGCGCGAACGCACGGGTGTGGGTACGCGTGTCGAGAGCAATTTGCTGAACGCGGCACTGGATTTGCAGATCGAGCCTTTCACGTACTACATGAACAAGGGACCGCTCTGGCAGCGCACCCAGCCGCCAACGGGCAGCCGCTTTCATCCTGCGCCCTATGGCGTCTATAAAACGCTCGACGGTTATATCGCGATCTCGCTTACACCGACGCAGAAGCTCTCCAATGCGCTCGATGTCCCCGCGCTCGCCGAGTTCACGCATCCGAAAGACAACGTGCGGCGTCGCGATGAAATCAATCGACTGGTCTATGACGCGTTGACCAGGCGCACGACAGAAACATGGATGCGCGTCTTCGAGGAGCACGATATCTGGTTCGCGCCGGTCAACGACTACGAGCAGGTCGAGGTCGACCCTCAAGTCGCGCATAACCAGATGATCATGTCGTTCGAACACGAAGAGGCGGGACCGATACGCGTACTTGCGCATCCGGTGCGCTATGACGGCGAGGCGCCGCCCATGCGACGGCATCCGCCGCGACAGGGCGAGCACACACGTGAGGTGCTGGCCGAACTGGGTTATGACACTACGCGGATCGACGAACTGGTCGATGCCGGCATCGCGCTGACTTCGAGGAGAAATGCATGAGCGCCCAACTACACGCTGCTCCCGCAGCACCCGAACTGCTGCGCTTCGACGATGTGGAAATCGGCCGCTCGCAGGTGGACGTCCACACCGTGGTCGAATCGGCGGTCAATGCGTTCGGTCATCTGTCGGGCGATCTGAATCCCCTGCACATGGAGCAAGCGTTTGCGGAGCGCTCACCGTTCGGAAGACGCGTCGTGCACGGCCTGTTGACGGCCTCGCTCGTCTCGGCCGCACACACGCGACTGACCGGTCCGGGCTTCGCTTATGTCGGACAAGAACTGCGTTTTCTGGGGCCAGTGTTCATCGACGACACCATCACCATCAACGTGACCGTGGTGGAGAAGAAGGACGCCAAGCGAATTCTCGTGATGGACACCATGGTTCGCAATCAACGCGGCAAGGTCGTGCTGAGCGGGCTTTCCGCGCTAAAAGAACTCAAGTTCGAATGAGACGCGTCGGGGAATCCGCCAGTTACGGGCGGCGCAAGCATTCGTTAGACTTCGATGCAGCGCCGCGAAAACGAGCGCAGCACGAATGAAGCGCCGCCCGCAGGAGACGAAAGTTGAGTACCGCATGTGGTTGCCACGTTCCGGTCATCAAGATCGAGAACTACGAATATGGCGCGCACGTCAAGTCGATGGACTTCCACTTTGCGCCGCTCGAAGTCATGAAGTCGACACTGCCTTATCCGCATCGGCATGACTTCTATCACATCGCCTGGGTGGTGACGGGCACGGGTCATCATGTCATCGACTCGGTGCGTTACGAGGTGCGTCCGCAGTCGCTGTTTTTCATGGCACCAGGCCAGATACACGATTTCGTTTTATCCCCCGATACGGTCGGCTGGTCGATCAGCTTCTCATCCGAGTTCTTTTCGTTTCGCGTGCAGAACCGGCATTCGGAAACCGAAGTGCCGGTGCACGACTTCGATCAGCTTGCCGCAGCGGTCTATCTGAACGACGCGCAAGCGCATGAAATGATGCGTCTCATCGACGGCATGATGGACGAGTATCGCTCGGAACTGCACGGCCATCAGGATGCAATCTGGGCTTATCTGCGTATCTTTTTGCTCAAGGCCGCGCGCATGAGCAGCGCGGCGGCGGTCACGGAGTCGGGCACGTCGCGTAACGTGTTGTTGTCGCGCCGCTTCAAGAGCCTTCTGGAGAAGCATTTTCGCTCGATGAACGATGCCGCCGACTATGCGCGTCTGCTCAACGTGACCGAGCGCGCGCTCAACGAAGCTACGCGCGCGGCGCTCGGCAGCACGGCTGCAAAGCTGATACGCGAACGCGTCATGCTCGAAGCCAAGCGCTTGCTGCTGCATTCCGAAGTGAACGTCGCGGAGATCGCATCGCAACTCTCTTTCGACGACCCCGCTTATTTCAGCCGGTGCTTTCGCAAGCACACAGGCCGCTCACCGATCGACTATCGCCGCAGCCTCGACAAGTTGCATATTTGAACGCGCATTCGGTATTCCATGCAGAAATGTCCAACAGATCCCGCGTTTCATCCTAACGTCGCGTGAGCATGGGTTTTAAAATCGACGTGCGTGTTCAACGTATTCTGCAACCCACTTGCATGAGACAAGCGCGATGCATTAAGCGCGTCCGCTCTCGTCCACAGGAGACAAAGTGTCGAACGCTACAACCCCGCTTTCCGATATCTATTCACTCACGCAGGACCAGACACGGCTCTTTCGCGAAACGCTCGACCGCACGGCTGTAAAAGTCGCGGCCGATGAATTGAGTTTCGGTGTCGAGTTTCCGCAAGTCACGGGTCCCGATGGCGAATGGGTGCGTCTGCCCGCTTCGCTATCCGCCGGCTATGACGGCGACGCCTGGAGTCACGGCAACTGGTTCTGTGGCTTCTGGGTAGGCCTTTTGCTCACGTCGCATCTTCATACCGGCGACGCGAAATTTCTCGAATGGGCGCGTGCGCGCATGCTGCTGGTCGAACAACGCGCGGACGATCCGAACACGCATGACATCGGCTTCATCTTCGACAGCAGCGCGGTGCCCGGCCATCACATCACGGGCGATGCACGCTTTGCCGATATCGCGTTGAAGGCGGCGGACAAACTGCGCGCCCGCCTCGTCACCACGCGCGATGGCGCTTATCTCGCGTCATGGGGACCGCTCGCCGATCCGCGCGGCAGAAGTGCATCCGCAATCGATACGATGGCCAATCTCTCGCTGCTCTACTGGGCGGCGAATCATGCCGATGACGGCAGCTATCGGCATGCAGCGGACGCGCATGCCGCGATGACTGCACGCGCCTTCGTGCGTCCCGACGACTCGACGTATCACGCCGTCGAATACGATCTCGAAACGGGCGCGCGCAAACGTGGCTACACTTTTCAAGGCGCATTCGACGAGTCTGCATGGAGCCGCGGTCAGGCCTGGGCGATCTACGGGTATGCGAATTCCGCGCGCGAAACGGGCAAGCTCGCGTACATTGAACTCGCCGAGCGTCTGGCCGAATACTATCTGCGCCGTCTCGATGGCCGTCAGATTCCCCCTTGGGACTTCGACGCAACCGGCAGCGATGCCGACATCAAGGACACGGCCGCCGCCGCTATCGTCGCATCGGCTTTGCTCGAACTGGCGCGCATTCATCCATCGGCGGATGCCGCGGCAAAATGGAGCCGTCACGGAGTCGCGATGCTCGAAGCGTTGTGCCGCGATGAGTTCACCAAGGACGGCGAACACGGCCTGCTGCACAACTCCTGCTATTCGAAGCCGCACAACATTGGCGTGGATGGCGCGACCATGTTCGGCGACTTCTTCTTTGTCGAAGCCTTGTGTCGTGTCGTGCATCCGGGCAAGCTGCGCCCGCTCGACGCACCGCGCATTCCTCTAGCGTAAAGAACAATGCCGGCGACATACGCATGTCGCCGGCATTCGTTCAGCCCTTGCGGACGGCGTCGGGCAGATCGCGTCCGTGGAACTTCTTGTAGATCGCGTTGAGGTTGCCGTTCTTCTGGTTCGTGCTGACCCACTTGTCCACCCACTCTTTCAGAGCCGGTTGATCCTTGTTCATCGCAATGCCGAGATCGAAGTTCTTCTGTTCGAACTTGAGTTCGATATTGCGTGCGGGCGCACGTTTCTGCATTTCCTGAAGGTTCGACGGCGTGCTGGAGAAGATGTCGATCTGACCCGCGACCATCGACGTGATGAGCGTGGCGTCGTCTTCATAGCGCTGAATTTGCGCGCCCTTCGCTTGCTGCGTCGTCAGCGTGTCGTTGACCGTTGCACGCGTGAGCCCGATGGTCTTGCCATCTAGGTCCGCATAGTCCTTCACCTTGATGCTCTTAAGCCCACCCACGATGATGGTGATCACCGCATAGGGAATCGAGAAATCGACGACCTTTGCGCGCTCCGGCGTGATCGACAAGTCGGCGATCACGAGGTCGGCGCGCTTTGCCTGCAAGGTCGGAATGCGCGCGGCGTTAGTGATCTGCACGAGTTCGAGCTTGACGCCGAGATCTTTTGCGAGCGCGGCGGCGGTATCGACATCCGAGCCTGCGGGCTTGAGGTTCTCGTCGGCGTAGCTGAAGAGCGGCGTGCCCATTGCGATGGCAACGCGCACGACGCCGGCCTTCTTGATGTCATCGAGCTGATCGGCCATTGCGCTGTGAATGGCGCCTGCCATCATCAATGCCGCCACGCATGCGCGTGCAATGTGTTTCTGTGCTTTCAAGTGATGTCTCCGTCTTCTTGGATTGAAAAAATGCCGTTCAAAGGCCGTTGTTCAAAAACGCTCGCAATTCGGGCGTGCGTGGCGCATCGAGCATGCTGCCATCGCCCACTTCCCACACCTTGCCCTGATGCATATAGATGATGCGGTCCGCCACGCGCTTGGCGAACGCCATTTCATGCGTGACTAGCAGCATGGTCATGCCATCGGCCGCGAGGTCTTCCATGACACGCAGCACTTCTCCCGTGAGTTGCGGATCGAGCGCGGAGGTCACTTCGTCGAACAACATGACCTTGGGATTCATCGCGAGCGATCGTGCGATCGCCACGCGTTGCTGTTGTCCGCCCGACAATTGCTCGGGATAGGCATCGGCCTTCTGTCCAAGCCCGACTTGTTCGAGCACGTTGAGCGCGACGCGTCTCGCTTCGTCACGCGATAACTTCTTCACGTGCCGCAATGCGAGCATGATGTTTTCTTCGACCGTTAGGTGGGGAAAGAGGTTATAGCTTTGAAACACGATGCCGACTTCGCGCCTCAAGAGATGCAGATCCACCTTCGGATCGTCCACGCGAATGCCGCATACCTCTATCTGCCCTTGGTCGATGGTTTCCAACCGGTCGATACAGCGTAACGCCGTGCTCTTGCCGGAACCGCTCGCACCGATCACGGCGATCATCTCGCCCTTGTTGACATCGAACGAGACGCCTTTCAGCACCTGATTGGAGCCGAAGCTCTTGTAGACCTCGTCGACCTTAACGATTGCTGACATTGAGCTTATTCTCCATCGATTGGCTCCAGCGCGAAAGCGGATAGCACAGGACGAAATAGAAAGCGCCGACCAGTCCGAAGATGAGGAACGGCTGAAAGATCGAGTTGTTGATGATCTGCCCTGCGCGCGTGAGTTCGATAAAGCCGATCACGGAGGCGAGCGAAGTCATCTTGATGATCTGCACGAGAAAGCCGACCGTGGGCGGCAAGGCGAGCCGCATCGCCTGCGGGATGATGACGAGCCTCAGACTCTGCCAGCGCGACAGCGACAGGCACTCGGCGGCTTCCCATTGCGGCTTGGGCATGGCTTCGACGCAGCCGCGCCAGATGTCGCCGAGATACGCGCTCGAATAAACCATCAGCGCAAGACCCGCCGCAACGAGCGCGGGTACCTGATAGCCATACACGGATAACCCGAAGTACACGATGAACAGCAGGATCAGCAACGGAATGCCCTGAATCGCCTCGATAAACACGATGGCTGTGCGCGCGAGCCAGAGGCGCGGCGAGATGCGCGCCAGCATGACGAGGAATCCACCGATACCGCCGAGCACGAACGCAAGCATGGAGAGCACCAGCGTCCAGCCGATCGATTGCACGAGGTACACAAAATGCGATGCCGTGAATCCGCCGCTCATGCCGCACCTCCGGGAATGACGGTATCGATGCGCGGGGAGTCCGGCGGCGTCTTGCCCGCGCGTTTTGCGGCAAGACGGATGGCGCGGCGCCGCTTGAACAGATGCTCACCGACAGCCCATGCAATGAGCTTAATGATGAGCGACAGCCCGAGATAGAGCAGCGCGACGACGATATAGGTTTCGAGCGAGCGGAAGGTATCCGACTGCACGGTGTTGGCAACGGCGGTCAGTTCCTCGGCGGAGATTTGCGAAGCGATTGCCGAGGCTTGCATCATCAACAGGAACTGGCTCGTGAGCGCCGGATAGACCTTCTCGATAGAGGGCTGCAACATCACGTTCCAGCCGATGCGCCAGCGCGAAAGACCCAGGCACTCTGCTGCTTCGATCTGCCCGCGTGGCACCGATTCCAGACCCGCGCGAATGATCTCGGCGGCATAAGCGCCGATGTTGATGGTCATGGCGAGCGCAGCCGCAGCAAAGGTCGGCATGCGCAAGCCTATACTCGCCAGCCCGAAATACAGCAGGAAGATCTGCACGAGAAACGGCGTGTTGCGCACCGCCTCGATATAGATGATGCAGAGGCGCGTCAGCACCGGCACCTTCGCGCGCTTGGCAAATGCCACGAGCATGCCGAGGATAAGGCCAAAGAACACCGCCACGCACGTCATCTTGAGCGTGAGCCACGCGCCTAAAAGGAACGTCGGCCAGTACGGCAACAACGGAGCAAAGTCGAGAGAGAACATGGCGGTCGTGCCTCAGTTCGAAGGAGCGAGTCAGACACTTCTGGATGTATGACGACTGACTACGCGAGTTCGGCATTCTTCATGCCACATGCATTACACCGGATCGAAAGGACCCGTCACCGTGAACACGCCGCCCTGATACACCGCAACTGGATCGGTCGGTGCGGGCGCCGGCGTGGCTTCGACCTTGTCGCGAAACCGCTCGGACGAGTCGCGCGGCTCGAAGCCGAGTACCGACGCGTCACGGTTGTCCCACCAGGTATGCGCATTTGCCGACATGCCGAAAACGATCGTGTGTCCGACGTCCGGAGTGAACAGCGCGCGGCGCAGCAGATCATGGAAGTCGTCGTAGCTCATCCAGCTCGCCATCATGCGGCGGTCCTTGGCCTCGGGAAAAACGGAGCCGATGCGGATACTCACCGTCTCGATGCCATAGCGGTCGAAGTACAACTGCGCCATGTCCTCGCCGAACGACTTCGACAAGCCGTAGTAGCCATCGGGACGCTTGCGCGCGCTGGCATCGATTCGTTCGTCTTGCCGATAAAAGCCTGTGACGTGATTCGAGCTGGCGAATACGATGCGCTTTACGCCGTTGAGCCGCGCCGCTTCGTAGAGGTTGAAGACGCCCTTGATGTTGGCTTCGAGGATCTCTTCGAACGGACGCTCCACCGATACGCCGCCGAGATGGACAATGGCGTCGCAATCGGCGGCGAGTGCATCGACTGCTTGACGGTCTGCCAGATCGCACGGCGCGATTTCTTCGTGAGGCGCTGCATCGCCCGACAATACGCCGGGCAGATCCGACACTCGCACATGCTCTGCAAACTCCGCGACACGATGCCGAATGGCTTTACCGATACCGCCCGCCGCACCCGTGAGCAGCAAGCGGTCGAAGCGCAATTCGGGTTCGAGGGTGCCCTGCAACGGCAATGCGTCCGTCTGTGATTCCATGAGTTTTGTCTCCTGCGTGCAATGCTAGGGATTACCCTGCGCGCATTTCTTGTACGTTGTCATATCACTCTATGCCGCATATCATCATTTGCAGAATGATTTGTCAACGTGTTGAAAGACCGATTCCCAGAACCTCTGGAAAACACTAAGAGAGCGCTGTGACACTAACGCCCGAACCTTCCGTCGACGTGTTCAATGTATCCGCATCCATGGATGTCGCCGCCCCTTCTCACGGCACACGCCGCAGTCTGACCACACAGCTCGTCGATGCACTGCGCGCACAGATCGACGCGCGGGAATTGCGAGCAGGTTGCCGAATCGCGACCGAGGCGGAGATGGTGCAACGCTTCGGCGTGAGCCGCACCGTGGTGCGCGAGGCGTTATCGCGACTGCAGGCCGCGGGCCTCGTCGAGACGCGTCATGGCATCGGTACGTTCGTGTGCGAAGCGAGTACCTCGTCGCTATTGCAGCTCGATCCCGCCGACGTCGCCGGCTCCATGGATGCACTCGCGATCCTCGAATTGCGTATCAGTCTGGAAACCGAATCGGCGGGCCTTGCTGCCATGCGTTGCGATGCCGGCAGACTAGCGACCATGCGCGCGGCGCTCGCGGAGTTTGCGCGCGGCGTGGGTCAGGAAGATGGCACCGTATCGCCGGACTTTCGCTTTCATCTAGAAATCGCGCATGCCACGGGAAATCGCTATTTCGTCGAGATCATGGAGCATCTTGGTTTAAGGATGTTTCCAAGGACACGGCTAACCGCGACCGCCATTCCACACGACCATTACGCCGATTATCTGGTTCGCGTGAATCGCGAGCACGAGCAGATTGCCGATGCGATCGAACGCGGCGATGCGGACTCGGCGCGCACGGCAATGCGCTTGCACTTGATCAACAGCAGGGAGAGATTGCGAAGAGCTCAGGCCACGGCGTGAATCCAGCCGCAAAATTGAAAAGGGCCGCCGAATATTCAGGCGGCCCTTAAGCGTTTTACCTTGCCAGATTCGGCTCGGCATCGACTTCGTCGTGCGGATCGATACTCTCAAGCGCCGGGTCGTGATGCAGCAGCAATACCGCCGCGACGCCCACCATCCCCGCGCCGGCCAGGCAAAGCAGACCTGCACCAAAGCCGCCCGTGCTGTCCTTGATCCAGCCCATTGCATACGGCCCGAAGAAGCCCGCGAGATTGCCAAGCGAGTTGATTGCGGCAATACCGCCAGCCGCCGCCGCGCCCGAAAGGAACGAAGCGGGCAAGGTCCAGATAATCGGCAGACAGCCGAAAATACCGAAGCCGGCGATGGAAAGCGCAATCATCTTTGCTACCGGATTATCCAGGCCAGCTGAAGCCGCGATACCGCCTGCCGCTACCATCAATGCAATGGCCACGTGCCAGCGACGCTCGAGCTTGCGGTCCGAGTGGCGACCCCACAGCACCATGCTGATCACACCGACCGCGTAAGGCATGGCCGTGACAAAGCCAGTCTGCAAATTCGTCAAGCCGAATGCCTTGACGATCTGCGGCAAGAAGAAGCTCAAGCCGTAATTGGTTGCGTTGGCGCCGAAGTAAATCAAGGCAATGGCAAGCACGCGCGGATTAAAGATCGCTTCCTTCACGCTAAACGCATGAACCGACTCGCGATGCGCGCGCTCATGCGCCTGACGTTCGACGAGCCACTTGCGCTCGTCTTCAGCGAGCCAATGAGCGTCGGAGGGCTTGTCGGTCAGATAGAAGAACACCACGAATGCAAGCACCAATGCGGGCAGCGCTTCGATCAGGTAAAGCCATTGCCAGCCTTGCATGCCGGCCAAGCCATCCATTTGCAGCAAGGCGCCGGAAATGGGTCCGCCGATCACGGTCGAAAGCGGAATCGCGGCCATGAAGTAGCCCACCACTCGCCCGCGATACTTAGCCGGAAACCAAAGCGTTAGCAGGAAAATAATGCCGGGGAAAAAGCCCGCTTCGGCGATGCCAAGCAAAATGCGCAAGCCATAGAACACATAAGCGTTCGACAAGCCCGTTGCTTGAGCGATGTGCGGAATCCACGCCATCAAGGCCGCAAGAATGCCCCACGTGAACATGATGCGCGCGATCCAGCGGCGTGCGCCGAAACGTTCAAGCAGCAGGTTGGAAGGGACCTCGAAGAAAAAATAGGCAATGAAAAAGATACCGGCGCCAAAGCCAAACATACTCGCCGAAAAGCCGAGCGCCTTGTTCATCTGCAAGGCGGCAAAACCGACATTGACGCGATCGAGGTAAGCGATGAAGTAACACAGAATCAGGAACGGCACGAGACGAAACATCACGCGCTTCATGGTGCGAGTTTCAAGCTCCATCTATGTCTCCTCCGAATTGAATAATCGGTAGTTGGCTGGCATACGTTGGGATACTCGCGCAGCCTACTCTTTAAGCGGAGACGACAGAAGTGGTGTTTAGCCTGCCTCACGAACTTTCGTTCGCTTTAGCGCTAAATATTTGCGCGCCATTGCGGTGCGGCGCGCATTGCTAAAGGTGCGGAGCGGACTTGCCGCTCCTTAAGGCCGTCGTTATGCGACCGGTAACATCGCACCGTATGCCGGTTCGGGTAGGCCTTTGACGCCGGGATTCAGCGCGAAGACGCAGCCGTCGTCTTCGGTGGCGTTCGCACCGGGGCGAATCGACGTTACGTAGAGCGTCGAGAGGTCGCTGCCGCCGAACGCGCACATCGACGGCTTGCTGGCCGGCAATGCGATTTCACGGTCGAGTTCGCCTCGCGGCGTGAAGCGCAAAAGGCGGCCGGCGTCGTTGGCACAAGTCCAGTAACAGCCGTCGGCGTCCACGGCCGCGCCGTCGGGACGGCCCGCATAGTCATGCAGATCGGCGAAGACGCGGCGGTTACGCGGTGTGCCCGTGTCGAGATCGAAATCGAATGCCCAGATCACACGCTTGGTTGGATGCGAATCCGACAGATACATCGTGCGGCCATCCGGCGACCAGGCGAGACCGTTCTGTGTGACGAGGCCATCGACGATAGGCTCCGACAGCACGCCGTCCGTATCGAACCGGAACAGCGCGCCAGCCGGACTTGCTAGCGACATGTCCTGCACCATCGTGCCGGCCCAGAAGCGGCCCTGACGGTCGCAGCGGCCGTCGTTGAAGCGCATGCCCGGCGCGGGAAAACTCGGTGCGGCCAGCTTCGATGGTCGAATGTCTTTTGTCGACTGCATGCCGAATGCAAACAGGCCGCTCTCCATGCCCGCCACGACAGTGCCCGTCGGATCGAATGCAAAACACGCGATCTGCTCGGGCAACGTCCACTCGCTGCGCTCGCCGCTCGCGACGACGAGACGCACGAACTTGCGCGCCGGAATATCCACCCAGTAGAGCGCGCCCTCTTCCGCGCGCCACACCGGGCACTCGCCGACCGCCGCGTGTCCCGCCGCTTCGAGGCGCTCCACGCTCGCCATTACTTGCGCT
Organism: Caballeronia sp. LZ003; assembly: GCF_031451465.1. Lineage (NCBI taxonomy): Bacteria > Pseudomonadati > Pseudomonadota > Betaproteobacteria > Burkholderiales > Burkholderiaceae > Caballeronia > Caballeronia sp. LZ003. The sequence continues at coordinate 862,452 of NZ_JARUXJ010000003.1, read as the reverse complement.
CCAGCGGTTCGCCGAGGACGTATGGACCGCCTTGAAAGCGTTGCGCGGGGTCGTCGCGGTCGGCTGTCGGCGCGGTTGTGGGGAAAAGTCCGTTGAACTGTTCCGAACTGTCTTGCGGACGGAAGCCCAGAAACGCCGCGCCCGAGTTGTCCCACCACTTCACCGGATTGTTGGATGCGCCGTACACCACCGCATGGCCGACGCGGTTGGCGAAGAGCGAGCAACGCACGAGCTCGATGAAGTCGCGGTAGCTCAGATAAGTCACCAGCATGCGCGGATTCTTCGGCTCCTCGAACGACGAGCCAATGCGCAAGTTGACCGTCTCGATGCCGAAGCGATCGAAGTAGTAGCGCGACAGCGACTCGCCGAAACACTTGGTCACGCCATAGAGACTGTCCGGGCGATGCGGCGAATCCGTGTCGAGCACCTCGGTGACCGGATGAAAACCGATCGCATGATTCGAACTCGCGAACACGACGCGCTTCACGCCATGCCGGCGCGCCGCTTCGTAGATGTTGTAAGTGCCGCGAATGTTCGCTTCGATCAGATCGTCGAAGGGCGCGTCGATGGAGATGCCGCCGAGATGCACGATCGCATCGACGCCTTCCACCATGCGCATTACCGCGTCGCGGTCCGCGAGATCGACCGCGCTGACTTCCTCGTGGGAGGCTGCGTCATCGAGCGGTGCGATGTCCGAAACGCGCACGACATCGGCCCACTGCGCAAGCGCGGGCCGCAACTGGCGCCCGAGATTGCCGGCCCCGCCGGTCAGAAGCAGACGCTTGAACGGTTTGCCCGTTGCGGATGGCTGGTTCATCGAAACTCCTTGAGATACGTGAGATAAATTGAAAGCTCTATGGAAGAAAACGTTTTCGGCTTATAGTGATGCCGATACGGCCACAGCGAAGGCGCTCCTCATCGATTTTATCGATGCGACGTTTCCCGAACCGACGTCAAAATCCGTTAACATTGGAAAAAGCCAAAGTAAACGTTACCCTCCGAATGAAGAAAACTTCTACGACCATTCGCGATGTCGCCGCCGCAGCGGGCGTCTCGGTCGCGACGGTGTCCAAATACATCAACGGCGCGCAGCGCTTTTCGGCACCCGTCGAGGCCAAGCTCAAGGCGGCGATCGAAACGCTTGGCTATCGTTCGAACCCGCTTGCGCGCTCGATGATCACCGGCCGCACGCGCACTATCGGCCTCACGATTCTCGACATCAGCAATCCGCACTTCACCAACGTCGTGAAAGGCGCGAACCGCATTGCGCTCCGGCACGACTACACGCTCTTGCTCGTCGATATCGACGAAACCCAGGCCCGCGAACGTCCGCTGATCGAAGCCCTCGCGCAACGCGTGGACGGTCTGATCGTCAGTTCGCGGCTACCCGACGAAGAAGCACACTGGATGCTCGATCTCGGCAAGCCCGTCGTGCTTCTGCGCAACGCGGAAGCGCTGCCGATTCCAAGCGTCGGTATCGACAACCGCCTCGCCGCCCATATGCTCGCGCGGCACCTGCTCAACCTCGGGCACCGGCGCATTGCATACCTCGGCTTCGGCCAGGCGCGCATCAACGACGAGCGGATTCGCGGCGTGCGCGAGTGTCTCGAAGACGTGGGCCTCGAACTCGATGTCCACGACGCCCACGCGCCCACTTCGCTTGCCGGCGAACACGCCTGCTCGCGCGTGATGCTCGGCCCGAGGCGTCCCCAGGCGGTCATCTGCTACAACGACCTGATCGCGCTCGGCTTCATGAAGGAAGCCGCAACCCTCGGCATTCGCGTGCCGGAGGACGTCTCCGTCACCGGCATCGACAACGTGCCGTACGGCGCTTACGCCGCGCCCGGACTCACCACCGTCGATATCCAGAGCGAGAAGATGGGCGAACTCGCAATGCAGAAGCTCATCGATTCCCTCGCCGGTCATCCCGACCCGGGTAATTCCATGTTCGAGCCGCGCCTGATCGTGCGTGAATCGACGGCTGCGGTGACTGCTACTGCATGATGTATTCATAACGCAATATGCCGCCGGCATCTTTCGAGTGTCGGCGGCATTTTGCATGCGATCAGGATTCCAGCTTGGCCGGCGTCATTTTGGGCGTGAGCACGTGCATGATGGCGAACGCGATCAGGTAAGCCGATGCGCCGATGGCGAACAGCGCCCAATACTGACCGGTGCGTTGGAGCACTTGGCCGATCACTTCCGAGAACAGCACGCCGCCGATCGAGCCGGCCATGCCGCCGATACCGACCACTGCACCGACCGCGCGCTTCGGGAACAGGTCCGACGCCGTGGTGAACAGGTTTGCCGACCAGCCCTGGTGCGCCGCTGCAGCGAGACCGACGATAGCGACCGCGACCCACAGATTCTGCGCCAGCGAAACGAATGCAATCGGCAAAACACAACATGCACAGATGAACATGGCCGTCTTGCGCGCCGCGTTCACGCTCCAGCCCGCGCGCATCAGCGCCGATGAAATCCAGCCGCCGCCGATACTGCCCACCGTGGTGATCGCGTAGATCACGACGAGCGGCAGACCGATATGCTGCATGTCCATGCCGCGCGATTCGTTGAGCCACTTCGGCAGCCAGAACAGGTAGAACCACCACACCGGATCGGTCAGGAACTTGCCGATCAGAAACGCCCAGGTTTCACGCTTCTTGATGAGCACCTTGAAGCCGGGAGCGCCTGCATGAGCGTTGGCGGCATCGGCGATTTCGGTGTCGTCGCGTTCGATATCGTCGTCATGCGCGCTCGCGTCCGGTTGGCGATACATCACGAACCACACCACGAGCCACACGAGACCGATCGCACCGATCATCACGAACGCCGCGCGCCAGCCGAAAGCAACGGCGAGCGCCGGGATGATCGCCGGTGCGAACACCGCACCGATGTTCGCGCCGGAATTAAAAATACCAGTAGCGAGCGCGCGTTCGCGACGCGGGAACCATTCGGCCGTCGTCTTGATGGCCGCCGGGAAGTTGCCGCCTTCGCCGATACCGAGCAGCGCGCGCACCATGGCAAAGCCCATGACGGAGCCGACCGCCGCGTGCAGCATGGCAGCGATGCTCCAGACGAACATGGCGAGGCCGTAGGAGATGCGCGTACCGAGCCAGTCGACGATACGCCCGAAGCACAACAGTCCGATTGCATAGAACGCCGAGAACGCGATCACGATGCGCCCGTACTGAACCTGCGTCCAGCCGATGTCATGCTGCAGAACCGGTGCGAGCAGACCGAGAATCTGCCGGTCCATGTAGTTGATGACGGTGGCGAAGAAGAGCAGCGCACACACGGTCCAGCGATAACGGCTGGCTGCGCGCACGACGCCTACGACGGCTGTTTGCATGAATGTCTCCGTACGCGGCGGCGCTCGTCGTGCCGCGTGACTTGTTGCATTGACGGCGACGAGCGCCGTGGGCTTCGGCTCATCGCGTGACTAGAACGCGCTTGCCGGCCAGGTTTTGGAAAACGTTTTTTGAAGAATAATGGCTTCAGTGCGTGTTGCCTATCCCTGTACTTTCCCTAATGCCGCCAGAGCCGCTCCACATAAGGCCCCGCTGCCAAACGAAATGTAGTTGAAAGATTGAGTTAATCGTTTTCTGCGTTGTTTCCAACAAAGCTTGGCTCCCACGCCGGTTGAATCTGGTGTTTTACATTCAGTCATGCGGCATCTTGTCTTTTGCATGCCAAATGCGCCGCGAAACGCTAAAGGCAGGTGGCTTCGCTGCCGATAACCGTCACTTACGTCTTTCACATCGCCCAGTGCTCCCCATGCTTCGTATTCGTCTAGCCCGCTTGAACGTCGGCACCAAATTCGCCGCGCTGGCGTGTTCTCTCGCGGCCGTCGTCGTCGCCACCCTTACACTTGTCGTCACCCGCTCGGCCGGCGAGCAAGTCGATGCGCACGCGCTCGCACGCGTCGAAAGTGAAAATCGCTCGATCGCATCGATGATCGGCCTCTACAACACGGCCGTGAGCGCCGAAGTCTCGCGCTTCATGACGATGTTCTCGAATCGCCTGCCTGCTGCCTTCTCGCTCGACGAATCGCATACGGTCGACATCGGCGGCGTTGCGACGCCTGCGATCAACGCGGGCGACAAGCCACTCAACGGCGATTTCGCCATTCCCGATGCGTTTCTCGCGGAAAGCGGCGCAATCGCGACCGTTTTTGCGCGCACCGGCGACGACTTCGTGCGTGTGACGACCTCGCTCAAGAAGCAGGACGGCACGCGCGCCATCGGCACGCTGCTGGATCGCAAGGGACCGGCTTATGCACCGATTCTCGCGGGCAAGTCGTACATAGGCGTGGCGGCGCTGTTCGGCAAGCAGTACATCACCGAATACAAGCCCGTGACGGATACATCGGGCCGCGTCGTCGGTGCGCTGTTCGTGGGCGTCGATGTTTCCGCGGAAATCGCGGCGTTGCAGGACAACATCCGCAAGCTCACGATCGGTGCGACCGGCTATCACTTCGTCGTCGACGCTTCGAACGGTGCGAACCGCGGCAAGCTTCTGGTGCATCCGGACGCGCAAGGCGAGATGGCCGATGAACGCGTTGCGCCGTTCAAGGCGATGCTCGACAAACAGGAAGGCCAGCTCGATTTCGAAGGCGCCACAATCGCGGGCGCGGATGCGCGCGTGCATGGCGGCGCGAAGGAAATCGTCTTTATGACCGTGCCGCAATGGAACTGGATGATCGGTGGCATTGCGTATCGCGATGAACTGCTCGCCGATGTGCACGCGAGTCGCAACCGCTTCTTGCTGATCGGCCTCGTGGTGATCGCGGCGCTAGTCGGCGTGTTGCTCTATGCCGTGGCGAAGCTCGTCAGCCGGCCGCTCGACGACGTCACGCATGCCTCGGAACATATCGCCGCTGGCGATCTGACCGTTCGTATCGATACCACGCGCGAAGACGATATCGGCCGCCTGATGCGCGCCATCGACGGCGTTGCGCGCGGACTGGCGGGCATCGTCGCGCAGGTTCGCAGCGCATCATCCGACATGAGCGATGGCACCGCTCGCATCGCATCCGGCAGCACGGATATCGCATCGCGCATCGCGACGCAGGCTGCGAGTGTCGAGGAAACGGCCGCGAGCATGGAACAGATCACCTCGACCGTGCAGCAGAACGCGGCAAATACGGCGCAGGCGGGCACGCTGGTCGCGTCGGCATCCGAAGCTGCACGTGCGGGCGGCGAAGCCGTGGGCCGCGTGGTTTCGACGATGGGCGAGATCGATGCATCGTCACGACGTATCGCCGATATCACGGCGACCATCGAAGGCATCGCCTTTCAGACGAATATCCTTGCGCTCAATGCTGCCGTCGAAGCGGCGCGCGCGGGTGAGCATGGCAGAGGCTTCGCCGTGGTGGCATCGGAAGTGCGCGCGCTTGCGCAACGCAGTGCGGGCGCGGTGAAGGAGATCGAAGTGTTGATCAGCGAATCGGCGGGCAAGGTATCGCACGGCTACAGAATCGCCGAGGAAGCCAGTAGCACGATGAACGGCATCGTCGAACAGGTGACGCGCGTGAACGCTATCGTCGATGAGATCGGCGTGGCATCGCGGGAACAGGCGAGCGGCATCGAGCAGGTAAACATGGCCGTTATGCAGATTGGCGAAGCCACACAGCAGAATGCGGCGCTCGTCAGCGAAGCGGAACACTCGACCGTCGAGTTGCGCGATCAGGCCGAGCGCCTTGCACGCGTGGTCAGCATGTTCCGCGTTTGAGGCATCGGCGCTTCAGATCTCCACGAAGATGCGTCCGTCCTGCACTTTCGCGGGGTAAGTCTGCAAGTTGATGCACACGGGCGCACCGAGCGCGCGGCCGTCGCGAATATCGAATTGCCCGTTGTGCTTCGGGCATTCGATCACATGGTCGAACAAGAAGCCCTCGCTCAGATGAACTTGTTCGTGCGTGCACAGGCCGTCGCTTGCAAACACCTCGTCGTTCACTCGATAGATCGCGAACGTGCGGCCATCGTGATCGAAGCGTTTGACGTCTTCATCGTCGATGTCGTCCAACGCGGCGGCGTCGATCCATTGCGTCATGGGGCATGTCTCCTTTCTATACTCAGCTTTGCGTGGCGGTGGGCACCGGCCTCTCGACGTGATACGACGGGTCCCGCGTCTGCCGCATGAGCGCCGGGATGATCTCGGCATAAGCCGCGATGGAACTCGTGTAAGGCGGCGGCATGTCGTGCTTGACGGCATCGTGCAGATCCGGCAGCGCGTGATACGGCACCATCGGGAACATGTGATGTTCGACGTGATAGTTCATGTTCAGATAAAGAAAACGAAACACGTGATTCATCATCACGGTGCGGCAATTCTTGCGATGGTCGAGCACGTTCTCCGGCATGCCTGCGTGTTGCGTGAGCCCGAAGTACAGATAAAGCCATGCGCCGTAAAGACTCGGCAAGCCGATATAAAGCAGCGGCAACACACTGCGAAACGCAATGCATGTCACGATCACTGCTGCATAGATCGCGAGCCAGATGCGCGCCTCGCGCACGACCTTCGGCCATTCCGTCTCAGGCACGAAGGTCTTTTCTTCTTCACCGATATTGCCGAACGCAGACGCCACGACCTTGGGCAATTCGTTCGCTACGTGCTTCAGCGCGAAGACGTTCAGCACCAGCGCAAGCCAATCCGTCGGCAATTGCGCACCGATTTCGGGATCGCGGCCCACTACCAAGGTATCGGTGTGATGGCGCGCATGACTCCAGCGCCATACGGTCGGTCGCCGAAACACCTGAAAGGACGCCACTTGATAAAGCGCCTTGTTCATCCACGCGGTCTTGAATGCGGTGCCGTGTCCGCTCTCATGCCAGCGCGAATCGGCGGGGCCGCAGTAAAGCGTCCCGTAGAGCAGAAACGCGGGGATGGCCCATAGCGAATGCGCCTGCCATGCGAACCAGGCAAGGACGCCGCTCGCGACGATGGCTGCGTACCAAAGAACGGTGTCGCGAATGGCTCTTGCATCACTGCGTTGCGTGAGTTGCTTGAGCACGGGGCGCGGCAAAGGGCATCTATACCAGGTGCCATTGGCAAGGCCCGCGGCTTTCGCCTCTTCGCCTGCCCCGCCTATCAGCCGATAGCGCCGCCGCTGCGTCTCCTCCGATTCCATCATGTCACCCATCCGATGATTGGAATACATCATTTATTTTTATTGAAGTCGATGATATGAGCGAGCCCGTGCGTGCGCAAGGAACGCATGAATTTGCTATCTTTAAGCATCATTGCGTGCCCTCGCAAATCCATCATTTCCATCAAAATGACCAAGCGTCCCACGCTTCAGTCGGTGGCGGAAGCCGCTGGCGTCAGTTCGGCCACGGTGGATCGCGTGTTCAACGGACGCCTGACCGTGCGCGAAGGCACCGCGTTGCGCGTGATAGAAGCGGCAGAGCGCATCGGCTATCACGGTGCTCAACTGATGCGCGAACGCATGCGCGCTCAACTAGGAGCCATCGATGCCCCGCGCACGCTCGGCTTCTGTCTGCAGAAACGCGCCGACCCGTTTTATCAGGCGTTCGCGCGCATTCTGACGGAGACGGTCACGCGTCACGAACCCGAACGTTGCAAGGCAGTGATCGCGTATATGGACGAACTCGATCCCGCGTCCATCGCGCGTACGTTGCTGTCGCTTGGAGAAGAAGCGGATGCGCTCGGCGTCGTGGCGGTCGATCATCCGCATGTGACCGCGGCCATCGAAACCTTGCATGCAGCGGGCAAGCCAACGGTCACGCTATTGTCCGACCTGAGCGCGCCATTGCGTGCAGGTTATATCGGCGTGGACCCACGCAAGAGCGGCCGCACTGCCGCGTGGGCCGTGAGCAGGCTCACGCATCGCAAGGCAGGTACGGTTGGCGTATTCGTCGGCACGCCCCGCTATCTGGGACAAGAAAGCTGCGAAATCAGTTTTCGCTCTTACCTGCGTGAACATGCACCCGGGCTGCGAGTGCTCGACACGCAAATCAACCTGGAAGACAAGCAACTGGCCTATGAAGCGACGCTTGCCATGCTTGCGCGGCATGACGATCTCGCTGGTCTTTACATTCCAGGCGGCGGCGTGGGTGGCGTGATACGCGCACTGCGCGAGGAAGCAATAGGACGACACATAGTCACCGTTTGCTCCGATCTCATGCCCGACCGTCACGACGCGCTCGTGGACGGCATCATCGATCTGGTCATCGATATGCCATTGCAACAGATCGCTCAGACCGCAGTGCTTGCCATGCTTCGCGCGTTGAATACCTTGCCTGAAGAGACAGCGCAAGCAAGCCAATATCCACTTCCGGCGCAACTTTTTACGTCCGAGAACGTCTGACCGTCCTTGCATGGCATTCGCCTTGCTGAAGAGGTCATGCTTAGTGAGCTTCTCAGAGCGTTCGCCAAGCGCCGAATCTTTCAATCTGCTTTAGGTTACTTAAACAAGCGGTATCGCATGGGCGCATACGCGTTTCATAGACGCATCAACTTATATTTTGATGTGCTTAAGCGCACGGAGCGCAGCAATATGAAGGACAAACATCGATGACATTGCAAACGAATGAGATGACTAGCGCTAAAGCGCCTGAACAAAACCGACAGGTAATCGCTGCAGCTTCTTTGAAGAATGCATCGCAAGTCTGTTGGAGTCGCTGCGTCGACTAACCGACATGTCATTGTCATTACATTGTTTTTTTGACCCGGTAATATGCAGCAGAACCCGGTCCGAAACTTGGGCCTTCCTCTCTGCCCAAGCCGACAATCACAGCTTGCGGGAACCTGCTTCAATCAATCTGATCTACTGCGATTGCTCTTCGCATCACGCACAGCAAGCCGAAGCTAATGAGCATCGGCAGTCCGGCCAAACAGGCGTGCAAATCGACACGCCGGCCGCCAGAAGGAGACCGCGTAATCAGGCCAGCGCATTGGCATGCACTGGCACGCCCCTGAGCCCCTTCATCCGACGGAGCATCCGATATGCCGTTTGAAAGTGACTCTTTGCGAGACACAGAACCGCTACTGACCATCGTGGTCGCGGCGTACAACATCGAGGGATACATCGAGGAAGCACTCGAGTCCCTACTGTCGCAGCCCCATATCGACGCCATGCGCATCATCGTGGTGGACGACGGTTCTCGCGACGAGACCTATGCGGCCGCGGAAGCGATCGTGGAGCGCGATGGCGGCCGTCATATTCAGCTCATCAAGCAGCGCAATGGCGGTCTGAGCGCGGCACGCAATACCGGGCTTGCGGCAGTGCGAACGCCCTACGTCGGCTTCCTCGACGGCGACGACATCTATCTCGAGAATTTTTCGAGCAGCGTGATTCCCGCACTCAAGGAACGCGTGTGGGACCTCGTTGAATACAACGTGAAGATTATCGACGACGACGGCCGCCATATCGACGGCATCGATCTCGTCATGCATCACGCAAGCGGCGGTCACGCGATGAACCGCGCCGCGCTTCAGCACTTCGCGGACGGCTTCCATACCTTCGTCTGGGCGCGTATCTATCGCACGGACATGTTCAACGGCACGCAGTTCCCAGTGGGCCGGCACTACGAAGACATGGCGGTCGTGCCGTCCATGTACCTTCGCGCAAGCAGTATCTATCGCATTGCAGACCCGCTGATCGGTTATCGCCGACGTTTTGGGAGCATCACGCAGAAAGCGACACTCACCGACATGAAGGACCTCCGCACGAACGGGCTCGAAGCGCTCGCGCGTTGCGACGGCGGCGAGATGGACGATTACTGGCTCACGATCTTCGACAAGGCGTTTCATCGCGCATGTCATGTGTGCGCGCGGGTGGATCGCGGACAATTCAAGGCGGCATCGGAGACACTGGCGGCAATGGCGGTGGATCATCGCAGAACTCGCGCCAAGCTCTCGGAACGCAACGGTCGCGAAGTCGTAGCACTCAAGCCGTTCGATTTCAACGTGCGCGCCGATCGCTCGATCTACTTCATCAAAGGCCTGCTGAAGAAGATGCTGCGCCGCAGTCTCGACCATCATCAGCGCGAGCGCCGGCATAGTCCGACGAATCAGTTTAGCGGCTAGAAACACGCGCCCAGGCCCGCCCGCGAAGCGCTTTGCGTTTCGCGGTAAACTGTTTGCATGGAAAAATGTCCTTACTGCGAGCGAATTCGCGATGAGTGGGACTGCCATGGACAGACCTGTCGCACGTTCATCGCGCGTGCCCTGCGCCGCCAGCGCCTGGGTCTGCCCATGGTGCCCAAGGTCATTCGCAACGAAATTCCGGCCGGCGCGAGCACGGGCGAGGTCATTACGCAGCTGTCGAAGCAGCGACTGCGTGCACGCCGCGCCAACGAAGCGCGACGCGAACGCAAGGCCGCAGACGATCTCGACGAAGGCGCTTGAATCTCAGGCGTTTGCAGGCGGGTCCATCGACGAAGAGCCTTCATGCCGCCATTGACGCCGCGATTGCCGCATCTTCGCTATCGCCATGCGCGCCACCTTGAGCCAGCCATACGGACGTGGATCGGCAACCATGCTAAGCGCACGCGCATAGTCGAGCGTGAGGCCAGGAGTCCAGGCCATCGTCACTGCACGCTTTCGGATCTGCGCGGCCACCCATAGTTCGGGCGTCACCAGCATACGAAACAGCGCGCCCCAGCCCGCCCGCGCGCCATAGAGCCGCCCAGCCGCCCCTTCGAGCGCCGCCTCCAGTGCGCGCGACACGCTACTCGAACAATTGCGATGCGTGAGGTTGTACGTCGTGTCCTCGCGATACGTGCCCCAGAAGCGCGCTAGCCGCGTTGGATCGTAATTGCGAATGCGCACTCGCGTGGTCGAAGGACACCATGTCTTCGACTCGATCGGGTAGCTCGGCTGAAACACGCCTGGCACGTCGTTATCGCTCGTGGCACGCAAGAGGCGCGCAAAGTCATCGGGCGAGCGGTCGATCTCGACTGCCGGATAGAGGCTCACATATACGCCTTCAGGCGATTCGAGCGCGGCATGTCCCGTCGATATAACGCCATTGCGATCCACCGCCGCAATGTACCGGTCGACGATCAGATGCCGTTGCACCTCCCCCTTCGATGTACCCACGGGCGTCCACACATGCACGGTCAATGCGGGCTCGTTGTCCGCGGGCGGCCCGTCCCATTCGCTTGCCGGCAAGACGACTGGCGTACCGTCTTTCGTATCGCTCGCTGCGCTCGCGGCCTCGGCGCTTGCATCGCCCCAGACTGCCGGATTGCTGTTCAGCTTGCGTACGCGCGACGCGATCATCACGAGATTCCAACCTGCGAACATGAAGAGCACGCCCACGCAATACACCACGGTGCTCTTGTAATGCGTCGGGTACGGTTGAATGACGAAGACCGCCAGCAATATCTCGAAGATCGCAAAACCAAGCGCCACACGCCAACGTCGATATCGCACGACAACAGCGGATGCGGCTTGCAAGAGGCCATCCGAGAGAAAGGCCGCGCCAATGAACAACGAAAGAATGAAGTTCGCGTGATGACGTGGCCCCTGAAGCACCAGCACGGCCGCAAGGACGAACACGATACCCTTCGAATAGCGCAACCTGCGTTGCCCGCCGACGCCGGCCCATGCAACCGCAAGCGTCAGCGCGCCTTCGATCAACAACAACCAGCCAACGAGTGGGATCGGAAAGCCGAGCGAACCGTCGAGTGCATCGATGAATATGCCCAAGCCAACGACAAGCAGCAGCCATCCTGTCACCATCAGACTGCGCCAGCGTCCGCGCAAATAGTCCACGCCCAGCAGGATCATCATTAACTTGACCATGGATTTGCCTTTCGTGTCGTTGCATGAGCGCAGAGAAGCCTCGCGCATTCATGTTAGTGCAGTGCGGGCCTTAAATGAAATCGCACTGTCCGCTTCGTTAAGTACGACCATTCGATTCGGCATGAACGATGTGCCATACTGCCAACGCCCTTTCCATGTAGCGAGGCTGCCATGTTCGACCAATGTCAGTGGATCAACGAGCCCGCGCAATGGCGCATTGAAGACGGTACGCTGTTCGTCACCACGGACGCCAGCACGGACTTCTGGCGCAAGACGCACTACGGTTTCATCCGCGACAACGGCCATGTTTTCGCCGCGAGCGCGAACGGTGACTTCAGCGCCGAAGTCACCGTCGATGGCGATTTCTCCGCGCTCTACGATCAAGCGGGCCTGATGGTGCGCGAGAGCGCCGAGCGCTGGGTCAAGGCAGGCGCGGAGTACAACGACGGCGCGCTCACCTTCAGCACCGTGCTGACCAATGATTTCTCCGACTGGTCGCTTGGTTCGCCCGCCAGCGGCAATCGCTTCAGGCTGCGCATGACCGTCGCCGATGGCGTGCTCAAGATGCAGTGCAGCGCGGACGAGCGTCATTGGACCCTCATGCGTATCGCGCCCTTCGCGTCGACTACCGCGTCGCCGCACTGGCTCGTCGGACCCATGTGTTGCACGCCCGAGCGCGGCGGCCTCACCGTGCGCTTCTCCGACTTCAAGATCGGGCCGCCTATCGTAAAGGACCTGCACGATACCTCTCTGTAGCGCGGTAGCGTGCTCCGTACAAGTACTCACTTGCCCCGTTTGCGAACGCTTTCTAGAATTCTGAAACGTTTCAAAAGAAGACGGCAAAAGCACTCGTGGACTCACGTAAAAAGACTGCCAGCACCTTGAAGGACGTCGCCAGCGCGGCGGGCGTCTCGCTTGGCACGGCGTCGAAAGTGCTGGCAGGCGCCGAAGGCGTAAGCGAACTGCGACGGCAGCAAGTATGGGAAGCGGCGCGAGCGCTGGGTTATCGGCGCAACAGTCTTGCGGCGGAATTGCGCAGCAATCGTTCGACGTCCATCGGCTTCGTCGTGCCGGATCTCACGAACTCGTTCTTTATCGAACTGCTATGCGTGGTGGAGGATCATGCGCTGGCAAGCGGTTATCGGCTGCTGCTCGCGCATGCGCAGGAAGACCCCGAGCGCGAGGCCGAGCGCATACGTTTCGTGTTGTCGCGTCAGGTGGCGGGCATGATCATCATTCCGTGTCATGGCTATGCACATGCCATCGACGAATTGCGCGAGTGCGACGTGCCGCTCGTGATGGCGGACCGCGTGGACAACAGCTTTCCGGCGAACACGGTGACGACGGACAGTCGCCGCGCCGCGAGCGATGGCACGGAACATCTCATCGCGCTCGGGCATCGGCGCATTACATTCATCGTCAATGCGCTCGATCTCGTGAATAGTCGCGAACGCGCGGACGGCTATCTCGACGCCATGAAACGCGCCGGTCTTACGCGACATGCGCGCGTGGTGGTATGCGGCATGACGGATACGGAAAGCCACGCGGCAACGCTCGGGCTCTTGTCTGCAAGCGAGCGCCCTACCGCGCTTTTCACTGGTGCGAACGTGGCCACGCTTGGCGCACTGCGTGCCATACGCGATGCCGAATTGCGCCTGCCTGGAGAGATTTCCTTGCTCTCTCTCGACGACGCCCCGTGGATGTCGGTGCTTCATCCGCGTATCAGTTCGATACATCAGCCGGTAGAAGCTGTGGGGCGTGCGATCTGGCAGTTGCTCCACAAGCAGTTGCAAGGTGAAACCGGCGAGCATGTGCATCTGCGCATGAAGGCCGATCTGCTCGTGCGTGAAAGCACGGCGCCTCCGATGAAAGCCATCGATCAAGCCGCTCGAAAGCGAACGCGCAAATCCGCCACGCTATAACGTTTTATTCGCCATGCAGGGCCCGCAACCATAAGACGAAGGAGAGAGACAAAATGGACAACAAACGACGCATCGTTACCGCAAGTCTTCTCGCTATACCGCTTGCCGGCGCAGTGGGAACGTTCTCCGCACTCTTCACGCAAACCGCATTCGCGCAGCAGAAGAAGTACCGTTTCGGCTTTTCTCAGGTCACGACCGTCGAGCCGTGGCGCGTGCAGTTCAACAAGGACATGCGAGCCGAAGCGGCAAAGCATCCGGAAGTCGAACTCATCATTGCCGACGCGGGGGACCGTACCGATAAGCAAAACGCCGACATGGAGAACTTCATCGCGCAGAAGATGGACGCGATCTTCATTTCGCCCAAGGAGTCCGCGGGGCTGACGGGCGTCGTCGAAAAAGCCTTCAAGGCGGGCATTCCCGTGTTCGTGCTGGACCGCGAAGTGAACGGCGATCAATACACGGAGTTCATCGGTGGCGACAACGTACAGATCGGTCAGGAAGCGGGCAACTTCATCGTCAAGGTGATGGGCGGGTCTGGCAAGGCGCAAGGCAATCTCGTCGAGATATGGGGCGGCTTCGGTGCGCAGCCCGCGCACGATCGTCACGATGGCGCGGACAAGGCCATCGCGCCGGAGAAAGGCATCAAGCGCGTGGGCGAACGCGTGGATTGCGACTGGAAGCAGGACAAGGCCTACGACTACATGAAGACCGTGTTGCGCGTGCAGCCGAAGATCGACGTGGTCTATGCGCATAACGACCCGATGGCCTACGGCGCATATCTCGCCGCGAAGGATGCGGGACGCGAGAAGAACATCAAGTTCGTGGGCATCGACGGCTTGCCGCAAGAAGGCGCGACATGGGTCGAACAAGGCCTGCTCGCGGGCACCTTCATGTATCCGACGCCAGGCGCGGAAGGCATCCGTCAATCGCTCAAGGTGCTGAAAGGCGAGAAGGTGGAAAAGAAGCTTACGTTGCCGACGCAAGGCATCTTCAAGGACAACGCGAAGCAATATATCGCCACTCACTGAGTTCGATCGATGGCCACCGTAGCCACGCCGCTCATCGAAGCCGAAGGCCTGTCGATATCCTTTAACGGCAGCGCCGCGCTGTCGGGCGTCGACTTCGATGTCGCGGCGGGCGAGATACACGCGCTCGTCGGCGAAAATGGCGCGGGCAAGTCGAGCTTGATGAAGATCCTGGGCGGCCTCTATACGCCGGACGCGGGCAGCATCCGCGTGCGCGGCGAAGCAACGCGTCTTGTTAGCGTGAACGATGCGGCGCTCGCGGGCGTCGCCATCATTCATCAGGAATTGAATCTGGTCGACACCTTGTCGGCGGTCGACAACATCTTTCTTGGCAAGGAACTGCGTACACGTTTCGGCTTTCCGGATCGGCGCGCGATGCATGCGGCGGCAACTAAGGTCCTCGCGCAACTCGGCTTTCGTGTGCCGCCGAGTGCGCTCGTGGGCACGCTGCGTGTAGGCGAGAAACAACTCGTCGAGATTGCGAAGGCTTTGCTTGCCGATGCTCGCGTGCTCATCATGGACGAGCCCACGTCCGCGCTATCCGATACCGAGACGCAGGCGCTGCTCACCCTCACACGCGATCTGCGCGAGCGCGGCATGGGTATCGTGCTGACCAGCCATCGGCTTGGCGAAGTATTCGCGGTGGCGGATCGAGTGACCGTATTGCGCGATGGCCGGCGCATCGCGACCTTGCAGATGCCACAGGTCGAATCGTCGGCGGCGCTGGTCTCGACGATGATCGGCAAGGACTTCGCGCCGCCCGAGCGCAGCGAAGCCGAAGCGCCGCGTGAGCGCGCGTGCGCCCTCGATGTGTGCAACCTGACGCTCTGGAATACGGCTCGCGCGCTCGTGGCGGACGTGTCGTTCGCGGTGCAGGAAGGCGAGGTGTTCGGCATCTCGGGGCTGCTCGGCGCGGGCAAGACCGAGATACTGGAAGCGATCTTCGGTGTGTCGCCGTATCGTCGCAATGGAGAGATACGCGCAGCCGGTCATGCTCATGCATTCGATTCACCCGATCGCGCGGCCGCGGCGGGGCTGGCCTTCGTCACCGAAGACCGCAAGAAAGACGGCCTCGTGCTCGATCAGTCGCTCGAGGCGAACCTGCTGTTGCCCTCGCTTTCGCGCGCACCGGGCTTTCCGTTTTATCGACGCGGCAAGCTACATGCATGGGCCGATGCGCAGGCGCACGCTTCGAACGTCAAGCATCGCAGTCTCGCGCAGGATGCGAGCACCTTGTCGGGCGGCAATCAGCAGAAGCTCATCATCGGTAAATGGCTGATGACGAAGCCGCGTCTTCTTTTGCTCGATGAACCGACGCGTGGCGTCGATGTAGCAGCGAAAGCCGAGATCTATCGCCAGATTCTCGCCGCCGCGCGCGAAGGCGTCACGGTGATCGTGGCGAGTTCGGAGATCGACGAACTCATGCTGCTTAGCGACCGCATTCTCGTCATGTGCGAAGGACGCGCTCGCGGAATTTTGCCGCGCGAGCAATTTTCAGTCGATGCACTCGTCAGGATGGCGTCGCCCTGACGGCATTTTGAATGCCAAATGCTGGGATGCCGAATGCAAAACGCAACATGCAAAACGGAGAAGGACACCATGCTGCACGCCCGGGACCAAATCGCCGAGCCGGTGACCACCGCGCGCCAGCGGCGCCTGAGCGCATTGCTGACTTACCTCAAGTATTACCTCGGTTTGATTGTGTTGCTCGTGGTCGGTGCGTTCACGTCGCCTCACGCGGCCGATGGCAGCAATATCTTTTTGTCCAGCGCGAACATCTCCGACGTGTTTCGCCAGGTGGCGAACGTAGGCGTGATTTCCATCGGCATGACGCTCGTCATCATCACGGCGGGAATCGATCTCTCGGTGGGCGCGATCATGGGTCTCGGCAGCGTGCTCACGGCCATGCTGCTCACCACGGACGCCTGGAATCGCGCGGTGTCGGCATCCATAATTTTGAATGCAATCGCGGTCTTTGCGATCGCGCTCGCCGCGATGAACGTCGTCCGCGGCTTCAGGCGTGCTCGCGGCGCGCCCGCCACGCAGGCACCGCTCACGATGGACCTCGGCATAGCGCTCGTCGTGGCGGCTTTTGCATGCGCCTATATTGCGTTACATGGCGGGCATCGCATGCCGCTTATAGCCGTGCTCTGGATCGTGCCGCTTGCGGGCTTCACGCTCGGCGCGCTCAATGGCTGGATTATCACGCGCGGCCGCATGCAGCCGTTCATCGTCACGCTCGCCGCGATGGTCGGTGTGCTAGGCGCGGCGCGGCTTATCGCCGGGCAGGATACCGCCGTGTATTCGATTTACAGCGGCAGCAACGCCACCACCGATATCGAAGCGCTGCGCGCGCTGCTCTTCGACATCGTTCCCGTGCCCGCGCTGTTTTTTTTGGCGATCGCGCTGGTCGTCGGCTTCGTGATGAATCGCACGATCTTCGGCAAGTATCTGTATGCAATCGGCGGCAACGAGAAGTGCGCCGTCGTCTCCGGCCTGAACGTGGGACGCCACAAGATGGCGGCGTATGCCATCTCGGGCATGCTCTCGGCGCTCGTTGGCGTTTTGTATGCAGCGCAGTATCGACAGGGCAAGGCCGATGCCGGAATGGGCTGGGAACTGGATGCAATCGCCGCCGTGGTGATAGGCGGGACGAGTCTTTCCGGCGGCGTAGGACGCGTCTCGGGCACCGTGGCGGGCGTGCTGATCTTCGGCTTTTTGAGCAATATCCTTCTGCTCAATAGCATCGACAGCAACACGCAGCTTGTGCTGAAGGGCTTGATTATCGTGATCGCGGTATTTTTACAACAGACCGACGTCGGGCGGCGGCGCGGCTGGCTTAAGCGCCTCGTGCGCCGGTCTTGAATACTGCGCTCAGATGTCGAACGCGATACCCCGCGCCCGCAACTGCCGCATGCCGCTCGCCAGATGCGCCCGCGCGCTCTGCGCATCGCCCGCGCGCATTTGCTCGTAGGCGGCCTGCGCTACCTCATGCGGCACGGGCTTGATCGGGCGCTGCGTGTTCATCGCACGGAGCTGCACTTCGGCCGCGCGCTCGAGGTAGTAGAGATCGTCCCAGGCCTCGGCGATGCTCGCGCCCGCCACCATCACGCCATGATTCTTGAGGAAGAGTATGTCCGCGTTGCCCATTGCCGCCGCGATACGGTCGCCCTCCGTTGCATCGAGCGCGAGGCCGTTGTAGTGCTCATCCACGGCCGTGCGGCCGTAGAACTTCAGCGCCGTCTGCCCAAGCCACAGGAGCGGGGGCCCTTCGAGCAGGCAGAGCGCGGTCGCGCTCGGCATATGTGTGTGGAATGCGGCCTTCACGCGCGGCATCAGCCGATGCAGCCTCGCATGAATAAAGAATGCAGTTGCCTCGGGCTGGCCTTCACCTTCGATCACGTTGCCGTCGAAGTCGCAGATCAGCAGATGCGACGCCGTGATCTCGCTAAAGGCATAACCATAGGGATTAACCAGAAAAAGGTCGTCGTGCCCTGGCACTGTCGCGGAAAAATGATTGCATACGCCCTCCTCCAGCCCATGCAGCGCGGCTAAGCGGAAACACGCCGCGAGTTCGCAGCGAGCTTCGGCGATAGCGGGTGCATCGAGCCGATGCGCAGACGCTAAAGCGGCTGTACCGGTGACAAGCGTATGAGCCATTGCGTGTGGTCTTCTGTCTGAACGTTTTCTGCCTATAAAAACGGCAGTTCCTTAAGCAACATCGGCAAATTGATCCGTATTCGAAGGGCGATCAGGAAAAATCGCCCGTTATGAAGCGCGTATGACCATAACCTTAGCAAAAACGCGTATTGGAAAAAAACTCTTCGGCGTGGTAAAAATCTATGCCGCTCGAAATTAAGGGCGCATTTTCAACGTAACTTGTCTCAATAGGGTTTGGACAAATGGCAACAGGTACTGTTAAGTGGTTCAACGATGCAAAGGGTTTTGGTTTCATCACGCCGGATGACGGCGGCGAAGACCTGTTTGCACATTTCTCCGAAATCCAGTCAAAGGGTTTCAAGTCGCTCCAGGAGAACCAGAAGGTGAGCTTCGAAGTCAAGCAAGGCCCTAAGGGCAAGCAAGCTTCGACGATCCAGCCGCTGTAATAGCTGCTGATCTCGCCTTAGCGCAGGAACGGCCCTTCGGGGCCGTTTTTCATTGGAAACGCCACAAAATCTTAGGCGCGTCGCCGTCAGTTTTCTTAATAACTCAGTAGAATCAGCGCCAGCCGACGCGAGCCTTGGAAGTTCGCCTCACCTGCCCAAAAATCCATCTTCGTTACTTGCGTGAACTCGCGAAGCAATCGACAAATCGGCCGCGTATCGACGCGGTACACAACAAATGCATTGCTCGCGCTGCTGTGGTTTTTGACCGCAAGCGCCTACGCCGAAGGCTATGTGCCAAACGCTCGCGCCGCGCGCTTCGTCAATGCAATCGTCATGAACGACTTCCATACCGCGCAGGCAGGCGGCGGATATGTGTTTTCTTACGATAAGCAGGACACGGAAGCCACACTCGAAGCGAAGCTCGACCGTTGGCTGTCGGGCGCCGATCCGAATGCCATCGGCATGGAACCGGCCGAGAAGCAGACGCTGTTCAGCTTCTATTGGGCCGCAAGCATGATGCCCGCGAACGGTGCCTGCTTCACCGACATGGCGAACCCCGCCTGCGGCACGGATTTGTCGAAGTGGATGGCGCGCGAACTCGGCGACGATCCGCGCTTCGTGCGTGCCTATGAAGCCGCGAAGAAACCGCTCGGCCTGCCGCCGCTTCAAACTGGCGGGCATTGAGCGGCTTTGACGGCGCTGATTGCAGAGCGTGCGCGCGCGCGTCACCCGCCCACGCGATTTTTGCCGCCACGCTGGCCAGCACCGAAAGCGCACCGAGGGTTTCGAGCAAGGCATCGATCATGGCGGCTCTCCCATCGAGTAAACGGACGCATCAGGCCCGATGCGCCAACATCGGGCCGTACGTTCGTATAAAGAATGCGATCGTGATGCCAGCGCTCACCAGCATCGTACCGGCGCGAATCACAGCGGGCGGCGCGCGGCGTCCCACTTGCGCGCCGCCGTATCCACCTGCAATGGCAGCGACGAGCATCGCGATCGTTTCCGGCCAACGCACCGCTTGTGCCGCCGCGAAGGTCAGCACCGCGACCGAATTCGCCGCACTCACGAGCAAAGTGCGTGGCGCGTTGAGGCTTTTGAGGTCGCGCGAGTCGAAAAGGCCCCACACAGCCATCATCATGATCCCCACTGCGCCGCCAAAGTAGCCACCATAAACGCCAAGCACGAATTGAATCGACAACACCGCACCCGCGCCGATACGAAACCGCTGCCGCAATACCTCACCGAATTTGCGGCCGAATGCCAGCGCAAGGCTCGCGCACAACAAGAGCCACGGCAGGACAAACGAAAAGGTTCTGGATGAGGTACAGAGCAAGAGCGCCGCGCCCGCCAAGCCGCCGATAAGCGTCACGACGAGCATCTTGCGGATCGCGACCGAGCCGACTGGCGCGAGGCCATCGCGATAGGCCCACGCGCTCACCAGGCCGCCTGGAAACAGCGCGACCGTGGACGACGCATTCGCCTGAACCGGTGGCAAGCCCGCGGCGATCAGGGCGGGCAGACTGACGAACGAGCCGCCACCGGCAAGCGCGTTCATCGCTCCCGCCAGAAAGCCCGCACCGATGACGATGAGAAGAGGTTCCATCGCCCGATGCTAGCGTCGCGTGAGCGCGCATACAATCTGGCTTTTCCAATGCGAGACTTCGGCTCAACCGAAGCGACCGGAGACAAACATGCGCTTCGACCTGACCGACATGCGGCTATTTCTGACCGTGATCGAGCGTGGCAGCATTACGGCGGGCGCACAGGCCATGCATCTCGCGCTGGCATCGGCGAGTGAGCGCATCGCGGGCATGGAGTCCGCGCTCGGCGCGTCACTCTTCGAACGCAATCGACGCGGCGTGCAGACCACTGCCGCAGGCGATGCCTTCGCGCGCCATGCACGGATGATCCTTGCTCAAGTCGAGCAGATGCGCGGCGAGTTGCGCACTTATGCAACAGGTCTCAAAGGACGCATCAGGTTGCTGTCGAATACCGCTGCGCTCGCGGCGTTTCTGCCGCCGCGGCTTGCGCGCTTCCTTGCGGCTTATCCCGATCTCTCCATCGATCTCGATGAACGGCCTAGCGCCGAAATCGTGCAAGCCGTAGCGGAAGGACGTGCGGATTTAGGCATCGTCGCGGACTTCACGGACCTCGGCAATCTGCAGACGCATCTCGTGGCGGAAGATCAGCTTGTGGTGATGATGAACCGTGCGCATCGCATGGCGAATGAGCACGCAGTGGCCTTTGCGGAGATTGTCGGCGATGCATTTGTCGGTCTTACCGATGCCGCGCTCGAAATGCATCTTGCCGAACGCGCGTCGCGGCTCGGACGCCAGCTTGAATACCGCATTCATATGCGCAGTATCGACAACGTGGCGACGCTAGTGGAAGCGGGCATTGGCTTGGCGATTCTGTCGCAAGCATCCGCAGAGCTCGTTCGAAGGCCGGGTCTTGCCGTCGTGCCGCTTTCCGAACCGTGGGCAACGCGGCGCCTGCATCTGTGCGCACGCGCCTTCGATGCGCTCACGCCGCACGCGTCACTTCTCGCGCAGCAACTGATGTTGCATACGTAATGCATCATGCTGGGCGCAATCCTTGCGCATGCTAGCAGTAGGTTGTCTGATTCTTGCAGACAGCCGCTTGAAGGAGGTCATCATGAGAAATCATCGCAACGGTATGCCATGGCGCATTGCAATGGCGTTTGTCGTCGGCACGGCAAGCCTTGCCGTCACCACAGCCGCGCAGGCCGACAATCGCGCGGCGCAGAAGCTCGGGCAGATCGGCGTTATCAATCAGTCGCTTCAGCCGAAGCAGCCGAAGTCGTCGCCGGGATACTCGAACGGGCAAGCGAATTCCGCGAATGCCGCAAACGCGGCAAATACCGCTAATACGCCCACTCCTGTCACAGGCGGACCACATGTTCTGCCGGGTACGGGTGGCACGCCGCCGTCCAGATAATTGCAAGGCACATTTCCCGGGCCCTCAATGCGGCTCCCCTTTATCATGAGCGATGCCATCAATCGGAAGCGGGAGCCTGGGGAGCCTTTTTGCAATGAATCTACGGGGACTGCAATGCTTCATCGTGCTGGCTGAAGAACTGAACTTCAGCCGCGCGGCCGAGCGTTTGCATATCGCGCAGCCTGCGTTAAGCCAGCAGATTCGCGCGCTAGAGGAACGCCTTGGCAGTCAGCTCGTCGATCGTGGAAGCCGTCCCTTGCGGCTTACCGAAGCGGGCAGTTATTTTTATACCGAAGCGCGCCAAATTCTCGACCATTGCGAACAAGCGACGCAAGGCGTGCGGGCGATCGATGCCGGCACGCATGGCTGGCTCTCCGTCGGCTTTACGCGTTCGGCGATGTACAGCGTCTTGCCGCCCGCGTTGAAGGCCTTCCATGCGGCTTATCCGAAAGTCGAACTCAAGCTCTTCGAGATGCTCACCGAGGAGCAAGCCGATGCACTGCGCGATGCACGCATTCATATCGGCATTGGCAGACAAGCACCCGAACGTCCTGGCTGCACGAGACGCATCCTGCTGCATGAGCGCGTGATGGCGGTTCTGCCCGTCGATCATGCGTTCGCCGAACGTGATAGCGTGCGCGTGGATGACCTCGCGACATCGCCGCTCATTGTCTATCCGAAGCATCCGGCTGCGCAGTTTCCGCGCTTCATCGCCACGCTCTATCGCGACGCCGGCATCACGCCCATTGTCGGACATGAAGCCTACGAGATACAGACCGCGATTGCACTCGTGGCCGCGGGCCTTGGCGTAACGTATGTCGGTGAATCGGTGGCGCGGCATGGGCGCGCCGACGTCGTCTGCAAGCATCTCACGGGACCGGGCGCGAGTCAGATCACATCGTTGACAGCGAGCTTTCGTGAAGATGACAGCTCGCCGCATCTGCAAGCGTTTCTCGCTTGCCTGCCGAACGAAGCTCACGCTGACAGCGCGCTATAAGCTAAAACGCATAGAAGCATGCGCAATCCGTGTTGGACGGAGGACGGCTCACGTCCCTATCATGTCCCTTGCGTTCTGCAAACAGGAGCGCGGATTGCAAAGACGCCTGCATCGAGCAAGCGCGGCATGGAGACGACATGATTCAGCCAACGAACGCAGCAATAGCCACGAGCGACTCCCCTATAGCGAAAGCGACCATGGCCAAGGTGTATCGCCGCCTGATGCCGTTGCTCTTCGCGATGATGTTCTTCAACTATCTCGACCGCATCAACATCGGCTTTGCAGCGCTCGATATGAATCGCGCGCTGAACTTCAGTCCAGCGGTTTTCGGCTTTGCGGGCAGCGTGTTCTTCGTCGGCTACATGCTGCTCGAAGTGCCAAGCAACTTGCTCCTGCATAAGGTCGGCGCGCGACGCTGGCTTGCACGTATTCTGATCACATGGGGCGCGGTCGCGGCGGCCACTGCGTTCGTCTTCAACGATACGACCTTCTACACCGTACGTTTTCTGCTCGGCGTGATGGAAGCAGGTTTTTTGCCGGGCGTCGCCGTGTATTTGACCAAGTGGTTCCCCGAACGTTATCGGGCGCGTGCAGTGGGCGGCTATATCATCGCAGGCTCGTTTTCAGCGGTGCTGGGTGGACCGATCTCGACGACGCTCATGACCTACGGCAACGACATTCTCGGTCTGCAAGGCTGGCAGTGGATGTTCATTTGCGAAGGCGTGCCCGCCATTCTTCTCGGCATCATCACGTTGCGCGTGATGCAGGAACGTCCCGCCGATGCCGACTGGCTCACCGCTGAAGAAAAGCACTGGCTCGAAGGCACGCTCGAAACGGAACGCGCGGCGCTTGGTGGCAGCGGTCATGTTTCGATGTGGCGTGTAGCCGCCGATATTCGCGTGTGGAGCCTTGCATGTCTCTTTGGCTGCGCGCTCGTTGGCATCTATGGACTCTTTCTTTGGCTGCCGCAAATCGTGAAGAGCCTCGGCCATCTGTCGAATATCGAAGTGGGCTTTCTTTCTGCTGCACCTCCGCTCTTCGGCGTGCTCGGCACCTTTCTCATCAGCCGCAGTTCTGACCGCACGGGCGACCGCAAGAAGCATCTGGCCTTCGTCTATGGCATGAGCGCCATCGCTATTGCAGGGAGCGCTTATGCGCCCTCGCCGATCATTGCTTATGCGCTTCTGTGCGTGACTGGCCTCTTCATCTATGCGGGCAATCCGTTGTTCTGGAGTCTTGCTGCCTCGTTTCGCACGGGTGCGGCAGGCGCGGCGACCATTGCGCTCATCAATACCATCGCGCAGTTTGGCGGTCTCGTGGGACCGTGGAGCATAGGGCTCGTGCGCAACGCAACGGGCAGCTTCAAGTTCGCGCTCGTCACCATCGCCGCGTTTCTCGTGGTCGCGACGATCATCGCGCTCGTGATGCGTGTACGTCCGCCAGAAGACGAAGCCAGTACCACGCCTCGCCGCGCCCAACAAACGCTTTAAACATCGCGAGACTCATTCCATGATCATCGATTGTCACGGTCACTACACCACGTCACCGCCAGAACACGAAGCCTGGCGTACGAAGCAGATCGCCGCGCTGAAGGACGGCGTGCCCGTGCCGCCTCGTCCATCGATCAGCGACGACCAAATACGCGAGACCATCCAAAACGGGCAATTACGCGTGCAGGGCGGACGCGGTATAGACCTCACGATCTTCTCGCCGCGTGCGGCCGGCATGGGCCACCATCTCGGCGATGCAAGCGCCAACGAAGCATGGTCGAAGGAATGCAACGACCTCATTCATCGCGTGGTGTCGCTGTTCCCGCGGCAATTCATCGGCGTATGTCAGTTGCCTCAAGCACGGGGCGTCGATCCTGCAAATTGCCTTGCCGAGTTGCGACGCTGTGTCGAAGAGATGGGCTTCATCGGCTGCAATCTCAATCCCGATCCTTCGGGCGGCCACTGGTCCGGTTTGCCGATGACCGACCGCCACTGGTATCCGCTCTACGAAGCGCTCGTCGAACTCGACGTGCCTGCGATGATCCACGTGTCGTCATCGTGCAATCCCAACTTTCATGCGACGGGCGCGCACTACATCAACGGCGATACCTCGGTGTTCATGCAGTTGCTGGCGGGTAATCTCTTCAAGGACTTTCCGACGCTGAAGTTCATCATTCCGCACGGCGGCGGCGCGGTGCCGTATCACTGGGGACGTTATCGCGGGCTGGCGCAAGACATGAAGCAGCCGCGTCTCGATGAGCATTTGCTCAACAACGTGTTCTTCGATACCTGCGTTTATCACCAGCCTGGCGCCGAGTTGCTTGCCAAGGTCATTCCGGCGAAGAACATCCTTTTCGCTTCGGAGACGATCGGCGCGGTGCAGGGTATCGATCCAGAAACGGGTCATCACTACGACGATACGCGCCGCTATATCGACGGCATTACATGGCTCGCGGATGAAGACCGGCAGCGTATCTTCGAGCACAACGCGCGCATTGTTTATGCGCGTCTCGATTCACAAATCGCACGTCAAAGCTCACGGCAAGGAGTCTCGCAATGAACGCCCCCGGATGGCGGCAGAATGAATCTGCTGCGCAGGCAAGTCCCGAAGTGCTCGCGGCATTGAAGTCGCTTGCGGTATCGCTTCTCTCCGACAGCATGGCTCGCAGTTCGGGCACGATAGGACTCACGCCTTATCATCGGCCAAACACGCTGGCGGGCACGGCTGTCACGGTGCGCACGCGGCCCGGCGACAATCTGATGATTCATCGCGCGTTCGACTTTTGCCGCCCCGGCGACGTCCTCGTGATCGACGGCGGCGGAGAACTCACGCAAGCGTTGATGGGCGACATCATGTCGAGCTATGCAGAGAGCATCGGCATTGTGGGCCTCGTCATCGACGGCGCGATCCGCGATGTCGCTTCATTGCGTTCGCGCGATTTTCCGGTGTATGCACGCGGCGTGACGCATCGTGGGCCTTATAAGAACGGACCCGGTGAGATCAACGTGCCGGTGACGGTGGGCGGCATGGTCGTGTATCCGGGCGATATCATCGTCGGCGATGAAGACGGCGTGCTCGCCATCGCACAAGCCGATGCAGCCGATGTGATCGAGCGCGCGCGTCAGACCGAGCAAAAAGAAGCACAGGCTTTGCGATCCATCGCTGAAGGCACGTTCGACCGAAGCTGGATTGCCGCGCAACTCGAACGGTCGATGAAGGGCTGAAACAGCCGGTCGCGATCTTCTATACTCGGGCTCAAGGCCGCCTCATCGCGAAGGCGTCACGTCATGAGTCCATGAAAAAGATCAAACCTGCACTGGCACTGGAACTCGTCGCCAACCTGCTGCTGCCGTGGGTTGCATATCGCCTCGCCCTGCCGCATTGGGGTAACGTCGGCGCGCTCTATGCGTCCGCCGCGCCACCACTTGCATGGAGCCTATTCGAGTTCACGCGCTCACGGCGCGTCGATGCTGTCTCCGCGCTGGTGCTGTTCGGCATTGCTCTCTCTATCGTTTTGCTCGCGCTCGGCGGTAGTCCGCGCATCCTGCTCGTGCGCGAATCGCTTGCGTCGGGCGCGACGGGCGTCGTATTTCTCGTGTCGATGCTGTTCGAGCGTCCACTGATCTTCTATCTCGCGCGCGCGACCGTCGCTCGCCAACAGAAAGGCGGCGCCGTACGTTTCGAGAGTTACTGGCGCGACAGCGCAGCGCTGCGCGACTCATTGCGACTCATGACGCTCGTCTGGGGCGTTGGACTGTCCATCGAAACGGCGTTGCGGTTCTGGTTAGCGTGGAACTGGCCCGTCGAACGCTACCTCGTCGTCTCGCCTTTCATCAGCTACGCAATCTATGGCGGTCTGCTCGCATGGACGTTCTGGTTTCGGGGACGACTCGTCAACCGGCAGCGCGGAGGCGATCCGTCGCGGGATGGCTTGCTTGGCTGAACGTGCTCGCGCCTGGAATTTTGCATGCCGCATGCAGCATGTCGGCACCGTGCATGCTGCATGCAAAACACGATTCCTTCTTTTTACCGATACCCGGACAAACCGCCATCAAGATTTTTCCTGTGGCTGCCGTAAACATGTCGGATAACCGCGCACGACCCCGTACACGCCAGGCCCGCCCCTCGACGGTCTCCTCCGAAATGGCACGATAAGATACGGCAGCGTTCAGAACAGAACCCCGGCCTGCGCCATTGGCACTCGCTTAAACGGAGATTCCGGCGTGTCCAGTCGCCAATCCCTCACTTTCAGGATGACGGCCTTCATCGTGGCCGTCTGTGTCCTGCTGATCGGCACCGACGTGTGGCGCAGCGTTGCCGCACGGCGCGTGCAGCTCGAAGAAATGACCACGGCCACGGCCAACCTCGCGCGCGCCATGGCGCAGCATGCAAACGACACCTTCAAGGAAGCCGATACCACGCTCATTGGCATGGTCGAACGTGTCGAGCAGGAAGGCACCGAACCGGCCGCGCTCGAACGGCTGCATCGCTCGCTCGTGACGCGGGTCGAACAGTTGCCTCAACTCAACGGTCTTTTCATCTACGACAAAAACGGCGCGTGGCTCGTCAACTCGCGCCCGGCGCTCAGCCAACGTTTCAACAATGCCGACCGCGAGTATTTTGAATACCATCGCACGCACACCGGGCGCGGGCCGCATATCGGCTTGCCGGTGAAGAGCCGCTCGTCCGGCAAGTGGATCGTGCCGATATCGCGGCGCATCGATGCGCCCGACGGCAGCTTCGCCGGCGTGGCGCTCGCCACCATCGACGTGGCCTTCTTCTCGCGCTTCTACGACAGTCTCGACCTCGGCCAGGGCGGCGCGGCGGCGCTGGTTTCGAATGACGGCGCGATGATCGTGCGCCGACCGTTCGAGGACCGTTTCGTCGGTAAGAGCATGGTCGACACGACGCTCTTTCGCATGCATCGCGCCGATAGCCGCTCAGGAAGCTTCATAACCAGTTCGTCGCAGGATGGCGTCACGCGTCTGAACAGTTACCGCGAGCTCGAGGATTACCCGCTTTTCGTGGCGGCGGCGCTCTCACGCGACGAGATCATCGCGCCGTGGTGGCGCGACACGCTTTGGCACGCGGCGGTCACCGCATTGCTGGCACTTGCGCTCGCGCTGTTCGGCTTCAAGATCGTGCGGCAGATTACGAGCCGCATCAAGATCGAGCAGGAGCTCGCGCGCAGTCTTGCCACTACCCGCACCGTACTCGATACGGCGATCAACCCGATCATCACCGTCGACGAACGCGGCGCGATTCGCTCGTTCAACACGGCGGGAGAGAAGGTCTTCGGCTATGCCGCGAGCGAACTGATCGGACAGAACATCCGCCTGCTCGTGCCGCCGGCCTGGCTCGAAACGTATAACGAATACATAACGCAATTCACTACGGGCACCGGCGTGCCCACGGCGAATGGCGAACTCGCCGGGCTTCGCAAGGACGGCACGTCGTTCCCCGCTCATGTCTCCACGGGCGCGATGCAACTAGATGGCGCTTTGCATTTTGTATGCGTCATTACGGACATCTCGCGGCAAAAGAAGGAACGCAGTGAACTCGCCGATGCGCGCGACCAACTGTTGCTCGCGGCCGATATCGCCGAACTCGGTATCTGGTCTTGGGACATCGTTACCGGGCGGCTGCACTGGACGCCGCGCATGTTCGAGATTTACGGCTATCCGCCCGAACTACTCGACCATGGATTGAATATCGAGCACTGGCAGCAGCGCATCCACCCTGACGATCGCGACGCGACGCTGCAAAGTCTGCAGGCGGCCATCGACGGAGCGCCTGTCGTCATGCCGCCCTTTCGCATCGTTCTGGCGAATGGCGCGATCCGGCGCATTCAGAGCGGACTGCGCATTCAACGCGATGCGAGCGGCCGCGCCGTCTCGATGACCGGCGTGAATTACGACGTCACCGATCAATACGAACTCGAATACCACCTGCGTCACGCGAAGGAACAGGCCGATGCAGCGAGCGCGGCCAAATCCACCTTCCTCGCCAACATGAGCCACGAGATCCGTACGCCGATGAATGCGGTCCTCGGCATGCTGCATCTGGTGCAACTGACTTCGCTCAATCGTCGTCAGCAAGACTACGTGAGCAAAGCCGAAACCGCGGCCAAGTCGCTCCTCAACCTGCTCAACGACATTCTCGATTATTCGAAGATCGAAGCAGGCAAGCTGCAACTCGACAGTCATCCGTTCGAGCCTGAAAAGCTGATGGAAGAACTCGGCGTCGTACTCTCCGGTAATCAAGGCACGAAGGACGTGGAAGTACTGTTCGACCTCGACCCGGAATTGCCCGACACGCTCTTGGGCGACGGCTTTCGCCTGCAGCAGGTGCTCATCAACCTTGCGGGCAACGCGCTCAAGTTCACGACGGCCGGGCAGATCGTCGTGAGCGTGCACGGCATCGAAGCGGTCAAAGACGCGTCGGTGCGCGTGCGCGTGGCGGTTAGCGATAGCGGCATCGGCATCAGCGCGCTTCAGCTCGAACGCATTTTCGAAGGCTTCACGCAAGCGGAAGCATCGACTACACGCCGTTTCGGCGGCTCCGGGCTCGGACTCGTGATCTGCAAACGGCTCGTCGCGATGATGGGCGGCGAACTGCAGGTAGAGAGCGAAGTGGGCGTGGGCAGCCGCTTCTGGTTCGATATTGAATTCGGCATTCAATCAGCGGTACACAAAATACAAACGGATGACATCGACTTCGATCATCCGGTGCGCCTCCTGATCGCCGACGACAACCCCATCGCGGGCGAAATCCTGTTGCGCACGGTGCGCTCGCTGGGATGGCACGCCGATGTGGTCGAGAGCGGCATCGAAGCCGTGGAACGCATCGGCGATGCGGCACGCGACAACCAGCCTTACGACATCGCCCTGATGGATTGGCGCATGCCAGGGCTCGACGGTTTGAATGCCGCACGCCTGATCCACACGATGAAAGGCCGCGCCGCGCCGCCGCTCGTGTTGCTCGTCACCGCTTTCGGACGCGAAGTGCTGAGGGAAA
Organism: Caballeronia sp. LZ003; assembly: GCF_031451465.1. Classification (NCBI taxonomy): domain Bacteria; kingdom Pseudomonadati; phylum Pseudomonadota; class Betaproteobacteria; order Burkholderiales; family Burkholderiaceae; genus Caballeronia; species Caballeronia sp. LZ003. The sequence goes on along the minus strand of NZ_JARUXJ010000003.1, from coordinate 832,661 downwards.
CGCAAGAAGGCGGCGCGCCGCCCTTCGCCGGCTTTTTGACCAAGCCGGTCACGCCCAAGCAACTCGTCGCCGCGATTCGCGTGGCAAGATCGAATGCAAACGACAAAGAGGCACTGCCTGTCCCGGCAAGCGCGCCGCGCAAGCGGCGTCTCGCCGGACTCGAACTGCTCGTAGTCGAAGACAATGCGCTCAACCGGCAAGTCGCGGAAGGTTTGTTGCGAGCGGAAGGCGCCACCGTGACGCTTGCGGAAAGCGGACGTGAAGGCGTGCATGCCGTGCTCCAGGGCAACGCGCGCTTCGACGCCGTTCTGATGGACGTGCAGATGCCCGACCTCGATGGACTCGAAGCCACCCGACTGATACGTGCGGATGGCCGCTTCGGCGCGTTGCCGATCATCGCGATGACGGCGAATGCATCGAATGCGGATCGCGACACCTGTCTCGCTGCGGGCATGAACGATCACGTCGGCAAGCCGATCGATGTCGAGCGGCTGGTGGCAGTGCTCAGTGCACGAGCCGTCGTGGAAGACGCGGCATCGAGTCATGCGGAAGACGATGACATCGTCGAGCCATCCGCGTCGCTGCTCGCGCGATTCGGCGGCAATCATGATCTGATTCGTAACGCGATTGATGGCTTTGGACCACAGACCGCCAAGCATTTGACGCGGCTTGTTGCACGGCTTGCCGCGCGCGATGTTCAGGGCGTGGCATCGGTACTGCATACGCTTAAGGGTAGCGCGGGCACTGTTGGCGCATCGGCATTGGCGAAGCTCGCTGCGCGGCTCGAAAACGATCTCAAAGCCTCGGACGATACGGCGCGCGCGCTCGCCTCCATCGACGCACAACTCGCGCGCATGCAGCAGTTGCTTGCAACGAGCGTCGAGCGCCTCACGCAGGCATTCCCGCAAAGGCATGCAAGTACGCAAGAGAAGCCGCAAATACAGCCTCTTGCCGACGAAGACTGGCGCGCGCGCCTCAACGACATTGTTGCGTTGCTCGATTCATCGAATCTTCAAGCGATTGCAATGTCCGAGAGTTTGTGGCCGCAAGCGCCGGATGACCAGCGCGTTGCCTTCGAACAATTGCTTGCGCGTGTACGCGCTCTCGACTTTGAGCGCGCATCAAGACTTGCGCGCGACATGCTGGAGCAAAACTGATATGGAAGAGCTTGAGCAATGGCTCATGCATGTGCACCGTCGTCCCAAGCTTGTAATCGCGGACGATCAGCCTGTCAATATTCGCGTGCTGTATGAACTCTTTCGCGACACGTGCGACATCTTCATGGCGACGAGCGGCGCGCAAGCTATTCAAGTCGCGCAAAACGAACTGCCCGATTTGATTCTGCTCGATGTCGTGATGGACGATCTCGACGGACACGAAGTATGCCGCCGCCTCAAGTCCGATCCGTTGACGCGCGATACACCCATCATCTTCATCACCTCGCAGGATCACGAAGACGACGAAGTCAAAGCGCTCGAACTCGGCGCCGTTGATTTCATCACTAAGCCGATCAATCCTGTCATCACGCGAGCACGCGTGCGCACGCATCTGACGCTCAAGCTGCAAGGCGACCGCTTGCGCGCAAGCGCCCTGCTGGACGGTCTTACCGGTGTCGCTAATCGACGCAAGTTCGATGAAGACTTGCTTGCGGACTGGCGGCATTGCGCACGTGAGAATTCGCCGCTTTCGTTGATCCTGTTGGATGTGGATTACTTCAAGCGCTTCAACGATCACTATGGCCATCAGGCCGGCGATGCTTGTTTAAAGACGATTGCCAAGACTTTGGGGAAGAGTCTGCGCAGGCCCTATGACAAGCTTGCGCGCTATGGCGGCGAAGAGTTCGCGTGCCTCTTGCCGAATACGAATGTCGATGGTGCCAAACTGGTCGCGCAGAACATGCTGGACGCCGTGCGTGCGTTGGCCATTGCGCATCGCCTTTCGGACGTCGATGAGCATGTGACCTTGTCGGCGGGTGTGGCCGCGGTTTCGCCATCGCGCGAACTGCTGACCTCCGCTGTGCTCATCAAGGCCGCAGACGACGCTCTTTACGAAGCAAAGCGCGCCGGACGTGCGCGCTTCGCTCTTGCACCTTTAAAATAAATCGCAGCGCTCACGCATCACGGCCTTCGCGCGAAGCCGCTGGAAACGAATGCACGCTCGCGCCGCCCGGCGATTCACGAAGCGCATTGATTTCCTCTTCGACTTTGCGCGCCGCCGTCAATGCGTTGAGCACGCGAGCCTGCAATACTGCGGGCTTTGCCGGCTTGGCGATGACATCCGCCGCACCGCTATCCAGCGTGCGCTGCTCGATTGCGACATCGCATGCTTCGACGAGTACGACTATCGGCACATGCGGATGCGAGGCTTCCAATTGGCTCAAAGTTTCGTCGATACCATTTTCGCAGCAACGTGAATCGAGCACGATCGCGGCGGGCGCATGGCGGCTTGCAAGAGCCAGCGCGGCTTTGCAATCGGCCACGATGTCCAGCGCGCCGATCGCTTCGAGCGCGTCGCGATGCGCATCGGCTGTATCGTCCGCAAGAATGCCCACGACATAGATGCTCGCTGCCTTGCGTTGAACCTGCGGCGTTGTGTCTGCGTTCACAGCTTGCGTCCGTGCTTCCGTGACTCGGCGGCGCAAGCGCAGTTGAGCACGCACACGTGCCTGCAGTCGTGCAGCAACCAGCGGCTTGATAACGTAGTCGGCCGCGCCCATGCGAAAAGCGTCGACCTCTAACGCGGGCGCGTCATGACTCGTCACGAAGATGACGGGCACGTGTGCAAGCTTAGGGTCGCGCTTAAGAACCTCGCAAACGTCGAAGCCCGTCATGTTTGGCAGATTCGCGTCGAGCAAAATCAGGTCGGGGATCGATTGGCGAGCGAGCGTCAAGGCCGCTTCCCCTGTCATGGCAAAGCGCTGATCAGGAAATTCCGCAAGCATTTCGCCCACGATGCGAATCATGGCCGGATCGTCCTCGACGAACAGCAAACGCGGCTGGCGAGAGGATGCAAGGGTGCTGAGCTGATCCATTTTCTGACTGGTATTCATCGGGCGGGCACACTCCACGACGTTACGCCTTGCCTTCAAAAATTCTGGTGTCTGGCAGACGAGTTCATTTGAGAATACAAATTATCCGATATTTCCGCCAAGGCTCAAACCAGCGCTAAAAATTCGTTCACCCGATGCGGTTCCTGAAACCAGCAAGTAAAATGTACGGCGTGTTTTCAACGTTTGCCCTTGCTCCGACAGGGCCGATCGGCAGTGCGCAAGCGTACAGACACAGATCGCAAATCGCATCCGCAAATTCTTCTCTTTCGTTTTTAATCGATTTGTACAGATCAATGCAAACATTCAAAAACGCGTTATCGTTTGCGGGGCGTTTAAGCTCTTAGGAATAAAGCGCATACTAGCGGCATATACAAATAAGATGAGAAAAGCCATGCACGGGGAAAACAGGACGCTTTATTATGCCGGGCGCACCGTATCGGAAGAACTTTCCGAGCGTTTGCATGCTCGCGGCTGGACGATTGAGCAAATCGATCCCGCCAAGCCACCTAAAGCCGCCCGTCATGGCAAGCGCGCTGCCGCCGGCATTGTCGACCTGACTAAACGCGGGCTCGCAAAAGATACGGCCGTTGTTGCCGAATTGCTTGCACTCTGCCAGATTGGCTGGGTTGCAACGGTCGACGCCGAGCATGTCGAGAATCCCGAGATCTGTCGGCTTATCCGCGACTTCTGCTTCGATTACGTGACCGTGCCTTCATCGGCGGATCGCATAGTCGATGCAGTCGGTCATGCGTATGGCATGGTCGCCTTGCACGATACGGCAAGCAGCGCGACCGGCAACGAGTCGCGTAAGGACGATGGCAAGGAAGGCAGCATGGTCGGTTCATGTGACGCCATGCAGGCGCTTTATCGATCAATCCGCAAAGTCGCCATGACGGATGCACCAGTGTTCATTTCCGGCGAATCAGGCACCGGCAAGGAATTAACGGCGGTTGCAATTCATGAACGCTCGGTACGTCGCGATCAACCATTCGTCGCAATCAACTGCGGCGCCATACCACCGCATCTGCTTCAATCCGAATTGTTCGGCTACGAGCGCGGCGCATTTACGGGCGCAAATCAACGCAAGATCGGCCGTGTGGAAGCCGCGGATGGCGGTACGCTCTTTCTCGATGAAATCGGCGATCTGCCGCTCGAGAGTCAAGCGAGTCTCTTGCGCTTTCTTCAAGAACGCAAAATTGAACGTCTTGGCGGCCAGACCTCTACGGACGTGGATGTGCGCATCATTTCGGCCACGCACGTCGATATGCAAACCGCGATGATCGAAGGCCGTTTTCGCGCGGACCTATACCACCGTTTGTGCGTCTTGCAGATCGACGAGCCCCCTTTGCGCGTACGCGGCAAGGATATCGAACTGCTCGCCAATCATATGCTCGATCGCTATAGAAAAGATGCGAGCCGACGCTTGCGTGGCTTTTCGCCGTGCGCCATCGCGGCGCTTCACAATTACGGCTGGCCGGGCAATGTGCGTGAATTGATCAATCGCGTGCGTCGCGCCATTGTCATGGCGGAAGGACGTCAGATTCTCGCTAGCGATCTCGAACTCGGCGAATACGCCGAAGCTGCGCCGACGACGCTTGCGCAAGCACGCGAAGCCGCAGAGCGGCAAGCCATTGAAGTCGCACTCTTGCGTCATCGCGGCCGCCTGGGTGAAGCGGCCGATGAGCTGGGCATTTCGCGAGTCACGCTTTATCGTATGTTGACGGCTTATGGTCTGCGCGCTAAAGCAGATCGCACGCTTGAGGCATCGAGCGCTTAAGACGCACGAGGCGATGACTAATTAAAGTGTCGGTCGAGCGCTGCCAGTAAGTGCTGCGAGAGCCGCGTCGCGCGGCCCTGAATCGCTCGATCCGATAATCTCGACAACGCATACGACGCCGCCAGCACCGCCGTCAGCGTGGCGCCGTATAGCGCCAAGGCTGTCTCGTTGCTTGTCTCCTTGAACCTTCCCTCAAAGAAATGGAAGGTCACGTAGACACAAATGAAATGCCAAAGATAAATGCCGTAGCTCTCACGGCCTAACGCGGCGGCACAGCGGCGGATCATCGACAGACTTTGTGTCTTGCGCATGATAGGCCGCGTACTTGCTTTGTGCGCGCTGCGCGTGCAAACGAACAGCAGGAAAGCTACGGCGCTACATGCCGCGAACAACGGTGCGAGAGCATGAGCTTTAGCGAGCCATACGCCGAGCATCGCGGTCACGATGGCAAAGCCAAGCGCCAGCGAAGCGTAGAGGTAAGACTTAAGTCGCGTCACTCTTTCGTCGCCCGTCAAGTGCGACCGAAAGGCATACCACGCCCACATGCCAACGATGAAGCACGGTCCCTGCACGGGCGGCCAGAAGTAACTGTACGAGTTGTTTGTCACATCGCAATCTAGCACGCCGTGGCATTCGCTCATCGATGTAATGGCAAAGGAAAGCGCTAGCAGTATTACGGTGGCGAGGAGCAGACGCTTGCGATTCATCGCCAGGAAAAACAATAGCGGTGCAATCAAGTAGAAGAGCATTTCGACGCCAATAGACCATCCTCCCGGGACCACGTTATTGATGGCCGTTGGCGAGAGCGCATGCAGGAAAAGCATGTTGAGGAGGATATCGACCGGACCATGCACGCCGAGCACCCAGGCGTGTTCGTAACCGGAGCGCGTCGCCCCGTAACTGATAAGGCCGTAAATGACGATGGCCGCATAGTAAAGCGGAGCGATGCGAAAAAAGCGCTTGATATAAAAGCGTAGCGCGACGTGGCGCGCGTCGACACATCGCGCATGGTCCATCTCGAGGGTCATGAAGATCGTGATTGCGCTGATGACGAAGAACAACTGCACGCCGTACTGCCCCATGTGCGTCAGCAGCGTCACCGCTTCCGGCAGATTGGGGAACTGAAACGATAGATGTACTGCGACAACCCCGACAATCGCGAGCGCACGACCAGCGTCGAGTGCGGCAACGCGTCCTTGCTGCATCGATATCCTCCTTGCATGCATAGCGGCCTTCACAGCCGCGAGGTGCGTGGACATAGATGACTTCAACGAGTTCCCTGATTTCTCCAGCGCGCGCAATTCGATACATGCCGAAACACCTTTGCGTAAATGTGGCCGGTGTCGTTGTTGGCGGAAAATTGTTCGAGTTGAATATGTCTTAGCGGCATGTCTGCGATTCGCAACGATACTAAAAAAATCATCGAGATTACATCGCGATTAAATCGTTGCAACCGCTTGACAGTAAAACGTTTAAGCGGGAAATGTTGCTTGCTGATTGCCGCTTTCAGCCAGGCTTTGTCCGCCAATGCCGCTCGAATCCGCCAGATGGGTGCGTTGAAAGTGCCTGTAACGCGCCAACGAATGAAAGCATGATGTATGCTCCACCGCTTAGACTAAGGTTGGCGGCTAGCACATTTGATGGACCTCGGCGCGATTGCTAGCAATTTCTTCAAGATTAGCCTCAATTTGGTATCGCTTGTTGTTCCCTCAGTAAGCGGCAGCGAACAAAGGTGAAAGCACCTTTCGCGTAAAGTTCAACCGTGTGCTGCGTGCTAAAGACTTCAAAAAATTAAAGTCGGCAAATTCAGCCAGACGTCGAGGGCCATGGGGGCGCTTTGTGCGAGACCGTACAGAACGCTGTTTTGTGTGCTGTTTCACTGTTGAAGCTTTATTCCAGTGATATGCATTTCTTTCTTTGAGCGGGGCGACAAGGGAGATGACATCGTTATCCCAAGCGCAATGCGAGGGCTTTTGGAAGGACGGATTTCTTCGTCTTGAGAAAGTTGCGGAGCATGCGGAAATTAAGACCTTGCGTACAATTGGCGACCGCCTGCTGCGCGAAAAGGCGGGATTCAAGCAAGGCATGCTGTTCGACTTTTATCCGGAAGGTGAGGGTCCGGACAAGCCTAAGCTCGCGCAATTGCATGGTCCGTCGCATTTCGAGCGAAGCCTCATGGAGAGTGAGCTGAATCGGCGCGTGCAACGTGTCGCCATGCAACTGCTCGGCCCCAAGGCACGCTTCGTGAGCGACAGCTTTTTTCATAAGCCCGCTCATACCGAGGCCGTGACACCCTGGCATCAGGATGAAGCATTCACCGACCCGCGCATCGAACATCGAGAGGTGAACTTCTGGTTCCCCTTGCAGCCGGTGTCGCTGACCAACGGGTGCATGCAGTTCATCGCCGGCTCGCATATTGGACCCGTGCTTCCGCATGGCCCCATTGGCGGCGATCCGAGCACGCATGGCCTTGAATGCGTCACGGGCTTCAATGCTGGCGAGGCGGTCGTTTGTCCGCTCGAACTCGGCGACTGCACCATTCATGCGGGACGTACGCTGCATTTCGCGGGTCCGAATCATTCGGATGCACCGCGTTATGCGTATTCGATGGTGTTTGGCTTGCCGCGACGGGCATCGAAAGAAGTCCGCAGCTTTCCCTGGAACGACAATCGCCGTCTCTCACGGCAGGCGCGTGTGAACGACTCCAGGACGCGAGACAGCTTTTGGCCATATTTGTCCCGCAAGGTGCGCGAGTTCGACTACACGAATCCTTATGAATGGCGGCTCGGCGCCGAACGCGTAGCGCGTCTTATCAAGGGTAAGCGCACCGCCGGTTGAGTATTAGAAGCATCAGGGAAAGAGGACGCGTGCGGCAGTCTAAAAGCCGAACGCGTCCTGCCTGAGAAATCGCAGAATTCGGTTAGCCACCGTGACCGGCTGTTCTTGCTGCACCCAATGCCCGGCACCTTCAATCATATGCACCGCGCGGAAATTGCTGCATGCGCGCATGCGCATCGCTTCGTATTGGCCAGGCCGCTGATACACGCCCCAGTCGCTACTTCCAGCAATGAAACATGCAGGCACGTCTATCGTGCTGCCTGACCATGTCTTAAGCGCGGCCGTGTGAGCGTCGCTAGTCGCGCAGCGATACCAGTTAAGCCCGCCTTGAAAACCGGTGCGCGAATATTCCCCCGCATAGACGTCGAGATCGCGTTCCGGCATCCATGCGCATGATGCGATCTGCTCCTCCGAAGGCATATGCGGTGCGACCGTCTCATGCATGCTCTTATCTTTCTCCATCACATAGTAAGTCGGCAACGTAGCGAGTTCTTCCGCGCTCAACGCCGCTAAAGGATGAGGATGATTTTCCGGCCAGTCCGCACTCTTCACGTGAAAATAAGCGCGCAGTAATGCGGCCATGCCTTGCGGCGCGTGCCACATGTCTTCATTCGCATCGGCACCCGAGTAATACCATTGATAGTGCTTACGGGGCGGGTCGAGCGCGTCTAGCGCCGCCAAGACAGTGGCCATCTCGTTCAATGCCGTATCGCCCGCCTCATGCAGCGCATGTTCCGATGCGGTGCCAAATGGAAATGTCGGCGGCCCCGCAAACGGCGCGCTAAGCATGACCACCGACCTGAAGACATCCGGCCTGATCAACGCGCACCAAGCTGCTACGGGCGAACCAAAATCATGGCCGATGACCGCTGCCACGCTGTGATAGCCCAAGGCACTTATAAGCCCAAGCACGTCCCGCACGAGATTTGGAAAATTGAAGTCGTCGAGATCCGTATTGAACATAGCAGCCGCGCCCGTGGTACGCCCGTAGCCGCGCTGATCGGGCGCGACGACATGATAGCCGCCATTGGCAAGCGCCGGCATCACCTTGCGCCAGCTAAAAGCAAGCTCCGGAAAGCCATGCAAGAGCACGATGCATGGTCTGCCCGGCGTTTCGAAACCTGCTTCCAGCACGTGCATGGAGAGGCCATTGCCGTTGTCGATCAGACGTGAGCGGATGCCATCGGGCAAAGGCAGATCCTTCAACGTTTCGGTCATGCATGGCTCCTGTCGAGTTCGGAGCCATTATGCTTCATGCCGCGAGGGCTGCGTTGGCGTCAGCGCTAGAGGATCGAATTACGTTTGCCGAGCTGCTCGAGCGGAACGTCATAAGTTTCCCGCATAGAAAAGATGGACACTGCGGACAACAGACACACCAGCACCGCGAATGCAGCCGGCATGACCCACGACGCCGTATTGTATTTACCTATGAGCGCGGATTCCACTAGCGGCGCAAACCCGGCCACGGCGAAGCCAAACTGCGTGCCGATCGCCATGCCGGAAAGGCGGACTTGCGTCGGAAAGCGTTCCGCGTATGTCGCCGGCCACACGGCATTCGTGATGCTATAAGCGAAGCCGCCGAGCACTACTCCCGCTGCAAAGACGAGCGCATTGCTCCCCGTCGTGATCGACCACAAAAAGATCACGACGCTAACTGCGCACAGCAAGTTTCCCGCGATAAATACAGGTCGTCGGCCGATACGGTCGGATAGCGTGGCCCATAACGGAATGGTGAAGACCGCGATGAAGTTAGCGACGATAGCCGTCCACAGCATGACCGAAGTGCTGATGGGTTGCGCCTGTGCGCGCGAAAACGAAAGCGCAAACACGGCGAACGTCGTGCCTATAGACGCAATGAGCGCGGCAAAGAAAACCTGTAGCAATTCCTTGCGATAACCCGTAAGCAGCGTCTTGAGCGGCATATTCGGCACCTCGCCATGCGAGGCTTCGCTTTCGAAGGCGGGCGTCTCTTCGAGTCGGCTACGCACGATAAAGCCGACGATCACCACCGCCACACTCAACCAGAAAGGCAAGCGCCAGCCCCACGACAGCAATTGGTCTTCAGGTAACAAAGCCGCAAGCGGCAAGACTACAGCGGGCGCAAGCACCTGACCGCCCTGCGTCCCGCTTAAAGTCCAACTCGTGTAATAACCCCGACGATGCGCTGGCGCGTGCTCGAACGACATTGAATTTGCCCCGGCTTGTTCCCCTGCTGCGGAGATGCCCTGCAAGATTCGCATCAACACGAGTAGCGCAGGTGAGAGCAGTCCCGCGGTCTGATAAGTCGGCAAGCATCCCACTAAGAACGTCGAGAGCCCCATCAAGAGCAAGGTGCCGACCATCACGACCTTTCTGCCGAGCCTGTCACCGTAGTGGCCCATGAGGAACGAGCCTAAAGGACGTGCGGCATAAGCCACGCCAAAGGTCGCCATCGATGCAAGCGTCGCGGCGGTCATGTCGCCGGGCGGGAAGAATATCTTTGGAAAGACGAGCGCGGCGACAGTGCCGTAGATAAAGAAGTCGTAGTATTCGAGCGCGCTGCCGATCCACGCCGCGATTGCGGCCTTTCTGGCATGCTTGCCGCCTGACACGCTCGATGATGTCGTCTCCGAGGTTCGACCAATCGTTTCTGTCGTCATATTGTCTCCGTGTTTTTTTATGGAAGTCGAAGCTTCTATCGTGTTACGCGAGCGCTCGTCTCAAGAAGGCTTTGACTAGCATGTTGTACGAGTATCGCGCGTTTAAGCGGATTGGTTTCGCGCTTAAGCGGCACTTCGACTGCTAGCGGAAGGTTATCGGGCAACACGGCAAGCAGCGCGCGTAAGGGCAACTCCCCTTCCCCGGGCAACAACCGATCTCCACGTGCCTCTGCAACGATGTCAGCGGGAGACGCCATTGGCGCATCACAAAGCTGAACGCTGCCGATGATTTGCGGATCAAGCGCCGCGACCTCTTCCACCGTTCCGCCTGAACGAATGAGATGAAGCGCGTCTATCAGAACAAACGCATTGGGCTTACCAGAGGACAGCACGATGTTCACAGCATCGGCTAGACGCGCGACAGGACGCCATAGCATGAACTCGACATCGAGCGACAAACCGAATGGCGCCGCGAGATCGCATAATGCGCTGAAGCGATCGATGACGCGTGCGCGGTCGGTATCGTCGATATTCACGCATGCACGGTGTGCTCCAAGTTCCGCGCCTGCCTCGAATGTGTTTTCATAGTCACCAATGGAAGTGTTGGCCGCAAGAGTAATCACTTCGATATCGGTCACCTTCACGTCGAGCTCATGCAGCAAGCGCTTGGTCGAACGCAATTCAGGTGACCTCGCAAGCAATGGATACTCGATACCGCCGTGCACGGGTGAGCAAAGACGAATGCTGATTGCTCGAAAGCCAGCGCTCGCCGCCAGTTCGATAAGATCTGGAGGACCTACGTCCAGTACCGTGAGATGAGCGAGCGACAGAGGTTTCATCAATACGTTGCCCTTCCACCCGTCAAATCGAACGCCGCGCCGGTGGAAAACGAGCATTCCTCCGTGGCGAGCCATGTCACCATCGACGCAACTTCGTCTGGACGGCCCGCGCGTCCTAGCGGAATCTTGGCGAGCACGAAGTTGCGTGCATCCTCGGTCATGCCGCGCAGCATGTCGGATTCGATTGCCGCGGGCGTCACGCAGTTGACGCGAATCTCGGTATCCGCGAGCTCCTTGCCAAGCGACTTCGTCAATGCGATCACGCCTGCCTTCGACGCGCCATAAGCACCCTGGTTCGGGTTGCCCTCCTTGCCCCCGACCGACGACAGACTCACGATACGTCCATGCCGCGCGCGACGCAGGTAAGGCAGCACTTCGCGGCAACAAATAAAAACGCCCGTAAGATTGATGTCGAGTACGCGCCGCCATGCGTCGATCGAATATGTCTCTACTGGACCGATATCTCCATTGATACCCGCAGCGTTGATCAACACATCGATTGATCCTAAGCGCTTGTGTGCTTCCTGCGCCGCGTTGGCTACACTGGCGGCATTCGTCACATCTACTTGAGAAGCGAAAGCCGCGTGAGCCTGCTCGGCCTTGGAAAAGGCAGCCTCGCTGTCGATATCCCAAAGCACGACCTTCGCACCCGACGCAACGAAGCGCTCAGCAATCGCATATCCGATACCACCAGAGCCGCCGGTGATGACACATACACGGTCCTGCAAATCCAGTTTGTTCATGGTCCCTTTGCGATAGAAATCACTCGAACCGATACTAAGGACAAACGCTGGCTTTGTCGTATGCTGAATTTCCTTTAAGCTATAACTTTTAGTTAAGCTGTACGGCGAACCGATGCGCTTCAAACTCCGCCATATGGAAGTCTTTCGTGCGGTCATGCTCACAGGCTCCATCAACGCGGCAGCCAAGTTGCTCTACGTATCGCAGCCTGCGGTGAGCAAGCTCGTGTCTCACATCGAGACGACATTGGACCTGCGCCTATTCGAGCGCTCCAAGAGCCGCCTCATTCCCACGGCCGAGGCACATGCGTTATTCAGGGAAATCGAGCAGGTTTATCAGGCTGCCGTGCGCGTGGATGAATTCGCGCGCGCGCTTTCGCTAGGGCCGTCGAGCCTTTTGCGCGTCACTTGCAGTGCATCGCTCGCAATGAGCGTCGTGGCTCCCGCGCTCGTCGATATCAAGGCCAAGCTGCCTGCACTGACCGTAGGCTGGCAGACCACACTAATGGCGGACATGCCGATGGAAATCTTGAGCAAGGAAGCAGAGGTCGCCGTTGCCGCAATGCCGGTCACGCACGAACATCTGGAAAACGTTTCGTTCATGTACGGCAGCATGGTTTGCGCCTTGCCAAGGGGGCACAGACTTGAAGCGGCATCGGTCGTGTCGCTTGCCGATCTGGTAAGCGAACCCGTGGTGCTGTTCAAGCGAGACATTCCGTTTGGAACCGTGATCGCACAGACGTGCCAGCAAGCGGGCGTCGAACTCAAGTCGACGATCGACGTGATGCGCGCCGATCAGGCACTGGCGCTCGTCGAAGGCGGGCTCGGCGTGACCATCGTCGATGATTTCGCCACGGCAGGCACAGCTCTCACCATACGCCCGCTACGCGAACACATACATTTGACGGCAAGCTTCGTTTATTCGCGCTTTGCGCCGCCATCGCGCAACGCGGTTCTATTCATGCAGGCAGTCTATAAGAATGCGCAGCGCCTAGGCCGCGCCATTCCCGATGCGCGTGTTCCCGGTTAAGCGACGACGCGCTTGACGCCAAGCGCCAAACCGCTGCACGCTTTAACATGAACCAAACGCAAAAATCTCTTACTTACGGAATCAAGCCATGACCACGTCATCCTCTCGCCGCCGCGCCGCCTTTCGCGAACTGGTCAACGCGCGCCGCGCACTGCTGTTACCGGGCGCTTTCAACGCGATGAGCGCACGCGTGGCCGTCGACCTCGGCTTCGAAGCAATTTATATAACCGGCGCAGGCGTTACGAATATGTCGCTAGGACTGCCCGATCTTGGCTTCATCAGCCTCGCGGAAGTCGCGGAACATACCTCTCGTATTCGCGATGCCGTCGATGTTCCGCTCATCGTCGATGCGGATACCGGCTTCGGCAATGCACTCAATGTGCGCCACACCGTACGCACGCTCGAGCGCGCGGGCGCGGACGCCATTCAACTCGAAGATCAGGTGATGCCTAAGAAATGCGGCCATTTCGCGGGTAAGAACGTGGTCTCGACCAGCGAAATGGTCGGCAAGATCCACGCCGCGGTCGACGCACGCGAGGACGCGAATTTCCAGATCATTGCACGCACGGATGCCTGCGCGGTGGAAGGCTTCGACCGCGCCATAGAGCGGGCGCGCGCATTTGTCGAAGCCGGGGCCGACATTCTTTTCATCGAGGCCATCGAGACGCCAGAGCAAATTGCCTCGCTAACCGAACTCGTCGAAGCGCCGCAACTCATCAATCTCGTCATCGGCGGAAAGACGCCGGTAACAGCGCGAGAGGACCTCGAGCGCCTTGGCTTTAGCCTCGTCCTTTATGCCAACGCTGCGCTGCAAGGCGCCGTGCGTGGTATGCAGACGGCGTTGTCGGCACTAAAGACACAAGGCCGTCTCGATGAAGATCCAGGCGTAGTTGCACCTTTTTCGGAACGTCAGCGGCTCGTGAACAAGCCGCTGTACGACGAGCTGGACCGCAAATACGCAGCCGATTAAAGGCTGCTCTTAGCGCTCGCATGCCTCAAGCGAGAGTTTGCTATGCTGCCTTCGACCCGGACGAGTCGCATGTGACGAAGTCGGCGCTCAATCACTCAGGTAACAAAACGGAGATAGAGATGGCAAAGGGATATTGGGTCAGCGCATACCGCAAGATCATCAACGCTGATCAGGCCGCGGAGTACGCGAAGCAGGCGACGGTTGCGATCAAGGAAGGCGGCGGACGCCCTCTCGCGCGCGGCGTGGCGTCGTTCATCCAGGGCGATGGCGTTAAGGAACGCACGGTAATCATCGAGTTCGACTCACTCGATGCTGCTAAAGCCGCTTACGACAGCAAGACCTATCAGGACGCGCTCGTTACGTTAGGCGATTCAGTGGAGCGTGATTTCCGCATTGTCGAAGGCGTTGAATAACGTCCTGCGCTTTGTTCGAAAGGCGATGACGTCCCCTCGTCATCGCCTTGAGTCGCCATTCAAGCGCCGGCTGCATCAGCCAGTTCGTTCAAGTCGTTCACGATGAAGTCCCAATCGCTTTCTGCTTTGAGGTCTGTGGTTTGTCCCGCACCGTGCTCATAAGGCCGAGCGATAAACGCAGTCTTCAGACCGCACGCTCTTGCCGCGACGAGATCGCTATTATGGGCCGCCGCCATGCACACCTCTTCAGGCTTGAGCATGAGCGCATCGACCGCACGCAGATAAGCCTGCGGCGTTGGCTTATAAGCCTGCGCTGTTTCCGCGCCGAGAATCGCATCCCATGGCAGACCACCGTGTTTCGCCATGTCCACCATTAACTTGATATTGCCGTTCGATAACGGCGCAATGATGTAGCGCGTCTTGAGGCGCGCAAGTCCTTTTATGGAATCGGGCCAAGGGTCCAGACGATGCCACGCGAGATTCAACTCATCGAGCACATGCGTTGGAACGGCATCTTTGTCGATGCCGAATTCGGGCAACACGTCGTCCAGATTTTCTCGATGCAAGACATCCAGCCTTACGAACGGTCTTTCGCCACTGCGGACTTTCTGCATTGCGGGTGCATAGCGACTGCGCCATGCATCGGCAAACGCTTCCGGCGATGCGTTCGCTTGACCGAGAGCGTTTAGAAACGACGCAGCTTCCCGCGCTATGCCGCCGCGCCAGTCCACCACGGTACCGAAAACGTCGAATACGAAAGCCTTTACTAAGGGCTGGGTCACGAGACTTCTCCGTTGGCTTTAGTTCTCAAAGCTAGTCTAGCAAGGCCACAGCTCCCTGCGCTTGGTTCTACCGCGTAAGACTGTTCGCAGTATGGCCAAAGCGCGTTGAATGAAACTGCATTCTGTCGATTGCATGCATCATGCAAGACACCGAATGCAAAACGTGACGACGCCATATTTTGACCATCGCGAAAAAAAATGCTATTACGACGAAGCCTCGCGTCTGCTCAAGAGCGGACGAAAGCAAACCGTAAGCGCTCCGGCATGCCGCCGCCGCGCGCCAGCACAAAGTCACTGTGAACCCAACGACAACTCTTGCTTCGTGGTCAGCCCACGATACTCAGCTTCTGATCGCCTGCGCGCTCGGCCTTGCGGTCATCATCCTCTCAATCGGCGTTCTCAAGCTCGCGCCGTTCCTGTCTATCCTAGTGGGTACATTCGTTGCCGGTTTCGCTGCGCATCAACCGTTGGAAGCCATTGCGCAGGCCTTTAGCAAGGGTGCGGGGGCGTTGCTCGGCGATGTCGGCATCATCATCGCGCTCGGCGCCATGCTCGGTGCGCTGATGGCCGAGTCGGGGGCAGCGGATCGGTTGGTGACGACCCTGCTCGATCTTTCCACGCCCCGCAGTCTGCCGTGGATGATGGCGCTCGTCGCGATCATCGTGGGCCTGCCGCTCTTCTTCGAAGTGGGCCTTGTAATGATGGTGCCGATCATCTTCGTGATGGCACGGCGCTCCAAGCAGCCGATCCTGCGCATCGCGATCCCCGCGCTCGCCGGCATGACGACTTTGCATGCATTATTACCGCCGCATCCAGGGCCGCTCATTGCCGTGAGCGCATTGCATGCAGATCTTGGACTAACGCTCGGGCTCGGTTTGATCGTTGCGCTGCCGGCCGTGATTCTGGCGGGTCCGCTCTACGGCATCTGGCTTTCGAAGCGCATGCACGTCGAAGAGCCAGAAGAGATGGGCAAACTCTTTACCGAGCATGCGGATGGCGCAGCGACACCGGGCTTCGCAATCTCGCTTATCACGATACTTCTACCCGTCGTGATGATGCTCGGCCGCACTATCGCCAAGCTCGCGCTTACCAAGGACACGCTGCTTTACGACACGCTCGACTTCGTAGGCGAACCGTTGATTGCGCTTGCTCTAACGGTACTCTTCGCCATCGTGATGCTCGGTTGGTCGCGCGGCATGGCGCGCGATCGCGTAGGCGGCATCTTGCGCAAGAGCCTGCCGCCAATCGCGGCGCTTCTGCTCACCATCGGCGCAGGCGGTGGACTCAAGCAGACACTCGTCGCCGCAGGCATCAGCACGACCATCGGCAAGATCGCCGTGGGCGCGCATCTGCCGCTGGTCTTGCTTGCGTGGCTGATCGCAGTGGCGCTCAGGCAAGCCACCGGATCGGCAACGGTCGCCACGACGACGACAGCCGGTATCGTGGCGCCCGTGGTTATCGGCTTGTCTGCCACGCACAACTCGTTGATGGCGCTTGCCATCGGCGCCGGCTCCGTGTTCTTCTGTCACGTCAACGACGCGGGCTTCTGGATGGTGCGCGAATATTTCGGCTTAACGCTCAAGCGCACGGTAGCCGTTTGGTCGGTCTTGCAGACCATCGTGTCGGTCGTCGGACTCGTGCTGACCCTCGCCTTGTGGACGCTGCTCAACTAGCGATGGCTTTTATCTTTACGAGGTCGCAAAGTGCTTCTCGACTTCCATCGCTTTGTCGAGCCCGACAAAGCGGTTGTATTCCTCGAAGGTCGTGAGCCGGTCTGCAATGGCATCTGTCGTGCCTTCGCGCATGAAGTCGATCATGACTTCCTTGACAGCTTTATGCATGGCAAGCATCGACTCGATTGGGGCGAGGGTGTAATCGAAGCCTATTTCGTAGGCCTCTTTCATCGAGACGAACGGACTCTTTCCCGTTCGCGCCTGATTGAAAAGAATCGGCTTGCCTAACGGCTTGAGACGACGCGTGAGCTCGCGCATGTGTTCGAGGCTTTCGGGCGCATCGGCATAGAGGCCATCCGCGCCTGCTTCGGCGTAGGCTTCGAGCCGCGCGATCGCATCGTCGATTCCGGTTACTGCAATCGCATCCGTACGGGCCACGATGAAGAAGTCCGGATCGGTGCGCGCCTCGATCATTGCGCGCAACTTGAGCACCATCTCGTCTTTCGATACGAGCTGCTTGCCCGCATAGTGTCCACATTTCTTGGGCAATGCTTGATCCTCGAGATGCAGCACCGATGCGCCCGCTTCTTCCCATAGACGGATCGTGCGCTGCACGTCGAGGATGCCGCCGTAGCCTGTATCTGCATCCGCGAATATGGGCACCGTCGTCACGCGGCAAATGCGGCGGATATGCTCGAACATTTCCGTCTGCGAGAGTACGCCGATATCCGCCTGCCCTGCAATCACGCCGGATGCAACGAAACCGCTAACGTATAGCGACTTGGCGCCGGCCTGTTCCGCTAGCATCGCGGTCAACGCATCGTGCGCGCCCATGCAAACGAATGGGCCCTCTTTGAATAATTCGCGAAAACGGGCTGAACGGGTCAAGATGATTCTCCGGCAAGTTGAATGATGTCGATGTGTCAAGCGAAGTAAGCCCAACTGCGTGCTTTTCGATCCTTCAAAAGAAAGCGCGCAATATCATCTGCAAGAAGGCGCGTCTGATCGATCTCGTCGAGTCCTTCCAGAAGCGCTCGCTGCTGTGCCGGATCGAATTCGAAGTGAATCGTTTCCAACCCATGGGCGCGAATTTCGAGCACACCGAGATCGACCTCGATGGGCGTTCCATCGCTAGCAGCAACCGCTATGCGCTCGATCTCGGCAGCGTCGAGTCGCACAGGAAGCAGTCCGTTCTGAAGACAGTTGTTATAGAAGATGTCGCCGAACGATGAAGCGATGACGCATCGAATGCCCGCTTCCTCAAGCGCCCACACCGCCATTTCGCGCGAGCTGCCACAACCGAAGTTGCTACCACCGAGGACTGTGCATGCACTTCTGAATGCGGGCTGATTGAGAACGAAGTCCTCACGTTCACCACTTTGCGGACCGTCGCCGCGATAACGCAAGGTCTCGAGCAGATAAGGTCCCAACTGTCCGCGCACGAGTTGCGAAATTCTTTCGATGCGGATGATGAGATCCGTATCGACGTTATCTCGCATGAGCGGAGCCGCTGCTCCGGAGATGATCGTCACCGCTTTCATTGCGACGCCCCTTCCGTTTGACGCACACGTGGCGCGGCGATATGCCCCGCAATGGCGCTAGCTGCGGCAACTGCAGGGCTAGCCAGATGCGTACGCGCACCGGGACCTTGCCTGCCAATGAAATTGCGATTCGAGGTCGATACGCAACGTTCGCCACGCCCAACCACGTCGCCATTTGCGCCCACGCACATCGAACAGCCCGGCTCGCGCCATTCGAAGCCAGCGGCACGGAAGATCGCATCGAGCCCTTCCTGCTCGGCTTGACGCGCCACCGTGAGCGATCCCGGCACGACCCAAGCCTTCACGTTGCTGGCGACATGCTGACCATCGACCACATGTGCTGCCGCACGCAAGTCTTCGATGCGGCTATTCGTACACGAGCCTATGAATACGCGGTCCACGCTTAGTTCATCCAGATGCTGTCCGGCACGCACGCCCATGTAGTCGATCGCATTTTCGGCGGCATGACGGCGCGATTCATCATCGAGCGATGCGGGGTCGGGTATGACATCGTCCAGCGCAATCACGTGTTCGGGACTCGTGCCCCACGTGACCTGTACGCCGATGGACGACGCATCGATACCGATTTCGCGATCGAACTGTGCCTCCGAATCGCTTGCAAGCATCCTCCAGTCGGCGACAGCCTGGTCGAACTGCTCGCCTTGCGGTGCATAAGGCTTGTCGCGCAGATAAGTGAACGTAATTTCATCGGGCGCGACGAGGCCAAACTTGGACCCCAGCTCGATGCTTAGATTGCACAGTGTGAGGCGGCCTTCCATGCTCAATGCTTCGACCGCATCGCCCGCGTATTCGACGGCATAGCCCGTGCCGCCAGCCGCGCCGATCTTTCCGATGAGATACAGAATCATGTCCTTCGCGGTCACGCCTTCGCGCAGCTTGCCATTGAAGCGCACACGCATCGTCTTTGGGCGCTTCTGTCGAATGGTTTGCGTCGCAAGCACATGCACGACCTCCGTCGAACCGATACCGAAGGCAAGCGCGCCCATTGCACCATGCGTGCATGTATGACTATCCGCGCAAACGATGGACGTTCCTGGCAAAGAAAGGCCGAGCTCCGGTCCGATCACATGCACGATGCCCTGAAGGCCTGCCTGGCCTATGTCAAAGATGGGAATCGCGTGATGCGTCATCTGCGTGCGCATCGATTCGACCATCTCGGTGCTCCAGTCGGCATCGCCTGCGCGGCGTCCTGGGGCCGTCGAAATCACATGATCGACGGTGGCGAAGGTAAGCGCGGGACTATCCACGCCAAGGCCGCGCTTTTCAAGCACGCGGACCGCTTCCACGCCGGTGAGCTCGTGCATCAGATGACGATCCACGTGCAGCAGATCGGCGCCTCCTGCGAGATGGGAAATAGTATGGCTGTCCCACAACTTGTCGAAGAGCGTGTGCATGATCAATCGCTATGCGTGAGATGACGCTGCCATTTGAGGAACATGAGATTCACCAGTGTGGCGAACACGAAAAGCATGAGCGCAAGCGCCATGATCGTGCTCGTTTCGTTGCGGTTCATGGCGATCATCAACATGCGGCCGATACCGCTTTGCGACGCGAACATCTCGCCGATAAGCGTGCCAAGCAAGGTAAGCGAAAAGCCGATGCGCAGTCCCGCTACGACTTCAGGCACGCATGCGGGCAGCAACACATGACGCGCGAAATCCATCGGGTTCATGCGGTAAGTGCGGGCCGCGCGTGCGTATATAGGCGGCATATTCTTTACCGCGTTCATGGTGAAGAGCGTAATCGGAACGATCCCGTGTATCACACCGAATACGATCTTGGCCCATAACCCGAGACCGCAAGCGAGCAGCACGACCGGATAAAGCGTGACCTTGGGAATGGAATAAAAGCCCATCATTAGCGGCTCCATCACCTCACCGGCCAAGCGTCGCACGCCAAGAAACAGACCGAGAAAAACGCCTGCTACGGCAGAGATGGCGAACGCCGAAGCAAAGGCAAGCGATGTGACATAGAGGCTTTCCGGAAAATCCGGGTCGCTGACTATATGCATTGCACGTTGGACGGTATGCAGCGGCGTGGTCAGCACATCGGGGCCAAGCCACCCGCTTGCGCCTTGCCAAAGCCCGACCAGCACCACGACGAGCACGAGCGCGTCCATCCATCGCCGCGTGTGTCGCGGCCTTGCCGTATGCGTGACGACGACAGTGCTCATGCGGCCTCCCTTCTGATGCGCCGATAGAGACGCGTTTCCGCTGTGCGTAAAAGGGCGTTGAGCGTGGCAACGAAGATCAGCATCAGGAGCATGAGGCCGTACATCGTCGAATTGTCGAACGCGTTGTAGGCGAATGCGATTTGATAACCGAAGCCCGACCCGGACAACACGAATTCACCCGCTACCACCGCGATGAACGCGTAGACCACGGTGAGCTTAATGCCTGTAAATACGAACGGAAGACTCGCGGGCAAGGTGATGAGGCGCACCTCGTCTAGCGTATTTAAGCGGCATACGCGCGCCGTGCGCAACAGCACACGAGGCACACGTTCAAGACCATTCAAAGTATTTACGGCCATGGCGACGACCGCAAAGAGAAACCCGATGCCAACCAGAGGCCAGCGGTTCAAGCCGAAGATCACGATCAAGATCGGATACAGCACGAAGACGGGCACCGCATAGTAGGAAAGCAGCAAGGGGTCCAGCACACGCCTTGCGCGCGGCAATCTGAACAGCAACACGCCGCCGATAAAGCCCACTACCACCGCAAGCGCGACAGCCAGCAATGCGCTGCTAAGCGTCTGCACGATATCCACGGTGTATTGCCCTGACGCGAGAATGTCCCAGGCGCTCACCGCCATACGCGAAGGCGGAATGAATGAGACAGGATTGATCCATGCAAAACGAGTCGCTATCTCCAGCAACAAAATGAAGCCGATGACTATTCCCACGCGCCAGCGTGCGGCAACGCTCATGACTGGCTCCCTAGCGCTTTCATGGCCTCTTCGCGCAACAGCCCCCACACTTGCGCGGTCAGTTCGCCGAAGCGCGCATCGAGTGCGATCTTGCTGTCGCGAAGACGTGGCCAGCCGGTTTCAATGGTCGATATGAAGCGTCCCGGACACGCCGACATCACACCAATGCGATCGGACAGCAGCACCGCTTCGTCGATCGAATGCGTAATGAGCATGATGGTCGCTCCCGTATCGCGCCAAAGCTTGAGCATCTCATCGCCCATGAGGAGACGTGTCTGCTGATCTAATGCGCCGAATGGTTCGTCGAGCAACATGAGACGCGGACGCACGACCATGGCGCGCGCAATGCAAACGCGTTGCCGCATTCCGCCTGAGAGTTGCGCGGGATAAACACGCGCGAAAGACTTGAGACCCATGAAAGACAATGCATGATCGACGCGCGCCTTTACTTCGTTCTCTGCCACGCCTGCGCGACGCGCGGCAAAGGCTGCGTTGTCAAAGACGTTGAGCCATGGAAAGCTCGCGTCTTCCTGAAACACGACGGCCACGCCATCTGGAACCTCGCGTCCCACTGCATGCCCTTCGAATTCGACAGTGCCGCCGCTTGCGGGATTAAGGCCTGCGAGCACATCCAGCAAAGTGGACTTACCGCAACCGGAAGGGCCGACAACCGAAAAGAATTCACCCGCGCGCAATTCCAAACTTACGGGGCCGAGCGCATGAAAAGGAGGCTTGCCTGCAATGCCGGGATAAATGCGCGTGACATCGGTCACGCGCGCTTGCACACGATCCCCCGCCTGTGTCGCAGCGTCTGTGGAAACAACGGAAATTCGCGTGCGACGTGACAATACGCTCATCGCGTGCCTCACTTTTTCGTTTGCAGATCGGCGGGAAGCAGAGACTCGTCGACGATCTTCGACCAATCGAACGGGCCTTCCGGAATGGCCTTGACGAGTATCAGGCCCTTGAGCACTTCTTCCATGCCTTTGCGATCGAAGCTTCCTTCGCTCCAGTACTTCGGATCGGACTCGAGCACGTTATTGACCGCCGACGTCGCGACAGCGGGGTCCATCTTGTATTGCTTCGCCAGAATCTGCGCCGATTCTTCACGGTGCGCGGCAATGTACTGCACCGCCTTGCGACGCGCATTGATAATTCCGCGTATCACCTCGGGATGCGACTTGAGATAGTCGGTGCGCACGATGCCCACGGTCTGTGTCTCGTTAGGCACGATATCGGAAGAGCGAAAAGCTATGCGCAACTGATCTTTTTTCCCGCTATAGGAAGGCTCCGTCATGTAAGCGACATCGACAGCGCCTTGTTGCAGCGAAGTCAGCATACCGCTAGAACTACCGACCGGCTTGCGCTGCACTTGGCCCGCGAGACCTGCACGGTCTAACGCAATCGTCACGACCGTATCCGTAGTCGACTTCGGGCTGCTATAGCCGATAGTCTTGCCCTTCATTTGTTTGATGTTGGTGATGGTGCCGTTCTTTAGTTCCACCCAGACAAGGTCGGCGAGACTCTGCACGCCGCCATGCACAATTGTCAGGTCGACACCTTGTTTGACTGCGGAAATAGCGGCCGGCAGGGCGACCTCGCCATAAGGAATCTCGGAAGCCATCGCATTGCGCACGGTGGTGCCGCCGCCTTCCGATGTGATGAAGCCCGTTACGTCCACGTTGGCTTCCTTGAAGAAGCCTTTTTCCATGGCGACCGCAAAAGGCACGCCATACATGCCGTCACCCCAATGCGTCACGGTAAGCGGCGCGGCCTGCACATGCGTCGCGCAAACGGACGCAGCAGCGAGAGACATTAAAAGAACACTACGGGCGATTCTCCGTATTCCAGACATGTAGGCGTCTCCATCCATGTTGGGCGGTCTCGCATCGTGCTTGGCGCATGCGGCCGCACTATGTTTTTAAGGTTCCTGACTAAGCGGACTATTCAGCCGCGCGCGAAATCGAGCTCGCACGTCTGCCTTAACCGTGCAAGTTAATGTATGCATTAAATTCTTTAAAGTCCAGAAATGCCGGGGGCGGACATACCCGTGTTCGAGCTGGCTCGACTCTTGTCGCGTGCCTTAGGAAGGCGCTGCTTCAAGCCTGTTGAATGCCGAATTGTTGCAGTACGCTCGTTTGGTCGCGCCAGCCGCGCTCTCGATGTGCACGATATAGCGCGCTTGCCTTTGCCGCATCGCCGCATTGAATCGCGTTGATGATGCCGTAATGCTCTTGCACGGATTTCACGGGTTGCGGATGCGGTTTGACCATTTGCGTAAAGCGTCGCACGCGATGCACTTGATCGCGACAATTCATGACCACGCTTTGCAATCGGGCATTCCCGCTAAGCGCGACAAGCGTTTCGTGAAAGACTTCGTCGGCGGCAGCCCAAGCCAACATGTCGCCGCGTTCGTATGCCGCGCTCATCGCCTCGCACGCGGTGACAAGGGGTGTGATGTCCACGCCCTTGTTCGACGCAATAAGGCTGGCAGCCGTCGATTCCAGGCTGATGAGGACCTGGTAGATGTTCCTGATGTCGGAGATGGAAGTTGGCACGATACGAATGCCATGCCTAGGCACGATCTGCACGAGTCCCTCGCCCTGCAGACGAATTGCGGCTTCGCGAATCGGCGTGCGGCTGAAGCCCAGCATCAAACCGAGTTCCTGTTCGAGCATGTAGGAACCAGGCGTCAATTCGCTTTCGATGATTCTGCGGCGTAATTCGGCGTATGCAAGCTCGGTCGTGTTGCGCTTGACGGGTTTCGTTCCGTTAGCGGTTGCGACCGGTGGCTCGTCTTGCACGATCTTTACGCGCGTGGCGCTCATGGTTTGCGTCTCCTTAGCCGATGTTAGCACCGGCAAAGACGTTATACGGCTGCCAGGTGCGCGACGAGTTTTCTGCAGGCTTCGGGCAGGGCATCGAGCGAGCGCATTCCTATCAGGAGTTCACGCACGGCCCATTTATCCGTTAAAGCGACGACGCAGAGTCCCGAAGACCTTGCATGTTGGCGTGCGACTGCATCGGGCATGACACCAAGACCAAGGCCTGCACCGATCATCAGACATTGGGCATCGTAGCCTGTCACCTGAATGCGCACGTTGACGGCGCGGCCATCTTCGTTCGCGGCTCGCGTAAGACATTGGCTTATAGCGGTACCGGCTGGCAAGACGACGAATTCGAAGTCTAGTGCTTCGGCGAAAGCTACCGAATTTCTTAGCGAAAGCGCGTGACCCGGCGGCGTGACGAGCACGAGATTGTCGGTACGATAGGGAAGCGTCTGAATAGCACGACCATGCGGCACGGCTGTAAAGACGCCTATGTCGGCCGCGTTATCGGCGATCGCGCGCACGACTTGCATACTGGGCTTTTCGTCCACTTGCAAGCGAACATTGGGATGACTGGCCGCGAAAGACTGAATATCCTGAGGCAGGAATTGCACGATGGACGAGTTGTTCGCCGCGATGCGCACCATACCGCTAAGGCCATTAGTGAAGTCGCGCATTTGCAGGGCAATATCGTCGAAATGATGCAGCGCGCTAAGCGCCAAAGCGACGAGGCGTTCACCCGCTTCGGTCGGCACTACGCCCTTATTCGTGCGATGCAATAAAGGCACGCCGAACATGGCTTCAATCTCGCTGATACGTCGACTTACCGCAGCTGCCGCAATGTGTTCACGTTCAGCCGCGGCGGCAATGGTGCCTGCCTCGGCAACCGCGACGAAGAGTCTCAGCGAAAGCGGATCGATCGAATGCATAGGGCTTGTTCAGGCCGTTGATGATCGTTAAGAGCGGCAATCGCAGTGTACTGAAAATTGACTCGTCATCGCATATCGCGATGGCGGCATGACGAAGCGTTGCTTTGCGACACTCACCGCATCAAACAGAATTAGCTCCAGGACGTCGTTGAAGGCCTTGACCTTAGGAGCATGAAAATGGAAGCCGAAGTCGCTCAAGCCACGCGTATTCGCGTGTTCTGGCAACCGGGATGTTCGTCGTGTCTGCGGACCAAGGAATTTCTCACGCGTCAAGGCATCGAATACGAATCGATTGACGTGCATAACGATCCGGAAGGCCGCGCGGCGCTCTTGGCGCTTGGTGCACGTAGCGTTCCGGTGGTCGCGCTCGGGCAGAAATACACGTTTTGCCAATCCATCAACGACGTCATCCGTTTTCTCGATCTCAAGACCACGGCAGCGCCGCCGTTGCCTCCCGAACAGCTCATCGCAAAGCTCGCGCACGTACTCGAGTCGAACGCGCGTTATGCGAGGCAGTTCGGTCTTGAGCACTTTCGAAAGCCGTTTCGTAATCGCAGCCGCACGCCGGCTGGTTTGACGTTTCACGTCTTTCGCGTCGCCGAAATGGGTGTGCGAGCCGCGCATCAGATTGAATTGCGCTTCGAGGGCTTTGACGATGTGCCGCCTGACAATTGGACCGCAGAAGACATCGCGCGTTGGGGAGAAAGCGTGCGCGTCGAACTACTAAAGTGGTGGGAACAGGAAACCGATCGCACGCTTGCCTATGACGTGCCGACTTACTACGGCCGCCGCTCAATGCACGAAGTGCTTGAACGCACCGCATGGCATAGCGCGCAACACACCCGGCAGGTAATGCTCATGCTTGAAAGCGAAGGAGTCACTGTGGACCGACCCTTGAGCGCGGACGACCTCGGGGGCCTGCCTTTGCCGGACGAAGTCTGGGACAGATAACTTCAGGCCAAGACGGAAGCGAGCAGGCCCATTCAGCCGCCCGCCTAGGGCGGCTTTTTTTAGTCTGATGCTAAGCAAATCATCCGCCTTTTCGCTGCGGCATAACGTATACGTTGAGCGATACAAGGCGCTTCTTCTCTTATAATGTAAGGCATTCCGTCCGTCTTCCAAGGCGGATTTTCGTCCATGCCCGGGCGATAACGCATCTGGAATGCCCATCATGGCTGAAGCCCGGACCGCCGAAGCGATCAGCAAGCCGCGAGAAAAATCGACCGCTACGGTCTATCAGAGAATTCGCGAGATGATCCTGCGCAACGAGCTGCGCCCGGGTACGCAATTGCTCGAGCAAGAACTGGTGCAGATGTTCGGCGTAAGCCGCACACCCGTTCGCGAGGCGCTCATCAGACTGCAAAACGAACATCTCGTACAGATCATTCCACGTCACGGTGTGCGCGTGCGCAATGTGTCGATGGCGGATCTCGAAGAAGTTTTCCAGGTGCAGACAAGTCTCGAAGCAACTGCGGTTGCAGCAGTAGCTTCGCGCAAACCAAGCGCGCGTGATATCAAACTACTCGAAAAATCCTGCGCGGATATGGAGCGCGCTTTTGCTAAAGACGATCGCGATGCGTGGGCGGCGGCATGCGAGCTTTTCTATGCGCACCTCGTCGAAATGAGCGACAACCCGAGGCTGGCGCAAATAGTCGGTGAATGTGCCGATCAAGTGCGCCGCGTGCGCGAACTCACGCTAAAGCTCATCAAGCTTGACGACGCAAGCACCAGCGTCCTGCGCGATGTCATCACCGCGTTGCGAAATGGCGATGCCACGAATGCCGAAATGCTTTGCCGTGAACATCGCGCACGGAGCCTTCAAACGCAGATCGAAGCCCTGCAACGCTACCGGATTCTCGACGTGTGAGACCGATTACGCGTGACTTGCTTCCCACACCGTGCGTGACAGAGTTTCAGTGCAAGCCCGCTCATTCGCGCGCTCCGACGCAATCAGCACTTCACGGTCGGTATGACGGCACACCACATGGCTTACGCGTCGCACGCCGATGCCAAAGAGACTGCGCTTGCCGCCACCGAGCACGATGAGATCCGCGTCGAGCTCGTCTGCAGCCTCTGCGATGATACGTCCGACGTTGTGACCATCGACGGGCGTTCTGCGCGTCTCCCAGTGAGCTTCGACCCCTGCCTCCTCCAGCATCTTGGTGCTACTGCGATAGACGACGAGCGCAAGCTGGTTGACGAGATCGACCGTATCGCAGCAAATCACATCTGCTTGCGATGCCGTCCACCACGGAGCGCTGTCGATGACATGCAGCATGGTCAGCCGGGCATTGCTTTCACGTGAACGCGCGATCGCGACGGCAACGCGGCTTCGCTGAAGCCAGGACCCACGGCGACGAGAATATGTTGGTACATGGCGCTAGCTCCTGTCGATACGTTTGTTGGTTGGTGCATGTCGTCATCATCGTCGTCAAGAATTAGCAAACAGTGAGGAAATTGCATTCTGCATGCACCACGTCGGGGCGATAAATTAAACTGATAGGCTTCTACCCTCATTGCGGCTCGAATGGACCATCGCGAACTGCTCAATCTCGCCTATCTGCGTGCTTTCCGGCTCGTTGCGCAGACGGGCAGCGCCACGCGCGCCGCCGTCGCTTTGTTCCGCGCTCAGTCAGCGGTCACGCGCTCGCTACAGGAACTCGAAGCCTCCGTTGGCGAGACGCTGCTCGAACGCCGGTCATCGGGCATGCTTCCTACGCCGGCCGGCCGCGCCGTTCTTCTGCGTTGCGAACGCATCTTCACGGAGCTGGAAACCCTTGCACAGTGGTGTGCAGCGCGCCAGTCACGGCGCCGCGCCAGCAGCGGCGACGGCCTGCCGGCGTTTCTGCTGAACACGCGGCGCCTCCAGTTGTTTTCCGCGCTGGCGCGTCATCGACATATGCCGAGCGCGGCGCAGACGCTCGGACTTAGTCAGCCCGCGGTGTCTAGCGCCATTCGCATCATGGAAACGGGCGCGGGCATGCAGCTTTTTTATCGCAGCCCGCGCGGCTTGCTGCTCACGAGCGAAGGCGAAACTTTTGTCTTGCACGTGCGTCGCGCGCTTAACGAACTGCGCCATATTCCCGACGATATCGCCGCATTGCGCGGGACGATTCAGGGCTTCGTCACGGTCGGTTCGCTGCCGCTCGGGCGTACGTTGATCCTGCCGGGCGCGATAGCGAGAGTGGCCGCGCAATATCCGGGCGTGCGCATCATCACCGACGAAAGCGCCTATGAGACGCTCGTTGCCGGCCTGCGGGCGGGCGATATCGATTTCGTGCTCGGCGCGCTTCGGCAGAACGATGCATCGAGCGGTTTGACCAACGAACGTTTCATGTCGGAGGACATGGTCGTGATCGGGCGGCGTGGTCATCCGCTTGCCGAAATCGACGGACTCACTCTTAAGGAACTCGTCTCGGCACAATGGATTTTGCCGCGCAGCCACGCCCCCGCGCGTGGCATGTTCGAGGCGCAGTTCAAGCGATGGAAAATGAAGCCGCCCATGCCGACCGTCGAAACCGCCGACCTCGCGGTCATTCGCGGTTTGCTGATGAACACCGATATGCTCGCAGCGGTCTCAGCGCAGCAATTGCATTATGAATGCGAGTCGGGCCAACTCATGGTGCTCGACATAGCGATGCAAAATACAAAACGCGATATCGGTCTGACCTTGCGCGCCGGTAGCACTCCCTCGCCAGCTGCCCGAGCGCTGATCGACGCCATTCGGCTGACGGTGGACGAGGTCGGCCATACGTTGCGGCGTGAAACGGCTCGGAAAGAGACCGGCACGACGCATCGTGTTTGAAATTTTGAATGCCACCGCGTGGTTTTTTGCATGCATGTCGGCGGGCGGAGTATCGTGGCAGTTCGCTCAAGACGAGGATTTCGGATGGACCAGCAGCAATGGGATGCGATGGACGCCTACCTGTGCCAGCAAACCCAGGCACACGACGAGGTACTCGAAGCAGCGCTCGCGGCGAGCAATGCGTCGGGACTGCCTCCCATCAATGTCGCACCGAATCAGGGCAAGCTGCTGAACCTGCTCGCACGCCTGCGTGGCGCACGCCATATCCTTGAAATAGGCACGCTAGGCGGCTACAGCACCATATGGCTCGCACGCGCCCTGCCGCCTGACGGCACGCTGCTTTCGCTTGAGGCCAATCCCGACTACGCCGAGGTGGCGCGCAAGAATCTCGAACGCGCGGGACTTGCTTCGGTTGCAACAGTCGTGGTCGGCGCGGCGGCCGCATCGCTTGAAGGGTTCCTGCGAAAAAGCATGCGCCCTTTCGACTTCATATTCATCGATGCCGACAAGAAAAGCTATCCCGAGTATCTGCGTCTCGCGTTGAGCCTTAGCAAGCCGGGCACGGCGATCGTTGGCGACAACATCATCCGTCGTGGCCGTATCGCCGATGCTGACAGCACCGAGCCCGATGTGATCGGATTGCGCGCCTATTTCGACATGCTCGCAACCGATCCACGGCTCTCCTCCACCGCCGTGCAAACGGTGGGCAGCAAGGGATGGGACGGATTCTCGCTTTCCATCGTAACGAGCTAGCAAGCGTGATTAGAAGCTCAAGCCGGGCGCCTTCTCCACTGCTGCCAGCGTGAACGCATGCGCGGCATGGCAAGCCGCGCTTCTGCAAGCGGCATTTGCCTGCACTCGACATGCATGCCTCTGGCGGGTGCTTCGCTCACGAAGTCATCGATGATCTCGCGTACGTCCGGGTCGATATGGTCCGCACGCGAAGCATCGAAAATGACAGTCGCGTTGTCAGGAATGGAGCGCAGAAGATGCTTTAGCGTGACCTTGCCGAGAAACGACACGTCCTTTCGAAACGAGAGCAGGTAATGATCGTCGTGCTGCGTCATCGTGATCGGCCGCTTGAGATTTGCGCGCACGGCAAGCACGAGACTACATGCGATGCCAAGCACAATACCCATGAGCAGATCGGTCAGCAACACGCCAGCAATTGTCACGACGAAGGGTGCAAATCGCTCGAAGCCTTGTCTGGCGATGGCGACAAACAGCGACGGCTTAACAAGCTTGAGCCCGGTGAAAATCAATATCGCAGCCAGACATGCAAGCGGGATGAGGTTGATCACGCTCGTCAACGCAAAGACGCTTGCAAGCAGCAAGACACCATGTACGAATGAAGACCAGCGACTTTGCGCGCCCGCGTGAACGTTTGCCGAGCTACGCACGATGACCGATGTAATTGGCAATGCGCCGATAGCGCCCGCCATCATGTTGCCAATGCCTTGCGCTTTCAATTCGCGATCGGGATGTGCACTACGTCTCTTGGGATCGAGTTGCTCGACCGCCTCCAGGCTCAACAAAGTTTCAAGGCTCGCGACGATGGCAAGCGTGAATGCGAGACGCCAGACATCCGGGTTGACGAATTGCGAGAAGTTGGGCAATTCAAGCGCATTCGTGAATGCTGCGAACGTTTCAAGCGAAGGCAATGCCACGCGATGTTGCGCGGGCGGCGCCAAGCCCGGCGCGAACATGTCGAGTAAAAGCGTTACGCCAATACCGAACGTCACCACGGCAAGCGGCGCGGGCACGGCGCGCACCACGGCAAAACGTCGCATGGCGCGCGTTTCCCAGCCAGCGAGCATGGCAAGGGACATCACGGCTACGGCACAAGCAGCGAAAGATACCGGACCGAAAGGCGTATCGAGCAAGCCCGGTCCGCTCGCGGCTGGTGCGCCTGCATTGGCGAAGCCCGCGGCCAGGGGTATCTGCTTGATGACGAGCAATAGGCCAATGGCCGCAAGCATGCCCTTGATCACCGACGACGGCACATACGCTGCAAAACGTCCCGCCTTGAGCAAGCCAAAGCCGAATTGAATTGCGCCCGACAAAAGCACCGCTAGTAGAAATGCAGAAAAACTGCCTAGTCCCGCGATGCCATCGACCACGATGACGATAAGCCCCGCTGCCGGTCCGCTTACGCTCAATTGCGAGCCGCTAAGCAATGCCACGACAACGCCGCCTATGATTCCGGACAAAAGCCCCGCAAAAGGCTCCACGCCCGATGCATTGGCAATGCCAAGACACAGAGGCATCGCTACGAGAAATACGACTGTGCCGGCAAACAGGTCGCGCGGGAACTGGCTTAGACGATTGCTAAGGTTCATAAGGATTTAGCCATGTGGGTGCCTGCTACGTTTAACGAATTCACGCAGCATGAAATGAGCGACGATCGAATCAGCGTCCGGCGGCTTCGACGAGTTCCGCGTACAACGGCACCATACGGGGCGCGTCATAGCCGGAAGCAAGCACTTTGATAAGCCCGTCGTGCAGGCCGAAAATCCAGCCGTGCACGAGCGGAGGCTCATCGCGATCGATTACGATCCGCGTCTGACGCAGAAGCCGCACTTGTTCGAGCACATTGAGTTCCGCAAGGCGATCAGCGCGCGCATCGAACTCTTCCAAGTCGTCGAGTTCACATCGATGCCGCTCGCCTAAAGCGCACACCGGGGCAATACGGCGGTTGACGTGCGGTATTTCATTCGAGAGCGGCAACAACGATGCTCGCACACCGCCGCATCCATAATGCCCGCATACGATCACATGATCGACCTTCAGCACTCGCACCGCATATTCAAGGACGCTCATGGTGTTGTCGTCCGACGGCGAGAACAAGTTCGCGATGTTGCGATGAACGAAAAGATCGCCGGGGTTAGCGTTCGTGATCGTTTCGGCAGGCACGCGACTATCAGAACACCCGATCCACAACACCTTGGGGCTTTGCCCCTCTGCAAGGCGTGGGAAAAATTGCGTGTCCGCCTGCGCGGTTTCGCGAGCCCAGGCAATGTTTTCCAGAAGCATGCGTTTCGGTCGATTCATGGCGTTCTCATGACGAGCATTCGATGGATTGCACCCGCGTTGCAGTGCAGCGAATCCTTACGAATCACTTTCGCCGAGAAAGTTCAGCGCCGTCCAAGAGAAAATAATTCGCCTCGCTATTTATTTCTCTTGAGATTTTCCTTGGACGACGCTAACACACGCTCAAGAAAAATCGGTCGAGCGCGACAAATGCTCCCACTTGTCGATTTCTTCGTTGAGCGCCACTAGCTTCGTTTTGACAAGAGAGATTGCATCGCTCCCAAGAAGAAGATGCGCAGGTGCATCATGGGCTTCGATGAGGCTTAGCA
The DNA here is from genome assembly GCF_031451465.1 of Caballeronia sp. LZ003. Lineage (NCBI taxonomy): Bacteria > Pseudomonadati > Pseudomonadota > Betaproteobacteria > Burkholderiales > Burkholderiaceae > Caballeronia > Caballeronia sp. LZ003. The sequence continues at coordinate 800,500 of NZ_JARUXJ010000003.1, read as the reverse complement.
AGGCTTGGCCGGCCTTGGCTGGATCGCCCAATTGCTTGCCGCTCTTGGCCTCACGCGCCGCGCGGATCGGGTCGAACAGCGCGTCATAGTCTGCGATGCTGCGCTCCGTTCTGATCATCGAGCGGCCAGCCCAATCGGTACGAAACGATCCGGGCGCAACGGCCGTTACTCTTACGTTGAAGTCCTTGACCTCTTTGGCCAACGTCTCTGAAATGCCTTCCAGCGCGAATTTGCTGCCGCAATAGTATGCAATGCCCGGCATCGTGATGAAGCCGCCCATGGACGTGATGTTGATGATGTGGCCGGCACGGCGCTCCCGCATGGAAGGCAATACGGCTTTGATCATGGCGACCGCACCGAATACGTTGACATCGAACTGCCGGCGCATTTCCTCCAGCGGCGATTCTTCAAGTGTGCCTTCGTGGCCATAGCCAGCGTTATTGACGAGCACATCGATCGGGCCGTATGTGCGCATTACTTCCTCGACAACCGGGCCTATGCGGTCAAACGCCGTCACGTCGAGCACGACTCCATGTGCCGATCGGGGATTGATGGCCTCGAATTCCTTGAGGGCGTCACCATTGCGAACTGTGCCGATAACCGTGTGTCCTGCATCCAGCGCGCTTTGCGCGAAAGCGCGTCCAAAACCCGAACTCACGCCGGTGATGATAAACGTCTTGCCGTTTGTGTTTTCCATGTGAATCTCTCCTATTCGACTCGTCGCGCGCACCATGCCGCAACACCTGTCCAATATTAGAGAGCGCGCATCGTTCTTGATACGCCGGTTCTTCTCGCATGTTTGCCTAAAGCTATTGGCGTATGGATTCGCGGCTGCAAAGCTGGCAAATTAAGGGCTGTCGACACATCTTGCGGAGCCACCGTGATCACCCGCCGAACGCTAGCCACCGAAACTAGACGCCGCATGATCGAGCTGCTGATGCGGCTTGCACCTTTGGAAGGCTATAACCTCACAGCATTGCCAGACGTGCGTTTTCTGCGTTCAAACAGACCACTGCGTCGCACGCCGGTACTTTATGATCCGGGCATCGTCATCGTCTGTCAGGGCCGCAAGCGTGGCTATTTCGGCGAGCAAGTTTATCTATACGATGAGCAGCATTACCTGGCCGTGTCGGTGCCCGTACCCTTTTCCATGGAGACGGATGCCAGCGCGCAAAAACCTTTGCTTGCCATCTATTTCCGGCTCGATCTCAACGTTGCAGCAGAGTTGATCATGCAACTCGATGAACACGGCGCAACCGTAACGTCCGAACCTCACGGCATGATCTCAACGCCGCTGGACAAACAACTCGGCGCGACGGTTCTGCGCTTTCTCGAAACCATGAGTGACCCGCTCGAAGGTCCGGTTCTTGGGCCGGCTCTCGTGCGCGAGATTTATTTTCGAGTGTTGACGGGCGAACAAGGTCCTTCGGTGCGCGCGGCTTTGACACGGCAAGGTCAGTTCGGGAAAGTCGCGCGAGCATTGCGCAAGATCCATCAAAGTTTCGATGAGCCGCTCGATGTTGCGCTGCTTGCAAGCGAAGCCAACATGAGCGTGCCCGCGTTCCATTTGCATTTCAAGACCGTGACCAACACGTCACCAATGCAATATTTGAAGTCGACCCGGCTGCATCAGGCGCGGCTGCTCATGGTGCGGAACGATGTCACGGCAGCCGTCGCATCAGCGCAAGTGGGCTACGAAAGTGCTTCGCAATTCAGCCGCGAATTCAAGCGTTTGTTTGGGCGCAGTCCCGTCGATGAAGCCCAGCGTCTCAAAGACAGTTTCGCGCTGCCAGATCCCGGACCGGGTTCGGGCTACGTGTCATCGCATTGATGCGTGGATCGTCTGTTAATCTTCCACGCAGATCAATCCTGCTACCAAACGCATGAACGAAGCCTTCGTCGAACTGAACTGCGGACCCTATCCGTTGCGCATCGAATATAAGTGGATCAATCCTTCGCGCATCGATGCTCCAATCGCGGTATTTGTGCATGAGGGGCTGGGTTCAGTTGCATTGTGGAAAGACTGGCCGCAGCGGCTATGCGACCGATTGAACTGCCGTGGTCTCGTCTATTCGCGTCCTGGCTATGGACGGTCGACGCCGCGCCCTCCGCATGAAAAGTGGCCTGTGACCTTCATGCATCGTCAGGCGACGAAGATATTGCCTGCGCTTCTAGATGCGCTCAAGGTAAATGCGTTCGAACGTTCTCGCATGTGGCTCGTAGGCCATAGCGATGGCGGGACAATCGCACTGCTTTACGCAAGCACCTTTCTCGAAGCGCTTGCCGGACTGATCGTGCTTGCACCACATGTGTTCGTGGAAGCGATCACAGTCAAAGCCATAAAGGAAGTGCGAAGCGCCTATGAGCACGGTGCGTTGCGAGCGAAACTCGCTGGCTACCATGAGGACGCAGATTCCGCCTTTTATGGCTGGAACGACGCATGGCTCAATCCGGAATTTCTGCGTTGGGACATTACAGACGAAATTCGCTCGATCAAACGGCCATTGCTCGCAATACAAGGCCACGACGATGAATACGCGTCGATGCTTCAGATCGACAAGATCAAGGCGTCCGTGAATCACACTCATCTCGTCAAGCTAGCGGCTTGCGGACATTCACCGCATAGGGATGCCACTCAGGCGGTCAATGATGCAATTGCAGATTTCGTTACCCGCTCGTCTCTGCCGTGAACTCGAGCGATCAATCGAAAGGCCGTCTGCGCCATGATGCCATCGCGCAAGCCCGCACGGCGATTAAGTGACCGTGCCGCGCGTTTGGACAGATGATCGCAGTCGGTCCAATGCATCTTTTATTGCGGTTAAATCGACGTTGTTCGTCTCGAGCCAGCGAACCCTCAGGGGCTCTAACTGCTTAAACAAACCACTCGCCCGAAGCATGAATGCGGCTCAAGCCTCCGCAGGCTTAACCGCTGTTTCTTGTGACCGCCGCAAGCGTTCGCGGCTGTTCGACAAATGCATGCGCATGGCGGCGCGGGCAGCTTCCGGATCACGCCGCTCGATGGCGTCGTAGATATCCTCGTGTTCGCGGTTCACGCGATCGAGGTAACTGCCGGGGTCGTTATGCGCAAGCGCAGCGGAATTTACACGCGTGCGTGGAATGATCGTGTTGCCCAACTGGCTAAGGATGCTGTGGAAATAACGGTTGCCCGTAGCCTTGGCAAGCTCGAGGTGAAATGCGACGTCCGCGGCAACCGCGTTGCCCGTGCCTTCTGCAATGTGCCGCTCGAACTCGTCCAGAGCATGACGCATGTGCTTCAGATTCTCTTCGCTTCGCCGCATTGCCGCGAGACCTGCGGCCTCGGCTTCGAGACTGATGCGTAGTTCGAGGATGGCCATGACGTCGCGCACGGTGAGATCGCCCGCAGCTTCGATCTGGAAGCGATCGTGATCGGTCGCTGCGAGTACAAAAGTGCCAATGCCATGACGCGTTTGAACCAGGCGCCCCGCCTGAAGGCGCGATATCGATTCTCGTACGACCGTACGGCTAACGCCCAGTTGCGCCATGATCTCCGATTCGGTCGGAAGCTTGTCGCCAGGCTGAAGCGCGCCGCTGCGAATCCGTTCCGAAAGTTCGGCGACAACTTCCTCGGTCAGATTGCGAGAGCGGCGAAGACCGCCGGCTGCGAGAGCTGGTGACATAGGGCGATTGAAAAAAGTAGACGAGCCATTATAGGGGCGCAGACTCGCTTGTACGACGACTGATGCCTGATCGAATACAAAATGCCTTAAGCCCTCAATGCAAAACACAAAAAACCGTTATGGTTCAGGCAACTAAAAATGTAACAAACTGTTGATCAACCATTTCACCGAGCGTAAAGTTCAAGTACCGCTTGAAGTCAAAGCGCGTGTGTCATGTTTTGCAAGGCATGTAAGCATTCAAGGCGCGCGCCTCGCTTTCAAGAGGTCGACTTCCGATCGAAGGCTCGCGAATCCTCGTCCGCATCCGTTGGATTCGCCATCACCTCGCGCACTCGCGAGCCTCCCTGAAGCGGTTCACCGGCTTACCGCGTCGCGCCTCTCACTCTCCGATTACGCGGCAAACCGGTGTGCTTAGAGCCTCCAAGTTGCGTTCATGCGAACGCCTTCGTGGAGCGCGGCACCACGTGGCAGCAAGGAGACAAGCAATGATGCGTGAAGTGACCGGAGCTTTTTTTGGCTCCCGCAAGTTGGACGAAGCACTGGAAGACCTCAAGGCGGAGGGCATCACGAGCGACCGCGTTCGCGTCGCGAGCATGTCCGGGTTCGCCGATTTCACCGCCAGCATGGAACTGAGCACCAGTTCACCGACACAGTGGATCACCGCCGAATTTGCAGGCTATGCCGATCTAGCCGCCACCGACGGCGAGTATGGGATTGCATCGACCGGCAGCGATGACATCCTACCTGGCTTCGATAACGATGAATCCGCTGCATACGGTATAACCCGAGTATTCGTCAGCATTCGCGACGAAGCCGAAATGCGCGCCGTATGCGATATCTTCTCGCGCCTGGGCACTGATGATATCGACGCGGAAGTCGCGGCGGCCTAACCCGCCGCGATTGCATTCAATCGTTTGTATGCAATAAACGTTGCTGGATTACTGCGCTGGTGTGGTCACGGGCTTCGCTTTCTTCTTGTGCTTGAAGTGAAAACCCTTGCTCGTACCAGTGGCAGCAGAGGTATTGTCACCGCCTGCCGTCGGCGCGGCCGTCGCTGCGCCGTGCGCGTTGCCGCCGCCAGCGCCGCCATTACCGTTGCCACCTTGCGCCATCGCCGCGCCCGACGCGCCCAGCATCAAACCCGCAGTGAGGGCGATGAGTGCTGCCAGTCCATTCGTCTTCATGTCGTTCCTTTTTGCGTAGAGTCAGTCGAGTGTGTATTCACCGTGCAGGCTTTTGAATGCCGAATGCAATCGGCGAGCGGCTTGGCATGAGACCTGCTCGCCAGACATATTCGCCTGCAAAAGTCCAAAAGCCATAAGATGGATGCGCCCAAAACCAAAAGCCCAGCCAAGCCGCCTCGGCGCAATAAAGCCGAAACGCCGACTGTCTCTTCAGCAGGTTTCGTGCGCGTTCGCGGCGCGCGGGAGCATAACCTCAAAAATGTCGATGTAGACGTCCCGCGCGATGCGCTGGTCGTGTTCACAGGCGTGTCCGGATCGGGAAAGTCGTCACTTGCATTCGGAACTTTGTATGCAGAAGCGCAGCGGCGGTATTTTGAATCCGTTGCGCCCTACGCGCGGCGCCTGATCGAGCAGGTCGGCGTACCGGAAGTCGATTCCATCGAAGGATTGCCGCCCGCCGTCGCCTTGCAGCAGCAGCGTGGCACGCCCAACGCACGTTCGTCGGTGGGAAGCGTGACCACGCTTTCCAGTCTCGTTCGCATGCTGTATTCACGCACGGGTAGCTATCCGCCGAAGCAGCCCATGCTCTACGCGGAAGACTTTTCTCCCAACACGGTTCAGGGCGCGTGCCCCGTCTGCCATGGTCTCGGCCGCGTCTACGAAGTGACCGAGAAGTCGATGGTCCCCGACGACTCACTCACCATCCGCGAACGCGCCATCGCCGCATGGCCGCCAGCGTGGCACGGTCAGAATCTGCGCGACATACTCGTCACGCTGGGCTACGACGTCGACACGCCCTGGCGCGATCTGCCGAAGAAAGACCGCGACTGGATTCTCTTCACCGACGATACGCCCACCGTGCCGGTCTATGCGGGCCTCACACCCGCCGAGACACGTGCCGCACTCAAGCGTCGCGCGGAGCCGAGTTATCAGGGCACTTTCACGGGCGCGCGCCGTTATGTGCTTCATACCTTCGCCCACACGCAAAGCGCGCTCATGAAGAAGCGCGTGTCGCGCTATATGGTCGGCAGCGACTGTTCGTCGTGTCACGGCAAGCGACTGAAGCAGGAAGCGTTATCGGTGACCTTCGCGGGACTGGATATCGCGGAGTTCTCGCGTCTGCCGCTTACGCGGCTTGCGCAGATGCTCGCGCCCATTGCGCGCGGCGAATGGCCCGATCATGAAGAAGCACGCGAGCAAGACGTGCTTGCCAGGGACGTGCGGCAGGCGGCGATTGCGAAGCGTGTCGCGGCGGGTGGATCGGCGCATAAAGCATCGCCCGATGTACGGCGCACGCCCAACTTGTCCAATGAGAAGCGCGCCGCCGCCGAGCGCATAGCAGCCGATCTCGAAGAACGTCTTGCCACGTTGATCGATCTCGGCCTCGGCTATCTTGCTTTGGATCGCGCGACGCCCACCTTGTCGTCAGGCGAATTGCAGCGCTTGCGGCTAGCCACGCAACTGGCCTCGCAACTCTTCGGCGTGGTGTATGTACTCGATGAACCCTCCGCCGGTTTGCATCCCGCTGACAACGAAGCGCTCTTTGCCGCGCTGCAACGGCTCAAGGCTGCCGGTAATTCGCTTTTCGTGATCGAGCATGACATGGAGACGATGCGTCGCGCAGACTGGCTCGTCGATGTCGGTCCCGCTGCGGGCGAAGCCGGTGGACATGTGCTTTATAGCGGACCGCCCGCGGGTCTCGCATCGGTGGAGGCGTCACAAACGCGTCTGCATCTGTTCGCGTCCCATTCGAACACCGACCGCGCGCCACGCACGCCGCGCGGCTGGCTGAAGCTCGCGGGCATCACGCGAAACAATCTGCATGAGATCGACGCTGCATTTCCGCTCGGTTGCTTCACGGCGGTGACGGGTATATCGGGCTCGGGCAAGTCGAGTCTCGTCAGTCAGGCATTGCCCGAACTCGTGGCGCAACATCTGGGAAGAGCGCTCGATGAGCCCGATGAAGACGAAGCCGATCCGCTCTTCACGGTCGCCGAAGCGCCTGCGGAAGGCTCCATCGTCGAAGGCATGGACACCATACGGCGCCTCGTGCGCGTCGATCAGAAGCCGATTGGCCGCACCCCACGTTCGAATCTTGCGACTTACACGGGACTTTTCGATCACGTGCGCAAGCACTACGCCGATACGCCGCTCGCGCGCAAACGCCGTTACAGTGCCGGCCGATTTTCCTTCAATGTCGCGCAGGGGCGTTGCCCGACTTGCGAAGGCGAAGGCTTCGTGAGCGTCGAACTGTTATTTTTGCCGAGCGTGTACACGTCGTGTTCGACGTGTCACGGTTCGCGTTATAACGCCGAGACACTCGAAGTCACGTGGAATGGCAAAAACATCGCCGAGGTGCTGGCGATGAGCGTCGATGACGCCTGTCTCTTCTTCGCGGATGAGCCCAATGTGATGCGCGCGCTTGCCGTGCTGCGCGATATCGGCCTCGGTTATCTGCGGCTCGGTCAGCCTGCCACCGAACTCTCGGGCGGCGAAGCGCAGCGCATCAAGCTGGCAACCGAACTGCAGCGCGCGCATCGCGGCGACACGCTCTATATCCTCGACGAGCCCACGACCGGACTACATCCCGCCGATGTCGATCGTCTGATGGCGCAACTTCAAGGACTCGTCGACGCAGGCAATACGGTCGTGGTCGTCGAACACGACATGCGCGTCGCGGCCCAGAGCGACTGGGTCATCGATATCGGTCCGGGCGCGGGAGAAGATGGCGGCAAGATAGTCGCGGCCGGCGTGCCTGCGAGTGTGGCGACGCTGGCCGCAAGCCGCACGGCGCCTTATCTGCAAGACGCATTGACCTGAGCAATCAATACAAGCCTAGCCAGCGCCACACGTGAAACTTCAACGTGCCGAGCATCTCGTGCAATCCGCTGTCGGAATCGATCCATCCTTCCGGGTGCGGCACGAGCCATGACTTTGGATTGCGCACGAATGCAACCGCAGGCTGCGGGTGTAGGTCGAAAGCATCGAATGCGAGCAACGCGCGGCGCATATGCAGTGAGGACGTGATGAGGATGGTCGTGTCGTATTGACGCGAGCGTAGGATTTTGTACGTATTGCGCGCGTTCTCGTAAGTGTCGAGACTCTGATCTTCGAGGATGAGATCCGCAGGCTTCACGCCACGATCCACGAGCAGACCGCCGTATAGTTGCGCTTCGGTTTGTTCGTGATGCTGCGGATTTCCGCCGCTCATGATGACCTGACACTGCTTGTCCGTTTCGACACAGGTTTTGTACAGGGCGGCAGCAAGGTCGACGCGATAGATGGAATCGGCCAGTGGAACGAGATGTTTGTTGCGATCGTATTCGGTCCCACCGCCCAGCACGATGATCGCCGTACGGTCCGCGAGCCGGGGCGCCTGCTTCGACCCATAGCCGATCTGCGCGAGGCTTATCATCGGCCCTGCAAGCCAGCTACCGAAGAGCCAGAACACGGTTCCGGCCACGAGGAAGATCACGAGGCGGCGTTTGCGCCACACGATGAACAAGGCGACGAAGACAAGCAGCAGGCAGAGTAGATCCAATTACGTTTCCCGTCGTTTTAAGGTTTCAAATACCTTGCATCATGCGCATGAAACTTGCAAGGCGAGGCTATGCAGTACGAATACCGTCGTAACGCCGCGACAAGTATCAGTCTGAACGATTTGCGTGACATCAAGCGTGGTCGATATCGCACACGCAACGCGTTGTCTTCCGGGCCTCACCGTGCGCCATCGCACGGACGATCACCCCCCGTAATTCGTTAAATACGATCAAACAAGATTCGACGGTGTTGCGAGTGCTCTTGAGTCGTTTGACCAGCGATTCACCGAGTGCACCACCGCCCGTTAGCAACGGGACTGAGCACGGTCCAAAAAATCGAATATTCGTTTGATACCCGCTTCAGTCCGTTTGCACCGTTGGCCATGGTTCAAGGGAAACCAGAGAAAATGAAAACTGAATTGCGCCGCATCCTTGCCGAGTCCGCACGCCTCGACGTGTCGATCGACACTCTCTCCGACAGCGACGACCTGTACGCAGCCGGCCTCTCCTCGCTTGCAACCGTGCACGTCATGCTCGCGATCGAAGACGAGTTCGGCATCGAAATTCCGGATCAAATGCTTACGCGACGTCTGTTCTCGAGCGTCGATTCGCTCGCGGCCGCCGTCAAGGAGCTGCAAGGTTCGCAGGCGGACGCATGAACGCCGCCACGCAAGAACTCGAAGCAGCAGGACACGTTGAAGGCGACGGCGTGATCGCGCCGCGCAGCGAAAGCGAGCTGCTCGAAGCCGCGCGTCGCGTCTCGGCCATCGCCGGCAAGCATGCGGCAGCGGTCGACAAGGATGCACGCTTCCCCGTTGAAGCCGTGGCCGCAATGCGTACGGAGCGTCTCTTCTCTGCAATGGTGCCGGCAAGCTTCGGCGGCGACGGGCTCTCGCTCACGGGCGTGGCCCGCTTGTGCGAAACGCTCGCGCAAGGCTGCGCATCCGCCGCGATGATCTACGCCATGCATCAGAGTCAGGTCGTCTGCATCGTCGATCACGGCGCGAATGTGCCCTGGCAGCGCGCGTTTCTCACGCGCATGGTGAACGAGCAACTGCTGTTGGCATCGGCGACATCGGAAGAAAATATCGGCGGCAACATGCGCACGAGCGCATGTGCGGTCGATCTTGCCGATGACGTCTTCAACATCGAAAAGCTCGCGCCGACGATTTCGTATGGCACATATGCCGATTGCATTCTCGTAACCGCACGCCGTCATCCCGACGCGCCGCCGTCCGATCAGGTGCTGATCGTCGCGCCTCGTTCGACGTGCACGCTCGAATCGCGCGGTACGTGGGACACGCTCGGCATGCGCGGCACCTGCAGTCAGGGGCATCGTCTCACTGCAAGCGGCAAGGCCGAACAGATTCTGCCCTCGCCTTTCTCGAAGATCGCCGATGAAAGCATGCTGCCGGTTTCGCATACCTTGTGGTCCGCGGTGTGGATCGGTATTGCGTCGGATGCCGTGAATCGCGCGCATCAGTTCTTCCGTAATCAGGCGCGTGGCAAGCCTGGCGCATTGCCGCCTTCGGCCGCGCGTCTTTCGCAAGCCGTCACGCTCGTGCGCATGATGCAGGCGCGTCTGCGCGAATCGCTCGCCTCGGTCGAGGCTGCGCAAGCGGAACGGCTCGCAAGGCAGGCATTGCAAACCGACGACAGCGACGCACCGTTGACCGCGTCTATCGGCATTGCCTCCGATCTGAACATGCTGAAGCTCGCCATTTCGCAATCGGCCGTGCACGTCGTGCAAGAGACGCTGATGATCTGCGGCATGGCGGGTTACAAGAACGATACGCCCTTCAGCGTGGGGCGGCACTTGCGCGATCTGCACTCGGCGCCGCTCATGATCAGCAATGACCGCATTGAACTGAACACCGCGAATCTGCTGCTCGCGCAGCGTTCCGCAACCGGGACCCTATAACGATTATGAACATGCCGAACGAACAGGCCGCGCTCATGCAGGCCGAAGAACAAGCACATAACGAGACCAGTCAAGTGCCCTACGATAAATCGGATTTGACCTTGCGCGACCGGCTGATGGCCGCCGGCATTCTCATCGATACGGGCGAAGACGGCCTCTATGGCCGCAGCGCGGTGTTCGAGGATGTGGTGGACCGTCTCAACAACGCGATCACGTTGCTCGGCGCCGACCAGCACGCGGAATCGTTGCGCTTTCCGCCGGCCATGCGCCGCCGCGACTTCGAAGACAGTGAGTACCTGAAGAGCTTCCCGAACCTTGCCGGCACGATTCACTCGTTCCAGGGCAATGATCGCGGACATCATCGTCTGCTCGAAGCGCTCGACAAGATCGTGCATATCGGCGAAGAAGAAGAGCGTTCCGATGACTGGATGGATCAGCAAAAGCCGACGCGTCTCGTGCTCACGCCCGCGGCCTGTTATCCGATCTATCCGCTCGTTGCCAAGCGCGGCAACCTCGCCGAAGACGGCGCGATCTTCGATGCGTTCTCGTATTGCTTCCGTCACGAACCGTCCATCGATCCGGGCCGCATGCAGATGTTCCGCATGCGCGAATACATTCGCGTGGGCAGCCCCGAGCAAGTAATGGCATTCCGTCAGAAGTGGATCGAGCGTGGCTCGCTGCTCGTGAATCTGCTGCAACTGCCGTTCGAAATCGATCTGGCTAACGACCCGTTCTTCGGACGCGGCGGCAAGATCGTGGCCGACAGCCAGCGTGCGCAAGAACTCAAGTTCGAACTGCTCGTGCCGGTTGCAACGCCCGACCGTCCGACCGCATGTTTGTCGTTCAACTATCACATGGACCACTTCGGCGAGTTGTGGAACATCCGTCAGGGCAATGGCGAAGTGGCGCATACCGCATGCGTGGGCTTCGGCATGGAACGTACGACGCTTGCGCTCTTCCGTCATCACGGTCTCGACGTGAACGCGTGGCCTGCCGCAGTGCGTGAACTGCTGTGGGGCAATGCGGCGCCGCTCGTCGCCGATGGCCTCGGCACACTGGGCAAAGACGCATGAACGCACGCTCGCCCGAGCACGCCGTGACTGGCGCGTCCAACGAACAGTCTGCCGCTCAAGACGAAGCGAGCCGCCATGCGTTGCATCGCGGCGAGCGCGTCTGGCTGGAGACCAACTGTTACGTCGATCTGTGGATCGAGCTCTTGCACCACTACGGCTGCGATCCGCACGCCGCATTGAGCTTCACCGTGACGCAGGCGTTCGAAGGCGATCAGTTCACGTTCCCCAAGTTCTCGCTCGACGATATCTCGCGGCTTTACGGCTTGCAGGCCCAGGAGCTCGCGATTTTCGACACGCTCGAAGCTCACGTGCGCGAGCAGACCAAACGCGGTCACGTAGTGGTCGCCGAAGTGGATGCGTTCTATCTGCCCGACACGCGTGCAACCGCGTACAAGCAGTCGCATTCGAAGACGACCATTGCAGTCGACTCCATCGATGCAGCGGCAAAGCGCATCACGTACTTCCATAACGCGGGCTATTTCGCGTTATCGGGCGAGGACTATGACGGCGTGTTTCGCCTGATGCCAGACCTTGCAAGCGACGTGCATGCGCTCTTTCCGTACGTGGAGTTCGTCAAGCGCGCGCGTGCGCCGCTCGAAAGTCAGGCGCTGGTGCAACGTTCGGTCGATCTGCTCAAGCTGCGCTTGCTCGATCGTCCGACATCGAACCCCGTCTCGCAGTGGCGCGCGGAGTTTCCCGAGCATCTACGTGCATTGCTCGAACGGGATGTGTCTTACTACCATCTCTACACGTTCAACGTGATGCGCCAGCTCGGTTCGAACTTCGAGTTGCTGTCGAAGTATCTGGTGTGGCTCAATGCGCACGGCGTCGAAGTGCCTGACGCAATCCAGACGAGCGCGCAATCCATGGCGAACGAAGCGATGGTCATGCAGTTCCGCCTTGCGCGGGCGCGCATGCGTTCACGGCTCGACCCGTGTACCGACTGCCTCGATTCGCTCGAAGCATCTTACGAGAAGGTCATCGAACCGCTCGCCGCGCGTTTTCTTTGAAGCACCGGGGCCACGCTGCTCGCGTGGCCCGTGCTTCGTTCATCATGTTCATCTTCGCCCATAGAAGGAAGGAACATGCATTCCATGTCCGATATGTCCAACGCTTGCCTGCCGCAACGCCTCTCCGAAGGGTGGACGTGCACGAGCACGGCTGCGGGCGCTTGTGCGACGCCTGCATCGCTCGATGAAAGCGCGCATTGGATCGATGCGCCCGTGCCCGGCACGATTGCATCGGCGCAACGTGCAAACGGCGTTGGCGAAGATGCGCTCGCGCAGCCCTACGCGATGTCGGATCACTGGTATCGCGTGCGCTTGCAGGGTGAAGGCAAGCGGCGCGTGCGCTTCAATGGCCTCGCGACAATTGCCGAAGTGTGGCTCGATAACGACAAGCTGCTCGACTCCGATTCTATGTTCGTCGCGCACGATGTCGATCTGAATCTGCAAGGCGACGCGACGCTTTATCTGTGCTTTCGTTCCATTCAGCCTGCACTTGCCGCAAAACGCGGCCGTGCGCGCTGGCGTCCGAAGCTCGCGCAGCCAGCGACGCTGCGCAACGTACGCACGACCTTGCTTGGACACATGCCCGGATGGTGCCCGCCGATTCAGCCAGTCGGTCCGTGGCGCGCAGTGGAACTGATCGGCGAAGCGCGCAATGGCATCGAGCGTATCGAGCTTGCGCCTTCAGTCGATCGTGCCGATGGTCTGCTCGACGTCACTGTACATTTCTATCATCCGCAAGATCCGGAGAAAATGCACGTCGAATGTGGCGATGGCGAGGCCACGGCGCCGCTGCAATGGCGTGACGCGCATACGCTCACGGGACAAGTGCGCGTGCCGCAAGCGCGGCTCTGGTGGCCGCATACGCATGGCGCGCCATCGCTCTATGCCGTGACCTTGACGAGCGAAACGCTTGGTCGTATCGCGCTTGGGCAAATCGGTTTTCGACATATCGAGGTGGATCGCGGTGCGGACAAGACGGGCTTTCAGATCATCGTCAACGGCGTGCCGGTGTTCGCGCGCGGCGCATGCTGGACTTCCGCCGATATCGTCGCGCTCGACGCATCGCGCGACAAGCTCGCGGCCATCTTCACCCTGTGCCGCGATGCGGGGCTCAACATCATTCGCGTGAGCGGCATCACGCTTTATGAATCCGATACCTTTTACGAACTCGCGGACGAATTCGGCATTCTGATCTGGCAAGACTTTGCGTTTGCCAACTTCGACTATCCCTCGGACGAGGCATTCAACCGAAGCGTGCAACTCGAAGCAGAACAGTTTCTTGCGCGCACGCAGCGTTTTGCATCGCTTGCAGTGCTATGCGGCGGCAGCGAAGTGCATCAGCAAGCGGCCATGCTGGGTCTGCCGTTCGATGCCTATCAACAAGGCCTTTTCACGCAACTGCTTCCGGAAGTCATCGCCAAGCATCGCGCCGATGTGGCGTATGTCGTGAACTCACCGAGCGCCGCGCCCGGCGACAGCGTCTCGATGCCCTTCGGCACGCGCGGCGGCATCACGCATTACTACGGCGTCGGCGCATATCAGCGCCCCTTCGACGACGCGCGTCGTGCGCAAGTACGTTTCGCTTCCGAATGCCTTGCGTTCGCGAATGTCCCCGACGATGTCACGCTGCGCTCTGTACCCAATGCGGCGCGCGCGCATGAGCCCCGCTGGAAGACAAGCGTGCCACGCGATCCCGGTTCCGCATGGGACTTCGACGATGTGCGCGAGCACTATCTGCGCGAACTGTATCGCGTCGACGTGGCGCGTCTGCGTTATGAAGACCCCGAGCGCTATCTCGAACTGTCTCGCGCCGTCGTCGCCGATGTGATCGGCGCTGTGTTTTCCGAATGGCGTCGCGAAGGTTCGACCTGCGCGGGCGGCATCGTATGGAATCTGCTGGATCTGCGTCCGGGCGCGGGCTGGGGTGTGATCGATGCGCGTCACAAGCCCAAAAGCGCGCTGCATGGGCTTGCGCGCGTGCTTCAACCTATTCAGGCGCTGATTACCGACGAAGGCCTCGACGGCCTCGATGTGCATCTCGTCAACGAGACGGCTCGCGAGATACGCGCACGCGTCGAACTGTCGTGCTTGCGCGATGGCGCGGTGAAGGTCGCAGGCGGCGCGAGCGATGTCGTGCTATCTCCGCGCAGCGTGCAGCGCGTCAAATCGGCTTCGCTGCTGGGCGCGTTCTTCGACATCACCTATGCATATCGCTTCGGTCCTCGCGCGCACGATGTCACGCATGTGCTTCTGCGCGATCAGGATACCGGCGCGGTATTGTCAGAAGCTTTCCATTTTCCCGATCCTTCCATTGGCGAGCGACGTGATGTCGGGTTGAACGCGACCATCGGTCAGGATGACAAAGGCTGGTTCCTCGACGTTGCAACGACACAGCTTGCACGATGGGTGCACGTGGTCGATCCGGACTATTACGCGAGCATCGACTGGTTCCATCTTGCGCCCGGCGTGCCGCGTCGCGTGCCGCTCGTTGCGCGAAGCGCACATGTTCGCGCGGCGCCCGAAGGCGATGTGTTCGCGGTCAATGGATCGAAAGGTGCGGTGTATCGCGGTTGAGCAGTCTCGCGATTATCGGGCTCGCAGCGCATCGACGATACTCAGCCTCGCAGCACGTACGGCAGGCAGAAAGCCACCGACGAACCCCATGATCATCGAGAATAAAACCGTTTGAATAACGACCGATGGCGTGAGCACGAACCGGAACGACAGGTCCGCGAACGTCTGAAAATTGGTCGTCGAAAACGAAGCGAACTGCATGAGTGCCGCGCAGCCGAGGCCGACGAGTCCACCGGCAAGTCCCAAAAGCAGCGCTTCGAGCAGAAACGCAATCAACACATCGAAGCGCTTGAAACCTAACGCGCGAAGCGTTCCAATCTCCGCGACCCGGTTCGCGACCGAGGCATACATGGTGATCATCGCGCCGATCATCGCTGCTATCGAAAAGATAATCGAAAGCGTGATGCCGAGAATATTGATGAACGTGGATAGCGCCTTCGACTGATCGCCGTAGAACACTTGCTCGCGCTTGGCTTCATCGGCAAGACGAGGATCGACGTCGATATCCGCGCGAAAGCGGTCGAAGGCATCGCTGCGGGCAAGCCTCACGACCATCGACGAATAACTCGTGCGGCGAAACGACTGCATGAGTTGATCGACATCGCCCCATATCTCCGAATCGAAGCCGCTGCCGCCTGCATCGAAGTGGCCCACCACGGTCCAATCGCGCTGAGCGAAGCGCAAATGATCGCCAATGCGCGTGCCCGCAAAGCCCTTGGCGATACTGCTGCCGACGATGATCTCCGATGACCCGTGACTGAACATGCGCCCCGCCGTAAGCCTCACTTGCGGCCGCAGTTCGACGCCAGTCGGCGATACGCCGCGTATCACCACATTCGCTGGCGTATTCGAACCGAGCTTATAGAGCGAGATGAGCACCACGGTCTCTTTGGATGCGAAGGGCTCACCCTCGCCATTCATCGCGACAGACGGATGCATCTCCATCACGTTCGCCTGACTGCGGTCGATCGAGCTTTGAATCTCCGTTTCCGCGCCTTTGCGAATGACCACGACGTTATCGCGTTCGCCCGTGGATACGAGCGTTTTCTTGAGTCCCGCATCGAGCATGAGCACGGTCGAGAACACGAAGACGACGAGCGCGAGACCGCCGGCGGTCAACATCGTCGTGAGACGGCGAGCCCATAGATTGCGCGCGATGTATGAAACGGGAATGGCCATATGCTCGCCTTATCCGATCGCTCGCAAGCCTTCGACGATCCGCACGCGGCTCGCCTGCACCGCCGGTACGATCGCCGCCGCCAGCGCGATGACGAACGCGCAGGCAGCTTGCAGCATCATCGTTTCGTGCGAGACGCGAAAGACCGGAAACACGCCACCTGTCGCATTCTTGAAGAAATCGGCGACCGGCGGTGTCGCGAGTATACCGATTGCACCGCCCATCGTGCATATCGCCAGCGACTCGCCGAAGACGAGCACGCTAAGAAACGTGGGTCCAAATCCAAGCGCCTTGAGCGTGGCGTATTCGACGGTGCGTTCGCGTGCGCTCATGGCCATTGCATTGGCCATCACGGCCATGATGATGAGAATCACCACGTAAGAGACGACACGTATGGCCGCAATGATCTGATTAGACATCGCGACGAAGCCCAGCTGAAACGCTTGCTCGGTTTCGGTAAGCGTCTCCGCAAGCGAGTTCTTGAAGACGTTATCGACATTGCGCGTTACGGTGGCCGCCTGATCCGGATTTCCGATGCCCACGACATACACGCCGACCTGATCCACTTGACGCTTGGTGGTCTTGCGAATCGTCTCGTTGAGATACTCCCAGTGAAAGATGAGTTGCCGCGTGATGGTCGATTCGTCGCGCCCTTCCATGATGCCGCGCACCACGAAGTCCCACGTTCCTGGATAGATCGTCCCCTTGAGAGGAATGACGTCGCCCACTTTGAAGCCGTATTGCGTCGCAAGCTGTCGCCCGATGAGCACGCCCTTGCGATCGCGCTGGTAATCGGAGCGCGCTTGCGGCGTGACGATGTACTCGGGATAGAGATCCAGATAGTTGTCCGATACCGCGAATTGCGCGAAAAAATTCTTGGGGTCGCGATAGATGCCGCCGAACCAGTTCGAGCGTGCAACCAGCGTCACACCATCCACGCCGCGAATGCGATTCTCGTATGCAAGAGGCAGCGGAAACACCAGCGAGATCGCATTGCGAGTGACCAGGCGCGCGTTGGATGCCGCAGCCGCGCCCGCGTACCATGCATCAACGACCGTATGCAGCAGGCCGTATGCAAGCACCGCAATCGTGAGGCCCAGCACGGTCAGCGCCGTGCGGAGCTTGTGACGCGTGGCATTGCGCAGAATGAGCTTGAAGACGAACATGATTCAGCGCACCGCGCCGTCGATCAACTCGCCCTTCTCAAGATGCACCAGCGCCTTCGCGGCATTGGCGGCATGCGCGTCGTGCGTGACCATGATGATGGTCTTGCCAACGCGTTCATTCAGGCGTTGCAGCATCGTTAGGACTTCGGCCGCAGAGGTGCGGTCGAGATCGCCCGTGGGTTCATCGGCGACGATCAGCTTCGGGTCGGTAATCAAGGCGCGTGCAATCGCCACGCGCTGCTGCTGGCCGCCGGATAGCTCCGACGGATAGTGAGTCGTGCGCTCGCTCATGTTGACCATGTCCAGCACCATCGCGACACGTTCACGCCGTTCGGCGCGCGAGAGGCGCGTGAGCATCAGCGGCAATTCGACGTTCTCGAATGCGGTGAGCACCGGCATCAGGTTATAGAACTGGAAGATGAAGCCAACGTGAGCCGCGCGCCAGTCGGCAAGCGCGGACTCCGGCAAACGCGTGATATCGAGCCCGCCGACAAGAAGCTCGCCGCTGTCCGGCCGGTCGATGCCCGCGATCAGATTGAGCAACGTGCTCTTGCCCGAGCCGGACGGTCCCATCAACGCGACGAAGTCCCCTTCGGCGATGGACAACGAGATGTCGGTCAGCACGGGCACCGTCTGCACGCCGCGCCGGTATGACTTCACGACGTGACTGATCTGGACCAGAGGTGCAGTGCTCACGTTACTTCTTCGCCAGCGTAACGCTGGTGCCGTCTTTGATCTTGTCGTTTGGCGCGAGTACCAGCGTATCGCCTGGCTTGACGCCTTGCACCGCGAGCAGGTCGCCGATATGTTCGCCCGTTGTCACGGGCCTCTGAAGCGCCTTGTCGTTCTCGACGATGAACACGACCTGCTTGCCATCGCGCGTGACCACTGCTGCGGGCTGAACGGCCACCAGCGCCTTCTTCTGTTCGGGCGGTACGGGCTTCGAAAGGAACGCGACCTTCGCGCTCATGTCGGGCAGCACGCGTGGATCGTGTTCGACGAAGCGCACTTTCACGAGGACCGTGGCCTTCGAACGATCGACCGTTGGCACGATGCGCGATACACGTCCCGAGAAGCGAACATCGGGCAGCGCGTCGAGCTGCATTTCGCATGGTTGATCGACCATGATCTTGCCAATGTTCGACTCCGCGACATCCGCCTCGACTTCGAGCGTCTTCATGTCCGCAATCGTCACGACCGCACCCTTGCTGTCCGATGCCGACGAGAACGGCGTGATGTTATCGCCCACGTTCGCATGCTTTTCGAGCACGACGCCATCGAAAGGCGCACGAATGATGGTCTGGTCGACGGCTACGCGCGCCGCGAGCGCATTGGCTTGTGCCGACACGATCGTGGCTGCGTCGCTATTCACGGCTGCCTTGGCTTTGTCGAAGCGGGCGCGGTCGCTGTCGTGCTGAGACGCGGGAATCGCGCCTTGGGGAGCGAGGATATCGGAGCGCTTGAGACTGATCTCTGCGTCCCTCAACTCGGCGCGTTGCAACTCGAGGTTGGCTTGAGCAACTTTAACTTGCGCCTCGGCTTGTGCAAGCGAAGCGGACACATCATCGCGTTCGAGCCGCGCAATCACCTGGCCTTCCTTTACAGGCGTACCTTCGAGTACACCAAGCCATTCCACGCGGCCCTGTCCCTTCGATGCGACCGCCGCCTTGCGTTGCGGCACGACGTAGCCGGTCGCGTTGAGAAGCGTATAGCTTTGCGATGGATAAACCGACGTGACCGTAGCGGTCTCTACCGTTTGCGGCCCGGCAAAACGCAAGCCGATGCCCACGAGTACGAGAATGATCGCTGCGACGAGCACATAGCGAAGCCACGGACGCCTGCGTCGCGGGACGACGGCAGCGGAACTGCGGTCGATCTTGAGTTTGTCTAAATCGTGTTCAGCCAATTTATCTGGAGTCGCGCCGCGGGTGACCTTGGAGCCGCTTGAGGACGGCTATCCGGTCGTGGGTCGTCATGCAATGGACAGGCAACCAGTATAGCGCCCACAGGCCGCCCGCTTTCATTGCCTTTACTGGGTCGACGGAATTTTGCATGCGGTATGCCGACTACAAAATGCCATGCATTTAACGATAGTCGGAAATTCAAGTGCCGCGCGCATGCTTGAGATCGAGCGCAATGAAATCGACGAAAGCCCTTATGCGCGCGGACATCTGATGCCGTCCGGAGTACACGGCGTAGATGTCCGCATTGGGCGTCTCGTAATCGGGCAATACGGCGACGAGCCGGCCATCCGCCAGATAGTCTGCAATGTCCCATTCAGCTCGCATCAGAATGCCGTGTCCTTCGAGCGCCCATTTGACGGCGATTTCGCCATCGTTGGTCGTGAGATTGCCCTTGATGCGCACCGCCTCCGTCTTCTGCGCAGCACCCCGCACGCTCGTCAGCCGCCAAACGCCGTACGCTTCGTCGCCCTGCCGGATGCCGATGCAGTTATGCCGCGTGAGATCGTGCGGCGTCGCAGGCAAACCGTGCGTGGCGATATAGCCCGGCGCCGCGCATAGCAGCCGACGATTCGACGCGAGACGCCGCGCGACTACACGCGTATCCGGTGGCTCGCCAAAGCGAATGCAAACGTCGAATGTGTCGTCCGTGAGCGGCGGCGGCGCGACCGACAACTGCAATTGCACCGACACTTGGCGGTGCCGCGCAACGAATCGAGAAATGGCGGGCGCCACATGACTGCGCCCGAAGCCGAGCGTCGCATTCACGCGAAGCAGACCCTTTGGACTCTTCTTCGCGCTGCCAAGCAGCTCCGCAAGTTCGTCGATTTCGTCGAGAATGCGCCGCGCACGCTCCAGATAAAGCTCGCCCTCTGGCGTGAGCATCATGCGGCGCGTCGTGCGATTGACGAGTGGCACGCCTGCCCGCGCCTCCATTTGTGTCAGGCGCTTGCTTACTGCCGCTGCCGTGAGGCCCAGTTCCCGCGCCGCTGCGCTCAGGCTGCCCGATGTCGCGAGCGTCGAGAAAAAGCTCAGATCGGCCGGCTGAACGGTCTCGGCCATGCGCCCTCACTTTTGAATCAAAGTTAAAGATGCTTTGAGTTTAGCACCGGTTTCTTATCCTTAAGTTGGGTAGAGTGAGCTCACACACCCACATCGAGGAACGGAGACATGAAAACTTATCGCATCGCAACCATCCCCGGCGACGGCATCGGCAAGGAAGTCATCCCCGCTGGCCAGCAAGTGCTCGAAGCGCTTGCAAAGACGTCGCGTAATTTTGCATTCGAATTCGAGAGCTTCGACTGGGGCGCGGACTATTACCGTCAGCACGGTTCGATGATGCCCGCCGATGGCCTCGATGCCATCCGCGACAAGGACGCAATTCTCTTCGGTTCGGCAGGCGACCCCGGCGTGCCCGATCACATCACGCTGTGGGGCCTGCGCCTGAAGATCTGCCAGGGCTTCGATCAATACGCCAACGTGCGCCCGACGCGCATTCTTCCCGGCATTGACGGGCCGCTCAAGCGTTGCAAGCCCGAGGACCTCAATTGGGTGATCGTGCGCGAGAATTCCGAGGGCGAATATGCGGGTGTGGGTGGCCGCGTGCATCAGGGTCATCCGATCGAGGCGGCAACCGACGTCTCCATCCTCACGCGTGCCGGTGTCGAACGCATTATGCGTTTTGCATTCAAACTCGCGCAGTCGCGTCCGCGCAAACTGCTTACGGTCATCACCAAGAGCAATGCGCAGCGCCATGCCATGGTGATGTGGGACGAAATCGCGCTGCAGATTTCAAAGGAATTCCCGGACGTGAAGTGGGACAAGGAACTGGTCGATGCCGCCACCGCGCGCATGGTCAACCGTCCCGCCACGCTCGATACGATCGTCGCGACCAATCTGCATGCCGACATCCTGAGCGACCTGGCCGCCGCGCTCGCGGGCAGCCTCGGCATTGCACCGACCGGCAACATCGACCCGGAACGCCGCTATCCGTCGATGTTCGAGCCGATCCACGGTTCCGCTTTCGACATCATGGGCAAGGGGCTTGCCAACCCGATCGGCACTTTCTGGTCGCTCGTCATGTTGCTCGAACATCTGGGCGAAACGGAAGCCGCCAAGCGTGTCATGGATGCCGTCGAAGCCGTGACAGCCGATGAATCGCTGCATACCGGCGATCTCGGCGGCAAGGCGACGACAGCGCAAGTGACGGCTGCCGTGTGCGCGTTTGTCGAACGCGTGGAAGCCGCAGCCGCCTGAATCCGCATTTTGTATGCGATGGACCCCGGCCGCGTGCCGGGGCGCTTGACCGCGATGCAACGCACATCGCGGCAACAGGACGCTCGCGCCTAACGCCTGAGTCTTTCCGCACCGTTCCTTAGAAGAGCACCGCTCGCCTCCCAAGGAGGAGACACATGCATACCCCATCCGAGTCCGGCGTGGAAGCCCGCGTCAATCGCAAGCTGGCATTGCGCATCATTCCGTTCGTGATGCTGCTTTACTTCATCAGCTTTCTCGACCGCGTCAACGTCGGTTTTGCCGCCATGACGATGAACAAGGCCATCGGCCTCTCGCCCACCGCCTTCGGACTGGGCGGCGGATTGTTTTTCATCGGCTACTTTCTGTTCGAAGTTCCGTCGAATCTAATCTTGCATAAAGTCGGCGCGCGCATCTGGATTGCACGCGTGATGGTCACGTGGGGCATCGTCTCCGTTGCATCCGCATTCGTGGCAGGTCCGACGAGCTTCTACGTCCTGCGCTTCCTGCTCGGCGTCGCGGAGGCCGGATTCTTCCCCGGCGTGATTCTTTATCTCAGCCTCTGGTTTCCGGCCAAGCAGCGCGCCGTGGCCGCCGCATGGTTCATGGCAGCCGCGCCGATCTCGACCGCCATCGGCTCGCCGTTGTCTGGCGCGATCATGCAGATGCCGCCGATCTTCGGGCTCGCAGACTGGCAGTTGCTCTACATCATCGAAGCGATTCCGGCTATCGTGCTCGGCTTCGTCGTCCTCAAATATCTGACCGACACGCCCGCCCAGGCACATTGGCTCGCGAGCGAAGAGCGCGAATGGCTCATTGCAAGGCTGAAAAGCGAAGCCGACGCGAAGCAAGCGAATGCGGGGCATACGGAAGGCGCTTTGAATGCATTACGCGATCCGCGTGTGCTGGCGCTAGCGCTCATTTATTTCGGCACGTCGGCGGGTCTTTATACGCTCGGATTGTGGGCGCCGCTCATCATCCGTCAGTACGGTTTCAGCGCGCTGGAGACGGGGCTCATCAACGGCATTCCGAGCGTGATCGCCGTCATCGCGATGATCCTGTGGGCCCGGCATTCGGACCGCACGCAGGAACGCACGTGGCACGTGGTCATTCCATGTGCGCTGGCTTGCGTCGGCTTCTTCTTTGCAGGTCAGGCGACGACGGCGCTCTTTATCGTACTCGCGCTCATCGTGGTCAACGTGGGCATCAGCGCCGCCAAGGCTCCGCTCTGGGCCATGCCGAGCATGTTCCTCTCCGGTGCAGGCGCGGCGGCAGGCATTGCGATGATCAACTCCATCGGCAACTTGGGTGGCTTCGTGGGACCGTTCGCCATCGGCTGGCTAAAGAATTCAACCGGTAGCTATGCCGCGGGCCTGTACGTCGTGGGCGCGACGCTCGCCATGTCGGCGGTCATCACGCTAATGTTGAGCCGCAAGGCGAAGAGCGAGCGGGAGCATGCGGCGGCCGCGCGAATGTGAAGCTGCGCGGCTTTTATTTTAAGATAGCCGCTTCATCAGACTCAGCGCGTGCGCCAGAGGAAGCGAAGTGCTTTTATCGAAGAGAAAGAGTAAGACGGCTATCGGCGCGGCTGGCATGCTGCTAAGTGTATTCATTATTTTGCATGCACCTTGCGCGTGGAGTGCTTCGGCCGATGCAGGCGTTGCGAGCGGCGCGGGCATTTTGTCGGCGGACGCACTCCCTGCCGACTTCACCGGCGACGATCCTCAACACGTCAGAGACGCGCTTAGCGGCAAGCCGTCGGCCAGCCAGCCGCCTTCCATTACTAGCCGCCTGCGCGGCTTTCTGGACCGTCCGCTGCAACGCTTGCGCAAGTCCACGCAATCCGCATCCGCGACGCAGACAGCGGCGCAAGCACAGGCAAATGCGCAAGCCGATCCCACTTTTGCATTCGTTATTCCAGCGTCTTACGGCGTCCGATACCAGACGAAAAAGAAGCTGCTTAGTGTGAACGTCTCCCTTGCCGCGCCCACGCAACCGGACGCCATCCTGCTCAAGGAGACGGTGAAGGGCCAGAGCGGTCGCAAACTGGTCGTGGCGCCCGAGGCCAAGGCCAAGGGCTTCGTCCAGACTTTCGACGTGATACAGCTTGGCGTTGAAGGCCGCGCAAGAACGAACGTGCGCGGCGGTGCAATCCTGGCCGACTTCGATAAGACGCACGGCGACGGCGACTTTGCGATTCTGCTGATCTGCACGCTAGAGCCGCCGTATCTGATCGACCGCGTCGAGCATAACGACCCCACGGACGAAGAGCCGACCGACATCACGCGTAGGACATCCACGCTGCATGGTCGCGTCGATGCCGTCTGGCTCATCGATCGAAAGACAGGAACCATCGTCACCAAGCGGCTCAATCTCGTGAAATAACGCTCAAGCGACGAACGTCGCGTTCGAATCCAATGGATAAACCGGCCGCTTGAGATTGCTGAACGAGAAGAGCTCATAGTCCGAGCTCGTGACGCCCCGGCTGTCGCACTCCACCAGACCACCGGCAATCGGCACGAACACCGGCCGGCAATACATGCGCGACTTGAGGATAAGAAAGCGCGCACCGCGCGGATCGATACCGACGCTCTCGAATACACCGAGATCCCAAGGCTCATGCGTGCGTTCGGTGACAAGAATCCGCGCGGCCGGTGTCTCGATGACGGCGGCGCGGCCCATATAAGCGCGTTGGCCGGTATAAGTCGGACCGCTGATGATGTACTCGCCATTCGTCAGGGCACGCACCACGCCTGTCACCTCGAGCGGAGGCTTGCCGCGCGATGCGACGCTCGGGAGCTTGTTGCCTATGCCGACTGTGACCGTCGCGCCGATGCCAGCATCGAATAAGGTTGCCACTGCTTGCGGGTCGCATAGCGGGCCGACGACGATGCCATCGAGCCCTTGTACAAGGGCTTCTTCGAATGCGTCGGTGGTGTCGCACGTGCCGCCCGACATGCAATTGTCGCCGTGATCGAGCAGCAAGACGGGCTTGTCGGCTTCTTGCGCCAGCTTCACGCCTTCCGCGATAGATGCTGCAAGCGGTGCGCTGCGATAAACGAAGGCCTCGCGTTCATTCCAGATCTGCTGCGCGATCTGGTTCGCGACTTTTTGCGCTTTGTCGATGTCGCCATTTGTAACCACGACTACGCTAATGCAAGGCGACGCGATATCCGCGAGAGAAAAGCCCGACAGCACCGAGACTGCGAGCACTCCTTCCTCTCCCTCCGCTGCGCGTGCCGCTTCGATGGCGCGCTTCATCGCACCGCTTGCCGTCGCGCTTCTCAACGTATGCGTGAGGAGCGGCGGTTGCGCCCACGCGATGACCGGGGTCACCTTTTCATCGATGAGATTGAAAAGCAGGCGGGCCGCGTGCTCGCCGCTTTCATACATATCCACGTGCGGATAGGTCTTGAAGCTCACGATCACATTTGCATTGTCGATGATCTTCTGCGTGACGTTCGCGTGCAGATCGAGCGAGACCGCAATGGGCGCGTGCGGCACCGCCTTGCGTACACGTTCGAGCAAATCGCCTTCGCCGTCCGGCGAATTTTCCGCAACCATGGCGCCGTGCAGGTCGAGCATCACTGCGTCGCATCCTTGCGCGGCTTGGACGATAGATGCGCATATCGCGTCGTAAGCTGCTGCGGCGACCGGGCCGCTAGGATTCGCCGATGCGGAGATAGGCGTGACGATCTCCGCTTCTACGCGTTCAGCGGCGTCGATGAAAGCAGACATCGCGGTGCGCATACCCGCGTTTTTCTGATATGCGGCTTCGTTATAGCAAGGGCCGTCGTGCCCGAATGCTTCGAGCGGTGTCGCCACAGGCGAGAAAGTATTGGTCTCATGATTCATCCGGGCGATCAGAATTTTCATGCTTACGCTCCTTCTTGAGCCGGTGCATTTGCGGCACGCAGCATGACTTGAAGCAGCACGTTACAGCCTGCTTCGAGATGATCGGCCTGCGCATCCTCTATTTCATTGTGGCTGATGCCATCCTTGCACGGCACGAAGATCATGGCAGCGGGCGCGACGCGCGCAAGGTACACTGCATCGTGACCCGCGCCGCTTACCGCATCCATCGACGTATAGGCTAGTGCGTTGGCGCTGTCACGCACCGAATCGACCAGCGATGCATCGAACGGTTGCGGTGCAAAGTAGACCACTTCGTCTACCGCTACAGGCAACGACGACTTGGCGCACATGTCACGCAGGGCGGCATCCATCTCATCGAGCGTGGCGTCGTCGGCAGCGCGGAAGTCGACGGTTAGCTTCACACGGCCCGGGATCACATTGCGCGAATTCGGATGTACGTCCACCCAACCGACCGTACCGCGTCCATGCGGAGCATGCGAGATCGCAATGCGATTGACCTCGCGGATAAGATCGGCTGCCACGAGCAACGCGTCACGGCGCAGTTCCATCGGCGTAGGTCCTGCATGCGCCTCCATCCCCTCAATGGTCACGTCGTACCATCGTTGACCGAGCGCTCCCTGCACCACGCCAATCACTTTGTCATTCGCTTCGAGCACTGGCCCTTGCTCGATATGCGCTTCGAAATAAGCACCGACGCGATGCGCCGCGACGTGTTCACCCTCATAACCGATCGACGCGAGCGCATCGCGCACGGAGATGCCCTCGCGATCCTTTTGCATCAGCGCGTAATCGAGCGTGAACGCGCCAGCAAAGACGCCTGAGCCCATCATGACTGGAACGAAGCGCGACCCTTCCTCATTGGTCCAGACCGCGACTTCGAGCGGCGCGACAGTGCGTACATCGTTGTCGTTCAAGGTGCGCAGGACTTCGAGGCCGGCGAGTACGCCATAGTTGCCATCGAACTTTCCGCCTGTCGGTTGTGTGTCGATATGACTGCCGGTCATAACAGGAGGCAAGTCGTCACGCAAGCCCGCACGACGCGCGAAGATGTTGCCGATTGCATCGATGCGCACCGTACATCCAACTCCCTTCGCCCAAGCGACGAAGAGATCGCGCCCCTTCTTGTCGAGTCCGGTTAGCGCCAGGCGACACACGCCACCTTTATGCGTCGCGCCGATGCGCGCGAGTTCCATCAGGCTGTTCCAAAGTCGCGCGCCGTCGACGCGCAAGCCAGCATGCGCTGGCAGATCGAGCACTTGCATCGGAATTCCTTCGATAGTTGCAGATGAAAATTGTCAGCCTTCGATGCACTCAAACGACGCCGACACCTAGATAGCGGTCTTTAACGGAGTCGTCGGAAATGAAGACGTCGTTGCTGGCTTCGTACACGATACGGCCTTGCTCGATGATGTAATGTCGATCCGCAAGCTGAGTACAGACCTCGAGATTCTGTTCGACCAGCAGGATTGCCACGCCCGCTTCTCGAATCAGCTTGAGTTGCGCCACGATCTCTTCGACGATCACGGGTGCAAGGCCTTCCACGGGTTCATCGAGCATCAGAAGCCGCGGATGATTCATGAGCGCACGGCCGATCGCCAGCATCTGCTGCTCACCACCCGACAGTTGACCACCGCCATTCGTGCGGCGTTCCTTCAGACGAGGAAAGATGCGATAGATGTCCGTCAACTGCCAAGGCGATTGCTTACGGGCGCCAAGACGAAGATTCTCTTCCACTGAAAGCAGCTTGAAGATACCGCGATGCTCCGGAACAAAACATATCCCGCGCGCGGCAATCTTGTGCGGCTGCATTTTCGCTACTTCAATGCCTTTGAATTTCACACTGCCCTGTTGCGGGGTTACGACGCCGGCAATACTCTTTAACGTCGTCGACTTTCCCGCGCCATTGCGGCCAAGCAAAGTGACAGTCTCGCCGTCCCGAACGCTAAGCGTCACGCCTTGCAAGACGTGACTTTTCCCATAGTATCCGTGGATATTCTGTGCTTCGAGCATCAGGCACGGCCTCCGGTAATCATGTTGCCGAGATATGCGGTACGCACGCGCTCGTCGCCGCGAATATCGCCAGGCTTGCCTTCGACCAGTACCCGCCCCTGCTGCATGACCGTGATCGTGTCGGAGATATCCATCACGATATCCATGTTGTGCTCGATGAGAACGACGGTATAGTCGTCGCGCAAACTGCGGATCAGTTGCTTCATGTCGTCGAGATCGTCGATTCCCATCCCGGAAGTCGGCTCATCGAGAAAAATTGCCTTAGGACGAGCCGCGAGCGCCATGCCTACTTCAAGTCGCCGCTGCTGACCATGCGAAAGCGCGCTTGCGAACGTCGACGCGAAACGTTGCAAAGAAAGGCGCTCAAGCACGGCATCCACTGTCTCGCGATGCTCAAGCGCACCACGCGGCGGCGTCCACGCATTGAGCGCGCGCTTTGCGTCCACGCCTTGAGCCGCGAGGCGAAGATTTTCGCGCACGGTCAGATTGGCGAAGAGACTCGTTACCTGGAACGATCGCGCGATGCCACGCTTCACGCGCCGATGATCGGGCTCATGTGTGACATCGTGTCCGTCGAACATGATATTGCCTGCCGTGATGGGCACGGTGCCCGTGAGCACGTGGAATAGCGTTGTCTTGCCCGCGCCATTCGGACCGATGACCGAATGGACCGTATGGCTCGCTATACGCAAGTTCACCTCGGTCAAGGCGGCGAATTTCCCATAACGCTTGACGACATTCCTTGCTTCGAGAAGGGCCGTGCTCATGTTGCCTCTCCCTGATTGCGCCTGACGGCGCGCCAGACGCGTTCGCCAAGGCCCCACAAGCCACGCTGCATGAAAAGACTTACAGCGATCAACACGAGCCCAAGCAGGAGCAGCCAGCGCGGCCAAAGCGTGCTCAACCAATCAGCGAACAGCACATAGAAGGCCGCACCGAGAATCGATGAGAACAGATTGCCCGTACCGCCGATCACCGTCATCACGAGAATCATCTCGCTCGTGTGATAGTCGATGTTAGACAGCGGCGCGATACCGGTCATCATGGCGTGCAGCGCGCCCGCCAAACCCGTGACCGCACCGGAGATGACAAAGGCCGCGAGCTTGAAGCGCCTGACGTCGTACCCAACCGCGGCCGCTCGGGCTTCGTTGTCGCGAATAGCCAGCAATGTGCGACCGAATATCGAATGCGAGACACGCATCATCAGCCAGAATGCGAGCAAGAAAAGCACCGCCACGAACGCGTAATACTGCCAGGGTGAGGTTATCGAAAAGAGCGTCTTGCCGAAGATGGACAAAGCGGGACGGGGGATATCGAGAAGACCGTTGTCACCGCCAGTTAGATCGGGCGTCGTGTAGGCGAGAAAGTAAAACATCTGGCCGAATGCGAGCGTCAACATCACGAAATAGGCACCGCGCTGACGGATGGAAAACCATCCGACGATGGCTGCGGCAACCGCTCCGGCAAGCACCGCCCCTAATAAGGCGACGGGAGCCTGTAGACCGAATTTCGTCAGGATGAGACCCGCGCTATAGCTGCCTAGTCCAAAGAAAATGCCTTGTCCAAAAGAGAGCAACCCTGTGTGTCCCAGGAGCAGATTGCACCCCAAGGCCGCAAGCGCGCAGACAAGTACTTCGGTCGCAAGCGAACCCGAACGTATCGTCATGGGCAATATGCAAACGACCAATAAGGCAAGGAGCAAGAAGCGATAGCGATGAAGCGCTTGCCGGGGCGACGAGCTTTGCGGCGCGTCGACGTCCAGCGCGTTCGAATCCTGTTTGGAAATCAAACTGCCCTCCCGAGCAATCCATTCGGACGCAGCAATAGGACAGCGGCCATCGCGACATAGATCATGAGCCGCGCGCCTTCGGGCCATAACGTGCTCATCACGCTCTGAACAATACCGACCAACAAGCCGCCAACAAGCGCGCCAAGGAAATTACCCATGCCGCCCACCACGACAACCACGAAGGCCACGCCCAAAGCTTCGATACCCATGAATGGATCGACGCCGCGTATGGGTGCGGCAAGGACGCCTGCAAGCGCTGCCGTGCCCGCGCCGAGCGCGAACACGAGACTGAAGACCCGCGTCACATTGATACCGAGCAAGGACACCATCTCACTGGATTCACTGCCCGCGCGAACGGCGCTACCGAGCCGCGTGCCTTCGAGTACCCACCAGAGAATGGCCGCGAGCACAGCCGTGAATCCGATCACGAAAAGGCGGTATTTCGGATAGACGAAGCTGCCCCAGATCACGACGCCATTCAGCACATCCGGCACCGCTACGTTGTCGCCGAGCGGTCCCCATAGGATGATTGCGCACTCCTGCAGCACGAGTGCGAGGCCCACTGTCGCGAGAATATGAAACTCGTGCTGCTGCGCATAGACGTGCCGCAATACCATCTTTTCTACTATCCACGCAAGCACGCCTACTACAACCGGCACGACGATGAGCGCCATCCAGAAGCTCATTGACCACTGCATCGCCTGATAGCAAAAATACGCACCAAGAAGGTAGAACGCGCCGTGCGCGAAATTCACGAAGCGCAGGAGCCCGAATACGATCGACAAGCCGACCGCAAGCAGAAAATACAGCATCCCCACGCCGATGCCGTTCACGACCTGCAACAGATAAACGTTCATGGCCTTGGCTCAAAAGAGAAACGGCGCGAACGCGCTTCAGGCGCATTCGCTTCCAGCTTGTGCCTAAGCATTGTCAAGCCATCTTGCATTGCGTCTTGTCGAGCGGAAGGAACGATTGTCCTGAACTGACGATATCGGCGTAGTCGTCCTTGTCTTTCATCTTGCTCTTTGGCTTACCCTTGAGCAAATAATAATTCTTGAGCACCTGATGGTCGCCTGCGCGGATTTCCTCAGGGCCCGTCAGACCTGAATACTTCATTCCTTCCAGCGTCGCGATGACTTTCTTGGGGTCTGCCGTACCTGCCTTCACGATGCCGTCCAGCAAAATCTTGGTACAGATATACGATCCCGCAAGACTGTAGTTCGGGTTCGCCTTGAAGGCCGCATTGGCGCGCTTGACGAGATCCTGATTGAGCGGGGAATCAATTGCGTGCCAGTACTGCGCGCCGAAATACACCCCTTCGCAGATGTCCGGACCCAGCGCTTCGAACTGCTCCAGACCGGACGCCCAGGCCATGAGAATCGTGCAGTTGTTCTTCATGCCGAAGCTCACGGCTTGTCGCAACGTATCCGACGACTGTGAGCCAAAGTTCAGAATAAGCAGGACGTCCGGCTTGGCCGCGACAGCGTTGGTCAGATATCCGCTGAATTCTTTTTCGTTTAGCGAGTGATAGCTGTTGCCCACATGCTCGATGCCCTTTTCCTTGAAGATGGCTTTAGCAGCGGATAAAAGACCATCGCCAAAGACGTATTGTGGCGTGATGGTGTACCAACGCTTGGCCTTGGGGAACGTCTGAATGAGCGGTCGAACCGTCTGCTCTATTGCGCCGAAGGTCGGCACCGACCACCGAAACGTCGCGCTATTGCAGTCTTTCCCCGTGAGCTCGTCGGCGCCCGCCGTAGTGATGAAAACGCCGCCGGCCTTCTCCACTTCCTTACCCATTGCAAGCGCTTCGGACGAAAGAATGCCGCCTGCAAAATAGCGCGCGTTTTTCTGTTGGGCTATTTCCTGAACGCGACGCACCGCGGTCGCGGGCTTGCCTTCGGTATCGAGCGTGGTATATGCGAGCGGCTGACCGAGCACCTTGCCATACTGTTCGATCGCGAGCTTCATGCCGAGATCGGCGTATTTGCCGTTTGCCGCAAAGGGTCCGGACATCGGCACCGGGCAGGCAAACTGAATCGGCGAACCTTGAGCGAGCGCGCTGCGCGACATGAGCGCCTCAAACGATCCGGGAACGGCCGACAGCGCGGCCAGCTTCAACATATTTCGGCGATTCAAAATTGACGCTCCTTGAGAAGAAGACCTGCGCGGCCACCTTGCGTTTTTTTCGTGGTACGTTCATGCGTCGGTTTAGCTTCATCCTATTTATCATGATAAATAGAACGAATCCGATGCTAGGTACAATAAATTCGGGTGTCAATAAGGCAATATTCCGGGGTGTGTAAAGGAGCATCGATATGGTGATGGACCGTGCTAAGCGCGCCAGCGCGGCGGCCGGAGTCGACCCGACTCAACAGGAAGTCTCAAGGCAGCCGCTTGCCAAGCCCATCAAGCAGCCCAAGCGCGCAGACCTCGTCGCTGAGGAAATCAAACGGCTCATTACGGAAAAAGATCTCAAGCCGGGCGACAAGCTGCCGCGCGAAGTCGAGTTGCAGCAGTTGTTTTCCGTTAGCAAGAGCACGATTCGCGAAGCGCTCAAGTCTCTGGAAGTGCAAGGGCTTATCAAGGTCACGACCGGTCCTTCGGGCGGCGGCACCATCGTTGAAGTGCCGCTAGATAGAACCCTTCAGCTCTTGCAAAATTATTTGTTCTTTAAGGACGTAAGCATCGACGACATCTATACGGTGCGTCAGTTACTCGAACCCGAACTTGCTGCAGGGGCAGTGCCGCATTTGACGGAAGAGGATTTGGCCGCGCTCGAAGAAAATATAGCGAGTTGCGACGAACCCGCTTGCGCGCACGAGAGCCGGGATATTGTCAGGCAACGTCAGGAAGACGTGAATTTCCACGACATTCTCGCTGCGGCCAATCCCAATCCGTTCTTGCGGTTTAGCTGCGAGCTGATCAACGAGATGATCCGGCAACTGATCGAATTTCGAAACGATACACCGCAAGCGGAGCACGAACGTTTCGGCCGTGCAAACGTCAAGATTCACAAGGCCATCACCGAAGCAGCACGTGCGCGCGACGCTGAAAAAGTACGCGAACTGATGGTGATACACATGACGGAAGCGCCGCGCTACGTCAAACGCATGAAGGGCAAAATTCGCGGCAGGCTCATACTCGATTCAGAGATTCGCAAGCGCGTTATTAAGCGCGGCGGTAAAGCTTAAGCGAATTTCTTCTTCCGATTACAATCCTGTTGACGAGCGCGCCGCTCTCCAAGCGCGCATTTGAACCCTGTTTTTGTGGGGTTTTCGAAAGTTTCACGCTTGCAGCGTCGTGCTAATGGCGTCGCCTGAGCGAAGCGTGTCTCACGCGGAGAGATGAATGTCCCCGAGATTCGACGTCGTGCGCAAAACGGGCCGTGTGGTCCGGCGTCGGCTAGTCCGACGCAATAGCACCGCCACGATGCGCGTGGCAGATGCCTTCTCGCGCTTTCCCTTGCTTGCCGGCCTAATCGGCACGGCTATCGCTATTTCCATGGCGGTGCTTTCCTTTGCCGCGCTTTGGCAAGGCCGTGCGCAGGCGTTGCAGAACGCACATGAGGCGTCCGCCAATGTTGTTGCGACGCTCACTGCCGATATTTCACGCAATATCGAATCCATCGATCTTTCGTTGCGCACCATCGTAAGTGGAATGGAAAATCCGGCCGTGATGGCCTTGTCCGACGACTTGCGCAAGCTCGTCCTATTCGATGGCGCAACCGCAACGAATTACATAGGCGGCGCATTCGTGATGGACGGGCAAGGACGTATCGTAGTCGAGCGCGATGCATCCGTTCCTAACGAATTGCGCTTTAAAGACCGCGACTATTTCACGGCGCACGCAGCAAGAGCCGACGTCGGGCTCTATATTTCAAAGCCGTATCAATCGCGCTTGCGCAACGGCGCATATTCGCTCGCGCTAAGCCGCCGCATTAACGCACCGGATGGCTCGTTTGCGGGCGTGGCGGTGATCGCGCTCAATATCGACTATCTCAAGGCATTACTCTCGCGCGTCAATGTCGGCCGAGCGGGCTCCGTTTTCATCGTGCAGCCAGACGGCCTGATGCTTGCCCGCAAGCCTCCCTTGCCCGCTGGCGCCTCCAGCACCGTGGTTCGCTCGCCTACCTTTTCGTCGATGACGGATCAACTCAACGGCTCTTATATTTCGACTTCGCCCCTGGACGGCGTGCGCCGCATCTATACCTTTGCGCATGTGCCGGGCACGCAACTCATCGCAGCGGTCGCGCCTGCGGAAGATGATGTACTTCAAGGCTGGCGCGAACGCAGCACGATGATCGGCGGCCTGACTCTCATGTTCGGCGCTGGCTTCATCGTTCTGTCGTGGCTGCTTGCAATCTCGCTGCGTTCGCGCGCCATCGCTCAGGAAAAGTTGCAAAGGCTCGCAGGGACCGATTCACTCACCGGTCTCGCTAACCGGCGTGCGTTGGATCGCCGTCTCGACGAGGAATGGCGACGTGCGCGGCGCGCGGATCAGCCGCTTTCCGCATTGTTCGTCGATGTCGACCACTTCAAGCTCTACAACGACACCTACGGTCATGCGATGGGCGACGATGCGCTCGTCGCCGTGGCCGATTGCATACAGCATTCAGTCAAGCGACCGGGCGATATCGTCGCGCGCTACGGCGGTGAGGAATTCGTGATCGTGCTGCCTTCAGCGGCGGAGGAAGGCGCAGTGACTTTTGCTGAACGTCTTCGGATGATGGTCGAAGCGCTCGAGATTCCGAACAGCGGTTCGCCGAGAGGCTTCCTTACCGTGAGCATTGGCTGCGCGACGGCCCATCCGCGTCATAGCGATGACGCGCTCAAGTTGCTGAACAACGCGGATGCGGCGCTCTACCGTGCGAAACGCGCAGGCCGGAACCGGGCTGTCCACGAAAATAGCGCAGCGGGCGGCGGCTGACGCGCTCGAATCCTCTCTCGAGATCAATCGACCAGTCGCGCTCCATTGGCATAATGCATACAAAATATCGTCGTCCAGGGACCGCATGAACGCGTTGACCTTCATCCGTCGCGGACCTCGCGGCATGTTCAGCGTCCCCGAGGGGCGCCGGCTTGCACGTACGCTCCTGGGCTGCGCGATTAGTTACGGCGCCGCAAAACTGATCGCGCTTCCCGAAGGTTATTGGGCGCTCATCACCACGCTCGTCGTGGTCACTCAGCCCAGCCTCACGCAGGCGCTGGGAGCCGCGCGCGATCAGATCGTCGGCGCTTGCATCGGCGCGGTGGCGGGGGTGATCGGGCTCATCGCCATCGAGCATGGCGCCGCGCCGCTCGCCGTATTCGCGATCGAACTCGTGCCGCTCGCCGCGCTTGCTGCGGCGCGGCCCGCGTTGCGGCTTGCATGCATCACGCTTGTCATTGTCGTGCTGATTCCGACAGGCGGCGGGCCCTTGTTTCAGCGGCCGCTGCATCGCGTGCTGGAGATTCTCATCGGCGCGGCGTCCGCGTTCATCGTCGCGGCTATCTTGCCGAACCGCTCGCTTACGACCGCGCATCGCTGCGTGGCCGACACGCTGAGGTGTCTTGGCCAGTTAGTCGCCTTGCATCTTTCCGACGACGCAGACGACCATGAAGCCCGAGCGGCGCAGCTCGAAAAGAAGAGCGCTCAGGCGCAGCAAGCGCTCGACGATGCCCTCGAGGAAGCGGAGCGCGAGCACATCATCGTGCCCCTGCAAAGCCGCCGCGCGGATGCCATCGACAAGGCCGCGCCCTTTCTGCGGCGACTGCACAGCGACACCCTCTTTCTCGCCAAGGCAGTCTCGCGTGACCCGCAAGCGGCACGAAGCGATCATCTGCAAGAAAGCGCTGCCGCGCTGCAGACCCTCTTCGACAAGCTCGCGCAAGTGCTCGGCAACGTGCATCGGGATGACGCCGAACTCGACCACGTGCGTGCAACGTTGGAGTCGCTGAAGGACGCGTGCATGAGAAGCGAAGGCTCGCACGATGTCGCGCAGTTCGTCATCAAGCTGATCGTGTCGGATGTCGATGCGTTGATCTCGGCCATCTATCCCGCCGCGCCGTCCGCGCCGGCTTAGCGCGAAAGGCCGCGGGCATCCACCGGCCACAGGTCGACGACGCGATCACCGCGATAGCACACGTATTGATCGTAGAGGTTCACGGTGGGATCGCAATGGCCGGGCGGCAGAAGCAGACGCGCGCCGATAGCATCGCTTATGTTCACAGTCGTGCCGGCTTCCAGCATGCCGTGCTCGTCGTTGGCCGATGTGTATGCCAAAGCGGGTGCATCGTCCGATGCATGCAACCAACGCACGCTGCGCGGTAAGCCAGAATCGACCGCCAGCCCCTTCAGGCCGACATCGCAGACAGCCATGCCGGGCCGCGTCGCGCTCATGATGGTCGACAAAATGAATAATGCATGCCGCCAGCGAAGTGCGCCGTCCCAATCGAGGCGCCCATAATCCCCGTCGATGAAGAGGTAGGAACCGGGCTGCACTTCGGTATAGACGCCGCTGGCCGCGTCGAACTCGACTGTACCGGTGCCTCCGCCGGTCACGATGCCGCATGCGATTCCGCGCGCTTCGATGGCATGAACATAGGCTGCCGTGCGCTCGGCGGCGCGCTGCGCTTCTTCCTTGCGGGCGCTCCACTGCACAATGTGCTGAGCGCCGCCGTGGTATGCCTGAATGCCAGTGAAGCACAGCGCGGCTTGCGCATGAATCGCGTCGATGAGCGCGAGAAGGGCATCTTCATTGGTGACGCCGCACCGATGCTGGCCTGCATCGACTTCCGGCAGCACGTCGATCTCGACGCCCGCGCGTGCGGCGGCATCGCCGAGCGCTGCGACTTGCGGCAACGCGTCGACGCAAACGGAAAGCCGTACATGCGCGGCGAGTTCCACTGCCATCGCCAGTTTGTCGGCGCCCACGAATTCGTTGCTGATATGAATGCTTCGAACGCCCGCCGCCGCGAAGGGATAAGCCTCGGAGAGCTTCTGGCAGCATACGCCAACGGCACCCGCCTCGATCTGCTTGCGGGCAATGACGCTCGATTTATGCGCCTTCGCATGCGGTCGGAGCGCGACACCCTTCTGTTTTGCAAACGCCGCCATGGCGGCGAGATTGACGTCGAAAGCATCCAGGTCGAGAAGCAACGACGGCGTGGCAACGGCGTCGAGCGTATCGCCCGGACGGGCAGCGGGAGGAGGAGCGAACGTCATGCGGTGATCGGCCGGATTGGTAGACAAAATGCATGATAGCGCCCGACGGTGCTTTGCATATTGCATGCAAGCAGTACACACCCGCCTTCTGCCGCTTCGAAACATGCAAACGCGAAACCCGGCCACCGTGAATGCGCACGGCACCAGGTTTCACTTACAAGGTCGGCCCGGCGCGCTCAAACGTACTTTCGCGCCGGTGTTGTGCCCGGCTTCTCCTCGTCGACTTCGAGCGCTCGGTCCGGACGCATCGTGAACGAGAGGATGATGCCCGCCGCCATCAGAATCATCGACACGGTGAACGGCAGATTCCAGTTGCCGGTGCGGTCGATCAGCCAGCCGCCCACCACCGGACTGATGATCGCCGCGAGCGCCGAACCTGAATTCATAATGCCGGATGCAGTTCCCGAGTGCTTCGGCGCGATGTCCATCGGCACGGACCACATTGGACCGATCGTCATCTCATTGAAGAAGAAGCCGGCCGAGAGGCAGACCGCGGCAAGCGTGATCGAGATGTCGGACACAAGCATGATCGGCGCAAGCGAAAGAAGCGTGAGCAGCATGCAGACGCCGACCATCACGTTACGAGCCATGCGCACGTTGCCGCTCTTGCGAAGGATACGGTCCGTGAGAGAGCCGCCGAGCCAGTCGCCCAGCACGCCCGCAAAGAACACGCCTGACGCGAATAGCGCCGACTTGCCGAGTTGCATGTGATAGCTGTGCAGGAAGTATTGCGGAATCCAGCCAAGGAAGAGCCAGAGCACCCATCCATAGCAAAAGTAGACGGCGGTCACGGGTGCCATGCGGCCGAGCAGAATGCGCCACGGCACCGGCGAGCGCTGTTTCACGCCGGAATAGCTCGAAAGCGTCGCACACTCCCCTTCGGTGATACGCGGATGATCGCGCGGATTATCGCGGAAGTAGAAGACCCACACGAGCGCCCAGATGAAGCTGATGATCCCCGTGATGATGAACGCGCCGCGCCAGCTGGTCGCGACCATGAGCCACACGATCAATGGCGGCGCGACTGCATTACCAATGCGTGATGCTGCATGCGTAATACCTTGTGCAAACCCGCGCTGATCGGCCGGCATCCAGTTGGACATGGCACGCGTTGCGGTGGGAAAGGTCGCGCCTTCGCCGAGGCCGAGCAGCACGCGCGCGACGATCAGCGAAAGAAAGCCGCCGGACAAGCCGGTGAGCACTGTCGCTCCCGCCCAGATGATCGCGCAGAGCGTGAGCGTGCGGCGCGGACCGAAGCGGTCGCCCACCCATCCGCCGATGATCTGAAACACGAGATACGGATAGGCGAATGCCGAAAACACGAAGCCTACCTGCGTGTGCGACAAGCCCAGTTCGGCGCCGAACTGGCTTGCCGCGGTGCTTACATTGACACGGTCGATATAGGTGATGAAATACATCGCGCATAGCAGCAACAGCACGCGTGTGGTGGCTCGACGGAACATCATCGTCTCCTTGAGTAGTGGCGAGCGTGTCCGAGGCGTGTGGCACGATGCCAGATGCCCTTGAACGTGGCCTGCAAATCTGATCTCGGTACGTCTATGAACTGCTTCGATCGATGGCGAACGGATACGCCATGAGCGTGTTATTCCGTGCGGTCATGGAACCGTCGGATGCGTGGCTTACGCGGCGTTGTCATTGCGTGTCTCCTTTCGCGGGTCGTCGATGGCCCGTTGTCATGTTGTCGATGGTTCAACTCATATGCACGTCGTTTTGCGGGCTCAGGCGACCTCATGCAAGCGCATTGGCAAGCACCCGCGCCACGTGCAACGCTTCGGTCTGTGCACCATCCGCGATCTGATGACGGCAGCTCGTGCCATCCGCGACGATCACGGCATCGCGTGCATCTCTTGCCTTGCGTACCGCCGGCAGCGACAGTTCCGCCATCGCCTGCGAGGCTTCGTAATGCTCCGCTTCGTAACCGAAGCTGCCCGCCATGCCGCAGCATGACGATTCGATCGTCTTCACTTCCAGACCGGGAATCCACTTGAGCACGGTTTCGACCGGACGCACGGCATCGAATGCCTTTTGATGGCAATGGCCATGCAGCAACGCGCGACTGTGATCTAGCGGCTTGAGGTCGATATCGAGTCGTCCCGCAACGCGCTCGCGAACCAAAAATTCCTCGAAGAGAAAGGATGCCTCCGCGAGCTTGCGCGCGGCATCGCCGTAGCCGTAGCCGAGGAACTCGTCGCGCAGCGAGAGAAGACACGAAGGCTCGAGGCCGACAATTGCCACGCCGCGTTCGACATATGGCAGAAGCGTATCGAGCGTGCGCCGTGCTTCAGTCTTGGCTTCGTCGACGAGCCCGGCGGAAAGAAACGTCCGTCCGCAACACAACGGCCGTTCTCCCGCTTTCGTATTGAGATGAACCGTGTAGCCCGCCGCCTCGAGCACGCGCTGTGCGGCACGCGCATTGGCCGGCTCCATGTAGTTGTTGAAGGTATCGACGAAGAGCAAAACCTCCTTAGTTGCATTTGCAACTATTGTCGTCGACGCATCCGACAGAAAGGCTTTTTCAAAACGGGGAAATGCGCGTTGCGGCGCCAGGCCGAGTTTTGTCTTTAGCCAGCGCGCCAAGACCGGCATACGCGCTTCGATAGCGCCGCTCATGAACGGCCAGCGGCTTGCATAGGGCGCATAACGCGGCAGATAAGCGACAAGACGTTCACGCACGCTCACACCGTGACGTGCGGTGCGCGCAGCACGCGTTTCGATCTTGATGCGCGCCATATCGACGCCTGTCGGACAATCGCGTTTGCAGCCCTTGCACGACACGCACAGATCGAGCACGTCCTTCACGTCCTGACTCGCAAGGCCCTCTTCACCCAATTGTCCCGAGAGCGCGAGACGCAAAGTGTTGGCACGTCCACGCGTGACATGTTGCTCGTCTTTCGTAATGCGATAGCTCGGGCACATGGTTCCCGCATCGAACTTGCGGCAATGGCCATTGTTATTGCACATCTCGACTGCCTTGGCCAGTCCGTTCGAAAGATCATTGCCAGAGCCCGGCGCACCCTCCAGGCCTGTCAACGGATCACGCGTCACGTTCCAAGCCGACCAGTCGAGTTGCGGCTCGAATGCACGTTCACGATACGACGGCGGAAAGCGGAAATTCACCGTATCGTCCATTTTCGGGGGCGCCACGATTCGGTCCGGGCTCAGGCGATTGTCCGGATCGAAGAGCTGCTTGATCTCGCGAAACGCCTCGTTGGTGCGCGGCCCATATTGCCACGCAACCCATTCACCACGGCATAGTCCATCGCCGTGCTCGCCCGAGAATGCGCCTTTGTATTCGCGCACCATCGCAGCGGCTTCTTCGGCGATAGCTCGCATCTTTGATCCGCCATCGCGACGCATATCGAGGATCGGACGCACATGCAACGTGCCGACGCTCGCGTGGGCATACCAAGTGCCTTCGGTGCCATGCTTTCTGAAGACATCGGTAAGACGGCTCGTGTATTGCGCCAGATGTTCGAGCGGCACCGCGCAGTCTTCGATAAAGGACACGGGCTTGCCATCGCCCTTCATGCTCATCATGATGTTGAGGCCGGCCTTACGCACTTCCCACAGCGCTTTCTGCGGGCCGGCGTCGGGCATCTGCACGACCGAATCGGGCAGGCCGAGATCGCTCATCAGATCGACAAGGCTTGCAAGTTTCGTCACTTGTTCAGCGCGATCGGCGCCCGCGAACTCGACCAGCAAGACTGCTTCCGGCTCACCCACCAGCGCCTTTTCGATGACAGGGCGAAACGCCTGATTCGACATTGCTAGATCGATCATGGTGCGATCGACCAGTTCCACGGCAACAGGTCCGAGCTTGACGATGTGTTGCGTCATCTCCATTGCATCGTAGAAGCTCGGAAAGTTCACCACGCCAAGCGTCTTGTGTTCGGGCAAAGGCGCGAGCTTCAACGTAAGTTGCCGGCTAAAGGCAAGCGTGCCTTCCGATCCCACCAGCAGGTTCGCCAGATTCGGCTCGCCGTCTTCGCTGAAGGGCAACGGGCTTTGGCAATCGAACAGATCGAGGTTATAACCAGCCACGCGGCGCAGAACCTTGGGTATGCGTTCACGCATCTCATCGCGTTCGCGCAATGCAACGTCGCGCACGCTTTCTACGAGCTCACGCATGCGGGCATCGAGCTTCATTGCCGAGAGCTTACCGAAGCTGCCCTCGTATCCGTCAGCAAGAATCGCGTCGATGGCGAGCACGTTATGCACCATGATGCCGTATGCCATGGAGCGCGAACCGCACGAGTTATTGCCCGCCATGCCACCGATCGTGCATTGCGCGCTCGTCGAGACATCGACAGGAAACCACAAGCCATGCGGCTTGAGCCATGCATTCAAGTGATCGAGCACGACGCCCGGCTCGACTGTCACCGTTCGAGCGTCCTTGTCGAAGTGCACGATGTTGTTGAGCCACTTGCTCGTGTCGATGACGAGCGCCTCGCCTATCGTCTGACCGCACTGACTCGTCCCGGCGCCGCGCGCGAGCACGCTTGCCTTTGCCTCGCGCGCGATCTCCAAAGCAAGCCGCAAGTCTTCCTGATCCCTCGGCACGACCACACCTTGCGGCATGATCTGATAGATCGACGCGTCGGTTGCATAGCGTCCACGCGACGCGCGATCGAACAGTACATCACCCTTCAGCTCGCGTTGCAGACGCATCTGCAAAGGGGTCGGCGCCGCTGCGCGACCGGCGCGCGCGGACGCTGGCATCAGATGGATCGGCTTGACGAGTCGGTCTGTGGGGGTATTGAGCATCGTCGCTATCGGTTAGTGCTGGAGGCCTGCTTGGGCTTTTGCATGCTGAATGCTTTATGCCGGCACACCGCATGCATCATTCGAAATGCAGTTCGACGGTAGGCAGGCCGTCGATCGAGCCCACGGCGTGGCCCGCCCCATCCCGGAAGGCAAGTCCGGTGTAAGAGCCCGCCGTGATCACCGTGCCCGCGGCGAACGCGATGCCATGCGAGACCGCGTGATTGACCGTCCACGCAAGCAGACGACGCGGATCGCCCGCCGGGTTCGCCGGTGGGCCTTCGAAGAGCGGCTTGCCGTCGAATTCGAAGCTCATCGTCGGGGCGACGAACGGGAACGCTTCGTCGTAAGGCTCGCCCGCGCCGACGAGTAGCGCGCCGTGATTCTGCAGATCCGCGAGTTGCCACGGCTTCTCGACGTCGGGCCACGCAGCGAAGCGACTCGCCACCACTTCGATCGCCGCATGCACGGAACCGATCGCGCCGATGATTTCGGTATCGCTATACGGTCCGCTGCCTGCCTCGAATGCGCGATTGAATACAAAAGCCACTTCGAGTTCGAGCCCTGCTCGTCCGAAAGCCGACATCGATAGCCGCGCGCCCGAGGCATGCACGCCATCGGCCGGGAGCAACGCAGCCTGGATCGGACCATCGGGCGTCTTCGCGCCGACCTTCCACCCGCCGACGCTCGCGCCGAGTGCATGCAAAGTCGCCTTTTGCGCGGCGTAGGCTTCTTCCGCGTTCGATGGCCGCGCGTCTTCCGGCAATGCTTCGAGTTTCGCGCGATGCGCACGCGCTTCCACGAAGAGCCGCGCGAGCGCGTCGGCGTCGAAGGCCGCGCTCATGCCGCCGCCTTGAGTTCGGGTTTCGCGACGTGGCTCGTCAGATAGTCCATCGCCGCGGCCACGCCGCTCCCTTCGAGTTTGATGCCCGCGAGCTTCAGTCCCATCTCGCAGCCGGTGAGCGCGGCCATCAACGTGAGATCGTTGCAATCGCCCAGATGCCCGATGCGGAACATGCGGCCCTTCACCTTGCCGAGACCCGTGCCCAGCGACATATCGAAGTGCTCGTAGATGAGCTT
Source organism: Caballeronia sp. LZ003 (assembly GCF_031451465.1). NCBI lineage: Bacteria > Pseudomonadati > Pseudomonadota > Betaproteobacteria > Burkholderiales > Burkholderiaceae > Caballeronia > Caballeronia sp. LZ003. Next base: position 758,240 of record NZ_JARUXJ010000003.1, on the reverse strand, counting down.
GCGTACCGCATCCGCATCGACACCTTCGGGCGTCATCACACCGGTCAGCACCGGCGAATACACGGACGAATCCGCGCACTGGATTTCGAGCCCCCACGCGGTGACTGCCGCACGGCAGGCGGCCGCGAGCCGCTGATGGCGCGCGAACACGTTGTCGAGCCCTTCGCCGAGAATCATGTCGAGCGCTTCGGACAGGCCGTACAGCAGGTTGGTGTTCGGCGTGTAGGGCCAGTAGCCCTGTTTGTTCATTTCGATGATCTCTTTCCAGTCCCAGAAAGCACGCGGCAGCTTCGCCTCTTTCGATGCCTCGATCGCCTTCTGCGACACCGCGTTGAAGCTGATTCCCGGCGGCAGCATCAAGCCCTTCTGCGAGCCGGACACGGTCACGTCCACGCCCCATTCGTCATGACGATAGTCGGCGGATGCGAGACCGGAGATCGTGTCGACCATCAGAAGCGCCGGGTGGCCAGCCGCGTCGATGGCGCGCCGCACCGCCGCGATGTCCGAGGTCACGCCCGTGGACGTCTCGTTGTGAACGACGCATACCGCCTTGATCGTGCGCTGCTTGTCTTCGGCAAGGCGCGCTTCGATCATGTCGGCCTGCACGCCGCGGCGCCAGCCCTCGATGCCGGGCAAGCCCAGAAACTCCGGCTTCAGTCCGAGGTTGACCGCCATCTTTTGCCATAGGGTCGCGAAGTGGCCGGTTTCGTACATGAGGACCGTGTCGCCGGGGCTGAGCGTATTGGCGAGCGCCGCTTCCCATGCACCGGTGCCGGAAGCCGGATAAATCACCACCGGCTGGCTCGTCTTAAAGATTTTCTTGATGCCATCGAGCACCTTCAGGCCGAGTGCACCGAACTCCGGCCCGCGATGGTCGATGGTCGGATAACTCATCGCACGCAAAATGCGATCGGGCACCGGGCTGGGTCCCGGAATCTGCAGGAAGTGACGGCCAGCGGGGTGGTAATCGAGTTTCAGCATGGATGCGCATCCTCTTAAATTGAATTTTGCATGCAAAATACTGTAGCGCAGCGATGCGGCCGCGGAAAGGCTTAAATAGGCCAAATGACCTAGGGATAACCCGCTGGAGGTTTTTTCCGGCGAGCTAGGGTTAAAATTGCCGCAAACGAATTCGAGGTATTGAATGCAAAATCGCGACTTGCCTGACGCCAGTCTTTCGCCGCTCCTACAGAAGGTCGAGCGCATGCGTTTGCACGACACGGTGGTGGATCACTTACGGGAATTCATCGTGGAAGGCCTGCTTGCGCCGGGCGTGAAGCTAAACGAGCGCAAGCTTTGCGAGACGCTCGGCATTTCGCGCACGCCCTTGCGTGAAGCGCTGAAGGTGCTGGCCGCGGAAGGGTTGATCGAGATATCGCCGAACAGGGGTGCATCGGTCTCGCAGATGAGCGAACTCGAAATCCGCGAGATGTTCGAACTGATGAGCGGACTGGAGGCGTTCTCCGGCGAACTGGCTTGCGAGCGAATCACGCCGCAGGAGATCGCGGACATCAAGGCGCTTCACGCGGTCATGCTGGAATGCCGCGCGCGCAATGATTTGTCGGGCTATTACAGCCGGAATCAGGCTATTCACGACAAGATCAATGAAGCCGCGCGCAACACGGCGCTACGGCAAACCTACGTGTCGATCAACCGGCGCTTGCAGGCCATGCGCTTTCGATCGAACTTCCAGACGCCCAAGTGGGATAGCGCGATACGAGAGCACGAAGAGATGATCGAAGCGCTGGAAACGCGCGATGGCAGGCGCATGTCGACCATTCTTCGTCATCACCTGCTCGGCAAACGCGATGCCGTTCTCGCCGAGCGCACGTTGACCACGGTGAAGGCGCCGGTTGCCAGGAAGCGGACGCACACCGGTGACGCTGGCTGAAAACGCCATACTCAAGCGCATCGAACGCTGCGTTCCCCCGCGCACAGTTCGATCGGCCGAATCCTCGCAAGCTTCGCTACGATTCGCGCCAATGGCCGAAGAGCCTGACATCGGGGGACATGTTGAACACAATAAGAGGTACATGCCTGGCGCTTGGGGCGGCGCTCGTCGTTGGCGGCTTCACGCTCTATTACGACGATCAGGACGTGAGCGTCGCGCAAGCCGATACGGACCGCGCAACGGTCGATTGCCTCACGCAGCAGCTCACGCATGATGAGAAGGTCAGCATTGCCCGCCTGACCGTCGATCACGATAACGCGAACATGCGTCGCGTCTACACCGATGTTCTGTCGCGCTGCGTACTACGCGCCGATCAGTGGGACCGGCGCTCGCAACTCGTCGCGAGCGCGCGTCAAACTCTCGCCTACGATACCGAGTTCCGGCGCATGCTCAGCGAAAGCACGATGCGCATTGCACAGCGACCCTGACATCGCCTTCTCGAAGCACGACGTTGGTCGAACGACATAGGCCGCCAGGCGATGGAGTAACATCGGCAGCCATTGCGCGGCAATCGCATGCATCATTCGGCATTCAGAATGCAATCCACATCTCACGGCAATTCGACGACGATCGAGTTGCCCTTCAAGCGGCCCTTCGACTGGACTCGCCTGCTCGCCTTCATAGGCGGCCGGGCGGCGGCGGGCGTCGAGTCGGTGGAAGGCGGCGTTTATCGACGCGCGATCGAATGGCATGGCGATGAAGGCACCGTCGAAGTCAGGCCGCATGAGCGCAAACATCGCCTTGTCGTGACCGTCGACGGCAATGCGCAGCGGCATGCCGATGAACTTGCCGAACCGCTCGCTCGTATGTTCGATCTGCATGCCGATCCCCGCCGGATTGCAAGCGTGTTGTCACGCGACCCGTTGTTGGCGCCGCTACTCGATGCCTCGCCGGGGCTACGCGTGCCGGGCGCATGGTCCGGGTTCGAGTTGGTGGTCAGAACCATCGTGGGCCAGCAAGTGAGCGTGAAAGGCGCTTCGACGATCATGGGACGAATCGTGCAGCGCGCGGGACGAATGATCGATGGGCATTCGCACGAGGCCACTGCCTGGCGGTTCCCGACGCCCGCCGAGCTTGCCGCCGCGGACCTGGATAAGATCGGCATGCCCACGAAACGTGTCGAAGCCGTGCAGCGGTTTGCGAATGCGGTGTCAACAGGCGCGTTGCCGCTCGACGAACCGGACGCTGATGCCGAGGCGTTGAAGCGCGATCTGCTGGCGCTGCCGGGTATCGGTCCGTGGACAGTCGGTTATGTCGCGATGCGCGCCCTGCGCGATCCAGACGCATGGCCCGATGCCGATCTCGTGTTGATGCAGGCCATCGCGCGGCGCAATCCGGCCCTGCTCAAGCCCGCGCAGCAACGAGCGCATATCGAGCGTTGGCGGCCTTGGCGCGCTTATGCCGCAGTACATCTGTGGAATGGAGTGGCGATGGAGACTGGGGCAGCGCGAGGCGGGTAGATCGAATACCAGACGAATGTATGCGGTCGACTGCATGCAATGCCACCGGCCAAACGAAGCTCCAGGGAACCTGAATTTCGCCAAGCCACCAGACGCCATCAGGTTTGAACAAGATCGCATTCGGTCGATTGAATACCACGCAAAGGCATACGGTCGACTGCATGCAAAAGTCGCGTGCGAGCCAGATTTCAAGAAACTGATCCGCCTTCGACCGAAAGGCTTAAGCCCCTGCCGCACCCCTTCTTCCCGCAGCAATCGCAAGCTCGATCGAAACCAGCAACCCCTCTTCATCGAAAGGCTTGCGCAGAAAACCCACCGCGCCACGCTGCATGGCTCGCTGAACCGTATCGTCGTCACCGTGCGCGGACATGAACACCACCGGAATGTCCCGATGCTCGGCGTTCAATCGACGTTGCACATCGAGCCCCTGCATCCCTCGCATTTTGATATCGAGCAGAACGCACATGGCATCGTCGACGGCCGACGATGCAAGGAACTCCTCGCCCGACGAGAACATCGCGGTCGCGTAGCCAACGGCCTTGAGCAAATTGCCGACGCCGCGTCTTACCGAGGCGTCGTCATCGACGATGCAGACAAAGCTCATGTATGCCAATGCTCCCGTGGCTCGCGTCGCGGCAGATTCATCGGGAAGCGGCCGATACCAACACGAGCCTGCCGCCGCGCGCCGCAGCACCTAGCGTTCGCATGCGCGGCTCAGTGCGTGCAGACGTCACGACGCTAGCATCGTCGGACTCGCCCGACTTGCGCAACGCATAGTCGCGCGTCGTCTCCAGCAGGAAATAGTCACGAGTCGTGCTGTCGAACGAAGTCATCAGAAGACACTTCGAGGCGAGGCCGACGATCGCCTCCATGACCTCGTTTCGCGATAACCATTCGCACGCGGCGACTGTACAAGCCTCATCCAGCGAAAAGCGGTCGGGGAATACGGCGAGCCGTCGCAGCACTACGCGTTCGGCCGCGCCGAGCAGTTTGTAGCTCCAGTCGAGCGAAGCGGCCAAGGTCTGCTGCCGAGGCGGCGCAGTCCTGCGCCCGCCCGTCAGCGACTGGAACCGATCATCGAGTTCCGCGGCCAGCCTGCGTATGCCGAACACAGCCGCCCGCGCCGCGGCGAGTTCGAGTGCCAACGGAATGCCGTCGAGCCGGCGGCAGATCGTCGCGAGCATGTCGAGACTGCCGCGGTCCCGTTCGACCGACACATTTAGCGCGCTCATCTGCGCGAGAAACATCCGCACCGAGGCGCTGGCGAGAATCGCTTGCGAGGTGGACTCGACATCGGGCATGTCGAGCGGCGCGACCCGGTAGCACTTTTCGTCGTGCGTGCGCAGTGGCTCACGGCTCGTCGCCAAAATTCGCAGCGCCGCGCATGCTTCCACGAGTTGTTGGGCGAGCGACGCGGCTGCCTCGATTACATGCTCGCAGTTGTCCAGCAACAGCAGTATCTTGCGGCTCTGAAGAACCGTGATGAGCGCTTTGATCGAACCATCGCTCATGGAACGGTCGATGCCAAGTGCTTCGGCGATGGTGTCCGCGACCATGCGCGCATCGTTCACGGCCGCGAGCGAGACGAAGCACACATCGATCTGTGCGTTAGCCGCAATCGAACGCGCCGCCGCGATGCCAAGCTGCGTCTTGCCAATACCGCCCGAGCCCAGCAACGTGACGAGATGCGCTTCCTGCAAGGCACCGACGATCTCCGCAAGCGCGCTCTCGCGTCCGATCAAAGCCGCGCGATGATGCGGCAGGGCATCGAGATGCATCGCTTTCGGATCAATTGAATCGGCAGGCGCAGACACGTCGACCGCATTCGCCAGCCGATAACCTCGACCGGACACGGTATGGATAGCCTGACCGTCAGCGCCGAGGACACGCCTGAGCGTCGAAAGCTGCACATGGATGTTGTTCTCGCCGACCACCGATTTCGGCCACACGTGGCGCAGAATCTCATCCTTCGTAACCGTTTTGCCATTTGCGCGAATCAGCAATTCGAGGATGTCGAACGCGCGCGAGCCGACCTCGAGCAGTCGCCCATCCAGACGCGCCTCGCGAATTTCCAGCGACACTACGATTCGACCGATCTTGATCATGCCGCACTCACGCCTGGTTGAATAACGGAACCGCCACGTTGCGCGCATGCGCGATCAATCCTCGTACGGACGAGCATCCGCGGATACGAGACACACGAAGGCGCTCGCCTTCAGCACGCATTCCACCGAAGACAGCAAAAACAGCAGCGGCGATACGCGGAACTCGACCGGCAGCCCGAATGACATTGCCATCAGACCGATCGTGCAGAGCAACGCATAGACGATGCGCGCGACGCGGCTGCCGGTCAGCACGAACCCGACGAGCGCCAGCCACAAGAGTTTGCCGACGATGCATGCAAGCGCATCGCGCGCCGAGAGACTGATCCATAACTCGAACGGCAACTCGACGAGCGCCCATAGACCGGTCGCGAGAATCAAGCGGCGCGTCCACGCCCCAAGCGCGATGCGGCCGCTCAAGAACGTATCGGCAGAACTGGCTCGTCGTGAGGAGACTGGATCGTCGAGAAAGCGCATGACAGTGGTTCCTTGGCGGACTTCCGCGCGTAACGACGCGGCCTTTATCGAACAACACGCATTACCCGGCGACGTTCGTCTTCGTCTTCCAGCAGTACGGGGTATCGCCGACCATTCGCTTGAATACGGTCGTGAAGTGAGCCTGCGAGCGGAAGCCGCAACTCAGGGCGACATCGAGCATGTTTTGCTTCGACTCGCGCAGCAGGCGCTGCGCGTATTCCACGCGGCGGCGCAGGAGAAACTCGTGCGGCGGCATGCCCGTCGCGCGGCGAAACTGCGAGGCGAAATGCATGCGCGTGAGCCCTGTGCTGCCGGCGATATCCGCGAGGCCGATCGAATCGGCGAGATGGGCATCGATAAATTCGATCGCGCGATTGAGCCGCCACGCGGGCAAGGCGCTGGCCTCGCGCTTTTGCCGGTCGGCCAGCGTGAAGTGCCGTGCAACCAGGCGCGACACGATGGCGAAGCTGACGCTATCGGTGAACACCTTGCCCACCGCCGCGTCCTCCGATTGCGATACCGCGAGCGCCTGTCCGAGCCGTTCCAGCGCGGGGTCGCGCACGAGCTTGGGGTCGTCGATACGAATATCGCCTGCATGCGGCCGCCCGAACATGTCCTCGAAGCATTCGCTCAAGACCTGTTGCCCGACGAAAAGATGCAGCACGTCGGCAGGCGACTCGAACACGGCGCTGCAGCGCACGTCGGGCGCCGTGATCTGCACGGCCCCGGCGGCGACGCGTCCGCGCACGAGCGTCTTGCCTGCATGAGAGAACGTGAGTGACGTGCACTTGAGACTCAGTGCAATGCAATGATGCGTCGCGCTCTCGACACTCGCGACTTCCACCGGCGACTTGTCGTTGCAGGTCCATCGCGAGAGGAGAATGCCGCCGCGCGGACGGCTGCTGGCAGCGTCGTCGGGAGGTGTGCGCCATGCATGTTCCATTCCGATTCCGTTCGCCCGGCTCTTCTGCGCGACCTCGATTACGGGGTCGGGATACGACATCGACGAAATGGTCATGACCGGTCATCCAGTGAAGTTGTTTGAGCGACTTTGCATGGACTCCACGGTATCGCACGGCAATTCGTACAGCCAGTCGTACGTTGGGGTGGCTTGAATGACCGATGGTTGGTTCAGATCATACGGAGGTTTAGTCGGGGTTCGATGCGGCGCGGGCGGGTTGACTAGCGCGAGGTCTAACGCGGTGCGGTTGTTCAGACGGAGGCGGCAGGTGAGTTATACGTGGGTATAGGGTGTGAGCGGTTCGTCGTCGCGTGATTCAATAAGCACGCTGCGCAGTGCCAATCGCCCTCGCCCAAGGCCAACCATCTCAAACCCCACCCCGCGCGCGCCTCACCGGCAATGCGACTCCCAACGCCTCCGCCTTCCTCACGAAATCAGCAAGGGAGCGCGCCCCCATCTTCCGCATGGCCTGCCCGCGATAGATTTTCACGGTGATCTCGCTCAGGCCCATCTCCGCCGCGATCTGCTTGTTCATGAGGCCCGAGGCGACGAATGCCATGACCTCACGCTCACGTGCCGTCAACGTGTCGTAGCAATGCCGCAAATCCGCTACCGAACGGTTCGTCGCGCGACGCTGCGCATCGTTGGCCAGCGCCTGTTCCACTGCATCGAGCATGTCCTGATCGCGGAACGGCTTGGCCAGGAAGTCCTGCGCGCCGGCCTTCATCGCCTTGACCGTCATCGCGATATCGCCATGCCCCGTCATGAAGATGATCGGCAGACTCAGTTCGCTCGATGCAATCTGCTCCTGCACCGCAAGTCCGCTTTGTCCCTTGAGACGCACGTCGAGGATCAGGCAACTCGGCACATCCGGCATGTCGAACGCCAGAAACTCCTGCGCGGAGCCGAAGGTTTCGACCTTGAGGCCCACCGAACGCAGGAGATTGCTGACGGCTTGGCGCATCGATTCGTCGTCGTCCACCACGTACACCATGGCGCTCGCGGTGTTGTTGCTGGCGTCAGCGCTCGCATCGCTGCGCGGATGACTGCTCATCACATCTCCCTTCGTGAGCGGACAGAAGAAGATGCAAAGGCGCGCGGCCTTTTACATCGCCGAAAGCGCGCTGGAAGGAGCGGTCGAAGTGACGCGCTCCAGGAAAAGCGTGCTTCCCAAGCGATGATGCGCGAGGCCATCCACGCGACGGTACTTATTTTTCCTTAATCGTTCAAAAGGCGGCGCCGCGACGCTCACCCACGACCGCTCCCATGCGGCTGCAATGTCACCGTGCAAGTCATCCCCATCGCGAGCCTCATTCCCTCGGGAACACGATCGATATGAATCCGCACCGGCACTCGCTGCGCGAGCCGCACCCACGTAAAAATCGGGTTGACGTCGGCGAGCAAATCGCCGCTCGTCGGATTGTCACGGTCGGCGATCCCGCTTGCGAGACTATCCACGTGACCTTGAATGTCTTCGCCGCCCGATAGCAGTCTGATCGTCGCCCGATCGCCCACTTGCACGTGCGGCAGCTTCGTTTCCTCGAAGTAACCGTAGACCCAGAACGAGTGCGAGTCGATCAGCGCCATGCGCGCGGTCCCGGCCGTGGCGAAATCGCCCGGATAAAGGTTCAGGTTCGTGATGAAACCATCGGACGGCGCGCGCACCTCGCTGCGCGTCAGGTTCAGCGCGGCCGTCTCCTGCGCCACTACCGCTGCCTTCACGGCCGCCTCGGCCGCGTTGTAGGCGGCGACATCGGCGGCATGATCCGACGCCGATTGCCTCGCGAGCGATGCCGAATCCAGCCGGCTTTCGTCCGATATCACGTCGCCCGCAAGATTGGCGCGGCGCGCCGCCTGAGCGCGTTTCATCGCAAAACCGGATTCGCTCGCGGCCATGCGCGCCTTCGCCTGCGCCATTTGCGCCTGCGCACGCGCGAGATCGGCATCGGCCTGCGCCACGGCGTAATGGAAGCGAGCCGGATCGAGCACGAACAGAATGTCGCCCTTGCGCACGAGCTGGTTGTCCTTCACGCGCACGTCGCTGACGAGGCCGGAAACATCCGTCGCGACTTGCACGACCTGCGCGCGCACGCGTCCGTCGCGCGTCCAAGGCGAGTACATGTAGTCGAGCCACAGCATGCGAACCAGCACGATCGCCACGACCAGTATCGTGAGCGTGAATCCTGCGCGCAGGATGGATTGCGTTTTCATCTTGATGTCAGTGGGTGGTTTCATCGCCATGAGAGCAGCGAAGCGCCGCTGAACATCGCAGCGAAGAGCGCGACGCGAAAGAGGCTCGCGTGCCACGTAAAGCGATAAAACCCGAGCCGCGCCAGCACGAGATCGAGAACGACGAACAGCAGCACGCAGCCAGCAAGTATCGGCAGCAAGCCGGGCATGAGAAGCGAGAAGACGTCAATCTCGCGTGGCATCGGCGACTCCTTGCGTTGCTTCCCGCGGCATGGACGATGCAAAGCCGCCGCCCAGTTCCTTCATCAATAACGCCCAGGCATCGAGACGTTTCGCCCGAATCGTCGCGAGGCTTTGTTCCTGCTGCAACTGCGCATCCTGCGCGGCCAGCACGTTCAAAAACTCGGTGATGCCGCTGCGATACCCCGTGTCGGCAAGCTGAAACGACTTGCGCGCCGAATCGAGCGTGTCCTCGATCGACGCCTGCTGCTCGCCGAGCGAACGCAAGGTTACGACTTGCGTGGCAACGCCCTGCATCGCGCCGATCACGCTCTGGTTGTAGGCGTCGACGGCGGCATCGCGCGACGACACCGCGACGCCGTAGTTGCCGCGCCGCCGTCCGCCGTCGAAGATCGGCAGCGAGATCGCCGCGCCCACGCCGTGGCCCATGCCGTTGCTATCGACGAAGTTGAAGAAGCCGCCGAAAGTCGCCGCCGATCCCAGCGATGCCGTCGCCAGCAAGTTGATGTCCGGATAGAAATCCGCATGCGCCGCGTCGATGCCCTTGTCCGCTTGCAACACGCGCCAGCGCCCGGCCACCACGTCCGCGCGATGCCCGACGAGCTCGGCCGGCAGCGTCGCCGGCAGATCGACCGGCACGCTCAGCGCGAGGCCGGGACGGCGCAAGGCATCGGCATAACCCGGCCCCTTGCCCGCCAGCCCCGCAATGCCGATGCGCGAAAGCGCGAGTTGTTGCTGCGCTTCCTGCACGCGTGTCGTGCTCATGGCAAGTTGCGTCTGCGCCTGACTGACTTCGAGACCGCTGCCGACGCCCGCATGCCAGCGGCGCGTGGCGATATCGAGCGTGCGCTGCTGTTCGTTCTGCACGTCGCGATAGACATCGAGCAATGCGTATTGCAGCGACAACTGCACATAGCTGCGCACCACGGCCGTCTGCAGCTCGACTTCGGCGAAGCGCGCGTCGGCCGCCACCGCTTGCACGTTGTCGAGCGCGGCTTCGCGGATCGCGCGATTCTTGCCCCACAGATCGAGATCGTATGAAAGGTCAGCCTCGACATTGTTGCTCCACACGGTCGTGCCGCCAGGCGGCGCGGGCGTGGTGTAGCGGGCATAACGTCTGCGCTCGAAGCTGCCGTTCGCGCTGACTTGCGGCAATTCGGCCGCGCCTGCGATCTGCGCCTGAAAACGCGCCGCGTCGATCCGCTCTTGCACCGCGCGCAGCCCGGGATTGCCTGCGGTCGCGTCCTGCACCAGCGTATTCAACTGCGGGTCGTTCCATTGACGCCACCAGGCGTCGGCGGGCCATTTCGCATCGGCTTGGGTCGCGCGCAGAGCGGCACCGGCATCGAGCGTGGCGGGGTCGATCATCGACTCGTGTGGGTGGATGCCGCCGCTCGTGATGCAGGCGGAAAGAAGCAGCGCGCAGCCGCTCGACGACAAGAACCACGACAGGCGGCGCGTGTTCATGCCGGCGTCTCCTTCGTTTGCCATAACGCAAGGCTGTCATCGCGCAAGGTCAGCTCGGTGAAATGCAGCAACGCGCGCATGCGATACCGCTTGAGCGTCGCCGTATCGGTCGCGATGTTGTCTCCGAGCGGCAGCATGTCGAGCGCCCGGCGCGTCGCTATGAGCGCGTTCTGCGCGGCTTCGGGCGTCGTGTTCGAGAACACGCTCGCCAGCGCCGCAAGCCATGCGTCCTGTTCCGCCGCCCAGCCTTCCGGCAAGGTCGCGCCGAGTTGCTCGGTGTCGAGACGAATCTGAATCATCGAGCGGCCGATCTCGAGCGCCGCGAACGCCCAGCCGATCAGGCGGTCACGATTCACGCGGGCGTCGACCGGCGCGGATGCAATCTGCAAGATGAAATCGCGCAAGCTCAGTTCGAATGTATAGAGCAGGTCGGCGAGGTCGCCATTGCGCGCGTCATGCACGATCAACCCGCGAATCTGCTTCATGTACTGCGCGGAGATCCAGTCGCCCGCGCGCGGAACGAGCACCGAGAACGCGACCGCCGCCACCGCGATTCCGCCTAGCAGCGCGAAGCCGGTGTCGAGATAAGCGCTTGGGTTATAGATGGTCGGGTTCGTAATACCGACGATGAAGCAGAAGTACAAGCTGAAGCCGAGCCCGAGAATCGCCGTTTTCGGAAACGTGTTCAGATAGCTGCCGATCATCACCACGATCGCCATCGACGCCGCCAGCAACTCGAACGTCTCGATGCGCGGCAGCACGAAGAAATTAAACGCGAAGCCTGCAAGCCATCCTCCAAGACAGCCGCCGAAAATTTGCCAGCTCGCGACCGTCGGGTTCGGTGCAAGCGCGAACAACGCGCTCGTAATCGCCACCGCGACGATGGCGGTTGCGCCTCCGACCCAGCCCGAGGCGATCCACGCCGCGCCGACCGCGAGCACGGCGACGGCGGCGCGCGCACCGGCGATGGTCGCGGCCGTGCGATTAGCCGTGGCCCGCGTCCTGCCGATGCGGCCGATTGCCTGCAGCACCGACTGCGACCACGGCAAGCGGCCGATGGTGCGCGCGTCGATATAGCTTCGGCACATCAGCCGCAGATCGGCCATCGAAAAGAACAGTGCCGCGCCCGTCGTCGACACGAACTGACGATGATGCGCCGACAGATCCACGAGCGCCTGCAACAGCTTGCCGAGGCGCGTGGGCAAGGCATCCTCGAAGGCATCGAGATCGCGCATCAGCGTTTCCACCGCTTCGAGCGTGACGAGTTGCGCGTCTGCCTCGTTCGGCACGACGGCGAGCAGCGCGTCGATGAGATCGTAGACGGCCGCAAGCGCGCGCGGGTCAGCTTCGGCGGCGACCCGTACCTTCAGTTGATGCAGCGCGTGAATCCACGCGACGGTATCGAGAAAACCGCGGTCGAGATCGAGATAGACATGGTTGTGAAGACGGATAGCCGGGTCTTCGAACACGGCGCCGCTGCGCAGGCTTTCCACTTCCACACGCTCGCGAATCAGCGAGAGGAAGGTGTCGAAACCGGTAAGCGTCGCGGTGCGGTCGAGCATCGCGTGCATGGCGTTGAGCAAGTCCGTGAAGTTCTTGCGGCTGGCCGCATAGAGCGCGGGCGTGACAGAGCGCGGAAAGATCACCGCGCTGACCACGCTCGCGCAGACCACGCCGATCACCACCTCGCTCACGGTGAATACGACGTTGTCGTACACGCCATAAGGATTGGACCACGCCGGTATGGCCGTGATGGCGGTGCCGTATCCTGTCAGCACGAAACCATACGACTGAAAATTGCGGTAGTAGGACGCGCCGAACACGCACACGCCGATCCACACCGCGAGCGCGATCAAAAAAAGCCACGGCTGCTGCGGAAACAGCGCGATGAGCACGAGCCCCGCAAAGCTGCCGCACACCATGCCGAGCCCGCGATAGAAGCCACGCGCGATCACCATGCCGCTTTGCTGATGCATCATCACGATGATGCACGAGACCATGGCGGTGGCCGGCGTGCGCAGTTCGAGCCGCATGCACACGCCCATTGCAAGCGACATGGCAAGCGCCACTTTCGCGATATGCCTGAAGCGGGGTCCGTCGTCGTTCCAGTATGTCTTCAGCTCTTCCCGCCATCGAGGCAGGGCCGCGCTGCCGGCATCGGCTTGCAGGGTCATGGGGCGCTCGTCGCTTGTTCGTGCGGATATTCGCGTGGTATGGAGTCTGCTGCGAACGCGGACCAGGCAATTGCACAATCGCACGCTTTTTGCGCATGCGCTGCATGAAATGACCGGCCATGAGACGTGCTCGCGTAGTCAGGTCCGGCTAATCTTTGTATGATGCGTCCCAACACAACAGGTACCAGCCAGCCATGCCGAGAAAAGCGCGGAACAGCGAAACCCCGCCGAAGATCGAAGACGTCGAACAGGAAAAGCTCGTCACGCGCCGCTTGGCGCCGGAGGTTCGCGAACGGCAGATCGTGCTCAAGGCCGTCGATCATTTCGCCACGCATGGATTCTCCGGCAGCACGCGTGAACTCGCGCGTCAACTCGACATCACGCAGCCGCTTCTGTACCGCTATTTTCCGAGCAAGGAAGCGTTGATCGACCGCGTGTACGAAGAGGTCTATCAGTGGGACACGAGCTGGGAGAACCTCATCAAGGACCGCGACCTGCCCATTCAGGAACGCATGGTGCGGTTCTATTCGGCGTATTCGGTGGTGATCCTGCGGCGCGAGTGGATTCGCATCTTCATCTTCGCGGGACTGACGCGCGAAGGCATCAACTCGAAATATCTGACGCGTCTGCGTGAGCGCGTGTTTCTTCCGGTGATGGCGGAGATTCGTCTTGCCTATGGACTGCCCGCGCCCGCCAGCGCGCGTCAGCGGGAGATCGACCTCGAACTGATCTGGAGCCTGCACGCCAGCATTTTCTATCTCGGCGTGCGCAAGTGGATCTACGGTCTGCCCGTCACCGGCGACGTCGAGGATCACATCGCGCGTCAGGTCGACGCCTTCTTGAACGGCGTGCCCGCCGCGCTCAAACACGCAACCAAGCAGCCCGCGCGCATCAAACCGGGCGCCAAAGCCTGAGTCCGCTTCCAGGCCGGCAAACGCGCCGGCCGTTCGTCTTATTCCCATCGCATCACTCCCGCCTCGTGGTTTTTCAGGGTAAACACCGGCGATGCGCCGCTTTATCCCGCTCCCCGCTTCACCTACAATTTATCAAACGATCACTAATCGATCGATAAATAATTTGTCAGGAGCCGATGATGCCTGTTACGAAACTTGCCCACTACTCGATCCGCACGACCGATCTCGAACAGTCATGCCACTTTTACGAACGCATCCTCGGCTTCAAGCGCGGCTATCGTCCGCCCTTCGACTTTCCCGGCGCGTGGCTCTACAAAGGCGGCGACGAAGTGGACTTCGGCACGGTTCATATCATTGGCGTGGATCCGAACAATCCCGAAGGACTCACCGCATATCTCGGCGACAAGGCCTTGCCCGCGAGCGGAACGGGCACGGTCGATCACATTGCGTTTCTCGCGACGGGCGTCGAAGAGATGTGGCAGACGCTGACAAGCGAAGGCATCGCGTGGCGCGATCGCACGGTGCCAAGCCTCGGCTTGCATCAAGTGTTCATCGAAGATCCGTCGGGCGTGACTATCGAACTCAACTTCCCCGCCGAAGAACTGAGCCGCCTCACGCATGCACGACCGTCGAGCAAGCAAAACCCCGTCAGCGAAGGAGAATGAGCATGGTCCAGAGTTCCAAACGATCCAGAGCGATCATCGTCGGCGGTTCGCTCGGCGGGCTTTTCGCAGCGAACCTGCTGGTGCGTAACGGCTGGGATGTAGACGTGTTCGAGCGCGTGCCGGATGAACTCGCCGGACGCGGCGCGGGCATCGTGACGCATCCCGAACTTTTCGATGCACTCGGCGCAGCCGGCATTCAAATCGACGATGGCATCGGCGTGAAGGTGCGTTCACGCGTGACCTTCGCGCAGGACGGCGCGGTGCTGTCCGAACGCGATCTGCCGCAAACGCTGACCGCGTGGGGCAAGATGTATCACGTGCTGCGCGCTGCGCTTCCCGACGTGCACTATCACGCTGGAGTAACGGTGGCATCGGTGGAAGATGACGGCGATCGTGCAACCGTCACGCTCGGCGACGGGGCGATATTGCACGCCGATCTCGTCATCGCGGCGGATGGCTTCAAATCGGCTATTCGCGAGCGCTTGATGCCCGAAGTGAAGCTGCAATATGCCGGTTATATTGCGTGGCGCGGTCTTGTCGATGAAGCCTCGCTGTCGCGTGAAACCCGCGACGCGCTCTTCGACAAGTTCGCGTTCTGCCTGCCGCCGCGCGAGCAGATTCTCGGCTATCCCGTGGCCGGTCACGGCAATAGCACGACGCCCGGCGAGCGCCGCTACAACTTCGTGTGGTATCGCGCAACGAGCGAAGATGTCCAGCTTCCCGATCTGCTGACCGATGCATCGGGCAAGCGCTGGACCGGCGGCATTCCGCCGACGCTCATTCGCGCCGACGTGCTCGCCGACATGGAAGACGCCGCGCTCACGCTGCTCGCACCGCAATTCGGCGAAGTCGTGACGCGCGCGACGCAACCGCTCTTTCAGCCTATCTTCGATCTCGAAGTGCCGCGCATGGCCATCGGCCGCATCGCGCTGCTGGGCGATGCCGCGTTCGTTGCGCGTCCGCATTGCGGAATGGGCGTGACCAAGGCAGCCAGCGACGCCATGACACTCGTCAAGGCACTGAAGACGCACGGCGACGTGCAAGACGCGCTTGCCGGCTACAGCCTCGAACGCACGCAAGTGGGCACGGCTATCGTGCAGCACGCGCGCCATCTCGGCGCATACATGCAGGCGCAGTTGAAGACGGAAGTCGATCGCGAGATGGCCGAGCGCTACCGCACGCCCGATGCCGTCATGCGCGAGACCGCCGTTCCCGCGCGGTTCTGATGACAAAGGAGACGACGTGGATCACAGCGCCCCAACCTATGCGATGAACGCGCACATCATCGCCGAAGAACCGCCGCCGCACATGGCGAACCCATTGCTCGACGACCCGCGCTTTCAGGCGCTCGTGCAAAAACGCCGCGCCTTCTCGTGGATGCTCACGCTCCTCATGGTCACGGTGTACTTTGCCTTCATCCTCACGCTGGCATTCGCGCCCGCGTTGCTCGGCCGGCCGATTGTCGCCGGTTATCCCGCGACGTGGGGCATTCCAGTCGGCTTCGGCATGTTCGTCTTCACGTTCGGCATCGTGGCGGTGTATGTCGCGCGAGCCAACACTTTCCATGACCGCGCCGTGAACGAAATCCGGCAAGGAGCACGGCAATGAAACGTATCTCTCTTTCGCTCGGCGCGTTGATGGGCGCTGTCACTTCGATCTCTGCCGATGCCGCCGAAGTCACGTCGGCGTCACGCTCGCATAATCCGATAGCGATCGGCATGTTCCTCGTTTTCGTCGCATCGACATTGTTCATCACGCGCTGGGCGGCAAGAAAGAACCACAGCGTGTCCGATCACTACGCTGCGGGCGGCAAGATCACCGCGTTCCAGAATGGCTGGGCAATAGCGGGCGATTACATGTCGGCCGCGTCGCTGCTAGGCATCTCCGCGCTGGTCTTCACGAGCGGCTACGACGGCCTCATCTATTCCATCGGCTTTCTCGCGAGCTGGCCGATCATCCTCTTTCTGATCGCCGAACCGTTGCGCAACCTCGGCCGTTATACGCTCGCCGACGTGGTGTCCTATCGCCTGCAACAACGGCCGATTCGTGCGTTCGCCGCGTCGAGCTCCATCGTGATCGTGCTGCTATACCTCGTCTCGCAGATGGTCGGCGCGGGCAAACTCGTCGAATTGCTGTTCGGCTTCGACTACACGGCGGCGGTCGTGCTGGTCGGCGTGCTGATGGTGGTGTACGTGTTCTTCGGCGGCATGCTCGCCACCACATGGATTCAGATCATCAAGGCAGCGCTTCTGCTGGCGGGCGCGGCTTTCATGGCGTTCATGGTGTTGAGCCGCTGGCTTCAGCATGAACGCGCTCTTTGCACAGGCGATCCTCGCGCATCCGAAACACGCCGCGATCATGAGCCCTGGCGGTTTGGTATCCGATCCCGTCTCCGCCGTTTCGCTCGGCCTCGCGCTGATCTTCGGCACGGCCGGACTGCCGCATATTCTGATGCGCTTCTTCACGGTCGGCGACGCCCGCGCCGCGCGCAAGAGCATTCTGTACGCGACGGGCATCGTAGGAATCGGCTATGCGCTCATCATCGTCATCGGCTTCGGCACGATTGCGCTCGTAGCGACCGATCCGCTCTATCACAGCGCATCCGGCGGCGTGATCGGCGGCGTGAACATGGTGGCCCTGCATCTGGCGCATGCGGTGGGCGGCAACGTGTTCCTCGGCTTCATGTGCGCGGTCGCGTTCTCGACGATCCTGGCCGTGGTCGCGGGCCTGACGCTCGCCGGTTCCTCGGCGGTATCGCACGACCTGTATGCGAACGTGCTGCGCCGCGGACGCGCGACGGACCGCGAGGAAATGCGCGTGTCGCGGCTCACCACGCTCGTGCTCGGCGTGCTGGCCATCTTGCTTGGTATTGCGTTCGAGAAGCAGAACATCGCGTTTATCGTGAGTCTCACGTTCTCGATCGCGGCAAGCTCCAATTTTCCGGTGCTGTTGCTGTCGATCTACTGGCGCGGCCTTACCACGCGCGGCGCGGTGATAGGCGGTTCGCTCGGTCTGATCTCGGCCGTCACGCTCACCATCCTGAGCCCGACCGTCTGGGTCCAGGTGCTTGGTCACGCGCACGCCATCTATCCGTACGAATATCCCGCGCTCTTTTCCATGCTCGTCGCCTTCGCGAGCGTGGTCTTCTTCTCGATCACCGATCACTCGGCGCGCGCCGTGCGCGAACGTGCGCTCTATGGCAATCAGCTCGTGGACTGCGAGCTCGGCATGATCAAAAACGGCTGAGACAGGCCGATCGAAATCCATCACGGAGACATGACTCATGGATTGCACTTGCTGCATCTCGCCGAAGCGCCGTCGTCTGCTTGGAACCATGGCCGCGCTCGCGGGCGGCTTCGCTTCGGGCCTTCCGAACGCATCCGCCCGAGCCAATGCGACAGTGAAAGGCAAATCGATCGACATTCACGCGCACTATTACCCCGAAAGCTATTGCGAACTCGTCGGCAGCGACGGCGATAAATTCGGCGGCAAGTTCACCTGCGATGCGAGCACCTTCAGCTTTCAGACGCCTGCTGGCGGCCTCGGTCCGCTGCCGCTCAAATTCATCCGTATCGACGAACGGCTTGCCGATATGGACGCGTCCGGCGTCGACGTACAGGCGCTCTCGCTCAGCGTGCCGATGGCCTATTGGGCCGACCGCGCCTTCAACGCGAAGCTGGCAACGACATGGAACACGGCGGCATCCGCGGTGCACGTGCAGCATCCGACGCGCTTCGTCGTCCTCGCGACGCTGCCGATGCTGAACGCGCACGACGCCATCGACGAACTCGAACGTGCGTCCGAATTGCCGGGCGTACGCGGCGTCTATATGGGCACGAACATCAACAACCGCGATCTCGACGATCCGTTGTTCGAGCCGGTCTTCGCGCGCATCGAACAACTCGATTTGCCGGTGTTCCTGCATCCGCAACAGACGGTCGGCGGCGCGCGGCTCACCGACTTCTATCTGAGCAATCTGCTCGGCAATCCATTCGATACCGCCATTGCCGGATCGCATTTGATTCTCGGTGGCGTCATGGACAGGCATCCGCGACTCAACGTCACCTTGCCGCACGCGGGCGGCGCGTTGCCTATCCTCATGGGCCGTATCGATGCGGGCTGGAACGTGCGGCCCGAAACGCGGAGGCTTGCGCAGAAGCCGAGCAGCTATCTGCGCCGCTTCAATTACGACACGGTGTCGCATTCCGGGCCGGTGCTCGATTTCCTGATACAGAACATCGGCATAGACAGGCTCGTGCTCGGCAGCGACTACTGCTTCGATATGGGTTATGAACAGCCGGTGACGTTTCTGGACCGCCTCGAGCTGCCGCCCGAGCAGAAGAACCTGATCCTCGGCGGCAACGCGGCGCAATTGCTCAAGATATGAGATTGGCGCCCGGCGACTGAACGAAAATTAATATTTGTCGCGGACAATTTCCAAGATAATCCACGGATTCCGCCGGTTATGACCATCGCTTGATTATGGCAACGCAAACGCCGCATGCGTGAGTGCAGCGTGACGAGCAAGGGTGACGGACCATGTTCAACCAGACAGATATTTCCAGCACCACGGCGCCGCGTCAGAAAGACTCGCTCGGCTGTCTTTCGACGCAGTTGCACAAGGACCTCGAACTGCGCGCGGGCGACTTCACGTTCTATCGGAAATGCAGGCGCGAGGAAAAGACGAGCGAAGTCGTCACGCCCGCGTCCGATCGCGGCTTTCTCATCGGCGTCTCGCTCGCGGCGGGACATCGCCGGCGCATCATCACGGGTAGCCGTTCGGCGCTGCACGAGTTCAGGAAGGACTCGGTCTACATCCGCAATTTCGAGGACGACTACCGCGCCGATCTGCATGGCGCGTTCGACTTCGTGCTGATGGAATTTTCGCGGTCGTTCATCGTGAACACGGGCTATGAGCGAAACGGCACGACCATTTCCGGCTTCTCGGCGCCGCCCGGACGCGAGGACGCCATCTTCGGCCAGCTCGCGCAGGTGCTCGCGCTGACGCTGGATCGTTCGTCCGAGACCAGTGCGCTTTTCCTCGAACAACTCGGCGTCACCATCGGCACGCATCTCGTGGATCGATACGGCGACGCGACCGCGAAAGCGCTCAAGCCGGGGCCGCGTCTTTCGAGTATTCAGGAAGCGCGCGCCAAGGAGATGCTGCTCGCCAAAACCGATGACAACGTATCGCTCGAAGCCATCGCGAGTGCATGCAACTTGTCGCGCAGCTACTTCATCCGCGCGTTTCGCGAGACCACGCAGCGCACGCCGCATCAATGGGTGCTGGAGCAACGCATCGAACATGCGCGCATGCTGCTTCGCAAATCGACGTGGTCGCTTGCGGAGATCGCCATTGCATGCGGCTTCTCCGATCAAAGCCACTTCAGCCGCACGTTCTCGCAACTGGTCGGCACGCCGCCCGGAAACTGGCGCAGGCAAGCGGGTAATTGACACAGCCTTTCTTCAGTCGATACCTCGCGTCGTCACATCCATAGACTTTCATACAAAGCATCGCACTTACGTGCAATACGCATGAACGGCGCTGCGCTAACTTGATCGTGCCGAGGCTGCGCACGCCACTTTCTTATCCCGCGCCGACCTTAGCTTCTCCCTCGCGTTTCGCTCCCTTTCCCCAACCTGGAAACGTCACGATGCAAATAGGCGGATTTCAGATCGATCTGGAGATGCGCGCCTTATGGCGAAACGGCGAACTCGTGCGTCTCGGCTCGCGCGCTTTCGATATCCTCGCCGTGGTCGCGGCGGCTGGCGGCCGTCTCGTCTCGAAGGACGAGGTGATGAACGCCGTATGGCCCGACACCGTCGTCGAGGAAAACAATATTCACGTTCATCTCTCGGCGTTGCGCAAGGTGCTCGGCGCGGACCGCGACCTGATTCTCACCGTGCCCGGCCGTGGCTATCAACTCCTGCAACGCAATCCGAGCACGCCATCCGATGAAGCGCGGCTCAAGCCCGCTTGCGGCCGCCGTCTTCCGCCGCAAAAATCTGCGTTGCTCGGACGCGATACGGAAATCGCCACGATCCGCGCCATGCTGCGCAACTCGCACGTGTTGACGGTGACGGGCGCGGGCGGCATCGGCAAGACGCGGCTCGCGATCGAGGCGGCCCGTCATAGTGCCGAAGACTTTCCAGAACCGGTGTGCTTCGTCGAACTCGCCGCGTTGACGACGCGCGAGGGCGTGCTGTGTGCCATCGCGGAGAGTTGCGGCATTGCCTTGCCCGATACGCATATCGATGTAGCGCGCGTGGCCGCGACACTCGCCGGCCAGTCGAAACTCCTGCTGCTCGATAACGCCGAACATGTGGTCGGCGCCGTGGCGCAGATCGTCGATGCACTCGTCGCCGGCAACGAAAAGCTGCGCGTGCTGGTGACGAGCCGTGAGCCGTTGCGCGTGATGGCAGAGAGCATCTTCCGAGTGGAACCGCTCGACGTGCCTCCCGCCGATGCCGCGGACGCCGATATTCTCCGATGCTCCGCCGTGAGCCTCTTCATCCTGCGCGCCGATTCGTTGCAGGAAAGCGTGGCGACCGACAGCGCGGAGATCCGGCTCGTCGGTGAAATCTGCCGGCGTCTGGACGGCCTCCCGCTTGCCATCGAACTGGCCGCCGCGCGCGTCGCCGCGCTCGGCGTGGAAGGCGTCTGCCGCAGGCTGGACGACCGCATGGCGATTCTCGCGGGCGGTTACCGCACCGCGCTGCCGCGTCATCAAACCTTGCGCGCCACTTTCGACTGGAGCTTCGCGCTGCTGGACCGCGACACGCAATCCGTGTTCTGGCGGCTCGCGCTTTTTAGCGGCAGGTTCTCTTTCGAGTCGATGTGCGCGGCAGTCTGCGACGAAGAGCACACGACAGCGGACGCCATCGGCGGCATCACCGAACTGGTCGCGAAGTCGCTCGTGAGCGTCGAATTCGAGCGCGCCACCGCGCGCTATCGTCTGTCGGAATCGACGCGCGCCTATGCGCTGGAAAAGCTGCGCGCCAACGGCGAATTGCGCGAGATCATCCGCCGCAATGCGCGTCATGTTGCACGACAGATCGCGGCCACAGCCTGCGGCCTCGACGACCATCCGGCCGCCTTCCAGCACACGCTGGACGATGCGCGCGTCGCGCTCGGCTGGGCGATGTCCGTGGACGGCGATGTCCGCGTGGGTATCGAACTGGCGTCGCATCTCGTCGGCGCACTAAGCGACGCGCATCTGTTCGACGAGTGCCGCATGCGCGCCGCGCTCGCCGTCGATGCCATCGCGAAGCTGCCGGCGGGAACGGCAGACGCAGCGATCGAGAAGCGGCTGCGCGCGGCATTGACAGCGGCGGCGCCCGTGGTCCACGAGACGGCTCCGCTTCCTGCGCGACCTGCCCGCTGGCCGCTTTCCAGGCGCTTGCACAAGCCTGCGCTGACCGCCACGCCGCTTACGACTGGATGAACTCCAGCAGGTCCGCGTTGACGCGATCCGCGTGCGTGGTGCACATGCCATGCGGCGCGCCTTCGTAAATCTTCAGCTTCGCGTTCGGCATGAGCTTCGACGAGAGCTTGCCGGAATCGTCGAGCGGAACGATCTGATCGGCGTCGCCTTGCAGCACGAGCGCGGGCACCGTGACCTGCTTCAGGTCTTCGGTGAAGTCCGTCTCCGAGAACGCCTTGATGCAGTCGTACATGCCTTTGATCGAACCCAGCATGCCGAGCAGCCAGAACGAATCGATCGTGCCTTGCGACACTTTCGCGCCGGGCTTGTTGAAGCTGTAGAACGGCATCGCGAGGTCCTTGAAGAACTGCGCGCGGTTATCGTGCACGCCTTTGCGAATATCGTCGAACACGGATAGCGGCAGGCCGCCCGGGTTCGCTTCGGTCTTGAGCATGATCGGCGGCACGGCCGAGACCAGCACGACCTTCGACACGCGCTTTGCGCCATGACGCGCGATATAGCGCACCACTTCTCCGCCGCCGGTCGAATGGCCGACCATCATGATGTCTTGCAGATCCAGCGCTTCGATCAGCTCGGCAAGATCGTCGGCATAAGTGTTCATCTCGTTGCCGTTCCACGGTTGCGATGAACGGCCGTGGCCGCGACGGTCATGCGCGATCACGCGATAACCGCGTTCGGCGAGGAACATCATCTGCGCGTCCCACGCGTCGGCATCGAGCGGCCAGCCGTGAGAAAACGTGATCGCCGGGCCCGTGCCCCAGTCCTTGTAATAGATTTCCGTGCCGTCCTTGGTCGTGATGTAAGCCATGTCCGCTACTCCTTCTCGATTGATTGACCGGCCCGTGCCGGTGTGTCATGCGTGAAGGGAGTATTCGCGATTCGTGGCACGGCACGCTTGGTTATCGCCCGGCTTTTGTGGATTTGCACGATAGCTTCACGCAACGACTTCAAGCGACCGCCGACAGCGTGAAGACGAACACCGTCCCACGCGGATACGCCGGTCCCGCGGTGAGCGTCCCGCCATGCGCCTCGATGATCGACCTGCAAATGGCGAGCCCCATGCCCATGCCGGTGTCCTTCGTGGTGAAGAACGCGTCGAAGATGCGCTCGGCAATGTCTTCGCGAATGCCATCGCCGTTGTCCTGCACGGACACGATCACGGTGCCCCTGTCGTCGATGCAGGACGTGACGGCGAGCAGGCGCTGACGCGCATCGAGATGGCTCATGGCATCGGCGGCGTTCATGACGAGATTGAACAGCACCTGTTGCAGCTGCACGCGATCAGCCGTTACCGAACAACGCGCAGCCAGATCGAGCCGCACGAGGACACCGCGTTGTTCTATTTCCGCCGCCGCCAGTTCGAACACTTCGCGCACGACGTAATCGATATAGACCGGCGCGAAAATAGGCTTGGTTTCCTTCGCAAGCGTCTGCAATGCGCGGATGATATCGCCCGCCCGCTTGCCGTCCTTGACGATCTCGCGCAGGCCGCTCGATGCCTCGGCCAGATCCGGCTCGGGCCGGTTGAGCCAGCGCACGGACGCACTCGCGTTCGACACGATGGAAGCCAGCGGCTGATTGATCTCGTGCGCGATCGAAGCGGCGAGTTCGCCCATCGTCGATGCGCGCGATGCCTTCGCCAGTTCGCTCTTCGCGTTCTGCAAGGCGAGTTCGGTCATGTGCCTTTCGGTCAGGTCGGTGACCACGCCGACGAAGCTGCTCACGCCGGACGGTTCGCCCAGCACTTCGAGATGCTTGATGGCGCCGTCCGGCGCGACCACGCGAAACTTCTGCCGGAAGGGCACGCGCTTGTGCGCGGCACGCTCGACCATCTCCCGATAAAACGCGACGTCCTCGGGATGAATGCGCTCCATGATCGCGCGTGTCGCGGGACCGCTCGCTTCTATTGGCAAGCAAAACACGTTGTAGAGTTCTTTCGACCAATAGCGTTCGCCCGTCAGCGTGTTCCAGATATAGCTTCCCGAGCGGCCTATCCGCTGCCCGAGCGCGAGCGCTTCCTCGCTCATGCGCAGGGCCGCTTCCGTTTCCTTGCGACGCTTGTTTTCTTCGAGCAACTCGGCATAAAGACGCGCCGTTTCGAGCGATATGGCCGCCTGCGACGCGAGCAATTCGAGCACCGACGTGCGGCTCTCCGTGAACACGCCCGTCGTCAGATCGTTTTCCAGGTAAAGCGCGCCGACGGCATGCCCTTGCTTCACGAGCGGCAGACAGCATACGGAACGAACCGGCCTGCTGGACAAGGCTGCATCGAAGGAAAATCGCGGATCGTGCTGCGCGTCTTCCACCACCACGGGCTTACGCGTGCGCAGCGCCGTGTACAGGACCGAAGCGGGCAAATCCTCGCGCACGGGCGCTTCGCCGGCCAGCTGAACCTGTACGCCCTCGGGCGTCTCCTGTCCGCGCGCTTCGGCCACGGGCACGTTGCCTTGCATGAGAATCAGGATGCCGCTGCGCGCGCCGGCGTGAACGATGGCGAGCGTGACGAGCGTGCGGATCAGCTTGTCGAGCACGATCTCCTCGGAGAGCGCCTGCGACGACTTCAGCGCCGACAGCAAATCGAAGCGATGCTGCGCATCCTCGATTTCGACCGATGGACGGGACGCCACCGGAACCTCGGGGAGCGCTTGACGCACGGCCGTCGCGCGTGCCGGACCCGCATCGCGTTCGAGTCGGCCGACGAGCGCATGCGCGCCCCAGCGCGCATAACCGTCGATCGCGCGCCGCCGATGTTCCCGCGCGGCCGTAAAGAGCCCGTTCGCTTCGCAGCACGCGCACGCCAGCCGATGCGCGAGTGCATCGATATGACTGAAGCCGCTTTCGGACGCTGCGGCTGCCGCTTCCTCATAACGCGCCAGCGCTTCGAGCGGCTTGGCGAGCAGACGAGCGATTTCGGCTTCGACCAGCAACAGCTTGTCGAGAAACGTCGCCGGATTGAGTTTCGCCCAGACCGTAAGCTTCGCGAGATGCGGTTCGATGCGCGCAATGGCTTCGTCCGCTTCGTACATTTGCGCGAGATTGAGCGCCGAATAGAAGTGATAGTCCAGTTGATGCACGTGCGCGGGCGTCGCCCACGTCAGCTCGCCGGCTTCAGCGAGGCAATACGACGCGTTGCGGTAATCGCCATGAAAGTAGCAGGACATGCCCTTTAGCAGCCAGATCCAGAAACGCAGCGTCGTCATCTGCGTGTCGAGCAGATCGGCGTCGAAGGTCATGCGTCCGTCCACCACCGAGCCGAGATTGCCCGGCAGTCCCGGCCCGCCCGTCAGGCTGTGTACGTATCGCTTTTGCAGTTCCAGGATGTCCTCGACATCCCGGAATCTCACGCGTCGCGCGAACGACAAACCCAGGTCGATTTCGCGATCGACCTGTTCGAGCGGTGCGCCCATCGTCAGCAGATCGGAGACGATGTGATTGCATGCGTAACAACTCATCGTGAGGTCGCCGCTCGGCCTGGCGGATTCGAACGCATCGCGCGCGCAGGCCAGCACGTAGGGCAGCGGCTGGGTCCAGACGGCGACCGTATCGAGCGCCACCAGCGTGCTCGTGGCGACCGTGTTGAAGCCGCGCGATTCGACCAGCGTGCGCGCCAGCCGCGAGAACTCGAAGCCTTCCTCGTAGCGCCCGAAGAACTCGGCGACATAAACGCCGAACCACGACAGACAGTGCGCCGATGCTGCCGTGATGCCGTGGTCGATGGTCATCTGCACCATGTGGCACAGATGCAGAAAACCGAGCCGTTCATCGACGAACGATGCGGGCGCGTAGACGCTCGCGAGCAGGTTCATCTCGGACTCGATCTTCTCGTCGCGCAACGTCGGCAGGTTCGCGAGCGAGGCGATGCTTCGCGATGCAAGCGACGCGTTGAGCTTGCCATACGCGGCTTCGACATCGGCGGCTTGCGGAAAGCGCGGCAGAACCGTGCCGAACAGCCGAACGCCTTCGAGCGCGGTTTCGACGGCGGCTTCATAGTCCGACAGATGCTGCTGCATGTCGACCTTGAGCTTGTAGACCGACGCGCGCGCGACGACAGACAGGTCCTCGCGCAAGAGCGTGGCGATCTCTTTACCGGCAGCGTCGAAATCGGCGTTCAGGATGTGACACTGCACGCGCAACACGCCCATTTCATAGCTTGCGGCGTGGGCCTGCGCCGCGCCGTTCGCGTGCAGCAGCGCCTGCACGACGTCCAGATAATTCAGCGCGGAACGGATAGCGATCGCTTCTTTCGCCTGACGCGCCGCTTGCAAACAAACCGTGGCGAACACGTCGGTCTCGTCTGCATCGAGTTCGAGAAGCGCGCCCGCCGCCTGAGCGCGTTCGATATGGTGCGCCACGTCGAACGCCGATTGCAGCGTCCGCGCATTGAAGTCTCGCAGCAAAATGCGCGCGATGCGGGCGTGTTCGACACCGCGCTCGTGTTCGGGCGTCAACGCATACGCCGCCTCTTGCACGCGGTCGTGAGCGAAGGCAAAGCCCGTGCGGTCGGATACGACGAGCCCTGCTTCGAGCGCGGGTTGCAGACGCCGCGCCGACTCGACGCCATCGCCGGGATCGATCAGCATGAGTGTCGAACGGTCGAGCCGTCGTCCCATGAACGCGAGCAGCCTGAGCACCGCCTGCGCCGCTGGCGGCAGGCGCGAAAGCCGCGTCACCATCAGATCGACGACGTTATCCGACGATTCGTACTCGCCGATACGTTCCAGGTCCCACGTCCAGCGACGCGCCTCGCCGTCGTAGACGATCATCCGATGTTCCGCCAGCACGAGCAGCAGTTGCTTGATGAAGAACGGGTTGCCGCCGGTTTTTTCGTGCACCACCGCCGCGAGCGGAAAGACATGCGCGGCATCGGAATGAAGTGCGTCGGCGAGCAAGGCCACGACATTCGCCGGATCGAGCGGCCCGACAGCCAGCGAACTCACGCGCGCGCCGGCATCGGGCAACGAATCGAGGAACGCCTTGAACCGTGGCGAGCGATCCACTTCGTTATCGCGATACGCGCAGATTAGAAGCATATGACGCATATCGGCATGCGCCACGAAAGCGGCGATGAAGTTCAGCGTGGCCTCGTCGAACCAGTGAACGTCGTCGAAGAAGAGAATCAGCGGATGCGCTTCTGTCGCGAACACGGACAAGAGCCGCGAGATCAACGCCTGAAAGCGCAACTGCGCTTCCACGGGCGGCAACTCCGCTACGTCGGGCGGCTCGCCGAGCACGAGTTCCAGCTCGGGAATGAAGTTCACGATGAGTTTTCCCTGCAAACCGACCGCCTCGCAAAGCACGGCGCGCCAGCGGTCGAGTTTGCTGTCGCTCTCACCGAGAATGCGCTGAAAGAGCGAACGGATGGCCTGCATCAACGGCGCATAAGGCGCGTTCTGACCGTACTGTTCGAGCTTGCCGGAGGCGAAGAGCGCGGCACTCTGCGCGGTCGCGCGATGCACGCTGCGCACGAGTTCCGACTTGCCCGCGCCCGAATAGCCGGACACGAGGATGAGTTCGGCGGCGCCCTGTCGCGCGTTACGATCGAAGGCGTCCCGCAGCGCCTGATATTCATGCACACGTCCGAACAGACGATGCGTAAAGGCGAGATTCTTGACGTTGTCTTTCGCGGCCGGTTCGAACGGGACGATATGCTGCATCTCGTTCCAGTCGGCAAGACAGTGCCGCAGATCGGCTTCGAGACTCGACGCACTTTGATATCGTTCCGCAGGACTCTTGGCAAGCAACTTGAGTACGATTGAACCCAGCACATCGGGCAATGACGCGCGGTAGCTGCGCGGATCGGCGGGTTGCCGCGCGACGTGATTGAAGATCCATTCAACCGCATCCGCCGCTTCGAACGGCAAGTGGCCGGTCAATAGCTCGTACAGGGTCACGCCGAGAGAATAGAGATCGCTGCGCTCGTCGGCCTGTTCTTCCGCGCGTCTCGCCTGCTCCGGCGACATATACGCCAGCGTGCCGCTCAAGGTATCGGCGTGGTCGATAGACTCTGCAGCTTCGCTCGTCGAAGCGCGAAAGCCGAGCAAGCGCACCGTGCCATCGGCGCCTTCCAGCAGGTTCGAAGGCTTGATGTCGCCGTGCAGAACGCCGCGTTCGTGCGCGAGCGCGAGCGACTGCGCCGCGCCCACGGCAATACGCAGGAAACGGCCGAGTGCAATCGTGCCATCGGCGCGTGGAAGAATCGGCGCGCCACCCTGGTCTTCATAGACGAGCACCGGCCCGCGTTCGAGCCTCAAGAGCGCGAGCGGCCGCACGGCCCACGCGGAATCGAGCTTCCCGGCCGGCGCAAACTCTTGCCTGAGACGCCGCAACACGGCATCGGAAGAAGGACCAGCAGGCGCCGCGACGAGCCAGGACCGCGCGCCGTCTTGCGTTCTCGCGCGATGCCGCACGATCTCGCCATCCACGAGCAGCGCTTCGAGTACGAGCTGATCGAACCAGAGCTGATCGAAATGCACGGCGATGCCGGAGCCAAACGACGCCTTGCGCGTCCCGTCGATGAATGCCTCGGTGCTCAATTCATCTCTCCTTCGGCCATGTGCAATAGCCTTCGATTTCAGTTCGGCCAGTCCGATCCCAACACCAGCCCGCAGAAGTTCAGTCGCCGGTAGTTCGGGTCCCAGCGATCGAGCACGTCGGCGTTCACCGTGCCGAAGGTCGTATCCGGCCGATGCTCCATGCCGCGCGCATACGCTTCGATCAACTTCTTCTTGAAGCCGGTTTCCCGCGGATACGCCTGCACGATCTCATCTCGCTCAGGCTCGCTGAACTGGTCGTAACGCGCGCCCGTCACGTCCATCTGCACGCCGGCGGCGATGAGCGCGACCAGCGTCGAAAGATGTTCCGGAATGCCGGGCGTCGTATGCAGCGCGATGCCGAGCCACACCTCTTCGATCTGACGCTCGGCCACGCCGTGCTGACGCATGAAGTCGCGCGCGGCATCGGCGCTGTCCACTTCGAAACGGTTCGGCGAGTGCTGGAAGCGCGTGTTCAGTCCGACATCGTGAAACAGCGCGCCGAGGTAGAGCAGTTCGGCATCGAAGGGCCTGTTCTCGCGGTGGCCGGTCAGTGCGCCGAACAGGAACGAGCGAAGCGCGTGATGAAACATCAGGACGGATTGCGTGGCGCTGATCAGATTCGTGGCGGCCTGCGCCATCGCGGTATCGGGAATCGCCACGCCTGCAATCGTCAGCTTCATGCCCGCTCCTGTGTGTCGAGACATGGCGAGCGGTCCGTCACGACGCGCTGCATTCGCATGACGTCGAGGACCGTTCGCAGTCCGCGTTCTTTGTCAGAGGGTAGCGAAACGAATCTTTAAAGGCTTTGGCGGGTTCTAAAAAAGCCTTAAGCGCTGCGATGCGGATTGGCGCCAAGAACCGTGAACGACGGTGAATACGCGAGATGCCAGGCAGTCTCAACGCACCACGCCCGAACCACGCGCCAACTAAGCGCCAACTAGGCGCGACGGTCCTTAAAACTTCTTAATCCGATGCGCGGCGAAGCATGTCGTTCAAGCGTCTTTCCCGCGCCCACGCGCCGCCTCAGAACATTTCACGTTTTTTGCAGGACTTTAGCCGCGCTGCGTTCCTACACTGCACTCAGTTCAAGAGCCTCGGTCTTCGCCCGAAGCGCGCAGACGCGTTTCGAGAAACTGCACGAGCGCGCGCACCTTGCTGGATTGCCGGCGATTGGACAGATACGCGGCGTAGACCACGGCATCGCCCGAGTGAGGACTGGCGTCGAACTGTTCGAAGAGACGCACCACGCGGCCCGCGCGAATGTCGGGCGCGACTTGCCATTCGGGCAGCAACGCAATGCCTCGTCCGGATACGACGCTTTCGAGAAGGATGTCGAGATTATTCGACAGCAGATGACCGCGCACATCGACACGCTGTTCGTCGCCATCGCGCCGGAAGGTCCAGACCTGGCGCGTGCGATAGCCGCCGCCGTACGCGAAGCGCAGGCACTCGTGCGCGTCGAGGTCCTGCGGTGTCTGCGGCGTGCCGTTGCGGGCGAGATACGCGTGGCTTGCCACGACATGGCGCGGATTGTCCGCGAGCTTTTTGACGATGAGATTGGCGTCGCGGTCGGCGCGGCCGATGCGGATCGCAACATCGATTCGATCGAGCGCGAGGTCCGTGAAGTGATCGGCGATGACGACATCGAGAAACACGCGCGGATGCTCCGCGAGGAACGTCGCAAGATGCGGTGCGAGGCACAGGCGGCTGTACGTGGACGGCGCCGAGATCCTAAGTGTGCCCACGGGCGCCGCGCCGCTGTCGAATACGCTTTCGTCGGCTTCGGCGAGGTCGTCGAGCACTTTCGAAACCTGCTCGACATACGCGATTCCGGCATCCGTGAGGCTGACTTTGCGCGGCGTGCGCGTGAGCAGCGCGGCACCGAGCGAGTCTTCGAGCGAATCCATGAGACGCGTGACCGATGACGTGGCTACGCCCAGACGTTGCGCTGCCTTCGAGAAGCCGCCAGCGTCCGCGACTTCCAGCAGCGTCCTGACCGCGAGGAGCTTGTCCATGTTCGCCCTCAATCCACATTTCGTTGCGCCCGACGCAACGCGAACTTGCATTCTATCCATATTCAACAATCGCGACGCAACGCATAAGCTGCGTTCATCGGCTCCAGAAGGGTTCATCACCGCGCGGCGTTTAGCGGCGCAAAGGAAAGCAGCATGAACGCGTTCGATAAACCGCGTGCCGTCGTCATCGGCGGATCGCTTGGCGGCTTGCTCACGGCCAACGCCCTGCGCGCGGCAGGCTGGCATGCCGATGTTTTCGAAACTTCGCCGAACCAGCTCGAAAGCCGGGGCGGCGGAGTCGTGTTGCAGCCGGATGTGCTGGAAGCGCTCGCATTTGCGGGCGTCGCGGTGCCGAATCCGCCGGGCGTGAATTCGGGTGATCGCATCTATCTGGATCGCGAAGACCGCGTGCTCGAACAGTTCCACATGCCGCAGATGCAGACGTCGTGGAGCCTGCTCTATCGCGCGATGAAAAACGCCTTGCCCGCGCAGGCGCTTCATGCGGGCGAGACCTTCGTCGATTTCGATCAGGACGGCGAGCGCGTCGTCGCGCGCTTCGAAAGCGGCCGCAGCGTCGAGGCCGATCTGCTGATCGGCGCGGACGGTATCCGCTCGACACTCAGGCGGCGGCTCTTGCCCGAGATCGTGCCGGTCTATGCAGGTTACGTGGCGTGGCGCGGACTCGTCGAGGAACCCGACCTGCCGATTTTCGCCGCGAACATGCTGCGCGACCGCTTCGCGTTTCAGGACGGCGACGGGCACTCGGGACTTTCATACCTCATTCCCGGCGATGACGATTCGACCGTGCCCGGCGAGCGTCGCTGGAACTGGGTCTGGTATCGCAAGTACGGCGCCGAACGGCTCGGTGAACTGCTCGTCGATCGTCATGGCGAGAAGCGCGCGTTTTCGTTGCCGCCGGGTTCGACCAAGAACGCCGACATCGTTCAGTTGCGCGACGAAGCGCGGACCATGCTTGGCCCGACTTTCCGCGCACTCGTCGAATCCACGGACGATCCGTTCATGCAGCCGATCGTCGATCTGCGCTCGCCGCAAATGGTGTTCGGCCGTGCGCTGCTGCTGGGCGATGCGGCGTCCGTGCCACGGCCGCATACGGCGGGCAGCACCGCCA
Source organism: Caballeronia sp. LZ003 (assembly GCF_031451465.1). Taxonomy (NCBI): domain Bacteria; kingdom Pseudomonadati; phylum Pseudomonadota; class Betaproteobacteria; order Burkholderiales; family Burkholderiaceae; genus Caballeronia; species Caballeronia sp. LZ003. The sequence continues at coordinate 726,517 of NZ_JARUXJ010000003.1, read as the reverse complement.
AGGCGGCGGCCAACGCACATGCGCTGGCGCTGGCGTTGTCGGCGGTGGCGGATGGCGGCGAGACCATCGATACCGCTTTGCGACGCTGGGAGCATCAGCAATTGCAACTCGGCCGGCGCATGACCGATCTAGGAATTTCGCTCGGCAACCGCCTGATGAAGGTCGGGCATTGAGCGCGCCGCTTTCTTCTTTTTGATTCGAGGAGTCGTCATGTCGACCCAGGCATCCACCACGACGGGCAGTAGCAGCCCCGTCAAGCTGACACGCGGGCTCATTGCGTTGTTCGCGTTCTGTTGCGGCGCTATCGTCGCGAATCTTTACTATGCGCAGCCGATCACCGAGCTAATTGCACCGGACATCCATATGTCGGGCGGCGCGGCGAGCATGATCGTGTCGCTCACGCAGATCGGCTATGCAATCGGCCTGTTCTTTCTCGTACCGCTCGGCGATCTGCTGGAAAACCGCAAGTTGATGATTATCACCGCGCTGGTGTCGATCGCGAGCCTTGCCGCCGCGGCGTTCACGCATCAGGCGGGCTTGTTTCTCGGCGTCTCGCTCCTGGTCGGCTTCAGTTCGGTTGCCGTGCAGATTCTGATTCCGCTTGCCGCGCATCTCGCGCCCGACGAGTCGCGCGGCAAGGTGGTCGGCACCATCATGAGCGGACTCTTGCTCGGGATTTTGCTGTCGCGCCCCATATCGAGCGTGGTCGCCGGTCACTTCGGCTGGCGCGCGGTATTCGGCTGTGCGGCCGTGTTGATGGCGGTCGTCACGAGCGTGCTCGCGTTGACCATTCCGCGTCGCCAGCCGGATCACAAGGCCACGTATTTCGAACTCATCGGCTCGCTTGGACACTTGATTCGCACGATGCCCGTCTTGCGGCATCGTTCGTTTTATCAGGCGCTGATGTTCGCTTCGTTCAGCCTTTTCTGGACCGCGATTCCCGTCGAGTTGACGCGTCACTTCGGACTGTCGCAAACGCAGATCGGCATCTTCGCGCTGGTCGGCGCGATAGGCGCGACGTCGGCACCGGTAGCGGGACGGCTCGCGGATGCGGGCCACACGGTGCGCGCGACGCTCATCGCGCTGGTGGTGGGCGCGCTGGCATACGCGCCGGCGTTGATTCATCCGGCATGGGGCGTGATCGGATTGGTGGCGACAGGCATCGTGCTCGACTTCGGCGTGCAGATGAACATGGTGCTCGGCCAGCGCGAGATCTATGCGCTGCACGCGGCGAGCCGCAATCGTCTCAACGCGCTTTACATGACGAGCATCTTCGTGGGCGGCGCGGTCGGATCGGCGCTGGCGAGTCCGCTTTACGAGCATGGCGGCTGGCCGCTGGTGGCAACGGTGGCAACGGCGTTTCCGTTGATCGCGCTCACGCACTATCTCGCCATCGGACGGGGACATGCGGCTCGTCACGCTTAATGAAAGCTCGTTTGCCTTAACAAGATTTCAGCGCCGCTTCAGGACATTTTCGCGGGCGGTCGATACTTTGACCGGTAGTTGCATGACCACTTCCAAAGGTGCGTGAATGACTCGCAAGTCCCGATTGCTGGCGGGCGTAAGCGTGGTGGTCGCCGCCGCGCTGATGATCGCCGCATGGCTGATGTGGCAACCGGCCATCGCACCGGTCACGCCACCCGCGCCGGCGTCGTTCGACGCAAACACGCGGCTCGCGGGCGCGCGCGTCGTCGCGTTGGGCGACTGCATCGTGTGTCACACGGCCAAGGGCGGCAAGCCGTTCGCGGGCGGCCTGCCGCTCGCCACGCCCTTCGGCACGATCTACGCGACCAACATCACGCCGGACGTTGCGACAGGCATCGGCGACTGGTCGCTCGAAGCCTTCACGCGCGCGTTGCGCCATGGAATCGCGCGCGACGGGCACCTGCTGTATCCCGCGTTTCCGTATATCCACTTCACGCGCATGCCTGACAGCGATATCGCGGCAGCCTATGCCTACCTGATGACGCGCGAACCCGTGAAAGCAAGCGCGCCCGCCAATCGGCTCATCTTTCCGTTGAACTTCCGGCCCTTGCTCGCCTTCTGGAACGTGCTCTTTTTGCGGCCGGGCCCGGAGCATCCGGATGCATCCAAAGATGCCGAATGGAATCGCGGCAAGCTGCTCGTAGATGGCCTCGGTCACTGTGCATCGTGTCATTCGCCGCTCAATCCGATCGGCGGAGAAAAGGCCGGGCATGCGTTCGATGGCGGCATCGTCGACGGCTGGGAAGCGCCCGCGCTCAACGCACTGTATGCAGCGCCGAAGCCGTGGACGCGCGAGCAACTCGTGACGTATCTGCGTACCGGTCGCGCGAGCGAACACGGCGCGGCCGCCGGCCCCATGCTGCCCGTCACGCGCGATCTCGCAACCGTGCCCGAAGAAGACGTGCAGGCAATCGCCGCGTATCTCATGTCGATACAGAAAGCACGGCCCGCCATCGCCAATGGCGTCGCGCCGGAAGGCACATCGCCCGCGATACGACGTGGCGCGACGCTCTTCGCCGCATCGTGCGCGCAATGCCACGGCCCGGCCGCGCCGATGCAGTCTATCGGCGAGCGCCCCACGCTCGCGTTCAGCAGCGCCGTCGATGCCGCGACGCCGCGCAACGCAATCCAGATGATGTTGAGCGGCAACGGCTGGCATGGCGAAGACAGCACGAACTACATGCCCGGCTTCGGCCAGATCTACGACGACCGGCAGATCGCCGATCTCGCGTCCTACATTCGGGCGACGTACTCGCAACGCGATCCGTGGACCGGCATCGACGCCATGGCGGCCAGCATCAGAAAGGAGAATCACGCGCGATGATCAACCTCACCGTCAACGGCGCGCAGCACGCGCTCGACATCGATCCTTCGACACCGCTGCTCTATGCCCTGCGCGAGAACCTGCAACTGCATGGCGCGAAGTTCGGCTGCGGCCTCGGGCAATGCGGCGCTTGCACCGTGATCGTGGATGGCGAAGCCGTGTTCTCATGCCTGATTCCTGTCGCGGCCATCGGCAAGCGGCCCGTGCGGACCATCGAGAGTCTCGGCACGATCCAGCATCCCGGCGCGCTGCAAAAAGCGTTCATCGATCATCAGGCCGCGCAGTGCGGCTACTGCATCGCCGGCATGATCATGCGCGCGCAGGCGCTCATCGACCGCAATCCGCATCCGACCGAGAGCGAACTGCTCGAACACATGGAGCCGAACCTTTGCCGGTGCGGCACGCACATGCGGATTCTCGCCGCGATCCGCGAAGTCGCGCATCTGAGCGCACCGAACGGAGGCGCGCAATGAGCGTCGCGGAAGACAGGATCGACGAGAAACGGCGGCGCTTTCTCATGTCCGGCGCGCTCGTCGTGAGCTTCAGCATGCTTCCCGGCGTGAGCGCCATGGCTCAGGAAGTGATTGCCGACGAAGGCGCCGAAGTGCACATCGGCCGGGCGACGCAGGCGCTCGCGGGCAGCCTCAAGACCAATCCGTATCTCGATTCGTGGATCAAGATCGACCGTACGGGCAAGGTTACCGTCTACACCGGCAAGGTCGAGCTAGGCACGGGCGTGCGCACCGCGCTCCTGCAGATCGCCGCCGAGGAATTGGACATGGCGCCCGCGCTCATCGACTTCCTCACCGCCGATACGGGCGCCTCGCCGGACGAAGGCCTCACCGCGGGCAGTCACACCATTGCCGATAGCGGCAGCGCGTTGCTGAACGCATCGGCACAAGTGCGCGGGCTTCTCGTCGATGCGTCCGCTCGTCATTTCGGCGTCGCCAGCAATGTGCTCCGCACGCACGATGCAGTCATCGAAGCGCCAGACGGACGACGCATGACGTACGGCGAAGCGGTCGGCATGATCGATCTGCATCGCGTGGCGTCGGCGGTCTCGCCGCTCAAGAATCCCGCGAGCTTCGACATGATCGGCACGTCGTTGCCGCGCGTGGATATTCCGCGCAAGGTCACGGGCGGCGTGAGCTATGTTCAGGACATGACGATGCCCGGCATGGTCCACGCCCGCGTGGTGATGCCGCCCGTGTACGAGGCGCGGCTCATGGAAACCGACACGCCCGCCATCATGAAGATGCCGGGCGTCATCAAGGTCATCAGAAACGGCAGCATGCTTGCCGTGGTGGCCAAAGGCGAATGGCAAGCGGTGCAGGCGCAACGCGCGCTCGCTGCGGGAAGCCAGTGGAGCGCGGGGCGTGCGTTACCTGATCCGGCCACCGTGCATCGCGATTTGAAGACGATCTCGACGCAGCATATCGAGATCGCCGATACACACGGCGCGGCCGGCGCGCCGGCAAAGACGCTCGACGCTCGCTACACGCGCCGCTACATGATGCACGGCTCGATCGGACCATCCTGCGCCGTCGCTATGTTCGAGCACGGCGCGATGACTGTATGGACGCATTCGCAAGGCGTGTATCCGTTACGCGACGGCCTCGCCGAGATGCTGTCCATGCCGAAGGAAAAGGTACGTTGCATCCATGTCGAAGGATCGGGCTGCTACGGTCACAACGGCGCGGACGATGTCGCCGCGCACGCCGCGCTCATCGCACGGGAACTGGAAGGCCAGCCCGTGCGCGTGCAATGGATGCGCGAACAGGAGCACACGTGGGACCACTACACGCCCGCGATGGTCACTGAAGTGAGCGCGTCGCTCGACGCTGGCGGGAATATCGTCGACTGGAATTATGCGCTTTGGAGCAGCTCGCATAACGAACGGATCGTGAACGCGGGCCGGTTGATTCCGGCGCAGATGCTGGAACATCCGTTCGCGCCCGCGCCTTCGACGCCGATGGTGCAGCCTGAAGGCGGCGGCGACCGCAACGCCATTCCGCTCTACACGTTCCCCAATCTTCACGTGATGAACAACTTCTCGCCGACGATGCCGCTGCATACGTCAGCCATGCGTTCGCTCGGCGCGCATATGAACGTGTTCACCATCGAGATGTTCATGGACGAACTGGCGGCGGCCGCGAACGCGGACACCGTCGCGTTCCGGCTGAAGCATATGCACGACCCGCGCGCCCGCGATGTCATCGCGCTTGCGGCGGAGAAGTTCGGCTGGCCGCGTGCGCCGCGCAAGCGCAATCACGGCGTCGGCTTCGCATTCGCCAAATACAAGAATCTGATGGCTTATGTGGCGATAGCGGTCGAGGTGTCCGTGGTCCCCGAAACCGGTCAGGTGGTGCTGGAACATGCCGAGGTCGCGGTGGATTCCGGGCAGATCGTGAATCCCGACGGTATTCGCAATCAGATCGAGGGCGGCGTGCTGCAGTCGGCGAGCTGGACGCTGTACGAGGAATTGCAGTTCGACACGAAGCGCATCCGCAGCTTCGACTGGAGCAGTTACCCGATCCTGCGATTTTCCGCCGTGCCGCGCGCGGTCAACGTGCATCTGATCGATAGACCGGGCGCGCCGTTTCTCGGTGCAGCGGAAGCGTCGATGGGACCGACCGCGGGCGCGCTCGGCAACGCGCTCTTCGACGCCACGGGGAAGCGGCTGCGCGACATGCCGCTAGCGGGCGACGGGCTGCGGCGGCGGTTGGACTAGCCGCCGCGCACGAATGCAGCGGGTTGGAACACATGCCGCTGGCTGACGAGAACTCACGCGAGGCAGCGCCCCTGGAGACTTGAGGCGCTCGTGCTTCGGTTATTGCACGCGATCGAGCACCGCCCGCAACGCTTCGAGCAAGCTCGCCGCATCGCGCTCGCCGTCATAGCGATGCCCGTTGATGAACAACGTCGGCGTGCCATTCACGCCGCTTCGCAAGCCGCCATCGAAGTCTTGCTGGATGCGCGCGTCGAAGGCGCCATCGAACGCATTCGAAAGCGCGTGCGCGGGCACGCCGAGTTGCGCCGCGTATTGCGCGAGCGCGCGATCGCCAAGCGACGCCTGGTGCTCATACAACACATCGTGCGCTTCCCAGAACTTGCCGATGCTCGCCGCGGCTTCCGCGAACTCGGCCGCATGAAGCGCATGCGCGTGCATGTCGGTCAACGGAAAATGCCGGAAGACGAACCGCAATTGCGCGCCCATGGCCGCCTGCACGGCCTTGATTACGCCGTACTCGGCGCCGCAATAGGGGCATTCGAAATCGCCGTATTCGACGAGCGTCACGGGTGCTTCGGCGTCGCCCTGAATGTGATCGAGCGGGCCGACCGGCGGAGAAAGATGGCTCATTGCGCGTCCTGTTTCGTGGATGAGTTCAATTGCTCGAGCGCGTCGAGAATTCCATCGACGCCCGGATTCACGGTGATCGGAGAAACGTAGGCCCAGCGCACCACGCCGTTGGCATCGAGCACGAACAACGCGCGCTCGGCGACGCCTTCGGCCACGCGATACACGCCGTAGCGTCGCGCCACTTCGCCTTTCGGCTCGAAGTCGGCGAGCAGCGGAAAGTGCAGCTTGCGTTGCGATGCGAACGCCGCGTGCGACCACGCGCTATCCACGGAGATGCCGACGAGCTGCGCACGCAGCCGATGGATCGACGATAGCGCGGCGTTGAAGAGACCGAGTTCATCGCCGCAAACTGGACTCCAGTCCGCCGGATAGAACGCGATGACTACCGGCGTGCCGCGCAATTCGGAGAGCGAGATTTTCTGATCCGGCGTGGCCTGCAAGGTGAAGTCCGGCGCGCTCGTGCCAATCTGAATGATGGGTGCCGCGTGAGAAAGCGAGGTGGTCATGGCCGGCTTGTTTCCTCCGATGTGGGTGAACCGCCCTGCCGCAGCGGTCGTCGTGTAAACGAGGATAGGCCGGATGGCGCTGCGTAAAAAGCTATCCGTGGGGATTGCCGGATCACGACCGAGGTGGATTTTTATAGACCTTCGTATAGTCGGCGACGCTGCCGTGCGTTTTCGGAACAGTTTTTCAAAGAATGGGTGAGTGGGCGATGCTTGAGTTGCCGCCGCAACTCCGTCTTTCTTCTTCACGTCCCTATTCTGCCGGCATTGGCGCGCCTGCTTCCGCGCCGCTTCAACCCCTCTGCATGGCAGCGAATGCAATGCTGCGTTGCCTTGAAGCCCCGTTTATCAATTTTTTTGGCATCAATAAGCTACATAACAAGTGGAGATACACCGGTGTCCTCCGGTTCAAGTGGAATCGTGAGTTCTGTTCCATCTTGAGCTGTCTGCCTTGCTGAACGCTCAACGCTGCGCACATTTACGCGTCGTGCCGAACTTCTATTGATCAACCGATAATTGGCGATTGCTTCCATGAATGTTTCAACGAACACACCAGGCGAATTCAGACGCGGATGGGCGCAGCTGATCGGCTCGACCGTCGGCCTTGGAATTGGCGTAATCGGCCTGGGCTCCTACAATCTCGGCCTGTTCGCCAGAGACCTGCAAAGTGCGGTCGGCCTGACGAAGACGCAATACGGCGCGGGCTATCTGGCATTCACGCTCGGACTCGCCATTGGCCTGCAAATGTGGGGACGGCTGCTTTCGCGTTTCGGCGCCGCCCGCACCGCAGCAGGCAGCGCCCTCGCTCTGGCTGCGTGCTTTGCAGGGATGGCGGCGTTCATCTCCACGCCCATCGCGTATATCGTGCTCGTGGGCCTGGCCGGATTCTTCGGCGGCGGCACGAGCGGCCTCACGTTCACACGGGTAATCAGCGGCTGGTTCGACCGCAGTCGCGGATTCGCGCTGGGTCTGACACAAGTCGGGCTGGGACTGTGCGGAGCCGTTTTGCCGCCGATCATCGCCATGACGATCGCCCGATCCGGCTGGCATGCCGGTTATCTGATGCTCGCGGCGATCGCGGCTATTGGTGCACCCGTCTCGCTCCTGATCCTCCGGGACAATCAGCAAGACATCTCGGGCGCTTCAAACAATCCCGAAGTCGCCGATCCGAAAGCGCTGGCGAAGGAGTTTGCCGCGGTCAAGCGAAGCCGGACTTTTTGGCTCATGTTCGTGGCCTTCACGTTGTCGACGCTATTCGTTGCAGGCAGCGCGCAGCACATGGCGCCGATGCTTCGTGAACTCGGTGCGACACCGACCTCGGCGGCGAAGTATATGAGCCTGATCGGCGTGGGCACGATCTGCGTGCGCCTGATCGTCGGTTGGCTCTCCGACCACGTGCATGCGCCGCGCCTCATGGCGTTCTCCTGCCTCGTCGGGATGGGCGGCGTCCTGTCGCTCAAACTGGGCGGCCTCGCCTTTGCACCGCTCTATGCCTTCACGGTCGGCTGGGCATTCGGCGGAGAGATCGATTTGGTCGCTTATATGTGCACTCGCTACTTCGGGTTGCGCATGTTTCCACGCGCTTATGCATGGCAGTACGGCTCGCTGTGCATCGCGGCCGGTGTGGGCCCGCTTGGTATCGGCTGGCTCGCGGATCGTCTCGGCAGCTATCAACCGGCGCTCGTGCTGTGCGCTGCGCTCGCAGCTGGCGCCGCCTTCACTTTCCTCTTGCTGCCACGTTACGACGGCACCGCTGGCGACGCGCACCGGCAAGAGAACTTCGGACTGACCTCGACCGATTGAGCAGTCACATAACGAGTACGTATTACTTCATCAGGAATGACGCAATGATCCACTTCGACCATGTCTGCCTTGCAGCGCTCAACGTCTATGAAGCCACGTTCCGGCTCAGCCGTGAAACCGGCTTAGGCAACTACGACGGCGGCTTCTTTCCACTCTACGGCATCGGCCATAAAGTCGTACCGCTCGCGCCGGATATCTATATCGAAGTGGAAGGAATCGTCGATCACACCGTTCTCCAGCGCGATCAACCTCTGCCAAGGTTTTTCGAGCAACAAACACGAAATGGCGACTGTTTCGTCGGCTGGTGCCTGCGGACCGATTCGCTCGATGAACTGAAAGCGTTCGCCCGGCATCACGGAACAGTGATCGATGAAAGCACGACCGGCAAGGATGCCGGGCGCCAGATGATGAACGGCAATCGCGGCTTTGCGCTGCAAACGCCCAGCGCGATGACAGCGTGGCCTATCGGCAAGCCAAATTTGTACTTCAAGCCCGGTAACGCTCCGCATACCGCGAGTCTGCCCGTGGAACCGGGAACTGGAAGCGTACGCGGCGAAGGTCTCGACTGGATCGAGATCGGCGAAGACGAAAGCGCGCTGGCCAACTGGCTCGGCGAGATTGCACGACCTTCCGATTTCCCGTTCGAGATTCGTTACAACGGCAAGACCTCGGGACTCTATGCGCTCGGTGTGAGAACGAGCGACGGAGAACGGGAGATCCGCCGCGCGTCCGTGCAGCTTTGAGCTTCCCGACATCGCAAACCGCGCAAAGGCAGTGACCGGCCTTTAGCCCGACGCCCACGTCCGTCTCACCGTGACGGGTGGGACAACCGCATCGACCCATTTCGTATTGCCGATATCGATCGTCGCGACCATGACGAGCCCGTTTGTCGCGCCAAAATCATGGAGTATCACGTGAAGTTCAAGCACCTCGCTGTTGCTGCAGGACTTTTGACTGGCCTGCAAGTCCCGATTGCGCATGCGCAAAGCAGCGTTACGTTGTACGGGTTGATATCGGTGGGCGTCGCTTATTCGCCGAATCAATCCGGTCATCATACGTATCAGGCCATCACCGGACAAAATCAGAGCCCGCGCTGGGGACTGCGTGGGATCGAAGATCTCGGCTCGGGCCTTAAGGCAGTATTCACGCAAGAAAACGGCTTCAATGCGTTGAACGGCGCATTGAGCAACAACGGCCGCGAGTTCGGCAGACAGGCTTTTGTCGGCCTTTCGAGCGACGCGTGGGGTACGCTTACCGCTGGCCGTCAGTACGATGCCGTCGTCGACTATCTGGGACCCAATACGGCATGGAGCTGGCTCGGGAGTATTGGCGATAGCGACAACACCTTCAACAATATTCGCATCCAGAATTCGTTGAAGTATGCGAGCCCGGACTTCCACGGTATCAAGGCCACTGCCTTGTATGGCTTCAGCAACTCATCCGGCGGCTTTGCGGACAATCGTGCCTTCAGCCTCGGCCTTCGATACGACCACGGTCCCTTCAACTGGAACGTTGCGTATGCGGAGTACGACTCGCCGTACAGCAACACCAATCAAACGGGCGCCGTCGACAACGATTACTCGCCCACGTACCTGCTATTCACGCACAGCGCGTTGCCTTCGAAGGCCTATGCCAGCAAACAAAGAATTCTCGGCACCGGCGGCTTTTATGTAGCAGGCCCGCTTCGCTTAGGCGCAATGTTCACGAACGTGGATTACAGCTATCTCGATCAGAGTCACCTGAATCTGAAAAACTTCAACGTGAGCGTCAACTACAACATTCGGCCCGACTTGCTGATCGGCACCGCTTACGTTTTCACGCGCGGAAAATACGACAATCCCGACCAGTCGCCGATGTGGCACGAGCTGAACGTCACGGTCGATTACATTCTTTCGAAGCGCACGGATATCGCCATGCTCGCCTTCGCCCAGCAAGCTGCGGGCGATGCCACGCACGCCACCGTGCTCGGCTACGGACCGTCGAGCAGCAAGCGTCAGCTCGTGGTGACGCTCGGCATTCGTCACAAGTTCTGAACGCGATCATTCGATGCACCGAGTCTGCCCTCCTCTTTCTGGATGAGTACACTGTCAGCGACGCTCGAAGGTCGCGGCGTCGAACTCATAGAGAGCACATGGACAAGCTGTTGGCATTGAGAACCTTGCTGGCGGTAGCGGAATCCGGCGGCTTCACGGCAGCCGCGCATGAACTCGGCAAGACGACGTCTTCCGTCATGCGACTGATGGACGGACTCGAAGCGTCGCTCGGCACGTCGCTTTTGACACGCACGACGCGCAGCGTCACGCTCACCGACGCCGGTGTGACCTACGTCGAGCAAGTGCGCCAGGTGCTGGCCGATCTGGCGGGCGCCGACGATAGCGTCATCGACACCGGTATCGATCCCATGGGCTCGCTGCGCGTGAGCGTATCGGCAACTTATAGCCGGCTGCATATCGCCCCGCATATCGCGACGTTTCTACGGCAGCATCCGCGCGTGAATCTGGAACTGGTCGTGTCTGACAGTCACATGGATCTGGTCAGCGAGAAGATCGATCTGGCCTTGCGCGTTGGCGTGCCGACCGCCGACCCTCGTCTCATCGTGAAGCGGCTCGGCCACAGTGCGCGATGCGTCGTGGCAAGTCCGGCGTACTTGCAGAGGCGAGGCCATCCGCACGCAGCTTCGGAACTCGTTGCACACGACTGTCTGCGGTTTGCGTATAAGCCCGGCAACCGGCAGAAGTGGGTATTCCGCTACCCTGACAGAAGCGAATCCGTCGATGTCGGCGGTCAATTGTTGACGAACAATCTCGACATGCTCGCGGGCGCGGCGCTCGGCGGGCTGGGCATCGCTCTGCTGCCGCAATGGCTCATCGGGGCGTCGGTACGCGACGGATCGTTGACTGCCTTGTTCGACGACGCCCAGGTCACGCCGGAGGGCGGCGACGCTTTCGTCTATGCGACTTACCTGCCTAACCGGCGTCATTCGCGAAAGGTGCATGCGTTCATAGACTTCGCACAGCGCGCGATTGCGGCGCCGGGTCATGCGGTCAGAACCGGGCCTTAGTCCGTCGATACCGCATCAAACAAACCGCGCCAGCATCGGCAACAACACCGGCACGACGAACGCCGTGAACACACCGTTCAGCCCCATTCCAAGCCCGGCAAACGCGCCCATCTCCTCGCTCACCTGAAACGCGCGCGCCGTTCCGATGCCGTGCGACGCCACGCCGAGCGCAAACCCGCGCGCTTCGACTTCGTTCACACGGAGAAGGTTGAGGATGCCCCGCGCGGCAACCGCACCGAAGACGCCCGTCGATATCACCAGCACCGCCGTAAGCGACGGCACACCGCCGACCTGTTTGGCAACCGCCATGGCGATAGGCGTCGTAGCCGACTTCGGCGCAAGCGATGCCACCGTCTGGCGCGATGCGCCCATGAGCGCGCCCACCGACACCGCCGAGACGATCGCCGTCAACGAGCCCGCCGCAAGGCTCACGATGATCGGCAACGCGAGCCGCCGCAGATTCGCGAGCTGCCGGTAAAGCGGCAACGCGAGCGCGACGGTCGCGGGTCCGAGCAGAAAATGCACAAACTGCGCGCCGTCGAAGTACGTGTCGTACGGCGTGTTGCTGGTCTTTAGCACGACGACGACGATCGCCACCGCGATCAACACCGGGTTTGCCAGCGGATTGAATTTGAAGGCTGCGTAGATGCGCTGCGCAATGAGGTAAGCGAGCAGCGTGATCGTGAGCCCGAGCAGCGGCGTGGCCGCCAGATAGACCCAAATACCTCCGAGGCGTGGGATCGCGGTCATGCGGCGCCTTTCGTATCGTTGGAGAGGCGGCGCTGTCGGCGCAACATCGCGCGCATGACGAGCGCGGTGACCGCAATCGCCAGCGTCGTGCTAACCGCGATGGCCACGACGACCGCGACGAGGTCTCCACTCAGCGCTTTCGCCGACACCATGATGCCGACGCCTGCAGGCACGAACAGTAGCGAAAGATGACGGAGTATTTCGAGCGCGGTGGGTTCGAGCGCGTTGGCTACCTGCGGACGTATCGCGAGAAAGCCAAGCAGCATGAGCATGCCGACGACAGGTCCAGGAACGGGAATGCTGAACAAATAGGAGACGCCTTCGCCCAGACACTGGAAGACGAGCAAGGTGGCTAGCGCTGCGAGCATGGAGTCTGTGTGGTCCGATTGAGAGAACGCGTTGCGCCCGTATTCTAGTCAATCGAACTCCGATGCGCCGCGTGACGCATCGGATGCCTTGCCTGCGAAGAGACGTTACTTGCCTTGCGTGGCGCTGGCCGTGGCAGGTTCTTCGCTCGTGGAACTCTCCGGGTCCTCGGCTTCCAGTTGAGTGCGTGCCTGCTCCCAGAATTCTTCGGCACGTCCATCGGGGCTGCCTTCTCGCTCCCATAGTTCATAGGCGCGGCGGCGAATGCGGTCCTGTTCCTTATGATCTTCCATGTCTTCTCCATGATTGGCTACGAACCGGCGCCGACGCGCTACCTAAAGTCGAAGCCCCGGCAATTGTGATTAACCTCAACAACGCTTATTGCCGCGATACCAGTCCGACCAACGAGGTCTTGTCATAGATCGCCACTTTCCAGCACGACGAAGCCGGATCGGCTGCGCGCCTGCTTGATCATCGCCGCCCGGCCGATTGCCGGCGCATGCCTGATGAACAGAGCGAGTTCGGGCTCGGATACACCTGGCACGCCGTGACGATCGCGCAAGGCGTCGTGCGTGACGGCCCCGCGGTGTTCCACGCCACGCACATTGAAGCGAAAGTTGACCGCTTCGGAAAAGCTGTCGTCGACCGCGCCGAATACGTCGGCGGAATCGATGTTCCTTTGGGCAGCGCTTTCCTCATCGACCAGACCTTTTCCCTTCAGAAACTGGGAAAACTGGCGACCCATGTCGAAGGACACGCGTTCGAAGTCCACGTTCTGAAGAAATGCGAATCTCATGGCTCTCTCCGTTGCAGCATTTGAGTTACGACAAGCAGGCGGCGTGCCGGGACGGACTTTCTCTCCGACGACTGTGCGCAAGCGCACGGCCGCAGTGCGTTTCACATGCATCGGAAGACTGTGGATCGGGCTGCGAGCGACTACCGCTGTCGGTAGGCATGGCCATTGCAGAGCCGAGCCGTAACCGTCGCGTACGCTAAATCCAGAATCAGCGCCCTGAAATGACGCCGCGAACACTCATCCCTTTTTGCAAGTAAGGAACGAAACGATGACCGCAACGAAGAACCAGTACACGATGCAGGACCCGCTCAAGCAGTACCCCGGTCCCGACTTCGAGCGCCAGCCGCAGTCCGCGCCCGGCCTCGCTCGGGACATGAAGCCGCGTCCCGATCACGGCGAGGACAGCTATCAAGGGTTCGGCCGTCTCAAGGGCCGCCGCGCACTGATCACGGGCGCCGACAGCGGCATTGGCCGCGCCGTGGCGATTGCCTTTGCGCGTGAGGGCGCGGACCTCGTCCTCAATTATTTGCCGTCCGAGGAGCCGGACGCGCGCGAAGTGCTTGAACTCGTGCAAGCCGCAGGCGTGAAGGCCGTGGCGCTGCCAGGCGACATCGGCAGCGAAGCCTTCTGCGGCGATCTCGTCAGCCGCACGGTTGCCGAACTGGGTGGACTGGATATTCTCGTCAACGTGGCGGGCAAGCAAACGTCGGTGGAAACCATCGCTGATCTGACGACGGAGCAATTCGAAGCCGCTTTCCGCACGAACGTCTTCGCGATGTTCTGGCTGTGCAAGGCGGCGCTCCCGCATTTGCCGCCGGGCGGGACCATCATCAATACGACGTCCATCCAGAGCTATCAGCCGAGCCCGTCCTTGCTGGATTATGCGCCTTCGAAGGCCGCGATCACTGCGTTCACGCATGCGCTCGCCAAACAGGTCGCATCGAAGGGCGTGCGCGTGAATGCGGTGGCGCCGGGCCCGGTGTGGACGCCGTTGCAATCGAGCGGCGGCCAGCCGCAGGACAAGATCGAGGTATTCGGTTCCGAAGTGCCGATGAAGCGGCCCGGTCAGCCCGCCGAACTCGCGCCCATTTACGTGCTGCTTGCATCGCAAGAGTCTAGTTTCGTGACTGGAGAAGTCTATGGTGTGACAGGCGGCAATCACTTGCCTTGATGCCTCGGTGCGGGCGGGCGCGATTGGCGATCAACATTTATGATGCTCGTCATGGCTCTGGCGCCTCGACGCCAGAACCGAACCGAACCATGCTCTCTTAGGCGAAGAAACCATGACCGAGATGCCCTACCGCAACGCGTTGATCATCGGAGCGGGCTCCGGCATCAGCGGATCGCTCACCCGGCTTTTGCGCGACGCCGGTCTGCCGGTCGTGATTGCCGCGCGCAACATCGACAAGCTGAAGCCGCTCGTCGATGAAACCGGCGCCATCGCCCTGACCGTCGATGCCGCCGATCCCGCTCAGGTCGAGCGGCTCTTTGCGGAAACCGAAGCGCGCATCGGCGCGCCGGAGATCGTCGTGTACAACGCGAGCGGGCGAGTGCGCGGTCCCATTGCGGAACTCGATCCGGCGGAGGTCGGGAAAGCGCTCGGCGTCACGGCGTTGGGCGCGTTCTACGCGGTGCAGGCAGCGGCGAAGCGCATGACGCCGGCGGGCAAAGGCGCCATTCTGCTGACGGGCGCGACAGCGGGCATCAAGGGCTTTGCGCTCTCCGCGCCTTTCGCGATGGGCAAGTTCGCGCTACGCGGTCTTGCGCAGAGCGCGGCGCGCGAGCTGGCGCCGAAGGGCATTCATGTCGCGCATATCGTCGTCGATGGCGGCGTGCGGGCGGAGCATCGGCCTGATCCCGTGGACAAGCCCGACAGCACGCTCGATCCGGATGCCATCGCGCAAACTTATATGGATCTGCTGCGACAGCATCGCAGTGCGTGGTCCTGGGAGATCGAGGTTCGGCCTTGGGTGGAGACGTTTTGAGGGGATTTTCCTTTCGATACCGACGCTCCCCATGAACCTCTCCTTCGAAGTCCTCCAGGCCCTCGACGCCATCGACCGCACCGGAACCTTCGCAAAAGCGGCGGAAGCGCTTCACAAAGTCCCCTCGTCGCTGACGTATCTCGTTCAGAAGCTGGAACTCGATCTCGGTGTGACGCTCTTCGACCGCACCGGGCGGCGCGCGACGCTCACGCAGGCAGGACGCCTCGTCGTCGATGAAGGCCGCCGTTTGCTCGAAGCCGCCGCCGATCTCGAACGCAAAGCCAAACGCGTGCAGCACGGCTGGGAAACGGAACTGCGGCTCGGCATCGACGAAATCATTCCATTCGACATGTTGTGGAAGCCCGTCAGCGCCTTCTACAGTCTCAAGCTCGACACGCGCCTCGTGCTCTCCAAGGAAGTGCTCGGCGGTTCGTGGGACGCGCTGCTCACGCGCCGCGCGGATCTCGTCGTCGGCGCGGCAGGCGAGCCGCCGCTCATTCCCGATCTCATCGCCAAGCCAATCGGCTCGCTCAAGCATGTGTTCGTGGTCGCGCCTAATCATCCGCTCGCGTCGGCAAAAGCGCCGCTTTCCGCCGATACCGTCGCGCAGCACCGCGCCGTTGCCATCGGCGATACCTCGCGTGAACTCGCGCCGCGCACCATCGCCATCGGGCCGAATCAGGAAGTGCTCACCGTGCCGTCGCTCGAAGCCAAACTGCACGCGCAGTTGCAAGGCATCGCGGCCGGCACCATTCCCGAATGTCTCGCCGATGAACATCTCCGGCGCGGCACGCTCGTCAGCAAGGAAGTCATCGGCATGCGAGATATCACGTACTTCTATCTCGCGTGGCGCAGCGATCGCGTCGGACGCGCGCTGCAATGGTGGGTCGATCAGCTCGATCGCCCGGACCTGATCGATGAAGCCGCGCATCAACGCATCGCGGCCGCGTGATGGCGATGCACGGCTTCCTTTCGTGCGAGGTAGCGGGTTAAAAACAGTTGCATACAGACCCGCGCTGCGATCAAACGGTATAACCCTTTAGCGGCATACAGGTGGTCGCGGAGATCGTCTGATGCGCCTATAAAACCATACACATAGATTGATCACCAGCCCAATGCTTCCCCACGCGGCCCCGATAGTGGCAACGGCAATTCCTAATGCTGCAATGACATTGAGTTCAGGCGCTTCAACCGCCGTCCAAGCGGTCAATGTCCCGCCCGCAATTACGAGCGATGCCGCGGCCGCCCATACCAGAATCATTCGCCGCGTCTTTTGGCGCCGTAGGTAGATTATCTGAAGCACTGGATACATCAATCCGACGGCGTAAAAAGTTACCCAGATGAAGTTCATATCGAATTCGGTGACATTAGCGACCGTTCTGACGTGTTCCGGAAATTGAAACCGACTGAGATCCCACGAAATTGATGATATAGGTTTTGGCGTCGAAGAGGTTGCCAATTGCCCTGAGGAAGGTAGTGAGAGCCTCTTGGGGAAATGGCCGGTGTAAGATTATTGCCGTATTCATTTCATTCCGAAGAATTGAACATTTAAAATCACTACGCATGTGCGTGGGTCGTGTTGCTCGTCAAAACAACACGACAAAACGGCTTTACTTATGTCGATTAAAACCGCGTAATCCGAAGTGTGCTCTCCTGCGACTTAATCATCTTCAGCCAGCTGGATTAAGAGGGCTTTTTAATGATTCGTTGTTTCGAATTTTATGATGTCAGCATCTACAATCTTTGTATGCGCCAATGCTAAGGCAAAAAAATAATAAAGCACAAACTCCAATCTCCACCATGAGGTTTGTCTTATTTTTTTAGTCAAAGTATTTCCCGCTTAATTGATGGCGCTCATTGAATGCAAGCGAATTTGTTGGTTAAAACATTAGTATGTATATCGGGTGTCAGCGTCTAATTGGAAAGAGCCGCTTTAAGGCCAACAAATCGATCTTTTACTTGTCAGTTAGCGTGCGTGCGTCGATCCCGAATGTCTCGCCGATGAACATCTCCGGCGCGGCACGCTCGTCAGCAAGGAAGTCATCGGCATGCGAGATATCACGTACTTCTATCTCGCGTGGCGCAGCGATCGCGTCGGACGCGCGCTGCAATGGTGGGTCGATCAGCTCGATCGCCCGGACCTGATCGATGAAGCCGCGCATCAACGCATCGCGGCCGCGTGATGGCGATGCGGTTCTGAAAGGCGTGCGGCGGACGCATCGCCGCATGGCGCTCGCGTGAGATCGGCTCAACGCCGCCTTCCATCGAATGCGCCGAATCGAACGCGTTCTTAGCGTATTCAGAGGGCACGGAGCCGCGCACAAGTTTGTCCAACTCGCGCGCCAGAGCAAGCAAGTAACTCAGCGCCTCGCTTCCCTCGAATCCGCGGAATCCGCCGAATCCGCGGAATCGCACGCGGTCTTGAGCGTGTTCAAAAGGCGCAACGCCGCGCGAAAATCGTCCCACTCGCGCCATTGCGAAAAGCGCGCGCACGCCGTTTCCAGCACCGTCATCGCCTGCGCGTTGCGCCCGCTCACATGCAAGTGACGCGCGTAGCTCGTGGCCGCGGTCAGATAGAACGAATCGCTACCCTGCATCGACGCCGTTTCCAGCGCGGACGCAAAGCAGACTTCCGCATCGAGCGACACGGCCTCGCCCGGCGGCCCCATCAGCAGAAGTTCGCCCTGCGTGCGCAAGAGTTCGCTCGCATACCACGCGTCGCCATTGTCGTTGCAACGCTTGAGCGCGCGCACGGTCGTGTCGATGGCTTCGCCGTGCCGTCCCGCCTGCCCGAGCGCACGCGCATATTGCGCGGCAAGCATGGAGCGCGGCGCGTTGAAGCCGAGCGTATCGAGTTCCTTCAACGCCGCGTCGAACGCTTGAAGGACGTCGGGCGTGATGTCATCGAGCGAAATCAGGTACGCGTCGAATGCCGCGCCGCACGCCTGCGCAACGTTCAAACCCGTGCGCATCGAAATCCCAAGCAGCATGTCGATAGCCTGCCGCGCCGCCTCCCGTTCGCGCGAGAGCAACGCCAGCGGGATGCGCGCTTCGATCAGCACATAAGCGGTCACGATAGCCTGCTCGGCGGCGCATGCATCCACGACGCACGCGTCGGCCAACCGCCGCGCCTCGTCGCGCGCGCCTTGCAGCCAGAGCACGCGCGCAAGCGTGGCCTCCCCGACGATCCGCTGATCGACCGATCTCCCAAGCGGCATACGCGTCTGCAAGCGCGCCGCATGCTGCAGAAAGTGTTCGAGCGATGCCCGCGCCTTCGCCTGTTCGCCCGCATAGTGGGAAGCAATGCCGAGCAGCCGATAGCCGAGCAGCACATCGGTCGATTCCGGCTCGGCGTCGGTGGTCTGCGAATCGGCGGCGAGTGCCGCAAAGCGCCGGGCGAACGACAACGCGCTGCGCACTTCGCCCGCGCTTTGGCTCGCGTTCCACATGCCCCAGAGCGCGCGCGCCTCGAAGACGCGATCCGCCAGCGCCAGCGACAACGCCAGCACTTCCGACCACAACGCGCGAGTCTCCTTGTCCGGACCATGCACATAGACGAGCGCGGCAGCAAGCGCCGCCTGCAGACGCATCCGCACGCGCATGCAGCGATGCGAGAAAGCTTCCGCCTCGCGTCCGGTTTGCAGCGCGGCAAGCGAGCGCCGCGCCCACACGCAGCATTCCTCGACGAGCGAGAGTTCGAACAGCAGCGAGACGAATTTCACGCACAGCGTTTCCGCCAAAATGGCATCGCCTTTGGGCGAAAGCGTCCATGTCAGCGCGGCGCGCAGGTCGCCGAGCATGTCGCGCATGCGCCGTTGCCAACCTTCGGAGTGATGTCCGCCGCCATGCTGCGCGTCGTCGTTCAAAAGGCTCGCGAAATGATTGGCGTGACCGAGCGCTACGCGTTGCCGCTCGCCGTTGTCATCGAGTTTTTGCAAAGCATAGGCGCGTGTCGATTCCAGCAGACGATACGCCGCTCGGCCGTTACCCGTCTGCCGTGCGACGAGCGATTTCTCCACGAGTCCCGATACCGCCGCGATCACATCGAACTCGCGCAATGCATCGTCGCCGACGATGGCGACCGCCGCTTCCATCGAAAAGTCCGCCACGAAAATGCCGAGGCGGCGCAGGGTCGTGCGTTCGGCGTCATCGAGTAAGGCGTGGCTCCAGTCGAGCGTCGCGCGCAAGGTCTGATGCCGTGGCAGCGCCGTGCGATTGCCGCCGGTGAGCATGCGAAAGCGGTCATCGAGATGCGCCGCAAGCGTTTCGACACCGAGTATCGTGGCGCGCGATGCAGCCAGTTCGATGGCGAGCGGTATGCCGTCCAGCCGCCGGCAAACGGTGCCGATGAGTTCCATACTGCGTTCATCGCACGAAAAGCGCAGGTCGATGGCGCGCGCGCGAGCCAGAAACAGTTGCACGGCGCTGCATCGCTTTATGTCGACGCCCGAGGCGCTTGGCGCGGGCACGCTGAGTGGCGCGACCCAGTAAAGATGCTCGCTCACCACCTTGAGCGGTTCGCGGCTCGTGGCCAGCACGCGAATGGAATCGCTCACCGTGCAAAGCGCATCGGCGAGACTCGCCGCAGGCGTGAGAACGTGTTCGCAGTTATCGAGCAGGACGAGCATGCGGCGCTCCCGCAATTCCTGCGCGATGACGGCAAGCGAGCGCGACCCCGCCGCCGGATTGATGCCGAGCGTGCCGGTGAACGCCGCCAGCACGCTTGGCAAATCTTGCGCGGGCGAAAGCGAAACGAGATACACGCCGTCGGGGAAGCGGTCGAGCGAACGCCGTCCGGCTTCGATGGCAAGCCGCGTCTTGCCGATCCCGCCCGCGCCGATCAGCGTCACATGCCGCGCCGCTTCGAGCGCGAGCAGGATATCGGCGATGGCGGTATCGCGTCCGACGAGCGGGGAGGTATTCGAAGGCAGGTTGTGTGCAACGCCGGCGTTGGCGACGCTCGTGGGCGCATCGGCCGGTTGCCTCGTCCTGACGAGCCGGTAACCGCGTCCCGAGACGGTCTGGATCAGCACGCGGTTCGCGCCCAGCACCTTGCGCAGCGCCGACATGTGCACCTGCAGATTGTTCTCTTCGACGAGCGTATCCGGCCATACCGCCGCGAGCAGGTCGTTCTTCGAGACGAGCGCGCCGTCGGCGGCCACGAGCACGGCGAGAATATCGAACGCACGGCTTCCGAGTCGAACAGGTTCGTCATCGAGCAGCAATTGCCGACGCTCGAGATCCACCTGAAGCGGTCCGATGCGAATCATGCGCAATGGTCCAGCATATGAAGGTTTGAACGTAGCCCCGGCGCCGCACCCAAAATTCTGGCGCCCGGAAAGTGCCCCCGAAGCATAGAGCACCCGCCTTCTCCCATGTTTGGAAAAAACCGGGCTTATCGTTCAATAATTTTGCACATGCGTTTTGCACATGCGGCGCAGCGTCGAACCTAGTCGGGCAACGCGGAAGCCAAGATCATGGCGCGTGCATTGCCCAACGAAGCGTTGCGCCGTTGCGGCTTGTAGACGATATCGCCACGCACGATCCCCGCGCCCGTGAGCGCGCAACGGCCAATCTTGCGCGCCTGGCAACGCACCCAGACCTGATCCGCATAGCGGCAACGCGTCGCGTCCTGCCAGAGAATCGCGATGGTTCTCGACGACAGCCGCTCCAGCACCTCGATGCGCGCATGGTCCGCAAACGGCTGCGTCTCGCGTCCGCGCATGCGCTTCAAAGCTTCCAGCGCCGCACGATGCGCCATGTCGTTGCCGCCTTGCAGCGCATCGATCACATGCGTCCAGACCGCGCCGAGCGTGAGATTCGCGATCACCTCAGCCCCTCTTGCGGCACGCGGCGGCAGGGTTCTACGTTCTGCTACGAGGGCTTCTGGCATCGCGCATCTCCGCGTGGTCAGGCGCCGGGCGCGTCAATGGCCCGGATCGCCTTCGTAGTTGACGGGCACCCACTCGTAGCGGGCGCCCTCCTTTCTCACATGTCCCAAACCCGGAAACGCGATGTGCGCCGCCGCCACGAGATCGCCCTCGCGCGCCACGAGATCGAGCGCGGCGCGACGCGAACGGCGCGCGGCCGGTGCATCGGTGTCGTACTCGACGGACGCCTGCGGATTGCGCAACTGAATGCTCGCCACGTGGATCACGTCGCCCCACGCGAGCATCGTCTTGCCGCCGCTTTCGATGCGATACGTCGTGTGTCCCGGCGTATGACCCGGCGTCGCGATGGCGCGAATGCCGGGTTCGAGTTCGACATCGCCCGAGAACGGCACGAAACGGCCCGCCGCCACGTAAGGCGCGACGGATGCGCTCGCGGCATCGAAGAAAGTCGAGAGGAACGCAGGCGCCTTCGGCTTGTTCGCGGCATCGAGCCAGTAGTCCGCCTCGGTCCGGTTCACGCGCAGCACGGCGTTTGGAAACGCCATCGCGCCATCGACGATGACGCCGCCCACGTGATCCTTATGCAGATGCGTGAGCAGAATCTCATCTACGTCTTCCGGCCGATACCCCGCCGCCCGCAGGTTCGCCATCATCCGGCCGCAGCACGCGCCGTACAACACGCCCGCGCCGGAGTCGATCAGAATCAGCTTCGCGCCCGTGTTGACGAGGAACGCGTTGATCGAGCCTTGAACCGGCGCATCGAGAAAATCGCGCTGCAAGTCCTCGGCGATTTCCTTCTTCGATACACCCTCCACCACCGTATCGATGGGAAACGGATGCGTGCCGTCGGACAGCGCCGTGACTTCGAATCGCCCGAGCATCAGGCGATAAAAGCCCGGCCCTTGCGTGCCGACCATCGGCGCGCGGGCGAATGCCGCGTCCGTCGTCATGAAGGCGCTGACGCAAAGCACGAGGCATCCGAGACTTCTCCACTTCGACATGAGCGTTTCCCTTGCACGCACCGGTTCTCACGAAGCATAGCCACGCATAAATCGGCAGACGCGCCAATCGTCCTTAAATGTTATTAATCGGCGGTGACCGACAAGCTCAGATACGCATGAATCTGACTGACCACCGCCGCGCCGTCGCCGACCGCGGAAGCCACGCGCTTGGCCGATTCCGAGCGCACGTCGCCAACCGCGAAGATGCCCGGCACGCTCGTCTCCAGCGCGAAGCGCAGCCGCGTGCCGTGTTCCGTGCGCCCCGATCCCGTCATCACGAAGCCGCGGTTGTCGAGCGCGACGCCGCTCGCCGCGAGCCAGCGCGTCTCCGGGTCCGCGCCGATGAAGAGGAACAGATGCCGCGTCGCGATGGCCTCGTCACGCGCCTCGTCCGCATGATGGACGCGAACGTGCGTGAGGCCCGCCTCGTCGCCTTCGAGGCCGCTCAACGTGCAGCGCGTGCAGAGCATCACGTTCGGCAGGGAAGCAATGCGGTCGACCAGATACCGCGACATGCTCGCGCTCAGGCTTTCGCCGCGCACGAGCACCCGCACGCTGCGCGCGAAGTTGGCAAGAAAGACGATCGCCTGACCGGCCGAATTGCCGCCGCCGATCAACACGATGTCCTGCCCCTTGACGAGCCGCGCCTCGATGGTCGACGCCCAGTAGTACGTGCCGCGCCCTTCGAAGCGGTCGAAGTCCTCGACGTCCGGCTTGCGATACGCCGCGCCGCTCGCCGCCACGATCGTGCGTGCGCTCACGCGCTGGCCATCGGTGAGCGTGACGACGAAGACGTCGTTCTCGGGCGTGACGCACGTCACCTTGCCCGGAATGGCGAGGTGCGCGCCGAACTTGAGCGCCTGCTGAAACGCGCGGGCCGCCAACGCCTGGCCCGAGATGCCGGTGGGAAAGCCGAGATAGTTTTCGATCCGCGCGCTCGCGCCCGCCTGACCGCCCGGTGCGCGCTGATCGAAGACGGCCACCGAAAGCCCTTCGGTGGCCGCATACACCGACGCCGCGAGCCCGGCCGGTCCCGCGCCGACGATAGCGACATCGTAGATATGCGAAGGCTCGAACGCCGGCACGAGTCCCAGGCACGACGCGAGTTGCGCCTCGTCCGGCGCGCGCAACACGTAGCCGTTCGGGCAGAAGACGAGCGGGAAGTCGTCCGGACCGGTCGTCATGCCGGAGAGCAGCGTCACCGCTTCGGGATCGGTGCGGGCATCGACCACGGTTGCCGGGTGCGCGTTGCGGCGCAGGAAGCCTTGCAGACGGATCAGCCGCGCATCGTCTCCATTGCCGACGATGATCGGCCCGAGCCCCTGCTCGATCAATCCGAGCCGCCGCAGGATCAGCGCACGCATGATGTGCTCGCCGAGTTGCGCGTCGGCGACGATCAGCGCGCGCAGCTTGTCGGGTTCGATGACGAGCGTTTCGGCGTCGGTGGGCGCGACGCCGTCGATCAGCGCGGGCTTGCCCGAGAGTTGCGCCATCTCGGCCATGAAATGCCCGTCGTCGTGTTCGGTGACGAGCGTGGAGCGCCCGAAGCTGTCGCGCGAAGAGATACGCACGCGCCCCTTCAGCAACACGAAAAGACCGAGCGCCACCTTGCCCGTTTCGAAGATCATGTCGCCTTTTTTGAACGACATGGGCCGCGCGAAACGCCGCACGCTTTCGATCTCGGTATCCGAGAGACGCGGAAACATTTGATGCTGACGAAATTCAAGCGAGGAAAAAGGCACTTCGAGTTCGGATGGCGTCGCGGCACGCCCGAACGGTCTCGGTAGATCGGAATCGCTCATGACTCAGGCTCCATCGAATGCTTTACCAGCCGAACTTGAGTTCGGCGCCCACGTAGTCGGCATTGCTCGCGCCGAGATCGCGCAAGGACGAGCCGACTTGAAAGTGCACGGCCTCGACCGAGGCCACGAGATTCGCCGCGACGTTATAGTCCGCGCGCACTTGCGTATAAAAGCCGGTCCAGCGCGAGCCGCGCCCGGCTGTTCCCGGCACGACCGCCGAGCCTTGTCCATAGACGGCGTCCGCGGTGGTCTCACGCCATTGCAAGCCGACGCCCGCGAGCAGCGAGAGCTTGCTGTTGGGCTTGAGCGTGAGCGACGGCTTGATATGAATCAGGTTGGTGTATCCCGTGTAGCCCGCGAGCGTGAAGTAATAGCCGTTCGGAAAGAGCGGATTGAACGTGCCGACGCGCCCATCGCCCGGATGACGATCGCCCGAGGCGGCATCGATCTGAATGCCCAGACGCGGGGTCCAGGGCGCCGCCGCCAACGTGTAACCGGCGAGCGAACCCACGGCCCATGCGCTGATCGTCTTCTCGCCGACATGACCGCTTTGATACATGCCTTCCACGTCCCAGTCGATATGCGAGACGTTGCCCGCGTATCGCATGTCGAAGACATCGCGATGCTCGTCGCCGCTGGCATCGAGAAAGCGCGCATTGCTGCGGTTATAGCGCGAGTAATACGCGGACAGATCACCCGGCCCCACGCCCTGACGTTCGACGCGCGCGCCGCTGAAGGTGAGATGACGATTGGAGACATCGTCGAAATCCGTGTTGAAGCGATACTGCACCGGCTGCGTTGCATAGGCGATCCAGCGCCACGGACCGGTCTCGTAGTCGCCCCAGAAACCGTCGAAAGCCTGCCGCACGTTCGGGCCGTCGCGCACCGATACGAAGCGCTGCAAGTCGAACGCCATCTCCTGCCGCCCCGCGCGAAACTTGACGAGCCCGCCCGCGAGCGGATGCGTGAACGTAATGAACGCCTGACGCAGATCGAGCGGATTCTTGTCGACGGAGGTCACGTTGTCCTTGCCATACGGACGCGCGTCTTCCAGTTGCGTGAACACTTGCACATAGGGGCCGAGATGCACATCGGCGTGGACTTCGAGACGTTGCAGCACGTAGGTATCGTCGCGGCCGGAGCCTAAGCCGAAGAGCGGCGCGTCGTTCATCTCGACGCGTTCTCGCAGCACCGCTCCGAGAGACACATACGCGTCCGGATTGCCGAACAGCGGAATGTACTTGAGCGCGTCGAGCGGGCGTTTCGGCACGCAAGGCAGACCGAGCACGGACCAGTCTTCCTGCCAGCGATTGAACTTGATCGCCGGGCGAGCGCACGATGCCCCTGGCGCGGCGCTGGCGTTGGTATCGTCGCCTGCGCTGCCGAGCGCCGTATCCGCCGCCGATACGGGCAGCGCCGCCGCGATCCCCGTGCCGATCAAGAACATACGCAGCGAACGCAGCGCACGGCAGCGTCTGGAACGATCAGCGGCCATCGTGGATTTCGGCGATATATCCGCCCGGGAACTCGACCATCGCCGTCTTGTAGCTTGCGCTCGCATAAGCCGGGACCAGCACCTTCGCGCCTGCCGCTTGCGCACGTTGCAGGGTCGCGGCGAGGTCATCGACGCCATAGCCGGTCGTTTCCTTGCCGAACGGAAACGGCAGCTTGCCATCGGTTACGAAGACGACCATGCGCCCAAAGTTCGAGTCGATGCGAATCTGCCGGAACGTCTCGCCCGGTTTGCCGATCACGCCCGCATCGGCACGCGCATTGTCCGAGACCACCTTGCCGTGAGAAAAGCGCAGCCAGCGGCGCACGAAGTTATTCGCTTCGTAACGCGAGACATAGACGCGGTTGTCGGGCACGCTTTGCAGCGGCGCGTAGTTCGGCGCCTTGGTGTGCCAGTAGAGCTGCATGACGAGGCCGCCCGGCCACTGGATGATCGCGTCCTTGCCGATGGGGTCGTCGAACGGTTCGACGATCACGTCCGCGCCCGCCGCGCGCGCGGCCTTCACGGCGTCGTCGATATCGGTCACGAGATAGCCCGTGCGCTCGTTGCCGAACGGATAAGGCACGGGCGTTTCGAAGCCGAACACGGACAGCATGCCCACGGGCGTCTGCACGTATTGCGAAGCCGTCTTGCTCGGCGTGGGCGTCACGGTGAAAACCGCCTTCTGCGATGCCTTGCCGCCGAAGGTCGCGAGAAAGCTCTGCACGAAGGTATCGACATCGGCGGATGCGACGTAGACGTGGGTCGTATCGTATTGCGGACCGACCGCGACTCGACCCTTGATGGCGGACGCGGCGGTAGCGTCATGCGGACCGGCATCCGCGAACGATGCGAGAGGCGCAATGCCGATGAGAAATGCCGCCGCGATGGCGCTTGAGCGAACGAGCTTGATCATATCGATACTCATTGATGTTTGAAGTGAGCGAACCATAAGTCACGCCGCCCGGGCAACGCGCGGCGGCCATGCGAGCAACAGAAGCAGCGCGATGGGCAAGATCAGGCCGTAGAACGAGAGATGCACGAAGGCGAGCGCGCCGCCCACCGCGCCGATAGCAAAGGCAAGCATGGCCGTGAGCGTGGCGCGCAAACGCGCAAGCACTTGCGGCCCTTCTGCATGATGCGAACCGCGATGCGCGAGATCGACCAGATCGAGCACGATCTGCGTGACATTGCCGGTCATCACTGTGTTGGGCAGCCCGGGCTTCTGCAAGACTTTGGGGCGCGCGTTCTGCACGCCCATTGCGGTGGCGCCCAACACGCCGCAGAGCAGCACCATGCCCGATGAAGCGTCATCGATAGGCAACGCGAGCAGTCCTGTGCCGAAGAACGCGAACAACAGCAACGCTTGCCACAGATGCAATGCTGCGGCGATGTAGGCGTCGCCACGTGCCTTCATGATCTTTGCCGCCACGCTCGCCGATCCCACGCCGACGATGAACGCCGGAAACGCCAGCAGCTTGAGCAGCACGCCTTGCCCCACGCCCGCGACCTCCGCGCCGATCAGCACGAAGTTGCCCGTCACATGCGCCGTGAAGAGGCCGAACAACGCGACGAATCCCAGCGTATCGACGTATCCCGCTATGAACGCGAGCACCGTCTCTTCATGCTCTTTCAAGGGACTTCTCCGGTGAAACCTCAGCCGCCTTCACGCGACGTGCCTGCCTTGTCCTTCGATACGACGTTCACGCTTTCGGTTTGCGCGAAGAACTGCGACTTCACGACCGGTATTGCGTGTTCGCCGAGTACCATGCCGAGCAGTCCCGCTAGCGCGATCAAAGGCGGCGCAGGTGACTGCACGCGCAAGAGCCAATAGAGCAGGCCGACCGCGAAGCCCACACCGAGTGAAATGACATAGCCCATGTTCTCTGTTCCATCCTTTCCTAAAGAAGAAACGCTGTCTCTCCCTTAAGGGAAAGCCTAGCAAGCCGATTGATAATTGGCCTTGGATAAAGCTTAAAAAACCTTAAGACCTCAAAAGGTCAATTGATGAAAACGCTTCACGCTCTCGCGAATCCATCCGAAAAGACTGCTATGTTCCGATGCCTGCCCGGCAGGCACCGCGCGCAACATCTGGTCGCTCGCACGATGCTCGGAAAGCAGCCTGCACATCTCGCTCGTGACCTCGGGACGTCGCGCGAGGATGGGCGTGAGCGCCTCCTTGTCGAGCCGGTACACGACGACGCGCGTCGTCGCACGCACGGTCACATCGCTTTGCACGCCCGCGAGAATGCCGGATTGACCGATGGAATCGCCGGGTGCAAGTCTTCGCACTTCGAGATCGTGCGATGCTTTCGGCACCGTCACGCTTGCCACGCCACGCGCAATGATGTGCAACGCCTGACCTTCGTCGCTGCCCGCTGCAAACACCGTTTCGCCCACTTCGAAAACATGACGTGTGAGGCGTTTGGAGAGCTCGTTCAGTTCGTCCGCATCGAGCGTATGAAAGATTGTCACGTCGCGCAACAACACGAGCTTCTCGTCGATGGCTTGCGTCGTTTGCCGTGGCGCCGACAACGGACGCAACACGACCGCACGCGAACCTAGATGCCGATGCGCCAGATCGAAGAGATCGCTGCGCACCGAAACTTTCTTGTCGAGCGAATCGACGTAACAAAGAATCTCGTATTCGATGGCGTCTTCGGTCGCGCGCCGCACACTTACGACCGGCGCGGGACGGCCGATAACGTCGATGCAACTCGCTGCGGCATCGCCGAGCGCATCGAGCACGACAGCGGGACGCACCGATGGATCCACCGAGAGCACGACGCTGATGCCGTTCGTATCGAACGGCTGATTCGAATTAACGATGTTCGTGCGCGCCGCGACGCTGTTCGGGATCACGACGATGTTGCCCTGCCCGTTGAGCAGGCTCGTCGCGCGCCAGTTGCTCTCGACGACCTTGCCTTCGGCATCGCCGATAGTGATCCAGTCGCCCAGACGAAACGGCTGCGTGGCGTTGAGCACGATGCCCGAGAACACATCGTTGAGCGTGCTCTGAATTGCAAGGCCGATGACAATGGCCACCGCGCCCGAGGTCGCCAGCAACCCGCGCACGGGCAACTGCAACACGAACGCGACGGCCGCGACCGCGGCAGCCAGATAGACGAGCGCACCGAGCACGTCCTGAAAGAGCCGCTCCTTGTGCCACGCCTCGGGCAGCACGATGCGGTCGAGCATGATCGTGACGAGCCGCGCGCCTTGCAGCCACCACATCAACTCCAGCACTTGCGCAAGAAGATGCCGCAGCGGTTCGTTGGGCCAGGGCGCCGCAAAGAGCGGATTCATGCCGTGCGCGAACAACACCCACGTCGATAACGCGAACATGGACGCACGAAACGCAAGCCGCATGGGCTCGCTTCTTCGGTCCATGAAGCGCCACGCGAGGAAGTCTACGACGAGTATCGCGATGCCGAAGAGCAGGCCGTCGGTCAGGGTCGGCATCGCGTCACTCGCCCTTGTTCAAAACGCGAAACAACTGCATCCCAGCGCGCCCCAGAAGCCGTTCGAGTCGCTGACAGGTATGTTCTTGCGCCACGCGAAACCGTGCGCATGCGCATGCACGTTGCAAAGATTCGCGCAACCGTCCACGCAGGCAACCGCGGTCGGCTTGTAACGGCTATAACCGCCGAACTCCGCCACCGGCGACCATGACGGACTCACCGGCAAGTCCGGGGGACCGTATGGGGTGAACTCGTCGCTCGCATAGACGACCTTGCCGCCCACCACGGTCATGACCGAATCGAGAAACTTGATGCGGCTTTCATCGACGGTGAAGAAGTCTTCCGATAGCACCGCGAAGTCCGCGAACTGCCCCGCGACGAGCGCGCCCTTGCGATCGTCCTCGCTTGAAAACCACGCGCTGCCAACGGTATAACGGCGCAATGCTTCCATGCGGTCGAGTTTGTTCGCGCCGTCGTACATGGCCGTGCCGCCGACCGTCTTGCCCGACACCATCCAATAAAGCGAGACGAACGGGTTGAAGCTCGCCACGCGCGTGGCATCGGTGCCCGCGCCCACGGGCAGACCGGCATCGAGCATGTGGCGGATTGGCGGCGTGCGCTTCACGGCTTCCTCGCCGTATCGTGCGATGAAATACTCGCCCTGATAAGCCATGCGATGCTGGATTGCGATACCGCCGCCAAGCGCCTTTACACGGTCGATATTTTTCTGCGTGATGGTCTCGCAATGATCGAAAAACCAGCGCAAGCCATCGAAGGGAATGTCGGCATTCACACGTTCGAACACATTGAGGAAGCGTTCGATCGATTCGTTATAAGTGGCATGCAGACGGAACGGCCAGCGGTTTGCAACGAGCAGACGCACTACCGCTTCGAGTTCGGTTTCGAGCGTGTCGGGCAGGTCGGGGCGCGGTTCCAGAAAGTCTTCGAAATCAGCCGCCGAGAACACCAGCATTTCGCCTGCGCCGTTCACGCGCAGGAAGTCGTCGCCTTCGCCGGGCTTCGTCATCTTCACCCACTTCGCGAAGTCTTCAATCTCCTTCTTCGCGTTCTGCGTGAAGAGGTTATACGCGATACGCACGGTCAATTCGTTGTGCTTCGCCAAGTCCATGATGACCGCGTAATCGTCGGGATAAGCCTGATATCCGCCGCCTGCATCGATCGCGCTCGTCACGCCAAGACGATTCAACTCGCGCATGAAGTGGCGCGTGGAATTGCGCTGCTCGTCGGGCGGCAGCTTCGGACCCTTGGCGAGCGTCGCGTAAAGAAGGCCCGCGTTGGGCCGCGCAATCAGCATGCCGGTCGGATTGCCGCGCTTGTCGCGCTGAATTTCGCCGCCGGGCGGATCGGCTGTTTCCTTCGTATAGCCGACCGCGCGCAACGCCGCCGCGTTGAGCAATGCGCTGTCATACAGATGCAGGATGAACACCGGCGTGTCCGGTGCAATCGCGTTGATCTCTTCGAGCGTCGGACCACGGCGCTCCGCAAACTGAAATTCGTTCCAGCCGCCGACCACGCGCACCCATTGCGGGGCGGGCGTGCGTGCAACCTGCTTCCTCAGCATGTCGAGCGCGTCCGCAAGCGACGGAACGCCATCCCAACGCAACTCCATGTTGAAGTTGAGGCCGCCGCGTATGACATGCAGATGCGAATCGTTGAGGCCGGGAATCACGGTGCGCCCGTTGAGATCAATGAGGCGCGTCGCGTCGTTCGCATGACGCATCACGACTTCACGCGATCCTGCTTCGATGACCTTGCCATCGGCAACCGCGAGTGCATCCGCGAACGAACGCTTGTCGTCCTGCGTGGCAATCTTGCCGTTGAAGAATACGGTATCGGCGCGCGCGGGCGTGCCTGAACCCGTGCCTGAGCTCGTGCTTGAATTCATGGGCGTTCTCGTGTGAGGCGTGCCGCGACGCGGCGCTTGCTGGAAGCCGGCGCGATGAACTTCGCGCCAGCCTTTTCGATACGATTGCGAGCTGAATCAGCCCGCTTCGCTTGCGTGTTCGCCGAGAATCGATTTCGCATAACGCACGCCGATGCCATACGCGCTATGCGACTTGAGAATGTCCATGCAACCTTCGTAAGTCTCGGTGCGGCCCCAGTCGCGTTGCAGTTCGAACATGAACTGAAGCGACGTCATTGGCACCGCGCCGGCCTGGATGATTCGCTGCACGGCGCGTTCGTGCGCTTCGTGCGTGATGTCGCCACAAGCATCGGTCGGGACGTAGATTTGATAGCCTTCCGCGATCATCTGCACGGTCGGAAACGTCACGCATACTTCCGTCCAAAGACCCGCGAGCACGATCTTCTTGCGGCCCGTCGCTTCGATTGCTCGGCGAAAGCCCGCGTCTTCCCACGAGTTCATCGAGGTACGGTCAACCGGCTGCTGCTCCGGAAACACGCCTTGCACTTCGGGCACCATGTCGCCGCTAAAGGTTTTGGCGGCAACGGTAGTGAGAATGGTCGGCACCTTGAACAACTTCGCCGCCTTGGCGATAGCCTGCACGTTATGCAGGATGGTGGTGCGTTCATGCGAGGTCGTGCCAAAAAACATCTGCGGCTGATAGTCGATCAGCGCAACCGCGCAGGTATCCGGGGTCAATAGTTCTTGCGGCATTTGCAGGCTCCGTTGGAAAAGATGCGGCAGTCAGGACGAACATGCCGTGCTCGGGTGAGCGGCTGGAAGGATTGAGATGGATGATAGCCACGCGTCTTCGCCGAGTCCTTGAAAAATGCCTTAATTGTTCTTAACGAATATTCGCTAAGAAAATGCACTTCGATTTTTAGCGCGTGGGATTTTCAGGAAATGAATTTCAGGACTTCGCCTTTCGCTGGCGGGAGCATGCACCGCGATTAAACCGCCTTAAGAACAATTAATCTTTTCTCAAGTTCAGGCGTCTTCCACGCGGCTAAGATGCGGTCCACGCGTCGCGCTCAAGGAATGATTCTTAGCGCACGCGCTCGACCAACATCGCTAAAGGACACGCCATGAGCACCGTAAAGACCAAGGACGGCACGAATATTTTTTATAAGGACTGGGGCAGCGGCAAGCCGGTGGTCTTCTCGCATGGCTGGCCGCTTTGCGCGGATGCATGGGACCCGCAAATGCTGTTTCTGGCGCAGAAGGGATACCGCGTCATTGCGCATGACCGTCGCGGTCATGGCCGCTCCGACCAGACTTCGGAAGGCAACGACATGGACACGTATGCGGACGATCTCGCCGCCGTGCTCGACGCGCTCGATCTGAGGGACGCCATGCTCGTCGGCCATTCGACGGGCGGCGGCGAGGTCGCGCATTACATCGGACGTCATGGCAGCGCGCGCGTCTCGAAGGCCGTGCTGATCGGAGCGGTGCCGCCGATGATGCTCAAGTCCGAGAGTAATCCGCTCGGCTTGCCGATGTCGGTGTTCGACGGCATCCGCGACAATACGGCTTCGAATCGCTCGCAATTCTTCAAGGATCTGGCCGTACCGTTTCTGGGCTACAACCGTGACGGCGCGAAGGTCATACAAGGCAACATCGACGAGTTCTGGCGGCAGGGCATGATGGGCTCGATCAAAGGCCAGTACGAGTGCATCAAGCAATTCTCGGAAGTGAACTACACCGATGATCTGAAGAAAATCGACATTCCCACGCTCGTTTTGCATGGCGACGACGATCAAATCGTGCCGATAGAAGCGTCGGGACGACGCACGGCGGAGATCGTGATGAACGCGACGCTAAAGGTTTATGCTGGCGCGCCGCACGGCATGTGCACGACGGAAGCCGATCGCGTGAATGCGGATCTACTGGCGTTCTTGCAAAGCTGATGCTGCACGTGACATGCTCGCTACGAAGCGAGCATGTCAGCCGACCGAATAGTCAGTACCGCACTTAATCCCGGATGCTTATCGGCGAATTCGAGTTTGCCGTGATGCAACGTCGCCACCGCCTTGACGAGCGCGAGCCCAAGTCCTACACCGGGCGTGCCACGGCTCGCGTCGCCGCGATAGAACCGCTCGGTGACCTTGTGCTTTTCCGCGTCGGGAATACCGGGGCCATCGTCGGATACGGATAACTCTATGCCGTCATCGCGCGCCAGGAGCGACACTTCGACCTCGCCATTTTCACGCGCGAACTTGATAGCGTTATCGATCAGATTGCCGATAGCCTGCGCCAGCAGCAAGGGATCGACCACAGCGTACAGTTCGTCCGCCTGCGTCATGGAAAGCGTCACGCCACGCAGTTCCGCCACGGGCTGATAGAACTCGACTGCATCCGAGACAATGGCGAGCAAATCGCTGGACTCGAAACCCGAGCGACGCACGCCCGCATCGATTTCGGCGAGCCGCAAGAGCGCATTGAAGATGCCGATCACGCGATCGACATCCGCAAGCGCGGGCTCCAGTTGCGCGAGCGTGGCTTCATTCCCTTCCTTGCGCAAGCCGATCATCAGCACTTCGAGACGCGAACGCAGTTCGGCAAGCGGCGTACGCAAATCATGCGCGATGGCATTCGACACATTGCGCACGCCGTTGATGACTTCGATCAGCGCTTCCTGCGCCTGCTTGCGCGTGTTGACCTCTTCCTGAAGCCGCAAATTCTGCTCGCGCTGCAACTTCTGCAAAGCCCGCAACTTGAGATGCGTATGCACTCTCGCGGCCACTTCCTCCATGTGCAATGGCTTGGTGACGAAGTCCACGGCGCCAGCGCTGAAGCCCGTGATCTTGTCCTCGGTCTGCGTGAGTGAGGTCATGAAGATGACCGGAATGTCGCGCGTGTTCGGGTTGGCCTTGAGCTGACGGCAGGTCTCGAATCCGTCGAGACCGGGCATCATCACGTCGAGCAGAATCAGATCGGGCTGCACGAGTTCGGCGCGGCCCAGCGCCTCGCGGCCATCGCGCGCAACGGTCACGCGCAGGTTGTTTCCTTCGAGCGCATCGACCACGAGGCCGAGATTCGTTGCGGTATCGTCGACAACGAGAACGACTGGCGTGGCGGTATCGGGTAAGTCTTGCGTACTCACGTGCTTGGGTCCAGATGTTCTTCGATCAGGGACAACAGCGCTTGCGATTCGTACCCGGCGGCAAGACATCGCAGACGCGTTGCGAAAATTTCATAGCGCTTGTCGAGTACCGTCAGATGCTCGGCCCGCTCGATGATGTCGCGCATCGAACCGAGCAGCGCAAAGCGATGCAGCAGCGCCATTTCCTCGGGCGGTGGCACGACGAGCGCTTCGTCGGCCCGAGCATGTCTTCCCGTGCGCGGCGCCCATTGCAACGCCAGAAGGCCGGTGATTTCCTTGAGCAGCACATGCAGGTTCAGCGGCTTTTCGATGAACACATTGGCGCCCGCCGCGAGATTGGCCTGCGCATTGCCGCGCGATGCATCGGCCGATACGGCGATCACCGGCACGTCGCGTAACGCTTCCAGCGCGCGCAGACGCTCCAGCATCTCGATGCCACCCATCACCGGCATGAGCGTATCGACGACGATCAGATCGGGCCGGTCCTCGCTCGCCATCGCGAGTCCTTCGCGGCCATTCTCTCCTTGCGATACGCGAAAGCCGCTACGTTGCAAGGTATCGACGAGCAGGATGCGATTGGCCGCGACATCGTCGAGCACGAGTATGTGACGCTCGCGGCCTTCATAGCGCGTGACACCCACCGGCAGAATCGCGGGCACGGGTTGCGCCGTGGCGCCGGGCGCGTCGAGTTCGAACCAGAACGCGCTGCCTCGGCCAAGCGAACTCGCGACGTGGATATCGCTTCCCATCATGCGCACGAGTTGCCGGCTGATGGCAAGACCGAGTCCCGCGCCGCCGCTCCGACGCGTGAGTTCGCCCGCCTGCTCGAAGGGCTGAAAGATCACATCGAGCCGGTCGGGGCTGATACCTATTCCCGTGTCCTTCACTTCGAAGCGCAGACGTCCGGGCCATATTTCCGAAACCGCGAGACTGACTTCGCCCTGATCCGTGAACTTCACTGCATTGACGAGCAGATTGAGCAACACCTGACGCAAGCGCTTTTCATCGACGCTGATCGCGCGCGGCAGATTCGGCGCCGCATGATAGTGGAGTTGCAGGCCCTTTTGCTGGGCGCGCACGCCGACGATCTCCGCGATGACATCGAGAAACGGACCGAGTGGCACATCGCGCACCTGCATTTCGAGCTTGCCCGCACCGATGCGCGCGAAGTCCAGCAAATCGTTGATGAGCATGAGAAGATGCTCGCCACTCTGTTCGATCACGCCAAGACTAGACAACTGTCTGCGGCTCAACGTTTCATCGCGTCGCAAGATTTGCGCATAGCCGAGGATGCCGTTGAGCGGCGTGCGCAATTCGTGGCTGATATTCGCGAGAAACTGATCCTTCGCCTTGTTGGCCGCTTCGGCGGCGTCGCGCGCCACGCGCACCGCATCTTCCAGTGCCTTGCGCGCCGAGATGTCCTGAATGATGGCGATGGTGTGACTCGTGTGCCCAGCAGAGTCGTATTGCAGCGCCACCGATAAATTGACCCACACGCGCTGACCGTCGCGTCTCACGAGCGGTTTCTCTTCCGAGTAATGCGAAACGCCGCCCTCGGTCAACATGAAATAGCGTTGCAGGCTTCCGGTCACGAAGTCGTCGTCGGTGACATCGCGCAGGCGCTTGCCGAGCAACGCATCGCGTTCGTATCCGACGATCTCGCAAGCACGCTGATTCACGCGCAAAAAGCGGCCTTCGAGGTCGCAATGCGCAATACCCACGGCCGCGTTCTCGAAGGTGCCGCGAAAGCGTTCCTCGCTCGCGCGTAGTTCGTTCTCGGCGTGCTTGAGCTCGGTGATGTCCACCAGACTCCCGACGAAGCGCACGGGCTTACCGTTCGCATCGCGCCTTGCCATGCCGCGTACCAGCACCTTGCGATCGCTGCCATCGCTATGCAAGAGGCGGTTCTCCATCTCGAACACGCCATCCGCATGTTCGAGGTAACGCTCGACGGCCGCTTCGGTCGCGGCCCGTTCCTGCGGATGCACCACGCTCATGTACGACTCGTAGTCGAGCAATGGCTCCTTGCCGCCATAGCCGAGCCATTCCCAAATGTTCGAGAAGCGTGCCTTGCCGTGGCGAAAATCGCCGTCGGGCATGTCGATTTCCCATACGCCGACATTCGATCCGCACATCGCCGCTTCGAATCGTGCATTGGTCTCACGCAAAATCTCCGCTTCTTCCGCGCGCCGCCGTTGCGTGACATCGCGGAACACGAACACGATGCCGAGCCCTTCGCCGCGTTCATCGACGATAGGCGAACCGCTCGCTTCCACCGGCACTTCCTGGCCGTGACGCGCGATCAGCAGATTGCGGCTCGGCAAGCCGATGTCTTCATCCGCGCGCAAGAACGACGACACCGGCTCGCGCGTGATTTCATCGACGACGCAAAAGACCTCGCCCAGCAAGCGGCCGCGTGCTTC
This sequence comes from Caballeronia sp. LZ003, assembly GCF_031451465.1. Classification (NCBI taxonomy): domain Bacteria; kingdom Pseudomonadati; phylum Pseudomonadota; class Betaproteobacteria; order Burkholderiales; family Burkholderiaceae; genus Caballeronia; species Caballeronia sp. LZ003. The sequence goes on along the minus strand of NZ_JARUXJ010000003.1, from coordinate 689,986 downwards.
ATTGCGTGGCCAGCCCGTCAACCGTTCGGCCACCGCGTTCATGAAGTCGATGCGCCCTTCCGGGTCCGTTGCGATCACGCCATCGCCGATACTCGACAGCGTCACCGCATAGCGCTCATCGCTTTCGCGCATGCGCCGCTCGGCCGCGTATTTGTAGAGCGCCATCTCGACCACGGTGCGCAATTGCGTGTCGTCGAATGGCTTGAGCACATAACCGAACGGCTCGGCCGTGGTGGCGCGCTGCACGGTTTCCTCGTCGGCATAAGCGGTCAGGAACACGACTGGCAGCCTGAATTGCTCGCGCAGAAGCCGCGCCGCGTCGATACCGTCGAGCTCGCCTTCGAGCCGCACATCCATGAGCACGAGATCGGGACGCACTTCCTTCGCCAGCAGGAGCGCATCTTCGCCGCGCGCGGTCGAGCCGACCACCGTATGACCGTTGCGGATCATTTGCTGGGCGATATCGCGGGCGACCACTCGGTCGTCTTCCACAATCAGGATGCGTGCAGGTGCCATCGTTCGTTGAGGTCAGCTTGCTTCGGCTTCGAAGGCTATGGTGAAGACCGTGCCGCCTGCGCGGTTCACATCGACATTGCCGTGCAATTGATGCGCGAGATCATGCACGAGTTGCAGCCCGAGCGTGTCGGCCTGATCGAGCGAAAACGCGGGCGACAGTCCCACGCCATCGTCAGCGATCACGAGGCGGCAACGGTCCTTGTCCGTGATACGAAGCTCGATACGCAACAGTCCGCCGCGTCCCTCCGGAAACGCATGTTTGAGCGCATTGGACACGAGCTCGTTGATGATGAGCCCGCACGACACCGCGCGATTCATGTCGAGCTGGATATCGTCGACGACCACGTCCATGTCCACGCCGAGGCGCCGCATGTCGTAAGCCTGCGCGAGATGCTTGCACAGGTTCCTCACGTGCGGCGCCATCATGATGCGAGCGAAATTGCCAGCACGATAAAGGTTTTCGTGCACCATCGCCATCGATCGCACACGGTTGCGGCTTTCGGCGAAGAGTTCGGCTACCGCCTTGTCTTCTACACGCGAAGCCTGCAGATTGAGCAGGCTGCTGATGAGTTGCAGATTGTTCTTCACGCGATGATGCACTTCGTGAAGCAACGCTTCCTTCTCTTCGAGCATGGCCTCCTTCTGTTCGAGCGATGCGTTCTCGAGCGAAATAGCCGCCTGCGACGCAAGCAGTGTCAGCACCGTGATACGCGCTGCCGTGAACACGCCGGGCGCGAGATCGTTCTCGAGATACAGCACGCCCTTGAGCTTGGCCTGCTTGATGATGGGCACGACGAGCACCGAGCGCGCGCCGCTCGAACGCAGATACTCGTCGGCGGAGAATTCATTGGGCAACGTGGCGTCGTCGATATGCACGCGCTCCCGCATGCGCATGGCGAAGTGCACGATGGATACCGGCAATTCACGCGGCGTCATCGGAGCGCTTTCCATGCGGACCTGCACACCGTCCCTGCCGGATACAGCCTGCGCCTCGATCCAAAGTTTCTCTTCGCGCGGCAAGACGAGCACCGCGCGACGCGCGCCCGCATGTTCGAGCACGATGGTCATGAGCGTGCGCAAGAGCCGTTCGAGCACGATCTCGCCTGAGATTGCTTGCGACGCCTGCACGACGGTTTCCACATCGAAGCGTTCCGCCACGACATTCCTTGCCGTCAGGCTTTCGGCAGGGCTTTCGACGAGTTCCGGATAAAGCCGCTCCAGCGCGTGAACCTTCGCCATCGCGCCCCAGCGCAGATACGCGCGCCGTGCATGGCCCAGATAGACATGAGCGATAGTCGTGAATTCGCGTTCGATGTAAAAGCGCGCGGCCGTTTCATGGGCCAGCGCTTCGATCTGCACAAAGCGATTTTCGCGTGCGAGCGCGATAGCGTCTTCGTAATGACGCATCGCGTCGAACGGCCGGTTCTCGATGCGCGCGACTTCGCCTTCCACGAGCGCCGCCCGGCAGCCGAAATTCGCCGGACCGTGATAGGCCCAGACCTGCAACTTGCCGTGATACTCCGCCAGTGTCGCCGACACATCGTGTTTGCGCGGATCGTGCATGCGTGCAAGCACCAGCGCCGCATGAAAATAGTATTCGGCCATTTCGAAGTGGCCGGCGGAGGTCCACAAGAGCGGTCTGGCTTTATCGCCCGCGGCGGCGGCGCCCGCTATGTCATCGGCGAAATGGAGCCATTGCTGCTTGCGAATCCAGTACCAGCATGCGGCAATCGCGAGACTGGCATCGGCTTCGAGGCGGCGCTCGAACTCGGCTTCGTCGAACCCCGCGAGAAGCACGCTGTCGCCACGCAAGTGACCGATCAGCCGCAACTGCGAAGTAACGATATCGACGATAAGCCCGAACTTCGCGCTCTTCACGATCGACAGCCGCTCTTGTGCCTCGCGCTCCACGTCTGCAAGCGGTTCGCCCGCAGCCAGCAGACTCGTGATCAACGTGCAACTGCTGAAGCCCGTATAAGTCAGATCGCCGCTCTCCGTCGCGGCATCGAACGCGCGGCGCAACAAGGGCAGATTCGTGCGAATGTGCCGCGTCCACGGCGTGACGTGATACGCGAAGCACATGTAGACGCGCGCCTTGAAGCGGTCGAGCGCGCGTTCGTCGACGAGCGCAAGTCCCAGGCGCCCAAAGCCGAACCCCGCCTGATAGTCGCCGAAGATAGGACCCGTCACCATGCCGAGATAGGCATAGCCGAGCGACGATGCATCGCTGTTGCCGTGCGCCACGCTCAGATTCGCCATGCGGCACAGCACCAGGCAGACGAGGTCTTCGTCGCTGAAGAACGCGGGCGGCAGCACGGCCGTGAGCACATCGAGCGTGGCGGCGAGATCGGACGCTTCGAGCAAGGGCAGGTCGATCAGGCGTTCGATCGGCTTCGAGCCGATCTGCCGAAGCAGCGCGTCGTATTCGAGGCGCGCGGCGGCGCGTCCCGGATGCGGCTCCCACTCGATACCGACGTGCCGCAAATACTCCAGACACGTTTGCACGGCAAGCTGCATCTGATCGAGCGCGGTGTAGAGCGTGACGCGCAGGAACGTCACAGTGGCGCGATCCGGCAGCGTGTTTGCCCGCTCGGCGAGTTCGGTCAGTCGCTTGCACGCTGCTTGGGTATCGCCTGTCAGGAACTCGCACTCGGCGCGGTTGCTTTCCAGCGTGAACTTGCGCGCATAGTCGTCGTGCCATCGAGCGGTATCGAGAAGATCGCTTCCCGTCGAGAAGTACGTCAAGGCGGAACCGAACGCCGACGAAGCCTTCGCGCGCTTGCCCGCCTGCAAATTGAGCTCGACGATTCGCTCGCGCTCCGCCGCGTTATCGACCAATGCGACCGCGCGATCGTACTGGTTGACGATCTCGAAGATGTCGGCCTCGGCGTCATGCGCTTCGGTCGCATCGAACATTCGCGCGATTCGCAAGTGCGCGAGCGCGCGCTCGCCCGGCGGAATCATCGCGTAGGCTGCTTCCTGCACGCGGTCGTGAACGAATGCATAACCGTTCTCGCGCCTATACACGAGACCTGCTTCGACCGCATTGCCGAGCGCGGCGTCGATGTCGCCTACGGCATCGGCACACACTTGCGCGAGCGTCGCATCCGTTGCCGCGTTGCCGAGACACGCGAACCACTTCAGCATGTCTTGCGTCGCTTGCGGCGCGCGCGTAATGCGCTCCACCATCAGATCGACGACGCTTTCCGCAAAACGCGCCGCACGAATGCGGTCGATGTCCCAGCGCCAGACGCGTGTATCGCGGTCGAAATGCAACAGCCGTTCTTCTTCGAGAATGCGCAGGAACTGCACCACGAAAAAGGGATTGCCACCGGTCTTGTCGAATAGCAGGCTGGCGAGCGGTTCTGCTTCAGCGGCGTCGGCATGCAGCGTGTCGGTCAGCAGATTCGATACATCGCCGGGCGCAAGAGGCGCCAGCAGAATGAGATGCAGCGGCGTGCTGGTTTCGCGCACCGTCGCGAGCACGCGTGAGAGCGTGTGCGTGGGGCCCACTTCGTTGTCCCGATACGCGCCGATGAAGAGCACGTGACGCGTATCCGCGGACGCCGCCATATATTCGATCCAGCTGCTCGTGCCGGAATCGAGCCATTGGAGATCGTCGAGAAAGAGCACGAGCGTCTCGCCTGGACCACAGAACGTGCCGATGAAACGCGCGAGCACCGCTTGCAGACGCACATGTGCCTCGCGTGGCCCGAGCGCCGGCACAGCGGGTTGCGGACCGATCACACGTTCCAGGTCCGGCACGAGATCGACGATGAGTTGCGCATGCGCGCCAAGCGCATCGGCAAGACGCGCCTGCCATGACGGCAGGTCGAAGGCTTTATCGTCGAGCAGTTGGCGGATCAATTGCTGAAAAGATTGCGCGAGGGTGGCGTAGGGAATGTCGCGCTTGTATTGATCGAACTTGCCTGATGCGAAGCGCCCGTTACCGGCCACGAGCCTCTTTTGCAGGTCGCCAACGAGCGCCGATTTGCCGATACCCGAGTAGCCCGACACCAGCACGAATTCCGAGCGACCTTGCTGCGCCACGCGCTGAAATGCGTTCGCGAGCGCCGCGCTTTCGACTTCGCGTCCGTAAAGGCGTTCGGGAATGAGCAAATGTTCGGGCGCGTCGTGCTCGCCCGGCGTGAACGCTTCGATACGCTCGCTGCGTTGCCATGAATCGAGACAGCGGCGCAAATCGTGTTCGAGCCCGAGCGCGGTCTGATAGCGTTCCTCGGCGGCTTTCGCGAGAAGCCGCGCGACGATGGCGGCCAACTGTCGCGGGACGTGAGGCGCTTGTTCAACAAGTGGAATCGGCTGACGCGCGATATGACAATGCAGCCATTCGGCGGGCGACGCGGCGCGATACGGCAGCTTGCCCGCGAGCATCTCATAGAAAACGACGCCGAGCGAATACAAGTCACAGCGCGAGTCCACACCGCGATTCGTGAGCCCCGTTTGCTCGGGCGAAAGGTAAGCGAGCGCGTCCATGGTCACGGGCGCGAGTTCCGTTGCGGGACGTTCGCGCGTTGCTCTCGATGCGCGTCCGAAACCCGTGAGCGCCACTTCGCCGCTCGCTACATCGACGAGTATGTTGGCCGGTCGCAAGTCCTTGTGCATGACGCCACGCGCATGCAGCACCTTGAGCGCCGCTGCAAGATTCACCGCGATGCGCAAGCTCTCATGCACGCCGACTGTTCCCGCAGATATCGATGCAAGCGAAACACCGCCGCGATCTTCGAGCAGAAGCGTGGCCGCGCCACGCAACTCCACCAGCGCATGCGGCCGCGTGAGAACCGGGCTGTCGAGTAGCGCGCGCAGCTCGAACGCACGCGTGAGCCGCGCCTGACTCTCCACGACTTGCGCCACGTGCGCCACAGGCAGCGCCACGGCAAGCCAAGTCTGCGCGTCTTCGCGACGCCACAGCCGCGACAGGACGAACTCGCCGTCATCGCACAGGGTTCGCCGCTCGAAGTTCCGCAGTTCCAGCATGCTCGCGCCCTCCCGCTACGCTTCTGCGGTCAGCATATAGCCGGCATTGCGGACGGTCAGGAGCAGCGACTTGTCGAAGCCGGTATCGATCTTCTGACGCAGTTTGCTCACGTGCACGTCGATCACGTTGGTCTGCGGATCGAAGTGATATTCCCAGATATTTTCCAGCAGCATGGTGCGCGTCACAACTTGTTCCGCGTGGCGCATGAGATATTCGAGCAGCTTGAATTCGCGCGGCTTGAGCACGATAGCCTTGCCCGCGCGCACGACCTTGCGCGAAAGCAGGTCTATGCTCAGATCGCCTACCTTCAACGCCGTGTCCACGAGGTTTTCTTGCGAGCGTCGCGTCAATGCGTCGAGCCTCGCCGCGACTTCGCCCAGCGCAAAGGGCTTGACGACGTAATCGTCACCGCCGGCCTTGAGGCCGCGAATGCGTTCATCCACTTCGCCAAGCGCGCTCAGAATGAGGATAGGCACCTTGTTGCCGGTCGCGCGCAACGCCGAGATGATGCCGAGGCCGTCGATACCGCCCGGCAGCATGCGGTCCAAGATGATCGAATCGTAGGTCTCGCCGGCCGCGAGAAACATGCCGTCGCGGCCATTGTCCGCGCAATCGATGACATGGCCCATTTCGGCCAGACCCTTGCGCAAGAATCCGGCGACTTGCTCGTTGTCTTCGATGACCAGGATTTTCATTTTATGGCTCGTAACAGGCTCGAAGCGCACTCTGATTTTCGAGTACAGGGCTTCCCGCCGTGCATTATGCGCCCGCATGGTCCGCGCATAAATCCGGTCATTATTAAATTAAGTTAACGTGCGCGCGGAAAATGGCAAGGCATTCACGAATTACAAATGAAGGCGCGGAGTTAACTAAGCTTAATGATTTTCTCATCGGGCGCAAAGGCTGGGAAGCATAGGATCGGTTATGTGATCGGACATCCATCGCAAACGGAACGACACCATGAACGCCATTGCCGAGTTGCCCTTACCCGGATCGCACAGCGGCATTATCGATCTGGGCGGCATACGGATCGACCTCGAAGCGCGTACCTTGCACCGTCAAGGCGAGATCATGTCCGTGGGCTCGCGCGCATTCGATATTCTCGTCGTGCTGGCTAAAGCGGAAGGGCGCCTCGTCACCAAGGACGAATTGATGAGCGCGGTCTGGCCGCGCACCGTCGTCGAAGAAAACAATATCCAGGTTCACTTATCCAGCCTGCGTAAAAACCTGGGCAGCGATCGCGACATTATCGTGACCGTGCCGGGCCGTGGGTACAGACTGACAAGGCGAACTGTCAGACCTTCGTGTCCGCATGCCGAGGCGCGTTTCGCTCGACCGGAACTCATCGGGCGAGAAGACGCGCTTGCCCGTATTGCCACGATGCTCGCCGCGACGCAAGTGCTCACGCTCGTGGGCGCGGGCGGCATCGGCAAATCGGCGCTCGCGCTCGAAGCGGCGCGTTTATGGACAGCGGCGCGCGCAGAGCCGATCTTCTTCGCCGATCTCGCGCGACTCGACCACCCGCGCTCGGTGCAAGAAGCCATCGCGCGCGCATGCGGTTTGCCGGAACACGAGCCGCTCGACTTCTCGTCGCTGCCCGAGCGTGGACTGGTGTTCATCGACAATGCCGAGCATGTGATCGCGCATGCCGCGCAAATAGTCGATGCGCTCGCCGCCGCCAATGACGGCATCCGCGTTCTGGTTACGAGCCGCGAGCCATTGCGCATCATGTCCGAGACGCTCTATCGCGTCGATCCGCTCGACGTGCCGCACGCCGGATCGACGGATGCGCAAACGCTCGAACATGCTTCCGTGCGGCTCTTTCTCCGCCGTGGCCGCGCCGTGCAGCGCAATCTCGGCGACGACAGCGCGCAGATCGGCCGCATAGGGACGATATGCCGGCGGCTCGACGGCAATCCGCTTGCCATCGAACTGGCGACGGCGCGTCTTGCCGCGCTCGGCCTCGAAGATATTCATCGGCGGCTGGACGACCGCCTGTCCATGCTTGCTGGCGGATACCGCACCGCGCTGCCGCGTCATCAGACGTTGCGTGCGAATTTCGACTGGAGCTACGGGCCGCTCGCCGCGCAGGAGAAGACCTTGCTGCGCAGGATGGCCGTTTTCGAAGACTCGTTTTCGTTCGAAGCCCTGTGCGCTGTCGCATGCGATGACGGACTTGCGCTCGCAACCGTGATCGACGCCGCGAGCGAACTCGCCGCGAAATCGCTGTTGATCGTCGAATATGACGGCCCCGTTGTGCGCTACCGGTTATCGGAATCGATGCGTGCGTATGCGCTGGAAAGGCTCGCGGCGGAGGGCGACAGCACGGCAATCGCCGGGCGTCTCGCGCATTATGTGGAACATTGCGCCGACTTTTCCGGTGCCGACGAAGCGAATGAGCCCTACACCCCGCGAGGTCTCGTTGTCGAGTAAGGTTAGACGTTAAGCGAAGCGTGAGAAGATCACGCGGCACCAGGTCAATCCCGCCACGAAAGCCGAGGAACGCATGGACCGCCTGACCGGCATCGAAGTATTCGTCGCGACCGTCGATGGCGGCAGTTTCGCCGCTGCCGCGCGACGTTTCGGGTTATCGCCCGCGATGGCCGGCAAGTACGTGAGCGCAATCGAAGCCGAACTGAACGCGCGGCTTCTGCATCGCACGACGCGCAAGCTGAGTCTGACCGAGGTCGGCCAACACTATTACGAGCGATGCAAACGCATCCTCGAAGCCTACGAAGAGGCCAATCGCGAGGCGAGCGACGCACAGGACACGCCGCGTGGCGTGTTGCGAATCGCGGCGCCCGTCACGTTCGGAGCGATGCATCTCGGCGATGTCCTCGCTGCATATCTTGAGCAGCATCCGCATGTCACGATAGAAGTGTCGTTGAACGACCGCTATGTCGATCTGCTCGAAGCCGGCGTGGACGTGGCGATACGTATCGGTCGCCTCAACGACTCCGGCCTCGTCGCGCGCAGGCTCGCGCCGTGTCGAATGGTCATCTGCGCATCGCCCGGCTATGTCGAACGACACGGCACGCCGCGCAACCCCGACGACTTGCGGCAAGCGCCGCGACTCGCGTTCAGCGAAGCGGTGTCGGTGGGAGACTGGACGCTCGCCGATACGAAAGGCCGCGCACATGTCATCGACGGGCCATGCCGCATGGCCGCGAACAACACGCAGATGCTGTTGGCTGCGGCGCTTGCGGGCGCGGGTATCGCGTATGGGCCGACCTTCGTGTTCGGCGAACACATCGCGCGGGGGAATCTTGTCGCGCTGTTGCCGGACTATCGGACGCCGGAGTTGGCGATTCAGGCGGTTTATCCGAGCGCACGACATATGCCGCTGAAAGTGCGGCTTCTGCTCGATAGTTTGGTCGCCGCGTTCGGCGACGAGCCGCCTTGGGACCGCACGTCACGCTGATTCCGTTCAACGCGCTTGCAGTTCGTCGATGAACTTTTCGATAAGCGCAGCCACGGCTGCTGGCGCTTCGAGTGGCGATAAGTGCCCGATGCCGGGCAAGACATGAAGGCGCGCGTCCGCTATGCGAGGCAACAGTTCCTTCCGCAAGGTCTCGACGCGGTCCACCTGGTCGAGTTCGCCTGAGATCACCGTGACGGGAACACTGATCGACCCGACTTCATTCGTGATGTCTTCGAGCATGGCGGCGTTCGGCCACGCCGCCTTGGCTTGCGGCGCGCCACGCAAGCTGTCGGCAATCACTTGCTCGCGCAACTCGGGTGCAAGCGGACTTGCGGTGAGCACGTTATCCATGACCCATTCGACCGATTCGCGCGAGTCGTAGGCTGCGGCCATCGCGGCTCGCTGGGCATCGGGAAGCTGCATCGGCGAGGGCGGCGAGGGCGCGATAAGCACGACGCCCTGCAATCCGCGAGGCCTGCGCGATGCGAGCAATTGCGCGACCTTGCCGCCCATCGAATGGCCGATCAGGATGTAGCGATGCAAGTGCAGTGCTTCGACGACGTCTGCTGCGTCGTTTGCAAGATCGGCTATTGCGTAGGCTTGCTCGGTCGCGCTGGATTCGCCCCATCCACGATGATCGAGCGCGATGGCGTGTCGAGCGTTCGACAATGCGCCGACAACGCCGTCCCATGTCCGCGACGACCCGCCCCAGTAGTGGAGAAACACGAGTGCCGGCTCGCTGCTTCCTTGTTCCTTGACGTGAATCCTCGCTCCGCGTGTTTCGATGTTCATGGCGATGCTCCTTGGGTTAGTGACGAAAGAGCATCTTAGGTGCGATCGTCTGGATTGATAATTCGCTCAACATGATCGGCACTCGATCACGCCGGGATCGAATTCGATGCCTTGGCAAAGCGCCGGACAGCGCGAACCGTGGAAGTAAGGGAAGAAGCAGAGCACCCCGGATGCCGCTCGACACCATGCATCTCACTTAGAATCGCCATCTGGTCTTGTCGACTTGGAGCGTTTTCATGATCAAGAGAGTGCTGACGACCGGTGCAATGCTCGCGAGTATTGTCGTGACGACGCCTGCTCACGCCGATGCAATCGCCGACAAGGCCGCGATCGCGCAAAGGCTGCAAGCATGGTCAAAGGCTTTCAACGCGCGCGATGCCGAAGGCGTCTGCGATATCTTCGCGCCCGACCTGGTCTCGACCGTCCCGGAAGCGCTCGATGGCAATCGCGACACGATCTGCAAGAAGCTCGCGGTGCTGTTTGCAAAGCCCGGACTAAGCTTGAAATACGACAGCCCAGACATTCGCGAGATCATCGTTTCCGGCGATATCGCCATCGTGCGATTGTTCTGGACGCTCACCGCCCGCATGGGTGACAAAGAGAGCGTGACCGAAGAAGCAGGCATGGACATTTTCCAGCGGCAACCGGACGGTCAATGGTCCATCGCCCGCTTCATGTCGTTCAGCGCGACGCCTAACACCGTACTCGAATAAGCGAGAGCAGAACCAAGGGAATATTCCGCGCGCCCGGTTCGTTTAGATGGAGGATGCCGTGTTTTGCGGCCGCCTCGTAGCTATTCGACCTGGAGTGACCTATGAAACTCGTTCGTGCGTTTTCGCTATTGCTTGCCGTGCTTGCCCTATCCCTCGCTGGCTGTCAGACCGACGGCGCCGGTGCAAGCTCGTCGGGCACGTCATCGAGCAGCGGCAGCAGCGGCGGCTATTGACCCGCGCGGTGGCGACGCCGCCTCCGCGCGACTTTAAAAGCGCGCTGACTGCGTTCATCGACATAGTTGGCCGCGCCGCCGTGCTTTCGTCGAATGAGGCGCAGCCTGCTTATCTCGATCCTTTCGCTCCCGGCGATGCCCGTATGTGGCAAGCGTCAGCGGTCGTCATGCCATCGAGCGTGGAGCAGATCCGCGCGGTCCTGCAAGTGGCGAACCGATTCAAAGTGCCGCTGTGGAGCGTATCGACGGGACGCAACTTCGCTTACGGCGGCGCGGCGCCAAGGCTTGCGGGCAGCGTCGTGCTCGATCTGCAACGCATGAACCGCATACTCGAGATCGACGAAAAGCTGGCTTATGCGCTCGTCGAACCCGGCGTGAGTTACTACGACCTGTATCGTGAATTGAAGGCGCGTGGCACGCGTTTATGGCTCGATCCGCCAGCGGCGGGCTGGGGCAGCGTCATCGGCAACACGCTCGAGCGCGGTTATGGCACGACGTCGTATGGCGACCACGCCGCGATGCAATGCGGCATGGAAGTGGTGCTTGCAAACGGCGATGTCGTGCGCACCGGCATGGGCGCCATGAACGCGAGCCGCGACTGGCAAGTGTTCAAGCCCGGTTTCGGTCCTTCTTATGACACCATGTTCGCGCAGTCGAATCTGGGCATCGTGACCAAGCTCGGCGTGTGGCTCATGCCCGAGCCCGAGGGCTACATGATCGCGCGCTATGCCTTCGAACGCGATACCGACCTCGAACGGATCGTCGAAACGCTGCGGCCATTGAAGCTGGACGACACGATACAGAGCAGCGCTGTCATCGAAAGCGCGGTGCGCTGGGCGGCGGGCGTATCGACACGCAAGCGGTGGTACGACGGCCCCGGTGCGATGCCCGAAGCGACCATCGACGCAATGGCGCGCGACATCGACATCGGCCGCTGGAACCTGCGCTTCTGTCTTTATGGACCGCGCGAACTGGTCAACGTGCGGCGCGACATCATCCATCGGCGCTTTGCATCGATTGCCGATGCACGCCTCTTCGACATGCCCTATCGCGACGCATCCGATGAACCGACAGGCGGCGGCGATCGCAGTCAGGTCGGCATTCCCGGACTCGATGCGTTCAACATGCTGAACTGGCGTGGCGGTTCGAGCGCGCATGTCGACTTCTCGCCGATATGCCCGCCAACCGGCGCCGATGCAACCAAGCAATACATGATGGTGCGTGACCGCGCCGCACAGTTCGGCTTCGATTACTACGGCGGCTTCACGGCGGAACGGCGACACATGCATCACATCTTCGCGGCCATTTTCGACCGCGACGACAGCGCTCGAACAAATGCTGCGGGCACGCTGGTGCGCACGCTGATCGAGGATGCGGGCCAGGCCGGCTATGGCCAATATCGCACGCATCTCGCGTATATGGACCTTGCGGCTTCGCAATACGACTTCAACGACCACGCGTTGATGCGGCTCACGAACACGCTGAAAACCGCGCTCGATCCGAATGGCATTCTGTCGCCCGGCAAGCAGGGTATCTGGCCTGCCGCTTGGTCGAAGGATGCTCGATGAGACGCGCCCGCCGCGAATTCTTGACTGGCGTATCCCTGGCGGCGGCGTATGCGTGGGCCGTCGAAAGCATCGGCGATACGAAGGCGGCACGCATGCGTCTCCTCGTCGTATGCGATGAACGTTGCTCGGATAGCCGCGCGTTTGCGCATCGCGCGAGCTTGAACGGTGCGCGCGTCGTTGCATGGCGAAACGATGCCGGCTTGCTATGGCACGAACGCTTGCTTCCGGATGCATCGCTCGGCGTACCCCTTGCCGGTCTGACGACATACGCGGATGCCTTCGTTCTCTCGCGTCTTGCATGGACGTGCGGCCTGCGCATGACGAAGCTTGCATGCAATGCCGAGGCGCTCGTCGCATGGCGCATGGAGCAACTGAACCAATCCTCTGTTGATTGAAACACCGTCTATCTGCCGATCGATCGACGCAAACGCTTTCGGTTGTCGACCTGCAACACCGCTCGACGCGTTTGAAAAAACGTATATGCGAATCGTTCGCATTTCACTAAAATCGCAGCACGCATGCATCCGTCCTCTCGCGACGACCGCATTGCATCTTCTCAGCACCACACGTGGCAACGCATAGCACCTCTAACAGCGGTTCTCCTTCGGATTTTCTTCGCTATGTCAGCAACTGCTCTGTCGCGCCCGCGCGTTCGCAAAGTTTATGCGGCGGTTCTTCGACTTTTTGTCTGCGCCGTGTTGCCCGCCTCTTTGAGTATCACCGCACGAGCGCAAACGGAGCCGCAGGCATCGCCGGCCAATGCAGACACCGCGCTGCCCGCCGTAAACGTGCGCGGCGTCGCCGAAACGCTTCCCGGCGATTTCGAACCCGCATACGCGGGCGGACAGGTTGCGCGCGGCGCCCAGTTCGGCGTGCTGGGCAGTCAGAAGCTCATCGATGTTCCGTTCAGCATGACGAGTTATACGGCGAAAGCGATCGAGGATTCGCAAGCGCGCACCATCGGCGATCTGCTGGCGCACGATCCCGCCGTTCGTCCCGCATATGGCTTCGGCAACTTCTCTGAAGTATTCGTGATTCGCGGCTTCCAGCTCAACGGCGACGACATCTCGCTCAACGGCCTATACGGCATCACGCCGCGTCAGCTCGTCTCGCCTGATGTATTGGAACGCGTCGACGTATTCAAAGGCGCCAACGCGTTCCTGAACGGCGCGTCGCCGACTGGCTCGGCAATCGGCGGCGGCATCAATCTCGAACTCAAGCGCGCCGACGATAAACCGCTCACGCGCGTCACCGTCGATGGCAGCGCGTCCGGTCAGATCGGCACGCACGTCGACGTGGGTCGGCGCTTCGGCAGCGAAGGACAATTCGGCATTCGCGTGAACGGATCGATAGACGGCGGCGAAACGAGCATCGACGACGAGTTCCGCCATAACCAGACCACCGCCGTTTCGCTCGACTGGCGCGGCGACAAGCTGAGGCTGTATGGCGATTTCCTTTATCAGCGCAAGAACATCGACCAGGGCCGCTCGACGGTTTCCGTCACGGGCGACGTAGTGCCCGAGCCGCTGTCCGCCACGCACAACTTCGCGCAGCCGTGGACGCATAGCACGCTGGAAGACACGGTAGGCATCGCGCGCGCGGAATACGACTTCTTGCCTGGATGGACCGCATACGCGAGTGGCGGCATCCGGCGCACACACGAGGACGGCACGTATTCGTCACCGACCTTCAACGCGCTCACGGGCACCACGAGCACGCGCGGCGACGTATTGCGCACCACCGACGCGCTGTCCGGTGAAGCCGGCGTGCGCGGCCGCTTCGTGACGGGTCCGGTCTCGCATCTCGTCTCGGCGGGTTTTGCCATCACGAGCGTCGAAGACCGTGAGGCATTCGCCTTCAGCGGGCCCTTCCCGACGACGCTCTATGGCGGCGGCGTCGTGCCGGAACCGGCGGCGACGAGCTTCGTCGCGGGCAGTTTCTCCGATCCGGGTCTCGCGGACCGCATCCTCACGCGCAGTTTCGCAGTATCCGATACGCTCGGCTTTCTCAACGACCGCGTGCTCTTCACCATCGGCGCGCGTCATCAGCAACTGCATCAGAACAACTATACTGTCGGCACGGACGCGATCTCGAACACCTATGATCAGTCGATCAACACGCCGATCTTCGGTCTCGTCGTGAAGCCGACCAACACGATCTCCCTGTTCGCGAATCGCGCCGAGTCGCTCGCGGCAGGACAGACGGCGCCGTTCGGTGCCGCCAATGTCGGGCAGACGCTCTCGCCGAACCGCACGAAGCAATACGAAGTGGGCACGAAGTACGACACGAATCGGTTTGGCGCGGAGCTCGCGCTGTTCCAGATCGAGCAGCCCACGGCGTACACGGACAGCACGAACAACATCTTCGCCACGAACGGAACGCAACGGCATCGCGGAATCGAAATGTCGGTGTATGGCGAACCGCTCAAGGGCGTGCGCGTGCTCGCGGGCGCGACGTTGCTGAACGCGAAGCAACTCGACACGAACGGCGGCGCAACCGATGGTTATCGGCCCATTGGTGTGCCGAGTTATCTCTTCAATTTGGGCGGCGAATACGATCTGCCTTGGGTGCCCGGCCTGACGTTCAACGCGGCGTGGATCCACACGAGCAATCAGTATCTGGACGCGGCCAACCATTTATCGATACCCGCGTGGGACCGCTTCGATCTCGGCGCGCGCTATACGACGACCGTGTTCAAGCACGTAACGACGCTGCGCGCCACGGTTGAAAACGTGACGAACAAATCGTACTGGTCGTCGACGACGGGCGCCTATCTGACAATGGGAAAACCGCGTACGTTGCTGATGTCGGTGACTGCGGACTTTTGATGCCGCGCGCGCGATCTTCGTTACGCCGATAATCGCGCGCCGGTTCAGTTAGAGGAAGTCGCGCCTGCGCCCGGCTTCACCGTACCATCGGCCTGTGGAACTTCCACGGGTTTGACTTCGACGGGCGCGGTGCCGTTTTCCTTCAAGCCGAGCTTATCGGCGGTTTTCGGCGATACATCCACGATCCGGTCTTTCACGTAAGGACCGCGATCCCTGATCTCGACTACGTCGCTATTGCCGTTCTCCAGATTCGTCACGCGCGCTTTCGTACCGAGCGGAAGCGTCTTGCTTGCCGCCGAATTGGACTGCGGATTCATCGGTGTACCGTCGGCCATTTTCTTCGTGTAGAAGTTTCGGCCGTAATACGAAGCCTTGCCCTTGCGTTCCTTGCCGGAGCGGTCGAGATTCACGGGTTCCGCGGCTGCCGCTTTTGCTGTCGCATTCACGTTTGCCTGGCTATGACGCGCATGCTTCTGCGCGCGCTTATGCGCGTGTGTGTGCGTTTGCGTTTGCGTTTGCGTTTTTTCCTGCGCCGCCGGGAATGCGGCATTGAGCCAGCACGTCAGCGTGACGAAGACAAGCGCTCGAATCTTCGATCCGCTTTGCGCTCGTTCCTTCAGATGTATCGTGCTAAGGGTGTCATTCCCCATCGTACGAAGTCGCATTCGTCTCTTCTCCTTGGGCTTTGTGCAGCCATTGACGCCTCGTATGTTTGATTTTGATTATTCGTACGACGAGCATGCGATGCTCTACGTGCTTTCCATCCATTCGCTACGCGTGCCGTGGATGCACGAATCGCTCCCGAACGACAAGTTGACGCTCGATGGGACCACGCTCTAACGTAAGATCTTTGGTGCGCGATACGCGCGACCTAGATAACGATGACGGAGTCCACGCAATGAGCCATGATCTCGACAACAAAATCGCCCTCGTCACGGGAACATCGGGAATAGGTGCGTCTGTCGTCTTGCGAATGGCTGCGGGAGGCGCGCACGTCGCGGCGTTAGGCATCGATGAAACGTTGAATGCCGCCTTGCGTCGACGCGCCGAGGATGCGGGGCTGAAAGTGACCGTGCTCAAGGCGGATGTGTCGGACCCGGCGCAAGTCGAAGCGGCGATGCGCGAGACGGTCGAACTATTTGGCGGGCTCGATATCATCGTCAATTCGGCGGCCATTCATCCTTATGGCGATCTCGTCGAGACATCGCACGAGACGTTTGCGCGCTGCATGAACGTGAACGTAGGCTCGATTCATCTGACCGCACACTTCGGCGTGCCCGAAATGCGCAAGCGCGGCGGTGGCGCGATCGTCAATATATCGAGCGTTCAGGGCTTTAGTTGTCAGGCAGGCGTCGCGGCCTACGTGGCATCTAAAGGCGCGATCCATGCAATGACGCGAGCGATGGCAATCGACTTCGCACCCGACAAGATTCGCGTCACGTCGGTGAGCCCCGCATCGGTACGCACGCCGATTCTCGAACTCGCCGCGCGAACCTTCGACGGACCGGACGCGAACGTCGAGGAAGCCTTCGCGCGATTCGGCGCAGCGCATCCGCTCGGGCGGATCGGCGAACCCGAAGAAGTGGCCGAACTGGTCGCGTTCCTCGTGTCGGATCGCGCGCTTTTCATCAGCGGCTCGGATCACAAGATCGATGGCGCGTTGCTCGCGGGGCTTGGAGTTCGGTAGATGAATGGCACGTTCGCGGCTTTATGGAATCGCTGTATCAAGCGGTGGAGGTGTATAGCGGATCACGTTGCGATGAAGTTTTCGCGAAGCTTCCTCACCGCCTGACAGTGAGGCCGGCAATACGCCGGCTTCCGATGGTCGATCATCATGTCAACCGTCTACCAACTCGACGACAAGTCGCCCGGACGCGCCTTCAGGGCTCCATCGAAAGTACAGGCGTTGCGTCCAGCGCGCTGGCCCATGCAAGCAACTCGTTCGCTGGCAATGCTTGCGAGAAGAGAAAGCCTTGCAGTTCATCGCAACCGATGCCGCGCAGCGTATCCGCCTGATGTTCGCTCTCCACGCCTTCCGCAACCACACGTAAGCCCAATTCGTGCCCGAGATCGATGATCGCCTTCACGATAGCGAGATCGGCTGGCGCATCGAGCATGTCGTGCACGAACGCTCGATCTATCTTGAGACGGTCAAGCGGAAAGCGATTGAGGTAACTGAGGCTCGAATAACCGGTGCCGAAGTCATCGAGCGAGAGCTTCACGCCGAGCGCACGAATCGCGCGGATGGCCGCGACGTAGCTCTCGGCGTTATCCATGAGCACCGTTTCGGTGATCTCGAGTTCGAGAAACTGCGGCAACACGCGATACTTCGTGAGACTGCGCGCGAGCACGCCCACGAGTTCGGGATCGCGCAATTGAATCGCCGATACGTTCACGGAAGCGCTTATTTCCAGACCATCGCGCTCGCGCCACGTTGCAACCTGACGACATGCTTCGTCGATGACCCACGCGCCCATCGGAATGATGAGCCGCGTCTCTTCGGCCACGGGAATGAACTGCGAAGGCATGACGGAGCCAAGCGTCGGACTATCCCAGCGTAACAGGCCTTCGACGCTCGTCAGCATTCCGGTGCGCGCATCGAGACAAGGCTGCCACGCAATGCGCAATTCGTTGCGTTCTATCGCGGTACGCAGACATGCTTCGAGCGAGAGCCGATAACGCACGTGCTCTGCCATGTCGGCCGAAAAGAACTTCACGAGATTGCGCCCCGCCGCTTTGGCCTGATACATCGCGGAGTCGGCGTTTTGCATGAGCGTGTCGATGTCCGCGCCATCTTCCGGATACAGCGCGACGCCCACGCTGCACGATACCTGCAACGTCACGCCGCTCACTTCATGCGGCTCACGCAAGAGCGCGAAGAAACGCTCTTCGACGGTACGCAGCACATCGGCTGCGTTGGTCACGCCGTTGAGAATGACGGTGAACTCGTCGCCGCCAAGACGGCTGACCGTATCGTTGCTGCGCACGGCCTTGAGGAGACGCCGCGACACCGAACGCAGCAGACCATCGCCGATATGATGACCCAGCGAATCGTTGATATTCTTGAAGCGGTCGAGATCGATGAACAGCACCGCTACGCGTTGCCGCGTGCGTTGAGCTTGCGCGATCGCCACTTCGAGACGCGTGCCGAACAACGCGCGATTCGGCAGTTCCGTGAGCACGTCATGCTCCGCCAGAAACTGGATGCGCGCCTCACTCTTCTTGCGGTCCGTGATGTCGATCAACGTGCAGATATAGTGCGACACGCTGCTATGCTTGTCGCGCACGGTGCTGACCATGAGCCACGCTGGATAATCGCCGCCTTGCCTGCGTCGCACCTGCGCTTCGCCGTTCCACGTACCGCTGCGTTCGATTCGATTCGCAAGCCGCGCGATGATGCCGCGCTCATCGCTTGCGTCGTGTGCCGCGATAAACGCGGGCGGCTTGCCGACCACGTCATCGCTGCGATATCCGGTTGCACGATAGAACGAGGGATTCGCGGTGACGAGCCGCGCGTCGGCATCGAGAATGACGATCGCCTCCGACGATGCCTCGAACACCCTGCCCCAAAGCTCAAGACGTTGCTCCATCAGCTTGATCTGGTTGATCGGCGTAAAGGCCGTGAGAATGGCGTCGCGGCCCTGGAAATTGAGGCGGCGCGCGGAGAGCATCGCCCACGTGGGTTGCGCCGTGGCTTTCCAGTGAACCTCGAATTCGTCGATAGCCTCGCGGTCGGACAGTTGCTGGAAAAAGCGTGCACGCGTCGATGAATCGAGACCGAAGGCCCACGGGTCTGTTGCGCAACCGTTGAGCCAGAAGAGGCCGGGCGTATTCGCGTGCAGCACTTCGTGGCCAGGAACGGCGGTGACGACCATCGGCACGGGCGTGGCTTCGACGAGTGCGTATTGCGCGGCGGATGCGCGCGTCGTGGCCGCGAGTTCCTTCTGCACGTCGCGTTCGTGGTCGAGTTGCGCAAGCATCTCGTTGAAGCCACGCACCAGTTGACCGATTTCGTCCTGACTATGCCAGCTTGCACGTTGCGAATGGTCGCCCGTTCGCCGCACGATATCCATCACGCGCGCGAGCTTGCGCAAGGGCGACGAAATCTGCTGCGCGACGCAATACACCATCGCCAGAATGCCGCATAAGAGAAAGAGCGCGGTGCCCAGATGCAGCCACATGCGTGAGAACAGCATATGTACACGCACATGCAGCAGCTCGTCGAGTTGCGTGCCTGTCACGCGCCAGCTCGTGCTTGCGCTTGCGACGAGCGCTTGCTGCGCGGTATCGACGATGGATACGACAGCGGGATCGGGCGCGGCGTTGCCATCCACGACGATGCGCGCCGCGTGACGAAACGCTTCGACCGAGGTACGCATGCGTGCAAACGAAGGCGTGAGCGCTGCATCGAGTTCGTGATTCGCGGCGCCTGCTTCAGCGAAGTCGGAGCGCAGACCTTGCATGACGCCATCGAGTTGTCCTTCGAGCACGAGATAGCGCGTGCGTACTTCCTCGCGCGAGCGCGCCGGATCGAGCCCTTCGTGCAGATGTTTGCCGATGCCATCGACTGCATCGATCAGCGCCGGATAGCGCAGAATCGATTGCGACATTGCGTAGTAGCTGTCGAGGTCGGGATCGAGAATCAGGTTCGATTGATTGCCGATGCGTGTGATGAGTTCGCGGCAGGCATCGAGCGCGGCGCTGGTCGTCGCGGGCTTGGGCGGCGTTTCGTGAGAGAGCGCGTCGAGCGCTTCGCGCAAGGTCCCGTTGAGCTCGGCGCTCTTCATGTGCTCGCCGTATTGCGCTTCCGCGTTCGCGAGATCGTCGATGGACTTGCGCCATGCACCCGATGGCAGACGTTGCCCCGCGCCCGCGAATGCGACTTCGACGAGCGCGTCTTTCACCACATGCACATAGGCGTTGCCGACGATCTCCTTGTTCGAGAAATCGATGGCGAGATACTTTTCGTGGATCAGGATACCGCTGATGTAGATCACCGCGCTCAGGTCGAGCAGATAGATGAGCAGCAGCTTGTGCCCGACCCGCAGGCGCGCGAGCAGCCGGAAGAAAGGATTGCGCTTCATGGAGCGCTTCGCTTCGCGCGACTCAGCGGGATCAAGTGAACCTCGTGCAATGGTTGGCGCGCCGGCACTCGATGTGAGCCGGACCGATATCACGCGCTAACGGCCGGAGCTTATTGAACTTTAGTTATTGATCGAAGTTCACTGTTCGGGTGCTGGAGTGGGCGATTGAGGTGCGTAAAATGCGCTAAAGATGCGCGGAAATTTGCGTTTCGAGGTGCTTAGTGTCGGTTCACGAACCTCAATCTAACTCGTGTACGCCATCCCATCGGCCGCCGGCCACACTCGACGACGCCCTCCTCAATCGCAAGGCTTCCGGCGTTTCGTTCAGCTCTTCGTCGCGCCCTTCTACTCCCGCGAAGACAACATCGACGAATAACGAACGACCTCACCCCGCAATCGACGCCTCCACCGCCGCGAGATACGCCGACAAAGCGCGCCTCACTTCACGCAGATAACGGCCGGCAAGCTGCACATCGCCCATGGCGGGACGCAGCTTGATGGCAAGCGCGCCCGTCGCGAGCGCATGCAGCATGTCCACATACAACGCGCGCTCGGACGCTTTCACGCCAGGAATGCGCGCGTCGAGGACCTTGCGCAACGTGCCCGCCTTGCGCTTGTTCTTGTGATCGTCGTCGTGCGGCATGATCGACATGAGAATCAGGCAGTCGGGATGCTGCTCAAGGTACGTGATATACGGCGTCATGAAGCGGTCGATCACCGCTTCCGCCGAAATACCGCGCCAGTAATCCGTATCGAGTCCGACTAGCTCGGCTTCGATCTCGTCGGTCGCCGCCATATGGCGGTCCCACAGCGCGTTCAAGAGACTGTCGCGGTCCGGAAAGAAGTGATACATCGAGCCGATCGGCGTGCGTGCCTGCCGCGCAACGCCGTGCATGGTCACGCCAGTCAGCCCCTTTTCGACGATCAGTTCAGCCGCCGCATCGAGCACCGTCTCGATGCGCGCGCGGCCACGCGCCTGCAATGGCGCACGCGCGCTGCTGCCGCGATCGCTCGCTGTCGTGGCTTCTTCCCGTGGCGACGATGGCTTCTTCATTGTCAATCCTTTCCATGATGAAACTGGACGCGTCCGTCTAGTTTGCGTCATACTAGACGATATCGTCTAGTATCAGCGGCCCCGATTGCGTGCCTTACACGCGTAATTATCTCGCGGTCGCGTTAAACGTTGGAGAGAAACATGGCAGCAGAAGCGCCCGCCGATAGCGGCAAGATCAACGACACCACCACGCGCAAGCCTTCGCGCAAGGGCGTGCTTATCGTCGTCGGTATCGTCGCGGTGGTAGTCGGCATCGCATGGGGCGTGCGCTGGTGGACGGTCGGCCGCTTCATCGAAACCACGGACGACGCCTATCTCAAGGCCGACAGCGTGACCGTCGCGCCGAAGGTGAGCGGCTACGTCACCGAAGTGCTCGTCGCGGACAATCAGACGGTCGCCGCCGGCGCGCCGGTCGCGCGGTTGGACACGCGGCAGTATCAGGCGCAACTCGATCAGGCCAAGGCTACGCTCGACGCCCGCGCCGCCGACATCCTCCGTGCCGAGGCCGAAGTCAAACAGCAGCAGGCCAACGCAGAACAGGCGAAGGCGCAAGCGGAGGTATCGCGCGTGAGTTTGCGGCAAGCCGAAGCCGAGGTGCGCCGCTACGAGCCACTTGCCGCGAGCGGCGCGGAAACCGCCGAACGTCTTGCCAATCTCGTCAGCACGCGCGATCAGGCGCGCGCCACGCTCGCCGCGAATCTCGCGGCGGCGCGTTCGGCCAGCACGCAGATCGGTGCGACCGAAGCGCAAATCGTGCAGGCGAAGGCACAGATGGAAGCCGCACAGGCGCAACTGGATCAGTCCAGCCTCGACGTGCACGACACCACGCTTTATAGCCCGCTCGCGGGGCGCGTAGGCGACCGCAGCGTGCGCGTCGGTCAGTATGTGCAGCCGGGCACGCGGCTCATGACCATCGTCCCGGTCGAAGCGCTCTATCTCGAAGCGAACTTCAAGGAAACTCAAGTGGGCCGCATGCGCGTAGGCCAGCCGGCCACGCTGCATGTCGACGCCATCAAGGGCGCCGATCTGCATGGCGTGGTCGAGAGTTTCTCGCCGGGCACTGGCGCGCAGTTCGCGCTCTTGCCGCCGGAAAATGCCACCGGCAACTTCACGAAGATCGTGCAGCGCGTGCCGGTGCGTATTCGCGTGGATACGGGTCCGCAAACGCGCAAGGTGCTGTTGCCGGGTCTGTCCGTCACCGTCGATGTCGACACGCGCTCCGCCACCGACGACAGCCGCCATATCGCCGAAGAGAACAGTCATGACTGAGGCCCGTGCCGCGCGCGCGAGCGCCGGCGACTGGATCGCCGTCACGGCAGGCGCGCTCGGCGCGCTGATGGCCACGCTCGACATCTCCATCACCAACTCGGCGTTGCCGCAAATTCAGGGCGAAATCGGTGCGACGGGCACCGAAGGCACGTGGATCTCGACGGGCTATCTGATGTCCGAAATCGTGATGATTCCACTCGCCGCGTGGCTCACGCGCGTTTTCGGCCTGCGCAACTTCCTCCTGAGCAACGCAACGCTCTTCACCGTGTTCTCGGTGATGTGCGGTTTCTCGCACTCGTTGCCCATGATGATCGCTGGCCGCATCGGCCAAGGCTTCACCGGCGGCGCGATGATTCCCACGGCGCAGACCATCATCCGCACGCGGCTGCCGCGCGAGCAGATGCCCGTGGGCATGACCATCTTCGGGCTGATCGTGCTGCTCGGGCCGTTGCTCGGTCCCGTGCTCGGCGGCTGGCTCGCGGAGAACATTTCATGGTCGTGGTGCTTCTTTCTCAACATCCCCGTGGGCGTCGCGCTGATCGCGTTGCTGATCACCGGTCTGCCGCAGGAAAAGCCGCAGTGGGACGCCTTTTTCAAGGCGGACTGGCTCGGCATCGCGGGACTCGCCATCGGGCTGAGTTCGCTTACCGTCGTGCTCGAAGAAGGTCAGCGCAATCAGTGGTTCGAGTCGAGCGAGATCGTCTTGCTCACGTGCGTCACGGCATTCGGCTTTTTGCTGATCGCGCTGTCGCAAGTCTTCGCGAAGCGGCCTATCGTGCGGCTGTCTCTGTTGCGCAATCCGCGCTATGCAAGCGTGATTCTCATTGTCTTCGCGGTCGGCGCGGGGCTTTACTGCGTGTCGTTTCTGCTGCCGCAGTTCCTGAGCATCGTCGCGGGATACAACGCGTTGCAGTCCGGCTCGATCATGCTGGTGTCAGGCGTGCCGGCGTTTCTCATCATGCCCGTGTTGCCGCGTCTGCTCGGCAAGTTCGATTTCCGCGTGCTCGTCATCACCGGCTTGCTGTTCTTCGCGGCGAGCTGTCTGCTCGACATATCGCTGACGGCGCAAAGCGTCGGACACGACTTCTACGCCTCGCAAATTTTGCGCGGCTTCGGCCAGATGCTCGCAATGATGCCGCTCAATCAAGCCTCCATGGCCGCGGTCTCGCGCGAGGAATCCGGCGATGCCGCGGGCCTCTACAACATGGCGCGCAACCTCGGCGGATCGGTCGGGCTCGCGATCATCGGGACGGTCATCGACCGGCGTAATGACTTTCACGGCGAGGCCATCCGCGAGACGCTCACGGCCAATTCGGTGCTCGGCCAGGACCGGCTCGCGGCCAACGCGGCGGGATTTTTCGCGCAAGGCGGCGACATGGCGCACGCCAAGATGCAGGCGCTCGGGCAATTGTCCGTGCAGATCGGCCAGCAAGCCATCGTCATGACCTACTCCGAAACCTTCTTCATCCTCGCGATCGCGTTGCTGGCCTGCGTGCCGCTCGCCCTTCTGCTCAAAACGCCGCGTC
Organism: Caballeronia sp. LZ003; assembly: GCF_031451465.1. Classification (NCBI taxonomy): domain Bacteria; kingdom Pseudomonadati; phylum Pseudomonadota; class Betaproteobacteria; order Burkholderiales; family Burkholderiaceae; genus Caballeronia; species Caballeronia sp. LZ003. The sequence continues at coordinate 665,986 of NZ_JARUXJ010000003.1, read as the reverse complement.
ATCAGGCTGGCGAAACGCCATCCGCCGGCCACTAATGTCATGAACGATTCAACGATGTCTCTCAACTCCTTCCGCAGCCGGCGCGCCGTGCCGTTCGTGCTTGCGCTCATTTGCTCCGCGTGCACGGTGGGCCCGGATTACCGTGGCGCGCCGGATATCGCGGCGGAATCGCTCAAAAGCGGGACGTTCGTGCGTACGCCGCAGCAGGGCGTCGACGTCTCGCATGCACCCGCCAAGTGGTGGCTCGCGCTGAACGACCCGAAACTGAACGATCTTGTCGATGCGGCGCTTTCCAGCAATCCCGATGTGAAAATCGCGCAGGCGAAACTGCGGCAAGCGCGCTCGCAATTGCGCGGGCAAGAGGCCAACGGCATGCCGAAGGCGTCGGCATCGGCGGCGGCGTTGCGTATGCGCTCGCCCGATCTCGGCAGCTTCGCGGCATCCAATGCGGGAGGTTCGGATCAGGGCACGGCGACATCCAGCGGGCGTGGTCCGCTCGACTTCTACACCGCCGGCTTCGACGCCTCGTGGGAACTCGATCTCTTCGGCGGCACGCGTCGCGCGGTCGAAGCGGCATCCGACGAAGCCGACGCTGTCAAAGCGGATCTCGCCGACACGCAGGTGTCGCTCGCGGCGGAAGTCGCGTCCGCCTACGTCGGCTTGCGCGACCAGCAACGACGTCTCGCGCTCGGCCGCAGCACCGCCGAATATCAGCAGCAAATGCTCACGCTCACCGAGCAGCGCCGCGCGCGCGGCACGGCGGCCGACGTGGATGTCGAGCGCCTCACGACGCAAGTGGATACCACGCGCGCGACGCTCGTGCCGTTGCAGGTGCAGATCACCGATTCGCTGGATCAACTCGCCGTGCTCACGGGCCGCGCGCCCGGCGCGCTGGACGCGCAACTCGGTGAGGCCGCGCCCTTGCCCGACCTGCCAGCTTCGGTGGCTATTGGCGAGCCATCGGCGATGCTGCAACAGCGCCCGGACATCCGCGCGGCGGAACGGCGCCTCGCATCGAGCAATGCGCAGATCGGCGAGCATGTCGCGGACTATTTTCCGAAGGTGACGTTGCTCGGCGATATCGGTTTCACGGCGTCGGACCCGGGACATTTGCTGCGCAAGCAGAATTTCTCGTGGCTCGGCGTGCCGTATCTGCAATGGAACGTGCTGGACTTCGGCCGCACGGCGGCGAGCGTGGATACCGCGAAGGCTTCGCGCGACGAAGCCGAGGCGCGTTATGAAAAGACCGTGCTGGCCGCGCTCAAGGACGCCAATTCGGCGCTCGCGCGCTACGGCTATCAGCGCGAGCATCTAGTGCGGCTCGAAGAGGTCAATGCGTCGTCGGAGCGCGCCGCCATCCTCGTGCGTCAGCGCTACAAGGCGGGCGTGTCGACCTTGATCGATCTGCTCGATGCCCAGCGCACGCAGTTCGCCGCGCAGCAGGACGTGGTTGCGGCGCAGGGCGAATTGCTCAAAGACTTCGTGTCGCTACAAAAGAGTCTTGGCCTCGGCTGGCAACAGGGCGATGACGCGAACCAGCTTGCGGCGGCGCATTGAGCCGTTTAGAAGCCAGCGTCTCGTGCGCGAACCGGAATGCGCGCGGTGAATCTCGTGCCGATCTCGGCGCTCGATTCCACTCCGAGCGTTCCGCCGTGCGCCGAGACGATCTGCTTGCAGATATAGAGCCCGAGTCCGAGCCCGCCGCCCGGTGCGCTCGTCGCGGGACGCCAATAAGGCTCGAACACTTTTGAGAGCGTCTCCGGCGCGATAGGCTCGCCGCCATTGGTCACCGACAGCGTGAGGTGATCGCGCTCTACCGCAATCTCCACCGTGACGGGCGTATCGGCGCCGCCGTGAGTCATCGCGTTGCCGAGCAGGTTTGAAAGCAACTGCTGAATGCGGACGAGATCGCAACTGACCGCGGAATCGACCTGTATGGCGCGATTCACCGCGCGCGACGGGTTCGCCACGCAAAGCTCGTCGACGACCGCGCGCAGGTAAGGCGCGATGTCATCCACCGCGACGATGCTAACCGACATGCCCGAGCCGAGACGGCCGCGCGCGAGATCGAGCACGTCGTCGATCAGCCGCGCCATGCGCGCCGCCGTCGCCTTGAGCCGATTGCCGATACCGACGAGATCCGGCTCGCTCTTGCGCCGGCTCAACAATTCGCCATTCGCGCTCACGGCGCTCAACGGATTGCGCAAATCGTGACCCAATACCGCGATGAACTGCTCCCGAAGATGCGCCGTCTCGCGCTCGTCGAACAGTTGCGCTTCAGTGGACCATTGCCGCTTTTCGCTGGCGAGCTGCATGCCGATGAGATTTGCGAACACCTCGAACATGCGCACGACGCGCGGCTCGGATACCTTCGCCGGACGCGGATCGACTGCGCAGAGGTTGCCGAAATACTCGCCGTCCGGCAAAACGATAGGCACGGAAATATAGCTTTCGAGACCGTAAATGGCGGGTGTGTGATGATCGCGATACGTGGTGTCGCTGCTGAACCGATCGACGATGATCGGCGCACGCGAGGCCCGCGATTCCGAGCAGAGCGTGGTGCGCAGTTCGAGTTGTCCGCCCGGCACCAGTCCGAAATTGATGTTGTCCTGAACGGCGCACGCCGTCCAGGTCGAGTCGGTGACGCGCGCGACGGCCGCGAAACCCATTCCAGTTTCGTCGCAGATCATCTTGAGTATCGACGGCACCGCGCCGATTCCAGCCACGGCGCCCATGTCGCGCGCCAATGCCTCTCGCGAATCCGCCGGTAAAAGTGGTCTATTCACGGCTTCCCTCCTCATCCGCGACATTGTGACAGAGCACGCTCATGCGGTACCAAAGTTTTACGGATAACCGTGCGGCAAATAGCCGATCGATCTGCGCTGCCATGCACCGCAAAGGTTTGCGCATCGCGGGTTAAACGTTATTCAGCGGGTTTGAACGTGCAAGCCGTTAATAAATACGCTGTGAGCCCGATAACAGGTGATTCCCGCTTATTTAAAGGATGCGAGGGACGTGGTGCGCGGCTCGCGTGCGAGTTGCATGATAATGAATCTTCATGCATAGAACTAAAACGATCTGGGGCCGACGAAATGCCGGCTGCGGTTATCAATCTCGCAAAGTGCACGGTGAATCCACTCACGGATTTGCAACATTGGACGCGCGGAATCAAATAACTTTTTCTCGGGAACCGGCTGCGTAGCATTGCAGCGCGAGCGCGCAAGGCGCTCTTTGGTTCGGCTCGGATCGCTCGGTCTTGTTCGAGCAATCGCGCCTTTTGACTCTCACTCTCACTGGCATAGCTGCTTCCTCCACATGGCCGGCCGGTCACGCGCGTGGCGCCAAGGACATAGGCCATGATGCACAACTTCCTCTCCAATAATCGCTCAGAGCTGGTGGAGCGGTGTCGAGCCAAGGTCGCGAGCCGCCCGACGCGCGCAGCCTCCGATGCGCAGCTCGAAAACGGCGTACCGATGTTTCTCGACCAATTGATCAAGACGCTGCGCATCGAGCAAGGCAGCGATCCGCTCGCGAGTCGCGCGGTATCGGGTGCGGCCGGCGGCATCATGACGGAATCGGAGATGGGCGCAACGGCCGGACAGCATGGTCACGCGCTGCATTTGCTCGGTTATACGATCGCTCAGGTCGTGCACGATTACGGCGATCTTTGTCAGGCCATTACCGATTTGGCGCACGAGCGCGATGTGCCATTCCAGATCAATGAATATCGGACGTTAAACCGCTGTCTCGATAACGCTATTGCGAAGGCTGTCACCGAATTCAGTTATCAACGCGCGCAAAGCACAAATCAGGAACAACAGCGCGCCGCTCAGGAACGGGCGGGTGAACTTGCACACGAACTGAGAAACGCGCTGTCCATCGCGACAACGGCCTTCGAAGCCGCAAGAACCGGAAGTCTGAGCCTGACGGGCGCCACGGGAACGGTACTTCAGCGTGGCCTGGCTTCGCTGCGCACGCTAATCGACGGCTCCATTGCGGACGTCAAGGAATTGGCGGACGGCGGGACGTCGGCGGCGACGTTTTCGTTGGCCGACTTCATTACCGAGGTAGCGCACGCGGCTGAACTGGCAGCGCAAGTGCGAGGCGTGAAATTCACGGTGTCTCCCGTCGACAGCACGCTTGCCGTCAGCGCCGACCGCGATGCGCTTTATTCGGCACTCGGCAATCTGCTGCAAAACGCGTTCAAGTTCACGCGCCCGCAAAGCGAAGTGTCGCTCAACGCTTATGCCGTGGCCGGCCGCATTCTAATGGACGTGAAAGACCATTGCGGCGGACTTCCGCCCGACTCCACGCTCACCATGTTCGAACCTTTCACGCAGCAGTCCGCCGACAAGAGCGGCCTGGGCCTGGGCTTGTCGATTTCCAAAAAGATCGTCGAGACATATGGCGGCGTGTTGAGCGTGGCGAACCTTCCGGGCGTCGGGTGCATCTTCACCATCAACCTGGCGCGCCATTCGGTTTGACGACGGCGCTCGAATCAGCGGGCGCTTTTTAGCGAACTGGCGTGAAGCGCCAGCGTTTCGAGTAGCGCGCTCAACCTGAGCGGCTTCGTGAAGTGGTAATTGAAACCGGCGCGTATCGATGCCGCGCGTTCCGCCATCGAAGACAACGCGGTCACGGCGATCAGAAGCGTCAGTTTGTGCTCGTCGGCCTGGCGCAACTGACGCGCAACCTCGCGCCCGTCCATGAGCGGCATTTCGACATCGATCAGGGCAATCTCGGGGCGCCACCGGCGAATCTCGGCCAGCGCGGCGCAACCGTTTTGGGCCGTATGGACATCGTAGCCTTCGAGCGATAGTGCTGAAGCGCAGGCCGCACGAATGGCGGCATCGTCGTCCGCAACAAGGAGACGGGGCAGGTGCTTGCGCATGATGGTGCTCGCTTTTTTAATGGCTAATACATCTATTCGAGCATTGAGCATTCCCGACCATGCAGACTATTCGTGCGGCGCGCCTCTAATAGCCCTGCTCGGGCTCGCAAACGACATGAAAATTGACGAGCGTGGTCTGCCCGAACGTGTTGCTGAGCGCGACATCGGCGGCATCGCGGCCGTACGCCATCAGCACGCGGCCAACGCGCGGCGCGTTATTGCGCGGGTCGAAGACCTGCCACGTGCCGCCGACATAGGCCTCGAACCATGCCGCGAAATCCATCGGCGCATAAGGCGGCGGCAGGCCGACATCGCTGATATAGCCGGTGCAGTAACGTGCCGGAATATTCAGCGCGCGGCACAGCGTCACCGCGAGATGCGCGAAGTCGCGGCACACGCCCACGCGCTCCTGGTAAGCCTCCCAGGCCGTCTTGGTCGGGCGCGCATGGTGATAGCCGAACGTAATGTGATGATGCGCGAAGTCGCAGATTGCCTGCACGCGGGCCGCGCCCGGCGCGGAATTGCCGAAGAGTTGCCAGGCGGCTTCCGATAGCAGATCGGTTTCGCAGTACCGGCTGCCGAGGAGAAAGACAAGGCACTCGTCGGGCAGTTCTTCCACCGCGTGTTGCCGGCCATCCACGGGACGCGTTTCGAACTCGCCCGATACATTGAGCAATGCGGAAGTCGACAGTTCGAAACGCCCCGGCGGCGCCACGATCCGGCTGCACAAATTACCGAAACCATCGCGATACTGAGTAATCGGCACCGGCGGATTGGTGGCAAGCACGTCCGCCACGATCACATCGTTGGCATGCGAGTAATGCGTGTTGAGCATCAGCATCATGGGTGTCGGCTGCGGACACTCATAGGCAAGATCGTAGCCAACGCGGAGTCTCATCGGACGTCCTTTGCTGTGATGATTCGTGTGGGGCGTCTCGACGGACGCCGCAAGCGAGGCGCTTGCAGCCACACTATACTGCGCCGCCCTGAAGTCATTAAAGCCGGAAAATTAATGTGGAGCGTGCGGTATCGCGCGGTTCAAAAGCGCGCGCCCGGCACGCATCGCACACATCGCACGCTACGCGCCACGCAGCAGGATAGCTTCGAGATCGTCCTCCTCTTCTTCCGCCGTATGCAGCCGCAGAGTAGCTTCGATGTGCGCGAGATGCTCGACCATGAGCTTTTGCGCCAGCTTGACGTTGCCGGCTTCGAGCGCATCGATCAGGCGCGCGTGCTCGTCGTGCGGACACGCCTCCGAGGTCGGCGCGTTGTAGAGCAGGATGGTCAGACACGTGAGCATCTGCAGACCGCGCATGGTGCGCTCGATGAAGCGATTGCCGCCAAGCTGCGCCAGCAACACATGAAACTCCCCCGAGAGCCGTACAGCGGTGCGCCGGTCATTGCGCTTGCGTGCATCTTCCTCGCGCGCGACATGCGCCCTCAATGACGCAATGTCCTTCTTCGTCGCGGACCGGCAAACCTTCTCGACCACGGGCAGTTCTATCTGCCGCCGCGCCTCGAAAAGTTCGCGCGCTTCTTCCACCGTCGGGCTCGCGATAAACGCGCCCCGGTTCGGCACGATAGTCACCACCAGTTCATGCGAAAGCTGTTGCAGCACCGCGCGCACCACCGTGCGGCTCACGCCGAAGATGGCGGCGAGCCGGTCTTCCGCGAGCTTCGTCCCCGGATGCAGGCGATGTTCGGCGATGGCGTTCATCAACCGTTCGTAGATGGGATTGCGTTGAACGCCATCGAATGACCCTTTGACGTCGAGTTCATTCGATGCGCTTCGTTTCTTGTCTGTGGGCATGAGGTCTTCCTGAGTCCTGCGGTATTCCTGGCGCGATTATCCGCTTAGATTGCATACGATTCAAATCGGGATTGTATGTATCAGCACTGTGAAGCGCCGAACAAACCAAGCAAAAAGCAGCATTGTTGGTGCCAAAAAGCATCGCGAAGGTGCAGCGTTACACGCCGATGGTGCGAAATGGTCCAATTGAACCGCAGCAAGTCTCGTATACAAACGTAGCTGATTTTGTAGTCAATAATCTGCATCGCTAGTAAACAAAGGCAGTCGCGGTTAACGTCAACTTACGTATGCAAAAGTGGCACGGTCTTCGCTAAAGCTCTCGGGCGATGCCTCTAAGCGCTGCGCGACGTCTCACGGAACGAACCCGACCACTGGGAACACGATGCGAAAGTTGTTGCTGGCGCACGGCGGTGCGCTTTCCAATCTGCCGCTCTTCGTCGCCATCGACGCGGGCTTGCTCGAAGCGCGCGGACTTCACGCCGAAGCACCAGAGCTGGCCGAATTCAAATCGACGGCCGCGCTGTTGCGTACCGGTGCGGCGCAACTCGGCACCACGGGCTTCACGCAAGCGTTAGTCGATCACGCGTTGCCCGATCCGCTGCGCATCGTCGGCGGCAGCGGCAAGCTCGGCATGGCGCTGGTCGGGCAAGGCGGTTTGACCGTCGAGGCACTGCGCGGCCAGCGCGTGGGCACCTTCGCCGACGACCCCATGGAAGCCCTGCTCTACGACGCCTTGCGCATTTACGGCGTCGGCATGCGCGAGGTCGAGTGTGTGCACTTCGGCTCGCTGACCGCCGCCGCCGGCGATCTGCTCGCCGGCCGCATTGCCGCGTTGACGCTGGTGGAACCGTATATCTCGCGCCTCGTGGCGCAAGGCTTCGATGTGCTCTGCGACGGCATAGAAGCATGGGGCGGCGACTATCCCGACACACTGCTCGTCGCGCGTGAAAGTTTTCTCGTGGCACAGCCGGACATCGTGCGCGAAGTGCTCGCCGGCATGCTCGAAGCGCAAGCGCTCATCGAGCGCGATCCGCACGCCGCGTTGCGCGCGAGTGCGCATCGATGGCCCGAGTTTTCGCATGACGAGTTGCTCGCCGGCATGGCGCGTCAGCCATCCGATGTCGACATTCGGCCGTTACGCGCCAGCGTGCTCGCGCGGGCATCGGCACTCGAAGCGCTTGGACGCATGCGTATCACGCCGCGCTTGAGCGACATCTTCGCCCTCGATCTGCTCGACGGCTTGCTCAAGTCCGGACCGATTTTCCAATGAAACGCCTTTGTTCAATTTGACGGGGATATCACGATGTTCAGGAAATTCATCGATAAAAACGCGGCATCGCTGCGTCTTAGCGCAATCAGCCACGAGCGGCGCGACTTTCTTGCGCGCAGTGCCTGCATGGCGGGCGGCGCGATGCTCGGCGGCGCATGGCTCACCAACGCCAGCGCGGCCGGCGGTCTCACGCTCAAGGCGACGCACGGCACGGGCCTCTGTAATTGCCCGTTCTTTCTCGTGAAGGAGCGCAATCTGGCGCAAGGCGTGACGCTCGATTTCGTGACCACGCCGACCAACGCCGACATCGCGGCGCTCTTCGGCGCGGGCGTGGTGGATGTGAGCGTCGTGCCGTACACCAACTTCATGACGCTCTACGATGCGGGCGCGCCCATCAAGGTCGTCGCGGGATCGGGCGTGCAGGGCTGCGTGATCGTCGCGCAGCCGGGCATCACGTCGGCGGAGCAGTTGCGCGGCAAGACCATCGGTACGTTCCAGGCCGATACGCTCGAAATGCTGCCCTACGACTATCTGAAGAAAGCGGGCATGAGCTTCAAGGACGTCAAGGTGCGCTACTTCGGCACGTCGCCGGAACTGGCGCAGGCGTTCATCGCGGGCAATATCGATGCGATGTGCCATATCGAGCCGTACGCCACGCAGGCGCTGAAGTCGCGCGCGGGTTCGGTCATGCTTTCCAATGGCGTCGATGTGTACGGCGCGAACTATTCCGACTGCGTGCTCGCGGTGCGCGAGAAGTTGCTGCACGAGAATCGCGATGCCGTGAAGTCGCTCATCAAGGCCATGATGGTCGCGCAGCATCAGGAAGAACAGGATCGCGCGACCGCCGTGAAGGACACCGTCGGCAAATACTTCAAGACGAGCTACGACGCCACGCTCGACGCCGCCACCAAGCAGCCGCCGATGATCGATCAGCGTGGCAACGAAGCGTTCATCCTCGGCCGCGCGGAAAATCTGAAGGAGCTTCGCTACATCAAGAAGCTGCCAGGCAAGGACATGTTCGACTGGGGGCCGCTCACCGAAGTCATCAAGGAAAACGGCGACCTGTACGCGCAATTGCAGCGAAAGACCGCATGAGCAGCCTCATGGGATACGCCACTTCCCGCCTGAAGCGCGCGAGCGACAAGACCGCCGATGGACGCGCGCGGGCGCGGCGCGCGCCGCTCCTTGCGCGCATCGTGCCGCTTCTGTGGGGCATCGCTTCGCTTGCGTGCTTCATCGCCGTGTGGGAAGCGGCCTGGGCGCTGCACTGGGCCGATCCACTCTTGCTGCCGCCGCCGCATATCTTTTTGCGCAACTTCGGCTCGCAGGCGCAGTACTTTTTGTCGAGCGATGTGATCGGCGAGCAGTCGAGCGGCACGGCCTTCGGCGCGCTGGCGATGACCATCGTCGCGACTACCTTGCGCGTGCTCGCCGGTCTCACGCTCGGCTTCGTTTGCGCGGTGGCGATGGGCGTGGCCATCCGTTACTTTCGTCTCTTCGGCAATCTCACGCTGCCCACCATCACGCTGCTTGCGCCGATCTCGCCCATTGCGTGGCTGCCTGTCGCGATCTTTCTGTTCGGCATCGGCAATGGGCCAGCGGTGTTCATGGTCTTCATCTCGCTCTTTTTCGTGATGACGGTATCGACCATCGGACAAATAGACAGCGTGAGCCGCACGCAGCTGAACGTGGCCGCCGTAATGGGCGCCACGCGCGCGCAGACGTTTCGCCATGTGATCCTGCCCGCGATTCTGCCGTCGCTTTTCATGGTGCTGCGCATGAACCTGTTCGGCGCGTGGATGGTCGTGCTGATTGCGGAGGCGACCGGCGTGGGCAGCGGGCTCGGACAAGTGGTGATGCTCTCGCGCAATACCTTCAACGCGAGCCTTTCGTTCTTCACGATGACGCTGATCGGCGTGCTCGGTTTCGCGTTCGATTACCTGTTGCGCATCGTGCAGCGCAAAGTGCTGTTTTGGGTGCCGGAAAGCGGCCTGAGGAAATGACATGACCGAACAAGCCTTTGCCGACGTTGCACCGAAGCGCCGCGGCCAGCCGCCGCTCGTGACCTGCACGGGCGTCGGCAAGACGTGGCAGACGGACGGCGAACCGTTCGTGGCTTTACGCGACATCGACCTCGAAGTAGCGCGCGGCGAGTTCGTCGTCTTTCTGGGTCCGAGCGGATGCGGCAAGAGCACGCTGCTCTTTCTCATGGCGGGACTCGAACAGGCGACCGAAGGCCGCATTGTGTGCGGCGGCGCGGAAGTGCATGCGCCGGGCACGGATCGCGGGCTCGTGTTTCAGGAGGCGTCGCTTTATCCATGGCTCACGGTTGGCGAGAACGTCACGTTCGGCTTGAAGATGCAGCATGTGCCGAAGGATCGCCGCCGCCAGGTCGCGCAGGAGATTCTCGAACGCGTGGGACTTTCCGAAGCCATCGACAAGCGGCCGGATCAGTTGTCGGGCGGCATGCGGCAGCGCGCGGCCGTGGCGCGCGCGCTTGCGCTCAAGCCGGAAATCCTGCTGCTCGATGAACCCTTCGCCGCACTCGATGTGCAAACGCGCGCCCGCATGCAGGACTTTCTGATTCAGGTGTGGCGGCAAGCGGGCGTATCGATGGTCTTCGTCACGCATCATATCGACGAAGCCATTGCGCTCGCGGATCGTATCGTCGTGTTCACGGCGCGGCCCGGGCGGATTAAGACGATCATTCCCGTCGACATGCCGCGTCCACGCGATTCGCGCAGCCCGGCCTTTCACGCGCTCGCCGATCGATTGACCGACCTGTTGCGCGACGAAGTTGACCGCGCGTTCGCGGAGCAGGAGCGCATCAAGTGACCGACGACGTGCTTCGCGTAGCCGCGATTCAATCGCCGCCCTGCACCACCGATCTCGCGCACAACGCGGCCATCGCTTTCGATGCCGTCCGCCGCGCCGCAAACGAAGGCGCGCGTCTCATCGCGCTGCCGGAACTCGCGACGGTGCCGTATTTCGCGGGCTCGCCTGCGGGACGTTATCGCGAATGGGCGAATCCCGCGCAAGGCGCTTTCGCAGATAAGTGGGCCGCGCTCGCAAAGGAATGCGATGCCGCGCTCATCGTGCCGTTCTACGAGCACGATCCCGCGAGCGGTTGCTATCACAACGCTGTGCTTGGCTTCGATGCCAAAGGCTTATCGTTGCGTGCGAATGCAAGCCCGGTTGCCCGCAAGCTGCACTTGCCCGTCGGCGACGATCCCCCGCCCGGCTATGACGAGCCCGCGCATTTCACGCCCGGCTCGGGTCTGCATGTGGTGAACGTCGGTGTCTGGCGCGTGGGCGTGCTGGTTTGCTACGACCGGCGTTTTCCCGAGTGCTGGCGCGCGCTGCGGGCACAAGGCGCGGACCTCGTGATCGTGCCGGTGGCGGGCAGCGGCGGCGACGACATGGACTTCTTCGTCGGCGAAATGCGCACGCATGCCCGCGAAAACGGCCTCGCCGTGCTGTGCGCGAACAAGGCCGGCGACGAGTTTCTCGATGACGCGCGTATCGACAACTTCGGCGAATCGTGTGTGATCGCGGCCGATGGAGCGGTGCTCGCGCGAAGGTCCGGCATGCTCGGCGCAGGCATCGTGAGCGCGACGCTCGTGCACACGGATATCGCGCGCACGCGGGGTCGGCTCAATTATTACGCGCATCGGCGGACCGATCTATACGGCACGCCGTCGTTCTGATTTTCCCCATTCACTTCGAGAGAGCAGAGAACGCGATGTCCGAATCATTGATCGTGGCAGGATGGATTGTGAAAGGCGCGGCCGACCGGCATGCGGCCGAGGTGGTGCGCGACGCGGCGCTGTATCAACGCGATGGCGTGATCGTCGAGATCGGCCCGCGCGATGCGATGGTGCAGAAGTATCCGCACGCGCTGCGCCTCGGTTCGCCCGACACGGTGCTGATGCCGGGCTTCGTCAACAGCCACCATCATGTCGGGCTCACGCCGGTGCAACTCGGCTCGCCGGACCATGCGCTCGAACTCTGGTTCGCGAGCCGCATGGGGGCACGCGATATCGACTTGTATCTGGACACGCTCTACTCCGCCTTCGAGATGATCGCCTCGGGCATCACGACCGTGCAGCATATTCACGGCTGGCGTCCCGGTCCGCTCGATGCCATCCATCGGGCCGCGTCGCGCGTGCTCGATGCGTATCGCGATCTCGGCATGCGCGCGTCGTACAGCTTCGCGGTGCGCGATCAGAACCTGCTCGTCTACGAAGCCGACGACGACTTTTGCAGCCGCCTGCCGTCCGAAACCGGCGATAAGCTGCGGGCGCATCTGCGGCGTTTTCGCATTCCGCTCGCGGATTACCTGCAACTCTTCGATACCCTCACGCGCGAGAACGAAGGCCATGCGCTAACGGCCATTCAGCTCGCGCCGGCCAACCTTCACTGGTGCAGCGACGACACGCTGCTCGCGCTCAAGGAGAAGTCGGCACGGCACGGCGTGCCCATGCACATGCATCTGGTCGAAACCGCGTATCAAAAGGAATATGCGCGGCGTCGCTCGGGCAAGACGGCAGTCGGCCATCTGAACGATCTGGGCCTGCTCGGTCCTTCGCTCACGCTCGGCCACGGTGTCTGGCTCACCGAGGCGGACATCGAGACCATCGCGCATACGGGCACCTGCATCTGCCATAACTGCAGTTCGAACTTCCGGCTGCGCAGCGGCGTCGCGCCGCTTAACGCGTTTGCGCGGCATGGCGTGACGGTCGGCATGGGGCTCGACGAAGCGGGCATCAACGAAGATCGCGACATACTTCAGGAGATGCGTCTTGCGCTCAACGTTCACCGCACGCCGGGCATGGACGACGACGTGCCGACATGCCCGCAGATTCTCAAGATGGCAAGCGAGGACGGCGCGCGTACGACGCCGTTCGGTGCGCGTATCGGCAGGCTCGAAGAGGGGCGTCTCGCCGATCTCGTGCTGATGAACTACAAGACCGCGACGTGGCCGTATCAGGACGACGACATTCCCATGCTCGACGCGTTGATGATGCGCGCCAAGACCAATGCCGTCGATGCCGTGATGATCGGTGGCGAAGTGGTGTATCGCGAAGGCCGCTTCACGCGTATGGATCGCGATGCGGTGCTCGAAGACATCGCGCGTACGCTCTCGCAGCCGCGCAGCCCTGAAGAGACCGCGCGCCGCGAATTGGGGCGCGCCGTGTTTCCGCACGTCAAGGCGTTCTATGATGGCTATCTGACCGGCGAAAGCGAGACGCCGCGCGAGCCGTTTTACGCGCCGTCGTCGCGCATCTGATGCGGAGACCGAACGTGCAGGCGCTTTTACAATCGATCGATACGCGCTTCGAAGCGCAAGTGGAATTTCTCGCGGCGCTCGTGCGCAAGCCTTCCGACAATCCGCCCGGCGACTGCGCGCAGCACGCGCACATGACTGCCGGGCTGCTCGAAGCGCTCGGCTTCGAAGTCGAACGTCACGCGGTGCCGCAAACGCTCGTCGAGGCGGCGGGCATGCAGAGCGTCACGAATCTCGTCGTGCGGCAACGCTTTGGCGTTGGACCTGTCATCGCGCTCAACGCGCATGGCGATGTGGTACCGCCCGGCGAGGGGTGGTCGAGCGACCCGTACGGCGCGCAGATTCGCGAGGGCGCGTTATACGGGCGCGGCGCGGCGGTATCGAAGTCGGATTTCGCCACGTATGCGTTCGCGTTGAAGGCGCTGGTCGAAAGCGGCGTTGACCTCAAAGGCACGATCGAGCTGCATCTCACCTACGACGAGGAAACCGGCGGTCTGCTCGGGCCGGGATGGTTGCTTGCCGAAGGCATCGTCAAGCCGGATTACGCCATCTGCGCGGGCTTCAGCTACGCCATCACGGTTGCGCACAACGGCTGCCTGCATCTGGAAGTCACGGTGAGCGGCAAGTCGGCGCATGCGGCGCGGCCCGATACCGGACACGACGCGCTCGAAGCCGCAACCGTCGTGCTGAACACGCTGTATGTGCATCGGCGCGAGTTGCAGGAGATTCGCTCGGCCACGCCCGGTATCGAGCATCCGACGCTCGTCGTCGGACTGATCGAAGGCGGCATCAACACCAATGTCGTGCCCGACCGCGTGAGGCTGCGGCTCGACCGGCGCATCGTGCCCGAGGAAGATCCGACGCGCGCGCGTGAACGCCTGGAAAGCGTCGTGCGCGATGCGGCGCGCGAACTGCCGGGCATCACCATCACCACGCGCGAAGTGCTGGCCGCGACGCCCATGCGCACGCTGCCGGGCGCGGAACGTCTCACGCACGCGTTGCAGGACGCGGCGCTCACGATCATGGGCATCGACATACCGGCCGAAGGCGTGCCGCTCTATACCGACGCGCGTCTTTATTGCGAAGCGGGCGTGCCGACCGTGATCTATGGCGCGGGGCCGCGCACGCTGCTGGAAGCGAACGGACATCGCGCGGACGAGCACGTCAAGCTCGAAGACATGCGTATTGCGACGAAGACCGTCGCGCTCGCGCTGACCCGGCTTTTGGGCGGCGCTTGAGTTCAGGCCACGAATCGAACGAAAGGAAGTCATGCGCATCAAGCTCATCAATCCCAACACGACGCAAGGCATGACCGACGCGATGGCCCGCTGCGCGCGCGCGGTCGCTTCGCCCGGCACGGAAGTCGTGGCGGTCAGTCCGACAATGGGCCCGCCTTCGATCGAAGGCCATTACGACGATGCGCTCGCCACGCCCGGCCTCCTCCTGGAAGTGGCGCGGGGCGAGCAAGAAGGCTGCGACGCGTACGTGATCGCCTGCTTCGGCGACCCCGGCCTCTACGCCGCACGCGAACTCGCGCGCGGACCGGTGATAGGCATCGCGGAAGCGGCGATGCATGCCGCGAGCGTGCTTGCGCCGGGCTTTTCCGTGGTGACGACGCTCGGACGCACGCGTGGACTTGCCTGGCATCTCGCGCAGCGCTACGGCATGGAGCGCTTTTGCCGCAACGTGCGCGCAACCGAACTCGCCGTGCTCGAACTCGAAACGCCCGGTTCGGCCGCGCGCGCCACGATCCTCGAAGAATGCCGGCGCGCACTCGACGAAGACGGCAGCGAGGCGATCGTGCTGGGCTGCGCGGGCATGGCCGATCTGTGCGCGGAGTTGCAGGACACGCTGGGCGTGCCCGTCATCGACGGTGTGACGGCCGCGCTCAAGTGGTGCGAGGCGCTCGTCACGTTGAAGCTCAATACCGCCAAGCGCGGGGAATTCGCACGGCCGCTGGCCAAGCGTTACGTCGGGGAACTCGCGGCATTCAGTCCGCTTTGATCTGGTAAGACTCAACGCCCTCCGCTTCAAACCCTTCCTTCCTCACAAAACCACGCGCGCCCGGACCGTTGAACGTCCCGGCGCGCGTTGCCGCTGATCGGCTGGAAATCTAGTCAACAACGTTGTTGACAACAAAAGTATTTTTGACACGCTATTTTTCGGTGTAGTTTACTTGAACATGTCAACAACGCCCGCTACACCGGAGCATGCATGGACGCAGAATTCGACCTCGTGATTCGCAACGCCCAAGTCGCCACCGCAAGCGATACGTTCCTCTCCAACATAGGTGTGAAGGACGGCCGCATCGTGCAGATGGGTTTGTCGCTCGGCGCGGGCAAGCGTGAAGTGGACGCGCAAGGCCGCATCACCACGCCCGGCGGCATCGACGCGCATTGCCATCTGGATCAGCCCATCGCGCCGCCCGCCCGCATGACCGACGACTTCGAGTCCGGCACGCGCTCGGCGGCCTGCGGGGGCACCACGACGATCATCCCGTTCGCGGCGCAGCAAAAAGGGCAAACGCTGCGCGCGGCCGTGGACGACTATCACCGGCGCGCGGAGGGACGGGCGAGCATCGACTACGGCTTTCACCTGATCGTCTCGGACCCGACGCCGGACGTCATGGCGAATGAGTTGCCGCAGCTCATCGCGGAGGGCTACACGTCGTTCAAGATCTACATGACCTACGACGACATGAAGCTCGACGACGGCCAGATTCTGCGGCTGCTCGCGCTGGCCCGCGCGCACGGCGCCATGGCGATGATCCACGCGGAAAACAGCGAGTGCATTGCGTGGCTCACCGAAAGCCTGCTCGACGCGGGTCTCACCGCGCCGCGCTATCACGCCGCCTCGCGTCCCATGCTCGTGGAGCGCGAAGCCACGCATCGCGCCATCAGCCTGGCCGAACTCGTCAACGTGCCAATGCTGCTCGTGCATGTCTCCGCGCGCGACGCGGTCGAGCAGATTCAATGGGCGCGAAGCCGCGGCCTCAAGGTGCTGTCCGAGACCTGCCCGCAATATCTGTTTCTCACGGCCGAGGACCTCGGCATGGACGACGGCTACGAAGGCGCGCGCTGTGTGTGCAGTCCGCCGCCGCGCGACAGCGATAGTCAGGAAGCGATCTGGAGCGCGCTCGCGGACGGCACGTTCACCGTGTTCTCGTCCGACCACGCACCCTTCTCGTTCGAAAGTCCCACGGGCAAGAAGCCGGGCGGCGAGGAAGTCGCGTTCCCGTATATTCCGAATGGCATTCCGGGCATTGAAACGAGACTGCCGCTGCTCTATTCCGAAGGCGTGATGACCGGGCGCATCTCGATCAACCGCTTCGTCGAACTCACCGCGACCAACCCCGCGAAGACCTACGGGCTGCATCCGCGCAAAGGCACCATCGCGATCGGTTCGGATGCCGATCTCGTGATCTGGGACGAGCATCCCGACGACCCCGTGCGCCTGACCAACGCCATGCTGCATCACGCCGTCGATTACACGCCATACGAAGGCCGCTCGCTCGATTGCTGGCCGGCCTACACCATCGCGGGCGGCGAAGTCGTGTGGGACGGAAGGCGCTACTTCGGCACGCCGGGACGCGGACGCTTCTTGCCGCGCGGCCTGCCCACCATCGTTCCGGCCAAACCTGCCGGCCGCGCGGCGCGATGAAGCGCGACGCGTCTGTTTCGAGTTCGCATCAACGGTTCCATCCGATTCCACCGGTCTCATCTTCACGCAAGGAGCGTGTCATGTCGCAAACCTACGACGCCAAGCCCGCGTCCGCATTGACGCGAGCGGGTTCCATCCAGCTTGCGCGGCTTATCGCGGCGGCCGCCGCGCTCGGCATCGGCGCGCTTGCCATGCCCGCCTTCGCGCAGAACAACAATTCGGTTCTGGTCGTGGCCGGGCCGCGCACGCCGGAGTCGCTGGATCAGGAATATCCGCCGACCGAAGCCAGTCACGAGGCGCGCCGCAACGTGTTCGAACGCTTGCTCACCTATGAGATGAAGCCGGGTGAAAACGGCGTGACCGTCGAGGACTTCAGCAAGCTCAAGGGTGCGCTCGCCGAAAGCTGGGAGACTTCGCCCGACAAGACTTCGATCACCTTCCATCTGCGCCCCGGCGTCAAGAGCTATGCGGGCAACACGCTCACCGCCGACGACGTCATGTGGACCTTCCAGCGCGGCTGGAATCTGAAGGCCACGTTTCGCTGGTACATGACGCAGGTGCTGAAGATCACCGACTTCGACACGGCCTTCAAGAAAATAGACGACCACACGGTGAAGGTCACGCTGCCGGGTTCGTCGCCGCTGATCGAACGGCTGTGGGTGAACAACGATCTCGGCATTATCGATTCGGTCGAGATCAAGAAGCACATCACGCCGGACGACCCGTGGGGATCGCGCTGGCTCGCGAGCCATTCGGCATCGTTCGCGCCGTATCAGGTCACGAAGTATTCGCCCGGCCAGGAAGTGGTCTACGAGAGCAACAAGAACTACTATCGCGGCGCGCCGAAGCTCACGCGTATCGTGTTCCGCGAGATGCCGACGTCGGCCAACCGCCTCGCGGCGTTGCAGGCGGGCGCCGTCGATGTGGCCGAATGGCTCGCGCCGCGCGAACAGGCCACGCTCGAAAAAATGCCCGGCGTGAAAGTGTGGAAGGTCTACGGCAACTACATTCAGCGCGTGGAAATGAACAACGCCGTTGCGCCCTTCAACAACGACAAGGTGCGTCAGGCGCTGAACTACGCGGTGCCGCGCGAGCAGATCCTCAAGTCCGTGTTCTACGGCACGGCGCGGCCCACCAAGAGCCCGGTATCGGAGATCTATCCCGCGTACACGGATCAGTACTACCACTACACCGAGGACCTCGACAAAGCGCGTGCTTTGCTGAAGGAAGCGGGTTATGAGAAGGGCTTCAAAACGCAGTTGGGCTATCCCACCGGCGACCAGACCGAGGAAGAACTGGCGATCATCCTGAAGACGGCTTTCTCGAAGATCGGCGTGGACGTGGAATTGCAGAAGCTGCCTGCATCGACGCTCGTCGAGCGCTATTCGAAGGGCACCATTCCCATGTACTTCTTCCGCGACATGGCTATCGTGCCGGATGCCGCGTACGTGACGAATCTCTGGCTCAACAGCGCGTCGCTCATCAACTATTCGCATTACAAGAATGCGGAAGTCGACAAGCTCATCAACGACAGTCTTTCGATGACCGACGAAGCCAAGCGCAAGACTTCGATGGAGCGCGTGCAGCAACTCGTGATGGGCGAAGCACCGTGGGTGTTCCTCATCAATCCGGGTTATCAGCTTGCCACGCGCGCCAACATCAAGGGCTATAGCTGGAACACGACCAACGGCAATACCTGGTACGACTTTTCCAAGAACTGAGGTCCTGACGCCGTGACGCCGCCGCGCAAGCCGGCGGCGTCTTCGCGGCGCGATCCTCCTGAAGGAGTTCGCGATGTCCCTCTTCACCGCGTGGCGTTCGGCGCCGCGACCGCTTCGCATCGTCGTCGCGCGGATCGGCATTCTCATCCCGCAGATGTTCGGCGTGATGTTCGCGACCTTCCTGCTGATCCGCCTCCTGCCGGGCGACCCCGCGTTGCTCATGCTCGGCAACATGGCGACGCCAGACGCCATTGCATCGTTGCGCGAGAAGCTGCATCTCAACGGCACGGTATGGTCGCAATTCGGCGGCTATCTCGTCGCGCTGATGCACGGCGACCTCGGCACCTCGATGTTCACCTCGAACCCCGTCACCGTGGATCTGCTGCAACGCGTGCCCGCCACCCTCGAACTCATCACCTATTCGATGATCCTCACCGTCGTGCTCGGCGTTGGAATCGCCGTGACCTCGGCGGTGCGGCCGGGCGGACTGGTGGATCGCGCGAGCCGCGTCTACGGACTTGCCGCCGGCGCGATACCGGACTTCTGGGTCGGGCTCCTCCTCATCTACGCGCTCTTTCATATGGCGGGCATTGCGCCCGCGCCGTTCGGACGCGTCGATTCATTCGTCACGCCGCCGCCCACCGTCACCGGCTTCTACACCATCGACAGCGTGATTGCCGGCGACTGGGAAGCGTGGCGCTCGGCGGTTGCGCATCTGTGGCTGCCGGTGCTCACGCTCACCATCGTCAACATGGGCGGCCTGATGAAGCTCACGCGTTCGACTTTCGACGGCATCTATCGCAGCGAGTTCATCCGCCATGCGCGCGCGTCCGGGCTTTCCGAGCCCATGCTCGTGCGAAGCGCGCTGCGCAACAGCTTGCCGCCCATCATCACCATGATCGGTTTTCTGTTCGGCTTCCTGCTTGGCGCGGCCGTGCTCGTGGAGACCATCTTCGCGTGGGGCGGCCTCGGGCAATACGCGGTGCAGGCCGTCATGAACAGCGACTATCCCGCGTTGCAGGGTTTCGTGCTCGTCGCGGCGGCCTTCATTCTGCTCGTCTACACGGCGGTGGACGTCCTCTACGGACTCGCCGATCCGAGGATCGAAATATGAAACCGATGAATGCGCTCTCCGCTTTTCGCCAGCGTCTCGACAAAGCGCTGATCTTCGGGCTTGCGCTGCTCGTGCTGCAGATCGTGCTGATCGTGTTTGCGCCGCTCATCGCGCCGCATTCGCCAATAGAAGCGGACCCGTCCAACATTCTGAAGGCGCCTTCGTGGCACTACTGGTTCGGCACCGATGTATCGGGCATGGACATTCTCTCGCGCGTGATCTACGCAACGCGCATCAACCTGCTGATCAGCGTGACGGCGGTGGCGATTGCCTTCGTGATCGGCGTGCCGATTGGTCTTTTCATCGGCTACTACCGGAATATGTTGAGCACACTCGTGATGCGCGTGTTCGACTTCATTCAGTCGTTTCCGGTGTTCGTTATCGGCATGGCGCTGGTGTCGGTCATGGGCCAGGAAATCTGGAACGTGGCGATCGTGCTCGCCGTGCTTTTCATTCCGATGTTCGCGCGCCTGATCCGCGCCGAAGTGCTCTCGTTGCGCGACCGCCCGTTCATCAGCGCGGCGCGTTGCAGCGGCGCGACGGACGCGGGCATCATGTTCCGCCACATTCTGCCGAACGCGATCACGCCAGCCATCGTGCAGGTTTCGATCAGCATCGGCATGGCGATTCTTCTAACCGCGGGTCTTTCGTTCGTCGGCGCGGGCGTGCGCATGCCGACGCCCGAATGGGGCTTGATGGTCGCCAACGGCGCGCAGCAAATGATTCTCGGCGTGTGGTGGGCGGCGCTCTTTCCGGGCCTTGCCATCATCGTGTCCGTGCTGACCTTCGCCATTCTCGGCGACGCCGTCAAACGTATTGCAGAACCCGTTTCGCGAGGTGAGCAATGAACGCGTCTTCGCGACCCGTGCTGCTGGAAGTCGAACGGCTCACCGTCTCGTTCGGCGAGACTCCCGCCCGCCGCGTTCTCGATGAAGTGAGCTTCACGCTGCGCCAGGGCGAGATTCTCGGCATCGTCGGCGAAACCGGCGCGGGCAAGTCGGTGCTGGCTCGCTCGATCATCGACCTGTTGCCGGAGGGCGGACACATCGACGGCGGGCGGGTGATGCTCGCGGGGCAATCCGTGCTCGACATGCCCGCGCGCGAGAAGCGGCGCTTTCGCGGCGGCGAGGTCGCGCTGATCGGCACCAATGCAAAGATGCTGCTCGATCCGGTGGAGACGGTCGGCGCGCAGATCGTGCGCGTGTTGCGCGTGCATGAACGCATTGGACGGCAGGCGGCGTGGCGCGAGGCGATCGAACTCTTTAAGCAAGTGGGGATCGTGAATCCGGAAGCGCGCGCGCATGCTTATCCGCACGAACTATCGGGCGGCATGGCGCAGCGCGTGGTCATTGCGATGGCGTTGATCGCCCAGCCCAAGGTCTTGCTCGCCGACGACGCCACGCTCGGTCTCGACGCGACAATCCAGTTGCAGGTGCTCGATCTGCTCGCGCAGAAGGGCCGTGATCTGGGCCTCGGCGTCGTGATGGTCACGCACGATCTCGGCGTTGTCGCCAACTATTGCGACCGCGTGGCGATCATGAAAGACGGCCGGCTGATCGAGCTCGCTTCGGTCGGACCTTTTCTGCGCAGCCCGCAAGAACCGTACAGCCGCGAGTTGCTCGATGCCGCGAAAGCGCGCCCCGCGCCGCGCGAACCCGATCTGCGCACGGACGCCGACAAGGCCGCCGCGCGCCGTCCTTTGCTCGAAGTCGAACACCTGGTGAAGACCTTCGTCTCGGACCGCAATCATGCCGTCGTGCGCGCGATCGACGATGTGTCCTTCGCCATCGCGAAGGGCGAAACCCTCGCGCTCGTCGGCGAAAGCGGCTCGGGCAAGACGACGACCGGCCAATGCTTGTTGCGTCTGCTCGATGCGGACTCCGGCGTGATTCGCTTCGATGGCGTGAACACGCTCGATCTGTCGGAGCGCGCGTTCCGGGCCGTGCGGCGGCGCATGCAGATGGTCTTCCAGGAGCCTTATGTATCGCTCAATCCGCGCTGGCAGGTCCGCGATCTGATTGCAGAGCCGTTCGCGCTCGGCGAGAAGCTCACGCGCGCCGACCGCGAGGCGCGCGTGCTGCATCTGCTCGATCTCGTGAATCTGTCGCGACGGCGCGCGACTGCGTATCCGCATGAGTTGACGGCGGGCGAACAGAAACGCGTGGGCATTGCGCGGGCGCTCGCGGCCAATCCCGACTTCGTCGTCTTCGATGAATGCACGACCGCGCTCGATATTCGCGTGCGTGCGCAGATCATCGACCTCGTGCGTAATCTGCAGGCAGAGATGGGCTTGTCCGCCTTGTTCATCACGCACGATCTGAACTCCGTGCGCTCGCTCGCGCACTATGTCGCGGTCATGCGCAACGGCAGGATCATCGAAACTGGCGAGGCTGAAACCGTATTCGAGCGGCCGGTCGAAGAGTACACGCGCAAGCTCCTGAAGGCCGAGTTGCCGATAGAGGAAGTCGCAAAGACGGTTCACCATCTCGATGTCGCGGGAGAAAGACAATGAGCGTGCCGCAGAGAATCATCGTAACGGGCGCGGCGGGGCTCGTGGGCCGCGCGGTGGTCCGGCTTTTAAACGCGCGTGGCGATGAAGTCGTCGCGATGGATCGCAGCGGCGGGTTGCGCATAGACGATGTCACCGTCGCCGAGTGCGATCTGCGCAACGTGCACGGACTGCATGCGCTGGCGCGCGGCGGCGTGTCGGGCGTCATTCATTGCGGTGCGTTTTCCGGGCCGATGGTCGCGCGCGATAACCCCGCCGCCATGTTCGACGTGAACATCGGCGGCACGGCCAACATGCTGGAAATAGCGCGCATACATGGCGCGCGCCGCTTCGTGTATTGCTCGTCGACGAGCGCTTATGGCGATACGCCGCCTGGTCCCGTCCCCGAAGACGTCGTGCTCGCGCCCGCCAGTCTTTACGGCGCAAGCAAGGTCTGCGGCGAGCAACTCGTCAGCGCCTACGCGCGGCAATACGGCGTGGATGGCGTGAGTCTGCGGCTGTCGTGGGTGTACGGCCCGCATCGCACGACCGACTGCATGATCCGCCGCATGCTTACCGACGCCATGGCGAAGCAGCCGACGCGCGTGCCGTTCGGCTTCGACTTTCATCGCCAGTACATTCATGTCGACGATGCCGCCGCCGCGCTCGTCGCCGCGCTCGATGCGCCGTCGCTGCCGCGCCGCACCTACAACATCACCGGTGGCGTGCGCGCGACGCTCGGCGAAGTGGCGGATATCGTACGCCGCGTGATGCCCGGCGCGGATATCGAACTCGCGCCCGGTCCCGATCCGCTCGACGAGAATCAGGAACGCTTCGACATTTCGGCGGCGGCCACGGACTTGGGTTACAGGCCGCGCCTCGACCTCGAAGCGGGCATTCGCGCTTACGCGCAATGGCTCGCCGAAACATCGGCCGAAACCGCATGATCGAATCAAGGAGGAGCATCAGCATGGAATCGTTCTCGCTGAAGGGCCGCACGGCGTTCGTGACCGGCGGCAACACGGGTATCGGCCGCGCCATCGTGCAACTGTTCGCGGCTCAGGGCGCGAAGGTCGGCATTTCGCATATCGGCGATGCAGCCGGCGCGCAAGCACTCGCCGACGAACTCGCCGCCAGCGGTGCAGAAGCCGCCGTGACCGAATGCGACGTCACCGATGCCAATGCCGTCGCGCGCCTGAACGCATGGAGCCGCGAGCATCTCGGCCCCGTCGATATTCTCGTGAATGCGGCGGGAATCAGCGGCGAGACGCCGTTCGTCGATCTGTCCATCGACGAATGGGACCGCATGATGGCCGTGAATCTGCGCGGCACGTTCCTCGTCACCAAGCAGTTTTTCGCGGACATGATCGCGCGGAAGTACGGCCGCGTCATCAACATCGCCTCGCAACTCGCGTACAAGGGCACGTACGACATGAGCCACTATTGCGCGTCGAAGGCGGGCGTGGTCGGCCTCACGCGCGCGCTGTCCTACGAAGGCGCGCCGCACGGCGTGACCGTCAACGCCATTGCGCCGGGCCCCGTCGAAACCGCGATGCTCGCGAGCTTCACAAACGAATGGCGCGCGATGAAGTTCGCGCAGCTTCCCGTCGGCCGCTTCGGTGAAACCGGCGAGATCGCCCCCACCGCGCTCTTGCTCGCATCGGAAACGGGCGGCGCGTATTTCATCGGTCAGACGCTCTCGCCCAATGGCGGCGACGTGATGCTTTGAGCCCGCTCATCCTTTCGAAACACCACGACACGACACAGGAGTGCAGCATGGATCTCGATCGCGATTTCATCGGTTATGGCGCGCATCCACCCCACGCGCGATGGCCGGGCAACGCGCGTATCGCCATCAACTTCGTGATGAATTACGAGGAAGGCTCGGAGCCTTCCATCGGCGATGGCGAAGCCGCCACCGAGACCTGGTTCACCGAATCGCACGGCTTGAACTCCGGCGTGCGCGGCCGCGATCTTGCAGCCGAAGGTCTCTTCGAATACGGCAGCCGCGTGGGGTTCTGGCGCCTCATGCGGCTTTTTCGGGAGCGCGGCCTGCCGCTCACCGTGTATGGCTGCGCGCTGGCGCTCGAACGCAATCCGCAGGCAGCGGAAGCCATACGCCATTCAGGCTTCGACGTGTGCAGTCACGGCTGGCGCTGGATCAAGCATTACGACCTGAGCGAGGAAGAGGAACGCGAGCATATTCGCCGCGTGATCGAGTCGCTTGAGCGCACGACGGGCGAGCGTCCGTACGGCTGGTATTGCCGCTATTCGCCTTCGGTAAACACGAGAAGGCTGCTCGTCGAGGAAGGCGGCTTTCTCTACGATTCCGACTACTACGGCGATGAATTGCCCTTCTGGAAGGTGGTTCAGGGCCAGCCGCATTTGGTGATACCCTACTCGCTGACCACGAACGACGGTCAGTTCGCCGGGTCGGTAGGCACGGCCAATCAGTGGTTCGAATTCATGCGCGACAGCTTCGACATGTTGTATAGCGAAGGCGCGACACAACCGAAGATGATGTCGGTCGGGCTGCATATGCGGCTCATCGGTCATCCGGCGCGCGCGGCGGGTCTCCAGCGTTTCCTCGATCATGTGATGAAGCACGAGGACGTGTGGGTCACGCGGCGTATCGACATTGCGAACCACTGGATCAAGGAACATCCGTTCGTGCGGTAAGCGGTCGGGCGAAGCGAGCCTGACCATCGGCATGTCTCTTTCGACATGCGCCAATCCATCAGACGCGGCACATGCTAAAAACCGTCGGCGAAACGCAGAAACTCAAGCCCCGCAAGACAGGCGACGGCGACAACACCAGCGAAGAGATTTACGAACAGATCTACGTCGCACTACTGGAGCATCGGCTCGTGCCCGGCACGAAGCTCGCCGAAGAACGTCTGGCCAGTATCTTCGGCGTGAACCGGGCACGTGTGCGCGACGCGTTGAGCCGGCTTGCATATGAACAGATCGTCGAGGTGTATCCGAAGAAAGGCTGGTTCGTCGCGAAGCCTTCGGTGGACCAGGCGCGCGATGTTTTCGAAGCGCGCAGGGTGATCGAACCCGCAGTCATTGCGCGGCTCACGCGCAGCATCACGCCTGACAAGCTCGCGCAAATGCGCGAGCACTTGCGGCTCGAAATGGACGCGCGCGAGCGTTCGGACAAGCGCGCGGTCATCCGGCTCTCGGGCGAATTTCACAATCTCGTGGCGACGCTCGCGGGTAACTCGTCGTTCACGCGCAGCGTGCGCGAACTATCGACACTGACGTGCCTCGTCATCCTGCTTTATAACGCGCCGATAACGTCGAGTTGCCGCGCCGATGAACACACCGCTATCGTCGATGCCATCGCCAAGGGCGACGGCGACAAGGCGGCGGAGTTGATGCTGCATCACCTCGATCACATTCAAAGCGCGCTCAATCTGGATGTGGTCGAGGAGGAAGTGGACCTGGAAGCGATATTCAAGCGCTAGGGTGCTTCTTTGAAGGCATTGAGCCACCCGAGCCCCGCGACCGTCGATTCACGAGGCCGATACTCGCAGCCAATCCAGCCTTCGTAACCCTGCGCCCGGATACTCGCGATCAACTCGTTCCACGGCATGTCGCCGGTGCCGGGTTCGTGGCGGCCGGGTGCGTCGGCGAATTGAATGTGCGCGACGTCGGGCGCATACAAGGCGAATTGCTCGACCACATCGAGACCGCTCATGCGGCAATGATAGGCATCGAAAAGCAGGCGCAACTTAGGTTGCGCGATCTCCTTCATCAACGCATGCGCCTCTTCGAGGCTGCGCAGAGCATAGCCCGGTACGTCGATCTGATTGAGGCATTCGAGCAGCAGCGTGACGCCGCTATCGCGCGCCGCATCCGCAGCCCACGCGAGATTTTCACGCAACGTATCGCGCACCTGTTCAACGGGCACGCCGCCTGGCGCAAGTCCAGCCATCACGTGAATGAGCCCGCACTTCAGCGCCGACGCGTAATGCAGCGCACGCAACACGCCATCGCGATACCGCGCCCGTTCGCCGGGAATGCATCCGAACCCGCTACTGCCGATACTTCCAGGCGGCGCGGCGGGCGTGTTGATCAGCACTTGCCGAAGCCCCGTGGCATCGAGCGTCGCCTTGAGAATCGCAGGCTCGAACTCATAAGGCGACGCGTACTCGACCGCGCTAAAGCCCTGCTTTGCGGCCGCCTCGAAGCGTTCGAGAAAGGGCAGCTCCGTAAAGAGCCACTTGAGGTTCGCGCAGAACCTGAGCGAAGTACCGTTCGATGTCTGCATCACTTCAGTCCGACGATCAGCTCGACTTCCACCGGCGCGCCATGCGGAAGCTGCTGCACGCCGATCGCGCTGCGTGCGTGGCCGCCGACTTCGCTGCCCAGCGCGTCGATGAGTACGCGCGAGGCCGCGTCGATCACCTTGCCCTGCGCCGTGAAGTCCGGCGAGCAGGCAACGAAGCCGGTCAACTTGAGCACGGCCGCGATTTTCTCGCGCGAGCCGAGCGCGCGCTCCAGCGCCGCGAGACACGCATGCGCGCAAAGCGCGGCCGCGGCTTCGGCGTCGGGCATCGCAATCTCTTCGCCTACCTTGCCGCGATACTTCAGTTCGCCCGCCTCGCGCGGAAGCTGTCCGCTTACGAACGCAAGATTGCCGAATAGCCGTACCGGCGTGAGCAGGGTGGAAGCATTCGATGAATTCATGTCACCGCCCGTTCAATAAACGCTGCGCGAAATGTCGATTCCGAAGTACTTCTTCCAGACCGCGTTGAGCTTGCCGTTCTGAAGATTGCTCGCAACCCACGTATCGAGCCAGCCTTGCATGGCGGCATCGTTTCGCTTGAGGCCGATGGCGAGCGGGTCTTCGGCCACCTGGAACTGATACTCGAAGTTGGATGCGGGGCTCGTCTCTTTGACGGCAAGCGCATCGGCGAGCGCAGCCACGAAGATGCTCTGCTGACCCGACGACACCGCCGTACGCTCGGTGGCCTCGTCCAGATAGCGGACGATGTTCACGTCCTTCACGCCCTTGTCCTTGATCGCCGCAACGAGATCCAGATCGGCCGTGGTGCCGCGCGCCGTAGCCACCGTCTTGCCGGCAAGACTCTCGACATCCTTCAGCGTGTTCTTGCCCGGCGCGACGACGAAGATCGGCTCGGTGGCATACGGGCGGCTGAAGCCGATCACCTTCTTGCGTTCATCGGTGACCGAGAACGACGCAACGACGATATCCGCCTTGCCCGTCAGCAAGAACGGAATGCGGTTGGGTCCGTTCACGGGGACGATATTCAGCTTCACGCCGAGGTCGTTCGCAATCAGGCGCGCGATATCGAGGTCGGTGCCGGTCTGCACGGCGTTCGCGTCGATCATGCCGTAAGGAGGATGTGTGAAGTCGATACCCACGTTGATGCTGCCGCGCGACTTGATGTCGGCGAGCGTGTCGGCGCTGGCCGCGCTATTAAGCGCGCATAAGGTCAAGGTCATTGCAAGGAATCGGGTCCAGCCGCGCTTCAGGTTCATTTCGCGTGCCTCTGGTTCAAAGGTTGATGAGTAAAAGGGTTACAGCCCGTTGCCTACGAAAATTTGAAGCTCGGCGGTTCTGGGCGCTTCGAGCATCGCGCCGCTACCCGCTTCCCAAACCACGCCGTCGTTCATAAACACCACTTTCTGCGCGACCGAACGCGCAAACGCCATCTCGTGCGTGACGATCAGCATGGTCATGCCATCGCGCGCAAGCCGTTCCATCACGCGCAGCACTTCGCCGGTGAGTTCGGGATCGAGCGCGGATGTCACTTCGTCGAACAGCATCACGGCAGGTTGCATGGCGAGCGAACGCGCAATCGCCACGCGTTGCTGCTGACCGCCCGAGAGTTCATGCGGATACGCCGATGCACGCGCGCCGAGTCCCACCTGATCGAGCACGTGTGCCGCGAGTTCTTCAGCGGCGGCGCGCGCGAGACGGCGCACCTTGAGCGGCGCGAGCGTGATGTTCTGCTTGACGGTCAGATGCGGAAACAGGTTGTAGCTCTGGAACACGATGCCCACGTCGAGCCGCAATGCGCGCAGGTCCACTTCCGTATCGCCGAGCTTGTGCCCGCATACTTCCAGCGTTCCGCCAGTGATGCGTTCGAGGCCGTTCACGCAGCGTAGCGCCGTGCTCTTGCCGGACCCCGAGCGGCCGATGAGCGCGACGACTTCGCCCTTGCGCACATCGAGATCGATACCCTTCAGCACTTCGGTCGAACCGTAAGCCTTGCGCACGCCCTTGAAAGTGACGATGTTGTTCATTGCGTCGAATCCTTGCCGAGTCTCGCACCGAAGCGGCCCATGCGTTCCAGCCGGACACTCATGCGCGCCACGGGATAACAGAGAATGAAATACACGCCAGCCGCGAGCGTGAAGATGACGAACGGCTCGAACGTGGTGTTGTTGACCATGCGCGACGTGTAGGTCAGCTCGCTCATGCCGATGACCACCGCATACGACGTGTTCTTGATGAGCGCGACGACGAAGCCAACTGTCGGTGGCACCGAAATGCGCAGCGCTTGCGGGAGGATCACGTGCACCATGCGCTGCAGATACGAGAGCGCGAGCGACTCTCCCGCTTCCCATTGCGTGGCGGGCACGGCGAGAATCGCGCCTTTCCAGATCTCGGCGAGATAGGCGCCCGCGTTGACCGCGAGCGCGACGGATGCGGCAATGACCGGCAACACGTCGAAGCCGAAGAGTCCGATGCCGAAGTACACGACGAACATCGCGACAGGCAGCGGAATGCCCTGCATCACGGTGACGTAGGCGCGGCCGAGCCTCAACGCAATGCCGCGTCCCGACACGAGCAAGAGCGCCACGGGCAAGCCGATGATCGCGCCACCCACCGCTCCCGCGACCGACAATTCGACGGTGGCGAGCGTACCCTTGAGCATGTAGGCGAGCTGGGCGTCCGTGAGGTTGAAGATCATGAACGTCCTCCGCGCGCACCCGCAAGACCCAGACGCGGAAACATGAACGCGCCTGCCGCAAGCAACGCCCAGCGCAACGCGCTGGCGAGCGCCAGATAAGCGAGCGCGATCACCATGTACGCCTCGAAACCACGAAACGTGATCGACTGAATCAGATCGGCAATGCCCGTGAGTTCCTCCGCCGATATCTGCGACATGATGGAAGTGGCGAGCATCATCAGGATGAACTGGCTCACGAGTGCGGGATACATCTTCTCCACCGCCTGCGGAATCTCGACATGCCACAACACTTGCCGCCGCGACATCGCGAGACACGACGCCGCTTCGATCTGGCCTTGCGGCACCGCTTCCAGCCCCGCGCGCATGATCTCCGCCGTGTAGGCGCTGACGTTGACCACGAGCGCTGCAATGGCTGCCTCGAACGCGGGTACGTGCAACTTGATCGCCGCGAGCCCGAAGAAAATCCAGAACACTTGCAGCACGAGCGGCGTGTTGCGGATGACCTCGACATACGCGCGAATGGCACGCGAAAGACCGGCGCCGCCATGCAGACGGCCCACGGCGAGCGCCACGCCCAAGGCGAACCCTGGCACGGTCGCGACGATGGTCATGCGTATCGTCAGCCAGATGCCGTAGAGCAGATCGCCCCAGTACTGCTGCAGGAAGCTGAAATCGAATTGATAGTTCATGGCCGGCGGAAGGCTGTGGCTGCTGAATTAATCGAGACACTCGAGGCCGAACTTCTCGTAGGCATCGCGTGCGGCGGGCGAATCGAGTGTGAGGAGCAAGGCTTCGGTTTCAGGCGTTTCGTCGGCACCCGCGAAGGCGGCGATGGAGAAGCACGTGTACGACTGCACTTCCTCGGGCAGCGGACCGGCGATCTTTACGCCCGACACCATCGCAAGTTCGCTGAGTTGTTGAATGGCCACATCCGCATCGCCGCGCGTCACGCATTCGCCCGTGAATCCCTTGGGGATGACGGTCGCGTTCGTGTCGATCTGCTGCGCGATTCCGAGCCGCCCGAGCAAGGTCGCGAAGTAGACGCCGCTCGCGCCGCTACGCGAATACGCAACGGACTTGGCCGCTAGCAGACAGCGCTTCAACTCGTCGACGGTGCGAAGCGGCGGCGCAGACGCATTGCTCGCGACCGCCACGCCTATCCCGGTGCGCACGATTGCACGCGCCCCGCGCGGGCTCAGAACACGTTGCGCGATGAGATCGTCGATGGCGGAGGTCACCGCGACCATCACGCTCGCACGCTCGCCACGCACGATGCGTTCGAGCAGCACGTTGGTGGGATCGAACGTCGCGTTCACAGCCAAGCCGTGGTGCCTCTCGAAGGCGGGCAGCACGCTTTCTGTAAGCGCGCCTTTCACGGCCAGCGTGCTCATGAGCGTAAGCGGCCTTGTCTCGTGGATCATCGGTTAGCTCCTTCTCTCAAAGACCAAGGCGGCTTTTGAGCCGCCGCACCGCGCTTTGCGGAGCGGCGAACACGGGAACACGCACCGCTTCTGTCACGAGCGCCTGCGCACGCGAAGTGGAGAAATGCGCGAGCAGGATCGCGTCGTAGCCATGCAGCTTCGCGGCTTCCTGGGCCACGAGCGCGTTGTGTGCCGATGCATCGCCCGCACGCAGCTTCGTCATGGCTTCGGCGGCCACGAACGTATCGAGCGTCGCTTGCAGATTGATGCGCGCGGCTTCCTCGGCGAACTCGGCTTCCATCGTCGGCACAGCCGGGGCGAAGGTCGCGATCATCGCGAGACGGCTGCCGCAGGCAAGCGCGTCCTGAAACATCGCGTCGTTCGGCTTGCAGACCGGCACCGGCAACTCGCGATCCGCTTTCTCTATGGCCGGACCAAACGCCGAACAGGTCGCGAGAATCGCGTCCGCGCCCGCTTCGTAGCCATAGCGCACGAGATTCACGAAGCGCTGCATCAGCGCCGGCGTGAGTTGCTCGTCCGCTGCGCGCGCGGCCGTGAGACCGTCGTCGAGCAGATTGCTCAAGCGCGCTTCGGGCCAGTCCGCTGCGAACGCGCGATGGATAGGCTCCATCGCGACCGGCGTGGCATGCAGCAATACGATCGAAAGATCCTGTCTCATGGCACGTGCCCCTAGCGCGCCACGCCCGGCGAAGACGAACGCGCGACCAGCGCCTGAATGCCGTCGATGATCGCAACGTGGTCTTCCAGCGGCAACCGGTCGATGGTCATCTGCAGCTTGCCGGGACGATCCACGCGGCTGTCGTCGATGGCCTGACCGATCTCCACGGCCGCCGCCAGCACCTTTTTCTCGAACGCGCCGTTGAAATGCGCGAGAAGCGGCTGTGCCAGCTCCGGCTTCAGCTCCGCGACCGCGCCGAGCAAGCCATACGCGCCCCAGTTGGCGACGCCAGACACGATCAGATAGTCGGCCGGCGTGCGCGCGGCGATGAGCGGCCCGTTCGGGATGTCTGTTTCGACGATCTCTTTCGGCAACACGCCCATGCCGATCTCATTGCCGCCGTCGCCGATCCCGATGGTCTTCCACGGCGCCTGCCATCCTTCGTCGGCGAAGAGGTAGTCGAGCGCGGCGGTGTCGTCGGAGATATCCCAGCCATGCTCGCGATGCGCGCGCCCGTCGGAGCCCAGCGAACAACGTTCGATGGCGATCAGATGCGTAATCGGATGCTCCGCCGTTTCGAGGCGCTTGCGCAGATCGCGCACGGCGGTGTCGTCGACATCGACCACTTCGAGCGCGACCTTGCCCGGCAACACGCGCGTCACGGCCCATGCGGCCTTGGCGCAAGGCGCATCGGTAATGACAGTCACGCGCATGCCCGCTTCGACAAAACCCGCTGCCAGTTGCGCCATGCCGTTGAGCCCGTCCGTTTCGGGCGAAGGCGGCTCGGCATGACGCACGAAAAATCCGCAGACGATGCCGATATGCGGCTCACGTTGTCCCGCAATGCTCGCGGCGGCGCGCGCCAGATTGCCCTTCGCGAAGGCGACCAGACGGCTGATGTCGCGCCGTACTTTCTGGCCGACGAGCGTTTCGATTCCTTCTATTGCGTCGCTCAACTCGTTCTCCTTTATTGGTGTGTCGTGCACGAACGGCCTGTTCGCAGGCGTGCCAGGGTCCTTCCGGGTCAGCGCCAGAATGTGTTTGGAACCTGGGTCGTCAGTGAAGAAGCCGGGTGCTTCGAATTGCTCGTCGATGAGCAACGACCCAACCTTAGCATGTGAATATACGTCGCGTATACTTTTCAAAAAAATAGTTGTTCATGTGCGCAAGAGCGTTATTGAGCAAGGCGAAGGCGTAATAGCCGACATCCTATATACTTCGCATATACGAAATTGAACGCCTGCGCCAGGGCGGGAAAACGAGAGACTATGCCGAAGCTGAAAACCGCCGCCGCGAAGACCGCCGGCAGAACCGTGTCGCGCAAGACGTCGGCGAAAGCCGCGCTCGTGTCATCCGACGATCCATCGCAATCGATACTCGATGCAGCCGAACCCGTCGCCGCCGAAAGCTCGATGAGCCAAACCGATTCGGCCGTGAACGCCATTCGCTCGCGCATCATCGATCTGACGATTTCGCCGGGCAGCCGTATAGACGAACCCATGCTGCTGAACGACTTCATGCTCGGACGCACGCCTGCGCGCGAGGCCATCAACAGGCTGGTCGCGGAAGGCTTCGTGAATATCGTGCCCAACCGCGGCGGGACCTTCGTGCGCCGGCTCGACTTCGAGGAGATCGGCGAGATTCTCGTCGCGCATCAGCTAGCCGAGAATATCCTCGCGCAGATGATGCGGTTCGAACCGGGACTGGCGGAAGACCTGACGACGATTCAGACGCAATACGTCACGCAAGTTCAGGCGCGCGCGTTTCTGAACATCACCGCGCTCAACGAGAAGTTCCACATGCGAATGAATCAGGCCGTGGGCAATGGCTTTTTCTATGAGTTTGCGCAATCGACGCACCGCCATGTCCGGCGGCTTTTGGTGCATCTCTACAAGATGGAAGCCGAATCGACGCCCGAAGAGCAGGACCTGCAGTTCGACAGGAACCTGCGTGAGCACGACAAGATCATCGAGATCGTGAAGCGCAAGGACCGCGCGGCGCTCGTGAAGTATCTGCCCGCGCATGCGCGAGCGACACAGGACAGGTTCGTGCATCTGCTCAAGAGTCGCAATGCCCCGCCGTTCGATCTCAACGTCAAGCAGTTTCCCTGACGCGCCGGTGCATCTTCAATACGCGTACTCGCCGATCACCCGCCTCACTGTCTCGAGCGAATCGCGCAGCACATCGCGCTCGACGGAACCCAGCGCCAGCCGAATGGCATGCGGCACATGCGGCGAAACCGAATAAGGTTCAGCGGTCGCCACCGAAATGCCCTCGCGCATGAGTGACGCTGCGACCTGATCGGCGCGAACCTCTTCCGCGAGCGGCAGCCACACGAAATACGACGCAGGATGACGGACGCATCGCATGCCCGCGAGGATGTCGGCGGCCATTGCCTGACGATGCTTCGCGTCGCGACGCTTCTCCGCTTCGAGCCGGCGCACGGTGCCATCGGTGAGCCATCCGCAAGCAATTGCCGTCATCACGCCCGGCGTGTTCCAAGTGGTCGCTCTTACAGCGCGTTCGATCGCTTTCATGGCGTCGGCGAATGCCACCACGAAACCCACGCGCAAGCCCGTCGCGACGCTCTTCGAAAGCCCGGAGACATAGACGGTCGACTCGGGTGCGAGCGCGGCCAGCGGTGTGGGAGGATCGTCGACGAGGAAGGCGTATGCGGCGTCCTCGATGATCAAAAGCCCGTGCTTTCTTGCAATCGCCACGAGTTGCTTGCGACGATGCGCGCTCATCACCCAGCCAAGCGGATTGTGCAGCGTGGGCATGGCGTAGACCGCCCGCACGCGGCGCCTTCTGCATAAGTGGTCCAGCGCATCCAGATCAGGCCCGGAGCCGGCCGTTGGAATCGGCGCGAGTTCGAGCCCGTGCGCCTCGGCCAGTACCTTGAAGCCGGGATACGTCAATGCATCGGCCGCGACGACATCGCCGGGACGAAGCAAGCCCACGACGGTCGCCGCGAGCCCCGCTTGCGCGCCGTTGACGATGGACACTTCGTTCGCGCTCACCGCAAGCCCGCGCGCCTTCAAATGTCGCGCCACGATTGCCCGTTCATGCGGACGGCCACCGTGAGGCTGGTAACGAAGCAGACTTTCGAGATCGCCCGAAGCGGCGAGCTGGCGCAAGGCGTTGCGCAGCAACTCGGCCTGACCCGGCAGCGACGGATAATTGAAGTTGAGATCGATCATGTCCGATCCCAACACGTGCTGATCGACACCCAGGCCCGGCGGCAGCGAGATTTCCCGCACGAAAGTGCCGCGCCCGGTCTCGCCGCGCACGAGGCCCATCGCTTCGAGTTCCGCATAGACGCGCGACGCCGTGACGAGAGCGAGGCCCTTCGTGGCCGCAAGCTGGCGATGCGTGGGCAGGCGCGTGCCCGCGCGCAAACGGCCCGCGCGGATATCGGCGGCCAAGGAATCGACGAGCGTCTTGTAGCGGGGCTGGGCCATGCGAAATGTATCCATGACAATTATTTGATTGTAATGGACTCCAGGTTTAGCATCGGCTCATTCGATCATTCAATCGCTCAACGGTGCGCCATCATGCATATCGCCATTCTCACGTTCGAAGGCTTCAACGAACTCGATTCGTTCATCGCGCTGGGCATTCTCAATCGCATCAAAAAGCCACACTGGCGCGTGTCGATTGCGACACCCGAAACGCGCGTGAAGTCGATGAACGGCGTGGTAATCGAAGGCCACATTTCCCTGCGCGAGGCGAGTGACGCGGATGCGGTCATCGTCGGAAGCGGATTGCTGACGCGCGAAGTCGTCGCCAATGCAGCGCTCATGGCGCAGATGCGGTTCGATCCGGCGCGGCAGTTACTCGGCGCGCAGTGTTCGGGCACGCTCGTGCTGGCAAAGCTCGGGTTGCTTGGGGGTGTTCCCGCTTGTACCGATCTGACGACGAAGCCGTGGGTCGAGGCAGCCGGCGTCGATGTGTTGAATCAGCCGTTTTTCGCCAACGGCAATGTGGCAACCGCTGGCGGCTGTCTTGCTTCGCAGTATCTGGCAGCTTGGGTTATTGCGCGATTCGAAGGCGTGGAAGCGGCCGAAAGCGCGCTGCATTATGTGGCGCCTGTGGCCGAGAAAGAGGACTACGTTGCGCGCGCCATGCGCAATATCACGCCGTACCTGGCGCTCTCGCCTACGCGTTGATGTGCGGCGAGAGCGCTTTGAATCTTCAAGCGCTCTCGGCCACCGCAATCGGCCGCCCTTCTCGCGCCGACCGATAAATCGCCTCCATCAACACCTGATCGCGCAGACCTTCTTCACCCGGTGTGTCGGGCTGGCGATCATCGCGCACGCACTGCGCGAAGTGGTCGATTTCGAGCATGAACTGATCCTTGAATTCGAGCCGCTGCTCTTCGACCACTTCGAAATCGTCCTTGCGTCGCGCAATGCGCATGCGCTGTCCCTTGTACGCAAACGCGTTCTCGATATCGATCCAGCCTCTCTCAAGACGGATACGCATATCCTTCGATTCATGCGCGCCGTAACTGCTTGCGCATTGCGCAATCGCGCCCGAGGGAAAGCGTAACGTGAACGCGATGGTTTCCTCCACTTCCCGATAGCGTTCGTCATCGGCGGGATTCACGATCTGCGCATAGACCTCGACGGGTTCCTCGCCGAGCACATGACGCACGCCATTCAAACAGTACAAGCCGATATCCGGCAAGGCGCCGCCGCCCGCCAGGGCCGACCTCAAACGCCATTGACCGCCGGGACCTTGCACCTGCGCATTGGTCGCCTCGATGATGCGCGCCCTTCCCAGCTCGCCCGATTGCACGAGCTTCATCGCTGCACTGTTGAAGACTTCGAATTGGCAACGGTAAGCCACCATGAGCTTGACGTTCGCCTTCGCGCAGGCGTCGATCATCTGGCGCGCCTCGTCGGCGGTGTTGGCCATCGGCTTTTCGCATAGCACATGCTTGCCGGCCTTCGCTGCTGCAATGACGTGCGGCAGATGCAAGCCGTTAGGCGTGACGACGTATACCGCTTGAATGTCGGGATTGTCGGCGAGACGCGATATGTCATCGTAGTCATGGACGGCCGCTTCGTTCACGCCGTATTGCGCGGCAACCGCCCGCGCCTTGTCTGGACTGCCCGACACCAGCCCCGCAACCCGCGCGTGCTTACTGTTCACGAACGCCGGCAAAATCTGTTCGAGCGCCAAACGTCCTAGACCGACGATTGCAAAGCCAACACGTTTGTCCGGCGACGTCGGTGCTGGCGGCGGAGGCGATGGCTTGTCCGCATCGCCCTTCCAGTTCGGGAACTCGACCTTGCCGTCCTCGACGCTGCCCACGTCGATCTCCGCGGGCGCTTGCCATTCGCCGGATGCGGGCAGCTTCGGGCCATCGGCGGTGCCGGGGCCGGTGACGGAATAGGGAGTCGTATCGTTGCCAGACATGAGTAGTTTCTCCATCGTTGAACGATTGCTGGACGAATCGAACAGCAATCAATGCGCGAGCCGTTCCGCGTGCATGGCGCTGCCATACACGGTCGCAGTGAGTGCGCAGACGAGTGCGGCAAGCGCAATGGCCGCCAGCGCACCAGGGCCGAACAGAATATTCAGCACCGTGCCCGCAGCTGCGCCGACGATCCACAATATCCAGCGCAGCATGCCGAGCGCAGCCGCGCCGAACTTGCGGCTAGCGAGTTGCCTGCCGACGCTAATGAACGTACCCGTAATGAACGTGACGCCCGGCTGATCGGCGAGCGCCTGATTGATCGCGCCCATGCCTGCCGCGACGAGACACGTCGTGAGCGGCGAGAACTGCTCGCCCGTGAGCGGCACGGCGCAAGCGAGAAGGATTGCGGTGAGCGTGAGGGACAGGGCGGCGCGCCATCGGGGAAAGCGCGTTCCAAGCCACGCGGCAAGCGTCGTGAAGGCAAGAAAGCACGCGATGACGCAGATGAGCGGAATCGTCTTTTCGAACGCGCCTTGAACAAGCGACTGACTCAGCTTGGTGGAATTGCCGGTCATATAGACCGCGAGCCATTCCTTGCTGTGAAGCATGACGAGCGCATCCGTGCCGCCAGCGATAGCAACGAGCACGAAGACCGGAAGAGGCGAACGAGCGAGCCGTTCGAGTATCGAAGAATTGGGTGAAGGCAAGGCGATGCTCCGTGACTGGCGGCATGGCGAAAGCGGTGCTCCGCGATGCAGGTGCGCGTGACGAACATCGTTCGCCAGGACCCTTTGCCTCGAGCATCGGGCGCAAGATCGATGCCCGACGCTTACCAGTCAGCTTGGCTTCTACCTTCGTTGTTACTTCTTCAGACTGGCGCGCCACGCAGCCGCATGACTTGCGTTTCACGCACGGCGACCCACAAGATCACCATGCCGAGTGCCGACAACGCGCTCGCGAGAATGAAAGCCGACGAGTAACCCGCGCCGTACTGAATCAGAAAGCCGGTAATGCTCGGCGAGAGAATGCCCGCGAGATTCGCGAGCAAATGTACGAAGCCGCCCGTTGCGCCAATGCGATCACGCGGCACGATGTCCTGCAACAGCGACCAGCACGCTTGCGGCGTCATGAAAGCGAAGAGACTCGCCACCGCGATCAACGCGACGGCAGGCGCAAGCGAACTCACGCGCGACACCAGCAACACGCAGATTGCCGCCACGCCAAGTCCCAGGATGATGACCGTCTTGCGCGCGAAGAGCACGTTGCCGGTCTTCTTGTAGAGCGCGTCGGAGATGATGCCGCCGAGCACGAAGCCCGCCGTCGCGCCGAGCCACGGCAGGATGCCGATCACGCTCATGTGCTTGATGTCGAGATGCTGATAGTCCGTGAAGTAGCTCGGCAACCAGGACAAGAAGAAGTACAGCACGTAGTTGAACGCGAAGAACGCGGCAGCCACGCCGAGCACCGGCAAAGACAGCAAATAGTGCATCACGCCCGCTTGCGAGCCTGCTTCAGCGGAACCCTCCGCGTGATGCGGCACGAGCCTGTCGCTCGCGATATGCGCGGCTTCCTCGCGCGTCACGGCAGGATGATCTTCCGGATGATCGCGAAAGCACCGCAACCAGAACGCAATCCACACGAAGCCGAGCACCGCGATCACGACGAAGGAAATGCGCCAGCCGAACTGCAAAGCGACCAGCCCGACGATCGGTGCGGCAATGGCGGCGCCCAACGGCTGACCGGCGTTCGTGAGACCCACGGCGCGGCCCGCTTCACTGCGCGGGAACCAGTTCGAGATCGACTTGTTGGTCGTCGTGCCCATTGGGCCTTCGGCGACACCGAACGCGACGCGCGCCACCATCAGCGTGGCGAAGTTACCCGCGAATGCCGTGGCGCCGCAGAACAGCGACCAGAACGCGGCAGCAATGGCGAACACCTTGCGCGGACCAAACTTGTCGGCCGCCCATCCGCCGATAAAGCAGAACACGCAGTATCCGATGAAGAAACTGCTGAACAGCACGCCGAGTTGCGCGTCGTTGATATGCAGTTCGCTCTTGACGAGCGGTGCGACCACGGAGAGCGCCGCGCGGTCCAGATAGTTGAGCATGCCGGCAAAGAACAGCAGCGCGGCGACTATCCAGCGGTAGCGGAATCGCATGTCTTCTCCTTTGGGTGCTATCGAAGCGCGTGAGGAATGCGCGCACGCGAGACCTGACGACGAATCTGTAAAGATACGTCATCATACAAGTCAGTTGCTTGCCTCGCGTCCGTGAAAACCCTACGAACCGCCGGTTTCATGCGGTCCTTCACACACAGAATGCTTTCCTTACATAGCGCCAAAAGGTGCATTACGATTGACTAGTTGTACGACAACCGGCATCAAGTGGCGTCTATCACCACTTTGCCAAAGTGGCCACCCGATTCGAGATAGGCATAGGCTTCCTGCGCGGCATCGAAGGGAAAGACGCGATCGATCACCGGTTCGATTCGGGACTGTGCGATGGCCTTGACCGCATCGGCGAGATTGGCCGTCGAGCCAGTCTGATTACCGACAATGCGCAAGGTCTTCACCATGACCTTGAGCAAGGGCATCTTCGTTTCCTCGCCGCCTATCAGCCCGACGACGAAGATCGTTCCACCGATTGCCGCCGCGTTCACCGAGCGCTCGAAAGTCGCCACGCCGACGGTTTCCACGACGAGATCCGCGCCACGCCCTTCCGTGGCTTCGAGCAACGCGACGTCCCATGCGGGCGTGGTCCGGTAGTTGATGGTGACGTCCGCGCCCAGCTTGCGCGCGCGGGCGAGCTTCTCGTCCGATGAAGACGCGATGATCACGCGCGCGCCCGCCGCCTTGGCAAGCGGCAGCGCAAACAGACTTACACCGCCCGTACCCAGCAACGCCACGGTGGACCCCGGCCGCACATTGCCCGCGACGATGGCGTTCCATGCGGTCGTCGCGGCGACCGGCAAACTTGCGGCCTGCACGAACGGCATGGCAGCGGGAATGGCGACGAGCGCGGTAGCGGGCACGACCGCATATTCCGCGAGCGAGCCTGGCATGGTGACGCCGCGAAGACGCTCGCCGTTCGCTACCGTGAGCGGTCCTGCGGCCCAATCCACGATCATTCCGGCGATCACGCGATCGCCCGCCTTCCAGCCTTTCACGCGCGATCCGACCTCGACGATCTCGCCCGCGCCATCCGCACCCGGCACGAAGCTCGCGTCCACGTTGCCGAAGCGCGCGTTCGCCACCATGAGATCGAGATAGTTGAGTCCCGCCGCGCGAATGCGGATGAGCACTTCGTCGCTTTCCGGTACGGGCTCGAGTGCGTTATCGGTCAACGTCAATTCGTAGGGCTTGCCTGCCTTCAGTCGATACGCTTTCACGGTGCGCTCCTTTTTCGTTAAGCACAGAGGTCATGCTAACGAAGACGCGCCTCTATAATCGACCCACATGGCATAACATTCGTGCATGGGGTGCATCAATGAACGGCGTCGAAACGGATCAGGTTCAGGCGTTTCTCGCGGTGCTCGCGACCGGGAGTTTCACGGCGGCAGGCCGCCAGTTGGGGCGCGACGGCTCGGTCATTTCCCGACGTATCGCGGAACTGGAAACGCGTCTTGGCATTCGTTTGCTCGAACGGTCGACACGCCGCGTATCGGCGACGGAAGCAGGCACGCGTTATCGCGATCGCGTGCGCGAAGCGTGGGACATCATGCGCGATGCGGAAGACGAAGCGCGCTCGCAAGCTGCGACGCCGCGCGGGCTCTTGCGCATCAGCTTGCCCGCAGGGTTCGGGCGCATGTGGATTGCGCCGCGCATGCCGGAGTTCCTTGCGCGCTATCCCTCGCTCGATGTCGAATGCACGTACACGGACCGTTATGTCGATCTGATCGAAGAACGTTTCGATGTAGGCGTGCGTATCGGCAAACTGGAAGACAGCCGGCTTGTCGCGCGGCCGCTTGCGACCATGCGGCGCTTACTGTGCGCATCGCCGGATTATCTCGCCGCACGCGGACGTCCCACGAAGCCCGAAGACCTGATGCGCCATGAATGCATCGGCTTTTCGCGGCTCTCCACGCATCCGGTATGGCATCTGAAACGCGACGACATGCACCGCGCCATTCGCATCAACGCGAGAATGACGACCGATGAGATCGATGCCGTGCTGCATGCGGCACGCGCGGGCGTCGGCATCATGTATGGGACGGACTGGCTCGTCGGCCGCGAATTGCAGAGCGGGGAACTGGTGCAAGTGCTGCCCGGCTGGAAGGTGGACGCGGGCGAACAACTCAGCGTGGTGCGCGCGTCTTCCAAGCATGCGGCCGCGAAAACGCGTGCGTTCATCGACTGGGTGGTGCAATCGTTCGAGACGCCGCCGTGGGGGACTACGCGCAGGCGTCGAGCGAAGTAAGACGCGCGCGGCGGCAGTATCGATTATTTAAAGCGGTCCGCGGAGAAGCGCTCGATTGCGCCGGGACTCTTGCCGTGAATCAATCGCGCGACCATGTCGCCCGTGGTTCCCGCCAGCGTGATGCCGAGATGCTGATGCCCGAACGCGTAGATCACGCGCTTGTCCGCCGAAGATGGTCCGATCACCGGCAAGTAGTCCGGCATGGTCGGCCGGATACCGAGCCAGCTACTGGACACGGGCGCTTCGATATCCACGTTGCGGCGGATGCTTCGTTCGATGAACGCCGTGCGCGAAGGGTTCAACGGTGACTTGATCCCGCTCAACTCGATAGTCCCCGCAGCACGCAGCCGCAGGTCCCGCAACGGCGTCATATAGAAGCTCGACTCAACGACGCAAGTCGGCCGCGTGAACATCGGCTTATCCAGTTGGAACTCGACATGATAACCGCGCTCCGCGCCAAGCTGGATGGAATCGCCCATTTGCGCCGCGAGCTTCGCGGACCATGCGCCGCCCGCAATCACCACTCTGTCGGCGTGTAGCGTTTCGCCGGCAGCGGAACGCAGGCAGATGCCCGCGGTGCTGCTTGAAATATCGCTGACCTCCATGCGTGCGTAACGCTTCTCGTCGATCAGCGGTTTGGCCAGCGCCTGCACGAAGCCTTGCGGATCGACGAGATGGTATGCGGCAGGAAATAGCACGCCGCCCACCGTGCGCTGCTGCATGGCGGGTTCCAGTTGCGTGAGTTCGGCCGCGCTTATCACCTCTTGACGAATGCCCAGCAAGCCACGCAGTTTGATATCGCCCGCGGCGCGCTCGAACGCTCCTTGCGTGCGATAAGAGTAGAGACAACCATCGCGCCGAATGAACGACTCAGCGTGTGGATTGTCTTCGAGAAGCGGCGCATATCCCTCGTGCGTACCATGCAGCAACGACGCAAGCGCTTCGCTATTGGCGACATAAGCGCGCCGGTTGCATTGCCCGAGAAACGCAGCGAGCCATCCCGCATAGCTTCCCAGGCGCGACCAGCGAATGGAAAGCGGCGAGTCCGCGCCGAACAGCAAGCCGGGAATGTCGCCCCAGATTTTCGGCTGCGGCACGGGCGTGCATGCGTAGTCCGCAATGGTGGCCGCATTGCCGAACGAAGCGCCGCCCGCTATCTCGCCCTTATCGACGAGCAACACGTCGAGACCCGTTCTTCGCAACCACAACGCGCACGCAACGCCGACCACGCCCGCACCGATCACGATGACTTCGCGTCTTCCCTCACCCGACATGACTTGCCCTCTTGCATTGACTTGATTATCGCGCTTCGTTTCACCAGAAGCTGCGCGTGAGACTGAACGGCGTGCCGCGCGCATCGCTCCGGCTCGTGATCATCGACGTGATGAGATCGGCCGAGCCGCACGCAAGCGTCCAGCCGAGCGCGCCGTGTCCCGTGTTGACGAAAAGACGCGGCACCGCCGTCGGTGAAATGATCGGCAATCCATCTGCCGCCATGGGCCGCAGCCCGCACCAGGGCTGCACTTCGGCAGGCATCCGGATCTGCGGAAAAAGCCGCGTCAGCGCGCGTTTCAGGTTCTCCACGCGACCGGGCCGCAGCGTCCTGTCGAAGCCATCGAATTCGACGGTGCCCGCCACGCGCAGCATGTCCTTGAGCGGCGTTACGCCGATATGCTCGTAATCGTCGACGATAGGCCGTTGCGGCAGAAATCCCAGTTCGTCGGCACGGAGCGTAAGCGAATAGCCTTTGACGGGCGCCATCGGCAGGCGCACGCCGAGCGGGCCGACGAGCGACGGAGACATCGCGCCCGCGCATATCACGACGCTATCCGCGCTCAGATAATCGTCGGCGAGACGAACGCCGGCAACAGAACCGCGCTGCAGGTCGATACCGCTCACCGCGCTTCCCCACCGAAACGTCACGCCTTCGTGTTCGGCTGCGGCGGCGGTCGCGACGCTGAACGCATGCGCGTCGCCCCACGCATCGGATTCGAGCAGGAGCGCCGTGCCAATGCTATGTGCAATGCCTCCGAGCGATGGTTCGAGCGCCACGCTTTGCGCTGCATCGAGTCGCCTGACCTTTGCGCCCATGCGCTCGAGCATGCGCGCGAACGATTCCGCGCGCCGCTCGGCGTCCTTGCCGCGAATCAGTTCAAGCAGGCCGCCACGCTGGATGCC
Source organism: Caballeronia sp. LZ003 (assembly GCF_031451465.1). Lineage (NCBI taxonomy): Bacteria > Pseudomonadati > Pseudomonadota > Betaproteobacteria > Burkholderiales > Burkholderiaceae > Caballeronia > Caballeronia sp. LZ003. The sequence goes on along the minus strand of NZ_JARUXJ010000003.1, from coordinate 622,677 downwards.
CGCGTCTATGCGCTTCTGGCCGAGCAGACGCTCCATGGCCGCGAGGCTTTGCTGACCGAACGCGGTGAGCGTCGCAGCCGTCTTGTAGTACTTGGCAGCGCGGCAGTTGGCCAGAAAGCGCACACCCCACATGCCGAGACCGGGGATTGCGCGAGGCCGCAGCAGAAGCGGCGCATCTTCGCGGCCGAGCCATTTAAGCAATTGCATCGGCGTGCCGGGTGAAGACCACGGCAACGCGCTGTTGGCCGCGAGCAAGCCGCCGTTGGCGAAGCTGGTTTCCAGGCCTGCTTCACGGCGGCTGTCTATCACGGTGACGCGGCAGCCCGCGCCCGCAAGCGCGAGCGCGGTCGTCGTCCCGATGATGCCCGCACCGATGACGATCACATGCTTCATCAGGCAACCTTGCTCACATCGGCATGAGCCAGGATTTCGATCTTGCCGCCTTGCACCATGAGATCGGCGATGATGGTCGCGCGGTTCGGATACGGCTTCGTGAAGAAGCGGCGATAGACCTCGTTCATGCCTTCGAAATAGCTCTTGTCCGTGAGAAAGACCTGCACCTGCGTGACGTCGTCCATGGTCGCGCCCGCCGACTCGACAATCTGCTTGAGATTCGCGAACGTCAGTTCGGCTTGCGTGGCGATGTCGCCATCCTCGATCGAACCGTCCGCGCGAATGGGAATGCTCGCCGTGTAGAGCGTGCCGTTCGAGACGGTCGCCCATTCGACCGGCGCGCTTCCGTTGGGCAAGCCGGTTTCGATGACCTTGCGCATACACTTACTCCTTCTGTTCTGTCTTGAGAGACTCTGGTTGGGAAAGACCGCTGTATCAGCCGTGAGCAGGCTGACGTCGCTCGATATGACGCATCAATTGCGACAGCGGATAACACAGCACGAAATAGAACGCCCCTACGGTGACGTAGATTTCGAACGGCATGAAATACTGCGAGCTCAAGTCCTGAGCGCGCAGCATGAGGTCGGGCGCGGCGATGAGCGAGGCCACCGACGTGTCCTTCAAAAGCGAGATGGCGACATTGCCCGAAGGCGCGAGCACCAGCCGAATGGCTTGCGGCAGCACGACCCAGCGCATGGCCGCGCCGCTCGTCATGCCGATGCTCGCGGCTGCTTCGCTTTGTCCGCGTGGCACCGCTTCGATGCCCGCGCGAAAGATCTCCGCGAAATACGCGGCGGCGTTCATGCCGAGACCAAGCACGGCGGCCTGATACGAATCGAAGCGAATGCCAATGGCAACGAAGCCGAAGTACACGAGAAAGAGTTGCACGAGCGCGGGCGTGCCGCGAAACACTTCGATATAGACACGTGCTATACGCGCGGCCATGCCACGACTGCCCATCCTGACGATGGCGAGCACAATCCCGAGCACGACGCCAATAGCGATGGCGCCAAGCGCCAGACGCAGCGTTGCCCATGCCGCCTGAAACAACTCGTCGTGCATGGAAGACCAGAGTTCGGAATAGTTCATGACAGCGCCGCCCTCGGTTTGCCGAGTCCGCGCTCGGTCGCCGTCGAAAGACGCGACAACGCCAGACTCAGCAGCAGATAGATGATCGCCACGATGAAGTAGATGAGGTTGGTCTGATACGTCTCGCTCACGAGCATCCTTGCGCGGAACACGAGTTCCGGCACCGCCACGGCGGAAGCGAGCGACGTATCCTTCAATAGCCCGATGGCGAAGTTGGCGAGCGCGGGCAAGGCGAGCCGCATCGATTGCGGCAGCACGACGGTTGCGAGCGCCATTGGCCATGTCATGCCGATGGCAAGCGCCGCCTCGCGTTGGCCTCGGTCGACGCCGTTGATCGACGAACGGAACACCTCGGAGAGAATCGCCGCGCCGTTGAGACCGAAGCCGAGCGTTGCGGCCACGAATGCGGGCAGCGTGACGCCGATCCGTTCGAGCCCGAAGTACAGCACGAACAACTGCGTCAGCAAGGGCACGTTGCGGAACAGTTCGAGATAGACGTTCGCCACCGCCTTCAACACGACACTGCGCGACAACCGCATGAGCGCGATCACGAAGCCCAGCAAGAAGGCCACGCAGAACGCGCTCGCGGTCAGCACCACGGTGGTCACCGCGCTCACGCACAACACGCGCACGAAATACGGCAGAAAATGCAGGCTGTGAGCCCACGCGGTGAGAAGCGCCATGTCAGTGCTCCAGCACCGCGCGCAAAAACGCGCGCGTGCGTTCGACCTTTGCATCGTGAAAGATCTGCCGTGGCGGTCCTTCCTCGACGATCTTGCCATCGGCCATGAACACGACCTTGTCGGACACGCTTTCAGCGAAGCGCATCTCGTGCGTCACGATGATCATCGTCATGCCTTCGTCCGCGAGCTTGCGCATGACGCCGAGCACTTCGCCCACGAGCTCGGGATCGAGCGCGGAAGTCGCTTCATCGAAAAGCATGAGCCGCGGCTTCATGGCGAGCGCGCGCGCAATGGCCACGCGTTGTTGCTGGCCGCCCGACAATTGATCGGGAAACGCGTTGCGCTTCTCGTCCATGCCCACTTTCGTCAGCAACGCACGCGCTTCGTCGATCAACTCGCGGCCGCTGCGCTTCTGCACCTTGCGCGGTCCGAGCAGGACGTTGTCGATCACACTCAGGTGCGGAAACAGGTTGAAGCGTTGGAACACCATGCCGATATTCGCGCGCATGGCGGCGAGTTCGCGGCCCGACATCGCTTGCCAGCCGTCACCGTGACGACGCTCGCCGATAGCCGCGCCGTCGATGAAGATATGCCCCGCGCTCGGCGTCTCGAGAAAGTTCACGCAGCGCAACAGCGTGGTCTTGCCCGAGCCGCTCGGTCCGATCAGCGACACCTTTTGCCCCGGCATCACATCGAGGTCGATGCCCTTCAACACATGATGCGTGCCGAAGGACTTGTGCAGGCGGTCGATACGCACGAGCATGCGCGTATCGACCGAAGGAGTGGCGCTTAGCGTCGCAGACATATCGCGGTGTCCCATGATGATCCGGCCTTCAGGCGAAGGCTTTGCTGAAGTCCCGCGAATCGTGCGCGAACGGGCCAATCAGCGCGCCCTTCGCGTCGCGGTCCACGCCGGTGCGCGGGTCGGTCGGCAACGGCTGCAAGTAGTCGGGATTGTCGATCCCGTACTTCGCGAGAATCGGCTTGATCTGGTTGGTGCGCCAGAGCCAGCGCACGCCTTCGTTGATGCCGTCGAACAGGTCCTTCTTGTCCGGACTCACGCCCCAGATCGACGCGAACTTGCCCGTGAGGCTGGGGTACGCTGCGTCGAAACCGATGGGAATCTGTTTCAGTCCCCACGACGGATTCTGCTGGATCATGTAGTCCACGGTCGGCGCGTCGAGCACGGCGAAGTCGAGACGCCCCGCGACGACATCGCGCAAGCACGAGTCGATACCGTCATACAGTTTCACTTCGACGATGCCCGGAACCTTCTTCATGTCGGGCACGACCGAATAACCCGTCGCCGTGCCGATGGTGTGCCCGCTCAAGTCCGCGATGGCAAGCGAACTCTTCTGCGTCTGGTTTTGCCGCATGATGACGTAGGCGCCCGTGTAGAAAACGGGATCGGTGAGCAACAACAGCTTGGCGCGGATCGGCGTCCACGCGAAGTTGCCGCCGAACCAGTCCACGCGGCCCGACTTTACCGCTTCGATCACAGCGGAAAAGGTCATCTGCTGCACGTCGATCTTCAGTTGCAGACGCTCGGCGATCAACTGCAGCATGTCGAAGTCCGTTCCCACGAGCTTGCCGTCGCGCACGGATGCAATCGGCATGTCGCCGAGGCACGCAGCGGTCAGATAGCCGGGACGCACGGTTTTGATCGGCGCGAGCGTCGGTGCGGCGAGTGCCGCGCGACCGAGCGTGCTTGCGCCGAGTCCCGCGACGACCCCGTAGCCCGCCGTCTTGAGAAAGCCTCGCCGGGATGACTTGAGTGCGTCGATGGCGTGGGTGAGAGGATCGTCGAACATGGTGGTCAGCCCTTCCTGAATGGATTGATCGGGTAACGTCGGCGGTTTTTGCGTATATGCAAAACCATGAAAACCATCGTATTGAGCTAAAATTTGATGGTCAAGAAAAACTTTTGCATATACGCAAAAACATGCAAACGCCGGGCGCTTATGTCACCATGTCGTGATGGCGAAGTGGCGGCTCCCCGCATATCGAACGAATACAAGAGACACCATGCAAACAGAAAATCGCCCGCGGAAGGCGGCGCAGAGAACGAGCCCTGCGGCAAAGGCGGCGGTCGTGCGCAAGCCCAAGCGCAAGCCGGAAGCCGAGGCGGCGCCCGCACCCGCGCCTGTTGAAGAAACAAGCGAAGCGAGTCCCGGGGAGACCATCGCGCATCATCGGCACGCGCGGGGCATGACGCTCGCGGCGTTGTCGGAGTTGTCGTCGGTGGCGATCTCGACCATCTCGCGTATCGAGAATGGCCGTATATCGCCGACTTATTCGGTGTTGTCGCGGCTAGCGAAGGCGCTCGATATCCGTTGGCCCGACATGGTCGGCGGCAACGAAAAGTCCTTTGCGCAAGGCTGTCGGGCAGTAAGCCGCGCGGGTCATGGCGTGAAGCATCCGACCTCCACCGGTATCTTTGAATGGCTCGGCGCGGACCTCGTGACGAAGTCGATGGAGCCGACGCTCATCGAAGCCAGTGCCGATACCGGCAAGCATGTGCTCTCGGCGCATGACGGACAGGAGTTCATCTACGTCACCGATGGCTCGTTGATATTCATGATGCGCGACTACGCACCGCTCATGCTCGAAAAAGGCGACAGCGTGTATTTCGATGCAGCCACGCCGCACGCATGCTATGGCGTCAAGATGCCGGCGCGCTATCTGTCGATCGTGGCAAAGCCGTGAGCTCGCGCGGTTGCGGTGTTGAGCGTTTCCGAAGGACGCATGCCGAAAAGCTTGCGATAGTCGAGCGCGAACTGGCTGAGGTGCCAGAAACCCCATGCAGCGGCAGCGTCCTGAACGGTTTGCGTCTTTTGCGCGGCACCGGCATGTCGTAGCTGACGTCGCGCACCGTTGAGGCGTATGGCGCGCAAATAGACATTCGGCGCCATGCCGAATGCTTCCTGAAAACAGTATTGAAGCGTGCGGCGGCTCACATGCAGATGCGTGCACAGTTCGGGCACGTTCACGGCGCGGTCGTGATTTTCGAGCACATAGTGACGCGCTTGCGTTGCGATCGCATGACGACGCGAGGCCACGGGCAGCGCGGCCGGCTCGCCGCATTGCAGCGCGCCGCACTCGAAGAGCCACGACAACAAGGACGAGCGCATCGACTCGGTCGGTGTGATTTCGCTTCGTAACATGGTCATGAGCGATGCCGCGAGTCGCGCACGTTCTCCCGCACCCACGACGACGATCTCACCGCGCGACGTGGCGCATTCGAGATCGATATGCTCGACGTCTTCGGCATGACGGCGCAGCGCATCATGCGTTGCAACCACGCCGAGAATTTCGTAGCCGGACGGCGTCAGCAGTTCGAACTCGACGCCGCCCGGGCGAACCGCAAGCGCGTTTTCATCGATGGCGCGCGACTGTATGCGCCCGGCGCCATCGCGCAAGAGCGGGATGCCGAACCAGCACGCATCGACCGGCACTTCGCAGCTTTGGCGCAAGGTCTGGCTCGTCGTCTCGCGAAACAACTGCACGTCGTCGAAGTCGATCTCGGCAAGCGTGCCGACGAAGCGTCCGGCGCTCAACTGATCGTAGACCTGCCGCCAGCCGCGCAGATTGCCCGCCTGCTCGTCCGCATCGTGCGAGACGAGCCGATGCACGCACGGACCGCGCGGCGCGTCAGCATTCGGCTTGGATGGTCTCGCTGCGCTTCTCATGGGACGAATATAGATCGCCAAAATGAAGTATGTCGTTCAGGCGTGGCACGCAATCGACGTCAGTGGTTCTTTCGCGGCGATAGCCGCGTCGCTGTCGTCCTTGAGCGCGACGCCAGTAAGGCCCAGACGACGCGCATGCGTCAGCAGATAATGCAGCTTGTACGCGGCCGCGTCGTGGTTCAAACCTTCCGGACGCACGTTGGATATGCAGTTGCGCTCGGCGTCGCTGCGGCCTACCGCTGGCGCGTAAGTCACGTAGATGCCGAGACTGTCCGGCGAGCTCAGGCCCGGCCGTTCGCCGATCAACATCACGACGATACGCGCGCGCATTACTTCGCCGATCTCGTCGGCGAGCGCGACGCGTCCTTGCCGGGCGATCACGACAGGTCCGATGTTCCAGTCGTCGAGTCTCGAAAGAATCGCCTGCAAGAAAGGCACGGCCTGCTTCGATGCGGCAAACGCCGACAAGCCGTCCGCGATCACGAAGAGCACGTCATGGTCTCGTGCACACGTTGCGTCGAGCAATGCGCGGCTTTCATCGGCGAGACGGCGGCCAAGGTCGGGGCGACGCAGATAATGCGCGCGATCCGGCGCCGCGCTATGCACATCGACGACGTTCGCAAAGCCGGCATCGGCAAGACGCGCGCGAAGTGCGTCGACATCGAGGGGATGATGCACGGCGTCGCGCGCCTGCGCATGCGCGAGATTGAACGCAAGCAACGGTTCGGTCGGCATGCCACTGCCCGCGCGGCCGAGCGCAATGCGCGCGTTCGTGAATTGCCGCAACGACTGCCACGGGTTCTTGACGAGTGTATCGCTCATGCGGCCCCCATCCATTCGCGCGATGCTTCGAGCAAGGGCTGACGCGTCGCCGAATCGATCAATGCGCCGCGCGCATTGGCTATCTGCATCGTTTCGAGCCAGGTTTCGAACTCGGGCGAGCGGCGCAGGCCGAGCACTTCGCGCGCATAGAGCGCGTCGTGAAACGAGGTGCTTTGATAGTTGAGCATGACATCGTCCGCGCCTGGCACGCCGATGATGAAGTTGATGCCCGCGACACCGAGCAACGTGAGCAGGCTGTCCATGTCGTCCTGGTCCGCTTCGGCGTGATTGGTGTAGCAAATGTCGCAGCCCATCGGCACGCCGAGCAGCTTGCCGCAAAAGTGATCTTCGAGACCGGCGCGCATGATCTGCTTGCCATCGTAAAGATACTCGGGACCGATGAACCCAACCACCGTGTTGACGAGCAGCGGTTCGAACTTGCGCGCGACGGCATACGCGCGCACTTCGCAGGTCTGTTGATCGACGCAATGATGCGCGTTCGCCGACAGCGCGCTGCCTTGTCCCGTCTCGAAGTACATCACATTGTCGCCCACGGTGCCGCGTTTGAGCGAGCGCGCGGCTTCGAACGATTCCTGCAGCAACGCGAGCGAAATGCCGAAGCTCGTATTGGCCTTTTCGGTGCCCGCAATCGACTGAAACACGAGATCGACAGGCGCGCCCTTCTCGATGGCCGTGATCGTGTTGGTCACATGCGTGAGAACGCAGGACTGCGTCGGTACGCCGAAACGCTCGCAAAATTCGTCGATCATCACGAGCAGGGTCGTGATCGCGGCAAGATTGTCGCTGGCGGGATTGATGCCGATGACGGCATCGCCGCAACCGTACATCAGGCCATCGAGCATGGATGCCGCGATGCCCTTCACGTCATCGGTCGGATGATTCGGTTGCAGACGCACCGACATGCGCCCCGGCAAACCAATGGTATTGCGAAAGCGCGTCACGACCGGCCGCTTGCGTGCAACCGCGATGAGGTCCTGATTGCGCATCAGCTTCGACACGGCCGCGATCATTTCAGGCGTGAGACCAAAGGTGATGCGTTCGAGCGCGGCGGTATCGGTCGTGTGGCTCAAGAGCCAGTTGCGGAAATCGCCGACGGTGAGATGCGCGATGTCCGCGAAGGCCTCGCGCGAGTGTTCATCGACGATCAGCCGCGTGACTTCGTCCTGCTCGTAGGGAATGAGCGGTTCTTCGAGGAACCTTTGCAAGGGCACGTTCGCCAGCGCTAGTTTAGCGGCGACACGTTCTTCCTCGCTCGTTGCGGCCACGCCCGCAAGTTGGTCGCCCGAGCGCAAAGGGCTTGCCTTTGCCAGCAGGGTTTTAAGGTCGGCGAAGCGGTAGGTGCGCACGCCGATCGTTTCGGTAAAGCTCATGGGCGGCTCGCTCTTGGAAGGCCTCGTCGAAGGCCATCCTAGCGGCTCAAAAACCGGGGAGTTATCGAAAATCGGCAAACTTGGGCGATGCGCGCGGCTTCGCCCGAGGTTCATCGCGCGCTTAAGCTTTCAGCTTCTCAACCAGTTCACCGAAGCCCTGCAATACGATATCCGGCTCCATCGCCGTGCAACGCGCCTTGTCGCCGTAGCCATACGCGGCCCAGCAAGCAATGGCGCCGATGTTGCGCGCAAGGCCCAGATCCGCTTGCGTGTCGCCGACGACGGCAATCTCACCGCGGGGAACATGCGGATAGCGAGGCGCGATAAGTTGCTCGTAACACGCTGCATCCGGCTTCTTCGGCAAGCCGGGCGGGTCGCATACGAGCATGTCGAAGAAGTGGGTAATACCGTAATGATCGATTGCCTTCTTCACCGACGCTTCCGCCTTGTTGCTCGTGATCACCAGGGCAACGCCCAAGGTCTGCAACTCCGTGAGCACGCGTTCGACATCGGCGAAAAGCTGCGTATGTTGCAGTCCACGTTCGACGTAATACGCGCGATACGTGGCCGCCCATTCATCCGCCTGAGCCACGCTCAGGCGCGAGCCCATGAGCTGCTGCATAGCCTCGGACATGACCACGCCCGCTTCGATCACGTGCTCTATGCGCGCGGCATCGGGCCGCTCCACACCGTAATGATCGAAGGTCAATTCGATGCAGGTGCGAATTGCATCATGCGTGGCGCACAACGTTCCGTCGAAATCGAGCAGGCAGAGTTTGATCATGCTTGGGTCATGTGCCTCAGGCCTTCACGATGCCCAATGCGACCAGCGCTTGTGCGACTGCCGCGCGCATTGGCCAACTCCATTCGGCTTCGTGCTCTTCGGTATAGCCTTCGAGCACGCTGCCAGCCGCCACCGCGCCGGGATCGGCTATGGCATACGTAAAGATGAGCGAGTTGTCGCGCGGACGGCGCGGCAGGTCCACCGGATGCTGCTCGTAAATGAGCTTGCCCAGATTGCCGTATTGCACATTGGCGCCGCGATAGCTGGCATAGCCCGCGGCCTTGGCCAACTGCATGGCGGTGATGGTGCGCGCGGGCGCCTGATAGTGCGCGACGAGCATCTTCCGCTGCCCTTCGCTGACGGGCAAGATAGCCTTGAACGCCGCGATGTAGGCGTCCACTGCCGCATCTCCCGCGCCGGTCGCCGGTCCCATTTCCGCATCGATCGCCGCACGCACGGTGCGTTCGGCGTCGTCGAGCGTCTCTCCGGTTTCCTTGAACGCGGCCTTCTGATCCTTCCACGCCCAACATTGCGCCACACCGTTGGACGCGTTCTTGATAACCAGCTCATAGCCCCGGTACGTGACCGTCGATCGACTCATTCCAGCCCCTGAACAAAGATATCTTTTCGAGCGCGAACGCGGCTTGCTTGCCTGTTCGCATTCGATTCCACGAGGGACAAGTATATCCGGTCGATGCTTCCAGCATGGTTGCAGCGCTGCGCGGCTCACTGGATTCGGTTACGCTTGGCTTTTTTTCGGCACTTCGGGCCTTTGCCTGAAGCCTCTTTATCGAACGCTCATGAACACGCCACAAGCCGATTACGCTCTGAATCTCGACATCATGTCCGCCGACGAAGCGGCCGCGCGCCTGCCCGCATCCGTGCTCGCGTCGCTGAACGGCGCAAACGTCGATGTGTTTCGCGTGCCCGACGACGCCTCCGATACCGCCGCCTGCAGCGCGCGCTTCGGTATCGATCTCGACGACTGCGCGAACACCATCGTCGTGCGCTTCAAGAAGGACGGAGGCGAACAGTTCGCCGCTATCGTCACGCTGGCGACGCGCCGGCTCGACGTGAACGGTGCGGTCAAACGCGAACTCGGCGCGCAACGTATTTCGTTCGCGTCGCGCGAAGCGGCCACGGAGTTGTCGGGCATGGAGTACGGCGGCATCACCGCGTTTGGCTTGCCTGAGTCGATGACCGTGCTCGTGGAAGCGTCCGTGATGGAGCGCGAGCGCATCGTGATGGGCGCAGGCATCCGCGAGGCAAAGCTGCTGCTCGCGCCGCAGCGTTTGCTCGCACTGCCGCAAGTGATCGTGGCGGCGTTGGCCGTGTAGCCTGGGATTGCCGTCAGTTCTTCGCCAGTTCGCAGAACCGAATGCGATTGCCGAACGGATCGGCGACTTCCATCACGCGTCCCCAGTCCACCGTTTCGACGCCGGGCTTCGCATATCGATACGCCTTCGCTTCCAGCTCGCGATGCAACGTATCGATATCTTCCATCGGCACGAAGATGGTCGAACCGGGTGTTGCATCGCCATGATGCTCGCTCAAGTGCAACGTGAGGTCCGAGCGCCTGATCTGCGCGTAGAGGGGAAAGTTCTCGCCGAACGTATGCTCCCATTCGAGCGTGAAGCCGAGGAAGTCAAGATAGAACTCCTTGGCCCGATCGACGGCAAAGATGCGGATGATCGGTATGGCAGGATGAATTCGCATGCTGAGTTCAGTCGAGTATAGGATGCGACTCGCCCGGAATCGGAAAGCCGCGATTATCTGTCGGCACGAGTTGCGTTTGAAACGCCACGAAGAGCGCCTGATACTTGCCATCCACTTCGACGATCACGGCACCATCCTGCGACACACCGTTTTCATTCGAATGATCCTTCACGTGGCTACCCTTCATGGGCTTTGGATTGCCTTGATTCATATGCGTCTCGTGAAGCCCGTCTTCTCCCGGCTGAAAGAGAAAGCCGAAACCATAAACCGTGACGTCCTTCGTTGGTTTCCAGCCGCGCCGTTCATCCTTGTAGCTCGGCGTCGGATAAACATAGTTCACCGGATCGGCTGACATATCGAGCTGCAGCATCTCGTTGACGAGCGCGTTGATGTCGTTGTGCTCGCTTGCCGTGTCGAGCGGAATAGGACGCATGGCGCTTAGATCGACGAGGCCTTCTTCGTGCACGTAGTCGAGTTTAGGAAAGCTCGATGTGGTGACGCCCGCATTCAGTTTCGCGAGGTCTGCCGTGATCGCGTTGTCGAAGTTCTGATTCAGCACATACAACACGAGGTACCCCGCAGGACCCGTCAGCGAGCTATCCGACTTCACGTTCGTGACGATGCGAAACTCGTTGCCCTTCTCGTCGTCGCTTACGATCACATAGTGCGGGTCGCCTTTGTAACCGTCCAGAAAGGGAACGCCAAGCCTTACCTTTCCCTTGAACACCACGTACTCGTTGCTTGCCATTCTTCGCTCCTGTTTTCACCTAAGCCGGTCGTGCAGGCCGTTTGTCATAGCCGGGTCATACCGATAGTAATAATGTCTCCGGACACATCGCGTCCTGATCAAACGAGGAGACGGCCCGTCCATGGTAACGAAGAACCCGCAAGACTCCGCATCTATTGCATCGCGCAGAGGCTTTCTCAAGCTCGCCGGTGCGTCCGGCATAGCCACCGCGGCCAATGTCATGAGCGCGACGGCGAACGCGGCATCGCCCGGCCCGGATGGCACGCCCGAACAAGTGCATCTGACTTGGGGCCAAGACCCGACGCGCGAAGTCGTCGTGAGCTGGGCATCGCTTGCGCAGGCCGTGCATCCGCGTGTTCGCATCAGAACGCACGAAGGTCATGCAAGCGTGATTCACGGCGTACAACGCACTTATACCGATGGTCTGAACGGCGAGATTGTCTGCACGTATCATGCGCGTCTTGGCGACCTTCATCCGGACACGACGTATCACTACGAAGTCACCGCCGATAACGACAGCAACGCGGCCCAGCCTTTCAGCGCGAGCTTTCGCACGGCGCCGCGCGGCCGTCGCAAGTTCCGCTTCACGAGTTATGGCGACCTCGCGACGCCGAACACGGGCTGGGTGTTGTCGTCGCCGCAAAGCCGTTTCGCGGTGCAAGCTGTGGAACGTTTCGACCCGCTCTTTCACTTGCTCAACGGCGATCTCTGCTACGCGAATCTCAACGCCGCTCATCAGCCTGAAGTGTGGCGCGACTTCGGCAATAACGCGCAGGTCTCTGCCGCGAATCGTCCGTGGATGCCTTGTCCGGGCAATCACGAAGTCGAGTTCAACAACGGCCGCCAGGGCTTCGATTCCTATCTCACGCGCTACACGTTGCCCGACAACGGCACGCAGTTTCCGGGGCGCTGGTATAGCTTCCGCGTCAGTTCGGTGCTGTTCGTTTCGCTCGATGCCGACGACGTCGTGTATCAGGATGCCGCCGCATTCGTCGCCGGTCCCGCTCCGCTCGTTCCGGCCGCGAGCACGGGCAATCCGGCCATCGAACCAGGCACGTCGTTCTACATTCGCGGCTATAGTCAGGGCATGCAGACGCGCTGGCTCGAAAAGACGCTGCGCGATGCGTCGCGCGACGACGACATCGACTGGATCATCGTGCAGATGCATCAGGACGCGCTGAGTTCGTCGAAGACGGGCAATGGCTCCGACAAGGGCATTCGCGAAGCATGGCTGCCCTTGTTCGACCGATACGGCGTGGACCTCGTGCTGTGCGGCCACGATCACGATTACGAGCGCAGCCATCCCGTGCGCGGTTGCAATCATCACGCAGGCCGCGATGCGACGACCGGCGAACGCGTCGACACCTTGCAACCGCGTCCGGTGATGACAGCGCATCGCGCGAACGATCCTATCGATACTTCGCACGGCACGGTCCATCTGATTCTCGGCGGCGGCGGCACCAGCGCGCCGCTCGACGTCTACGGCACGGACGCGGGCACGGGCAATCCGCAAGCGCAGGTCTTCACGAAACGCAACCGGCCCATTCCGGGCGCGACGGCGGGCACGTTCGTGCGTCCTGTCGCGGATGCGGTGGAAGACGCCATCTGGTCCGCGCAACGCGATACGGGCACGGGCTACGGCATCGCCGTTTTCGATTGCGATCCGGGCGAGCATGGCGGCAAGACATCGATCACGATGAACTACTACCACGCGCCGGGCGCGGACCAAACGCCCACCGCGGACTACGAGTTGTTCGAAACCATCGTTCTCGAAAAAGGATGCCGTCGCTGATTAGCCCGCATTCATGCCCGCAGCGCCGCGCGTTGCGGGCGTTTTGCTTCTTACGCATCTAGTACAGGCACTGTACGCACCCTTACATTCGCCTGACCATTTCGGAAAAAGTTCCCTGGAATTGTGAAATTCTTTCCAAATATTTCGGCCTTTGTGTAATGATAGTGATTCGCATTCACCTGAATTAAGGGCTTATTTCTGATTCGTGGATGCCGAGCCAAGAACAAGTCAATTGCGCATGCGTCAGCGACACGCATGCGGTCGAAAAAATTTGAGGAACGACATGTTGAGGAAAACACCGCTTGCCGCGGCGTTGGCCGCGTTTACCGTTGCGCCGATTGCGGCGCCGCTTTACGCGCAAACCGCCCCGCAAGTGACGCAGACGACCCAGGCCGATGCCCCGGTGAGCAACGCATCCGCACCGGAAACCGCCACGCTGCCGGCGGTCAAGGTCACGGGACAGGCCGATCAGCAAGCCGACTTCCAGCCGGAAGTCTCGAGCGTCGGCGCCAAGGTTCCGACAGCGCTGCGCGACATTCCGCAGGCCGTCGTGGTCGTGCCGAAAGCAGTGCTGCAATCGCAAGCGGTGAGTTCGTTTTCCGACGCCTTGCGCAATGTGCCGGGCGTAACCCTCGGCGCGGCCGAAGGCGGCCAGATCGGCAACAACATCAACCTGCGCGGCTTCACGGCGCGCACCGACATCTATCTCGACGGCTTCCGCGACCGCGGCCAGTACTATCGCGATACCTTCAATCTCGAATCCATCGACGTGCTGTATGGCCCGTCGTCGCTGTACTTCGGGCGCGGTTCCACAGGCGGCGTCATCAATCAGGTCAGCAAGCAGCCGAACCTGAAGCCTCGCGCCGATGTTTCCGTGCAAGCGGGCACGCACGACCGCTATCGCAGCACGGTCGACATCAACCAGCCGCTCACGGATACCTCCGCGTTCCGTATCAACGCGTTCGGACAGGATCTCGGTTCGACCCGCGATCAGATGAAGAACAAGGATTACGGCGTGGCCCCGGAAGTGAAGTTCGGCATCGGTACGCCCACGCAGGTGACCTTGTCCGCGCTGATCCAGCATAACTACGATCAGCCCGACTATGGCATTCCGCCGCTGAACGGCCATCCCGCGCCGGTCGATAGGAAAACCTTCTACGGCTTCACGGACGACCGCACGATCCAGGACGTGCAGACGGTGAACGCGCGTGTGGAACATCGCTTCAACGACATGTTCACGCTGCGCAACCAGACGCAGTTCAGCCACTACAGCACCGAGGCGCGCGCGACCAACGCAGCGGCCGTGCTGACGGGTCCGCTCGGAACCTCGACCGCGCTTGCGAACGGCAACTACACGGCACTGCCGCTGTCGTCGCTCTTCGTGCGGCTGCAGGGCAAGGACCGCAACATCAACGATCACTCGGTCTATAACACGACCGATCTTCAGGGCAAGTTCGCAACCGGCTTCCTGAAGCACGACATGCTCGTCGGCGTCGATCTGAGTCACGAGACCTACAGCAACCAGAGCTTCACGGCGACCACGCCCGGCCTGCCTTCGAATACGCTCGCCATCGTGCCGCTCGTCGATCCGGCATACGTGCCGCGCCCGGCGAATTATCGTGAAGTCGCGACGAATCTGGCCGAATCGAGCGCGAACGGCATTGGTCTTTATTTGAACGATACGGTGTCCATCGGCGAGAACTGGAAGTGGATTGGCGGTGTGCGCTGGGACCGCTATGAAGCGTCGATCAACAATTCGATCAACGCGCCCGGTTACGCCACGCAGACCAACTTCTTCACGAGCGTGCGTACCGGCGTGGTGTGGCAGCCGGCCGACTGGCAATCGTATTACGTGTCGTACGGGACGTCGTTCAACCCGTCGCTCGAAGCACTGACGCTCACCAACAATCAGCAGAACACGCCGCCTGAAAAGAACCGTTCTTACGAGGTCGGCTCGAAGTGGGACTTGCTGAACGGCGGCCTTTCGCTGACGCAGTCGCTCTTCAACATTGAGAAGACCAACGCTCGCACGCAGGTTTCGACCGGCGAATACACGCTCGATGGCGACGTCCGCGTGCGCGGTTATCAGTTGGGCGTCGCGGGCCACATCACGAAGCAGTGGCAGATGTTCGGCGGCTACACCTACATGGACGGCACCGTGCAGAAGGCGCTCGACGGCACGACCGGCAACACGCTCGCCAACACGCCGCATCACATGCTCAACTTCTGGACGACCTACGACTTCACGCCGGCATGGCAGATCGGCGGCGGGCCTTCGTATGTGTCCTCGCGCTATGCAGCGAACAACAATCTCGTTCAGGTGGGCGGATACGTGCGCTGGGACGCGATGGCCGCCTATCATCAGAAGCGTTACGATATCCAGTTCAACGTGCTGAATCTGACGGACAAGCGTTACTACGACGCGCTGATCCCGTCGGATGGCGGACGCGCGGTGCCGGGCTACGGCCGCACCTTCCTCGCGACGTTGAATTACCGCTTCCGTTGATGTGCCTGCGCGCGCCACGCCGAATCAAGGCGCGGCGCGCGCAGTTGAAAAGTCAGAACGATGATCCTCTCCATACCCGGCGTTCTCACGCCCGAAGATGCCGCCGCCATGCGCGCACGGCTTGAAGCCGCCACGGACTCATGGGTCGACGGCCGCGCAACCGCTGGCTATCAGGGCGCGCCGGTCAAACATAACCGGCAGATCGCGGAAGGCTCGCCCATTGCGCATGAAATGGGCGACGCCATCGTCGGCGCGCTCGAACGGCATCCGCTCTTCATCAGCGCGGTGCTGCCCAATCGCGTGTATCCACCGCTCTTCAATCGCTACGAAGGCGGCATGCACTTCGGCAGTCATGTCGATGGCGCAATCCGTATCGTGCCGGGTCATGGCGCACGCGTGCGTACCGACGTCTCCGTCACGCTCTTCCTGTCCCGTCCCGAAGACTACGATGGCGGCGAACTCGTCATAGAAGACACGTATGGCGTGCAGGAAGTGAAATTGCCCGCGGGACATGCGATCGTTTATCCCGCGACGAGCCTGCATCAAGTACGGCCCGTGACGCGCGGCGCACGCGTGTCGAGCTTCTTCTGGGCGCAAAGCCTCGTGCGCGACGACGCTCAACGCGCCCTCCTCTTCGATCTCGACAACTCCATTCAACGCCTGAACGCCACGCAAGGCGATGAAGCCGCAAAGCGAACGCTGGTCGGCTGCTATCACAATCTGCTGCGCATGTGGAGCGAGACCTGAGCGGCCCTGCTTTTGTAGGAGCACGGCCACGAACAAGTTGCCTTGACAATGCCGACTGCCGAAGCGTACGTTTGATGAACACTTACTCGAGGCACCATCATGGCCACCGACGAAAACGGCTTGAGTGACGAGTTCATCGCAAAGCAGCGCGAACGTCTGGAAGCATTGCAGCGCGAATTGCTCGGCAACGAAGAAGGCACGATTGCGAGCGAGCGAAATCTACAGGAAGAACAAGGCGCCGAAGCCGAGGAATACGAAGACGACGCACAGCGACGCGAGCAATACGTATCGAATCAGGCACTGCGCAACGTGAACGACTTGCGTATCGCCGACATCCAGCGCGCGCTGCAAAAAATCGAGGAAGGCAGCTACGGTCTTTCCGACGAAAGCGGCGACCCCATTCCCAAGGCGCGCCTCGAGGTCATGCCCGAAGCCATTCTCACCGTCGCCGAGCAGAGCAAGCGCGAAACGGGCCATTGAGGCTTTGCGCGTCAGGCACTTGCCGTGAATGCTTCGATCAACGCGCGTACCCGCGCGGGCCGCACACGCGAGCCCGGCAGCACGAGATTCACGGCAAGCGGCGCGGGGCGGAAATTCGCCAGCACTTCGACGAGCGCGCCCGCCGCGAGATACTGACGCGCGAAAAACTCGGGCATCTGCGCAAGACCGATACCGAGCAACGCGGCCTCCGCCAGCGCCTCGCCGTGACTGATGCGAAACGGCGCTTGCGGTTCCACCGATACCTTTTCTCCGTTCTCGATGAATTCGAGCGGCCGGTCGCGCCCGTTCGTCGGCAGACGAAACGCAATCAACGTGTGATGTTCGAGGTCCCTCACCGCGCGAATTCTTGCGTGCCGCGAGAGATACGTCGGGCTCGCACACAACACGAGCGCCTGCTCGTCGATCTTTTGCGCAATCAGCGACGAGTCTTCGAGTTCGCCGAAGCGGATCGACGCATCGAGTCCTTCGTCGGTGAGACTCACGCGTCCATCGGAAAGACGCAGATCGAATTCGAGTAGCGGATAACGTTCGCGCAGACGCGCGAGCACCGGCAACACGACACGCACGCCATAGCCTATCGGTGCGCCAATGCGCAGCACGCCTGCGGGCTCGTCGTTGTCGCTGACAGAGTCCAGATCGAGCGCTTCGATTTCTTCGAGCAAGCGCGCGCTTTTCGCAAACAGCGCGCGTCCTTCTTCGGTGAGCGTGACAGCGCGCGTGGTCCGGTGAAACAGCCGCGCGCCGAGATCCTTTTCTAAGCGTGCGACGCTTTTCGCCACGGATGAAGGCGCAAGCCCGAGTTCACGTGCTGCTTGCGCAAAGCTGCCGTGGCGCGCGACAGCAGAAAAATTAACGAACTGGCTGAGATTCTTCATGGCGTCATTCGCGACAGATTAGCATGAAAGACGTGGCACGGCTGCCCCCAATGCATGGCCGATATTCGCTTAGAGTAGCGCGGTGAGAGCGATTTCGGCCCATGTCTCATTAGTACGTCATACGAACTATATGGAGAATTTTTCATGTTCATGTTGAACGATAACCCGGTCGAATACGATTTCGGCGGTTCCCGCGCTCGCCTGCTCGTGTCCGGCAATCATACGGACGATGCTTACTGCATGCTGGAAATGTTCTCGCCTGCCGGACGCGCCACGCCCATGCATCGTCACGAGAATGAGGAAGAGACGCTGCTGATGCTGGAAGGCGAACTGGAGGCCATCGTCGATGGTACGCGGCATCGCTTGCTGGCTGGCTCGACCGCGGTGCTGCCGCGTGGCTCGCGGCATCAGCTCATCAATTCCGGCGCGCAGACAGCCCGTTATCTCGTGATCTGCACGCCCGCAGGCTTCGACCGCTTCGTCGATGCTTGTGCCGATGCGCAAAGCGGCCAGGTCGTCCCGCACGACCCGACCGACGCGGACAAGGCCCGCATGCGCGAGGCCGCGTCGCGCTTCGGCATCACGCTTTATCCGCCGGCCGCGAAGGCTTGAAGACGCGCGGCACTTTTTGGTTTCGCAGAAGAATCATTCAAGAGGCAGACCCATTATCAAGCGACATCGATGAACGCAGAATGGCTTTCATGCAAGGCGCATTGCAAGCAATAACCGAGTCCGCGTTGCGCCGCTTAAACCTCATACGAACAGCCATTCACGGAGAACATCATGTCGCTCTTACGTATCGTGTCCGCTGCCCTTGGTGCAGCACTTGTTGCAAGTGCGCTGCCGGCGTCCGCTGCCGATAACCTCGTCGAGCCGCAGACGCTTATCGTCGACAAAACGCTGTCGAAGCAGCAGGCGGCGCGGCAGATTCACGCGGCCCGCACCTACGACACGTTCTGGACCACCGGTGACGAAGCGCAGGCACGCGCCGCGCTCGCCGACGACTTCACGGACCGCACGCTGCCGCCCGGCCGCCCGCAGGGCATTGCCGGGCCGCTGACTGCATCGAAAACGTTTCATGCAGCCGTGCCGGACGTCCACGCTTCGGTCGAACAGATGATCGTCACGGGCGACCGCGTCGTCACGCATCTGCACTTCACGGGGCATTTCACCGGCACGTTCAACGGCGTGCAGGGCAACGGACAACCGGTGGATTTCATCGCGACCGATATCTACCGTATCCGCGACGGCAAGATTACCGACAATTGGCATCTCGAAGACAACCTCGCTTTCCTGCAGCAACTCGGCGTGGTGAGCAAATAAGGGCGCGGGTATGATACCCACGCGCACCTCGGCGCGATCGTCCCACCTACCAAACCTGGAGCGGCAGCGCGTGGATAATCTGGGTGACATCCGGCTCTTCGTCGAAGCAGCGGCGCTTGGCAGTCTTTCGGCGGCCGGGCGCAAGCTCGATCTATCGCCGGCTGCGGCCAGCGCGCGGCTCGTGCGACTCGAAAGCGCGCTCGGCGTGCAACTCTTCGAGCGCACCACGCGCAGTCTGAGACTGACCGACGAAGGCCGCACATACCTGTCGCACTGCCAGCACGCGCTGCAAACACTCGACGACGCCCACGCCGCGCTGCACGCCGGACGCGCCGTGGTGAGCGGCAAGTTGCGCGTCTCGGCCACGTCGGATTTCGGCCGCCATGTCCTCACGCAATGGCTCGACGCCTTCAACGAGATGCATCCCGAGGTGAGCATTGCGTTGGTGTTGTCGGACTCGCTGTCGCATTTGCTACTCGACGATATCGACCTCGCGATCCGTTTCGGCGTGCCCGCCGACAGCACGATGATCGCCAAGCGCATGGCTCCGAACCGTCGCACGCTATGCGCGTCACCGGCTTATATCGAGGCGCATGGCAGGCCAGAGAACGTCGCGGCGCTCGCTCGGCATCGCTTCATTTTGCTGAGTTCAGCTGCTGGCGTGGCGAACGAATGGCGTTTCATGCGCGACGCCCACAGCGAGAATTTCACCGCGCCGCTCACGCATGCACGCGAGACGAACGATGGCGCACTCGCGCGGCAATGGGCGCTCGAAGGACACGGTGTGGCGATGAAGTCCATATGGGACATCGGCGCGGATCTGCAGGCTGGCAGGCTCGAGGTTCTGCTGCCCGAATGGCGTTGCCCCGACACGCCCGTGCATGCGTTGTTTCAGCGGCGTCAGTACATGGCGCCGCGCGTGCGTGCGCTGCTCGATTATCTGAGCGCCAAATTCGCGGATGCGACGCGAGACCTCGCGCCTTATCTCGACAATTAACCGCACGTGCCGTCTGCCTCAATGGAAGCCGATTCGCGCCCGTAACGAAGCAAGCGTGCGCCACGTGACGGAGATATCGCGGCTGGCTTGCGCATCGCGAATGCGTGACGCAAGCATCGCGACGGCGCCATCGAGCGAGACGAGCGCATCGCTGGTGCGGGTATCGATAGGAAGCGTGTTGCGTATCGGCCGTGCATAACGCGCGCGTACGCTTTCCAGCCGCGCCATCACCGAGCCGAAGCTGTGTTCGCTGCCAGCATCCTGTCGCGTATCGGAGCGCTCGCTGAGCATGGCGCGCACGTTGTGGACGCAGCACTGCAAGGCTCCGGCGATCTGCTCGTAACGCGGCTCCCAAACAAAGACGCGCTGAGGACGCAATGCAACGCGGAAGTCGTGCCATTGACGATCCAGCGCTCTGACTGCGGCGGCGGCACGTCCCTGGTTTTCATCCGCATTGGCTGAAGCCGCGCTCACGCCTTCGATCAAGGCATCGACCACGCCGACGAAGCGCGCCTCGATATGGCTCGTGGTATCGAGCGGCTTGACGGTGAACGCGGCGATCAAGGCGGCGAGGCATCCTATGGCCACTTCTTCGATCCGCAGTTCGACGAGCGGTTGCACGGCAAGGCCGAGACCGCCATAGACCAGACCCACGAGCACGGTGATGAAGAACACGCCCGGCCCGTATGCGCTCATGATGAAGTACGCCCAACCGAAAACGCAGAGCAGCATGGCGGCTGCAATCGCGGCGGGCTGATCGTGCAGACTCGTCACCAGAAGCGCGCTGACCAGTCCGCCCGCGAGTGTTCCGGCAATGCGCTGCATGGCGCGATACAGCGTGTCGCCGCGCGAACGCGTACCGAGGAACACGACGAACACCGTGATGACGGCCCAGAACCAGCGCTCCGACGACAGCACGTGACCCGCGAGCATGGCCATCAGCGCTGCCGCGCCCGTGCGCAAGGCGGGCAGCCACGAAAGGCTCGTGCGTAGCTGGCTCATGTCGATTCTCTTGCGCGGCGGCGGCGCGTTCCTGCGCTTCGAATCCGTCGTTTCGATGCCTTCGAGCTTCGCAATCGCCGAGCGGAAGGCGCTTTCGCGTGCGGGGCGGCTCGTTGCATCGAAGACATATTGGCCTGCGGCGACTTCGAGTTCCACGAGCGCTTCGCGCAGCGCGCCGGCGTCGTCCGGGTCTAGAAGCGCGAGCCGGTCTTCGAAGGCGATGGCCGCTTCGTTCATCGAGGACAACGCCGTGTGCGTGCGCCCCACGCGGTGCGTTTCGCGGAGCACGTCTCTTGCGCGCAAGGCGACGGTGCGAATCGCCAGTTGTATCGCGGCAATCCGGCGTTGCGGCACGATTCCGCGAGCGACGCACACGATCACGCACGGCGCCACCATCGACAGCGCGAGGATCAAACCAGCCTCGTTCGACGATGGATGCAGATACACGCCAAAGTAAAAAGCCACGATGCCGATCAGCGCGCTGCCAAGCGCTCGAGGTCCGCAAGCCTGCACCAGCATGCCGGCGAAGAGCAGCGCGATGAACACCGCATCGGCGACGAACGGCACGACATCGAGCGCGGCCGCCGTGGCGAAGCTCGACACGGCGACGAGATAGAGGGAAGAGAGGGAGACTAACCAGCCGTGCAGCGTGTGATCGCGCAAGAACAGCGGGGCGATCATGCAGAACAGCACGGCTAGTCCGGCGACCACCGGCGGTGACCCGAATCGCGCGGCCACTTCGGTGCAGATGAAGACGCTAATCAACGTGGCGAGCGTCGCACGAAGCGCCGTGACGAAGCGCGCGAGGCCGGGATCTGCTACGAGCAGGCGGTCAGCCGCTCGTCGAAAGACGATCGCAATCATGGGTCGACATCCGGTCGGAGATCGGACACGGCTTTTGGCCGGCGCCGATGCAAAGGGACAATGCCGATTCGTCGTCGGCCGGGATCGCCGGCACTCGGACAAATACGGGTTTTCCCGGATGATAGCGCGTCAAAATTCTTTTTTGCGTGACTCACGTCACGGATACGCCGCTGCCTTGCGCTTATCGACTCGATCCGTGATCCACACAGCCGCGACCATGGCCACGATGAGAACGACCGAAGCCGTGAAGCGGCTGAAAGCGAGTCCACCCTGGTCGACGGGTTTATCGAAGAAATCGCCCAGCGTGGCGCCGAGCGGCCGCGTCAGCACGAACGCGAGCCAGAAGAGCAGCGTGTGGGAAATCTGCGTAAAGAAGTACATTAGGCACACGGCAAGCAGCAGCGTGCCGAAAATCAGCGCGCTCACTTCGTAGCCGAGGCCGAGACCGCCGCGATCGTCGCCTGCGAGCCAGTCGCCGACGGCGGTGCCCAGCGTTTGCGAGAACAGGATCGTGATCCAGTAGAACCATTCGGCGCACGGTGTGGTCACGCTCGACACCGCGACCGTTCCTTCCACGCGATACCAAAGAAAGATGCACAGCACCAGGCACACGACGATCAACGAGACGCCGCCCGGATAACCGAGCCCAACGGAGCGATCGGCAAAGTCGGCGAGCGTGGTTCCGAGCGTCGTGGTCGCGACGATGGTGATCCAGTAGAACGACGGATGGAAGCCCTTCGCTCGCACCTGCGCCATGACGAAGCCGACGAACAGGATCGCGAAAATCGCGGAGCCCACCAGATAGCCGAGATTCAGCGACATCGTGACCCAATCGCCGCCCGTCTCGCCGAGCGTCGTCGCCGCGATCTTGATGAGCCAGAAGCCGAGCGTGACGGCCGGCACCTTGAGGTCGTGTCGGTCCTGCGTTTCCGTATTGATTTGCATGTCGAAGTATTCCGTGAGAGCCGTGAGTCTCCGCAGAATAACAATCGATTCCTTAGCGGACGCTTAGCCCCGATGATCAGATTGCATCGAACGGACGCTCCCAGCCAAACGCTCGCACGCGTTCGAACGGTCTTTCGAGCACGACAGCGCCACGCGCTTCGCCCGGCAAGAGCAGCGGAAGCGTATGCCATGTCGTCTCCTGCGCGGCCCGCTCTTGCAGCGATCGCACCTCACCGCGTTCCGCGCGCGCTCGTGCGGCTGCGAACAAATCCTTCGTATCGCGCGGCGCGAACAGATTCGGCGCTATCTTCAGCCCTACTCTGTCAGCCGCCATCGCAATGACGATCCAGATACCGCAATAAGCGATGTCGACGCCGACCGACTGGCCATCGCGCAGATTCGCCACCACGATGCGTTCCTCGGGCCCTTCCTCCAGCTTCACTTCGTGTTGCCGGCACGCGAGTACCCCGGAAAGCAGCAGCCGAAGCGTCGCCCGTCCGACGCCGAAGCGCCGTCCCACCGCCGCGTTTGGATGAATGCGCGCGCGTTTGCGCTCGGCGACCGTGAGCCAAAGACCGACGTTCGATGCGGACACGAAGCGGAATTCGGTAGGCACGAGCCAGAGCGCGAGTTCGCCCGGCGCGGGGAGCCGTTCGAACATGACATTCGACTGCGAGAGATCGTAATGTTCCCAGGCCAACGGGCGGGCGAGAACGGCGGACGGCGGCCGTCGCGGGGCTTTTTTCGTGGGCGCGGTGGTGGTCATGTCTGTCTTATGGGCGAACGGGCGGGCGATGATTCCGTGCAGAGCGACACCGTTGCAGCCGAGACTTAGCTCAAGCTTAGGATTTGGCGGCGATGCGGGTTTTCGCGGATGGCATGACCCATCGAGCAAACGATTCGCCTGGTCTTTTATTCCTAAGCACCAGCTAAGTCTACGCTTCGAGACTTCAGACTCAGTCAAGAAGACGCATCCTCCATGCCGATGTCCCCATCCCCCTTCTCACTCGGTGTAAAGTCGCTTTTGCCGCCCTTTTCGCAGATGTTTTGCGCGCGGGGGGGAAGGTGAGCCCACGGAGAAATGGCATGAGGGTGTTGCTGGTCGAGGACGACCGCATGATCGGCGAAGCTGTGCAAGACACCCTCAAGGACGGCAGCTACGCTGTCGACTGGGTGCGTGACGGCCGGCTTGCGTTGACGAGCCTGGAAACGCACAGCTACGACGTTGCCCTGCTCGATCTGGGCTTGCCGGGCAAGGACGGCATCGACGTGTTGCGCGCGGTGCGGGCCGGCGGCAATCTCGTTCCGTTACTTATCATCACCGCGCGCGATGCGGTGGAAGAGCGTATTCGTGGCCTCGATGCAGGCGCGGACGATTACATCCTCAAGCCCTTCGAGATGTCCGAACTGCTCGCGCGGATGCGCGCCGTGGTGCGGCGGCGCAGCGGTCAGGCGGCGCCCGTCATGTCGAACGGCATCATCTCGCTCGATCCCGCCACGCGCGAAGTCACGGCCGCGGGCAACGTCACGCGTCTGTCGAGCCGCGAGTTTGCGTTGCTTCAGGCGCTCATGCTGCGCCCCGGCGCCATTCTCTCGCGCACGGAACTCGAAGACCGCATCTACGGCTGGAATGAGGAAGTCGAAAGCAACGCCGTCGAATTCCTGATTCATTCGCTGCGCAAGAAGCTCGGCGCGCAGGCGATCAAGAATGTGCGCGGCGTGGGCTGGATGGTCTCGAAGCAGACATGAACCGTTCGCTCCAGTTTCGTTTGTCGGCATGGCTGTCGGTGTTGATCGTGGCGATTGCGCTCATCGGCGGCTTCATCGCGTTCAAGACGGCTTTTCACGAGGCGAACGAGTTGCAGGACGGGCAGCTCAAGCAGATCACCGCGCTCGTGACGCCGCGCAGTCTCGCCGTCATGCGGCGCGAAACGCTTGCCGATGTGCCGGGTGTGGACTTCGCATCGAAGATCGTGATTCAGACACTCGATGAACGCGCGCCGCTCGCGCTCTCCGCCGACCTGCGGGACGGCCTTCAGTATGCGAACGTGGCTGGCCTGCGCTGGCGGATCATCGTGAAGACGCTCGAAGACGGCGTGCGTGTCGTGGTCGGACAGAAGACCACGGGGCGCGACGAGATTGCGCGCAACAGTGCGCTTGCCACCGTCATTCCGTTCGGCACGCTCGCGGTGGTTTTGCTCATCACGCTTCATTGGCTCGTGCGCCGCATGTTTCGTCCGCTCGCGCTTTTGGCGGGCGATCTCGATCAGCGTCCCGAGCACGATCTCTCGGCGCTCACGGAAGATACGGTTCCTTCCGAGATCACGCCGTTCGTCGTGGCGATCAATCGCCTGCTGATCCGCGTGGACATTTCGCTGGCGATGCAACGCCGCTTCGTCGCCGATGCCGCGCATGAACTGCGCTCGCCGCTAACGGCGCTTTCGTTGCAGGCCGAGCGCCTCGACGCCTCGGAGATGCCCGCCGCCGCGCGCGAACGATTGTTCTCGTTGCGGCGAGGTCTCGCGCGCACGCGTGCGCTGCTCAATCAGTTGCTCACGCTCGCGCGCGTGCAGGACAAGACCGTGGGCAAGCCGAGCCGGCTGCGTGTACAGGAAGTTTTTCGCAACGTGCTCGAGGATTTGATGCCGCTTGCCGAGGCGAAGCGTCTGGACATCGGCGTGTCGAGTACGGAGGATGACGTGGTGATCGACGTGCCCGAGGCCGAGCTTTCGATCTTGCTGAAGAACCTCGTCGATAACGCCATCCGCTATACGCCGGAAGATGGGCGCGTGGATTTATCGGCCGGCGTGATCGATGGCCGCGCGTTCATTCGCGTGGAGGACTCCGGCGCCGGCATTGCGGCGGAAGAAAGGGAGCGTGTGTTCGATCCGTTCTATCGCGTGCTCGGCACGGATACCGAAGGCTCGGGTCTTGGTTTGTCGATCGTCGCCACGGTGGCGGCGCGGATCGGCGCGGAGGTTGTGTTAAGGGATGCGGAACCGCATGGGCTGGTTGTGGTGGTCAGGTTCGCGGCGGAAAGGGAAGTGCGGAGAGCGGCTTGAAGCGGTCTCTCACGCAAGTACGGACAGTGTGCGACGAAGCCGTCGTCTACCGGCAGCGCCACGCCACAATTCCAGACAACACAGGTATTGTGCAAGCCGCCGGCAGACGACGCGGGCGACGACCGTAGTGATTGACGCGCTGCGGTATCGCGAATCAAAATGCCGCCCCCTCGAACTCCATCACCGGATACACGGTCTGCTTACCCTCGACGTCCAGCACCAACCGCATCGCATGATGAAAACTTGCATAGCGGCCCACGAACCGGCTTAGCACATCACCGAACAGCGCTGCGTCACCCGGCCCGTCGAATGCCCTAGCGTCGAGGCGCACGTACACGCGAACCTCGCGTCGCATATGTCCTTTGCCCACCGACTCATGCTCGGCCAACCACACATCTTCGATAGCATCGATGCGCCGCTGAGTACTGTCGTCAGGCGACCAGTCGTAAAGCTCCAGCGCCTCGCGAAATGCCGGTGCGCCCACCATCCCGATCATGTTCAATTCATTCGCGCCGCCCGCCGTGAAATGGCCGAGCAAGCGCCAGTCGTACTCCGGGTGATGGCGCGGCGGATACAACGGCAGCGTCGGCGCGCTCAGGTTGCGCACCGACGCGATACCGGTAAAGCCCGACACTGTCTCGGTGATCGTCGCCTCGGAAAGCGCCATGCGCGGCAAGCGTCCATTGTTCGCCAGTGCCCTCACCGTCAGATGGCGATCCGGTTGCGGACGGTTCTCATCGTGCGCAGCGTCCGCGTGGAGACGCTCCCACAACTGCCCGGAGAGCGTCAGCCAAAGCTCCCGGCCCGTCACGCCCAAACGCATCGAGGTATGGAAATAGCGCTCTGGCTTCTCGTACTGCAGCGTCCAGCCGCGATGGCGAAAGCTCGTGAAGGCGCTATATGCGTGACGTGCGCTGTCCTCCGGATCTGCGGCGGTCACTGCGAGCACGTGATACGGCTCGACGTGCCCCGCCACGCCGGGTTGAACGCGATGTTCGCGATCATGCCAGTCCGTGGGTCGCAGCGGCAGCGCATCCACTTCGAACAGGTTGATCACTGGTGTGCAGAACAGACGGAAGCTCTCGCGACACACCGGATAATCGCCCGGTACGCGCCCGCTCAGTTCGATTTCAAACGTCATCTGCGATTCGCCCGCCGGCAGCATCGAGGCGTCGAAGCCGCACAGATCGACGAAGTGAAATTTTTGCGGAAACACGAAGTATTCCAGCAGCGTCTGCTCGCGATCCAGCGTGCGGTCGCGCTCGGGCTCGGTGACCGGCCACAGCCGCGTAGTCGGGCCAAAGCCCGCCCCTTCGAATTGAACGCCCTCGAGCGGCTGCAACTCGCCATTG
>NZ_JARUXJ010000003.1:460419-595296 GCF_031451465.1 Caballeronia sp. LZ003 | reverse complement strand
GCGCGTCGTACTCCACCCGCGATTGCGCGAACACATACGAGTCGCCGAAGTTGGTGAAGTATTCCGCCGTGCGATTGCCGTCGCCATCGTATTCGTACAACGACTGCGTCTTGGTCGCGTGGTCCACGATCGAGCGCACCAGGCCATGCGAGTAATACGTGTAGTCCACGTCCTGACCGGTGCTGCCGGTTTGCTTGGTGACCAGACCGGCCCAGTTGTACGTGTAGCTAAACACGTGGCCGCCCAGGTCCGTGTGTTTCGTCACGCGGCCGAACGTGTCTTGCTCGTCGATCGTGGTGCGGCCGTTGGCGTCGGTCATGGTCTTGATCCAGCCACCCGTCACCGATGTGCCCACCGAGGCGATGCTGTTCGCCCACTTGTAGTCGTACTGAACCGTGCGGCCCGCGGCGCTCACGGTCTTGACGATACGGCCATCGGCGTCGTAATACGTCTTCTCGCGCCCGCCCAGCGCATCCGTATGCGCGATGCGTTGGTCCAGATCGTCGTACTCGTAGCGCTCGACGCTGCGCTGACCGTTCGTCAGCACCGGACGGTCGACTTCGATCAGGCGGTTCTTGGCGTCGTACCTGTACTCGGTGCGCCGGCCCAGTTCATCGGTCGATGCGCGCAGGTTGCTGAAGCCGTCGTACTGATAGACCTTGCTGTAACCGAGCGCATCCCACGACTTCGAGATGCTCGGTGTTGCCGTACCGTAGTTGTACTGTTGCGTGCTCAGATGCCCGTTGGCATCGAGCAGGCCCACGAGATTGCCCGTGCGGTCGTAGTAGAAGTGCGTCAGCGGATTGACAGTGGTTTGCACGCCGTTGGCGAGCGTCACGCTCACCTGCGGCTGCGCCTTGAGCACCAGCATGCCCATCGTGTTATACGACGAGTACGTCCAGTTACCCCGCCCATCGCGCTCGCCCGATACTTCGCCAAATGCGTTGTGATGCTGCAACCGGTCGATGGTCATGTCCTTCGCCAGCTCGTCGATCACCCCGACGATATCGACGTTGGTCACCGGGTTGTTGCGCGTGCCCGTCAGGAAGTAGCTCTGCCGCTCCATCAGCACGTTGCCTGCCGCGTCCTTGGCCAGATACCGGTATTCGTATTCGACGTTGGTGGGCAACGCGCCCGCGTCAAACAGGAAGCGCCCTGCGCCGTCCCGCGTCAACGTCACGGTCGTATAGGGACGCTCGTAATCGTTGTCCTTCTGCGTGGACTGACGGTACATCAGCGTGAGCGTCTGAACGTTGGCAAGCGCATTGCCCTTGTTGTCCGTGGGCGTAAACTGCATGATCGAGGCGCGCGTGCTGCCCGTGAGCGTCACGCTCGCGTTGTCGCCCGCCTTGATCTCGCCCTGACCCATCGACAGGGGCATGCCCCAGGCATCGTACGAGGTGAATTTGATGGCATAGCGTGCGCCTGTGGCGAGGCCATCGCGCGTCGTGTCCCACGCGAAGTCACCGTTCGAGTTCGTAAGCGTTGCGTATTTCGTCACGCCGTCCTGAAACCACGAGACCACCATGTAGTCCGTGCTCGCCGGTTGCGAATGAAATACCACCGAGGTCTTGTAGTCAGCCAGATACCCTAGCGCAAGCGACGGTGTGCCGCTGCCGCCTGGGAGCGTGATCGTGCCTCGCAGGGAATCGAGCGTGGCTCCGGCCGAGTTGCACAGATCGATCGAGATGTCGTAGCCACTCGCGCCATAGCCCGACATGTCGAGTGTGAACGCGCCCGTGGCTACGTTTCGATACACGGGCATATCGACTTGCCAGCTCGCGTCGTTCGGCTTGCGCAGATGCACGACGAGATGGTCCGCAAGCTGCATCTGCGAGCTTTGCAGCGAATACAGATTCAACACCTGCGGCGCAGTCCAGATGTAGCTACCCGAAGCGTCGACCTTGAAGCCCGCGCGTTCGCTTGGCGCGTTCAATGGGATGTCGACATGCGTGACGCTGGAGCCACCCGAGCGGGATAGGTGCACGGAGTAGCCGTCACGACGCAGCAATGTACCGGCAGGACCGTTGCCGCCGTCGCTGACCGCGAGGAAGATCATCTCGTAGTCGCCGTCGGAGAGGTCCGATACGTCGGCGGTGTATGAGTTCGTTGTGCTGTCCGCGCTCTTCGAGAGCGGCTTGAAGTTCTCAACAGAACCCGCTGGCCGGTAGTAGAGCATCCCCTGAGCATGAGGGAGCGAGCCATGGGCGACGGTTATACTATTCGCTGTCGATAATCCGGACAAATTCTCCGTTGTGCTCAACACGTCGCCCCCAACATTCGGAGTCTCGTAGTCGGGATAGTTGTAGAGATGTCCTTTCCTGGTGATTGTTCCTATGCTTTTGGGCTGCCCACCGCTTAAAGGGTGAACGATTAAGTCGAGCGTATAGCCGAAGTCAACGTTCATGACGTCAGCGTCTACGACCTGCCCCACGCTGGGGAATTCAAAGCGGGCTGCATCGTCGTTCACGGCCGAGAACAGCGTGATCGGTTCGAAAACGTGCTTAACCTCCGGATTTTTTGGACCGCCGTAATAGCCGAACGTGACGAAGCTTGTGCACGTTAATGTCGCTTCGATCTGGCTTGCACCATAAACGCTTTGGAAGTCGGGCAAGACAAGTGACATCGCCCCTACCGATATCTGGATACCGTCGTTCCGAGAGATAACTAGTCGCCAAGGCAGGTGAATCGAAACGGAAAGATCTGCCGCGCTACTCACCGCCACATCCCCGCCCTCAACCGGCAGCGTCGGCCCCGTCACCGGCCGGTTCGCTCCATCCATCCACCCGCCAATACTCAACTGCGTATTGGCGAACTCTCCTCCATCGATAGGAATATCCACCGGACTATAGAAGATGTAAGGCACTCCGCCCGACGTCTTCGGCTGGCGAATTTGGATGACCTCGTTGCGCTCGTCATAGCGCGTGAAGGTCTGCATCATGTCCACGTTCTGCAGCAGCGCCTTCAGATCGTCGCCCGTGGCGATCACCTGATTGCGCAAGTCCGTGTTCATCGACTCGATCTTCAGCGTCGCGTTGCCATTGCGGTCGTAGATGAACAGATGCGAGATACCGTCGCCGAGATTCGAGCGCACCACGCGGCCAGCGTTGTCGTAGTCCGCATATTCCTGCCAACTGCCGCCAGGACCGCCACCATTCGTGCGTCGTCCCGTGATCTCGCCAAACGCGTTGTATCGAAGCTCGAGCTTCGCGCCATCCTGTCTTATCGAACTATTGTTGCGAAGGGTCATCCTGTTGACGCGCGACACCTCACGATTCATCTTGTCGTAGACGACATCCGTGTTGGTGTCCCAGCTCGCGCCGTCAGCGTCCTTATAGGCCGCGGAACTGTTCGTGACATTGCCTGCCGCATCGTAGGAAAAATAGGTCGACGAGCCGTTCGGCCCCGTGATGTAGTACAGCCCATATCCACCCCAGTAGCTGTACTTGAACTCGTGATCCGGCGACCCGTCGCCCGCCGAAACTCGCTCAGTCGTTACGCGGTTCAGTGCGTCGTACACGAAGGTCGTGATCGATCGCACGAGCCGGCCCTGATAGTCCGCGAACTGCGGCAAGATCTGCGTGATCTGCCGCCCGAGCGCGTCGTAAGAGTAGTCGTACTGGCTGCCGTTTGCATCCACGCGGCGCAGGATATTGCCATCGCCGTCGTAGGTATAGCGGCTGGTGGCATCGCCCGTCAGTTGCTGGAGATGTCCGTTTGCATCCACCGTGGCGTGTTGCACGTTCAGGCGAGTCTCACTCGTCTTGCGTCCATTGCGGTCCCACGTGTAGTCCGTAATGCGGTCGTCGTCGCTGCGCGGCCACGACGCGATCAGCCCTGCACCGAGCGCGGCATTGGCGGACACCGGGTCGGGATAAGCCTGCGCATAGTGAATTTCCTGAGTCACGTTGCCCTGCGCGTCGAG
Organism: Caballeronia sp. LZ003; assembly: GCF_031451465.1. Classification (NCBI taxonomy): domain Bacteria; kingdom Pseudomonadati; phylum Pseudomonadota; class Betaproteobacteria; order Burkholderiales; family Burkholderiaceae; genus Caballeronia; species Caballeronia sp. LZ003. The sequence continues at coordinate 591,371 of NZ_JARUXJ010000003.1, read as the reverse complement.
CGCATAGGCAATACCGTAGCCCTTCGGATCGATCTCGAGTGTCTTTTGCCCCGAGTTGTTATAGAAATAAAGCGTGGAATTGCCGGCTGGGTCCGTCTTGACGATGAGGAAACCGCGGGCGTCGTATTGGTACTTCGTGACGAGTTCGCTGCCCGACGTGAGGTAATAGGCGCCACGTTGATCGTCGCCACTCGTCGGGTCGAAATAGCCGTTGGCCACGTTCATGACTCGCGACTCGACGAGATGCCCGTTTGCATCGTAAGACGCGCGGGTTTCCCGCACATTCCCCGCGTTCTTCGGCGCGGGCGGCTGCGACCCGGCCACGGCCGCGACCGCGTCGGCGTACACCCGCGTGCTGATGACGTTGCCCGCAGCATCGAAGGTCAATAGCGTGAGCGTGCCTTCGGCATCTACTTCGCCCGTGCGCCTATTGGCTGCGTCGAAATACCAGGTCGTCGTGTTCCCGTTCGGATCGGTCTTCGAAGTAAAGTTACCGCGCGCATCGTAAGCATAGTGCTCGACCGTCGGGACATAGAGGGTAAAGTAAGTTCCAGGGTTCGTCTTTGATATCACCCGATCCTGAAGGTCATAGGCATATTGTGTGACGCGTTCGGCGATCTGCCAGCTTTGCAGATCGAGCTTGGCGTTTTCGGTCACGGTGATGCAGTTACCGCGCGAATCGTACTCGTACGTGTTGGTGGCGAGCCTGCCCTGTTCGTTGGTAATGGGCAGCGTCTCGGACAGCTTCAGTCCGCGCCGGTCATAGGAATAGCTGAACACACCGCCAAGTTTGTTGGTGTAGCCCGTCCGGTTGCCGAACGCATCGTAGGCGTACTTCTCTACGTGACCTTCCGCATCGGTGGCCTTGATGAGCCGGCCCATGCCGTCGTATTCGAGCGTCGTCACGGCATCGCGCGCATCAGTCGGCGGCAACACGCTCGCTGTATTCGCACGCCAGCCGTCGCGCTTCCAAGACTCGTCGATGGCGCCAGGGCGGAACTGCGCATAATGCGTTACCTGAACCGGCTCGCCGAATGCGTCGTAGCTCGTGCTGACCACGGAGTTTTCCGGACTGACCTGCATCACCAGGCGATTCAACCCGTCGTAGAAGTACACAGTGGTCGCCGACGTGGGATCGCTCAACGTCACGACGTTGCCAAACGCGTCGTACTGGTATCGCGTCACGTTGCCCAGCGCGTCGGTGGCAGATGCGAGATGCCCGCTTGCATCGTACGTCTGAACGCTCGTGTAGTGTGCAAGCAGGGCCTGCCGCTGATTATCATTCAGCGCGGCGGCGGCAAGTGCATTACCGCTGCCATCCACGAAACCGAGCGCCTTGCGCTCTGCCATTGCCCACGAAGTGTCTTGCCCGGCGAGTTCGACACCGCGAGGATCGACTGTTGCGATCTGCCGGCCCATGCCGTCGTAGGCATACCGCGTGGTGGATGCCGCCAGCGATCCCCAGGCTCGCGTCTGCTCGACGAGGTTGCCCGCGGCGTCGTACACAAAATGCGTCGTGGACTGCAGGCTCGTGCCGTATGCAAGAACCGTATCCACTGCGTGGCCTTGCGCATCGAGCGCATAGTGCGTGACGACACCCATTGCGTCGACGACATCGGTCAAACGCCCCGCGCTGTCGTAACGATACTGCGTGACCACGGCATCGGCCGGCGGCGTGGACGGCAATAAGGTCGCCGCCTGAGCCGGGTTGGCCGTGCGCAGGTTGTCGTAACGTGACGCGTAACGAATTGTCTGCACGAGATGTCCAGCCGCGTCGTAGCGATTTGCCGTGACGTAGCCCTCCCCGTCGACGACGTAGGCCGGCCGGCCTGCATTGTCGACGATCCAGGTCGTGCCACGATCCGCCGACGGACGCGCGATGCCGGGAGACGCGAGCCATTGCGCAAGTTCGTCGGCCGTAGGGTTGCTCGCGCCGGTCCACGCAGTGGCGTAGGCCGTCTGGCCGATGAGATGACCATTCGCGTCATAACGGTTCTGCGTCACATAGCCGAGCGAATCGACAGTGAATACGGCACGGTTGGCAGCGTCATAGAGCACTCGGGTCGTACGGTCGCTCACATGCATGGCGCTCGTCTGCGCCTTCAATGCGCCGGACAACGCCAGGGTGTCCGGCAAGCCATCGAGCGCGATCGCCGTCCCGTATGCGACGCGCGAGATCACATTGCCGTTTGCGTCGTACGTCTGCTCGGTCACGTATCCGAGCGCGTCGACGGCGAAACGCAAGCGCCCGTCAGAGTCATAGGTGTAGCGCGTCAGTTCGTCGTGTTGCGGCCATGTCGAGACGCTCGCGGCAATTTGCCCCGCGCTCGCCGCCAAGGGCAAGTTGCTCAAGGCTATCGGCCGCGCGAAACGCTGTTGCGAAACCAGTCTTCCTTCGCCGTCGTATGCCGAATGAACGACCGAGCCCACCGCATCCACCGACCAGATTTGCCGCCCCTGCGCGTCGTAGACATAGCGCGTGACGCCGCCCGCCGCATCCGTCATCGCGACGACATTGCCGCTCGCGTCATACGTGTAACGCGTCGTAAGGTTAAGCCCGGAGGGATCGAGCGTGGACGACACCAGACGGTCGAGATTGTCATACGTTTTTTGTGTGACCCGTGGCGTCGCCGTACCAGCACCTTCGGTGATCGTCACCACGCGTCCGGCGCTGTCGTATGCAAACTCGGTGCGTAGCTTGAGGCCCGACGGATCGGTCGTGACCGACACGGCTCGTCCGTCGAGGTCGTAGTTCGTCTCCGTGACCAGGCCGGAAGGATCGGTCGTGCGCAGCAGCGCGCCCTTTGCGTCGTACTCGTAACGCGTCACGAGCGCGAGGCCGCCCGCATCCACCGTGCGCGTGAGCACGCGACCAGCGGCATCGTAAGAGAACGCGGTCTTCACGCCCTTCGCATCCGTCGTCGAGATCAATTGCCCTGCGTGATCGAACGCTTGCTTCGTCGTTGCAAGCGAGTCCTGCGTCTGAATCAGATTTCCGTCGAGGTCGTAGGCATAGGAGGTCGTATTGTTTCGACCGTCCGTGATTGCGATGATCTGACCATCCTCGTTATAGGTCGAGGTCGTGCGAATGCCCTCGGGCGTCGTGACCGTGATCTGCCGGTCGAACGCGCTGTATTGGTACTTCGTGGTGTGTCCGGTGCGGTCAGTGCGTGTAAGTACGTTTCCGAACGCGTCGTAAGTAAGTTTCGTCTGACTTCCGGCGGCATCGGTCAGTACGACCACGTTGCCGTTTCGGTCATAGGCCTGTTGCCGCACGAAGCCAACCGCATCGACTGATTGAGTGACCCGTCCGAATGCATCGTAAATGGCCTGCGTGACGATGTTCAGGCCGCCAGCGTCGCGCACCTGGCGGATCTGTTGTCCGACGCTGTCGTAGTCGTAGTTGGTCGTCGTGCGAACGCCCGCAGCGACGTCCTGCGTCTGCGATATCACTTCGCCGAACGCGTTGTACTTGTAGTCCGTACTCGCGCCTGATGCATCGGTGCGCCTCAAAAGGCGCCCTGTCGTGCTGTAGCTGAACGACGTGCGTGATGCCCGACCATCGTTGCCGAGTGCGTTGAACGTCTGCGCGAGTGCCGCGGTGAGTGGCCCGCCCGCGAGCGAAGCGAGTACGGTGGAGGTCAGGCGCGTCGCGTAGACGACCGTCTGCGTCATGTCGTCCATCGCGTCATACTGATGCTCGACTACTTCGCCCGCTGCATTGACGACATGCGTAAGACGGCCGACCACGTCGTAGAAATAAAGCGTCCTGTTGCCGTTAGCATCGACCATCGACGTGCGCAGTCCCGCCCCGTCGTAGCCATAGCGCACGCCCCAAGTGTTCCAGATCGTATCTACCTGCGATAGCGACGGATTCGCGCCCAGCGCCGCGAGGGCCGCACTGCCTTCACCGCTCAGTTGCGCGATCAGACGACCCTGTTCGTCATAGCGGTATGTCGAGCTTCGACCGCCATGCGTTTCACTGACGAGCTGGCCCACGTTGTCATAAGCGTAATGCGTATTCGCATTGCCACTCTGCGAGAACGACGTGGTGTCGACGAGGCGTCCCATCGCGTCGTATTGATAGGTCGTGCGCTCGATCTCACCGGGAACACCTGCCGTGTCCAATGCACTTGCGATATCGAATTCGAACTGCAAGGCCACACTGCCAGTTCCGCCGTTGTCCCACACGGGCGATCCGCTCGGTGCCTGCACACGCCCGTTGACAGTCAGTTCCGAGACTGAAATCGAGGCATTCTTCGACCATCGCAATTCGACTGTATGATTGGCGAGCGACACGTAATTCGAAGCCGTGAACGTGTAAGGCTGCCCCGTTGCGGAGGAGACCGTAGCCGTCCCCGCTTTGACACCGTCGATCCATACGTCCACCGAAACTGGCTGAGATGAACCGCTCGGCACGGCGCGGAAGCTGATCTGCACTTGCTGAGGTGCGGAAGCCGCCCCAAGATCGACCCGCGCGCCTCGGGTGCGTTCGATCACGTTGCCCGCCGTATCGTAGCGATACCGGGTGACATATCCCTCGCCATCAACCTCCGCAATCAGCCATCCGCGTGAGTCATACATGTAGCGGGTATGAACGTCCTCGGCGTTGCCAGCCGGAGTCAGTTGCCCCAGCGTGCCGTTGGCGCGATACGACGTGTTCGTCGCATTCGCGTAGCGGATGGTCTCGGTGCGCTCGCCCGCGCCGTTGTAGCGGTATTCCGTAAGAAAGCCAAGCGCGTCGAGTTCACCGGCAAGCCGACCGTTCTGCCCGTAGAAAAAGCGGGTGACGTGATCCTTATTCGGATCGGCCTGGGGAAGTTCTTGCGGAGGGCTGCCGTTGATCGTCAGTCGATTGGCAAAGACTGTTGTCTTCTCCGGTCTACCGAAAGAATCGAAGAGCGTCTGCGTCACCACGCCGTCCGAATCCACGGTATGGTCGATGTAGTTCCACCCTTGATAGAAGTACCAGACCGCGCGGTCAGCGGCGTTCGTCGACGGCCGTATTCCGGCGTTATCCAGCGTGAGCGTGGACGAATCCTTCTTTTCGACCGGCCGCCCTTGTGCATCGACAAGCGTCGCCAATTGGGCGCCGGTCAGCCGCGTCGCGTACGTGATCGTCTTGTCGACCCACGTGAAATACCCTGACCAAACGTATTCGGTCAGCGTGCCATCCGGGGCGATCTGCGCGGTACGTTGCCCTCGCGCGTTGTACAAGTAGTGCGTAACCCCGCCGTTGGCGTCGGTGGTCATCCGCAGACGGCCGTTGGCGTCGTAGGCTTGCTGAACCTGAGACAACACTTTGCCCGCCAGGGTGTCCGCAACCGCGATCAACTCACCGGCCGCGTCGTATGTCGATATGCGCGTCAGTCCATTTGCGGAGGTAATGGCTACGGTGTGCCTGGCGCTGTCGTATTGATAAGTCGTGACCGCGCCGGCAAAATTCGTCGCAGCCAGAACGCGGCCGAGACCGTCGTACACAAATTGCTCGCAACGTTCATTACCCGGCTCTCCAGCATAGTGTTGCAGAAGACGCCCGAACTGGTCATAAACGTAACGCGTGATACTGGAATCGGCTGTGACGACACCTGTTCCATCTGCATTCAACCTGGCATAGCGGGTGACGGACGCGACATTGCCGCGATAGTCGTAGGTCGTATCCGTGCGGATTGCCTCGCGTGGGTCCGCACGGTTCGCGGTCCAGTCGTCCAGCGTGGCCAGGGAGATGGCTGCTTTTTCGTCCAGCCCGCTGACGTCGTACGTTGAAGCCGTATACTCGATCTTCGATACGACCTGCCCTGTGGCGTTGTACCTGTACTCCGTGACATTACCGCTACCGCCAACCTCATACCGAAGGTGACCGCGTGCGTCGTACGCATAGCGAGTCGTATAGGCGATGGCAAAACCAAAACCGTTGTCCCTGTGCTTGTTATCGTGCACGGTCTCGGTCAGAACATGGTTGTTCGCGTTGTATGTCCGGATGACCTCGGAATTGTTCAGGCTGACGTCGGTACACTTTCCCTCGACATCGTACGAAAGACGAATTCCTTTACTGTGATCTTCGAAGTTCGTGAGATCGCCCTTGTCGTTATACGAGAACGACGCGTACCGGCCCGCGTAATCGTCCACGACGAGGAGCCGTCCAGAGGCATCGTATGTCAGGACCGTGCTGTACCCGAGGGGGTTTGTCACCGTGGTTTTGTTCGCGGCCGTGTCGTACTTCAGACTGGTCACGCGCACCGATCCCGCGTCACCGGACTCCGTGATCGTGCTCACACGATATTGCCCGCTCACAAGCGCATAAGAAAACGCAAGCTTCGCGCCGTCGGATTGCGTGACGGTCGATATGCGGCCGCTACTGCCGTCGTATGTATAGTTGGTGGCGAATGTCTTACCGTCGGCAATGCTGTTGTCGTCCGGACTCAGATCTACCATGACCTGCGACAAGCGTCCCTGCGTGTCGTAGGCGTAACGCACAGCAGTCGATGTGACCGGCTGTCCGTTCGCATCACGGGATACGGTGCGCAGCGCGATCAACTGCTGCGACGCGTTGTAGTCGAGGTTCGTGACGTCTCCACCTTCCGTCATTACCTGTGACAGAAGGCCCACCGCGTTGTAGACGTAGCTTACGGTGTTACCGTCGTTATCGCGCGCGGCGATCAAACGTCCATTCTTCGACGCATCGTAGGTTTCAGTGATGCCGTCCTGGCCATCGTTCCACCTCCATGCGTTCGATCCGGCGTCGAAGGTCAGCGTACCGCGAGACGACGTCGATACATTCAACATGGCCGGCGCACCGCCTTCGTAGTCTGCGATATGCGCCGCGACGCCGTCCGTGGACATGTAGCACTGCCTGCTTGCGTCGTACTGATAGACGACGGTGGTGCCGTCCCAGTCTGTGCGGACGACCGTGCTTCCCGTCGTGTTCAACGTGCCGGTCAAGCCGCTGACGGAGCGTATGCCGCCTGGCTGCCAATTGTCGCCGGTGAGCTGCCCGAGGCTGTTGTATGCGCGATTGATGGCAGTGTTCACTCCACGACCGATCAGCAACTGGTCTCTATCTTCGATGATCAGATTGCCCGTGGCCGCGTTGACATAGATGCGTTCACCAGTCTGCCCGAAAGACGCCTCTCCGACATGTCCCGTAGCGCCCAGTCTCTCCGACGACGTTTGCACGCCAAGCCCGTTGCCCGTAACGATCGATACCATATTCGCCTCAACCTGATTGATGTGTTCGCAGGAGTACGACTCACATGCACCCCTTCCATAATCAAGTTGTCGGGAAGATTCTCTAGCGGTTAAGCAAACCGAAAGACTTTTTTCAATCCTTTACATTCGACGTCTAAACGCCTGATTAAGATCGCCTTCGATATCCGAATCAGCGACGGTGTCGAAGACGGATCAGGTTATCGGCGAATTTCGCTTCACGTTAAGAAATTCGCCCTTATCTTTGCAAACCTTTACATCGAGCAATGTTCAAACGCTTCGAATAAGGAGAGGCAACGCATGCTCCATTCCATCTTGCTCGTCTCACATAGACGCCTCATTTCGTTGCGCCGATAATCGAGCTGCATTCAAGGAGACTCACGTGCCGCAAACTTCCGCTTCGCCCTCGTCTATAGCTGCTGAACAACTCAGAAAATGGCTTGGCTTTCTCGAACAGGACCCTACCAACCCAAGCCTGCTCCAACTGGCTGCATCCAGCGCTTTCGACGCCGGAAAGATTGCGCTATGTGAGGGATTGATCGAGCGGTGTGCATCGCTCGGCGCTTTATCACCGGCCGTGGCCAACCTTCAAGGCTTGGTCTTTCTGTCACAGGAGAATTTTGAGGAAGCGTTGAAGTGCCTCACTTCGGTCGAAGCCAGCCATCAGGATCCGGTCGTTCGCTACAACATGGCGTATGCCCACGCAATGCTCGAGCAATATGACGCAAGCGCCGCGCTGCTGGACGAGACGGTCGTCAATGCCGTGCCGGCAGCAGCGACGCTTGCAGTGCGCGTCGCACATCACCGTGGAGATCTCGAAGGAGCCATGACGCTGGGAGAGCGTCATGCACGAGGGGCCGACTCGAATGCAGAACTTTTCGGCGCACTCGCTTCGGTCTATTTCGACGCTGATCGCCTCGATGCGGCGCGACGTTTCGCGCTGCTTGCTCCCGACGAGCCCGACAGCCTGACGGTACTTGGTCTGCTCGAACTTCAAGCTGGCGCACATGCCGAGGCGTCGGAGCTGTTCAGTCGCGCGCTCCTTGTAGATCCATCGAGCGCACGCGCCATGCTTGGAATGGGCCTTTGTCAACTTGCGCGGCAGGATTTCGAGCATGCGGCGATCAATCTGGATTCAGCTGCATTGGGCTTGAAGCGCCACGCGGGTTCCTGGGTAGCATCCGCATGGGCACATCTTTACAACGCGGACCTCATAACCGCTCGCGCTCGGTTCGAACACGCCGCGATACTCGATCGCGGTCTGGCTGAAGCGCCCGGCGGTCTGGCCGTGATCGCCTGCCGGGAGCAGCGCCTGGACGAAGCAAAAAGCCTGGTCAAGACAGCGCTCCGGCTGGATCGCAAGTGTCTTGCGGCTGCGCTCGCATCAAGTATGCTCGCCGCACAAGCGGGCGATCCGGCGCAGTCCGACGCGATCATGCAGCGCGCCCTCAGTAGTCCGTTCGATGCCGACGGAAAGACGCTTGTGGATTTGATATCTCGTCATTCTTTGAAAACAATCAAGGATGGCTATTGAAAATTCGAGATTTACCTTATCTTACAAACGAAAAGGTTACGGAAAGCAATTTAATAACAAATCGTAAAATTGATCCAGCCAAGATAATTATTCTCCTACTGCCCTGGTTAGAATAAGCTTCCTATTGCTATCGAAATATCGAAAGAGAACATGTCGGCAGACCAGGCACTTCAATTCATGTCGCAAATGATGTGGACAGGATTCGTGGTCGCCGGGCCTGTCCTCTTTGCATGCCTGATCATCGGTCTTTCCATCAGCGTGTTTCAGGTGGTCACTCAGCTTCAGGAAATGAGCCTGAGCTACGTTCCAAAGCTCATTGGCGCAGCCATCGTGCTAGTTCTTCTAGCGCCGTGGATGCTCAGTCGCTTGACGCGTTTTGCGACATCCTTGTTCAGCATCATTCCAACGTTGGGTTGAGATGGCCATTGATATCGCAACTGGTTGGGCTTTGTCAGCTCTACTCATATCGTTACGACTTGGACCGTTACTGGTCCTGTCTCCGCCATTCTCTCAGTTGAAGGTGCCCATGCGCGTTCGCGTGTGTTTGGCATTGGCGCTAGGCGCATGTCTTGCGACGTCTACTACATCGAACGCAGCCGTCACCATGAGCAATGGCGAATTTGCGTCGGCGCTATGCATTGAATTGATGCTAGGACTCGCCATCGCTCTTGCTTTTCAAGTCGCGTTCGGAGCTTTGTCCTTCGCCGGAAGAGTAGTGGATGTGCAGGCAGGCTTCGGTCTTGCAATGGTCATGGATCCCGGTTCCCGGCAACAAGCGCCCTTATTTGGCACGATCTTCACGCTTGTGGCTGGCGCCACCTTCTTCTCGCTCAACGGCCCGGACGAGCTTCTCAGACTATTCGCCAACCTCGTTCGACTGATGCCGCCGGGCTCAGCGCGTTTGAACGTTGAACCTGGCGATCTGATCGCCTATGTCGGCATAGTCATGGCCGCTGGTCTGGGGGCTGCGGCAGTCGTCATTCTCTCGTTGTTCATGATCGACGTTGCCATTGCGTTCTTGTCCCGTACCCTGCCGCAAATGAACGCGCTAATGCTTGGACTTCAGGTCAAGACAATCGCCACCTTGCTGGTCGCGTCGTTGTCGGTTGGTCTTCTCGCGCCCGCTGTGTTCAGGATCATCAGCCTTGCACTCGGGTTCTTGCCCTCCTTGATCTGAGCCATGTCCGATCACGAACAGAATAAATCGGAACAGGCCACCGCCCACAAGCTGGAACAGGCGCGCAAGAAAGGCATGGTTCCACGCAGTCCTGATGCGGGCATCGTCGCGGGCCTTGCTGGCGTTGTCGGTTACTTTTGGGCAAAAGGCGATCACATGGCTCAACAGATTGCGCTGATCGACGCGCGCGCCTTGCATGACGCCGCCTTCCTTGCACCGGGCAGCCGTGGCATGGTCATATGGGCAGGCAGGCTGATGCTGCAATCGGCGAGTTTCATTGCGCCACTGGTCGGCGTGGCATTGGCGGGCGCCGCTCTTGGATCACTGATGCAGACCGGCCTGATCTTCGCGCCGGCTGCGCTCAAGGCAGACTTCAGTCGAATCAATCCGGCACAAGGTATCAAGCGCCTCTTCTCCGTGCGAATTCTAATCGAGGCGGCCAAGGCGTGCTTCAAGATGGCGGTGTACACCGCCATTGCCTGGACATGTATCGCCAATACGGTTACGGCGGCGCTTCATGCGTCGCTTACAGGGGTGGCGCTGGCGCAGGCGCTGAGCACGCGGAGTCTCAAGATGTTGGCATCGCTTCTCGTTGCCGCGTTGATGTTCGCTGTCATTGATCAGGTGCTGGTGCGCCGCGCGTTCGCGAAACAAATGCGCATGAGTCGCCACGAAGTGCGTCAGGAGCATAAGCAACGCGAAGGCGACCCGCGCATTCGTCAGCGCCGCCGTCAGCTACAGCGCGAACTGCTGCAGCGCGCATCCAGCATGCGCAACATGCGGGGCGCGGATGTGCTCGTGACGAATCCGACTCATTATGCTGTCGGCCTTCGCTACGCGCCTGCCGAGATGGCCGCGCCACTGTTGATCGCGCGAGGCACCGGCGACTTTGCGTTACGGCTGCGGCGCCTCGCCTTCATCTACAACGTGCCCGTCATCGAATCCCGGTCGCTTGCAAGGCGCTTGTTTCGCGAGGCTGCTTTCGAGAAGGAGATTCCTGGTGGCCTCTACCGTGAAGCCGCAGAGATCTATCTCCGCATTCGGCAAACGTCCGATGTGCGGGGTGCGGCATGAACGCAATTATCAACCGGCTACGAGATCATTCCGACCTCGCCCTCGTTCTTGGCGTCGTGACGATCCTGCTGATTCTTTTCACGCCCATTCCTGCGGGCGCGCTCGACTTTTTCATTATCGTGAACTTCGCATTCGCGTTCACGATCCTGCTGTTGACGTTCTACGTGGCGCGGCCGGTGGACTTTTCGACCTTTCCATCGCTATTGCTCATTGCAACGCTATTCAGACTGTCGCTCAACATCGCGGCCACGCGACTCATTTTGTCGGGAGGAGCGGCGGGTGAGGTCATTGGCGCCATCGGCGAGTTCGTCGTGCAGGGCAATTTCGTCATTGGGCTGATCGTCTTCTTCATCCTGATCGTCGTTCAGTATGTCGTTGTCACGGCAGGTGCCCAGCGCGTGTCGGAGGTCGCCGCACGTTTCGTGCTCGATGCCATGCCGGGCCAGCAGATGAGTATCGACGCCGATCTGAACATGGGTCTTATCGACCAGGACGAAGCAAAACGGCGCCGGAAAGATCTGGAAAAAGAAGCCGGCTTCTACGGCTCGATGGACGGCGCCAGCAAGTTCGTGAAAGGCGACGCGATAGCCGGCATCGTGATCCTGCTCATCGACATATTGGGCGGATGGGCCGTTGGCGTTGCGCAAATGGGGATGTCGCTCGGCGACGCAATGCGCACGTTCACGTTGCTCACTATTGGCGACGGCATCGTGACGCAAGTGCCCGCGCTCGTCATTTCGGTAGCGACCGGCATTATCGTGACGCGCTCGTCGGCCGACGGCAAACTGAGCCATGAAGTCATGCGTCAGTTCATGCGTTTTCCGAAGATACAGTTCCTCGTCATCGGCGCCGTGACCGCGCTACTGTTCCTTCCCGGCATGCCAGAGTGGCCCATGATTCTGCTCGCGCTTGCGGCTGTCGCTGGCCGCTTGATGATGAAGCAAGCCGGCAATGCTCCGAAGCCCGAAGAGGACGGCAGCACCATTCAGCATGACGAAGAGGCACGGAATGCGGGGAGCACGTCGCTCGCGGCCATCGAGGTTCTGTTCGGACCGGCGCTTACCTCTGCCTGGATGCCGCTGCAAACCGTCCTGGCCGATCGTATCGCCGCGTTTAGAGATCAGTTCGTGTCCGAGATAGGGCTCGTCATTCCCGCTGTCGTCTTTCGCGACGGAGCGGGACTCGGCTCGAACGAGTATCGCGTTACTTTGTTCGGAAGCCGCTTCGGGCAGGCTACGCTCTACCCAGACCGCACCCTTGCCATTCACGCAGGCGGCAAGGCCGAGGCATTGCCGGGGCAAATCACGCGCGATCCCGCCTTCGGTATGCCTGCCGTGTGGATCGAGAACACGCAGCAGGCATTTGCCCGCACACAGGGCTACACCAACGTCGACCCGATGACGGTGCTCGTCACGCATGTCACCGAAATCATTCGCTCCAATGCGTCGCAATTGCTAAGTCGCGCCTCGGTGATGACCATGCTGGAAGGTGTGCGCACGCGTCAGCCGGGACTCGTCGAAGAGCTCGTGCCGAACGTGCTTGCCGTAAGCGATGTTCAGCAGGTGCTGCAGGGACTGCTTGCGGAACAGGTGCCCATTCGCAACATCGACCTTGTCATGGAGACGCTCGCCAATTGCGGGCGCCACGAAAAAAACCCGGCGTTGCTGGTGGAGACAGTCCGGCAACGTCTTGGTCACGCCATCTGTCAGAGCGTTCAGGGCGAACATGACGCCCTCGCGGTTCTCACCCTTGATCCAGCGTTGGAATCCAGTATTGCGCAGAACCTGAACAGCGCTGACGGTCATGCGCCGTTCGTCATCGACCCGCGCCTCGCCGAGGCATTTCTTGGGCGCCTTCTCGCCCAATCCGATGCAATGCTGCGGCAGGGACTGTCTCCTGTTCTGTTATGCCGCCCCGACATTCGCCGGCACATCAGGAACTTCACGCGGCGCACGCTGACGCGTCTCGTCGTGCTGTCGATGAACGAGGTTCCACACCAGATCAACTTGAGATCTTTCGCGATGGTGAGCATCGAGCGCGCGACGAATTCGGTGCTGCCGCCACAAACGCGGGCTCCCGGCGATACGGCGGTTCATGCGGCAGCCTGATCGCTGCAAACGAATACAGAAATCAGAGAACACGGAAACGAGAATGGACGGCATCATGGCATTGGGTACGGGTCTGATTGGAGCGGAGACGCGGCGCGTCAAAATCGCAGGTCAAAACATCGCGAACGTGGCGACTCCGGGGTACAAGCGCGCGGTTGCATTTCGCGACGTGCTCGGCACAAGCGCCGACGCAATGGGCAAAAGCGCATCGGCAGACACGGTGGCCACCGACTTCTCGGCAGGCAAGCTGATCCATACCGGCAATCCGTTCGACCTCGCGATCAACGGACCCGGTTTCTTCGAGGTAGCCACCACGGACGGCCCCGCCTATACGCGTCTCGGCGCTTTTCAGCGCGACGCATCCGGCCGGCTCGTCACATCGCAAGGCTGGCCGCTGCAAGGCTCCGCCGGCGACATCAAGGTCAGCTCGGACGCTTGGCGAGTCGAACGGGACGGCACAGTCATCGACGGCGGTAACTCGGTCGGGGCCGTCAACATTGTCGACTTCGCGAAGACGGCTGAACTCAAGCGCACAGCGGACGGCCTCTTTGTTTCCAACGGCGCCGCAGCCACGCCGGTAGACGCCGCGCAGTTGAGTCAAGGGTATATCGAAGCATCGAATGTCTCCGTCGCCCAGGACATGCTGCAGATGATGGAAGCCATGCGCCGTATCGAGTCCGGCCAGAAACTCATCCATGTTTATGACGACATGATGGGCGCGGCAATTCAGCGTCTTGGAGAAATGTGAGCATGAACAATGTCTTCTATATCGGCGCGTCCGGCCTCAACGCGCAGCAGAGCGCGGTCGACATCACGGCAAACAATCTTGCCAACATGAACACGGCGGCTTTCAAGCGAGGGGCGGTCTCGTTTTCCGAGTTGCTCGTTGCGGCGCCTCAACGATCGAACGCCATGCGTTTGCCGGCGGAGGACATTGCAGGCAGCAGTCCGGCCGGCGTCTCCGTCGATCCTTCTCTGCGCATCTTTAGCCCAGGCACGTTGCATGAAACGGGCAATGCCTTCGATCTCGCAATCAAGGGCGAGGGATTCATCGAACTGAACTCCGAGCGAGCGTCCGGTGAAGCCCTACTCTGGCGCGGCGGCACGTTGCACGTCGGGACGGACGGCTTTCTCGCCGCGCCCAACGGCCAGGCATTGAAGTCGATGATCTCCGTGCCACGCGATGCAACCTCCATTACGGTCGGCTCCGACGGGCAGGTGCTGGCCACCGTCCCAGGACAAGCTGACCCGCTCGAAATCGGGCAAATCGAGCTCGTGATGCCAGGCGACACGCGCGCCCTTCAGTCCGAAGGCAACGGCGTCTATCGCGCGCCGGATGACGGTGTCGCGCTGTCGCGCGTTCGTTCGGGCGAGGACAACGCGGGCACGCTGGTGCAGGGATACAGCGAGGCATCGAACGTTTCGCTCTCCGATGAACTCGTCAACCTCATGATGTATCAGCACGCCTATGCCGCCAACGCGCGGCTCGTTCAGGTGGGCGACGAACTGATGTCGATTGCCAACGGCCTGAAGCGCTAGGACGCCGCAAGATGATTCCATACAGCCTACGCATCATCTTCATGCTCTGTTGCGCGTTCACATCGCTCGACGTGCATGCCGCGAACCTGTTCAGTGCCGAGGCATATCACTCGCTGACGGCCGACCGGCGCGCGTCGAACGCCGGCGACATCGTGACCATTCTCGTCTATGAAAATTCATCGGCCAGCAATAGCGCGGATACCTCCACCAATACAGGCTTTGCCATAAACGGCAAGGTTTCGACGCTCTACGCCGGAAACAATATGGCGCAGGTGGGCGCGGGCGATAACTACGGCGGCAAAGGCAAGATCGAGCGCGCCGGGCGCCTGCTCGCGCAGATCAGCGCGAGCGTGACGGATGTCATGTCGAATGGCGACTTGATCGTGGCGGGCGATCAGAACATCGATGTCAATGGCGAGAAGACGCGCATCCATCTGAAAGGGCGTGTGCGTCCAGTCGACATCGCGCAGAACAACACCGTCCTGTCGAACCGGCTTGCCGATGCACAGATCGACTACACCGGCGAAGGGTTCATTACCGACCGCTCGCGCCCCGGTCTGATTCCCCGCTTCTTCGCATGGCTCGGGCTCTGGTAATGCGCAGACCTCCACTTCTTTTTTCAGCGGCAGGCCTTGCGCTGCTCGTTCTAATCGCCTTCTCGTCACAAGCCAGCGCGGTGACCTCCGAAGTGCGTCTCAAGGATCTCGGCCGTTTTCTCGGCTGGCGCGACAACATGCTCGTTGGATACGGCCTCGTTTCGGGGCTTGCAGGATCGGGCGATACACCGCGTTCTCAGGCTACCCGTCAGGCGCTCGCCAACATGATGTCGCAGTTCGACATGGCGATTACGCAGGACCAGATTCAAAGCCGCAACGTCGCGCTCGTCACGGTGACAGCGACGCTGCCTCCCACTGCCGACACCGGAGATCGAATCGACGTCAACGTGACCTCGATGGGTGACGCACGCAGCCTGGCCGGAGGAACCCTCATCATGACCTCTCTCCGCGGCCCGGATCGCAAGATGTATGCACTCGCGCAGGGCCCGCTTTCGGTCGGTGGTTATCGATACGACGCCAATGGCAATACGAAGCTCAAGAATCACCCTACCTCGGGCGTCGTGCCACTTGGCGCTACCGTCGAAGTTCCGGTGCGCGCCGATCTGGTCACCGACGATGGCTATCTGCGCTTCGTACTGAAGGACGCGGACGCCAGCACTGCCCGACGCATCGAACAACGCATCAATCAAGGTCTTGGCTTAGGCGCCGCGCGCGCGCTCGATGCGAAGACCGTACAGATTCGTGCACCTGGAAGCTCGCTCGCCTTGAACGACTATGTCGCTCGCATCGAGACGCTTGCCGTCGAACCAGATCAGGTTTCGCGCGTCGTCATCAACGAACGTACCGGCACGGTCGTGTCGGGCGGCGACACGCGCATCTCGCCGATCACTATCTCCCATGGCGACATAAGGGTATCCATCTCCACTGAATACACCGCTTCGCAGCCGGGGCTCGTCAGCTTCACGGGACCGGGCGTGCGCAGCATGGTCGTTGGCAATACGGATCTGACGGTCGAGGAATCAGGTCCAGCGGTTGCCGCATCCTTCCCGCGTGGCACGGTGGGCGATCTCGTCCGCGCGCTGTCCGCATTACATATCAGTACCAGAGATGTCATCTCGATTCTTCAGGCGATCAAGACTGCCGGAGCGCTTCATGCAGAACTCGTCATCCAGTAATCATCAAGGCAAAAGAGGAGGCGCAACATCATGAGCATCGACCTCGTGTCTGCCATCGCGAGCAAGGCGCTTGACGGACTTTTCGTCAGGCAGATTGCGACGGCGAATAACATTGCGAACGCCAGTTCCGAAGGCTTCATGCCGACGAGCGTGTCGTTCGAGGACGCGCTGCGTAACGCAGCCGAAGTCCACGCAGGCGACGACACCGCACGTATCGCGACACGTGTGGCGAACGTCACGCCTCTTTTGACCATCGAAACCACCGGCCTAACCCAGGGCTCACGACTCGATCGGGAGATCGCGACGGCATCCGAGACCTCGGCGCGATACGCCATGGTGACCGGCATGCTCGACCGCACCCTGCAAATGCAGATGCTGGCGATCAAGGGAGCCTGACGCGATATGTCGACAGGAATCTTCGCTATCGCCCGTTCCGGCATGGATGTCGAGCATCAGCGCATGGAAGTCATCGCGCAGAACCTGGCCAACGCAAGCGCCACGCGTGCGGCCGGCAGCCAGCCGTATCAGCCCATGCGCCTCGTGTCGGGACCACGCGCATCTGACGCATCCTCGCTGGCATTTTCAAGCGAGCTTTCGCATGCTGCGCTAGCGAATCTCAGCGGCGCGCAGACGCTGTCAGTCGAACCGGTCGATGCCGCGCCTCGTCTCGTCCATGACCCCGCGCATCCCCATGCCGATGCGAAGGGCTTCGTCCGCTATCCCGGGATCGATCACGCCGGTGAAATGGCGTTGATGGTGCAAACGCTGCGCGTTTATGAAGCGAACACGGTGATGTTCAACGCAGGGAGATCGATGTACATGCGCGCGCTCGAACTAGGGAATAAGGGATGAACATTGAAAGCATCGGATTTCCGGGCATGCCGCAGTCCCCGGCTGTGCAATGGCCGGCCGGTTCGTCGGCTGCCAATCAGGACTTCGGCACGATGCTGGCGAGCGGCGTGGTCAACGTCGACCGCGCCGTGCAGACAGCGCAAGACGCCGTTACCCGCTTCGCTATCGGAGACGATACTCCGCCTCACCAGGTGATGCTGGCACTTGAAGATGCGCGCTTGCAGTTGCAGTTCGCCCTGCAGGTCCGCTCGAAGCTGGTCGAGGGTTATCAGGAACTAATGCGGATGCAGATTTAGCATGAACTCAACCTCCTCGCGCCTGTTGGAGCGCTTCACCGACGCGTCGTTCATGCGCCGCTGCGCATTTGTCGCCGGTCTGCTGTTGATCATCGCCTTCGTGGCGTTGTCGGCATGGCTGCTCGTGCGGCCATCATACGAGGTGATGTTCAGCGATCTAAAGCGTCAGGACGCGGCCGTCATCGCTACCGAACTCGAAAAGCAAAAAATTCCCTTCCGCTACGACGAGGAACACGCGGCCATTCTCGTGCCGAGTGGCGACACGCGCGCCACGCGCCTCAAACTCATGAGTCGCGATCTGCGTTTGCAAGGCGTCGTGGGCCTTGAGCTTTTCAATAACTCGGATCTCGGTCTCACCGAATTCGCGCAGAAGGTCAATTACCAGCGCGCATTGCAAGGCGAACTCGCGCGCACCATCATGACGCTCGATGAGATCGATCTTGCGCGGGTCCACATCACCTTGCCCGAATCATCGGTCTTTCATCGCGATAATGCCCGGCCCAAGGCGTCCGTTGCCCTTTTCATGCGCGACGGCCAGACGCTCGGCGTCAATGCGATTCGCGGCATCCAGCGTCTCGTCGCGGCGGCGGTCCCCGAACTGACTCCCGCCGATGTTTCGATACTCGACGCGAGCGGCGCACCTGCCAGCGCTTCCAGCAGCGAAGTCGACGATCCAGCACTGCTATTGAAGCAAGCCATCGAACAAAATTATGAACGCAAGATCGCGGCGCTGATCGCAGCCGTGACCGGCCCAGGACATGTATCGGTGAGCGTGGAGGCATCGATCAATACCGATCAGGTGCGCTCGACGCACGAATCGACGATAAGCCGGCCGGGTTCATCCGATTCAAGCTCGAATGTACCGCTTCCTTCTTCGCGCGCCATGCCCGACGCCGGCAAGCCGCCGTTGCCCGCGCCGCAGTCACCGGCCTTGCGCGAAGACGCCCGGACGGTGCACGAGACCGAACAGATCGTGCGAACGCCGGGCGCGGTGCGTCGTTTGTCCGTCGGCATCGTGTACGACCGTGCCTTGCCACAAGAACAGATGCAGCGCCTGACGAGCGTCATCTCGACCGCGATAGGACTCGATGCGTCGCGCGGCGACGTCCTCTCCACGTTCGTTCGCGACGCGCAAGTTGGCGCTTCCACGACCGACCAGGATATACGAACCCTGCAAAACGCTAAGCAGGCCGAGAGCATTCAACCGGAGGAAGCAGCGGCTTCGGCTTCCGTGCATGCGAGCCAGCCGGGCTGGCTGAATGCATCGCTCGGACTGCCCGCCGTTGCAATGACCCTCGTCTTGCTTGGAGCGCTATTGATCCACGCTCGCTCGCGGGTCAATGCGTCGAATCGCTCGAAGCGGCTTACCGCTTCGGAACGCGATCGACACGTGGCACGCCTTCGCCAACTGCTCGCCGTCGAGGAGTCCACGCATGAGTAAGCGGCAACGCGACCTGCGCCGGGCCATGGCGAATTTGCTGTCGAATCCGATCCAAGACGTCGAGGCAATCTGGAATGCGCTTTCTCCGGACGAGCGCGAGCGACTCAAACCCATGATGGCATCGGCCTCGGGATTGCATCGGGAAGTAGACATGACTTGGGCCGCGGGCACCGGAGATCATGTTAAGTCCAAGACATCGAATACGAGCGACGATGACATCGCGCGCCTCGTGCATCGAATGCAAACAATGCCGGACATGCTTGCGCGAAGTCTCCTTTGCAGCCTCGATCCAGAATCTGCGAAGGCCGTCGTTGGCTGCTTGCCGGAGAAACGTCGCCGGGATCTCGAGAATCGGGAGGACGCGCCGTTATTGACCGCACACGCTCGCGCAGCCTGGATCGAAGCTTGCCTGCAAGGCGTAGCGCAGGCCGACATCGATCAGCCCTCTCGCGACGTTGCGAAGCAGCCTGGCGCACCCGCACGGCTGATCAAGCACTTCCTTTGCGTGCTGCGCCAACGAACGACAAGGAAAGCATGGGCTCGGTGATCAAGGCTCGTAGTGTGCGCTATTCCTCACTTTATGCGACGGTCGAGTCCGTGCGCGCTGAGGGCTCTTCTGCATCCGATGTGTCGGCGAGCGACGCAATGCCCGATACTCGCGATATCGAGTTGCTCGCCTTGCAGCAGCAGGTTGCCGACCTTCGCGCGGCCTATGCCCAGCTCGAACTCGATGCCGTCGCCACCCGGACGAATGCACGTGAAGAGGGCTACGCCGAAGGGCTCGCAGCCGGTAAGGTTCAGGCTTCGCTGCGTCGCGCGGAACACGAGGCAGCGCTGCGCGATGGCTTGAATACCGCGATGGCAAAGTTCGACGCGACGCTGCGCGCGCTCGAGCCGCTTTCCATCGAGATCGCTTTGACCGCACTCGATAGAATCTTCGGCGATGCGGAAGGCCTGACTCGACTGGTCGAACGGACTGCCCGGCACCATGTGTCACAGCTATCGGCGAAATCGATCGTCATGCTCGAAGTATCGGCGGAGGACTTTGCCTCGGATGCGGAAGTCGCAGACGCAATGTCACTCACCTTGCGTGGTGACTCCGTTCGACTCCGCGTCAATTCGCAGCTTAAGGCAGGACAATGCCTCGTCCGGCTCTCGCTTGGCACGCTCGACATTAGTCTCGACAGTCAGCTCGGCCGCATCCGCGATGCACTGCAGGAAGCGGCCACGTGACTTCGCCCAGCAATCCCTCTTCGCATCGTTTCGTGGAAGCAGTGCGCGCCGCCGACGTCCTGACGCGTAAAGGCGCCATCACACGCGTCATGCCAACCTTCATCGAGGCGGATGGTCCCGGTGTGCCGGTCGGCGCGTTGTGCCGCATCGAAGGGACATTGCCAATTCTCGCCGAGGTCGTGCGCACCGAAATCGGCCGCATCACACTGGCACCGTTCGCTCCATTGAATTCGATACGTATCGGTGACGAAGTCTGCTCCGTGCGGACGGAAAGCGAGGTGCGCGTAGGCGACGGCCTGCTTGGTCGCGTCATCGATCCGCTCGGCCAGCCACTGGACAGCGCAGGCGCCGTGGGTCTTCTCGAAGCCACCTGGCCTCTTGCTGGAATTGCTGCCTCGCCGCTCGAACGGACTTCGCCGTCCGTGCCACTGCAAACTGGAATCCGAGCCATCGATACCCTGCTCACCCTTGGCATTGGCCAGCGCGCTGGCATTTTCGCGGGAAGCGGCGTCGGCAAGTCGACCCTGTTGGGAAGCCTCGCACGGAACATCGAAGCCGATGTCTGCGTGGTGTGTCTGGTCGGCGAACGTGGACGAGAGGCCGAGGAGTTCTGGCGGCGCACTTTATCAGACGAGGCGCGCGCCCGGTCGACCATGGTCGTTGCCACCTCTGATCAGCCCGCCGTCCTGCGGGCACGCTGTGTCCTTCATGCACTCGCGATTGCGGAGTATTTCCGCTCGAAGGGCCTTCATGTCCTGCTGTTGCTGGACTCCGTGACGCGTTATGCGCTTGCGCTGCGCGAGATCGGCCTTTCCGCTGGCGAACCGCCCACCATGCGCGCCTATACCCCGGGCGTGTTCGCCGCCTTGCCGAAAGTCGTCGAACGTTGCGGCGGACTGCTCTCCGGCGGCGCTATCACCGCGCTCATGACGGTGCTTACGGAAACCGACGAGATCGACGACCCAATGGCGGAGACGATGCGCGCGCTCCTCGACGGACACATCGTGCTCACGCGTTCTCTCGCGGAACAGGGACACTATCCGGCAATCGATGTGCCTCGCAGCATCAGTCGTGCGTTTCAGCATGTCACGACCGCTGCTGAACGCCACACTGCCAGCGAAGCTATCGCACAACTCTCCACGTACGAGTCGTCGCGAACGTTGATCGAGTCCGGTCTCTATGTGGCGGGAAGCCAGCCTTTACTTGACAGAGCGCTTGCCACACGCAGTCAAATGATCGAATTCCTGCGTCAAGACTCGGACAAGCAGATATCCCGCGCCGATGCCAACGCCGCGCTCGCCGCACTGCATGGACATGCCACATGAATAAGCACGAACGCCTGCGCACCGCGAAGCAAGTCGCGCACATTCGCACGCTGCAAGTCGAGCGGCTGCGCGCCGAATATGAGCGCACGAAAGTCGAGGCATCGGCCGCGAACACAGCCTGGCGCAACGCAAAAGACTACGTGGACCTTCAACGTGCCGCCTTGCGCCATGTTCTGGAAGCTCGTGGCGGAATCGATTTGACATTGGTCGCCAATCTGAATCAAGCGCTCAGTTCAGCGATGAACGCCGCTGATGCTGCCCGGCTTGAAACTGATCGCAGGAACGAGCAGGTGAACGCACAGCGTCAGGCATGCACGCGAAGCCAGCAGTTAGCCGATCTTGCCGATACTCTCGCATTCCGTGCCGCCTTGTCGCATGCACGCAATCGCGAAGCGAGGCAAGCCAATGCTATCGAGGACAACATGCGCGCCCGGTGGAACCTGCCGTGAAGATCGACACAAACCTCATCCCGGCAAGCGAACTCAAGGTAACTAAGCAGTCAGTTGGTGATGCAGTCGCGTTCTCCAGTACATTGCGCAGCCTCGAGCGTGACATGTGGCGCGGCGCCGCGTCGGGCAGCAAGCCAGGCGCTGCGGCGCTGCGCCTTCATTCATCGATGCGCCTCGAAGAACGCGCTCGCGTACACATGGGCGATATCGTGCCGCACGAACGAGCGTCCGAGCTCCTTAAGGAACGAACGCGCCCGCCGGCAGACGACGGAGAGCATGAAGGTGTTGCCAACACGCCCTCTTCAGACGATCCGTCGGCTCGAAGCGACGATGTCAAACCTAATCAGTACGGCATTTCGCCATTGCTGTTAGAGGCACGCGCCAGTCGGACTTCGCCGGCATGTGGGACTGAACCACGAAGACGCGCTGAAACGCTGACCCTCAGACGCGCGCCCGACACCGATGTCCAGTTGAGCCTTCTCACTGGCGAGTCGGACACCACGCTCGCAATTCGTTGCCACGCCGACGCATCTCACGAACAGGATGCACTCGTGCGACACGCACTCGAAGCCTTTAGAAGACACGGCGCGCAGCCTTCGAAAGTCATCGTGAACGGCGTCGCACGTGAGATTGTCCACTTCGATCAACCAATTCATACCTTGACGAACAGAGGAAAGCATGGCCATCAGCCCTATCGGCTCTACCCAGAACGTGAACCGCGGCAACAACACCAGCCTGAGTTCGATGGGACTCGACATGCAGTCGCTGCTGCAGATCATCCTGACTCAGCTTACTTATCAGGACCCGCTCAAACCGGTCGATAACTTCGAGTTCGTTTCACAGCTTGCGCAGTTCACTTCGCTCGAACAAACGCGCCAGATGACCGACAAGATGGACAGTCTTCTATCGGTTCAGTCATCGGATCAGACGTTGTCCCTGCTCGGCCGAAATGTCGATGTTCAGACTGATACGTCGCTGCTTTCCGGCGTCGTCAAAAGCATCTCTTTGCAGGGAACTCAGCCGCAGTTGACCGTGGAAACCGCCGACGGGCAGTTCCTGACCAACGCGACGCTTACGCAAATCGTCACCGTGCGATAAGCGATCTTCCAAAGGGAGTTTTTCGATGCTCGACAGTATCTACATTGGCATGAGCGGGCTGACCGCATACTCGCGCGGCCTGCAGACCATCAGCAACAACGTGGCGAACATGAACACGCCCGGCTTCAAGACCTCGACGCCACAATTCGAGGACGTCTACTATGGACAGCGCTTCGCACGCGATACGCCAGGCTCGGCAGCGACGTTGCGCTATGGCAGCGGCGTCGACTACGGGTATGCGGCGCTCAACATGTCGCAAGGCGACATCCGCAACAGCACGGGACAACTCGACCTCGCCATTCAGGGCAACGGCTTCCTCACGCTGCTCGACGGCGACATCGCACGCTACGCCCGGACCGGCCAGTTCACCACGAGCGACGACGGCTTTGTCGTCGACACGGTGAGCGGACTCAAGCTGGGCGCGCTCGACACGGCGGGTAAGCCGCAGCCTATTTCGATGACGGGCAAGCAGTCCAATTCGCCGAAAGCGACGAGCGTCGTCAAATTCACCGACAACCTCTCGCCGGGCTCGACGAACTTTTCGGTTCCCAATGTCGAGGTCTACGACTCCACGGGCGCGAAGCGCACCCTCGGCATCGCCTTCACGCCCGATTCCACGATCATGCCTGGCCGTTGGAAAGTAACGGTCACGGACGAAAACGGCTTGCCGGTCACCGAGAGTTCGTTGCAGTTCATTGGCGGAATGCCGATGCCCGGCGCGGATACGATCAACTTCACGCTGACGTCCGCGGACGCACCGCCCACCACCATCACGCTCGATTTCTCTAGTGGCGTCACGAACTTCTCGGCGGGCAGCACCTCCACGCTGCACATGACCGAGCAAGACGGCTATGCAACAGGCACGCTGACCTCCATGTCCATCAACGAGGATGGACAGCTCGAGTGGCACTACTCGAATGGTCAGACAGACCACACGGGCGTCGTTGCTCTCGCCACTTTCGCCGATCCCGAGCGTCTCGTTCAGAGCGGTAAGGGCCTGTTCGACGCGGCTCACGCCGGTCCGCCAA
This sequence comes from Caballeronia sp. LZ003, assembly GCF_031451465.1. NCBI lineage: Bacteria > Pseudomonadati > Pseudomonadota > Betaproteobacteria > Burkholderiales > Burkholderiaceae > Caballeronia > Caballeronia sp. LZ003. Next base: position 567,279 of record NZ_JARUXJ010000003.1, on the reverse strand, counting down.
TCTATCGGGCAAGCGGTAAGGGCGGCGCCGGGCAACTGCTTTCCGGAAGCGTCGAGGCATCGAACGTCGACCTGTCGCGCGAGTTTGGACAGTTGATCCTGATTCAGCGCGGCTTTCAGGCGTCGTCGCAAGTGCTGACCACGGCCAATGAGATGATCATGCAACTCTTCCAGATGCGAGGACAGGGTTGATGTCGAAGGCAATTCGCTGGCGTCCGCTGGGTCCTGCCGATCTGGACCGCGCCCGTGATCTGGTTGGGGAAGCCATAACGAGCTGGCGTGACGACTGGTTCGGCACAAGAGGCATGGCCGCAATGCATCTTGAATCGGTGCGCCTGATTTCCAAGGACACGCCCTACGACTTCGCGCGCGCCCGCGCCGTGTCGCATGGCGGCTCCGCCGCGTCGTCTCCGTGGTGGAGCATCGACAGAAACGCGCGGCGCTTGCTCGCAGCGCTGGCGTTGGATCTAACCGGGCCTCTACCTATACCGGCAACGTCCGGCGCGGCGTGTCCGCTCACGACGCTCGGCGAGCGCATCATCGAAGAACTCGGCAACGCGTTATGCACCCTTTGCGATGGCACGCTTGCCGCCTGGACACCGCCTGCGCCCGCGCGTCTGCATGATGCGCCCGTAAGCGGCGTGCTGTTGCGGCTCGTCGCGGCCTGCGGCGATGCGTTATGCGAGATCGTCTGTCCTGCACCGCTGATCTTGGATCGCCCTGTCACGCGGCGAGAACCGACTCGCGCGAATCCACTTACATCTGCGTACGACGCCCTGGCTACCACGACGGTACGGATATCCGCGACTCTCGGGCACGCGCAATTGTCCTTACATCAACTGCTCGATCTCGCCCCAGGTGATGTGATCACCGTCGATCGCAAACTGCATGATCCCATCGCGCTCGTGGTTTCGTCGTTGAACACGCGCGAAAGACCACCGTTCGCATACGGCCGCCTCGGTCGCACCAGCGACAAACTCTCGATTCAATTAGCCACGCCCACATCCCTGTAGAAAAGCATGACGAATTCCGCCCAGAACGCTCGCGCCGCGATGGCGCAAGACGAGGACATGATCACGGTCGATGCAATCGACCTGCCAATGTTCGACCCTTCTTCGAACCCGAACAGTATTTCGTCGCCCAATACGCGCTCGCTCGATCTCGTCGGCGACGTGAAGATCACGCTCGACATTCACCTTGGTTCCGCAACGACATCGATTGGTGAACTGATGGCGCTCACGCCAGGCTCGGTCGTCGAACTTGAACGGCATCTTGGCGATCCGGTGGACGTTTTACTGAACGATCGCGTCGTTGGCCGCGCAGAAATCGTCGCCGTCGGCGACTGCTTCGGCATCCGCATGGTCGAGATACTCAATGGCGCCCGTGGCAGCGTCTGAACTCGCGGCGAGCGCTCCGTCCGCGGCAGCCTGGCGGGGCCTCCCCCTCAAAGACGCCGCCCAGTCCATGCATGCGCTCGGCGGAGTACTGGGGCATGACGGCGTGAGTCCGCTACGAGTCGTCGCGGCGCTCGCATCGTGTCTCTTGGTGGGCATCGTGATCATCGTATTGATGCGGCGAAGCGGACATTTCGCCATTGCCCGGCGCAGCGCCACCGCGTCGCACGTCCGGATACTGCAAAGCGTGCGCCTCAATTCCCGAACCACGCTCTATGTACTGGCTCATGGCGATGTGGAAATCATCATTGCCAGCGACGCAGGCGGCGTCAAGACCCTTCACACTGCTAGCTCATCGAAGCAGGAGCCAAGGCCTTGAACTTCTATCGCCTGATACATACGCTGGCGTTGTGCCTGATCGTTTGTTTTTTGTTCGCAAGCGCGCCACGAGCCGTAGCCCATGCCCGTCCTGCGCAAGCGCAGCCGCTGACTTTCTCCATCTCCGACTCCGTCAGCAAACGATATTCGGCCGGCGACGCCACCTCGAACACCGTGCGCATGGCCGCGCTTCTGACCGTACTCAGCGTGGGTCCCGCGCTTGTGATTTCAATGACGGCGTTCATCCGGATCATCGTCGTGTTGTCGATGATCCGTCATGCGTTCGGCATGCCGGAAACACCGCCCACGCCGGTGCTGATCAGCCTTGCGCTCTTCCTTACCGTCTTCGCGATGTTGCCCACGCTCGAGGCCGTCAATCACGATGCTTTTCAGCCCTTCATGAGCGGCCATATCGGTCTCAATGACGCGCTGGCGCGAGGTGCCGCGCCCTTGCGCGACTTCATGCTGAGGCAAGTCCGAGACGACGAATTGAAGCTGACGTATGAGTTGTCGGGGAAAGCGCTGCCTCAGACACCTGCGGAAGTGAGCTTGTTGCAATTGACGCCGGCGTTCATCCTCAACGAACTGCGCGTTGCATTTCAGATTGGTTTCGTCGTCTTGCTGCCGTTCTTGTTGATCGACCTCGTGGTATCGAGCGTACTGCTCTCGCTCGGCATGATGATGGTTCCACCGGCAACGATCTCCTTGCCGCTCAAGGTGCTGATGTTCGTGCTCATCGACGGCTGGGGACTCGTGCTGCGCGGCGTCCTGGGCAGCTTCCGATGACGGATCCCGACAGCGAGGTCGTTACGCCTTCTGCTCGTTCGGGCGATGCGCTATTGTGGGAGCGTTTCACAGCCATGCGCTCCGTGGAGGCGCGCGAAGCCATATTTCTGCGCTACATGCCCTACGCTCGCGCGCTCGCGGCGCAGTTGTACGCCGGACGACATCGCAATGACGTGGACTTCAACGATTTCAGACAACTTGCGTTGGTCGGCTTACTGGAAGCAATCGATCGTTTCGATAGCGTGCGGTCCGTTTCCTTCGAGACCTTCTGCACGCAACGCGTAAAGGGCGCGGTGCTGGATGGCGTGCAAAAGCTGACAGATGCACAGGAGCAGATATCGTTCATGAGGCGCGCGCAGCGTGAGCGTATTGCTTCGCTCGAAGATCGATCCGACCGAGACATCGACGCGAAACGCGACACCTTCGACCACTTGACGCAGCTTACCGCCGGGCTCGCAATAGGTTACATGCTCGACGACACCGGCATGCTTGCCGGAGAAGAAGACAAACCAAGCCCGGCGCCTGCGCCATGGCACGGCGTGGCATGGCGACAAACGCGTGACCGTTTGCTCGACGCCGTTTCCGGCATGGTCGAACGTGATCGAAAGATCATTCAGTATCACTATTTCAACGGCATGCGTTTCGAGCAGATCGCGAACATACTAGGCATTAGCCGCGCGCGAGTCTCGCAACTGCATCACGCCGCGCTGGCACACCTGCGTGAAGAGCTCGGCGGCTCACGTCACCTCTATACGATCGGATAACAATGACTGACAACCTGCCTTCGCGTTTGCACGCGCATATCGACGAAATCAGCCATGCGCTGACACGACCGGGTATCGATGGAACGCGACTGCTCCACGATGCACTAGAGCGCTTCCCCCACGACGATCGCCTATGGTTTTTTCTCGGCGCGCACCTGGCCAGCGCCGGAGACCAAGATGGAGCGCGCGACGCGTTCGTGCGCTGCCTTGCCGAGAACCCCGACTTTCACGCTGGTTCATTCGTGCTTGGCTTTTTGGAACTCATGACTGGACACGTGGATCGAGCGAAGCATGTCTGGTCCGCGCTCGATCAACTACCCGCGCAAGATTCGTTGAAGCTTGTCGCGCAAGGCTTGACGCTGCTCACCCACGACGATCTGGACGGAGCGTCGGAACAGCTCTCGCGCGCCCTCCAGGCCAATACCGCTTTTCTGCCTTTGAACGGTTATGTAAGCGCGGTACTCGCGGGAATCGAAGAGAGCAAGGCCGACGCAGAAACCGACGGGAACGTTTCTGCTAATCATTTGCTGCTGGCGGGCTATCTCGGCAGTGTCGCGAGACATTAAGAAGGTTTCGAGATGGATTCCGTGTCTACTTTGAATCAGGTCATGGCGCTGTTACGCCAGCAAGCGCGCGGACATGATCGGACGCCAAGCGGCGCCCGCCCGTTGTCCGGTGAGCCAAGCGATCCTTCGAGTCCGTTTGCACATCCGGGCGCCAAGGACGTCGGCTCCACGTTGAAGGAGAAGCTAGCCACACTGCAGGCAAGCGGAGTCACCGATGCGCACACACTCACGCGCTTCGCCGTGGAAACTGTTCTGGACCAGGCGTTCGGTCAGTCTCTGAGAAACGATCCACGATTTCAGGCGATGGTAGATGTGGTTCATCTCGCGCTCATGGACCACGAAAACGGTCGCGCGTTGTTCGAGCGTTTGCTGGCGGGGTTGGCCTGAGCGCTGCACCCTCTGTCCGCTGCGCCGGGAAACAGTATTTCTTCTTTAATTTGATTTGTTAGATTGATCTCGCAGCGAGCCCATGAGGTAAACGCACTTTTTTCATGCGCTAGACGCATGCATCTGCCCGCTGCTCGTCTGCCGCAACCGGAAACGGAGCACCCGCCGCGAGGAATTCGATCATGGATATGCATCGCACGCAGCGCCAATTTCATCGCGCACAAGCTGCATCAGCATCGAGCTTGAAAAGCCCGCTATCCATATGATTGCCTGCTCCCTCACCTCGACACCGGATACCCGACTCATGAACGAACGCCAGCTTCGTATCGATCTCGCTGCCGCATTCCGATGCTTCGCCCGGCTGGGCATGCACGAGGCCGTCGCGAATCACTTCAGCGCGGCCGTATCGCCAGATGGACGCAAGTTTCTGATGAACCCGAAGTGGGTGCATTTCTCGCGCATCCGCGCAAGCGACCTGCTGTTGCTCGATGCCGACGACGCCGACGACCTGGCCGGCCGCGACGATATCGATCCCACCGCGTGGGCCATCCACGGACAGCTTCACAAGCTCGCTCCGCATATCCGCGTGGCGATGCATCTGCATCCGATTCACGCTACCGCGCTCGCATGTCTCGCCGACCCGGAGATCAAGCCGGTCGAACAAAACACGGCGCGTTACTTCAATCGCGTTGCGCTCGATACGTCCTTCGGTGGCATGGCCGATACCGCGGCAGAAGGCGCGCGTCTGGCCGGCCTACTCGGTGACAAGTCGCGCTTGATGATGGGAAATCACGGCGTCATGGTGACATCTTCGACCGTTGGTGAAGCGTATGACGACATGTACACGCTCGAACGCGCCTGCCAGATTCTGTGCATGGCGTATGCAACGGGACAACCGCTGAAACTGCTGTCGCCAGAAGTCGCCGAGAAGACGGCGCGCGACTGGGAAGGCATCGCGGATTTCTCCCTCGCGCACTTCGAAGAGATGAAGCGCATTCTGGACAAGGAAGACCCGTCCTACGCCGACTGAGATGAAGCCGTTTCGCGACACCGCGGCAGCTCGAACGGCCTCGCGCAGCGTCGAGGCAAGTACGCTTCAAACGCCGACCGCAGGCTCGTAGCCAATCTCTCGCTTGTCGGCGGTGATCACTCGAATGGGCTTGCCTTCGATCCACGCGCGAATATTCTCGACCGATTCGCCATAGTAGATGGCGTACGAGTCCTCGGTCACGTAACCGATGTGGGACGTCGCGATCACGTTGTTCATCGAGCGAAGGGGATGCCCGGCGGGCAGTGGCTCCATATCGTAGACATCGAGCGCCGCGCCCGCAATCTGTCCGCGCTGCAACGCCTCGATCAACGCTCGTTCGTTGACGATGGGTCCGCGCGCCGTGTTCACCAAAAGCGCATTCGGCTTCATGGTGGCGAGTTCCGCCGCGCCTATCAGGTCTCGCGTGCGCTCCGACAAGCGGACGTGAATGGAAACAATATCGCTTCGTGCAAGCAGTTCTTCCTTTGTCACATAGGTCGCGCCATGCTTGGCGGCCGCTTCCCGCGTCATGTTCTGGCTCCACGCAATCGTCTTCATGCCGAACGCCTGTGCCACGCGGGCGGTCACGCTGCCGGAATAACCCAGCCCGAGAAGACCGATCGTCTTGCCGTTGAGATCGCGGCCGACCGACACTTGCCAGCCTCCTTCGCGAAACGAAGCCGCCTCGCTGGGAATGTGGCGCGCCGCCGCGAGGATGAGCGCCCAGGTGTGCTCCGCCGCAGCCGTCAACGAAGAAGCCGTCGCGCAGACCGTGATACCGAGTTCGTCGGCGGCTTCGATATCGATAGCCGCATTCCACGGCCCCGTGCTCGCAAGCAGCTTCAGGTTCTCGAGCTTCGACAGGACGTTTCGCGTAAAGCGGGTGCGCTCGCGCATGACGCAGAGAATGTCATACGGCCGAAGACGTTCGATGAGTTCCGCTTCGTCATCGATATGATCGGTGAACACATCGATTTCGGCGTGCTCTCGCAAGCCGTTCCAGTTGCCGAACTTGAGCGAGGTATTCTGGAAGTCATCGAGAATGGCGATCTTGTGCATGAGCGTCGTGTCTTCGTGAGAATGTATGGAGAGCGTGTCGGTCATCTCAAACCGGCTTGCTTGTCTGCGGCTTGAACCCTACGAGCATGACGATGATCCCGAGGACGAGTATCGCCGTCATCACGTAGAGGCCGCTCACGAGCGTGCCGGTCATCGTCTTGAGCCAGCCGATCACGAATGGGCTGCAAAATCCGCTGAGCAAGCCGATGCAATTGACGAACGCAATGCTTGCCGCCGCAGCAGGCGAGCCATGAAGATAATCCGCGGCGAGCGACCAGATCAGCACGTTGGTCGCGAAGATGCCGATCGATGCGAAGGTCAGCAAGGCGACGGTCAAGGCCGGCGAGTTCGTCGGATGCGACACGAGAAGCAACGCCACCGCACCCACTACACCCGCGCAGGCCGCGTGCCAGCGCCGTTCGAGCATGCGGTCGGAACTGCGGCTGATAGCCACCATGCCGATAGCGCCCATGGCGTAGGGAATCGTCGAAAGCCAGCCCAATTGCGAGAGGCTCGAGATGCCTGAATCTTTCATGACGGTAGGAAGCCAGAAAGTCACCGAATACGTTCCGCAGACAAACGCAAAGTCGATGAAGGCAAGCATATAGACCTTTGGGTCCGCAAGCGCATCCGCAAGGCGTCCGTGACCGCGATGTTCATTCTTGCGCTTGCGTTCGGTCTCGACGAGAAAGCCATCGCGAAGCACTTTCTTTTCTGATTCGCTGAGCCAGCGCGCCTTGTCGATATTGTCGTCCAGCAAGAACAACGTGACGATGCCAAGCGCCACGGCCGGCAACGCCTCGACGATATAAAGCCATTGCCATCCCGCCATGTTGGCGACATGCGCGAGTTGCGTCATCGCCCATCCCGAGACGGGACCGCCAACCAGACCCGCGACCGGAAAGCCGACCATGAAGCAGGCGATGATCACGCCGCGCCGCTTCTCCGGAAACCACGAGCTCAGATAAAAGATGACGCCTGGAAAGAAGCCCGCCTCGAAGACGCCGAGCAGCAACCGCACGGCGTAGAACTCGGTGACGTTCGTCACGAACGCCGTGCACATGCCGACGATTCCCCAGCAGATCATGATGCGCGCAATCGTCTTCTTGGCGCCCACCCGCCTGAGCAACATGGCGCTCGGTACTTCCAGCAGACAGTACGAGAGAAAGAAGATGCCGGCGCCGAGACCGTAGACGCTGTCGCTGAAACCGAGCGCGTCCTGCATCTGCAGTTTCGCAAAGCCGACATTGATGCGGTCCAGAAAAGCCACGACGTAGCAAACGAACAACAACGGCACGATGCGAAGCGTGACGCGCATATAGAGCGCCCGCTCTTCGGCGCTCGACGTCGAGACGGTTGATGATTCGTCGGATACCGCCGGCTCGGGTTCAACAAAGGTACGATTCACAGCGTGTCTCCTTCGTTCGATAGTGTCTCTCTCTATCCCGACGTCTGCGCGGCTTTTAATCGGCTGCCGCTGCGCGGAACCTTGGACCGGTCCAGTGTAAAGAGGCCGCGCTCAGGCGAGATAATGAAACCTTCCGATCAGGTGAGATGCGCGGGTTATATCGGTGATAACCAGTATCGAACGTAATGACACGCAGCGCGGATTCACTGGCTATTTGCGCTTTACAACTCACGCGCAGCCGTCGCAGAATGCGGCCTTCAGTGCTGACGTTCACGCATGACCGTTTCCGGAGCCAGACATCGATGCATGATTCATCGGCAGAGCAGGTTCGTCCCACCGCACCGCGATACACCTTCGTCCTCATTCATGGCGCGTGGCATGGCGGCTGGTGCTGGCGCTTCGTCGCCGACAAGCTGATCGCGCGCGGTCATCGCGTCTTCGCGCCGACACTGACGGGGCTGGGTGAACGGCGGCATCTGCTGGAAGCCGCGACGTCGCTTGATGTCTGCATCGAAGATATAAAGAATCTGATCGATGCCGAAGAGCTCTTGAACATCGTCATGGTAGGTCACAGCTTCGGCGGACTGGTGGCTTCGGGCGTCGCGGACCGCATGCCTCACGCAATACGTTCGCTCGTCATGTTGGACGCGTTGCTCGTCGATAACAGGCAAGCTGCTTTCGATGTGTTACCGCCGGAGGTGGTGCGCGAGCGCATGGAATCCGTTCAGGCGAGCGATCAGCCGCTGGCGATGCCCGTCAACGGATTGAAGGGCACCGGAATTCCGGAAGATCATGCACGCGCCGCGTGGGTGCAAAGGCGCCTGACGCCTCACCCGCTCGCAACCTACACCACGCCGCTCGACTTACAGCATCCGCTCGGCAATGGGCTGCCGTGTACCTACGTGCATTGCACGAACCCTTCATACGAGACGCTCGAACCCGTGCGCGAACGCATCAAGGGTTTGCCCGCGTGGAATTGGGAGACCATCGACACGGGACACGACGCGATGGTGCTCGCGCCGGATCTGCTCGTCGATCTGCTGGAGAGGCTGGCCTCGAACGCGTGAGGGTGAGCATGAGGGTGAATGACAGCGGCGAGCCCTAAGCCGCCACTGCTTCCCCTGCTCGCACGAACGTCTTCGGCAAGCCTGCACGCGCAATGGCGCCTGTGAATGGTTCGCCCGGCAACCACGCGGCAATCGTCTCGCGTATCGCCAGCAACTTGTCTATGTCGATGCCCGTGGTCATGCCCTGCGCTTCGAGCATGAACACCGTGTCTTCGGTGTTGATGTTGCCCGTGGCGTTCGGCGCGAACGGACATCCGCCGAGTCCGCCGAGCGAAGAGTCGAACGCACGCACACCCGCATCGAGTGCGGCCATAACGTTGGCCAAACCGAGTCCGCGTGTATCGTGGAAATGACACGCAACCGGCAAGGGCCCCGCAAGCTCCATGACGCGACGCATGAGCGCATAGACCTGCGCGGGATTCGCATAGCCGACCGTATCGGCGATGGTGATTTCCTGCGCGCCCGCCTCGATCAACGTTTCGACCAGCCCGAGCACGATGCCTTCATCCACCTCACCGGCAATGGTGCAGCCGAACGCCGTCGCCACGCCTGCGCCCAGCACGACGCGCCGGCCGAGTTCATCGCGCGCCGCCGCAATGCGCACGAAGTCTTCGACGGATTCCGCCGTGCTGCGCCGAACGTTCTTCAGGTTGTGCTCGTTGCTCGCGGACAGCACGTAGTGGACCTTGTTCAAGCCGACATCGAAGGCACGCTGCGCTCCCTTCAGGTTCGGCACGAGCGCTGCCGCGTGCAATCCGTCGATGGCAAGCGCGCCCGTCGCCACCTCGACCGCATCGGCAAATTGCGGCACGATCTTCGGCGGCACGAAGGACGTCACTTCGATATCGGTCACGCCCGCATCCACCATGCGCGCGCACCATTCGAGTTTTTGCGCGGCGCCGAGAATGGTGCGGACCATCTGGAGGCCGTCGCGCAAGCCGACTTCACGTATCTGTACTGCTACATCTTTCATTTTCACTCCCTTCGTTCAGATGGTTGCATCCGGTACGCGTTCACCGCCTTCCTCGGCGCGTCCTTCGCTCACGGGCGCGCTCGATGTGGACGGCGCAAGCACGACAGCCGCGATGGCGCCGAGCACCATCAGCGTGGCAATCGCGCCAAGGCCGCCTGCCATGCTGTTGGTCATCGTCTTGATGGAGCCGATGATCATCGGGCTCACGAAGCCGCCGAGCAGACCCACGCAATTGATCACCGCCACGCCGCCCGCCGCGCCGCTGCCACGGATGTAACCGTCGAGATTGCCCAGATGAGCGGGTTGGGCGCGAGTATGCCCGCGGTCGCCACCGAGAGCGCCGCAAGCGACAGCGCGAGATTGCCGGTCGTGAACGCCGCGACGACGAGTCCCGCAGCACCGAAGATCATGGCGATGGCGCAATGCCAGCGCCGCTCCATCGTGCGGTCCGAATGACGGTTGAGCATGATGAGCGCGACCCAACTCACGAAATACGGAATGGCGGAATAGCAGCCGATCTGCAACGCGCTCGACACGCCCGCGCTCTTGATGAGCGTCGGCAGCCAGAAGCCGATGGCGAACACGCCGGCAATCTGCGTGAACCACACGAAGCCCATCACGTAGACGCGAAAGTCCGTGAGCGTGCGTCCGAAGGTGTGCTCCTCGTGCTTCGCCGACACGCTCGAACTCTTGCGGATATCCGCGAGCACGACGGCCTTTTCGCTTTCCGTGAGCCACTTCGCCTGCTGCGGGCCGTCATCGAGATAAAAGAACGCCACCACGCCCAGCACGGTCGCGGGCAAGCCTTGCACGATAAACATCCATTGCCAGCCGTGCAGACCGAAGTAGCCGTTGAAGTACGTCATGAGCGCACCGGACAGCGGCCCGCCGAACAAGCCCGCAATGCCCGTTGCACACGTGAAGAGCGCGATGACCTTGGCGCGCCGTTCGACCGGATACCAGCGCGTGAGATAAAAGATCACGCCCGGATAAAGCCCCGCTTCGGCAAGCCCAAGAAAGAAGCGCACGGTGTAGAGATGCGAAGGCAGCGTGACGAATGCCGTGCCCGCCGCGATCAAGCCCCACAGGATCATGATGCGTGAGAACGTCCGCTTCACACCGATGCGCGCCAAGAGCAAGTTGCTCGGCACTTCCATCAGCACGTAGCCGAGGAAGAAGATGCCCGCGCCGATGCTGTATGTGAGATCGCTGAAGCCGACATCGTGCTTCATGTCGAGCTGCGCAATGCCTATGTTGATGCGGTCGAGAAACGCGAACACATAGCACAGGAACAGGAACGGGATGAGCCGGCGCGTGATCTTGCCATACGTCGCTTCGGCTTTCGGCATGTCGAAGCTGCCGATGTTGGGGGTCATGTCTGTCTCCTCCGGTTATCCGGGTATAGGTATGCCGGCTGTTGCGTTCGAACTAAACGCCCTTGAATCGCGGTGCGCGCTTCTCGTTGTACGCGCTGATGCCTTCTAGACGGTCTGCCGTCGGAATCAGCCGGTTATAGGCTTCGATTTCCAGATAAAGGCCCGTGCGCAAGTCGCCCTGCATGCCGAGGTCGACCGCCTTCTTGGCTTGCGCGACGGACAGCGGTGCGCTCGTGCAGATGTCGCGGGCGGCGTCGATGGCATCGGCGAGCACGCGGCCCGGCTCGCAAAGACGATTGACGACGCCCCACGCCAATGCTTCCTGCGCCGTGAATTTCGCTCCCCGGAAAATCAGTTCCTTCGCGCGGCGGGCGCCGATGGTGCGCGGCAATTGCTGCGTGCCGCCGCCGCCCGGCATGATGCCGCGCTTCACTTCGGTGAAGCCGAATACGGCATGTTCCGATGCATACGCGAAATCGCAGGCGAGCAGCAGTTCGAGCCCGCCCGCGACCGCCGCGCCGTTCGCCGCGCAGATGATCGGCACGGGGCAATAGGTGATCGCGCGGTTCATGCGTTCGAACAGATAGTGCTGCACGCCGAAGTGCTCGTCGGTCATGCCTTCGCGTTCCTTGAGATCCGCGCCGCCGCAAAACGCACGCTCTCCCGCGCCCGTCAGAATGACGCAGCGATAGAGCGTGGGATCGGCTTCAAGCGCGCCGAAAACGCGAATGATCTCCTGTCCCATCGTCGTGCTGATCGCGTTCGACACATTCGGGCGGTTCAGGGTGACGACGAGAATTTGCTGATCGATGTCTTCGAGCGACAGCGTGTCGAGCGCGCCGCCAAGTTGCGATGCGAGTTTCAAGATGTCTCCAGTGGCGTCTTCGCCAACAGATGGTTATGTTCGCCGAGCTTGGGCGTGACGCCCACATGCGCGGGCCGTGCCCCGCCGAACGATATCGGCACGCCGACGACCGTGGCCGCGCCATCGTCGGTCGTGCGCAAGAGGTCGAGCGCTTTCGTCTGCTCGTGCGCGACCACCTGATCGATGGTCTGGATGGGCCCGCACGGAATGCCCGCCCCGTCGAGCGCTTCGAGCCAGTGCGCGGTGCCGTGCTTGCGAAACTCGAGATGCAGCAAGTCGATGAGCGCGACGCGATGGCTCACGCGCGCGCCGTTGGTCACGAAGCGCGCATCGTCGGCGAGTGTCGGGATAGACAATACGGTGCAAAGGCGGCGGAACAATCGGTCGTTACCGGCCGCGACCATGATCGTGCCATCCGCGCATTCGAACGCCTGATGCGGCACGATGGCAGCCGTTCCCGATCCCCAACGGCCCGGCAGCACGCCGGAGGCGAGATAATCCGCGATCTGAATGCCGGCCCAGCTGATCGCGGTTTCGTACAGCGACACGGTGACGACCTCGCCCACGCCAGTCGTCTGGCGTCGGAAGAGCGCGGCCAACACGCCGATTGCCGCCCACAAGCCGGTGCCCATGTCGTTGACCGACACTGGTATGCGCGAGAGCGGCTCGCCCGGCTGACCCAGAAAACTCATGAGACCCGAAAGCGCCTGCACGAGCGGATCGTAGCCGGGCTTGTCGCGCAGCGGTCCCGCCGTGCCGAACGCGCCGAGATTGCAATAGACGAGCGAGGGCTTCATGCGCAGCATCTGCTCGCCGCCTAGGCCGTACTTCTCCGTGCCGCCGGCCTTGAGATTCTGCAGAACGACATCGGCGCGGCGCTCGATCAGCGCACGCAATGCCTCCGCGTCGTCGCGATTCGACAGCGTCATCGCAATGCTCTTCTTGCCGTGGTTCACCGCATGAAACAGCGCGGCGGCGCCATCGACGAAGGGCGGGCCCCAGTCGCGCGCATAGTCGCCGCCTTCCGCGCTTTCGATCTTGATGACCTCCGCGCCCAACGAGCCGAGGATCATGCCCGCATAGGGCGCGGCAAGACTATGGCCGATCTCGACCACGCACACGCCCGCGAGCGGCAAGGTCGGGCTCATGGCTTCGCCCGCGCTCATTCCGCCGCCACCGCGAGCGATGCGACTGCCGGCTCTTCCGCTGCCGGCTGTGCGCTCGGACCGTAACGTTGCGCGGCGGCTTCGGCGCTGACGTAGCCATCGGCGATATCGGCTGCCACGAGCAACGGATCGCGCTCGTGCGGATCGCCATAACCACCGCTGCCTGCCGGCTGCACCGACACGCGATCGCCGCGATACACCACCGTCTGTCCGCCCTTCGCCGCTACCGCGTGCTCGCTGCCGTCCGCCCGCTGCACGATGCATTGAAAGCGCGTGCCCGCCATCCCGCCAAAATGGCCTTCGGGCGCCGAGCGTCCGCGTTCGCCGGAGACGGTGAAGGTCGCCTCGTCGTATTCGACGCGATAGACGCGCCGCGACGTCAGGCCGCCGCGTCTGCGTCCCGCGCCGCCGCTGTCGGTCACGAGCGACCATTCCTCGACGACGAGCGGCGATGTCGCCTCGATCATCTCGATGGACTGGCTGCCCGCGTTGCCCACGTACACACGCACACCGCTCACGCCATCCTTCTCGGCGCGCGCGCCCATGCCGCCCGCGTGGACGTCGTGCATCGTGACGAACTCCTGGCCGGTGCGGCCAATGCGCGCCGGGTCCGTGTCGCGTCCGCTGAAGATGCCCGCGCACGACGCGCAGTTGCTTTGCCCCGTGATGCGCTTGGGCACCGCGGGCGCGAGTGCCTTCAGAAGCAGATCGATCACGCGTGGCGACGTTTCCGTATTGCCCGACACGACCGAGGCCGGATAGCGGCAGTTCAGCACGCTGCCTTCGGGCGCGATGATCGTCACCGGTCGATAGCAACCCTGATTGATCGGAATGCCCGGGTCGGTCAGCGCCTTTACCGTGAACCAGGTGCTGTTGCAGGTGACCGACAGCGGACAGTTGATGCCGCCGCGCACTTGCGCGCCGGTGCCGGTGTAATCGAACGTGATGTGATCGCCCGTCTTCGTCACCTTGACCTTGAGAAGCGGACGCTCCTGTTTCCAGCCCGGCGCTTCGATCGGATCGAGATACTCCTCGGCTTCGTAGACGCCATCGGGAATACGCGCTATTTCCGCGCGAATCAGCTTCTCCGAGTGATCGAGGCTCTGGCTCATCACGTCGCGCAAGGCATCGGCGCCATACTTCGCAACCAGATCGCCGATACGCCGGTCGCCGACGAACGTGCCCGCGTATTGCGCCTGAATGTCGAGCCGTAACTCGTGCGCATTGCGGCTATTGCGCGTGAGCAGGTTGAGCATGTCCTGCACAGGCTCGTCATTGCGATACAGAAACACCGGCGGAATGCGGATACCTTCCGCGAACACGTCCCATGTGGTGACCGTATAGCTGCCCGGAGACTGCCCGCCGATATCGGTCCAGTGGCCGCGCGTCATCACGAAGGCGACGATCTTGCCATCGGCGAAAACGGGACGCGTGAACTGCACGTCCGGTTGATGATTGCCGCCGCCGACATACGCGTCGTTGCTGACGATGACATCTCCGGGGCGCAAGTTCTCTCGTCCCATCGCCTCCACCGAGACGCGCGTCGAGATGACGGCGGAGCCGAGCATCGTCGGAATGTCGTTGCCTTGCGCGACGAGCTGCATGTCGGCGTCGAAGATCGCGGCGGACGAGTCGCCGCTCGCATGCATGAGCGGGCTGCCGGCGGTGCGCATCATCGCGATCTTCATTTCACGCGCGACGGCGAAGAGACTGCTGCGGATGATTTCGTAAGTAACAATATCCATGAGGATGTCCGTATATATCAGGCTGCCAGTTCGATGACGAGATTCAGATCGGGATCGACGCGCGCGACGTGCGACGCCTTGAGCACGGCGCAACTGCTGTGCTCTTCGATGACGGCGGGCCCTTCGATCGTCGCGCCTATGGGAATCTCCATGCGCGCGAACACGGGAAGCGTGCGCACGCCGCCGTCGAAATAGACCTCGCGCGTACGCACCGGCTTCGGCATCGCGCCGCCCTTGCTGCTTGCGACGCCGCCGCGCCAACCCGTCGTCGTGACGAGTTGCAGACGCACGTTGGCGACCACGACCGGCTTGTCCTTGCTGATGAAATTCCATTGCCGCTGATGCGCGGTTTCGAAGGTTTGCGCAAGCGCGGCGCGAATGCCTTGCGCATCGCCCTGCACTTCGACGGTGATGACATCGGGCTGACCGGCATAGCGGCAATCCGCGAGACGCACCACTTTCACGCCGTCTGCATCGACACCATGACGTTGCAGCTCTTGCATGCCTTCGGCGGTGAGTTCGTCGAGCGCATGCTGCAAGGTGGCGTCGTCGATCATCGCGAGATCGCTTTCCAGCGGGCGCTGATAGTCGTATTGCTGGTCCGCGACCGTCATGCCGAATGCGCTGAAAAGCCCCGGCAGCGGCGGAATCACGACTCTTCGAATGCCCATCTCGTGCGCCAGATCGACCGCGTGCACCGGCCCCGCGCCGCCGTAACAGATGTACGAAAATTCGCGCGGATCGTAGCCACGTTCCACCGTCATGATGCGGATGGCTTGGGCCATCAGTGCATTGGCCACCGACCGCACGACTTGCGCAGCTTCCGGCACCGAGACGCCGAGCGGCTTGGCGATGACCTCTTCGACCACGCGCCACGCCGCCTGTGCGTCCAGTTTGAATTCGCCACCGAGGAAGCTGTCGGGATCGATATAGCCGAGCACGAGGTTGCAGTCGGTCACGGTCGGACGCGTGCCGCCGCGCCCATAGCACGCAGGGCCCGGATCGGCGCCCGCGCTTTCGGGACCGATCCGCACGCCGCCGCCCGCATCGATCCAGACGATAGAGCCGCCGCCCGCGCCCACCGAGTCGATATCGATGCTGGGCGAGCGCACGGTATAGGTATGCAGCAGGCTTTTGTTGCGCAGCTCCGGCCGAAACTCGCGGATCAGCGATACGTCGAACGTGGTGCCGCCCATGTCGCCGAGAATCGCGTTCTTGAGATCGCTTTTCTCGCAGTTGCGAATGGCCGCGGAAACGCCGCCCGCGGGACCGGATTCGAGCAGCACGATCGGCTTGTCGGCGACCATCGCGGGGCTTGCCAGACCGCCGTTCGACTGCATGAAGAGGAACTTGCCCGCGAAGCCGTGTTGCGCGAGCGTGTTGATGAGCCTGCCGATATACCGGCCGCAGACCGGACCGAGCATTGCGTTGATGACGGTCGAGCTCGTGCGCTCGTATTCCATCGCTTCGGGATTGACCTCGTGCGATGCGCAAATGAAGCGGTCGGGCAGCAAGCGGCGCAACGTATCGACGGCTTCGCGCTCGTGCTGCGGATTCACATGCGCATGCAGGAAGCACACGGCGACGGCTTCGATATCCGACTCGCGAATCTGTGCGGCAAGGGCTTCGAGTCCGGCGTGATCGAGCGGCATTTCCATGCTGCCGTCGTAACGCAGACGCTCGCCGACTTCGAGCCGCCAGCGCCGCTCGACGAGCGGACGCGGATTGTCGAACAGCAGATCGTATAGATCCGCGCGGTCGTGACGCGACACGCGCCGCAGTTCGAGGATGTCGCGAAAGCCGCGCGTCGTGACGAGTGCGGTTTTAGCGCCCGTGCCTTCCACGACCATGTTGGTCGCCATCGTCGTGCCGTGGCCGAGAAAGGCGACGTCTTCGCTTTGCGTGCCTGAAAGCTCCAGAATCTTGAGAAAGCCTTCGATCGTTCCGACGACGCGATCCTTCGGCGTCGTCGGCACCTTGGTCGACCAGATTTGCCCCGTTTGGTCATCCACCATCACGACATCGGTGAAGGTGCCGCCGACGTCGATACCGATTCTTTTCAATTTGCTTCTCTCCATAGGGATGCATGATTCATCACGCCGCCCGCTTGTTCGCTTGCTCGTTCGTCGATCAATGCGGCTATGATCGAGCCGCGTGGCCGAGCATGGGCGGCGACGTCTGAGCCAGTGTAGGGAGAGAACGCCCTGGCCAGATAATGAAACCTTCGGATCAGGTGACAGGCTGGAGTTATATCGGTGATAACCAGTATCGATGCGATTTTGCGTAGATTGCGCGGCAATCACATTGCGTTGTTGATCGCGCTGGACGACCACGGCTCGCTGCGCAAGGCGGCGCATCAGGTCTCGCTTTCACAGCCCGCCACGACCAAGTCGCTGCGCGAGATCGAGTCTTTGTTTGGCGCGGAGCTTTTCGCGCGCTCGCCGCGCGGCATCGTGCCGAACGAACTCGGCCGCTGTGTGATTCGCCATGCGCGCGCGGTCCGTTCGGAGATCGGCGCATTACGCGATGAACTCGCGGCCCTCTTGCGCGGCGGCGGCGGCACGCTCGCGGTCGGCGCGGTCATGGGCTCGGTCCCCGTATGGCTCACGCCCGTGCTGCGAGAGTTGCGGGGCATTCAGCCGGATATTTCCGTCGAGGTCTGGGAGGACAACAGTGCGCGGCTCTTGTCGATGCTCGATCAGCGGCTGCTCGATCTCGTGATCGGTCGGCCGAGCATCAGCGTTCATCCCGAGGCTTACGACTTCATTCCGCTCGAAGTGGAGGAAGTGTGTTTCGTCGTCGATGGCGCGGACCCGCTGGCCACGGACGCGAACGTGACGTTCGCGGGCATCGGCGAGAATCCGTGGATCGTCCCTCAGGCCACCCTGCCAATGCGCTCGCTTCTCGAACAGCTATTCGACGATGCGCAAGTGCCCTTCCCGCGCTATGCGATCGAGACGTCATCGACGTTCGCGACCTTGTCGCTCTTGCGCTCCGGCGCGGGGACGGTGGGATTGATGCCGCTCAAGGTGGCGAGATACTTCGAGGAGCATGGACTGGTGGCGGTGCTGCCCATACGAATCGACAGGACAGGCGCGCCTTATGGAATTGCCACGCGGCGTGGGGCGACGCTTACGCAGCCGGTGCAGCGGTTCATCGAGTTGTGTGTCGCGAAGCGGGACGCAATGGCGTAAGTGGTAAGTCGAAGCCGTGCGGTGAGTGCGTGTGCCTGGCGATGATGGCGAACATTTCCACCGATGCCAAAGACCTCCACCGACACGCAGCCCGACAACTCAAGTCCCCGCCAGCTCGCGCCGAAACAAGTCATAGGTCCGTTCATTCGCAAGCTCTGCCGCGGCCGCATCGTAATGCAAACCTGTGTGCCGCGCGAACGCATGACTGCATCCGGGATACGCGTACACCGTCACATTCGTCCTGTCCTTCATCGCCGCCTTGATTGCGGCCTGTGCATCCGTCGATATGAATTCGTCTTCGGTACCGAGATGCATGATCATCGGCGCTCGTATGCTGTCTGCTTCGCCCAAGTACTGATCAGTCTGACCGCCGTAATAAGCCGCGGCGGCATCGACACCCTCGCGTGCGGTCGTCAGGAAAGTCATCAGACCGCCGAGGCAAAAGCCCATCAACCCGCACTTACCGTTCGACTCGGGCAAGGCACGTCCCATGGCAACCGTGGCGCCGACATCTCGAACACCCAGATCGATGTCGAATGCCTGATAGAGCGCAAAGCCCTTTTTCCATTCCTCCTCGGACCAGCTATTCAATTCGACGCCCGGTTCGAGCCGCCAGAAGAGATCGGGACACAGCGCGATGAATCCTTGCCTCGCCAACTCCTGACATGTTTCCCGCATGTCCGCGTTGATGCCGAAAATTTCAGGCAGCACCACGACGGCGGGCGCCGGCGTGTTGGCGGGAACTTCGACATAGACGGCGAAGCTGCCATCGTCGGTATGCAGTTGCCTATATTCGCCCATGAGATACCTCTCCAAGAGATTTCAAAAGATGCCAACGGATGGCCTCGTTCAACGCGACTACGTGTCTTCGCTTAAACATCTCTTCTAAGCGGACTTGTCGGTCTGCTTGACCTGAGAAGCTTCTTGCAACGCGTGCCGAAACCAGACCTTGTCCAACAACCACTGAAACAGCGATGTGCCTTTTTCTTCTTCCACCGGCATGGGATTCGTCAACTGGCCGAGCTTGTCCTGACGATAAGCGAGGAGCTGACACAACTGCTTCGCGACGTCCCGATGATCTTTCAGGAACGACGTCATATCGTTCTTACCGAGTTGATATAGCACTACGGGTGTGAGCGTCGAGATGGATACGTGCATCGGCAAACCAGCAAGCAGCCCGGCCTCCCCGAAGGCCTCTCCGGGACCGACGCGGGCAACTTCGCGATCTCCTGTCGCTTCGTGATAGGTGACCGACAGCACACCCGAATGAACGATAGAGAGACTGTCGGGCACCGTGTCAGGCGCGAGTATCTGCTGCCTTGCCTGATACTCGTGCCGCAAGAGCCGCTTGGCAAGCCGCTCTATTTCATCGCTCGTCAGACTGTCGAACAGGCTCACGCGTCTGAGCAAGGCTTCTCGTGCATCGTGCGCGGTCACGGCGGGCGCGGGAATGCCGAGCGCGCGCAGCGCCACGGACGAAGCCGCGAGATGCCGGTAACAAAGATCGAACAACTCGTTGGATACGGATGACTTCTTGTTCATGTCATCGACGAACGCCACGACTTCGTATTGCACCGAATTGAGCGTGGCACGCTTCATCCGCGCATAAGGTGCGGGGCTGTCGAGAATGACATTGCAGCCGGTCAGGGCACGGCCCAAGGCATCGAGCACGGTCTTTGGCCGGGCTTCGGGATCGATCTCGAGAATGAGAGAGATTCCGTGGATGTTCGCCGGCCTGCTGTTATTCGAAATCTTGGCTTTCGATGCAACCGCGTTAGGCACGATAAGCGTATTGCCCTGGCCCGTGAGCAAATGCGTGGCGCGCCAATTCATTTCGATCACTTTGCCTTCGACGTCATCGATCAAGACCCAGTCGCCAACCGAATAAGGCTCCGTGGTGTTGAGCACGATGCCCGCGAACACGTCGCTCAACGTGCTTTGAATGGCGAGACCGAGCACGATGGCGAGCGCGCCCGACGTCGCAACGAGCCCGCGTACCGGCAATTCGAGCACGAAGCCGAGCGCTGCCACGGCCGCTGCGAGAAAGACCACCGCACCGAACACATCTGAAAATAGCCGCTGCTTGCGCCAGGCGCGCGGCAAAAGCAAGGTGTCGAGCGAAAGCGTGAGCAACCGCGCGCCCGTCAGCCACCAGATGATTTCGAGCACTTGTCCAAGCCAGTGCAATTCGACGACGGCAGCGTAAGGCGCCTGAGTGAACGGATTCAGGTCAGAGGAAAAGAGGTCCCAGCTCAACGCGACGAAAAGCGCGAGCCGTATGAACAGCCGCGCGAGGTCTTGCGCGGGCAGACGCGCGCGCCACACGACGACATCCAGCGCGACGATAGCGAAGCCCAGTATGAGTGGGTATTTCACAGGGACATCCTCGAATGACGACATCGAGAGGATACACATCCGCAAACGCGCGTGCGTTGGTCCGTGCCATGGCATATTAACGCTGCCTGCGCACGCATTTGCGCACCCGACGGTAAAAACACGGAAGCGATATGAACGGTCCTTCACTCGACGAGCACGTTCGCGCCCTTTCCAGCGAAGCGGACTTCCACTCGGTGCGCTTCGTCGATGAACGCACGGACGATCACAAGGTTCGCAACGACGTGATCCAGCCACTTCGCACCGCGCGCGATCGCGGCGCAATGCTCACTGCATGGCACGGCGCCGGCGCGGGCTATGCGGCAACCGCCGACTTGTCCCCGGCTGGCTTGCAGGCGGCGCTCGACCTCGCCACGCGCCGCGCCAAGGCAAGCGCACGCGTCTCGCTCGTCGATCACAGGCTCGCCGCGCGTCCATCGCAAAGCGGCGAATACGCGTCGCCCGGCATCGAGGCCACGCTGCCGGCGCGGCGCGAATGGCTTGAACGGCTCGCGGAAGAATGCGCCGCGGCGAGCATCGACCCGCGTATCGTCGAGCGCACCGCGTCCATGCAGGTCATCGAAAGCGAACAAACCTTGATCACGAGCGACGGCGTTCGCATCGAGCAGCGTTTCCGGTTCGCCATGCCGCAATTGGCGGTCGCGGCGCACGCCCACGGCGATACGCAAGTCCGCACGCTGGGCGGCGATTACGGAACCATCGCGCAAGGCGGCGTCGAAATCCTCGATCGCTTCGCTTTCGATGGCGCCGGCGAGCGGCTGGCCAACGAAGCGCTCGCGCTTCTCGCCGCGCCGAACTGCCCGAGCGGCGTGCGCGACCTGCTCCTCATGCCCGATCAGATGATGCTGCAAATCCATGAGTCGATCGGTCATCCGCTCGAACTCGACCGCATTCTCGGCGACGAACGCAACTTCGCCGGATCGAGCTTCGTGAAGCCCGAGTTCTTCGGCACCTACCAATACGGCTCGCCGCTCTTGAACGTGACGTTCGATCCCGATGTGGCCGCTGAGGTCGCAACCTACGCATTCGACGACGACGGCGCCGCTGCGAGCAAACACCATCTGATCCGCAACGGCGTGCTCGAACGCGCGCTCGGCGGCACGCTCTCGCAACAACGCGCGGGCATCGGCGGGGTCGCGAATTCGCGGGCATCGAGCTGGAACCGCCCGCCTATCGACCGGATGGCGAACCTCAATATCGAAGCTGGCGAGAGTACGCTCGACGAGATGATCGCGAACATCGAACAGGGCATTCTGATGCGCACGAACACCTCGTGGTCCATCGACGACTATCGCAACAAGTTTCAATTCGGCTGCGAGTTCGGGCAACTGATCGAGAATGGCCGGCTTACGCAAGTGGTTCGCCAACCGGGCTATCGCGGCATTTCGGCGAATTTCTGGCGCAGCCTGGTCGCGGTCGGCAACGAAGCAACGCGCGGCATCTACGGCACGGCAATGTGCGGCAAGGGTGAGCCAATGCAGATCGTGCCCGTGGGCCATGCATCGCCTGCATGCGTGTTCAGCAACGTGGATGTGTTCGGAGGCACGCGATGACAGCCGCCGCGGCAAACTGGGAACATCGCTTCATGCGGCTCGCGGATGTCGTCGAGCGTCGGCTCGTCACAGGCGAAGTGGCATTGACCACACTTGCCGCCGAGGAATCGGACTTCGTGCGCTTCAATGCAAGCAAGGTCCGTCAGATCGGGCACGTCTCGCAGGGCGCGTTGACGCTGCGGCTCATCAGGAACGAGCGCCAGGCCTATTCCACGCTCACGATAAGCGGCGACGCGCATACCGACGACGAAGCCATCGCCGGGACGCTCGCCGCGCTGCGGGCCGCGCTCGAAGACGCCAGCGCCGATCCGCATTTGCTCGTCGATACGGCGACATGGACCCAGGCCACTCGACGACGCGGCACGCTGCCGGAGATCGAATCGCTCTTGAGCGTGGTCGAACGATGCGCGGCACGGCTCGACTTCGTCGGCTTCTATGCCGGTGGATCGATGGCGCGCGGCTTTGCATCGTCGAATGGGAGCCGTGGCTGGCATGAACTCGACAACTTCAACTTCAGCTGGTCGCTTTACGATGCAAGCGGACGCGCAATCAAGACGACCTACGCGGGCGAGCAATGGAGCGACGAAGTCTTCGCAAGAAAAGTCGAAGAGGCCGCGGCGCGCATGCCGGTGTTGGCCCGGCCCGCGCGCACGCTTGCGCCGGGGAATTATCGTGCATGGCTCGCGCCGGCCGCGCTTGCCGAACTCATCGGCACGGCGTCCTTTACGGCGTTTTCGGCACGCAAGCAGGCAACATCGCGTAGCGAGTTTCATCGCCTGAATAGCGGCGAGGCTTCGCTGGACGAACGCGTCACGCTCACCGAGGACATCGGTCTCGGCATTACACCGGGCTTTAGTGAAGACGGCTACGAGCGCGAGACCGTCCCGCTGATTCGAGCCGGCCGCGGCGCGCAGCAACTCACCAGCGCGCGCACAGCCCGCGAATACGGCTTGCGTCCCAACGGCGCGCCCGCGAATGAGATGCCCATATCGCTTTCGATGCAAGGCGGCGATCTCGCCGACAGCGACGTGCTCGCCGCGCTCGACACCGGTCTTTATGTCGGCAACCTGTGGTACGTGAACTTCTCCGACCGGATGGATTGCCGCATGACCGGCATGACGCGCTTTGCCACGTTCTGGGTCGAGCATGGCGAGATCGTCGCGCCCATCGAAGCCATGCGCTTCGACGACAGCCTTTATCGGCTGCTAGGAAGCGAACTCGACCGGATAGGCGCCACGCCCGAACTGCTGTTGAACGACTCGACGTGGGGCGAACGTTCGACAGGCGGCCTGCAATTGCCAGGAGTGCTGGTGCGCGGTTTCAGGCTAACGCTTTAGTCATTGCCTTGAGTTCATTCGAGCGTCTGCGCGCCACGCCATATCTGACATTGCTGCCGCACGACTTCATGCAAGGAGTCATGCGCGCCATAGACGCGGCGCAACCACGTGGCATCGCTCGTGCCGCTCGTCACCGCACGCCTGATCGATTCGAGGCCTGCTTGGCCGCCGAGAGCCTGAGCGTGGCCGCTGATCGCATCGAGCGTGGCGAGGATGTCGTCTCTGATCGGTTTGCTTTGCCCCGTCTCCGGATTCACGCATGTTGCATCCAGACCAAAGCGGCAAGCCATGAACCGGTTCGTCCGATAAACCTCGTAGTCGCGTTCACTCAGCGTCAAGGGTTTATCGATCAGCAGATAGCGCGAAAGCGCCTGAATGTAAGCCGCGATGGCGGCGGCTCGTTCCACGCGTAACGGCGTATCCATGACGCGTACTTCGATCGTTCCGAATCCAGGACTCGGACGAATGTCCCAGTAAAAGTCCTTCAGACTCTTGACGAGACCCGTGTTGGTCATGCGCTCGAAGTACTGTTCGAACTCGCTCCACTCCGTCACGAAGGGCGCCTGGCCCGACAAGGGGAACGGCGCGACCGAATTGAGTCTTGCGCACTGGAACTGCGTGTCGCTGCCCTGCACGAACGGCGAAGAAGCGGCGAGCGCAATGAAGTGCGGGACGTAGCGCGAGAGCGAGTGCAGTAGAACGAGCGCCGAGTCGGCGTCCGGGCAACCGACATGCACGTGCTGACCGAAGATGGTGAACTGCTGATAAAGCGCCCCGTATAGGCCCATGAGATATTCGGAGCGTTCGCGTCCATCGGACCGTTGGTCGTACCAATTCTGGAAGAAGTTGGTGCCGCCACCGCATACGCCGACGTTGAGAAAGTCGGCGGCGCGAACGAGCGTATCGCGAAGCACCTGCAACTCGTTACTGACCTGGTCGAAGTTCCGGCACACGCCAGTGGAGAGTTCGATCATCCCTTCGGTCGTCTCGGGGTCGATGGCCCCCGCGAAGGTTTCCTCTCGAACGCGGTTCAACAACTCCGTGGTCGCCTTCGTCAGGTTGTAGTCATGCGTATTGACGACCTGGACTTCCAGTTCGACGCCAATCGTGAACGGTTCTGATGATGCAAACGGCTGCAACATAGGGTGTCCTGTCATTCGAACGAAAGAACGGCGGCAACGCGATTTTACGCGAGCGCGTCCGATGCAACGGCGTCATCGGCTATTGAGGGTTAACGCAAATTTAACAATAATTACTTGTTCAGTCCGCACTTAATTCCCAAGCACGTGCCGCCTAGACTTCAAGCACTGAAACGCAAACGGGTGTTTGCGCAAAAACGAAGCCTGGAGGTAAGCATCATGAAACTCGTTCAATCGCTCATCGTTGCCGCTGCTCTTGCAATCCCTGCCGTGTCGTCGTTCGCTCAAACGAACCAGCCGGTGACTCGCGCTGAAGTGAAGGCGCAACTGGTTCAACTCGAAAAAGCCGGCTACAACCCCACCGGCGATCAAACGCAATATCCGGCCAATATTCAAGCCGCGGAAGCTCGTGTGAACGCCCAAGGCAATAACGCAACGGATGTCGGCGGCGCCGCGGATGGCACATCGGCTTCGGGTGCACACCATACGCTGCGCAATTTCGACCATGCAGTGGCTCGCGTGGGACACAAGATCAGCGCTTCCGTTCGTCCGGATGCCAACGACGGCATGAAGCCTGTATTCTTTGGCTCCTGATCTGTTCAGTTGTTTTCGTTCAAGGTCTGGCGCGCAATCGTCTTGTGCGCCTCGTCTCCAAGATCCTCCTCCGGTGGCCTTCAATCACTGGATTGCCCAGCGCTTAGTGGCTGGGCCTTTTTGTGCGCTAAGCGAAATAGCTTGATTTCGTTTGTCTGGCGCGTGGGCTTTATTGCCAAGCGCGTGCTTTCTTAGCGTGTCACGGCAAGACGCGCTCGTACAGGTCGCAAGATATTCCCTAAAGAAATTCGATCAAGCGCCAAGCCGTGTCTTAGCCTTGAAGATTGTCCTCGCAGTCTGCCCAGTACCGTAAAGGATCGCGATGGAATGGATAATTCGAGTTGAGCCACGTCGACAGCCGTGTCCAATCGGGATGGTTAGTGCCACTTTGCGCGGACCAGGTCGACGATCTTTCGAGAATTTGACCGTTCGATCGATCGCGGACGAGCAAACTGCCCAGCCCATTTGAACCGTTGGTCTGCGATTCAAGGGAATATCGCGGCAAGATTCGCAACTCGGCATCCTTGGCCCAACCAAACACGGCGCGCACCACGCCCGCCGGATCTCGCACTTCGATAGGACCGCTCTCCGGGCGAAGCGCCGACCATCCTTCAGGAAATTCCGTCACGATTTCGTGACCGCTTTCCCTCACCCATCTCAGGCGCCATGCTCGTGCCATCGCATCGCGCATGCGTGCGACCGATTCATAGCCAGCGGGCAACTCGACCGCCATCGGCAGCGTGATCAGGTTGTCTTTCCAGAGCTTGGCTTCTTCGTCGATGCGCTCGACAGGCTCGAACGCGCCAGCTTCGAATGGATTCTCGGGCCGGCCGGATTTACGCTCGCTCGCGCTGGATTTCGGCAGACCTTCGAAGAGACGCTCGGCGTCGTCGCGGGTGAGCTTGGGTTTTCCTTTCTTCATTTGTCTCTCTGCGGCAAGGGGTCTTGTCTAGCGACGGTGCTTCATTCGCGCGCGGTTAAAGTCGCTCTTGGCGTCATTGTGCACTGTTCGCTTGCACTAGCCCGTGAAGGTGGCTTAGGCGACGACTTTACACGGCGCTCAAAGTCCGCTAAACGCCACCGCGATGCCAACAGTCACTCCACGCCAGCACAAAGCAGCGCAGCGATAGCGGCCGCCGCATCGCTCATTGCCTCGCTTCCCGCTGCGCAAGACTCACCGTAAAAATACCCATTTCATCGATACGCTGTTCCAGCTTGCGGAAACCTGCGCGCCTGACGAGTTCATCCATCTCGGCCTGCGAGCGACGCCGCATGACCCGGCTTGCCTCACCGCGATGAGTACTCGACGAACGCGCGATAAATTCGCGTCGCGGATGCCACGGCTGTGCCGTATAGACGAGATAACTGCCCGGCAGCACTGCTTGCGCAAGCGCATGCAACGAGCGTTCGATCATCGCGTTGTCGCCGTAAAGCTCGTATAAGCCCGCCGCGATGGCAAGCGTCGGACGGGGTTCGAGCGTGGTGAACGACGCTTCATCGAAAGCATCGGCTTGCTCGAAGTGGGCGATCGACTCAAGTCCCCGCCGTGCGATCGAAGCACGTCCCGCTTCGACATTGATCGCACTCACATCGCGCAGCACGATGCGATCGACGGTCACGTTGGCGTCGTCGGTTGAATTTGCTATCGCGTCGAGCACGTGGCGTCCATGCCCGGCCGCGACATCGACGAGACGCACGGGTGAGCCCTCACGAACCAGCCGCGCGATAGCCAGACCCAGGAGCGCTTCGATATGCGTCTTGCGCTGCCGCATACCCTTGCACCCTGGCGCATTCAAGTAAAAGCGATCGATGAGACGTCCGATGCCACCGCATCCACGTGCCTCGTTGCGGTAGACATAGTCGAGCGTCGCGTCCGAATCGAACCCAAGCGAAAGACCAAGCGCGATGCCTTCCGAAAGCGCCCCGCCCGCCTCAGCGCCAGCCGGTTCATCCACCAATAAAAACGTTCGAACGGCTTGGTTGGAGGCTTCAGCATCGCCTCGTACTCGTCGCGGAATGGTCCGCGCTTGTTCGCGTGAACGAGTGATACACGCGGGCTGCGCGCATTGAATTCACGCAAGATAAATGCGCGCAATGGTTCCAGCGCCTTGGCGCGATCCCGCTCGCCTAGCGTATCGTGACGAAAACGCGGCAGCACGACGCGCTCTTTGCGAGCCGAACGCAGCCGATCATAAAAAAGGTCCTGCGGCGCACGCTGCACGACCCGGTCCGCACCTGAAATCAACACTTGCGTAGGCACGGTGATGGCAGCGGCATCGTCGACGATACGCTTCGACGTATCGTGCAGATCCAGCAACATGTTGACGGCGATCGGCCGCGTAACGAGCGGATCGGCCGCATAGCTCGCGATGCGTTCTATATCGTGCGTGAGCAGCTCGGGCCTCACTAGACTTTTCACATGGAACGAGCCGCGCAGCTTGTGCGCGAGCCGTAACCCAGCCCGCGCAAACGGTATATACAGTTTCATTCGAAATGCGGGCGATGCCAGCGCGAGACAGCGCACAGGCGGCGCGTAATCATGCACCCACGTCGCTGCAAGCACCGCACCGACGCTTTGCCCGATAACAGCGATGTCTTCCACGGCAATGCCGTGCGCATCACGGATATGATCGATGAAGCACTGCAGGTCACGCACCGACGCAGCCACGCTCGGGCTATATCCACGTGGCCCCGGCGACTTGCCATGTCCGCGCGCGTCCCATGCGAAGAAGGAGAAGTCACGCAACTTCAGCTCATCGACGAGATGCGCGACGCGTGCCGAATGTTCGTGTCCGCAATGCAGCAAGACGATTGCGCCACGACGACGCGATTTCGCCGCCGGCCAATGACGGTAGAAAAGCTTCTCACTGTCGTGCGTGATGAATTCGGACTCGTTGATTGTACGTTTGGTCATAGTGCTCTTTAACTTCGTGTTTGATTTGCTCGCAGATGCAAGTTCAATGCACCTGCTTCACTCCGGCGCTACCGCGCATGAATACGTTTGATACGCGCCTGAAGTATTCTTTCGCCGATGCTTGCCCGTAAGAAGTCTGTCGATAGCGACGAGTGCCATGCGAATGAATAGTCACGGCGGTATCGACGTAAAGAATGCCGCTCTCGCGCGAATAAGTGCGCCGCATTGTTGCTCGGGCATGTGAAGCGTTCACATGCGTCGCTGATCAGCGACGCATGACTTCGACGACCGATGCGGTCGCATCGTCGGCTTCATGGAACTCGAAGCGCACCGGCAGAAAGCGCTCGATCACTTCCGCATTCGTCCTTGCGTGCATCGATATTTTCTCGACCGTGAAGCGGCCGCCGCCCGCGAGCGCGAGTGGCAACAGGAGCTGATCGCCGAGATGCTCGCCAATGGCCGCAGCGGATGCCAAATAGCGATCCGCCATTCGAACCACGGTCTGCGCAACCTTATCCGCCGATACCGCGCGTTCGCCAAACGCCGTAAATACCTCGGTGACGTGCGCATGTTCGAGCGTGACGAGCAACGCGTTGCCCGGCCCCGGTTCGGCTTCCAGACCACGCACGAGCAGCTGCGAGTCGTCCCATCCCATGCCGGGACGAACCACGTCGAGTTCATGTTGCGCAACGCCGGCGGGCGCCGCCGCGATGAAGCTCTCCGCATACGCGGTATCGAGCGCGCCACGCGACATCCACTCGCACGGACGCAAGCCCTTGCACGGCTGCACCGTGGCGACAATCTCTCCACCGCCGTCCGGATAGAAGCCGAAGCGCTTGAGCTCGATGTCGATGACCGCTCCCATGTCGCCCATCGCGCGACGCCATGCACGTTGCAGAAAATGTGCGGGCGGCGCCATCGGATTGTGTGTGCCGCCGCGTATTCGCACGGTAGATGCTTTATCGGCGAATAAAAGCACCGGCAGAATCGTTTGCAAGACGAGCGTGCAGCTTTCCGCCGTACCGATATCGAAGCTGTACTCGCCGCTCTTGATCGGCCCCGGCGCGAACATCAGCATCCGCGATCCGACTTCTGCTCCGGAACATTGCGCACCGGATATTGCTTGCGCTGCCGCCACCGCTAAGAGATGTCGATGCAACAGCCCTGGCTCACTTCGCCTTGCGCGGATATTCCCGATCCCGAAAGGCTGCCCCGCTAAAAGCGAAAGCGTGAGCGCCGTGCGTAAAACCTGGCCGCCACCTTCGCTGGCCGATCCATCCAGTTCAATCATTTGCTTGTTACTTGGTATTTAGAATTCGTTCCGAAACCCCGGCGGCACGCATTCTCCGCTGTCGGAGCGTGATTCTGCAACCCTCCGTGCGCACGACAACCTTTGGTCTTGCGTGCAACATACAGCACGCCGGTACACAAAATGCAAAACACTAAGCCATGCGCACAAAAATAGACTAATCTCCATCTGGCGCAACAGCCCGTACCGCATCGTCCAGCCAGCAAGCGCCCGCGCCCCGACGCCAGGAGACGCCCATGAACGACGCCTCACGCCCCGCCGCCTCCGACTCGGGCAACCTCGAGCAAGCCACCAACCTCCCCATGGAGCCGCGCGTTCAGAAGATCGTCGTGGCGATACACGGCATCGGCAATCAACTGCACAGCGATACCGTGCGTTCGGTCGCGAGCCAGTTCGGCGCACGCTACGATCCGCCATTGCCCGTCATGCCGTTGGGATACTTCGATATCGCGGGTGTCGGCGAAGTGGATGTCCGCCAGCTCGATCTGCCGCAAGGCGGTCCTTATACCGCCGAGCAGCGCGAGTTCTATTCCGCGCTTGGCTTCGCGGAAGTGTATTGGGCCGACATCCCGCGCGAAGTGGTCAAACAGGACGACACGCTCGAAGAAAGCAAGGCCTGGGGATTGTCCATCGTGAGCCGCGCGCAGGCGGCATACATGCTGACCGTCGCGGATCGCAAGCTGGAGCCAGCCGATTTCTCGCTCGCCGCGGGTGTGGTGGAGGAAGTGGTCGAAACCGTCGCCATCATGCAAAGCCTGCTTGCCGTGACCGAGAAGGCCGGCATCTTCAAGTTCGATCTGGCGCCCGTGCTGCGCGACTATGTGGGCGACGTGCAGCTTGTCGCGGATTTCAAGCAGCATCGCGACACCATCGTGTTCCGGTTTCATCGCGTGATGGAGCGTCTCGTCGCGCTCGTCACCGAGCGCTGTCAGTGTCCGCCCGAGGTGTATATCGTCGCGCACAGCGAAGGTACGGTGATCAGTTTTCTGGGCATTCTGCAGGCGCTTTCCGCTCCGACGGCAGCGGACCCCAAAGACCACAAGCAAGTCATCGATACGAGCTGGGTGCAGAGTCTGCGCGGCTTCATGACGATCGGTTCACCCATCGACAAGCACATCCTCTTGTGGCCAAGACTTTGGGACGGCATGCAGCTTCGAAGCGAAGTGCAAGGAGAGTGCATCACGCAAGTCGATCGTCCGGGTGGGCCGTTGACACTGCCCTCGCGTATCCGCTGGCGCAACTACTATGACTTCGGCGATCCGGTCGGCTTCGCGCTCGATACCGCGCGCGACTTTCTGCAACAGCGTGGCTGCGAGGCTTTCGAGTTCGATGCAGACAAGCACGACATCGGCTTCTCGCGCTATTGGCTGCCGGGCAAGGCGCATACGGATTACTGGACGGACTCGAATGTCTTCGGCCATTTCATCGAAGACGTGGTGCTGCGCAAGAACACCGGGAAGGCGCCGGGCAATCTGCCGTTACGCGGCATGGTCGGCACGGCGATTCCTTATCTGCTCAGCTTCGCGCTTCATCTCATGGCCGTGTTCTTCATCTACAAGGCAGTCACGGCCGCCTCCGGTGCGGGCGGCGCGAGCACGGCGCCAGCGTTTATATACCTGACGCGCTCGGTGTTCGCGCTCGCGTGTCTTCTGATGGGCACGACGGTGGCCGCACGCATACCGCGGCTCGTCAAGGCGAGCGGCGCCACGCATCCGGTTGCACGGCTACGTTGGCGTCTCGTCGCGCTTGCTGCGTTCGTCGCGGGCGTCGCCATCTTCTGGCTCGTGATCCTGAATGGCGTTGCCGAGTTCCTCGCGAGTCCAGTCACGCATGATGGCGATGCGCCCAGCGCGCTCACCGGGAAAATCATGTTCACCCTGGCCGCGCTGATCGTCGCGCTGACGGGATGGTTCGCACCGCGCAAACCGCGATGGGGACGCCGCGTGCTCGTCGCAGCGGGCACGTTGATGACAATCCTCATCGTCGGCGTGCGACTCTGGGGCGACCTCGCAAACAAGCCGTTATGGCCCGTGGTGATCGGTGCGCTGCTGTTTCTCTATGCGTGGTGGCTGGCCATTCTGATATTCGATCTCGCCTTCGTATGGCATCGCTATGTACGCAACTCAGTCGCGCTCGATACGCTGCGCGCATGGCGTGAAACCGGTAAGGACCCGCTGCCCAAACCGATCATGTCGATGCGGGGCAAGCAAAACTGAGGGTAGCGTCTATGCATGAAGCACGAGCTTCTGCACGCGCCAGTTGAGCAGTTCCGCGACGAAGAGCGTATTCTCCGATGGACACGCCATCTCGTGAATCCAGCCGAACTGCTTCAACTGCTTGCCGGCACGGCCAAGCACGCCGAGCAGCTTGCCGTCGAGCGAGAGCTTGTAGATGCGGCCTGGGAAGGCATCGGCGCTATAGAGCACCTGGTTCGGTCCCGGTGAGATGCAAATGGCCCAGGGCGATCCGGGCGCGAAAGTGCCCGCCGCAATCGCGGCTTCATCCGGCATGTTGCCAATAGCAGGACGCGCATCCGGCGGTACGGGTACGTCGATCGTGAATTGACGCTGGAAGTTGCCTTCCGTGTCGAAGACCTGAATGCGACGGTTGCTGCGATCGGCGACGTACACCATGTTGTTTGCATCGACGGCAATGCTGTGCGGCGTATGAAACTGCCCCGGCGCCTTGCCACGCTCGCCCCACGACTTGATCCAGTTGCCGTCGTTATCGACCTTCGCCACGCGCGAATTGATATAACCATCGCTTATATACGTGTTGCCTGCCGTGTCCCACGCGACGTCGGTCACTTGCCTGAAGCGTCCCGGCTCCGAAGCCAGCGGCGGGTTCGGATGCTTGAGCGGCGCGGTTTCTTCGTCCGCTGCTTCCTGCTTGCGGCCGAACACCATCGCCACGCGTCCTTCAGGCGTGAACTTGATGATCATGTCGGAGCCTTTATCCGTCACCCAGATGTTGTCGTGCCGGTCGATCTTGACCGTATGCGCGAACGACCACGCATAGAGGTTGTGGCCGATCTCGCGCACGAAGCGGCCATTGCGATCAAACTCCAGGAGTTGCGCGGCCGCCGCGCCATACGCGGGACCTGTGCTGTTACCGCGCGAAAGAACGAAGATGTGCCCCGCCGAATTGACCGCAACGCCCGAGCATTCGCCGAGGTACATGTCGGTCGGCAAGCGCACGGGATCGGGTATGGAGTCGAAGGGCAGAGATGGCACACTGTCGTCTGCATAAGCAAGATGCGGGAACAGTGCGAGCGCCGCTGCGCTCTGCGTGGCCATCGCGAGAAAGCGACGGCGGCTTGCGACGCCCGGCTGCATGACTTCGCAGCATGGGCAGAACATCGAGTGCTGAAGGCTCATCGTTACCCTCCTCTTGTTCGTCGCCTGCATGGACGGGCATCGTCGCTTCAAGCTTCCGACGATGCGAGAGGAAGTGTAGTGTATTTGAAGCGAGACGCGCACGCAGTTCGCGCAACGGCTTTCGAATCTGAAAGGACTAAACGGAGAAGCGCATCATGAGCGATGCATGGCAATATCAGGTAAGAATCAGGCTCGCGCCGGACTATGCGACGAAGGCTCGCCAAAACATGGATGACGTTGCGCTCGCGCCGCTCGCTTCGCTATTGCGAACGCATGACGCTGAGTTGCAATGTCAGTTCGATGCCTTCGCGGGCTACGTCGCCGAAGCGGAACGCGAGGGAACGGAACACTATCCGCTCTATCAATGGACGCGCGACACCATTGAAGATCCGGTGAAGAAGGCCAAGTACATCGAGTGGTTCACCTTCCATGTGCAAGGGCAAGAGGTCTATGACAAGCCGCTCGCCGATGCACTCGAAGCCGACCTGACCGCGCTGAACAGCGAAGCGATCAGCGAGATCAGGAAGATCGATACGAACCCTGCACGCAATCCGCAGCCGCCGAAGCAATCATGACTGCGCCTTGGTTGCATCCATCCATTCGACGATATTGCGCACCGTGTCTTTGTAGAACGTGCGATACAACTCTTCCGTGACATAGCCGATATGCGGCGTTGCAAGCACGTTTTGCAGCGAGCGCAGTGGATCGTCCGCGGCGAGCGGTTCTTCGTCATACACGTCGAGCCCCGCGCCTGCGATTCGCTTCGACGTGAGTGCATCGAGCAAGGCGGCATGATCGACGATAGGCCCGCGCGACGTATTCACGAGCCGCGCCGTCGGCTTCATCAGCGCGAATTCAGGCGCGCTCACGAGATGCCGCGTGCGCTCCGATAGCCGCAAGTGAATCGACACCAGGTCCGACGTGCGAAAGAGCGCTTCCTTATCGACGCGCCGCACGCCTTTCTCTTGCGCGCGTTCCTCGGTGAGGTTCTGGCTCCACGCGATCACGTTCATGCCAAACGCGCGGCCGATCACGCCGACTGCCGAACCAATACGCCCGAGACCCAGAAGCCCGAGCGTCTTGCCCGCGAGTTCGGTGCCGAGGCCAACCTGCCATCCGCCGCTTTGCAACGAACGATTCTCGGCGGGAATGTTGCGCATCGTCGCGAGGATGAGCGCCCAGGTGAACTCGATAGTGGCTGTCGACGAGTAACCCGTGTGCCTGACCTCGACGCCACGGTCCCCGGCTGCGTCGAGATCGATGGATGCATTCGCCGCACCCGTCGATGCGATCAGCTTGAGCCTTGGCAAATGCTCGATGATGTCGCGCGTGAGCAGCGTGCGCTCGCGCATGGCGCAGATGACATCGAAGGGTTCGAGGCGCTTGAGCAAGGCATCGCGCTCGGCGATGTGATCGTTGAAGACGGTTATCTCGGCGCGGCCTTCGAGCGGCGACCAGTCTGCGAGCTTGAGTGCGACGTTTTGGTAGTCGTCGAGTATGGCGACGCGGACCGAAGAAGTAGACGCGATAGACATGATGAATGGCTCTGCTGCTAACGAAGAGGCCCTAGTGTGACGCAAAGCGCGATTTCGCGTCGGCGCGACATCTCGTGAAATAAGTTTGGAAGAGACTGCGCGAGACGCTTTCCCTATAGTGATCTGCATCGCCACCCACGAATCGAAGGGACATCCCGTGAAAAGCAGATCAGACGTCACCGTATCGAACCCATCCGGCACGCATGCGACTGCTCGCGCGCTGCGTCATGTACTCGTGATTGTCACCACCGCGGCGCTCGCATTTGCAAGCAGCTCGGCCTTCGCGGGCTGGACCCGCTCAGGCTCCGCCTATACCGGCCGTGGCGAATATAACGGCGCGCACGCGGGTTCATGCGGTGGCGGCAGTTGCTCGCATGCCGGCAGCTACATGAATCCGTGGGGCGGCGTGGCGACCAACACCGGCACGGTCACGCGAACCGGCACCGGGCAGTTCGCGAACTCGGGCACCGCCGTGGGTCCGGAAGGACGATCCGTGCAGCACTCCGGCGATACGAACTGCGCCGGCGGCAGCTGCAATCACACCGGCAACATGACCACGCCGAACGGCAAGACCACCACCACCGACAGCACCGTCACGCGCAACGGCGTCGGCCAGTACTCATCGACGGGGTCGGTGACCGGACCCAACGGCAACACCTCGACGCATAATGCATCCACGAATTGCGCAGGCTACACCTGCAATCGCTCGGGCACGGTGAACACCGCGAACGGCGGCAGCGTAACGCACTCAGGAAGCGCTACGAGCGTCGCGCCGGGCGTCGTGGTGACATCGGGTACGTCGGGTGCTTATGTGGCCAGCAGCGGCTCGCACGGCGCTACCGTGGTCACGGGTGGCACCGTAACGGCCAGCACGACGACGGTGATCGCAGCGCCCGTCGTCGCGACTGCGCCGCCGCCCGCAGCGACGGTTTATGTCGCACCGGCGCCGCGCCCTGCCGTGTGGGTTCCCGCGCACTGGGTCGGCAGATTCTGGGTGCCCGCGCATTGGGCGTGATGCGGCAAGCATGACGAGCATGACGGGCATGTCTTACCGCCTGTAAGCGGTACACTGCGGGTCAACGCCGCTCATCAACGAGACTCGCCATGGTCAATCATGCCTGTGCTTGCCGGACCTTCAGGATCGCTCACTCATGAAGCGGCAAGACGCGAAGCGCCCGTACCTGCCACACGAACATACGCATAGCATGCTGCACGATCTCACCTGGACTGCCGCGCCTGTCGTGCTTGCGCTTGCCATCGCCGGGGCGCTGGTCTTC
Organism: Caballeronia sp. LZ003; assembly: GCF_031451465.1. NCBI lineage: Bacteria > Pseudomonadati > Pseudomonadota > Betaproteobacteria > Burkholderiales > Burkholderiaceae > Caballeronia > Caballeronia sp. LZ003. The sequence goes on along the minus strand of NZ_JARUXJ010000003.1, from coordinate 531,693 downwards.
TGGCTCCTCGATCCCGCGCCGCCTCGCACCATCACCATAAGCGCGGGACAAACCGACAGCTCGTTCTACTATTACGCCGAAGAGTACGCGAAGATCCTCGCGAGAAACGGCGTCACGCTCAAGGTAATGCCATCGGATGGCTCGGTGCAGAACCTGCATCGTCTGCTCGATCCGAAGGAGAGAATCGATCTCGCGCTCGTGCAGGGTGGCGTGGCGAGCAAGGAGCATGCGTCATCGTTGATATCGCTCGGCAGCGTGTCGTATGTCCCGCTCGTCGTGTTCTATCGCGGCAAGGGGCTGACGCAGCTTTCGCAACTCGAAGGCAAGCGCATTGCAATCGGCCGTGAAGGCAGCGGCACGCGCATGCTGTCGCTCAAGCTGCTCGAAGCGAATGGCATCAGACCGGGTGGAAGCACTGAGCTATTTGCAACAGACGGCCTGGACGCGGCCACGCAACTCGTCAGCAATCAGGTCGATGCCGTCTTTCTAAGCGGCGATTCCGCCACACGCGCACTCATGCTGCGCATCTTGAAAGTACCTGGCGTCTCGGTAATGGACTTTCAGGAAGCGCGCGCTTATACGCGTGTTTTTCCCTATCTCGATGAGATCGATCTGCCGCCAGGCGTGCTCGATCTGGGCCGTCGCGTGCCGTCCGAGACCGTGCATCTGGTTGCGCCAACCGTCGAACTCGTCGCGCGTCCAACGCTGCATCCCGCGCTATCCGATCTATTGATCGAAGCCGCGCAGGAAGTGCATGGCAAGCCCGGACTCTTGCAACGCGGCGGACAGTTTCCGAATTTCGTCGCGCATGAGTTTCCGATCAGCGAGGACGCCAACCGTTATTACCATTCCGGCAAGGGCTTCTTTTACCGCGTGCTGCCGTTCTGGCTTGCGAATATCGCGGATCGCGCGCTCGTGTTGTTGCTGCCCGTGGCGGTGCTGATATTTCCGGCGCTGCGTATCGTGCCAGGCTTGTATCGATGGCGCGTGAGGTCGCGAATCTATCGTTACTACGGCGCGTTGCTGGCGGTCGAACGCGGCGCCATGCGAATGTCGAACGATGAAGAGCGCAAGGGCCTGCTGGTCGAACTCGATTACATCGAGGAGTCGTTGAACACGCTCAAAGTGCCGCTTGCGTATGCGGATGCGCTTTACGTTTTGCGCGAACATATCGGCTTCGTCAGGTCGCGCCTTTCGGCCGTCACGCGAAAAGCCGCGAGCGAGGTTTAGCATCCTCGACGATGGCTGCGTCATCTCATGGACAACGCAGCCATTGACGCCGAAACGCTTACTTGAACCCGGCCACCGCGTGCGGCACGTAAGGCTTTTCGAGCTGCGCGATTTCCTCGTCGGTCAGGTTCAATTCGAGCGCAGCAACTGCATCGTCGATATGTCCCACCTTGGACGCACCGATGATCGGCGCACTCACAGGCGTCTTCTGCGCAACCCAAGCCAATGCAACCTGCGCACGCGGTACTCCACGCGCTTGAGCGACGGCGGCAACGGCTTCGACCACTGCACGGTCCGCATCGTCCGTTCGATACAGCGTGCTGCCGAATGCATCCGACTCTTGTCTTGCGCTCGTCGCATCCCAGTCGCGCGTCAGGCGTCCTCGTGCAAGCGGACTCCACGGCAATACGCCGATGCCCTGATCCACGCAAAGCGGCAGCATCTCCCGCTCTTCTTCGCGATACAGCAGGTTCAAGTGGTTCTGCATGGTCTTGAACTCGGTCCATCCTTTGGCACGCGAAAGATACAGCGACTTGCTGAACTGCCACGCATACATTGAAGACGCACCGATATAACGCGCCTTGCCCGCCTTCACGACATCATGCAGCGCTTCGAGGGTTTCCTCGATCGGGGTCGTGTAATCCCATCGATGAATCTGGTAGAGATCGACGTAATCCGTTCCGAGTCTGCGCAAGCTGTTATCGATCTCGTTGAAGATAGCCTTGCGCGACAAGCCACCACCGTTCGCACCGGGACGCATGCGATTGAAGACCTTCGTTGCAATGACGATATCGTCGCGTCGCGTGAAGTCGCGCAATGCGCGGCCGACAATCTCCTCCGATGTGCCATCCGAATAGGTATTGGCGGTATCGAAGAAGTTGATGCCCGCGTCCAGCGCGTGCTGAATGATCGGGCGGCTCTTTTCTTCGTCGAGCGTCCATGGATGCGTGCCGCGCTCCGGCACACCGAACGTCATGCAGCCGAGACACAGGCGCGAGACCTCGAGTCCGGTCGAGCCCAGTTTCACGTATTCCATCGTGTGATTCTCCATTCAAGGCGAACAAGCGTGTAGGCAACCAAGCTCTCTACCTTAGCGCATGCAGCCCCGGCGCGCTTTCAGCCAGCCTTAAAAGCCTGCATGGCAATTCGCGCTTGACGCATCCCTTCACTCCTGCCGGTAGCGTCCGCTGCTGCTAACATGCCCTGCTTCGAAGCGCCTTTATCAGATGTTCAAGCTCGCGTGGCTTGCAAGGAAGCGCCGATATTCGTTCGAGGAATGCGTGCATGCATCAGGATCAGCTGGACGGCATCATGACGTTCGTCGCGGTAGCCGAGGAAAAGGGCTTTTCCGCCGCTGCCGTGCGGCTTGGCGTGTCGCCCTCCGCCGTAAGTCAGGCTATTCGCACACTTGAGAAGCGCGTGGGCCTCGCGTTGTTCTCGCGCAATACGCGCGGCGTGAGCCTTACCGAAGCCGGAGAAAAATTCTTCGAACGCGTCTTGCCCGCAGTGCGCGAACTCGCGCTCGCTTCGGAAGAACTCGGCGCGGCGGCCGAACGACCGTCCGGAACCTTGCGCATTACGGTGGCGCGCTCGGGTCATATGATCGTGCTGCAGCCCGTGTTACGCCGCTTTCTCGAACGTTATCCGGAGATTCGCGTCGACCTGTGCATCGACAATTCGCTCGTCGATATCGTGGCGCGCGGCTTCGACGCGGGCATTCGTTTTGGCGATCGTGTCGAGCGCGATATGGTGGCCGTCCGGATCGGGCCGCCCATCGAAGCGCATATCGTCGCATCGCCTGACTATCTTGAACGGCGCGGCGTTCCGAAGCATCCGCATGATCTGGCGGCGCACGACTGTATAAGCTCTCGTCTGATCAGCACCGGACAGATCGAGCGCTGGAGCTTCAGGAAGAATGGCGAATCGCTCGATCTCGTCGTGACAGGTCGACTCATTCTCAATGACTCGGCTGCGCTCGTGCAATCGGCGCTGGATGGCATCGGCATCGCTTATATGATCAATGGTTATATCGAGCGATTCATCGAGGAAGGCCGGCTCGTGCGCCTCCTCGCCGACTGGAGCCCGCCACTGCCCGGCTATACGCTGTACTACCCGGACCGCCGTCATGTCGCGCCGAAGCTGCGCGCCTTCATCGACTTTCTTCGCGATGAGCGTGACGGGCTCGCGACTTCGCAGCAAGACATCGAACATAGGCCAAGCGTCGATATGCTGATTCGTCAGGCGCTTTGAAGTCTTTGTCTGTCAGCGGCGCTTATAAGGGCTTGAATCTCCAGACGCTGTCGCACAAGCAGGGAATGGATCATGCTCGCGAATTGCTCACGAAATAACGTTTTCTAACGGAGAATCGCACATGGCAACGACCGCTGACAAACCCGTCTGGTTCATTACCGGATGTTCGACCGGCTTCGGCCGTGAGCTCGCCGCCAAGACCCTGGGCCTCGGCTACCCGACCGTGATCACCGCGCGCAACGTCGCGGCCGTCGAAGATCTTGCAAAGGAGTACGGCGATCTGGCGCTTGCGCTCACGCTCGATGTCACCGACCCTGCTCAGGTCAAAGCCGCAGTGCGCGATGCGACGGCCAAGTTCGGCCGCATCGACGTGCTCGTGAATAACGCGGGTATCGGCTACTTCGGCTCGTTGGAAGAAAGCGAAAGCGAAGAAGTGCGCAAGATGTTTGAAATCAACGTCTGGGGCTTGGTCGATATGACCCAAGCCGTGCTACCGGGCATGCGCGCGAAAAAGAGCGGGACCATCGTGAATATTTCGTCGGTCGGCGGGATCATCGCGTTCCCGGGCATCAGCTTCTATCATGCGACGAAGTTCGCGGTCGAAGGCTTGTCGGAATCTCTGTCGCAAGAAGTAAAGCCGCTCGGCATCAAGGTGCTCATCGTCGAGCCGGGACCGTTTCGCACCGACTGGGCGGGCCGCTCGGCGAATCAGGCGCCGCATACCATCGACGATTACGCCGAGACCGCGAAGGCGCGCGTCGATATGGTGCGCAACTACAGCGGCAAGCAACCGGGCGATCCGGTGCGTGCCGCCGAAGCGATCATCAAGGCGGTCGAAAGCGACAATCCGCCGTTGCGGCTCTTGCTCGGCAAGGCCGCGCTCACCAACGCGCGCCTGAAAGTCGAGGCCCTGCGCAAGGACTTCGATGGCTGGGAAGCGGTGACGCTGGGCGCGGACTTTCCAGAAGGCGAATGAGTGCGCTGATGAATAGGGCATTCTGCATGCGGTCTGTTGAATGCAGAATGCCAGACTTACAACGCCAGCACGTTCACCGCCACGTCTATGTGGTGCGACCCGCCGCCGAGGATCATCCCGCGCAATAACGACACGTCCGTGTAGTCACGCCCCGTGGAAAGCGTGATGTGATCGAGATCCGCCAGCACGTCGTTGGTCGGATCGAGATCGACCCAGCCGCTCTGCGGGCAATGCACTGAAACCCATGCATGCGAGGCATCCGCGCCGATCAGCCGGGTCTGGCCCGGCGGCGGGTCGTTGCGCAAGTAACCGCTCACGTAGCGCGCCGGCAAGCCGAGCGAGCGCAGGCAACCGATCATCACCTGCGCGAAGTCCTGGCACACGCCGTGACCCAAGTCGAAGGCGCGCGTGGCGGGTGTATCGAACGCAGTCGACGACGGGCGGTATTCAAAATCCGCATGAATGCGATGCATCAGATCGATTGCACCCACGACGAGCGGTGTGTCGGCCTCGAAGCTCTGTGCGCCGTACTCGCGCAACGCATGATCGAGCGCGATGTTCGGCGACGCATAGCAAAACTCGCTCTCCGCGAAGAACCGCGCGCCCGCGTGGTATTGCAGGCGTTGCACGACCTTTTCCCACGGCGGCGTTTCGGCGGGATCGAACGCATTCCAGCGCGGCACGAGCCGCACCGTGGTCTCGCTCGTCATCGAAAGACGCTCGTGCGGCGCATCGAGCGAAAAGTACAGCACGTCGTTGCCGAACGCATCGACGCGGCTGTGCACATAGGACGGCACCGGCTCGATCCGCTCCGTGTGCGCGATCACCTGTTGCCACGGGCAATGCAATGGGCGAATCACCGCGAGATGCTGCGCGATCTCGACAGGCGTCGAATAACGATACGTGGTGCGATGCGTGACCGCGAGCGTCGTGGCTTCGGGGTTGCTGGATACGGTCATGAAGATACCTGCGAGGCCAGCGTGTTCGCATGGCTGAAGTAACGCGCGCTTACCTCGTTCGAAGCCACGCCCACGGCACTCACTAGCCGGTCGCACAGTTCGATCAGATTGGCGAAGCGGCCGTCTTCGTCCGTCTCGCACAGCGACTCGAGACTCGGAAATGATTCTGCATGCGGCATGATGAATGCAAAATGCGTTCGACGCGCGCCGCCCGCCGCCGCCGCGATTTCATCGAGCTTTTTGCGCAAGCGGACATACACGCCGACGAGGCCGCGCGGATTGGTTTCATCCAGCACGATCATGTCGATGAGCGCCGGCACTTCCAGCCGTCCCGGATAGCGCGATCGATACGTCAACGTGCTGTCGAAAAGCTGCAGCAACAAGTCGAAGCCTGCCGGCGTGGTCAACGTGCCGTGCTCGGCAGCCACGCGCACGAAGCTCGCCATGTTCGCGACGCGTTCGATATGCCGGCCAATGAAGAGCAGCCGCCACGCTTCGTCGCGCGTCATGCGGTCGCCTTGCGCACCGCTGATGGCGGATAGCTGCGTCGCCAGATGTTCGAGCGCATTCGCGAGCATCACGCGGTCGTAGTGCCTGCTGACCGGCGGCGCGGACTCGCCGCTTCCGCTCGCATTCGGACTTCCGCTCGCCGAAGGCAGCGCAAGCCGCGCGAGGGCATCGCGGAAATCGTTGCGCGACGCGAGAATGTTGCGCCAATGATCGTTGGAAAGACGGTCGCGAATTTCGCCCGAGGCGCGCGCCTGATCCGCGAGATTGCCGCCGATGCTCGTCGACCGGTTTGCAAGACCCATCACCATTGCGCGCTCGAAGGCTTGCGGCGAATTGCGTGCGGGCGTATCGATCGATGGAATCAGGCCGCATTGCGCCGCGAAGTCGGCAAGCGTCGGGAACAGATCGCCGTTGTCGTTGACTTCGAGCGTGCCCAAAAGCAGGCGGCACAGGCGCACGTTGTTCTCCGAGCGCTCGCTGTAGCGGCCCGCCCAAAAAAGATTTTCTGCCGCGCGGCTCGACACCGTGCGGCGCGCGCGCACGTCGCCCGGTTTCATCGGCGAAGGCAACAGCGATGCGGCCGGCACCGGTTGACTCGACAGCACCCACGTATCAACGCTGCTGCCGCCGAACTGCATGGACACCGTGGCTCGCCGGTCCGCGGCAAGCCGCGTGAAGCCGCCCGGCACGACGCTGAAGCCGCCGTCGATGTTCGCAATGGCATACACGCGCAGCACACAGGGACGCGAACCCAACGCGCCATCATTGAAACGCGGTGCGCTCGAAAACTGCAGGTTCTCCTGCACGGTGAAAACATCCGGCGAGCGTTCAATCCGTTCGCGCCATTCCGCCAGGTCCTGCACGCCCGCGTCGATGCCCGGCGGATGGTCGGTTTGCGCGCCCGGCCACGTCGGCGCGAGCAACGCTCGGTCCAGTTGCTCGAAAGCTTCCTCGCGCGCGGCGGGCTCGCCGCACCACCACGTCGGCACGGTCGGCAAGTCGAGCGACTCATCGAGCAAGGCATCGGCGATACCCGGCAGGAATGCATTGAGCGCGGGAGATTCGGTGAAGCCCGCGCCCGGCACGTTGGACACCATCACGTTGCCCGCGCGCATGACCTGCAGCAGTCCCGGCACGCCGATGGTCGAGTCGCCGCGCAACTCGACTGGATCACAAAATGCGTCGTCGAGCCGCCGTAATATTGCATGCACTCTCGACAAACCCGCGAGGGTCTTGAGATAGAGCTTGTCGTGCCGCACCGTCAGATCCTTGCCTTCCACGAGCGTCACGCCCAGATAGCGCGCAAGGAACACGTGCTCGAAGTAAGTCTCGCTGAATGGTCCGGGACTCAAGAGCGCGATATGCGGTGCATCGGGAGAAGTCTCTTCGTGTTCGCCATCGTCGTCGCGCATGGTGGCGCGCGCGGCGCGTGCGAGCGTCGCGATGAGTTGCGCATAAGCGGGCGCGAGACGGCTTACGCGCATGGCGCGAAACGGATCGGCAAAAAGACTCGCGACGATGAGCCGGTTTTCGAGCGCATAACCGAGGCCGGAAGGCGCCTCGGTCCGATGCGCCATGACCGTCCATGTGCCCTTTGGCGTGCGCGCGAGATCGACCGCGACGATCTGCAGAAAGCGCCCGCCAGGCGGTACGTAGCCCTTCACGGGACGCAGATAGCCAGGATGTCCGAACACGAGCGCGGTGGGCAAGAGACCACGATGCAGCAGCGTCTGCGGGCCGTAGATATCGGCCATGATCGCTTCCATGAGACGCGCGCGCTGAGCGACGCCGCGTTCGATCACGGCCCACTCTTCTTCGTCGATCAGAAGCGGCAGCAGGTCGAGCGACCACGCGCGCGGCTCGCCGTTATCGGCATAGACGTTGTACGTGATGTCGTTGTCGCGAATCTGCTGCGCAACGGCGGCCACGCCTTCATCCAGATGCTCGATACCGTCTTCACCGAGCAATTCGAAAAACTGGCGCCAGGGCTCGCGCAACTGGCCGGAAGAATCGCGCAATTCGTCCCAGTGCCCTTCGCGCGCCGGCAAGGTGCGCATCAGCGCGAGTGCGTCGACACGCGCACCGGACGTGTCGAAGGGCAAGGTCGATTGAAACGGCAAGATCGTCTGGTTCCGTGAATGAGCGCTTCTTAACGATAGCGCAGGTCGAGCGTGAAGGGGAATTCGAGGCTGCGTTGCTGCGGCTCGATCTGTGTTGCGCCCGGCGTATGTCCCGTCGCGAAGAAACGCGCGCGCCGGCGGCTCTCCGCTTCGTATGCATTCACCGGGAACGTCTGATAATTGCGCCCGCCCGGATGCGCGACATGATACTGACATCCGCCGATGGCGCGGCCCGTCCAGGTATCGACGATATCGAAAGTCAGCGGCGCATGCACGTCGATGGTCGGATGCAGCGACGCCGATTGCGACCATGCTCTGAAGCGCACGCCGGCCACATATTCACTGACGCGTCCCGTGGGCTGCATCGGCAAGGGGCGGCCGTTCACGGTAATGACATGCCGGGCGCCGTTGAGCCCGAGCGCCCGCACTTCGAGCCGCTCGACGGAAGAATCGACGAAGCGCACCGTGCCGCCTATCGCACCTTCCTCGCCCATCACGTGCCACGGTTCGAGTGCATTGCGCAGCGTCAGTTCGATGCCATTGGTGTCGTAGGCGCCGACGAGCGGGAAACGGAATTCAAAATGCGGATCGAACCAGCTCTTCTCGAATGCGAAGCCGGCTTCGCGCAAGTCGGCCAGCACGTCCTCGAAATCCATTTCCACGAAACTGCCGAGCATGAAGCGGTCGTGCAGCTCCGTGCCCCAGCGCGTAAGGCGTGCGGTGTAGGGCTTTTCCCAGAAGCGGGCGACCAGCGCGCGCAGCAGAAGCTGCTGCACGAGGCTCATGCGCGCGTGCGGCGGCATTTCGAAGCCGCGCAGTTCGAGCAGGCCGAGGCGGCCGGTCGGACCATCGGGCGAATACAGTTTGTCGATGCAGAATTCCGCGCGGTGCGTGTTGCCGGTCACATCGATCAGGATATTGCGCAGAATGCGGTCGATGAGCCAAGGCGGCACGGTGGCGCTGTCGCGACCGCCCAGCAGATCGAGCTGGCGTTGCAGTTCCTTGAATGCAATTTCAAGCTCGTAGACCTGATCGTTGCGCGCCTCGTCGACACGCGGCGCCTGGCTCGTCGGACCGATAAAGAGACCCGAGAACAGTGTGGATAGCGACGGATGGTTGAGCCAATAGGCAATCAGGCTCGCGAGCAGATCGGGCCGTCGCAGGAACGGGCTGTCGGGCGGAGTCGCACCGCCAAGGACGAAGTGGTTGCCGCCGCCCGTGCCGGTATGACGGCCGTCGAGCATGAATTTCTCCGGGCTCAGATACGTCTCGTGCGCCGCGTTATAGAGAAATTCGGTGTGCTCGACGAGCTGTTTCCAGTTAGATGCCGGATGAATGTTCACCTCGATCACACCAGGATCGGGCGTGACTTGCAGCACCTTCAGACGCGTGTCGCGCGGCGGCGGATAGCCTTCGACGATCACCGGGATACGCAGGTCGGCGGCCGTGGCTTCGACGGCGGCGAGCAAGTCGAGATACGCGTCGAGCGAGGTCAGCGGCGGCATGAACACATGCATGAGCTTATTGCCGTTGCCGTGTTTCTTGAGCGCATCGGCTTCGGCTTTCGGACCTGCGGCGCGCGCCGGATTGCGTGCTTCGACGCACACGGCGGTACGCGCGATCCACTTCGCGGATTCGCCTCGTTCGGGCATGCGAGTGCTTGCCGAATACGCCGATGCATCGCCCAAGGCTGACGATCCGGTCAATGCTTTCCCCGGACCTGCCGCATCGCTGCCGAGAACATCTGCGCCCGGCTCGGCATTTTGCACACCGGATTCAAAATCCAGGTCGGCGGCATATTGCATGCGAAATTCAGCCGCCCGCCGCAACGGCATGGACGGCGCAAACGGGTCGTGCTCGTGCTGATACGGATAGTCGCTCTTCGCCACCCACGGCAGCGAATCGAGCGGCATGCGGTAGCCCATCGGCGAATCGCCCGGAATCAGATACATGCGCTCGTCGCGGAAGAACCACGGGCCGCTCGCCCAGTGCGCCGGACGTGTGCCGTCGGCGGCTTCGCGGGCAATGGGCAGCGCGTAGCCGGTCACCGAGGGCAAGCCGGAATCGAACACACGGAAGAGCCGTGCGCGCTCCAGTTCGTCGTCGAGACGCGAGTCGAACGGGTCCACGTTGACCGGCAGGCGACGCTCGCGCCACAGGTAGTACCAACTGTCTTCGTAGCCCGCCTGAACGTATTTTGCATCCAAGGAAAGCTTGCCCGCGAGATGGCGAATGAAGCGCTCGGCATCTTCGGCGGTGTAGTTGGCGGGCTCGCGTTCGTCCGCGAAGAGCGTTGGATCGCTCCAGCACGGCTCGCCGTCCGCACGCCAGAATAGCGACAGCGCCCAGCGCGGCAACTGCTCGCCGGGATACCACTTGCCCTGGCCGATATGAAGGAAGCCGTTCACGCCGTACTCCGCGCGCAGCTTGTCCATTAGCGTGACCGCGTAGGCGCGTTTGGTCGGACCAAGGGCGTCGGTGTTCCATTCGGGCGCATCGCGGTCGCGCACGGCGACATAGGTCGGCTCGCCGCCCATCGTCAGGCGCACATCGGAAGCATTCAATTGCGCATCGACCTGATCGCCCATGCGCAGCACGTCACTCCAGTCTTCCTCGCTGTACGGCTTCGTCACACGCGGCGTTTCCAGCACGCGCGTGATGGTCATGGTGTGACTGAATTCGACTTCGCTCTCATCGACTGCACCTGAAACGGGCGCCGCGCTGTCCGGCTCCGGCGTGCACGCCACCGGAATGTGGCCTTCTCCCGCGAGCAGGCCCGAGGTCGGATCGAAACCGATCCAGCCCGCGCCCGGTAGAAACACTTCGCACCATGCATGCAAATCCGTGAAGTCGACTTCCGTGCCGCTCGGACCGTCGAGCGATTTGGTATCCGGCGCGAGCTGCAGCAGATAGCCCGAGACGAAGCGCGCTGCAAGTCCCAGATGGCGCAGCGTTTCGACGAGCAGCCAGCCTGAATCGCGGCACGAACCGGCAGCGCTGACGAGCGTTTCCTCCGGCGTCTGCACGCCCGGTTCCATGCGGATCAGGTAGCGAATCTCATCGGCGAGACGTTGATTCAATCCGACCATGAAGTCGATGGTCGGCGTCTCCGTACGGTCGATGCTCGCGACAAACTCCGCAAAGCGCGGCGTCAGTTCGCGCTTGATCATGTAGGGTGCGAGGTCGTGGCGCAAATCCGGCGCGTAAGCGAACGGAAATTTTTCGGCGGACGGTTCGAGAAAGAAATCGAACGGGTTATAGACCGCCATCTCGGCGACGAGATCGACCGTCACCTTGAACTCGCGCGTTTTCTCCGGGAAAACAAGGCGCGCCTGATAATTGGCGAACGCGTCCTGCTGCCAGTTGATGAAGTGTTCCTCGGGCTCGACGTTCAACGAGTACGACAGAATCGGCGTGCGGCAATGCGGCGCCGGGCGCAAGCGCACCACTTGCGGCGACAGCCCGACGAGCCGGTCATAACGGTAATGCGTGACATGGTTCAACGCGACGCGAATGGACACACCGGACTCCTTTTATTCAAATGACGCCGCACACGACAGTGCATCGTGCGCGTCTTATCTGTTGCTTAAGCGTTGCTGGAACGCCAGGCGGGAAGAGCGCTTAACGCGGCACGATGATTGCGTGGACTGCGCGCATCCACGAACACCGCGTCGGTTCCGACGCGAACTCCACCCCTTCCGGCTATCACGATGAAGACTTTTCACTGCAACCGCTGCGATCAGCTCGTGTTCTTCGAGAACACACACTGCGAAAATTGCGGCGCGCGGCTTGGCTACGTGCCCGAACTCAATCAGATCAGCGCATTCGAGGAAACCGGCGACGGCCAATGGAAAAGCCTGCATCCCCTCGCGAAAGACATGTTGTACCGCCCGTGTCATAACTACGAGGTCGAGAACGTCTGCAACTGGGTGGTTCCCGCCGACTCGCCGGAAACGCTCTGCTGCTCCTGCAAGCTCACGAGCGTCATTCCCAACCTCGACAATCCCGACAACCGTACCTACTGGTATCGGATCGAGGCGGCCAAGCGGCGCTTGCTCTATACGCTTTCCGAGCTCGGCCTGCCGGTGATCTCGCGGCAGGAAGACCCGGAACGCGGCCTCGAATTCCGCTTTCTCGAAGGCGATTCGCAAGGCCACGGCGTGATGACGGGTCACGACAACGGCATCATCACGCTCAACATCGCGGAAGCCGACGATGCGCATCGCGAGAAAACGCGCGCCGATCTGCATGAGCCGTATCGCACCTTGCTCGGTCATTTCCGCCATGAAACAGGGCACTATTTCTTCGATCGCCTGATTGGCGACACCGCGCGAATTGCGCCATATCGCACTGCATTCGGCGACGAGCAGCAGGACTACAACGCCGCGCTCCAGCGCCATTACAACGAGGGACCGCCTCCCAACTGGGAAGAGAACTTCGTGAGCAGCTATGCCACGATGCATCCGTGGGAGGACTGGGCCGAGACCTGGGCGCATTACCTGCATATCGTCGATACGCTCGATACCGCCGTGTCCTGCGGCCTCGCGCTCGTCCCCGACAGTCCGCATGAACCGACGCTTACCGACCAGACGCCTGTCGAGGAAACCACCTTCGATAACCTGATGAAACGCTGGTTTCCGTTGACCTATGTGCTCAACAGCCTGAACCGCAGCCTGGGCATGCCCGATGGTTATCCGTTCACGCTCGCCCCGGCGGTGATCGACAAGCTGCGCTTCGTGCATCGCGTCGTCGCGGCGGCGTCGAAACGCTAGGGACGCGTTCAAGCGGAGCCTTGCGACTGGCTCTGCGACTGACCCGTCCCCTGCGTTTGCGTCTGCGTTTGCGAGGGCTCCTGAGTCGCTTCCGGCGTCTCGGGAGCGATAGGCAAGAGAAACTCGCGGCTGATACGGCCTGCAAGATCGTTCACGCGCGCGAGGAAGCTCACAAGATACGCGTGCAGCCCCGCTTGCAGAATCTCGCTGATGCGTCCCGTTCTAAGCTCGGCGCTCAACTGCGCCGCCAGGCGCGACGCCTCGGTTTCGCGACCCTTGGTGACATGACGGATGAGCAGCTCCGCTTCGGCAATGCTCGCCGCAAGCGAGCGCGGCCATTCGCCATAGAGAATCAGGAGGCCGGCAACGCGCTCGGGCGTGATGACATCGCGATACACCCGGCGATACACCTCGAAGCCCGATACCGAGCCCAGCACGGCGGTCCAGTGGTGATAATCGAACGGCTGCGCGGAGGTATCGGCGCGCTGCTCCATCATCTCGAACTTCACATCGAGAATGCGAGCCGTATTATCCGCACGTTCGATGAAGGTTCCGAGACGCATGAAGTAAAACGCATCGTCCTTGACGAGCGTGCCGAGCTGAACCCCGCGCGAGAGATGCGAACGAAACTTCACCCACTCGAAGAAGGTATAGGGCTCGCGCTCGAGAATGCCATCGGCCAGCATGCGCTGACAGTCGAGCCACGTCGTATTGAGCGATTCCCACAACTCGCTGTTCGTCGAACTGCGTACAGCGCGTGCATTCTCGCGAGCAGCCCGCAGACAACTCACGATGGATGAGGGATTCGACATGTCCCGCGCCATGAAGTCGACGACCTCGTGGCTCTTCATGCCGTGGTGCGCGGCGGAATAGATGCCGCTTAGTTCGGAGATGGAAAGCATCGCGCGCCAGCCCAGTTCCGCATATTCGTCGGACTGCGGCAAGAGCGAAAGCTGATAGTTCGCGTCGAGCATGCGCGCGGTGTTTTCGGCGCGTTCGGTATAGCGCGCCATCCAGAAGAGATGATCCGCGGTACGGCTCAGCATGGGTTTTCCCGGTTGTTGATATGGAGGTTCGCGTCTCGATTCTCGAGCCGGGGCTCTTAGCGTTCAAGCACCCACGTGTCCTTGGTTCCGCCTCCTTGCGACGAATTCACGACAAGAGAACCTTCACGTAGCGCGACCCGAGTAAGGCCGCCCGGCACCATGCGCACCTCATTGCCCGACAGCACGAACGGACGCAGATCGATATGGCGCGGCGCGATGCCTGCCTCCACATACGTCGGGCATGTGGATAGCGCGAGCGTAGGCTGCGCGATGTATTTGTCCGGATGCGCTTCGAGCACCTTGCGAAACTCGGCGATCTGCGCGGTCGTCGATGCCGGGCCGACCAGCATGCCGTAGCCGCCCGCGCCATGCGTTTCCTTCACGACGAGTTCGGGCAAGTGATCGAGCACATACTTGAAGTCGTCTGGCTTGCGGCACATCCATGTCGGCACGTTGTTGAGTATCGGCTCTTCGCCGAGATAGAAGCGCACCATGTCCGGCACATACGGGTAGATCGATTTGTCGTCGGCAATGCCTGTTCCTACCGCATTGCAGAGTGACACGTTGCCCGCGCGATATGCCGAGATGAGGCCCGGAACGCCGAGCGACGAATCTTCGCGGAACACGAGCGGATCGAGGAAGTCGTCATCCACGCGGCGATAGATCACATCGACGCGCTGCGGCCCTTGCGTCGTGCGCATATACACGAAGTCGTGGTCGACGAAGAGATCCTGTCCTTCGACCAACTCGACGCCCATTTGCTGCGCTAGGAACGTGTGCTCGAAATACGCCGAGTTATACATGCCGGGCGTCATCACGACGATCGTCGGATTTTCAACGCCTGCGGGTGCCGCCGCGCGCAATGTATCGAGCAGCAAATCGGGGTAATGCGCAACCGGCGCCACGCGGTTACGCGCGAACAGATCGGGAAAGAGCCGCATCATCATCTTGCGGTTTTCAAGCATGTAGGACACGCCCGACGGCACACGCAGATTGTCTTCGAGTACGTAGAACTCGCCCTGGCCCGCGCGCACGATATCGATACCCGCGATATGCGCATAGATGTCGCGCGTCACCTTAACGCCGCGCATCTCCGGCCGATACTGCGAATTGTTGAGAATCTGCGCCTCGGGAATGATGCCCGCGCGAATGATGTTCTGCTCGTGGTAGATGTCGTGAATAAACCGATTGAGCGCATTGACGCGTTGCCGCAAACCGCGCTCTAGCGCTTTCCATTCGTCTGCGGGAAAGATGCGCGGAATGACATCGAAGGGAATGGTGCGCTCGGGAATGCTGCCGGATGTATCGCTCGTTCCATAGACTGCGAACGTAATGCCGACGCGGCGAAAGTTGAGATCGGCTTCGGCGCGCTTGAGGCTGATTTGCTGTTCGCTCTGCGCGATGAGCCAGGTCATGAAATCGCGGTAATGCTTGCGCGGATCGCCCACGTCATTGAAGGCTGCCGCTGGCACACCGCGCGCCTCCAGCACGCTTTGCTCGAACATCTCGTTGAAGAATGCTTGCGTCATAACCGGTCTTCCATATGAAGTGCATGCTGGGGCGGCGCCCCTTCGCTCGTAATTCTGGTTGCACTCGCAAACGCTCGAAAGCCTGAACGACGCGGCCGACCGGACTCAACCGGTATGTCGTGTTGTTTCTTAGGCGACCTCTAAGCGCGATGCCAACGATAGCCACGATTTTCGTCTGCATCGAATGCGCGGGCAGCCCAGTGCCGTTCAATCAAAAAGCAACTTCAATGCCAATGGTACAAGCCGGAATAAAAACACCTTTATATTGCGCCGATGCCAACATCCATGCACCAGAAAAGCGCATCGGTCCGAACGAGTGCACAGTCTGAGGAAGCCAGACGGCCGCACGACGGTGCGCGTACGCATGAATCGTTGCGCTCCACCGGTATCATAAGCGTCTCACCGCCAGTCTCCGACAGTTTATGAATACGCCCTCTTCTCCCGCTTCGCGCCCTGCCTTGCGCGAACTCACGCCACTCGAAGCACGCGTCCTTGGCGTGCTCGTAGAAAAGCAGCATACCGTGCCGGACACTTATCCTTTATCGCTCAACTCCCTCACCTCGGGATGCAACCAGAAGACCGCACGGGCTCCAGTCATGAACGTGAGCGAGGACGAAGTCCTCACGACCATCGACGGATTGAAGCGCCTCTCGCTCGTGATGGAAGGCAGCAGCAGCCGCGTGCCGCGTTTCGAACATAACGTCAATCGTGTGCTTGGTGTGCCGAGCCAATCGGTTGCCTTGCTCGCTACGTTGTTCTTGCGCGGCCCGCAAACCGCTGCAGAATTGCGTTCGAACAGCGCGCGTCTGCATGGCTTCGCGGACATCTCCTCCGTGGAGAGCTTTCTCGATGAGCTCGCTTCCAACGACCCGCCGCGCGTGATGAAACTGCCGCGCGTGCCGGGCGAGCGCGAAAGCCGCTGGGTGCATTTGCTATGCGGCGAAGTGAGCATGAGCGATTTTCCCGTGCGCGATGTCGCTGAACGCGAGTCTTGGTCGCCATCGGAAGTCGAATCGCTCAAGGCCGAGCAAAAGCGCCTGACACTTGAAGTCAACCAGCTAAGAGCGATGGTTCAGCGCATGGCGGCTGAATTGGGAATCGACCTCGAAGGATCGTCCGACGAAGCATGAGTGTGTCGATCGATCCCGCGGGCTTTAGCGTCAGGCGTGCAATGCTGATCGTCTTCGAGGCGGCTTAGCTTTAGCGCATCGTGCCAGGACCAACTATAAGCGATGGTTTAGCTAATGCTTGACGTAACCGGAAAGGAACACGTAAGCATTAAACGAAGATAGCGTGACATGCGCGCATCAATTACAAATATCTTGGATAATTCGCTCGCAGCGCCAGGCGCAGACAAAAGACGATACTGCGCCGCGCCTCGAACCCGCAACGACGTATGAGGAGAACCAGCGTTGGAACCCGACACGAGCGACCAAAACAAGAACCGTCCATGGCTCTGGGCGACTCTTTTGATTCCCTATATTGCCCTGCTCTGGCTGCCGTTTTATAACGACACGCATCCATCGTTCGCAGGCTTTCCCTTCTTCTACTGGTATCAGTTTCTTTGGGTGCCGCTCACGTCGCTTTTGCTTTATGTCGTGTATCGGGGCATCAAATGAACGATCTCAATCCAGTCAATCCGGTTGCGATGACCATCTTCATCGCGTTCTTTCTGTTGGTCACCGTCGTCGGCTTCTTTGCGGCGCGCTGGAAGCGTGGCGATCTTACGCAACTCCATGAATGGGGCTTGGGCGGCCGGCAATTCGGCGTTTTGATTTCGTGGTTCCTGGTCGGTGGCGATTTCTATACCGCCTATACGGTGATCGCGGTTCCCGCACTGGTCTATTCGGTCGGCGCGTACGGCTTTTTCGCGCTGCCTTATACGATCATCGTGTACCCGTTCGTGTTCGCGGTAATGCCCAAGCTCTGGAAAATCGCGCACGCCAAAAATCACATCACCGCTGCGGACTATGTGCACGGCGAATACGGCGGCAAGTGGTTTCCTGCTGCCATCGCGTTGACAGGCATCGTCGCGACCATGCCTTATATCGCGCTGCAACTGGTCGGCATGCAGGTGGTCATCAAGGGACTTGGCGTGACGGGCGAATTGCCATTGATCGTCGCGTTCGTGATCCTCGCGCTCTACACCTACACGAGCGGCCTGCGCGCGCCCGCGATGATCGCGTTCGTCAAGGACATCATGATCTATATCGTCGTGATCGCGGCCGTGTGGGTCATTCCGTCGAAGCTCGGCGGCTATGCGCATGTGTTCGATACCGCCGATCAGTTCTTCAAGGCCAAGGGCGGCGCAACGGGCATCACGCTCAAGCCCGCGCAATTCACGGCGTATGCTTCGCTTGCGCTTGGATCGGCGCTTGCGGCATTCATGTATCCGCATACCATGACCGCCGTGCTGTCTTCGTCGTCCGCGACCACGGTGCGCAAGAACGCAATTTTTCTGCCTGCTTATACCTTGCTGCTGGGCCTGATCGCATTGCTCGGCTATATGGCGATCGCGGCGGGCATTCATGTGAAATCGGCGTCGGATGTCGTGCCCGCGCTCTTCAACACGCTGTTTCCCTCGTGGTTCGTGGGCTTCGCGGCGGCGGCCATTGCCATTAGTGCGCTCGTGCCGGCCGCGATCATGTCGATCGGCGCGGCGAATCTTTTCACACGCAACTTGTGGGGACCGCTGATCTCGCCGGACATGACGCCCGCTTCGGAAGCCGCGACGGCCAAGGTGGTATCGCTCGTCGTGAAGTTCGGCGCGCTGCTGTTCATCGTCTTCCTGCCGACGCAATATGCCATCGACCTGCAATTGCTCGGCGGCGTGTGGATTCTGCAAATATTCCCCGCTATCGTGTTCAGTCTCTACACGCGCCGCATGACGATGCCCGGCCTCTTTCTCGGCTGGCTCGTCGGAATCGTGCTCGGCACTGGACTTGCCATCTCGCAAGGGCTCAAGCCGGTGTATGTCCTGCATGTAGGCGCGGGATCGTGGCCGCTTTATATCGGCCTGATTGCGCTGGCGGTGAATATCGTCGTGACGTTCGCCGTATCGCTCGTAACGCATCGCCGTGTGGTGCCCGCGATTTAACGCCATGAACAGCCCGGCGCTTGACGGCGTCGGGCTTCTTTGCCGAGTGATAGTATCGATGGAGCATGCCCTTCTCATCTTCCGTCGAGTGCCATGTCCGCCTCTTCCATCGCGAACACGCTGTTCGCACCCGGCAAGCTCTCCATCGGCCTTACGCTTCCCTTGGTAACGTCGGGCCGGACCGTAGTGGACTTTAGCGAGCAGCTAGAACTCGCGCGTCTTGCAGATCAACTCGGCTTTCGTGCGCTATGGGTGCGCGATGTCCCGCTCAATAGCATCGACTATCCCGATCCCGTCGGACACCTCGATCCGTGGGTGCTGCTCGGCGCGCTTGCATCGAATACGCAGCGTATAGCGCTTGCAAGCGGAGCAATCGTGCTCACGTTGAGACACCCGCTTCATATCGCCAAGGGCGCCGTTTCCGTCAATACGCTTTCGCGTGGACGCTTCATTCTCGGTGTCGGCTCCGGTGACAGGCCGCCCGAATATGCGGCCTTCGGGCGCGATCCTGAAGAACGCCGCGACTTATACAAACGGCATTGGGAGACGCTCGCTGCGGCCATCGAGGTGCCCTCGCGCGTCATTCCGGACCGCGAGCCCGAAGGTGCGCCCGCGTTCTTTCTGCTGCCTGAGCAGGACGCTTCGATTCCCCTGATCGCAGTCGGCTCCGGCGGTCAAAGCGTCGACTGGATTGCGCGTCACTCGCTTGGCTGGATGACTTATCACCGCGAACCGCAAGCGCAGCGCGGCCGCTATAGCATGTGGCGCGCAGCGGTCGAGCGCGTGTCGCCCGGCGAATTTCGCGCATTCGGCGTGGCCATGCGTCTCGACTTGAGCGAAGATCCCGACGAACCCGCCAGCGATATTTCTCTTGGCTATCGCACGGGTTATCGCGCGTTGATCGACCTGCTGCGCGCCATGCGGGATAACGGCACGCATCATGTCACGCTGAACGTTTCTTCTGAGCGGCGCGAGGCACGCGCGGTCATCGAGGAAGTCGCGGGATATGTGTTACCCGAATTTAATCGCTAAACGCATATGACCAGGCTTGCTTCCTTGCCCACCAACGATATCGTTGCACTCGACGCCATTGCGCTATCCCAAGCTATCCATGCACGAGAAGTATCTTGCGTCGAAGTGATGAACGCGTATCTGGCGCAAGTGGATCGCCTGAACCCGCAAGTCAACGCGATAGTCGCGATGCAGGATCGCGAGAGTCTTCTAAAGCTCGCACGCGAGCGCGACACGCAATTGGCGCATGGCGGAAGTCTTGGCGTGTTGCATGGTTTTCCTCAAGCGCCCAAGGACATTTTGCCCGTCGCCGGCATGGTGACGACCAAAGGCTCGCCCCTCTTAGCCAAGCAAATCACGCAAACCGATGCGTTTATTTTCGAACGCACGCGTCGCGCAGGCGCGGTCTTCATTGGCCGCACCAACTCTCCCGAGTTCGGCCTTGGCGGACATACCTATAACCCCGTTTATGGTTTGACGCGCAACGCATTCGATCCATCTCGGTCGGCTGGCGGAAGCAGTGGCGGCGCAGCCGTTGCGGTCGCGTTGCGCATGCTTCCCGTGGCCGATGGATCGGACATGATGGGCTCGCTGCGCACGCCTGCGGCATTCAACAACGTGTTCGGATTTCGCAGTACACCGGGATGCGTGCCGTATGGCCCCGCCGACGAAGTGTTCTATCAGCAATTCAGCGTCGCCGGTCCAATGGCGCGCACGGTCCCCGAACTCGGCTTCCTGCTTTCGGTGCAAGCGGGATTCGATGCGCGCGCCCCACTCTCGCGCCGCAACGATTCACCGGCGGCATTTGCCAGTGCCTTGGAGCGCGATATGCGTGGCACGCGAATCGGCTGGCTGGGCGATCTAAACGGATATCTACCTACCGAGACGTCCTTGCTCGATACCTGTAGCGCCGCCTTGCGTCACTTTGAAACGGCAGGTTGCACGGTTGAAGCGGCAGAGTTGAAATTCGATTTCAATCGCTTGTGGCAAGCGTGGATCGATTTACGCAGCTTCGCCATCGCGGGCGCAAATGCGCCGCTTTATCGCGATGCCGCTAAGCGCGCATTGCTAAAGCCCGAAGCCGTATGGGAAATCGAGCGCGGACTGGGTCTTTCGGGAGAAGACGTCTACCGCGCCGCACTGGACCGTTCGGCGTGGTATCAAACGCTGAACGCGCTATTCGAAAGTTATGATTTTCTGGTGCTGCCTGCGGCACAAGTCTTCCCCTTCGATGCCACGCTCAAGTGGCCTCATTCCATAGGCGCACGAACAATGGATACCTATCACCGATGGATGGAAACCGTGGTGCCCGCAACCATGGCGTCCTTACCCGCGTTGTGCGCGCCAGCCGGTTTCGGTCCTGCGGGTTTGCCAGCCGGAATACAAATAATCGGGCCGGCGCAAATGGATCTTGCCGTGTTGCAAGTCGGGCTTGCCTACGATCGCGCAAGCGGCTATTCCGGCATGCGCAGTCCATTGCTTGCTTAGCGGGATTAAACCGCGCTAAGCGCATTTTCAAGTACTTGCTTCTTGCACGCTTGCCGCTTTCTTTCCTGCCGGACGAGCTTTGCTCTTGGCGCCCGCTGCCTTAGACGATCCTGCCGGACTGTCACGACGCGCGCCCGTTTTGCCGTTCGATGCGCCATCGATCAAATACACGCTACGGTCTGCTACATCCTTGATCCAGGCCGGTGGACGCGCGTGCCCACTCCAAGTCAGACCGCTCGCGGGATCACGATACTTGGGCGGCATCTTCGATTTCTTGACGGCCTTCCTGGACGAAGCCACATTCTTCGACCCCACCGGACGCCCGCGCTTCTTGACGCCAGGGGAACTGTCGCTCTTGTCGAGATCCGCCGTAGTCAGGCCATATTCCTGCATCAGCGCGCGAATGTTTGCGATGACCTCGCTCGATTTACGTTCACGCAATGCATCTGCACGGCGCTGCAATTTTTGAATCTGAGTTTCCAACTGAGCCAATGTAACCATTCTTCCCCCGTTTGATATCCTGCATAGGTCTAGGGAATGAGCGTACGAGAATTGATAAAGGCTTAAACAATGAAGCATTAATCTCGACGCGCACACTCACCCGTCGAGACATCTTAAAGCGATACCATTGTTATAGCGGCAATCGCTCAAAAGATTACTTTTTATTGCTTTCGGCCTAATTGCGTTCGATGCGCTTAACGTGCTTTAACCGCGCACGGCGCAATGGCTTGATGAATATGGCGTTGGCGAAACAATCAAAAAAGCGGTGTGGCGAGGCGTGCATTGCACACGCCCTCTTGACGACTTCTCAGCTTTCCTGCGCCATCTCGGCAGGCTCGTGCACATCCGTCACGAGCGCGCCCGCGAGAATCATCGCGCCGCTATTGAGCGGCACGGAACTGCCCACGCGCCTTGGCCGATACACCGGCTGCCCGCGCCTGATCACCTGCCCGCTTAGCACGCACGTTCCGCCCTTGCGCGCCGTGCAAAGCGCCCACACCTGCTCTGAATAATTGAATGAAGTGGGATCGTGCCATGAAAGCGCCAGTGTCGATTCGCTCAAGCGCTCCAACACGCGAATGTTCACGCTTTCCGCGCCCGCCGCCCGCGCTAATGCGTTCGATGGCTCGCGCGTGAAGGCACGCGGCATCAGCCCATGGGTCTCGCCAGACTGCGATCGTCGGCTTGACCGGCTATCGAGCAATGCCAGGGTACGGCTCCAGGGATCCATCGTCGATGGAAGCTTCATGTTCCGCTCCTGCTGGCGGCAACAGACGTCCGCGAAGCGAGCCGGACCGCTGCCTGGTGAACTTTCGGGAATGCACGACGCGCCATCTTTGACACCGGGGCGAGCCGCGCCAGGTCGAACCGTTATCGACTCCTGCTCTTGGTGGAGACACTGCTCTGGACATTCGATCTAGAGTAGTACACCTGAGCATGCATTGTTTTTATTTTTCTTTCCATTCTTTTGTCGAAAATGACAAGCGTCTGTAGCTCGTGCGGGCCGTCCGGCCCGCCATTTGAGACGCGGCGGGGAAAGCGAACGCGTAATGCATTAGCGAACGAACGTTCGGCAAACCCTTTAGAATACTTTAGCGGCTTCCCATGTCACCGTAATGAAGGAAGTCGTTTGCCTGCTTGCGCACGTTTGCCGAACGACGAAGCATGCGCGGAGCGGCGAATTTCTGACAAAATAAAAACCGCGAACCGGACAACCCTGTCGAATCATGACAAGCAAGATGAACGTCAATGCCAGCGTCTCGGCGGACCGCGCGTCCGTCAGTTTCGTTGCCTTCTCGCGCGAGCAGGCCATTCAGTGCAACATCACGCGCAAGGCATTGGAGCAATATTTCTGGGCGCCCGTCGGTGCTACCGACGAGCGTCTGCTCAAAGCGTTAAGCGATGGCTACGAGCGCATCAGCGCTCGCGTTCATCGTAAATTCCTTGCTCATCCGTCGAGTTCGGTCACGCTCGACGTCGTCGATTTTTCCACTTGACGCGGCTCAACGCGCCGCCTGCGTCGACTTGCGCATTTTGGTGACGTCCTCGACGTTGACGGCGGGCGTGTTGTTGTTCCATGCGCCGCGAACGAACGTTAGTACGTCGGCTATCTGCTGATCGCTCAGTACCGGCGCATAGCGAGGCATGGGATAAGGCGCCGGCACGCCTTGAATGACGAGGTCGCCAGTACCGTTCAGCGTCACGTTGATGAGCGACGACGCATCCTTTTCCAGCACGTTGGGATTGCCCGCCAAAGGCGCGAGCATCGGCGCAAAGCCACGACCGTCCACGCCGTGACAATGCATGCAGTACGCCGTGTAGACACGCGCGCCCGAATCCGATGCAGCCGGACGCGCCAGGGACACCTTCGTGGCCTTGGCATCATACGAATACGGCGCGTTGCCGTTACCGCCCGCTGCCGGCAGCGACTTCAGATAACTCGCCATGGCCGCCACATCGCTGTCGTTCATGGCTTGCGTGCTGTTGTTGATCACGCTCGTCATTGCGCCGAATGCGGACGCGTGCCCGTTCGCGCCGGTTTTGAGGAACGTCGCGATATCCTGCTCGCTCCATCGGCCGAGACCGGTGTTGTGTTCGGCGGTGAGGTTCGATGCAAACCAGTTGTCGAGCAAGCCCCCGCTTAAATAGACGCTGCTCGTTTCGTCGAGTCCTTTTTCCTGGAACGCGATACCTCGTGGCGTATGACACGAGCCGCAATGGCCCAGGCCTTGAATGAGATAGGCGCCACGGTTCCAGGCGACATCCTTGCCGGATTTATCGCGGTACACGCCCTTCTCGAGAAATACCAGATTCCAAAGCTTGAGCGGCCAGCGCATGGTAAGCGGCCATTTGAAGTCTGGTTCGCGATTAGCCTGCTTGATCGGCGCGACGCCATGCATGAAATACGCATAAAGCGCATGCATGTCTTCATCGTTGATCTTTGCATAAGACGGATAAGGCATGGCCGGATAAAGATTATGGCCATCCTTGGCAACGCCCTCGCGCAAGGCTTTAGCAAAATCCTCTTCCGTATAGCGGCCAATGCCTGTGTCGGGGTCGGGCGTGATATTGGTCGTATAGATGGCGCCTAACGGCGTCATCATCGGCAAGCCGCCGGTCATGGGTTTGCCGCGCGGAGCGGAATGGCAGGCCACGCAATCGCCGGCTTTGGCAAGGTAAGCGCCGCGTGCGACGAGTGCATCGGCGGATGCATCCGCTGCATGCGCGAGTGTCGACGTCACGGCATACGCTGCAAAACAGGCAGCCACGAGAGGCTTGAATACGTTTTTCATGTCGGCCTCCGTCAAGCGCTTTGCAACTGGTTGCCGACTGGTAATTGCCTCAGTCGCTTGCCGGTGGCGGCATAAATCGCATTGGTGATGGCGGGGGCGAGTGCCGCCGTGCCCGGTTCGCCGATTCCTCCCGGCGCTTCGCTGCTCTTGACGATATGCACTTCCACCGGCGGCGTTTCGTGAATACGCAGTATCCGGTAGTCGGTGAAATTGCTCTGCTCGACGCGGCCGTCCTTGATCGTGATCTCGCTATAAAGCGCCGCCGTAATGCCGAATATGATGCCGCCTTGCACCTGCGCCTCGACCGTATTCGGATTGACGACCATGCCGCAATCCACCGCGCATACGATTCGACTGACCTTCACCGCGCCGGCTTTATCGACCGCGACGTCCGCCACGATTGCGAAGTAACTGCCGAACGCATGCATGACCGACACGCCGCGCCCCTGACCTTGCGGCATGGTTTGCTTGCCCCATTCCGCCGCCTGCGTGGCGACATCGAGCACATTGCGCGCGCGCGGCGACTTGCCGAGCAGATCGCGTCGATACTGCACGGGATCGATCTTCGCCTGCGCCGCGAGTTCGTCGATGAAACTCTCCACGACGAACGTGCCACGCGTCGGTCCCACGCCGCGCCAGAATGCGGTCGGCACCTCGCGTGGCTCCTGGCGCACGTAGTCCACGAGTTGATTCGGCAGATCGTAGGGAAGATCGGCGGAGACTTCCACCGCATCCGGGTCGATGCCATTCTTCACCGCCGGCGGCGCAAAACGCGCAAGCACCGACGAACCGACGATGCGATGCGTCCACGCCACGGGCTTGCCGTTCGCATCGAGACCGGCCGACAGCGTGTCGTGATAGCAAGGACGAAACATGTCGTGCTGAATGTCTTCCTCGCGCGACCATGTGACCTTGACCGGCACGCCAAGCTGCTTGCCTATCTTGAGCGCTTGCGTGGCCATGTCGAATTCGAGCCGTCGACCGAAGCCGCCGCCGAGCAGATGGTTATGCACGACGATCTTTTCGGGCGGCAAGCCCGTGGCTTTGACGCCTGCATCGACGACACGCGTGGGCACCTGAGTGCCTAGCCAGACATCGCAACCATCGGCGCGCACGTGCACCGTGCAGTTGATCGGCTCCATCGTCGCGTGTGCGAGCAACGGCTGCACATAGACGGCATCGACACGCGTCTTGGCATTGGCGAACGCCTTGTCGACATCGCCGTCCTTGCGCGCCACGGCGCCCGAGCGTCGTGATGCGCTCGCCATTTCATCGACAAGCTGTTTCGTCGATGTGTTCGCGCCCGCGCCTTCGTTCCATTCGATCACGAGCGCGGCCGCGCCACGTTTGGCGGCCCACGTATGATCGCCGATGACCGCCACGCCGTTGTCGAACTTGATGACCTGCTTCACGCCCGGGATTTTTTTGGCGTGACTGTCGTCGACTGAAACGAGCGTGCCGCCGAACACCGGGCAGTTCACGATGGCCGCATAGACCATGTCGGGCAAGTGCACGTCGAGACCGAATACCGCCGTGCCATCCACTTTTTCGGGAGAATCCAAACGCTTGGGGGGCGTGCCGATCAGCTTGAAGTCCTTGGGGTCTTTAAGCTTGATGTCTTTGGGAACCGGCAATTTGGCGGCTGCTTCGACGAGTTCGCCATAACTTGCGCTGCGCCCGCTGGATGCCTGCGTGACCTTGCCGCCTGCGGCGCTGCATGTCGATGCATCGCATTGCCATTGCTGCGCCGCAGCCGCTATGAGCGTCATGCGTGCGGCGGCGCCTGCCTTGCGCATCGGTTCCCATGCATAACGAATCGACGTTGAACCGCCGGTGAGCTGACCGCCCAGCAACGGGTCCATGAAAAGCTTTTCGTTGGGCGGCGCATGCGCAATCGCTACGCTGTCGAGCGGCACTTCCAGCTCTTCGGCGATCAGCATGGGCAGCGCCGTATAAACGCCTTGTCCCATCTCGACCTTCGGCATGATGAGCGTGACCTTGCCGTTCTTGTCGATCTGCACGAAGGCGTTGGGCGCGAATATGCCGTCTTGCGGCGTTTCGACACCATCGCCGGCAATAACGGACTTGCCGCTCTTCTGATCCTGGCTCGCGGCCGGCAGACTAAAGCCGATCAATAAGCCGCCGCTGGCAGCCGCGCCTATCGTTACGCCGAACTTGAGGAATGCACGGCGCGAGAATGCCCCGCGCGACGCATGACGTCCCGCCTCGATTAAGCCTTGCGACATCTCAGGCCTCCTTCGCGGCTTGCTTGATCGCCGCACGGATGCGGTGATACGTCCCGCAGCGGCAGATGTTGCCCGCCATCGCGGCGTCGATGTCGTCGTCGGTCGGATTGGGAACGGTCGTGAGCAATGCGGTCGCGGACATGACTTGTCCGGACTGACAGTAGCCGCACTGCACCACATCCAGTTGACGCCATGCGGTCTGCACCTTCTTGCCAGCGGGTGTGTCGCCGACGGCTTCGATCGTCGTCACCTTGCGCTCACCGACAGCCGCCACAGGCAGCACGCATGAACGCACGGCGACGCCGTCGAGATGAACGGTGCAGGCGCCGCATTGCGCGATGCCACAGCCGAACTTGGTGCCCGTCAGGCCCACAAGATCGCGCAGCACCCAAAGCAAGGGCATGTCGGGCGGCGCATCGACGGTATGCGTCTGGCCGTTGATGGAAAGCGTGGTCATTGGGCGGCTCCGGCTTATTAATGGTTATCGGATATCGCA
This sequence comes from Caballeronia sp. LZ003, assembly GCF_031451465.1. Taxonomy (NCBI): domain Bacteria; kingdom Pseudomonadati; phylum Pseudomonadota; class Betaproteobacteria; order Burkholderiales; family Burkholderiaceae; genus Caballeronia; species Caballeronia sp. LZ003. The sequence continues at coordinate 504,670 of NZ_JARUXJ010000003.1, read as the reverse complement.
TGAGGCTGAAGGCGTGGGGCGGCCGTCAGTCTTTGAATTCATCGCGTCTCGAATGCAAGGCGACTAAGCACGAGGCAAGCGGATTGTAGCGCCGCATTAAAAAAGGAGCATGGATGGCGACGCCTTTAGCTCAGACGGCTTTAGCACCATGTTGCTTTGCAGGCTTAAGGAATGAGGCATTTGCTTTAAGGCGTCAACATAAAGTACCAAGCGCGATCGACAGTTAGTTGCATGATAAAAGCTAAGGCGAGTTGCTTCACGGCCCTCTCGCCTATTGGCAAGCTAGCGAATCATTTCCCAGTTTGCATAGAACACACGTCGCATGGACATGACGCCAAGACGCACCGCCGCGACCATGACGTCAAGCACGCGCGCAAAATGCGAAGGCCTCAAGACATCGAGAAAAATGCAGTACCGCAAGCGATCAGATTCGTTGACCGACCGATGCACGAGCGTATCGTCGAAAATGAATAGCGGATCGTCGTGCCAATAATGACGAAGCCCCGCTACTTCGATAAAGACATTTTCGCCGTCGATAGGACGGAGGTTGTAAAGACAACGCAAGGTAAGACGCAGCGGTCCGTAATGCACTGACGTACTCTGCCGCTCATTGAAAACCGATATGCCGATGGTCTTGACGTATTTGAAGTCGCGCGCCATTTCCGGTAGGTCAAGCGAACTATCGACAGGCATGCCGTACCAGCGCACGAAACACATGCCGCGGCGCTTGCTTGCCATTTGCCCTCCGAGGCGCGCGTTCACTAGCGGAAGATGGTCGTTGAAAGCGGCGATGATCGAGCGGATCTCGTCTTGATGCGCGGCCGGTAACTGCGAGAGATCGTAGACGCCGTGATTCCGTTCGCAGATGAGATCGACCAGCAAATTGAAGGGAGAAAGCACCCACGTAAGCAGGCCATTGCCAAGAAAATAACGCCGCCAGTTTGCTGCATCGAACTGGCGGCTGCGTTGAAAATCCGCTAAGCCGCTTGCCAGGAAACAGAGCGCAAGGACAGGCAAGAACTTTAGAAGAAGCGCCAGAATCGCAAGATAGAGCAGATCCTTTCGTCTCACATTCGGCCTCGGCGAGCGTCGTCGTTGACCGTTACATCTTAGTACGGGTTATGTCAGCAAGAAAACGCCTGCTTAAGAAAATGCGGCGCGCTTGCAACACCTGCTTCAAGCGCTCTTAGGCTTGAGCAAAACCTTGATTGAGTCGAGTGAATTGGCGGTCTTGATCGCTTCGTCCCATTCTTCCAGGGAAAAGTCGTGCGTGACGATGCCCTTGGAAGTCACGAGCCCGCGCGCCAGCAAGTCGATAGCGATGGGATAGCAATAAGGACCGAGATGCGCGCCGCGCACGTCGAGTTCTTTGCGGTCGCCGATGATCGACCAGTCGACCGTCGTATCCGCACCGAACACGGAGAACTCCACGAAGCGTCCGAGCTTGCGAATCAATTCCAGCCCTTGCGACACGCCGGCAGGCACGCCTGTGGTTTCGATATAGACATCGCAACCGTATTGGTCCGTGATCGAGCGGATGATGTCGAGCGCGTTATCACTTTTGGGATTGATGGTGATATCCGCGCCATACTCGCGCGCGAGTTCCAGCCGCTCATCCACGAGATCGATCACGACCAGCTTCCTGGGCGTCTTGAGATGCGCGACTTGCGTCATCATCAAACCGAGCGGTCCCGCGCCTGCGATCACGACGACATCGCTTAGTTGAATATCGCCGCGATTCACCGTATGAATGGCACACGCGAGCGGCTCGATGATCGCGGCATCTTCGAGCGAGATGCCGTCCGGAATTTTGTGAACGATGGCTGTCGGCGGGAAGCGCATGTATTCGGCCATGCCGCCATCCGCCACTTCACGCTGAAAGCCGAAGATGTTATGCACTTCGCACATCCAGTATTGCCCGGACTTGCAATAGCGGCACTTCGCGCACGGCACGATCTGTTCGGCAATCACGCGGTCACCCTCGTTCACGCCGAAGTGCTCGGCCGCCCCCTCGCCCAGTTCTTCCACATAGCCGAAGAATTCATGGCCTGGAATGACCGGCGCCTTGACCCAAGGGTTCGGGCCGCCCCAGAACATCTTCGCGCCCGACCAGCATTTGCAGTCGCTCGCGCAAATTCCGCATGCGGCAATGCGAATGACGATCTCGTTTCTGCCCGGCGTCGGGCGCGCGACGCGCTCCACGCGATAGTCCTTCGGCGCGCGGCACACAATGGCCGTCATATCCGTCATGTTCGTGTCTCCGGTTATCGTTTTGGCGATCGTTATTCTTCGAGCACGATCTGCACTTTCACATCCGTAGGCAGGCCGCTCGATGCTTCCTCGAACGCCTTGATACCATCGGCGAAGGGAAATGTGCGCGAGATGAACGGCTTCACATCGAGCTTGCCGGATGCGATCAACTGGATCGCACGCGGGAAAATATTCGCGTAGCGGAATACGGATTCGATGCGCGCTTCCTTGATCTGCACGGCGACCACATCGAGGGCAATGGCGCGCTGCGGCATGCCGACCAGCACGAGGCAGCCACCGGGACACAACAGATCGACAATGCCCTCGAAGGCCTTTTCATTACCGCTCGCCTCGATCACGATATCCGCGCCCCAGCCGTCGGTCAGTTCGGCGATCACGTCCTTCGCATTGCGTTCGCGGATATTCACGGCCGTCACGCCCTGCACCGCGCCAATGAGATCGAGCTTCTCCTGCACGAGATCGCAGACGATGGCGCGGCTGCATCCACCTGCGAGCGCCGCCAGCGCGCACATCATGCCGATGGTGCCCGCACCCAGCACGACGGCGACATCGCCCGGCTTGATCGCGGCTTTCTTCGCGGCCTGCAAGCCGATGGAGAGCGGCTCGACGATCGCGCCTTCGGCAAAGCTCACGTTGTCCGGCAACTTGTACGTGAAGGCCGCGGGATGCACGACGAACGGCGCGAGACAGCCATGCACGGGCGGCGTGGCCCAGAAGCGCACCTTGGGGTCCAGGTTATAAAGCCCTTCACGCGATGCACGCGACTCCATGTCCGGCACGCCGGGTTCCATGCACACGCGGTCGCCCGCCTTGAGATTGCTCACTTCATCGCCGACCTCGATGACCGTGCCCGACGCTTCATGCCCGAGCACCATCGGCTCATTGACGACGAACGGTCCTATGCGGCCATGCTGGTAATAGTGAATGTCGCTGCCGCAAATGCCCACCGTGTGAATGCGGATACGCACGTCGCGCGGTCCGACCACCTGCGGCAAGCTGAACGGCCGCAAGCTGATACGCCGTGCTTCTTCGAGAACCAGTGCTTCCATCGTCGTTCCTTCCTTGAAATGTTTATTGTTGGCTAGCCCGCCTGAAAGCCGCCGTCGATGGCGAGGCTCACGCCGCTGACCATGCTGGAATCGTCGCTTAGCAGATAGGCGATGGAGCGCGCCACTTCCACGGGCTGCACGAAGCGGTTCAGCGGAATGCGCGCGAGCATCGGGCCGGATTTGACGGGGTCGCTCCAGGCTCGCTCGGCCATGGGCGTCATCGTCACGACAGGGTTCACGGCGTTGACGCGGATGCCGTGCGGTCCGAGTTCGACGGCCATCACGCGCGTCATTGCGTCGAGTCCGCCCTTGGACGCGCAATACGCCGCATGCAACGGCAAGCCGACGGTCGCCGACAAGCTCGACACGTTGACGATGGCCCCGCCCGCATTGCGCGCGATCATGCTCTTCGCGCACTCCTGCGCGACGATCATCGCGGCGCGCACGTTGACGTTCATGGTGAGATCGAACGCTTCGGCGGTCGTCTCGAGGAACGGCTGCAATTGCGCGATGCCCGCGCAGTTCACGAGCAGATCGACCGGTTGCGCGCCGCGCGCGGCTTCGCGGGTGGCATCGGCATTTGCGAGATCGACGGCAATGGTTTCGCAGCCGGTCTCTTCCTTGAGTTGCGCGAGATCGGCAGCGCTGCGGCTCAAGGCAACGACCCGCGCCCCGCGTTCGATCAGGAGATGCACGGTCGCGTGGCCGATGCCCTTGCCCGCGCCGGTGACGAGCACGGTCTTGCCTGCAAACTCGCGGTTACGGTCGATGGTGTCGGTCATGTTCTCTTCAAGGTTCGTCGCAGAGTCGCCGCGCCGTGTCTTCATCGGTCACGAGCACCGACGGATAGCGTCCGCGCAACGCCGCACGCGTGACATGAAACTTCTTCGCGCCGCCACTGACGAGAACCACGCGACGCAGCTTGCGCAAGTCTTCGAGCGTGATCGCAACGGTGCGGCGATTCAGCGGATGATCGATCAGCTCGCCGTCTTCATCCATGAAATGCCCGAGCATGTCGCCGACCGCGCCTGCTTTTTCGAGCGTGCGCAATTGCTCCGGATTGTCGATGCCATAGGTTACGACGAGGGATTCCGTCAGATCGCCGCAAGTCAACAGGGCGAGGTCGGAGTTGCGCGCGAGTTCGTAGGTCTCGCGCACGGTGCCTTCCTGCAGGATCACATCGCGCGCCTTCTGGCTGCTGACGTAGATGGGCGCGGCGAACAGATATCCGTCCGCGCGGCAGATATCCGCGAAGTCGGAAACGATGTCGAACGTGTTGATGCTCGGGCAATGCGAGAGGCCGCCTTGCAGCGACACCGCTGACACCGCGCCATAACTGCGTTGCGGCATGGCGCGCAGCACGGCGCGGATCGTGCGTCCCCAGCCAAGCCCGATAGTTTGCCCTGCAACGATCTGCCTCGAAAAGTAGCTCGCCGCGCCGATGCCGAGCGCCGCGTTGTTCGCTTCGGTGTTCGCACCGGTCGGCACGACCACCGCGCATTCAAGACCAAAGCGTTTGCTGAGCGCTTCTTCCAGCGCGACGCATGGCGCTATCTTGCTGTTGATGGTGATCTGCACGAGACCCGACTCGCGGCTTGCCGCGAGCAGGCGGTTCACGCGCACGCGGTTGCTGCCTATACGTTCCGCGATCTCCTGCTGCGTCAGGTTGCCGACGTAGTAGTGCCACGCGACGCGCGCCTGCAATTCCTCTTCCGAGTCGATGGATTCGTCGGTTTCGGCGAAGGCTAAGGGTGGTACTGTCTTGCTCATATCGAGTGTCTGGTCACAATGGAAGGCCGAAGGAGTCTACTTCACCGCGCCCATCGTGAGACCTTGCACCAGCCGCCCGGACACGAGCAGCGCGAAGACGACCATCGGCAGGACGATCAGCGTACCCGTGGCCATGATCTCGCCCCAGGGCAATTCGTAACCGCTCATGTAGCTCGTCGCGGCGACCGGCGATGTAATGGCATCGGTGCGTGTCAGCACGAGCGCATAGAGCAGATCGTTCCACGAGAAGATGAAAGCGAAGATGGCGGATACGACGATGCCCGGCATCGCGAGCGGCAAGTTGATGCGCCAGAACACGCGCCACGGCGACGCGCCATCGAGCCGCGCGGCCTCGTCGAGTTCCACGGGAATATTGCGGAACTGGTCGGTGCAGATCCATACGACAATCGGCAACGAGAACGTCAGATAAAGAAGAATCAGCACGATGTGCGTATCGACGAGATCGAGCTTGGTCGCAATCAGAAAGAACGGCACCGCGAGCACCACGGGGCTCACCATGCGATTCGAGATGAACCAGAACCACAGATCTTCCTTGCCACGAAATTCGAAGCGTGCGAGCGCATAGGCAGCGGGCGCGCCGAGCAGAATGGCAAGCACCGTCGTGCTGCTCGCGATGATGAGCGAGTTGAGCAGACTGCCCGCCACGTCATGCTCGAAAAGCGCCGCCGAATAGTGATGAAACGTGGGACTGAACAGCCACTTCGGCGGATACGCGAGCGCGTCGGACTGGCTCTTCAGGCTCGTCGTCACCATCCAGTAGAAGGGAAACACGGACGACAGAAAGACGATCGCCAGACCGAAAAAGTGCCATACGGTGGCGCGTTTGCGTGCGGCACGCGCACGCAGGGCACGCTTGGTCATGCCGCCATTCGCGGCTTGCAGGGTCGGAGAACTCACGCGGCCTCCCGGTACACGAAGCGGATATAAAGACGCGACAGCACGATAGTCAGGATCAAGAGAATGATGGCCTGAGCGGACGCCATGCCCTGATCGAAGAGACGAAAGCCCACGCGCTGGATATAGATGCTGATGAACTCCGTCGCGGTGCCGGGGCCGCCGCGCGTCATGGTGAAGACGGCATCGAACATCTTCAGCATGTCGGCCGAGCGCAGAATGAGGATGGCCGTCAAACCCGGCAGCAAATACGGTCGCTGCAAGTGCCAAAGAATCATGCTCCACTTCGGCGTTTCGAGGCGCGCCGCTTCCTCGGCTTCCTTCGGCACCATGGAAAGCCCGGCCAGCAGAATCAGCGCGCAAAACGGCGTCCACTGCCAGATATCCATGATCATCACGGAGACGAACGCCAGCGTCGGATCGGCAAGCCAGTCTTGCGGCGGAATGCCGAAGAGGCCCGCCAGATAGTTCGCCACGCCGAACTGCCGGTTGAAGATCAGGCGGCCGATCAGGCCCACGACCGCATAAGTTGTCGCCATTGGAATGACGAGGCTCACGCGAGCGGCGGCGCGCATCCATCGCAAGTCGATACGGTGCAGCATCAACGCCGCAAAGAGCCCGAGTGCGACCTCGATCGGCAAGGTAAGACAAAGGAACAACGCAGTGCGGCCGAGCGCGCCCCAGAACGAGGGATCGGTGAGCGTCGCCACGTAATTGTCGATGCCCACGAACGGCGTGCCCGACGCGAGATCGGCGAGCTTGTACTGATGAAACGAGTTATAGAGCGCCAGCAGCAGCGGGTAAATGCCGATGACCGCCAGCGCGAATATCGCCGGAATCAGGAACCAGAAGGCAGGCGTTCGCGGCACCACGCCAAAGTAACGCGTCCGCTTTCCGAGCCTTGGAGAAGTTGCCACGCCTGCCATTCGATCGCCTCCGGTTCCTGATGTTTAGCGTTCAGCCGATTACTTGAGCAAAGGCTTCTTGCCGTCGTAATAGCCGGCTTTCTTCAGGATGTCCTCGGTCTTCTGACCGATGGTCTGCGCGCCATCCTTCACCGTCACCTGACCGAGCATGATCTTGCTGCCCCATTCGCCGATGACTTCCGACACCGCCGGCCATTCGGGGAAACGCGGACGATAATCCGGCACGCCGCCTTGCCACGATTCGACCATCGGCTTCACGAACGGATACTTGTCCTGCACCGCCTTGTCCTGATAGACCGCCGTGCGTGCCGGCACGCCGCCCGCCTCGAGATAAGGCTTCGCCATGGCCTCGGACGTGATCCATTGGATGAAGAGCCACGATGCCGCTTGCTTCTTCGCGCTGGCCTTTGCATTCACGGCAAGCGAGAAGCCGCCGAGCGCGGGCTTGAGTCCCGCCGGCCCCTTCGGTTCGGTGGTGATCGCAAGACAGTTGCCGAGCTTCGACTTGCTCGGGTCGGTGAGCGTCGGATAGAAAGCGGACCATTCGGTGATCATCGCGACCTGCCCTTGCGCAAGCGCGTTGACGGCTTCGGCGTGATCGAAATCGACGATACCCGGCGGCATGTACTTCATCAGCTTTTGCCGGTATTCGAGGCCCGCTTGCGATTGCGGCGACATCAGGTTCGACTTGAACTTAGCATCGAGAAGCGATCCGCCATTGGGCCACAACACGCGCATGAAGCTATCCGCCGATTGCGTCTCGCCGCGCCGCGACTGCAACGCGAAAGCGAACTTGTCGCCCTTCGTGAGCTTCGGCGCGTAGGTTGTCAGCAACTCGTCCCAGGTCTTCGGCGGCTCGTCGAAACCCGCGTCCTTCAGCATGCACTTGTTGTAGAACATGAGGCCCGAGTAATTATCGAACGGCAGGCCATACGTGACCTTGTCCCATGTGCCGAACGAGTCGAGCAGAATCGGGAAAAAGCCCTTCAGATTGAGATTCGGGTCCGCGAGCTTGGGATCGTCCGTGAACTTCTTGATGGGCACGAGCCACTTGTTGCTCGCGAATTCGCCGATCCAAACCACGTCCACGAGCACGATGTCCTGATCGCCGCCGCCCACGAAGTTGAGCACTTCCTTCTCACGCGTGTTCTCGTACGGAATCACTTCCCAGCGCACCTTGATGCCCGTTTCTTTCTCGAACTGCGGTATCAGGGTTTGTGCTGCCTTGTAACCGGGACGATCCAGAAAGATGGCCTTGATGGTGGTGCCAGAATACGGCTCCGCGGCTTCCTTGAGCGTCCACGCCTGTGCGTTCGATGCGGCGAAAGCCGCGCTGGCCGCAAGTAGCGCGACAGCCGCTACGTGCTTGACGGGACCAAGTTGTCTCACCTGGTTGAAGCGCTTCTTCATGCCTGTCTCCTTTGATTTTTTTAGAGCAGTGATGGCTTGCGGATTCGTTCGTAGCGTCTTTCGGTTCCTGCGAGTGCGAAGGGAAACGGGTGGAAAACACGGCGTATGCGGCGAAGACCGTCTGTGTCGTTTCACTTGTAATTTCCGTTTTACAATTGTATATTTTGGCCCGAACAGGTTGTCAAGAACTAAATCGACGAAGCCATTCGATGCTGCGCTGCGATGAACATACTCGTGGCTCGGCCATAGACGGAGACAGGCATGAGCGCCGTTCATCTACAGCAGATCCGCAAGTCCTTTGCAGGCACCGATGTGCTCAAGGGCGTCGACATTCAGGTGAAGGACCGCGAGTTCATGGTCTTCGTCGGACCATCGGGATGTGGCAAGTCCACCTTGCTGCGAAGCATCGCCGGGCTCGAACGCAGCGATTCAGGGCAAATACTGATAGGCGGTGAAGACGTCACCGAACTCGAACCATCGCAGCGTGGCGTGGCGATGGTGTTTCAGTCGTATGCGCTCTATCCGCACATGACGGTGTACGAGAACATCGCGTTCGGACTGCGCATGCTGAAGCTGCCCGAAGCGCAGATCAAGGAACGCGTGCAGCGCGCAGCCGAGATCCTGCAGATCGGTCAACTGCTCGAACGCCGGCCGCGCGCGTTGTCGGGCGGACAGCGTCAGCGCGTTGCCATCGGGCGATCGATCGTGCGCGAACCGCAAGTGTTTCTCTTCGACGAACCGCTCTCGAATCTCGATGCCGCCTTGCGCGTGCAGATGCGCCTCGAACTCATCAAGCTGCACAAGCAACTCAACGCGACGATGATCTACGTCACGCACGATCAGACCGAAGCGATGACCATGGCAGATCGAATCGTCGTGCTGAATCATGGGCGCGTGGAGCAGATCGGCACGCCGCTGGAGCTTTATCGCACGCCGCATAATCGCTTCGTCGCAGGCTTCATCGGCTCGCCGAAGATGAACTTCATGGACGTGCGCGTGCAACGTGTCGATGCCGCCGGCGTCAGCATCGAACTGCCCGGTGGCGAGGCGCTCACGCTGCCCTTCAAGGCTTCGTCGGTGAAGGCGGGCGAGACGCTCACGCTCGGCATTCGCCCGGAACATTTCGTCGAGGAATGCGGCGGCGATATCGATAGCGGTCTTGCCGGCGAAGTGATGGTGATCGAGCATCTCGGTGGCGAGACGCTCTTGCATCTGCGATTGCCGAACGACCTCGTGATTCAAGTAAAGGGCTCGGGCGAGTCCACTGCGTTCGAAGGACAACGCCTGAACGCGGGCTTCAGCATTCGCCATGTGCATCTGTTCAACCAGGACGGCAGTGCGCTCGAACGTCTTCGGCCCGTGACGGAGACTGCTGCCGCTTGAGGCTGGGTCGCTCGATCAAGTTTCCTCAGCGGATGCCGTAAACGAAAAGAGGCGCCGAAGTAGCGGCGCTCGCGGCCGCGCCGTCGGCTGCATCCGTCACCGCTGTTCATCGTGAAACTCATGGCATCCAGCATCCGTTCGCTGACGGCATGGTCCGTCGTGGTGACGTTCGCGCTCAGCGCGGCACCTTCCGCTTTCGCAGGCACCGGCAACGCAGAGTTGCCCGTGACGCTGACCGTCTACGATATCTGCACGCTCGATACGGGCGCCACGCAGCCGAGCGTGGCCTGTTCCGCAGGCGGCCAGTACCGCATCCTCGCGGGCGAATATTTCGCGGACGTCCGCATCGCCGATATCAAGGCCGCGCAACGACCGCCAATGCCGGTCGTCGAGATTGCGTTCTGAAACCTCGAAGCCATGGCGATGCATTGTTACAATCGCTTACGCTTTAACGTCTGAGGAATGCACATAATCAGGGCGTCACGACGCGCCAAAAATCTGAGAGAGCAGCGCAAACGTTTGGCGCGCGGAAGACACTTCCAGAGAAGAGGTGAACAATGCGTCGCCGTAACCTTGCCGTTTCCGTGCTTTGCATCGCGTTGGCATCGGGGCCGCTCGTTCCGTTCGGAGCGAATGCAGCCACGCGAACCACTACCTTCACCGTATCCCTCACGCTGCAGAACGATTGCCAGATCGCGGCCAATCCGCTCAATTTCGGCAACTCGGGTGTTATCGCGGCGAACATCGATCAGACCACCACGTTGAGCGTCACCTGCTCGAACGGCGCGTCGTATAACGTCGGGCTGGATGCGGGCTCGGTGTCGGGTTCCACGGTGCCGAACCGGCTGCTCGCGGGCACGGGCACGCCTCTGCCGACGGTCGCCTATCAGCTCTATCGCGATGCCGCGCGCACGCTCGTCTGGGGCCAGACGGTCGGCACCGACACGGTCTCCGGCACCGGCACGGGCGCGGCGCAGACGGTCACGGTCTATGGCCGCGTCGCGCCGCAGACCACGCCGGCCGCGGGCACGTATTCATCCGTCGTCACGGCTACCGTCACGTTCTAGCATGCGCTCATCGCAGTGTTACCGGGCCGCGCGGCCCGGCAGGCGGGCGCTCGCGTGTGCGCTGGCGGGCTTCTCGTGGTGGTGCCTTCTGTACGCGGCGAACGTATCGGCGGCGGCCTTGCAAGTGTCGCCGATCCGGCTCGATCTCTCCGCCGAAAGGCCCGCCGCCGCGCTCACGCTGCATAACGACGGCAGTGCGCCGCTCAATGCTCAGGTACGCGTGTTCGCATGGACCCAGTCGCTCGACGAAGACCATCTGGAGCGCACGGCCGCCATCGTCGCGAGTCCGCCGATCGTGCAGATCGCGCCGAACGGCGATCAGACCATCCGCATTCTGCGAGTGGGAAGCGAGCCGCTTGCGCGCGAGGAGACGTATCGTCTGCTGATCGATGAAATTCCGAACGGACAGAGCGCACAGAACACGGGCGTGCGCATGCAGTTGCGCTACTCGGTGCCGGTCTTCGTGGGCGCGGACGAAGCGCGCTTGCCCGCGTTGAAGTTCGCGCTGGAACGCAAGAGCCAGGCAAGCAACGAAGCCGACGTCATGCTGCGCGTGTCGAACGGCACACAAACGCATGCGCAACTGAGCCGCGTTCATCTTGACTGGTCCGATGGTCAGAGCACGCAAGTCTCGGCGGGACTGCTCGGCTATGCGTTGCCCGGCGCCGCGCGCCGCTGGCCCGTGCAGGGCGCGCCTGCGAATGGCACGTGGGCGACCTTGCACGCCGTCGTCAACGGCGAGCCCGTGACCATGCGTGTGAACGTCGAGCCGGGACCGCCGGGCTCCGACCGCTAGGCCGTGGATGCCATCGCCGCGCCCGCGTGCGAGCCGGTCACGCGCTCATGTGCTTCGTCTCGTGCCGATCATCGTGTGGTCCGCCATGCCCGCGTGGTCGCACGCGAACGACTCGACACCGGCAATAGCGCCCATGCAGATGCAAGGCGCCCTTCCCCATGAACGCGGCGACCTGTATCTCGAAGTGTCGATCAACGGAACATCGACGCAAAAGATCGCGCAATTCTTCGTGACCGACGAGATGATCTACACGACGCCCGGCGAATTGCGCGAACTCGGCTTGCGCACCGACGACCTGCAAGCGCAAGCGAACGGCCGCATCGCGCTGGGTGTCGTGCCGGGCCTGCATTATCGATACTTCGAGCAACAGCAACGCATCGACCTCGAAGCCGCCGATGCGCGCCGCGTGCCTTCCGCGCTTTCCAACATTCCGGCACGCGCGCCGGTGGCCGCAACCGGCACGGGCCTCGTCATCAACTACGAAGCGAGCGTGCAGACCAACTCGCCGGCGCAATACGGCTTCTATGGCGAGGAACGTTTCTTCTATCCGGGCGGCCTCTTCGACAACACCGGCACGGCGTACTGGTATGCGGACAGCCGCCGCTACGTGCGGCTCGATACGTCGTGGAGCCATTCGGACACCGCTTCACTCATGACCACGCGCATCGGCGACACGATTTCCTCATCGCTCACATGGACGCGCCCGGTGCGCATGGGGGGCGCGCAACTATCGCGCGATTTCGGCTTGCGGCCCGATCTCGTCACGTATCCCGTGCCCGCGCTCGGCGGTTCGGCCGCCGTGCCGAGCGCCGTCGATCTCTACGTCAACAATGTGCGCCAGTTCAGCGGCGCGGCGCCCTCGGGACCGTTCGTCATCAATGCGGTGCCGGCCATCAACGGCGCGGGCGAAGCGGTGATCGTGAGCCGCGATGTGCTCGGCCGCAGCGTGATGACGACGGTGCCGCTCTATATCGACGCGCGTCTGCTCGCAAGCGGCCTCACGGACTTCTCCGTCGAAGCGGGCTTCGTGCGCCGCGCATATGCGCTGCGCTCGTTCGACTATGCGGGCGACCCGTCGGCATCGGCGTCGATCAGGCGCGGTTTAAGCGATACCATCACGCTCGAAGCACACGGCGAAGCCACGCGCGGCGTCTACAACGCGGGCGCCGGCGTATTGTTCGGCATCGGACAAGCGGGCGTCTTCAATGTGTCGCTGGCGGGCAGCGCGGGCAACGGCGGCTCGAATCCCGCGCCCCTTTATACCTATCCGGCAAGCTTCTACAACGGCTTCGATAGCAGTTTGCCGCCTTATGTTCCGCAAGCGCCGCATGGCGGCAGCGGAATGCAGGTTTCGGTGGGATGGCAATGGCGCACGCCCGCGCTTTCCGTCGATCTGCAAGCGCAGAAAGCGACGCCTCACTACAGCGATCTGGCGTCCGCCGAAGGCACGCCCGTGCCGCGTTCGACGTATCGCGCGACGCTTGCCGCGCCCGTGCGCGTGCTGGGTTCTTCGAGCACGGCAAGCGCGAGTTACGTGGGTCTTGCCGATCCCTACTACGGCGACTCGCGCATCGGTTCGCTGGCGTACACGGTGACGTTGCCGCGCGGCACGTCGCTATCGGCGAGCGTGTATCACGACTTCGGCGACACGCGTAACACCGGCGTCTTCGTGGCGCTCGCCTTCGCGCTCGGCGGCGCCCTCAACGCGAGCGTCGATGCAGGCAGCGATCACGGCAAACCGCTCTTCGGCGCATCGGTGACGAAGACGGCCGACTACGGCGGCGGCTTTGGCTGGCAAGCGCAGACGGCGCATCAGAACGGCGTGCAGCAGTCGCTTGCGCAAGGCGCGTATCGCACTCGCTATGGCGACTTGCTCGGCACCGTGGCGAGCGTGCAGTCGCGCGTGTATGGCGAGCTGGACGCATCGGGCTCCATCGTGATGATGGAAGGCGATGTGCTCGCGGGCCGCCGTATCGACGACGCCTTCGCGCTCGTCTCCACCGATGGCGTAGCGAACGTGCCCGTGCTGCACGAGAACCGCGAGATCGGCAAGACCAATGGCGCGGGGCATTTGCTGGTGCCGGATCTGATTGCGTATCAGGCGAATCATCTCGGCATCGACCCGCTCGATCTTCCCGCCAATACCTCCATCGCCACCATGCAGCTCAATCTCGCGCCGCAATCGCGGGCGGGCGTCGTCGCGCGTTTTCCGTTACGGGGTTTCAGCGGCGCACAACTGCAGCTCGTCGATGCCGCAAGCGCTCCCTTGCCGCCGGGCACGACGCTTACGCACCGCGAGACCGGCAAGCGTTACGTCGTCGGCTACGACGGACTCGCCTTTATCGACGATCTCGCCGCGACCAATACGCTCGACGCCACGTCATCCGGCACGCCCTGCGAAGCGCACGTTGCCTTCACGGCGCAAGCACACGCCTTACCGACGCTCGGCCCATTCACCTGCAAGAGCGCGTTGCCATGAAGCGCGCATGGTTCTTGGCTATCGCGCTGTTCGTCTTCATGACGACGCCGGTGCGTGCGCAAGTGTGCACGGCGTCGATATCGAGCATCAACTTCGGATCGATCGCGCCCGCGACGGATTCGTCCGCGAACGTCTCGGGCTCGGTGACGGTGTCTTGCACGGGCTTCGTGCTGACCTTGCCGGTGCGGGCGTGCATCAGCATCGGGACGGGCAGCGCAGGCGCGTCCTACACGCCGCGCCTGGCGGCCAACGGCGCCAGCACGCTGCAATACAACCTCTATGCCGATTCGACCGGCGGCACGATCTGGGGCTCGCGGCGCTCCGCGAGTTACGGCGCGGTGGCGCTCGACATACCGCTTACCCTCGCGCTCGGCACGGCATCCGGCAGCCGTACCTTGCCGTTTTATGGACGCATCGCGGCGGGTCAGAGCACGCTCGTCGCGGGAACGTATCTATCGACATTCTCGGGCGCGACGCAGGCCGAAATGACGTATCAGCAATACGTCGTCTCGCCGCCCAACTGCTCGACCGTGACCGCCAATTCGAACGCCCTTTCCTTTACCGTAAGCGCGACCGTCATCAACGATTGCACGCTTGCCGCGACCAACATCAATTTCGGCACGGCCGGACTACTCGATGGCGCCTTGACGGCAACGGGCACACTGAGCGTGGCATGCACCAGCAACGACCCTTACTCGATAACGTTATCGGCCGGCGGCGGCAGCGGCGCAAGCGTCGCGGACCGGCGCATGACGCGCGGCGGCGGCAGCGAACAGGTGCGATATCAGCTCTATCAGAACGCGGCTTACTCGACTCCGTGGGGCGATGGCACGAATTCCGCGCCGGCTCTTGCAGGCACCGGCACCGGTTCGAGTCAGGCGATCACGGTCTATGCGCGCGTGCTCCCGCAAGCCACACCCACCGCCGGAACTTATAGCGATACCATCCTTGCGACCATCACTTACTGAGCCGCGAACGTGCGCTCTCCACTAGTCAGCATTGCAAAAGTTATTACACACAGGCTCGAAACTACAAGGCGCCGTGCACGGTGACGACGCATGCGGGCGTAACGCTTGCCTCGACGTAACGTTACCTTTGACCGATACGCTCTTCCCGATGCTTCCGAGGATCGCTTAACACCGGCAAAAATTCGGGTTTTCCCTTTCTGAAGTCCGCATCCGAACGCCGAACCGCCGCGTATATCCAAACTGGCACGACTCCTGCAAACCTTCTCTTGAACACTAAGGGAGGGCGGCAAAGCATGAGTACAACGACATCCCGCTCGCAGGTCGAGAACGTCGTGCGCGACTCCGGTCAGGCATTGAGGCGTCGCGTACTTCAGGGTCTCGCGGCTGGCGAGTTTTGTATCGCCTATCAGGGAATCTACCGAGTCGACAGCGGCGAGCTCGCGCGCATGGAAGCGCTCATCCGCTGGCGTCATCCAGACTACGGCGTGCTCTTGCCTGGCGCGTTCTGCGAGGCGTTGCAGGACCCGGACGTCATGGTGAAGATCACCTGGTTCGTCATGGATGCCGTCGCAGGCGATATCGCCGCGTGGCTCGCGCGCGGCGGCAAGCGTTATCCCGTCGCGGTCAACGTGCCGCCTTCGGTCGCCGCCATGCCGGGCTTCGCAAAACGCATGGAAGCGATCTGCGTGGCGCATGGCATCGCGTCGAGCTATATCGAACTCGAACTCTCGGAAAGCGAGGATCTTGCGCTCTTTCCGTCGATTCAACAGGTCGTCCAGCGCTTCCGTAATAAAGGCGTCAACATTGCGATGGATGATTTCGGTACCGGCTACGCGTGCCTCGCCGCGCTCGGGCCGATCGACTTCGGCACCGTGAAGATCGCCAAGGAGCTGCTCGCGGAAGCGCCGCGCTGCCCGAATGCGTGCATGGTGTTTTCCTCGGTGCTCGCGCTGCTCACGCGGCTCAAGGTATCGATCGTCGTCGAAGGCGTGGAGACGCCCGCGCAGGCGCAATGGCTCGCGCAGTGGCCGCATGTGCTCGCGCAAGGCTTCCTGCTCGCGCGGCCCACGTTTGGCATGGACAACGTGCCGGGCGTCGATGCTCACGCGGACATGCAAGGCATGCAGGGAGCCCTTGCAATCACGCGGCAGACCAGCCGGCGCTCGGCGATGCGTATCGCGGACGCGGCATGAAGGCGCGCACCGCCTGTATGGAAGGTTGAAAGGACATAAGGCCGGACCCGCTGATTTTATCCGGCCGCCCAGAGCTTCTGGCAGCCCTCGAAACGCCAGAACTTCGCCGACGTAGGCATGCGTCGGCGTTTTTTTTTGGACGCCCGGAATCGATACCCGAGCGCGGCACTCAGAGCGGGCGCGTCTCCGGTTCCTCATCGAAGATCTGGAACTTGCGCATCTTCTCCCACAGCACCTTGCGGCTGATGCCCAGATGCAACGCCGTATCCTGCCGGCGCCAGCCGTTCGCTTCGAGCGCGGCGATCACGCGGTTTCGTTCGTTCATGTCCCACTTGCTGCGGTCGACGAGCAGCTCAGTGGCGTTATCCACGGGTTGCGCATTGCGCGCGAGCACGAGGAGCCGCTTGACGCGCCCTTCGTCCCACGAGCCGAGTTGCCGCACCGTCACACCCACGCGCTCCGCCAGATTGCGCAACTCGCGCACGTTGCCGGGAAAATAGACATCGGCGACGGCGTCCGCCAGCCAGTACGGTAACTCGGGCAAGGACTCGAGCTTCTCCTTGCCCACCACTTCGTTGATGAACGACTTGAAGAGCGCAATCTTGTCGGCCGCGCCGCGTTCTTCCAGCGTCGGAATCTTGAGTTCGATGACCGCGAGCCGGTAATAGAGGTCCGCGCGAAACGTGCCGTCCTTCACGAGCTGCGGCAGGCTCTTGTTGCTCGCCGCGATAAGCCGGAATTCGAGCCGCACGGGCGTCGCGGAACCGAGCCGCGTGACCGCCTGATCTTCCAGCACGCGCAGCAGCTTGACTTGCTGATAGAGCGGCAAATCGCCGATTTCATCGAGAAAAAGCGTGCCGCCGTTGGCCTGCTCGAAGTAGCCTTTATGCGCGAGCACGGCGCCCGTGAACGATCCCTTCGCATGCCCGAAGAACAGCGACTCGAAGAGACCATCGGGAATCGCGCCGCAGTTCACCGGCACGAACGGACCTTCGCCATAGCGGCGATGCTTCTCGTGCAGCAATTGCGCAATGCGCTCCTTGCCGACGCCGGTCTCGCCGTGCAAAAGCACGGGCGTATCGCAATCGGCGAAGGTATCGACTTCGTGCAAGAGCGCCTGCATGCATTCGGCATGCGCGATCAACGCATGCGACGCCTGCGCTTCCTCGCCATGCGCGCGCAATTGCTGTGCGAGTTTCGAGACCATCGCGCGCAATTCGGCGCCGGTGAAATCGAGCGGCAGGATGTGCGAATAATCGGCGGGAAACATGGACGGATCGCGTTCGCGCGGCACCGCGCCGACCCAGACCACGGGCATCGAATGACGCGCTTCCCAGTCGCGCAGCACGAACGCGCCGCTGTCTATCACGCTTACGCTGATGATCGCGATCGCCGGGCGCGACGAATCGCGCGGCGCGCTGATGGACGTGCCGTCCGCGCGCAATACATCCACTTCGTGACTGGACATGCAGCGCACCACGCGCTCGACGATGTCGGACTTGCCCTCCCACACGTGGATGTCGAGGCCATCGATTTTGGTGATCTGTCTCATGTCGTTCAGTACGCCAGTTGCGATTCGCCGCAGGTAAGCGACAAGTCGTGAATCGTGCTCGTGCCGATCTGCGCGCCGAGGAGTTGCAGGACGGGGACGAGAACCTGGTCCAGTCCGGCGAGTATCGTGGTCAATGCGGGCGTGAGCAGGGCAAGCAGCAGCGGTGCGATGCTATTGAGCAGCGCGGACGGAAGCAGCGGCGACGCGAGTATCAAACCGCCAGGCGCCGAGAGACTCGTGTTGAGCGAGGACAACGCGTTGGCGAGCGTCTTCCCTGGCAGCGATGCAAGTGTCTGATAGTCGTCGCTGTTGCCGCTCTGGCCATCGAACGTGAGCGTGCCCGATGCCGAAGGCACGGAGCCGGTGGTCACCTTGGCGGTGACCGTCAGCAGTCCGAGCACGTTGACGAGCGTCGCCGGTTGCGAGCAGGCGGCGGTGCCCGCGGGGGTGTCGCCGACACACACGTTCGCCACCGTGCTGTTGACGCCGATGACCGAGCGCCGCGCGAGCGGCGGCCCCTTGCATTGCGTCGACGCAAGGTACGCGGAGCCCGCCACGGCCTCCACGACCACGGGCAGATGCACGGTCGGCGCGATGTTGCCGAAGAGCGGACCGAGCACGAGCGACAGCGTGCCGACCGTGACATCGAGCGATGCGCGCACTTGCGCGGTCTGCGCCTGCGTGCGCCAGTTGCCGTTGGCATCCTGGCCCGCTTCGCCGATGGCGAGCACCGGCGGCTGAATGACCTGCACGGTCAGCCCGGCGGAAATCCCGAGCAGATTCAACCCGCCCGCCACGTTCACCGCCGACTTCCCGGCCTGCGCGATCTCGGCCATGACGAAGAGCGCGTCCAACGGGCTGATGGTCGCGTTGAGCGCGGATTGCGTGTTGGCGAGCGCCACCGAAAGCAGCCCCGGCGCCGTCGATGTCTTGCCGAGCGAGATCGTCTGATTGCCCGGGATATTGGCGCTCGCGATGGTCTGCATCGCGCCGAGCGCCGTCGAGAGATTGGCGTTGGCCACGCTCGTCGTTTGCAGCGCGTTCACCATCAGGCGCGCGATCTGCGCGGCCGTGAGACTCGTGGCGAGCAGTTGATCGACCGTGCCCACGCCCGCCGCCGTCACCAGATCGGCGATTTTCACGCGGGTATCGGCGAGTCCCTGATACGACGCGAGCGAGAGATTGAGGCTCGTGCCGAGCAGCGCGTTGAGCAGGCCGTTGATCGGTCCCGGGCCGATGCTCGCGAGCGTCGTGCCGATGCTGAACGCGCCGATATCCGTGACCTTGGCGACGGCCGTCGCCGTCACCGTGCGTGCCGGCCCCACGAAGAAGTACGGCACGGTGCGCGTCGCGACGACTTTCACCGCGTTGATCGGCGTGCCGCCCGCCGCGAAGTAGTCGGGCGCGGAGTTCGCTTGCGTGTCCCAGCGGCCGCACGCGGTCGTCATGCCGTTGCCCGGCGCGGTGGCATCGAAGCCGTTGACCGCCGCGCTGCCCGTCGCGGCGGCGGTGGCGCGCGTGCACGCGGCATCGGCGACTTGCGAGCCTGCGGTTGCCGCTAGATCGGCCGCGCTTTGCAGGCTGCGGCGCGCGAAAAAGAAATTGCCGACGTCGATCGCGCCGAGCGCCGCCACCGCCACGATCAGCCAGATGGCCGCGAGCGTGCCCGCCACGCCGCGTTGCGCGCGCCGCGCTGGTCGATGGCGAAAAGGCCGTGTCATGGGTCGGTCAGTCCGCGTCGTGATAGTTGACATCGAGCGCCGGCCGTCCCGCCTGTTCCAGCGACGAGCCGTAGCGCTCGGGAATAGCCGTCTCGAACGACTTCATGTAGCGCGCGTAGGCAAGACTCGCTTGCGCGCCGGGCATCGGGCGCGCGGGACCGGCTGCGGCATTGCTCGACTGCAACGTGAGCCAGGCTTCGGTTGCGTGACCGACTTCGCTTGCTGCCGGTGCGCCTTCCTCGGCCCGCGCTGCGGATACGAGCGCCATCGCGCTCAACCAGATCGCTGCCATTGACGATGCTTTCATCGACTGCTTCCTCGCTCGATTCGATTTCAACGTGACGCGATACGGCTACCGCCGCCTTCGTCCTGCACTTGCGCGCGATACGTGCGCGCCGCCTGCTGCACGCGCTTTGCATCGCCCTGAATGGCCTGCTGCACGTCCGGCGTGAACTTCTGTTGCGTCATCAATCCCTGCGCATTTGCGGCCTGCCCGCTCGAAAGCAGAAAGAGCGCGACGTTGCTCATGATCTTCGCGTTGTCCGGCGCGAGTTCGGCGGCCTTCATCAATGGCACGCGCGCGCCCGCTATGTCGCCTTCGCGCAGCTTCGCGTACCCCAGGTCGGACAGCGTCGCGGCATCGGTCGGCGCGCGCTGCGCGGCGGCTTCGAAGCGCGTTGCCGCCAGCCGGAAGTCGCCCGCCTGGCCGGCCAGCAAACCCAGTCCATGCAGACCGCGCGCCGCGAACGGGGTATCGGCGAGACGCGCATAAGCTGCTTCGGCGGGCTGTGTCTGGCCGGTCTGACGCAGCGCATCGGCGCGCAAGAGAATGGTGTCGGGCGACTCGCCATACTGCTGCTCGTAAGCTTCGATATGCGCGAGCGACGCGAAGTACAACCCTTGCGACTGCATCCGGTCGATGAGCGCCAGATACATGCCGGGCGTGTCGGGCGCGGCATCGCGATGCATCGCCTGATCGAGCGCGGTCTGACGTTCGGCCTGAATGCCGACGCCGTAGCCGCTTTCCATCTTGCTCGCGCATCCGCCTAACAGCATGCATGCGCCGATAGCGGCAAGCGTGACGAGTCGCGTCCGGTTGATTGAAGATTGCGTCATCGATGAAGCCCCGAAAGCGAATGCAATACCGCGAGAAACCCCGGCCCCGCGGTGACGATGAGCAGCGCAGGCAACAGCGTCAGCACCATCACGCCCGTCATCTTCACGGTGACTTTGCCGATGCGCTCACGCAGCGCCGCACGCCGCGCCTCGCGCAGACGGTCGCCGAACTGCCTGAGCGGCTCCTGCACCGCGCCGCCGTATTTCTCCACCTGAATCACGAGCCGCACGACCGCCGCGAGGTCTTCGTTCTCGTAGCTGCTGGAAAGGCGCTTGAGCGACTGCTCGCGCGTGCGGCCCGTCGCAAACTGCGCCTGCGCCGCCGCCAGTTCCTTCGACAAGATCGGCAGCACCGTTTTGAAGTCGTGGATCATCACTTGCAGGCTCTGATCCAGCGATAACCCCACGCCCTGCAACAACCGCAACAGATCGACGAACATCGGCAGCTCGTTGCCGACCGCACGCTGACGCGCGTTCGCCCGGCTCTGCACGAACCACTTCGGCGCCATGAAGCCGCCCGACAGCGCGACGAACAGCAGCAGCATGAAACGCGCGCCGTGCGGCGTGCCACGCGCGAGCAACATCAGCGCGACCGGCGCGAGCGCCGCGCCCGCGATGCGCGCCAGCATGAAAGCGCCGCGAGCGCGCGCGTCGAGATAGCCGCAGCGATCGAGCAGGCGGCGGTCTTCGTCGGCCACGGCGATGCGCCCGAACGAGGTATCGAGCCACGCGATGCTCGCGCGACCGATGGCGGCGAACAGGCCCGTCGGCGGCGCTTCGCTGCGCGCGGGCCCGCTATCCGTCGATACCGGCGCGCCTGCCGCGACACGTTGCGTGAGCGCACCTTCCAGCGTGCGCGCCGAGCGTTGCATGCGCGCGTAGCGGCTCAACGCGAGCGCGCCGATCAGGGCGGCGGCGCATGCGAGCGCGAGCACGGCGAACGCGGCCACGAGGTTGGGCGTCAGATGCATCGCGTCCTCTTAACGTTTACGGCGCGCGCGCTCATGTCCTGAGCCTCGCCATGCGAAACAGCAGCCACACGCCGAGCATTTGCAGGCCGAGCGCCGCGTACACGAGCCGCTGGCCGAGCGGATCGGTCCACATCGCATCGAAATATTGAGGGTTGGTGACGATCACCGCCGCGCCGAGCAGAACGGGCAGGAGACCGAGCACCCAAGATGAGAGGCGCGTTTCCGTCGACAGCGCGACGAGTTCGCGGTCGGCCTGTTCCAGATCGCGCATGAGCGCCGACATGCGGTCGAGCATCACGTCCGAGCGCCCGCCGTATTTCACCGATACGCGCAGCACCGCGCCCACCAGTTCGAGCTCGCGCACGCGATACATCCGCGCCACCGCGCCGAGCGCGTGATCGATCTCCATGCCGGTACGCAGCATCGGCAACACGCGGTCGAGGCAATCGGCGAGCGGCGGCTCCGTGCTTCCGAGCGCGGTCTGAAACGCCGCCGGCACGCTATGACCGATGACGATGAGCCGCACGATGCCATCCATGAACGAGGGCAACTGCCGCACGATACGCTGACGTCTTTTCTGCGCGCGCCAAAAAAGCGCTGCCGCCGTCACGGCAAGCACGAGCGCGCCGGCCGCAAGCCCGAGCAATGCGTTCGTGCGCGCTGTCATCCAGAATGCGGCCAGCGCCGCGGCGACGAGCGTGACGAAAAAGAAAGCGCGCGGCCGTTCGATTCCCGCACGCCGCATCAGATGTCCATAAGCGGCACGCGCCCGCACGATGTCTCGCGCAATCTCGACACTCACGCCCGAGTGCGTGTTCGCCGATGCCCGCGACTGCTCGGGCTGCCGTGCAGTGCGCGGCCGCGGCGTTGCGTGCGACGCCATGACCTGCCGCTCCACGAAGCGCGCGGCGAGCATGCGTTCGCGCTTTTGCGCGCCGCGCCGCCACAAGGCGAGCGCGGCGGCCGCGAACAACAGCGCGAGCATCGCGACGAGCGCCGTGCCTCTAGACACGGAAGCCTCCGCCGAAGCCGCCGAAACCGCCGCCGCCGCTTTTGCCGAATCCTTCTGCAAGCGACGCGCCCAACGCCTGCCGATACTTCGCGAGCTTGGGCGAACTCGGATGAATGCCGAGCGAGGTCCAGCGGTCGGTTTCCTCGCCGTTCGCATCGGCGACGGGGTCGTAGCGATACAACTCCTGCATCGCGATGATGTTGTCGGACAGCCCGGTGACTTCCGTCACGGAAAGAATGCGCCGCTTGCCGTTCGAGAGCCGCCCGATCTGCACGATAAAGTCGATGGCGTTCGCAATCTGCCGCCGCAAACTTGCCTCGGTGCCCTGAAAGCCCGCGAAACCCGCGAGCATTTCCAGCCGGTAAAGGCACTCGCGCGGTGAACTCGCGTGCACGGTCCCCATCGAGCCGTCGTGGCCGGTGTTCATCGCCTGCAGCATTTCCAGCACTTCGCCACCGCGCACTTCGCCGACGATGATCCGGTCGGGCCGCATCCGCAACGTGTTGCGCAAGAGGTCGCGAATCGACACGACGCCCGCGCCGTCGAAGCCGCCCGGACGGCTTTCGAGCCGCACCACATGCGGATGGTTCAGCGACAACTCGGCCGTATCCTCGATCGTCACGACGCGTTCGTGCTTCGGAATGAAGAACGCGAGCGCGTTGAGCAGCGACGTCTTGCCCGAACTCGTGCCGCCCGAGACGAGCACGTTGCAGCGCGCCTCCACCGCCGCTTCGAGCAGCGAGCTGATCTCCTGATTGAACGTGGAGTTCGCGAGCAGATCGTCGGGGCGCAGCGGATCGCGGCGAAACTTGCGGATCGACACCACCGGCCCGTCGATCGACAACGGCTCGATGACCACGTTCAGGCGGCCGCCGTCTGGCAGGCGCGCATCGACCATCGGGTTCGACTCGTCGAGCCGTCGGCCGATGGGCGCGAGAATCCGCCGCACGATGCGCAAGAGGTGCGCGTTGTCCGCAAAGCGCACGGGAATCTTTTCGAGCATGCCGTGACGCGACACGTAGACATCGCTATAGCCGTTGATGAGGATGTCTTCCACGGCGGCATCGGCGAGCAAGTCCTCGATCGGACCGAAGCCCGCGAGCTCCTTCGTGAGCGCGGCCGCGACGAGGCGTACCTCGCTCTCGTTGAGCGGGATGCGTCGCAGGCGCACGAAGCTGTCCATCTCCAGATCGACGAATTGCTGGATGGCCTGGCGCGACCATCGCCCGAATTCGGCGCCGAGTTCCTCGATACGCGTGAGCAGATGTTCATGCGCCGCGCTCGCCACGTCCTGGAACTGCTGCGAGTGCGCGAACGCGACGGCATCCTCGGCCAGATCGTTGGAAAACGCGATGTCCTTGCTGAAGTCCTGAACCATCGTCATGACCGCCTGAGAAAGGTGGGAAGAAGTTGCGCGAGTCCGGCGGCCGGGCTTTCAGTAGCCTTGGGCAGTGCATGGCGGCCGGCGGGCGCGGGTTCATCCGCGAGACGCGCGACGAGAGGTAAGAGCGCGCGCACGTAAGGGTCGCGCGGCGCGGTTTCCGCGAGCAGGCTTCCCTGATTCACCGCGCGCCCGAGCGCCTGCGCACGTTCCGGCAAGATGCCGATTAGCGGTAGCCCGAGCCGCGCGGCCAGTTGATCCGCGCCGAAGTTGAGCGCCGCATCGAACTTGTTGACGACGAGACCGAGCGAAATCTTCCGCGCCGCGGCTTCGGTTTGCTCGCCGCCGCGCACATGCTCGACGAGCGTGACGGCCGAGACCGCCGAGACCACGTTCGGATCGCATACGAGCCAGGTTTCGTCGGCGGCCTGCACGACTTGCGCGACGAAGTCGGGATTCGAAAAACCGCCGAGATCGACGATCTGGTGGTCGAAGTATGCGCGCAGCCGGTTGAGTGTGCTGACGGCCGTGGCAAAGGAAATCGCGCGCATTTCGGCAAGATCGGCGGGCAGCGCGGTGAGCGCGAGGCCGCTCGCATGACGCGCGAAGGCGGTGTGCACGAAGGTTTCGTCGAACCGGCGCAGGTTGCGCACGGCATCGACGAAATGCAGTTCGCTGCGCGTGTCGAGCAAAAGCGCGCTGTCGGCGGCGGGCAGGCCGAGATCGAGCAGCGCGGTGGCGCGGCGCGCGCTCTGACCGCGCCGTTGCAGACTCACGGCGAGATTGGCGGCGAGCGTGCTCACGCCCACGCCGATGCGCGCGCCGAGCAGCACCGTCAGCTTGCCGCGCTTGGGCACATGTTCGGGACGCTCGTCGATAAGCCGCCGCGCCACCGTGAGCACGCTGCCGGGATGCCCGCCGGTATCGATGAAATCGCGCACGCCCGCGCGCAACGCGGCGAGCGCGGGTGCGGGCGTCGCAAGCGTGCCGAGCGCCACGACCGGCACGTTTGGAAAAGCGTCGCGGGCCGCTTCGGCGAGTGCGGCCGCGTGGTAATCGGCGCGCTCGGTGAAGTCGATGAACACGATGGCCGGCGCGCATTCCGCGATGCGCGTGACCAGCGCGACGGCATCGCATGGCGCGATTTCCACCGCGCCCGTGTTGGTCAGCGCCTGCTGCAGCCACGCTTGCCTCGACGGTTCGGGACTCGCCAGCAGAAAGCGCGCGGTGAGCGGCTCGCCCGCTGCCGCCGCCGCTGCTGCCTTGCCGGGTCCGAAGCCTTGGGTGTTCATCGCGAAAATCCCGGCGCGGTGTCGGAAGAAAGCGCTCCGCCGACGAAGCTCTTCCACACCGGTCCGTCGCGCTGTTCGGACTGCTGGCCGGGCGTCATCGGCAAGGCGGCGCCCCGGGCGATAGGCGCTACCAGGTGCGGCGTCACGATGATCACCAGCTCGCGGTCCGTCTGCGAGTACTGCAAAGTCTTGAAGAACGCGCCGATGATCGGCAAGTCGCCGAGCAAGGGCACCTTGTTTACGTTCGACGCCGTTTCGCGATCCACCAGCCCGCCGATCACGAAGCTCTCGCCGTCGCCGAGTTCGACCGCCGTTTCCGCGCGGCGCGTGGTAAGCGCGGGCACCGAAACACCGTCGATGGTGATGGCGTGCGCGAAGTCGAGTTGGCTCGCCTCGGGCGCGACCTTCAGCGCAATGCGGTCGGCGCCGAGCACGGTCGGCGTGAGCAAAAGGCCTATGCCATACGGCTTATAAACGATGGTCGTGCTGCCGAGCGCCTGCGGCACCGGAATCGGAATTTCGCCGCCCGCGAGAAAGCTCGCGCTCTGGCCCGAGAGCGCGACGAGCGTCGGTTGCGCGAGCACGCGCGCGAGGTTGTTCCCTTCGAGCAGGCTCAGGTTGGCGAACAAACCGCGCGAGCCCGAGTTGAGCAGCAGGTTGAACGCGGCGCCGATTGGCGAGGTGGACGTCACCTGCAACGCGGTCGTCGCGCCGCCGGTATAGGAACCCAGCGAACTGGGCGCGAAACTGCCGAACGCGAAGCCCGCGTGATTCTGCGAGAACAGATTGAAGCCGGCTTCCTTTAGCACGGCCTTGCTGAACTCGACCACTTTCACGTCCACCTGCACGACGCTCTTGCTCTGTACCGTCGATGTATCGACGAGCGCGCCGTCCTTGCCGATAGCCGCGCGCGCCGCCGCTGCCGCGCGCTGATGCTTGGCCATCGACGGCGTGCTGCCGCTGAGCACGGCCGTCTTGCCGAGCACGCGCACTTGCGGCGCGTCGTGGTCGAGCAGCGCGGCGTTCGCGCTGGCGGCGACATCGACGGTATAGGACGCCGGCGTGTCGCGGCCCTGTTCCCAGACGAGCAGATTGGTCGTGCCTGCCGACTTGCCGACCAGCAGCACGCCGCCATTCTTGAGCACGAGAACATCCGCGATGGCGGGATCGGCGACGGCCACGCGCGACACCGTGCGGCCATGCGCGAGAACCCGCTGCGCACCGGTCGCAAGCGCGATCACGGGAGCGTCTTGCGCGCTGCCCGTCGATGCGCGCTCGATGTCATCCGCGTGCGGCGTCGCGACGGCATGCGCCAGGTTCACGTTGAGGCCGAGCAAAACCGCGCAGCACGCCATGAGCGCGCGCGTGTGGAACCGCAAGATCGGTGGCCGGTTTATCGTCATCGTCATGGCTTGCTTCGTTTCGAATTCATCGGGATAGCCGGCATCGGCGCGCTCAATATGCGGTTCGCTCGACACGGCCACCCCGGATCACTTCCACTTCGTTGCTACGCGGCGCACGCGCCACGCCCGCCGCACGCGGCTGCGTCACCGGTTCGCGGCCGGCGCGCGCGCCCGACAGCGCACCGAGCGATACCCCGGCGGCCGCGCGTGCGGCGCCATCCGCGTCGGCATGCAAGGCAGCGGCATGCAGGGGCAGCCACGACTGCGGCGGCGGCATTTCGTCGTCGTTGGTGTTGCGCAGCGCCAGCACGAGGCGGCCCGAGCTTTCGGCGAGCGTGAGCGCATCGACATCGGCAGTGCGCACGGCGAGCACGGCGGTCTGTGCGTTCAAATTGCGAGTCGCCTGGTTCGTGTCGCCCCCGGCCTTGCCATCGACACCCTCCACCGACGCGCCGCCCACGCTCAGCACGCGCACTTTCGACAATAGAAGGCGCGCCTGTGTCGCCTCTACTTCGGCGCCGCTGCTGCCGCCGCCTTCGCGCTTGAGCGTGAAAAACACATCGACGAAATTGCCTGGGCGCACGAGATTGCCGACCGCGTTGGTTTCGTCGACGCGCACCGCGACCGCGCGTTCGCCCGGCTCGACGACATCGGCAAGTCCGCTAGACAGCGTCTCGACCGTGAGCGGCGTGCCTTGCGGCACCGCGACGCGCGTGGTGCGGCCGGTGAGCGCGGCGGTATCGCTGAACACGCCGGACGCGGGTTCGGCCTGCATGCGCACCGTGAGCGACGCGGCATCGAGCGGCTTGCCGGGCTGCAAATCGCGTGCGGCGATCACCACCGGCGCGAGCTTGCGATCCACCGCGAGCGCGGGACCGGGCGCGCCGCCGTTGGCGCTTGCCGGCAGCGGCGCCGGGGCGCGCGCCAGCGTGAACGCGAAGATGCCCAGCGCGATGGCCAGCATGAAAAACAGGACCGCGAGCGTTCGTGTGACGTTGGCCATATGAGATCAATCGTGAAAGTTCGGGCGGACGCTCATAACACATTGTCCGGATTGAGCTGGACCATCGCGCGCGCCACCAGCGAATCGGGCAGCGCGAGGCCGATCAACGGCAGCGTCGGCACCAGCGGCTTTTGCGCATAGGCATAAGCGAGCGTCACCTGGATGCAGCGCAGGGTCCCGTCGTAGGTACACGGCGCGGGCGTGGCGGTGCATTGCGCGAGTCCCGCAAGCCAGTTCGACAAGCCTTGCGCGGTCTGGCAGGCGGCACTACCACGGCGCGCGAGGGCGTCGTCGATGCTCGTCGCGTTGGCCTGATAGCGCAGCGCGGCGCGTGCGCCCTCTTCCGCTGCGAGCGTCAGCGACTGCTGCGCGACGAACACGAGGCTGTAGGTGACGATGGC
Organism: Caballeronia sp. LZ003; assembly: GCF_031451465.1. Lineage (NCBI taxonomy): Bacteria > Pseudomonadati > Pseudomonadota > Betaproteobacteria > Burkholderiales > Burkholderiaceae > Caballeronia > Caballeronia sp. LZ003. The sequence goes on along the minus strand of NZ_JARUXJ010000003.1, from coordinate 476,591 downwards.
GTAGAAGATCAGGAAGAACAGCGGAAACACGATGGCGAACTCGACCGCCACGTTGCCGCGCTGGTTTCGTCGTGGGCGTTGCCGTTGAAGTGATGGCGCGGACTTCATGTTGGCCGCCCCGTTGCGTTCAGCAGATGCAGCGCCAGCTGACCGATCCCAGCCGCCGCGAGCAATGCGCCGTAGGGTGTGCTGTTGCGCCTGCGTTCGGCCACGCTCGCATGCGCGGCAAGACTGCGCAGCGACAGCACCACGCGGTCCTCACGGCGCGCGAGCAACACGAGCGCATGCACCGCGGCCGCAAGGCTCGCCGCGACCCAGACGCCGACGAGTTCGCGCGGGCCGCACCACGCGCCGAGCACGGCGAACGCCTTGACGTCGGCGGCGCCCATCATGCCGAGCAGGTAAAACGGCAAGAGCGCGGCGAAACCCGCCAACGCGCCGAGCAATGCGAAGCCGATCGCCGTCTGAAAAGGCGAAATGCCGAGCGCGGCGAACGCAAGCGCGAACACGCCTCCGGCCGCGACCAGTGAATTCGGAATGGACCTGCGCTGCCAGTCGAATAAGACGACCGCCAGCGCCCAGCCGATAAATATCGCGGATTCAAAATAAATCATGGCAGCGTAAATCGGCAGGCAATAAGACAGCGCCCTCCGTGGTAATACGGAGGTTTAATCGAAACTCGAAAGATGTATTCGGTCCGCGCGCCGGATTGCTCCGGCGCGCGAATCGGCATCTCGTCAGCGAATAAAGATGGGATTAGCTCGACGTTTTAGCGAGCTCCGCCTTTATCGCGTTGAAAGTGGACGTGAGCTGAGTGGAGACGCCGCCCACGGCCGTCATGATGCCGAGCGCAAGCACGCCGGCAATCAGCCCATATTCGATGGCGGTGATCCCACGCCGGTCGCGGATGAATTGAAGCAAGGTAGATGTCATTCTTGTTGCCCTCGGATGGTGTACTGCCTGGCCGCGGATTCGCCTCTTCGTGCGAGGCTCCAGGCGGCAGACCACCACGCGAACGCGATGTCGTGACCCCGGGCCCATGCATCGGAGCGGCGCTCCAACTCTCTCGATATTTTTGGTTTTTCTTGTTGATCGCTACCCTCCCACAACGTTTGCCGAAAGAAGAGGACTGCGTTGGCGAATTTATATCGCATGCACATCTCAAAATCAATTACGTCAGAACATTTTGTATCGTGCAGTGCATCAATAGTTGCATCGGGTAAATAAACTCTGGCATATCAGTAAAATCAACTTGATGCGAATGCAGCGACTCGTATTGATTTCCTGCCCCGCTCTTTTCATTGACTGGCTCTTTATGGCGGGCCCGCGTAACGCGTCGCGTCGTAACGCGGCTCGATGTTCGTTACGTTACGAACGTCCGAATTGCCGTTTGCCGATACGCGGTGAGAGGCGGCCGCAATCTCCCGCCGAACCCCGAATTCATTTGGAAGTTCTTCTTTCGCGAGCGCTTCTCGCAGGGCGAGGAACGCCTGCGAGCCCCGTCGTCCGTACGTTGGCACACCTTTCGCAGTTACTGGCCCGCGGTTCAACCAAAACAAAGTAACGAGGGCCATCATGAATACGAGGAACGTCGGACAGGAATTCTTGCGCAAGTCTATCGTCGCGGCGGCGGTCGCGAGCGTACTCACGCTGGCGGCGTGTGGCGGCTCGGGAACGATGAGCAAGTCGGCAGGCGCGAGCGGTAGCGGCTCTGGAACGATCACGACCGGCGACAGCGGCACGGGCTCGGGCAGCAGCGGCGGTACCGGAACGGGTAGCGGCGGGGGTAGTGGTAGTGGCAGCGGTAGTGGCGGGGGGACCAGCGGGGGCTCCGGTGGCAGCACGGGCGGCACAAGCGGCGGCGGCACCGGAGGCGGTAGCACGGGTAGTGGTAGCACCGGGGGCGGCGGTACGGGCGGTGGCAGCACCGGAGGCGGTAGCACGGGTGGTGGCAGCACGGCTGGTGGCAGCACCGGCGGTGGCAGCACGGGCGGCGGGGGCACTGGCGGTGGGGGAACCGGCGGTGGCACCACGGGCAGCACGACGCCTCAGCCTGTCGCGGCCGTCGTAGGCAAAACAGGCAACGTGGTGTCCGCGCTTGGCGCGACGGTATCGGGAATCGGGTCGGCAATCGGCGCGACGACCACACCGCTCGTCAGCGCGGGCACCACGAAAGCCACGGGCGATGTCGTCACGAACGCAGGCGCGGCTGTCACGACGCTCGGCGATGGCGTGTCGGCCGGGCTCGGAACCATCGGCTCGAGCACGAATCCGGTCGGCACGACGGTGGCGAGTCTTGGCGGTGTCGTCGAAAAAACCGGCGATACGGTCAGCAGCGCCGGGACGCTCGTATCGAGCCTCGGCACCAGTACGCTTTCGCCGCTCGCACCTGTTACGACGCCGGTCGGGAGCATCGTCGGAATCGTGGGTAACGCGGTGACGCAGACGGGCGGCGTCCTCGATCAGACGCTGACCGGCGCACCGGTTCAGCAACTCACGCAGCAAGTCAGCCAGGCCATCACGCCGATCACGTCTGTCGTCAGTTCGACGACGCAGACCGTCGGCGCGGCAACGGGCCTCGGCACGCCGGTCAACAACCTCCTCACAACGCTCGGCGGCGCGCTCGGTCAGGCGGGTCAGGGCATCGCAGGCACGGGCGCCAATCCGGTCACGGCGGGCGTGGGCAATCTGGTGTCGACCACGGGAACGACGGTGGCATCCGCGGGCGGCCTCGTCAGCGGCACGCCGGCGTCCAATCCGCTCGCACCGATCACCGGCATTCTCGGCGGCGCTACCGGCGCAGGCTCGGGCGTACTTGCGCCGGTCACGGGTCTGGTCGGCGGCGTCACGGGCGCACTGACGGGCGCAACGGGCGGCACTGGAACGACGGCAGGCTTGCTTGCGCCGGTCACCGGTCTCGTCGGCGGCGTGACGAGCGCGCTTACGAGCGCGACGGGCGGCGGCACGGGCTCGACGGCGGGCTTGCTCGCACCGGTCACGGGGCTTGTCGGCGGCGTCACGGGTGCGTTGACGGGCGCAACCGGCAGCGGTACGAGCGTGCTCGCGCCGGTCACGAGCGTGGTCAGCGGCGTAACGGGTGCGTTGACAGGCGCGACGAGCGGTACGGGCGCCGGTGCGGGCGTGCTTGCTCCGGTCACGGGCGCGGTCGGCGGCGTGACCGGCGCGCTTACAGGCGCCACGGGATCGGCCGGTGGCGTGCTTGCTCCGGTGACAGGCATCGTTGGCGCGGTCACTGGTGCGCCGGGCGGCACGACCGGCTCGTCCGGTTCGGGCGGCGGCGTGCTCGGCACGGTGACCACGATCACGGGCGCGGTCGGCGTGACGGTCGCCACGACGCACGGCACGACCAGCGCAGGCGCCGGTACGGGCGTAGGTATCGCGACGACGACAGGCGGCACGGGTAGCACCGCCAGCACCGCAAACGGCTCTGGCACGGGCTTGCTCGGCGCGGTGGGTTCGATCGTCGGCGGCGTGCTCGGAGGACCGCGACGCTAACGCATGAAGCCAGGCGTCACCGTTTCCGGATCGCGGCGTATCGCGGTTCGGAAACGGCGTGACGCCAGGCGAATGTCGACGCGCATGCCAGCAACACAACACGCGTCCGATCGAAGCCACGAATCGCATCACCAAACGACAACACACGACGAAGAACGCGGCGCTGCCCGTGCAGGATGTTAGAAGAAGCACGCACCGCACGACGTTCTCGCGACAACCTTCGAGGATTCATCGTGGAGATCCGCGACTGGAAACGGGTGCTCTTGCTCGCCGCAATCGGCGCCCCATTCACGGCGCAACTCGCGCTCGCTCAAACTGTTCCGGCGGCACCGCGCGCGAGCATCGGCGGCAATCCGCTCGATGCCCTGCCGCAAGTGAACACGCCGCCCAAGCCGGCGGTATCGGTGAACGTGCAGCCTCCCGCTCCCGCGCTCGACGCGCTCCTCGCGCAGCATCTCACGCCGCGCAAATTCGAAATCGAGGGCGTCAAGGCTCTGCCCTTCGACGATGTCGCGCAACGCTTCGCGCCGCTCGTCGGCACGGACGTGACCATCGGCAAGCTGATCGAAACCGCCAACGGCATCACCGCGCTTTACAAGGAGCGCGGCTATGCGCTCTCGTTCGCCTTCATTCCGGCGCAAACGTTTCGGGAAGGCGTCGTGCGGATAACGGTGGTCGAAGGGTATATCGCGCAGGTCGTCGTGAAGGGCAACGCGGGCGCGGCCGAGAAGCGCATTCGCGCGGTGGCCGACCGCATGCGTCAGGACCGGCCGCTCACGCAAGCGAATTTCGAGCGTTATATCAACGTGCTCGGCATGATTCCGGGCGTGAAGACGCGCGCGACCGTCGCACCGCCGCAGAATACGGACGGCGCCGCCACGCTCGAACTCGATGTCGAGCGCAAGCCTTTCAACGTGAGCACGGGCATCGACTTCAATCATCCGGGCGTGCAGGGCATTCTGAGCGCGACCGAGAACGGCATGCTCGGCTTCGGCGAATCGCTGTCGGCGTCCGCACTGTTGCCCAAGGGACGCGACGATCAAACCTATTACGCGCTCAACGGCTCGCTGCCTATCGGCACGGATGGCTTCACCGCGAAAGTCGATGCATCGCATTATCACGGGCATCCGGTCGACAATCCGGGGCTGCCGTCTTATATCGAGCGCACCGTCGTGAACGACAAACTCGCGTTTTCCGCCGTCTATCCGTTCCTGCTGAGTAACGCGCGCAGTCTCGTCGGCACGGGAAGCGTCTATGCATCGCACGATGAAGACCGGCTGAAGAACACCATCGTCGCGGGCAATCCGCAGTTGTCGCAGCGCTCGCAGATTCGCGTCGCGCAATTGCAGCTCGATTACACCGGCATTGCGACAGGCGTCGTGCGGCGCGCGAGCGTGAACGTGGCGAAGGCGTTCGACGTGCTCGGCGCCTCGAAGAGCGCGGACACCAACATTGCCGGCTACGCGCCCGTCAATCCCGTCTCGCTCACCTTCGTGCGGACCGGCGCGAGCTACACGCAGAGCAACGAATGGCCGATGAAAATCGGCACGGCGCTTTCGCTGACAGGGCAGTATTCGCCCGACTCCCTGCCGACATCCGAGCAGGTTTCGTTCGGCGCGCAGCGTTTCGCGCTGGGCTATCAGCCGGGCGAAGTGTCGGGCGATTCGGGCTTCGGCGCGTCATTCGAAATGAACCGGCCGCTCGATATCGGCATGACGTATCTGAAGACCTTCACGCCCTACGTCATGGTCGATGCCGCGCGCGTTTTTCTCCAAGGCGGCACGGCGAGTCCGCGGCGTTTGTCGTCGTTCGGGATAGGTTTTCGAGTGTCGGATTCGAAGCACTACAGCATCGATCTGTCCGTCGCCAAGGCAACGGGCGATGCGCCCGTCGAGAGCGCATCGCGCAGTCCGCGTGTGAACGCTTCGTTGTCGTATCAGCTGGACTGAAGCTTCACGTGACTGAGCGTCCGGTTCACGGCGTCGAAGCGGGCGCCGGTTGTCCGGCCTTCTTTGCGTTGACCTTGGCCTGCGCGTTCTGCAGATTCTGCGGATAGTCGTTCTGCTCGCCGCCGGGGTTATAGCCGTTCTTTTCGAGCTCGCCGAGTTCGGCGTTTTTCTTTGCGCGCGCTTCCTTGCGCTGCGCTTTCTTGACCTGCTTGGGCGTGGACGCGCCGGCGTCTTGCGCGTGTGCGGGCGTCGCGGGCAGCGTGACGAGCGCCGCGACGGACAGCGCGATGACGGCGAGCGGTGCGGTGCGTAGATTCAGCATGGTGTCTTCTCCCCAGGAAGTGAATGAAGCGCCTGTCGCGACAGCAAGAACCGATCCAAACCTTATCTGTCGACGATCCGGCTGAGGTTCGCCCGCACCCGCTGCAGGAGCCCGATCAACTGCTCGCTTTCCTGGCGGCTCAGGCCCGCGAGCGCCTCGGAAGTGATTTCGTCGCCGACGCGCCGCGCCCGGTCGAGCGCCTTCTCGGCTTTCGCGGTCATGCTCACTTGCCGCTCGCGGCGGTCGTCGGGATTGAGCCGCCGTTCGATCCAGCCGCCCTCCTCCATGCGATCCAGCAGCCGCCCGGCGGAGATCGGCGCGACTTCGAGCAGCCCGGCGAGCCGCGCCTGATTCACCTCGCCGTAATGCGACAGATAGGCAAGCACGCGGCATTGCGCGCGGGTCAGATTCAGCGATGACTTGGCAAGCTCGTCGAAGCGGTTGCCGCACAGGCGGTCCACATCGGCGACCAGAAAGCCGAAGCGTTTGTCGAGTTGAGTTTCCATCGGGCGATTATAGGGAAGACGCCGCCCGGTGTTCCAGAGGCGACGGGCAGGCAAACCACGATGATCGTGATCTCAACGACTTCATGCTGATGTGCGTTGTCGGTGTGATGCGCCCAGCGATGAATTGAGTCGCTAATCATTCGACGCACGCCACGGCGAAAAGTCCATGCCTATTTTTGCCGAAGAGATGACTCGACTTCTTGAAGTTAATCGTTATGTTTCGGTATCCGAATATCTCTGAATGCTTTGCCGATGGCGCGGTCGATTCGAATCATGGATGTATCAGTTCGCATATTCGAATTTGGTCACGGGTCAACGTCTGCCACAACGGCCGATAAAGGCTCGACCGTACTAAATTATTTAGTCTCTGCACACAGGATGACGCACGCGCTAGTCGGCGCAGGATTTAGTTGCATAGCGCCCGGTAAATATCGTTCCACTTGCTTTAAGTTTTACCGATTTACAGCCGCATGCGTGTTAAGCTTCACAGCATGCCTCCTGAAGCAAGCCACGCGGCACGCACCATTCGCCGCTTGTGAGTTGCTCCCTCCTATGATCGTGCCCGTATCGTCCAATGGGCTTGGACAATCCATGCTCCCTTCAACGAGAAAGCGCCCTTTTCGCACGACTCGCTTTATGAGTAATTAGCGCATTATTGATCTGACGATCCTTTTCAATACTCGCTTCGTTAGTTCTAACTTCGTGTAAGTGCAGCGACGGGTTGCACGGTCTCCTTGGTTGCAGGCGCGTTTGAACGCAAGCCTTGCCCGCTTCTGATCCGCCCAGAGTCGCCATTCTCTGCGACTAATGTCTTGCGTGCGTCACGATCGCATCGGCGATCGATTCGCGAAAATAGTCTTTGCCACCTTGGCCGGCGCGTCCAGGCCGCCGACCACCATCAGCGTGAAATATCTAACCGGCTGTTTTCCGGCTCAACAAGACTAAATGCCTACTACGTATGTGTAAATAGCTGGTTCAGGCCGGTCTACGGAGCAAACGGTGTTTACTACCGAGTGGTACCTGCCCATGAAAGCCGATTCCCTCCCTCATCCACGAGAACAGATACCGGAGAACCCCGGCTTCACGCCTGTCGCGCTACTGCTCCGTGCTCTCTCGATGCTTCCATATCGATGGGTTGCCAGAATTGGCAGCATACTTGGCGCGCTGCTGTACGAGATCCCGAGCCGTCGCAAGCACATCGTTCTCGTCAATCTGCGCCTTTGCTTTCCCGGCAATTCCGAAGCGCACTATCAAGAGCTTGCCAAAAAGCACTTTCGTCATGTAATCCGCAGCTATCTCGAGCGCGGTATTCAGTGGTACGGCAGCGCGAAGTCGATACGTTCGATAGTGCAGATAGACAGCGAAATCGATCTCGATGATAAAAACGCCCCGCCAACCATTTTCATGGGCTTTCACTTCGTTGCCATCGAGGTCGGCTGTCTGGTCCATTCGACGACTTCGCCAGTGGCTGCGCTCTACACCCGCATGTCGAACAAGCGCCTGTGCTCGCTTGCCAAACGGCAGCGCGGCAGGTTCGGCGCCGAGCTAATCGAGCGGTCGACGAGCGCCAGAAAGGTGGTCGCGCTGCTTCGCTCGGGCACGCCGGTGATGCTGGCGGCCGATATGGATCACGGCATCGACAATTCGGTTTTCGTGCCGTTTTTCGGCGTGCCGGCCTGCACGTTGACTGCCGTCTCTCGGCTTGCAAAGCTGGGACATGCGCGTGTGGTACCGTTCGTCACGGAGGTGTTGCCCGATTATCGAGGATACCGGCTTAAGGTCTTTAAACCCTTGATCGATTTTCCGTCCGCCAGCGACACGGTCGATGCGACCCGCATGAATGCATTTCTGGAAGAACAGATTCGCCTGATGCCCGAGCAGTATTATTGGGTGCACAGGCGCTTCAAGCATCGGCCGGACGGCTTGCCATCGGTATATTAAGGTTGAAATGGACGTTGTGTGCCCGAAAGGCAGGAAATCCGGCGTTTCGCGAACCGGAGTTTGACGCAGAAGTAATTTTGCGCACAACACCAGTTGCCTTTCAGACGTAGGCAGTTCACTATAGGCGCCTTAGCGCAATCGCGATAGGAAACCGCCGCTACGCGGCAAAATTCAGGAAGAAGATATGGCAACCGGTACGGTCAAGTGGTTCAACGATGCAAAGGGTTTTGGTTTCATCACGCCTGATGGCGGTGGCGAGGACCTGTTTGCACATTTCTCGGAAATCCGCGCTGACGGCTTCAAGAGCCTGGCGGAAGGCCAGAAAGTGAGCTACGAAGAAAAGATGGGCCCGAAGGGCAAGCAAGCTTCGAACATCAAGCCTGTGTAAGGCGAACGCGCCGCAGCAGCTTTCGGGTTTGCTGCGGCGCGTCATATTTGACCTTCTGTTTAGGCACGGCGACGCGCATTGGTTTTGCGCTGCTCGGCTGCTGCTATCTAATACCGCTTAGTCTACCTGGGGCTTGATGCGCTCGTGCTTCGGCGCGGCATATAAAAGCCGAAGATCGCGTGGGCACGATATGTTGTGCCGATGCTTTCGTACGCATGGGTCGTTTAGGCGCGTCGATCAAGACTTCGTCTTGCCAACATTGTCCTTCGGGTCTTTCCCTACCTCAAGCGTCCGCTCGACCTGATGGTCTTCCTTGGCGCCAACAAAAAACCAACCTTTCCGCAAGGCGCGTCTGTCTAAGATGCAAGGTTTTCGGCTCTTGGCTTTCGACTTTCGCCATCCAGGTGACTTTTGTCTTGTTCACCGGTCGAGGTACCCTGCGCAACATGACAGAGGTACTACAAGCCACTTCCCCGAACGCACTTCGCATGCAACCGCCACGACTGAAGCGTGGTTGGAAGCAGTTCCACTTTGACAAGCTGCCTGGCGTCACGCACTCATCTGTGCTGCTTGCGCACTGACAACGTCGGCTAGTGTTCGCGCCGCTTTCCGGGTGCCTCACCAATCCGGCGGAGACGGAAATCCAAGAGCACATTTTGGTTCTGCATCGCCGGATCAAACCCTTCTTACATCGAAATACTAAGGCAGGCGCAAGGAAGCATACGACGCCCGAGGCGCAGCAAGTTAGCCGGCTCACCCACTGCCCTAAAGCAATTTCCTTCACACTTACATTGGCACTTTTCAATCAAAGATTCGATTTCCTAAACATAAGCAACAATGCCAATGAAAATATAAGACCAATCTCGTTGAAGCTTAGATAAGGATACCGGATCATTCAAACACGCTTTGTAGAGAGCGACTCGGATGACTTTAGTCGCACTGACTCTGTCGTCTGATGAAGCTGACTGTCTGGACTGACGCGCACCCTTTCGGCGCCAATCCAAGCTCGACGCTTCACATACTTAGCGGCGATTCAACTTAAAACACATTCGCAAATCTAACTGTCTGGAATCTCGTATGAAGACTTTTGCTATCTCGGCCCTCGTTGCTGGCTTGCTTGGCTTGACTGCCGCCAGCGCATTCGCCTCGGACGGAACCATCACGTTCAACGGCGCATTGACTGCCTCTACTTGTACCATCAACGGCAACGACACGTCGTCTAAAGACTTCACCGTCAACTTGCCTAACGTTATGACCAGCCAACTCACGGCTTCAGGCCAGACAGCCGGCACGACGTCCTACCACATAGCACTGACGGCCTGCTCGCCGGTTACCGCCAGCAGCAAGGCGGCGGTGTTCTATGAAGCGGGCTCAACCGTCGACCCGAGCGATGGTCGTCTGATGGTCGCAAGCGGCGGCGCCGGAAACGTCAAGCTGCAACTGTTGAACTCTGACTCCTCGCCTATCAAGGCAGGTTTTTCGCGCGATTTGCAGAACTCCATCGCGGCCAACATCTCCTCAGGCTCGGCTTTGCTGAACTATCAAGTCCAGTACTACGCAACCGGCGCAACGTCCGCTGGCGCGGCAAACTCGTCAGTCGTGTATAGCATCGACTACCAATAAGCCGAGCTTTTGGCAGCGGTTGAGTTCGCATAAGTAAGAGGTCATGCGAGGGTGGGCGCGAGCCCACCCTCGCGTTGGGTCAAAGCATTTGGTTGAGATTTTAGTTCCCATGAGACTGGCAAGCAGGCTACTCACAATTACAGCGCTGTGCATTGGGCATCTCACGGCGGCGCCACAAGCGTACGCCTCCGTGGTGATTGCCGGCACGCGCGTCGTCTATAACCAGAGCGATTCCGAAGTCACCGTGAAGCTCACGAACAATGGAAAGCTCCCGGGGCTGACCAAGGTGTGGCTCGATAAGGGCGACCCGGACGCCAAGCCGGACAGCATCGACGTCCCGTTCACGATCACACCTCCCATCATGCGCATCGATCCGGGCAAGTCTCAGACGTTGCGCATCATGTCGACCGGCGAGGCGCTGCCTGCCGACAAGGAATCAATTCTCTACCTGAACGTGCTGGAAGTCCCGCCAAAGCCATCCGGCGATGACGCTTCCGCCAACCAGCTGCAATTGGCGTTCCGTACACGCATCAAGTTCTTCTTCCGGCCGACTGGACTGAAAGGACAAGCATCGGACGCGCCCGGCGCTGTCGTGTGGCACATCAAGCGTGATGGCTCGACGAATGCGATCGAAGCGTCCAATAGCTCTCAGTATCACGTTTCTTTCGACCGCATCGAACTTACGGGGGACGGGCATACCGCGGCATTCGATCAAGGTGGAATGGTCGGGCCGGGAGAATCAAAATCGTTTCCGCTCAAGGGTGAAGTGCCTTCATCGGGCGGAAAGGTCAAATACACGGCCATTAACGACTACGGCGGCCCCCAGTCTGGCGAAGCGAGTCTGGCTCCCTGACTAAGAGACAACCCCGGTTCGACCGCGTGGCCAACTAACCACGAGTTTGCAAACGCGCCGGATTTCCTCCAAAAGACGCGCAGGCTGGCATGCACGCCTTTAATGGCTGCATGGCTATGCACGCCCGTAATTTTCGTATGCGTCAGGGAACATGAAATACCGCAGCATTAAGTTGGCAGGCACGCACCTGAAACCGGTAAGTATTCTGGTCATTCAAGCTATCGCGGCAGTGGGTACCAGTTGCCGTGCCTGGGCGGATGCACCGCAACACTATGCCGCCGTCGAGTTTAACGAGCAATTCCTCGATTCCAGCGATTCCGAGAAGTTAGATGTATCTCGATTCAATAAGGGCCAAGAAGTGCTTCCGGGCACGTATCGGTCCGACATATATGTCAACGACGCCTGGAAAGGAAAGCTGAATATCGAGGTTCGAGAGCTGGGAGGGGACTCTCACGAGGTGGTCCCTTGCATGAATGCCGATCTGCTCGAACGGCTTGGCGTCGACCCGAGAAAGCTCTCGGCAGAGTCGACCGCCAAGCTCGAAACAGCAGATAAGGTCTGCCTGACTTTGCCAGATCTGATTCCGAGCGCGGTCGCGTCGTTTGACAGTGGCGAGCAACGGCTGGACGTCTCAATCCCCCAGATCGTGATGAATAGCCGTGCCCGAGGCTATGTCGATCCGAAGTACTGGGAGGACGGCGTGCCTGCGGCCATGCTGCAATACAACGCCAACGCTTATCACAGTTCGTCGCCCCAATTCAATAACGACTCCCAGTATCTCGGACTGATCGGCGGGGTCAACGCGGGCGCCTGGCGCTTTCGCTATCAGGGCAACCTGACGAACACCAGTAACGGTGGTTCGCATTTCCAAAGCGTGCAGACCTATGTTCAGCGCGGGTTCAAGGGAATCAAGAGCCAGTTGACCGCCGGTGACACCTTCACCGACGGTGCTCTGTTCGACAGTTATGGCGTTCGAGGCGTCACACTGGGCACCGATGACCGGATGTATCCGGAATCGCAGCGTGGCTATGCGCCGGTCATCCACGGCATAGCGAATAGCAACGCCAAGGTTCAGATCCGGCAGAACGGCAACATCATTTACGAAACGACCGTCGCACCCGGTGCTTTCGAGATCGACGACCTGTATCCGACTGGCTACGGCGGCAATCTCGATGTCATCGTCACCGAAGCAGACGGGTCTCAGCATGTCTCCACTGTGCCGTACGCCGCAGCCGTCAATGCGCTGCGTCCGGGAGTGACGCGCTATAGCGCGACGATCGGTGAGTATCGTGATGCCACGCTCAACATTCATCCCTTCGTCTCGCAGTTCACGATACAGCACGGCATAAGCAACCTGCTGACGCTCTACGGCGGGATCACCGCTGCGGATCTGTATTTCGCCGGCATGGTGGGCACGGCGCTAAACACGAGCGTTGGTGCATTCGGCGTGGACGTAACCAGCGCGACCGCGAGTTTCAAGCGACTCGGCACGCGTAACGGGGCGAGCGTACGCCTGAGTTACTCGCAGCTAATTGCACCAACCGACACGAATATCGCGATCGCGGCGTACCGCTATTCCACGAGCGGTTTCTTCAGCTTGCCTGATGCCATGACCATGCGTCAATTGAACGACGACGGTCAGCTAGCGGCTATGTCGGCGCTACAGAAATCGCGTGTTCAGTTCGTGCTGAATCAGAGCATCGGATCGAGTGGCCGTTTTGGGTCAGTGTATGCAATGGGTTCGGTCACTTCTTACTGGAATCGCTCCGGCCACGACACGCAGTATCAAATTGGCTATAACAACAGTTGGAAGCGTCTGACCTATGGCGCGTCGCTTGTGCGCCAGTATCAGGTCGATGCGGACCGCTGGGACAACCGAATCATGCTGAATCTCACGGTTCCGTTGGGTTTGGGTTCGCATGCGCCGCAATCGTCAACATACTTCCAGCATGACACGAGCAATAGCAGTTCCAGTATTCAACAGTCGATCACCGGCACCTTGGGTGAGGACAACGCCATCACGTATGGCCTGAATGGAAACTTCAACGACGGCGGCCACGCACGCAGTTCGTTCAATGCAGGCGCCAATGTGGGCTATATGTCGCCATTCGCGCTCCTGACGGCCAACGCCAGCACGGGACGTCAATACTCTCAGGTGGGCGCGAGCGTTTCAGGCGGTGTGGTGGCCTGGGGCGATGGCGTGGCGTTCACGCCGAACATGGGCGAAACGGTTGCCGTGGTGGAAGCCAAGGATGCGGCTGGAGCCAAGCTTGCGAACGGTTCGGGCCTTCGCGTAGACCCTTGGGGCCACGCAGTGGTGTCGGGCATACAGCCGTATTCGAACAACGACGTCGAGATCGATCCCAAGGGTTTGCCTCTGAATATCGAGCTGAAGTCAACCGTTCAGCGAACAGCGCCGACGGCAGGCGCCGTCGTGAAGCTCAAGTTGGAAACCGAGGACAAGGGCAAGTCCGCAGTGATGCGCGTCTTGCAGGCCAACGGCAAGCCGCTTCCGTTTGGCGCCACGGTTTCGGACGACGCGCAAAACACCGTCGGGACCGTGGCTCAGGGCAGCCGCATTATCGCGGTGGGACTGAAGCTCGATAGCGGCAAATTGAATGTCAAGTGGGGCGACGCATCTGATCAAACCTGCTCCGTGCCTTATCAGTTGCCAGAAAAGACAAACTCGGTGACGCCGATCTTGCTAAAGATCGCGGACGGCGTATGCCAGTAATGCAAAAGGCACGAGCTAAACCATTTTGGAGTTATACATGAATCACGTTAAGAGGATAGTGCTGACATTCGCGCGGCTCGCGGTGTGCTCGGTGTTAGCTGTCACTATGCTCCCTAACAATGCTAAAGCCGATGTCTCATGCCGCTCGAACTACACGAGTTTTACCATCACGATGCCGGGCACGGTTGCGGTTCCTCGCGACCTGGCCAATGGTTCCATGCTGACATCCTGGTCAATGATGCCGAACACGACCAACATGTACACATGTACATCGACTAACCTTACATATTCAGGAATAGACTTCGAACTCGCAGGCATGAGTTCGACCATGACGAGCTATACGGCCTCGTATAACGGCACCGCCTTCCCTGTCTATCAGACGACCCTTCCTGGCGTGGGAATCGCGATGGGAGGCAATCTGAATGCTCACGGACGCACGGCCGGTCCTATCGGATTTAATGGCATGGGCTTTCACTGGAACAGTAACGGCACCAATGACAATGGCGGTCAGTTGATCGTTGCCTTGGTGAAGATCGGTGACATCACTCCGGGCACGCTTTCGGGTTTGGTCGCACAAGGCTTTTCATGGGAAGGAGCCGTTACTCCGCCTGCCGGAGATAATCCTGCGTCGGGGGTCATAAACTTCAACATTACGCCTGTCGTCGTGACCGTGTTGACTTGTCAGACACCAGACAAGACGATCCCCATGGGCATACACGGCCCAAGTGACTTGCCTACTGTTGGGTCAACGTCGAGCAATCCGGCATCGTTTACGCTCGACTTGAATAACTGCCCTGGTGGTGCGCCCGTAGCAGGCCTTTCGGTTGGGCAAATTAACAGCATTCAATACCGAATCGATCCGTCGAATGGTGCAGTGGCCGGCTTTGCCAACGTCGCAGCGTTGAGCGGAAGCCCATCCGCCGGTGGCGTCGGAATTCAGCTCTATGACAGCACCGGTGCAGTCTTTCCGCTTAGCGTGTACAAAGCTTTAAGCAACTTCAATAGCGCCACAGGCGGTAGCTACAACATTCCGCTCACGGCACGCTACTACAGAACAGGAACCCTCACTCCGGGACCGGCGAACTCGACCATGACGATGACTGTGCTGTACCAATAGAAGCGTAAAAAAACGTGTTTGCACCAATCAAGTTTATAAACATTCGGGAATGTAAGATGAACAAACTTAAGCTCATTCTAGTAGTCTCAGCATTGGCCGCCGCGAAGTCTGTGTTTGCAGTAGACGCGACGCTCAACTTCACAGGCACAATCATTCTGCCGACCTGCACGGTCGATTCGAGTAGTGCGAACCAGACGATCTCGCTCGACACGGCGAAGACGACCGATTTCGCGGCTGTGGGGTCCACTCAAAATCCTCGGCCGTTCAACGTGAAGTTGGCCGCTTGTGCTACGAACACCAACGTGACAATGACCGTGAATGGTACGAATGACACGTTGACCAGCGTGTTGAAAAACACCGGTTCAGCGGCGCAGGTGGGCGTGCAGTTGCTAAAGGCATCGAATGTTGGCGACACGACTGGATCGCCTATTACGCTTGGAAGCGCTGAATCGCTCGGTGCTGTGGATCAGACGAATGAGATGACCATCCCGATGGTTGCGCAGTTCTACCGACTTGGAGCAATGACGGGTGGTACGGTGACAGCAGTAGCTACAGTCAATTTCGCTTATAATTAACTGGTCTAAGGTTCGTTTTCCGAACTAACAATATGTGAACCAATTTTAAGGATTCAGCGCGCCCTAAACGCTCCCAGATTGACTGGTCGACTAGTCACCGCGCTATCCGTCAAACATCCGCGTGTCGTTGCATCGATATCCATACGTAACGACCTTGGAAAACCCATTCTCGTCAACAGGTTCGAGAATTTTTATCAACGCTTTTACTTTAAATAGGTTCAAAAATGAGTATGCAGAAAATCACGCGAAGCGCACTCGCACAAGTCGATATCGCGGGCGCCGGTTCGACGTCATCTTCCTCATATACGAGCGTTACAATCAACATCAACCGAGCCGATACAACTGGTGGCCTCAAGTCCGGAATCGCGATATCTGTTCAGTAAGATAATCAGCTAGCGACTATGATTCGCGGAGCCATCACCGATGGCTCCGCGTTTTCTTAAAGCAGGGCTGCGACCTCTACGCCATGTCTGTCGCATCGGCGAACTTGCGCAGGAATGTACCCAAAGAATATGCCATTCGACATGAACATTATTCGTTGATTGCCACGAACCTGTCCGCATTTTTGTGTGCGAGGCGGTTAGCGGAGTCACCCGCGTGCGTTGGTAAAACGCTCTCCAAACAGGATGGCAAACTGGTTCATTGCGG
>NZ_JARUXJ010000003.1:317722-378996 GCF_031451465.1 Caballeronia sp. LZ003 | reverse complement strand
ACGCGCATCGATCTGACGTGACGCGTGCCGCTCACGCCACTGCTGTGTGATGTGGTCACGCCAACGAACCGGGAAGTTTCGGAGTCGCTTCCCGGCCCATTCTTCATCAGTCGAAAGTCGGAGGTACGCCATACAATATATAAGCGAGGCTATTTTCGTCTTTGATATGCAGCTTCTACGGTCGGCCCGCGCTCATATTGCGCAGCGCAACCGTAAGCCGCGCGCATTGCAGCGCCTTGCTCAACCATCCATTCAGAATCGCGCGCCTGCCGGATCGACAATTCTCCCCATCGAAACACGTCAATTTGTTCCCGGAATCTCGATCACGAACCCGATATTCCCCGGCGCGATACAGGCCGTTCAACTTGAGTTCCGTGTGCGTTACGTTGTGGCGAGCCATACACCCTCCGCGATATCCTCTCCCCGGCGTCCCTACGCCGGGCGATCGCTGCGGGTATAGGCTTGCAACTCGCGAAGCTGAATGTCAGCCGCTGCGTCACCGAACCGTTCACGCACGCTCTCGGTCAACGCGTGGGTCTTCCTGAAATCACCACGTCGCGCATCGCGTACTGCGGACATGAATCGCTCGCGACATTCAATTACCTCGACGGTCTTCACGTACGTTGCCCCGATTCTGCTATGGAGATGGGGAGCTTCGAAGCGCAATCCTCTATCTCGAACGTATCTACATGCGGCGCATCCACCCGTCCGCCATCAGCGCGATCTTTCAAATGACCTGACTCAGCGCCGCGCGCGTCGACGTAACGTCATCAGCACCTTGCGCTACGAGAGCTCCCGTTGGCCTTTGCATTTCCATTCAGCCTCGCTACACGCGCCGCCCGCTTTAGCTGGCCATACTGGCAGCGAACCATCTTCATCTTCTGGATGGGCGCCGCACCATGCGAGCACGCCGACTATGACGATCAGCCAGATCGCCCACAGTGGCATCGGCTTCTTTTCCGGTTTTAGATCCATAGATTTGAGTTCCTAATTTGCAACATAACGGCCGCGCCTTGACAGGTCGCGCAGCAACGGACGCAGTTCTCGCATTGCTGCGGCTTCGGCTTGATCGGATTCCACCGTACGCGGCGGGCTCGATAGCTTCGGAACCGTAGCAAGCACGCCTGCACCAATGCCGAGAACCGCTAGGTCCTCGATCAGCAGTTCGCGCGTCGAACACACCTCATCATCGCGGCGCTGATCCATGTCAGCCCCGCGACGTGCCAACCGCGAACAGGGGCATGTCGGCTGCATCGTCACCGACACACACTGACGTGCTCGGCTCGATGCCGGTTGCCGCGCAAGCCGCAGGTGAAACCCAAACCACTTCTTCGCGCGCTACGGTGCCGACCTGCCCGCTTGCACGTGCGCTACGGGTGAAGCGCGCCCACCCACCCAAGGCGCGGTCGTACATTCCCGACGCATAGCCGCTGACGACGGCCATACCACGCAGATTTGCGAGCATCGCCAGCAGATCGGCATGTTCGAGCGCCGACATTTCGCAGCGATAGTCGCGGCCAAGCCCACGCGACACGCTGATGCGCACTTCGGGTAGGTATGGCGGATCGACGTAGAAGAGGACACTCGGCGCGTCGTATTTCGCGATCAGCTCGACAGCGGGCATATGCTCGATCAAGGTTCCGCGCAAACGTGCGCCAATGGCCGCGAGGCGCCCGGGGTATCGAAGCCATTGCCCCGCCCCATCCGACCAGACGTCCGCAGCAAAGCCCGTCGGAGCTTGCAGCGGTCGAGTCGATCCACTGCTACCGAAACCCATCTGCGCCCGCACGCACAACCGCCGCGCACGCTCAACCGGTTCATTCGTCTCAAGCCATGCATCGTTAAATTCGGCACGCGCGTAAGGTGTCGCCTCCAATGCCGCGATCAGACGTGCGCGCATGGCATCGTCGCGGACCACGCGAAACAGATTCACAATCTCGCCGTCGAGATCGTTGTAAATCTCGACTTGGCTTCGCGGCTTCTGCAGTAGAACGGCGGCCGAGCCACCGAACGGCTCGACATAAGTTTCATGCGGCGGCAGGTGCGAGAGCACCCATGGCGCGACGCGAAACTTGCTACCAAAATAGCTGATCAGTGGCGCTGTAACGCTCACGCGGCCTCCGCGTTGATCATTCGAAGTGCTTCCCGCGCAGCGCGCAACGCGTCATCGCGCGACATGCAGCAAGCCGGGGCGGCCCCGCTTTGCTCGTACCAGTGGAATTCTGACCGGCGTACCGTGAAGTAGCCGCCGCGCGTGCGATGTTCGTAGAACGGGCCGGTTTCGGTAATGTCGCGCTCGATCTGGCGAGGCGCAGCGGCTCGAACGTCAGCATCTGTCATACGGACCTCGCGATGGACGATGCACGCTTCGCCGATGACGTACCCTGGCTATCGCTCGCGCGCTTGTAGGTGTCGATCGACGAATGCTCGCGACAGAGCCGCAGCACGCCCGATTCGATATCCGTCTCGATTTCGGGGCGTTCAACGTCAGCACACGCCAAAAGTACTCCCTCCTGACCGTGGTATAAATCCACCTCCCTGACCGGCCCCGTTTCGGTTTCTTGCAGTTGCGCGCGCACACACGTAACCGTGATGACCTTCGCATCAACCAACGTGGTGTAGATAGACATGAAAACCTCTGAATTCATCGAACTCAATGCAGTCAAACCGCATCAGTTGCTTGACGAGAACCTCGACGCTCGGCCAGCTCCCGATGTGATCGAATCGTTTGTCGCGATCGTTGAGCACATCGATTACACGTATCCAGTCGGCCAAGATGTGAAACAGAACCTCGAAACCGCGCTGTCTGACTTCTACGGTGCCGATGCTCAACGTCTTTCGCCCGACACAATCACGACCCTGCGCAAGAAAATTCGTACCGGCGTTGCGCACATCGCGACGCTTTCGACGCGCTTGAAACTGCGGGGCGACTGACCCGGCCTCACACATCGCACATGACGTCGAAAGGTCTCATGTCGTCGCACACCTCGTCGCGGTGCGCATACAAAACCGCTGCCTGCTGCACGTTTGTTACCGGCCCAAGATACGGATCGAAATAGCCAAGCAGCCGCCCGGCCATCGAGAAAAACAGGTGCACCACGCGCGGCGCATCGCCGACTCGAACGTCGCCAACCATGGCGCGCACGTGAATGAGAGGCATCACCTCCGGCACCGTCAGTTCCGTAACGCGCGGCGCAGTAGCACCATTACCCGTTGATTCGCTTTTCATCTAGATTCCCTCACACCGAAACTCGTGACAGCGCGTAACCGCTGCGCGCTTGGCCCCTCCAGTGCTGCCAGCCGCTGCACTTCATCGCGCGCGCGATGGTGGGCCATGCTTTGCGCATTGCTCGCGCGGATCACGCGCTGAATTGCGATCCTCTCTTCGTTCTGCCAGTTAGTAGTGCTATAGATATTCATCACTTAAGCTTCCAAAGATGCCGACGCCTTAACGCGCCAGCGATGTCAGAATGTCGTCAAAACTGGGATTGGGGCTTATGTGTCGTGCCCTTGCTTCGGGATGTGCTGGATCGCGCGATCCAAATAAGCCGAACACCAGTCCAGCCATGTACGGGCGGCGTTTGCTTCCCACTTCGCCGCGAGAGCAGCCGTGATCTGTTTGGGAGTCGCGCCTGCGCGCTCCGCACAGTCGAACCCGCGCGAAATCATGTCGATCCATTCACTCACGTCGTCAGGTGCCGGTCCGACCTCCCTCAATTCCGCGCGGCTGTGATCGCAGATGCCAGCGGCACGACTACCGAGGCGGGACGTGTTAGCGCCGTTCACGACCGTATCCGGCAAAGAGGGCATTGCGGCGTAATCGTTCACGACTCGCGGACGCCATTCCATGTCGAACGCGCGACGCAACACATCACTGCGCGCACGGAAGCGCACCGGATCCTGAGGAGAGGTTTCGGCGACGCCATCCTGATGATTCGCGATGTTCCAAAACGAAGTCTGATGCCATGACAACAATCGCGAAACGTTCGCGATCGTGACGTGTGCCCGATGAAGTTCTAAGCACAGCGTTGCGTGTGCCCGATGAAGTTCCTGGCACAGCGTTGAATCGTAAGCGGCTTCGATCACTGCCCTGCGCTCTTGGGAGCGGACAAACCCGCCCCCATCCTCGATAACAGCGGCGTGATAGTTCGCCGTTCGCCACATAAGTTTCTGCTCGAAAGTCACAACACCGAGTGCATTGCGGATGATGATGTCCGCAGCGCGCAACTCAACGCGCAGCTCTTTGACGCGATCGGCCCACACCGCGGGATCGCCAGAAAATGCGGCGCGATCTTTAACCGAAAAACGTGATTGATCGCTCATGCTGCCCGCCTGTTGCACTGAGTTTCCACCGTAGAAGTCCAAACGTGGACTTTGACAAGCACCCCGTCCATCCAAGATCGGAAATCTGATGTGAGCGCTCGGCGCAGAAGTTCTGAAACACCGAAAATTTTCCGAATTGAGACGTGCATTTGACTACCCCTTTTGTTTCTACCCGTTGATGGATGCTGCTCGTGAAGCGTCGCCCCGGCGACTAGCGCCGTCGCACTAGCACCGGTGGGTAAGGTCGGTTGCCGGGGTGACGGATCGAAGAATAGTTGAGACGGTTTGACGCGTCAATACGTATCAACGTCGAACCATCGAAACGTTGCGAGGGTTCACCTGTTGAACTACTATTGACATCGGGTAAATCTTTTGATTGGGGTTCGAATGAAAACTACCGTCCAATTGCTGGACGATGTGAAGGCAAAGCTTGACCTTCCGTCTGACTATGCAGCAGCAAAAGCGCTTGGCGTTACCCGCTCGGCCGTGAGCCTATGGCGAAATGGGAAATCCACGTTTGACGACGACACGTGTCTGTTAGTGGCAGAGATGCTGGATATCGATCCGTTCGACGTTCTCGCTTACGTCAACATCGAACGGTCACGCGACGAGACGCGCAAGGCACGCTGGGTGCATGCTTTGGAAAAATTTTCCAGGGGTTTTCGGTGGCTGGCGCTACCCGCTAACGCTTGTGGGGCTTGGCTCCCGCAGGTGTAACGCCAGCTGCAGTTAGCGAAACTTTTAGGATTATGTAAATTACCAAATGACCAATGTTCGTTGAACACAGCCCGACGGACTCTCGGTTAATCCAGAGCCACTAAACGGTGGCAAGCCGCGCTTTCAGTCAATCGCATACCTTCCCCTCGGCCCTCAAACGGCTTCCCGCCCGCACACATACAGCACCCGCTATTCGAGGCGGCGAAGGCACGCATTCTCGTGAAGGCGCGACGGCCGCTTTCCGGCGCCGCGGAACAACTGCTGAGTTGGATTCTTCAACGAATGAGCGTATTCGCGGCAAGCGCTTGAGGCCGCGCTCACACTTTCAGGACTGAGCGATGTCGCGAAGGATATGTTCACTTTCACTCTTGGCTTCCATCACGTATGAAATTCCGGAGGCCCGAAGCAGCCCACGCAGGTCTGCGTATGAGTCAAAAGTAATTGGACCGGGCGCACATTCCCTGTGCGTTGATGGATCAACGATGCCTTCATGCGAAGCGTTGTGCACGTGCCGCACGCGGCGGCGTCCAGTCCAGTTGATGCGATCCAACGATAGACCATGCGAGCATGCTGGCGCGTCGATAGACACGCTGCCACCTGCAGCCGACTCGGTAAAGTAAATCGATAGATTTCAGTCGATCTGAACTCTGTCGAGAATCTCGTCCGAACCTACCTCGAGAGGAGCGAAATTGGTCGAGCGCACATAATCCGGTCGCGGCTGCTTCACCTGTTCTGGCTTGTTCTCCACCTGGTTGTAGACAACATAGGCTTGCCATCGATCGTCACCTGAAAGGTTGTGACCGGATGAATGCACGATGTTTGCGTCGAAGAACACCACTGTTCCCGGTCGGCCGATGATAGGCACGGCCTTGGGATGGCTGGACAAGATATCGAGCATGGTCGGCTTGGGTACCACGTAAAAGCGATAACCGGTCGTCTCATCGAACGTTGGATCGAGTGAGCCTAGTTTGTGGCTTCCCGGAATAAAGTAGAGACATCCGCCCATTTCGGTCGGCTCATCGAGCATGACCAACGCGGTTGTCATATGCGGTTCTTTCACGCCGTCCATATGCCAGGTGCCGAAATCCTGGTGCCACTGCCAGACCGAACCGTCGATTGCCGTCTTCAAATTGCACTTTGTGTGATAGACGTAAAGTTGGGGATCGTTGATCAGTTGTTGTGCGGGTTCGAGCAATCTGGGCGAGCGCACTGCGGAGTGAAAAATCGGCGATGCCGTTGGACTGGCGGTCTCGTGAACTTTATAAATCGTTTTTGCAATGCCGCCCGTTTTTTCACGAACGAGATGGTCGGTGTCGATTTTTTGGATTCGGCGCAACTCGCTCTTCATATGCTCGACTTCTTCTTTCGAGAAAAGCTCTGGCAGAACCAAGAAGCCATCGCGCTCGTACGCTTCCAACTGCGACGTCGTAAGTTTCATGAGGGGATCTCCTGACTTGTTGGTGTGGTCTCATGATCCTAAAAGCGTTCGCATCCGATGTAAAAGATATAATAGGTTGCGTATCGATACTTAAAAGGTTCCAAATGGAACTGCGTCATCTCCGCTATTTTCTGACGGTGGCACGCACACTCAACTTCACGAAGGCGGCGGACGAACTGCACATGGCGCAGCCGCCGTTGAGCCGGCAGATACGGGAACTGGAAGAAGAAATCGGCGTAGCGCTTTTCGAGCGCCGAGGCAAACGCGTGTTTCTCTCATCGGCGGGCCAGGTCTTCGAGGAACGGGCCCGGCAGATTCTTAAGGACACGAACTCCGCAATCGTGGATTCGCAACGTGCGGCAAGAGGCGAAACCGGCCGGGTGGCGGTCGGGTTCTTCGAACACATTGCGTACACACTGCTGCCACCGCTCTTGCGTGATTTTCAACAGCGCTACCCTGCGGTGACCGTCGAGCTTCAATGGTTTTCCTCTGCGGAACAGATCAATGCCTTGAACCGAGGAGACGTCGATCTGGCTTTCGTCCGTTCGTTGCCGCCAAATAAGCAACTGAACAGTGTCTTGTTGCTCCAGGAGCCGTTTTACGTTGCCATCGCTAAAGACAATCCATTAGCAGCCAAACGACGCATTTCCATCAGGGACTGTAAGCAGTTGCGCGTCATTAATTATCGGAAGGATGTCGCGCCGGATTATCACGCCGCCATCAACCAGTTGTGCGCGCTTGCCGGATTTTCTCCCTCCACGAGCTTTGAAATGGGCCAGATCTACGCTTCCCTTGGCCTTGTAAGCGCCGGCTTTGGTGTGACGCTCGTACCGGCGTCGGTTCAACGAACGCACATGGAAAACGTCGTCTTTCGTCCTTTGCGCGAAGAGCACACGAAGAGCGAACTCTACCTTGCGTGGAAGGAGCCCAATTCGTCTGCTGCGCTAGGCGCTTTTGTCGAACTCGCGTGCAAGATAGCCGCGCATCCGCCGCGAAAAGCGAAGGTCGAGTAAGTGCAGCGGTACCGCTTCAATTGCGATCCAAAGCTTAGTTTGCAAGGCGAAACCGTCAGCAAACCCGAATGCGACCTTCTCGGAAAACTTCGCGAGAGCAAGACGTTCGTCACCTTTGGCGGTCGACATCGAGCTTCTCGCGTAATTCACAGTAAGTCCATCGGCGGCCATTACGTGGAGCACCACATTTGCATGGCTATCGGTCAAAGCCATCCGATCGTAAGTGGCAGCACCCTCACCCATGCTCAATGGCGTCCGCTGATGCGGTGATGGCAAACATGCGCCCTCTGCACTGAGTAGAAAGAAAAGATTTTTCGTGGACGGAACGACTATCCGGGGCACGGGTTTTGGCAAGTCGGGCGCGGCTACGCGATGGATTCGAGGCTGTCACTTTTCAGCGTGTCAGATGGAAACTGTGCATGTTCGCGAATCATTCAAGCCGATAGGATAGGAACGAACTAGCTCATCTCTCTTCGACTCTACCGCCCATGCAACTGAAGCTTTATCAGATAGACGCTTTCACCAGCGAAGTATTCAAGGGAAACTATGCGGCGGTCATTCCGCTCGACGCGTGGCTTCCCGCTTCGCTAATGCAAGCCATCGCCAGCGAAAACAACCTGTCGGAAACAGCGTTCATCGTGCGTCGAGACGATGGCGTTTTCGACATCCGGTGGTTCTCACCGATCAAGGAGATCGCCTTCTGCGGACACGCGACGCTGGCGAGCGCTTTCGTTCTGTTCAAACATCTCCCTCAAGACGATCTCCTCGTCTTTTATGCAGAAGCAACGGGCGCGTTCTCTGTTCATCGGCGCGAGCGGGGGCTGATCGAACTGAACTTTCCTCGACGACAAAGTGAACGGATTAAAGATATCCCGGACCAGCTCGCGTATGGTTTGTCGATCAAGCCAACGGCAGTCTTCATAAACCAGCAGTCATACATCGCCCTCTACGACACCGAAGCCGAGGTACGCGCCGTCGTGCCAAATCTGGAACTGCTCGCGCAACTTGGACCACTGGATGTCGCGATCACCGCTCCTGGCAACCAACACGACTTCGTCTCCCGATACTTTTGGCCAGCGAACGGCGGCGCCGAAGACCCGGTGACGGGGTCCATTCACGCGGCGCTTGCTCCGCTCTGGTCCGACATTCTTGGCAAGCCGAAGCTCGTCGCGTTACAGGCTTCCCAACGAAGCGGCGTTCTACATTGCGAGATCGAACCGGAGCGTGTGTTGATATCCGGTCACGCGGTTCAATATATGGAAGGAACCATCGAACTGCCCGAATAGCGCGCGCTTTACAATGCTGCGGCTCGACTGTGCGGAAACGGCAGCGCTGCCGCAGTTCAATACCCTCCAGAATCGAGGCGCGTTCCAGAGACTCGACTCAAGCACTTACTTCGCTACCTCAACCGGAATCATTCTTCTGCCGAAGTCCGGGCTCATCGTTTCCCAAGGCTGCGTCGTCGATTAGAAGTCACGCACGTCGGCCGGGCAACGCTGACGGGCGGCTGGATCGAAATGTTCATCTCGCGCGATGACTCACACTGAACTTTGCACGATTCATAGCAGACACAGCCAGCAACTAAGCGCACGTCAGAGTAAGCGAAGTCCAAATACCTCCGCACTTCACGTTCGGCTAAGCGACGCGCGCAGCTTACCCGGCGTCACACCGTACGCTTCGCGAAAGCCGCGAATGAAGTGCGCCGAATCCGCGAAGCCACATTCGTAGGCGATCGCGGTGACGCGCTTCGCCGAGTTCAAGAGTAGCCAGCGGGCGTATCGCAAGCGCATCGTCCGGTAGAACTCCTTCGGCGTCACGCCCATTTCAGACATGAACACGCGCTCCAGTTGCCGCGCATTTGAACCGGTCATCCTGGCAATCGCGGCGATCGTCAGCGGGGCTTCGAGATTCTCCTCCATCAGCACGATCGCGTGACGCAGCAAAAGACTATCGACGGCGAGGTAGCCGAGCGCACGGCGGCGTTCGACGAAGGACGTGCCGCTCTTGCGACTCACCGTCATCTGGTGAATGACCTTCGACGCGCGGTCGGCGCCGCAATGCACGGAAATCAACCGCGTGGCGAGTTCGATGGCCGACACGCCGCCCGCGCACGTAATGCGGTTGCCGTCGATCACGTAGTCGGCGTTCGTGACCACGCGCAGGCCAGGAAACATGGACTGATAATCGTCGTAGTGAAAGGAGTGCACGCACGCGACGCGGTCGTGCATGTAGCCCGCTTTCGCCAGCACGAAGCTGCCGGTGCACAGGCCGATGAGCGGCACGCCGGCTGCGTCGGCGTCGCGCAGCGCGTCCCAGTAGCGCGGGTCGACATGTTCGAGCCTGGGCAGCAAGCCGCCGATCACCACGAAGTAGTCGAATCGCGACGCCTTCCCGGAATACGCCCGAACTGGCACGCTCACGCCACAACTCGCTTCCACGGTGTCGTCCGTCGGCCCGAGCAAGGTCCACGTACACCGTAACTGGCGGCTCTGGTCGCCGAGATCCGCGGCGTGCCGCAGGCAGTCGCAGAAACTCGCGAGCGAAAGCAGCGGAAAGCTCGGCCAAAGTAGAAGGCCGACGCTGAGCTCGGCGCCCGCGCGTCGTGCAGATACCTTGCGATCCACGCCGTCCATGCGATCGAGCCGCTCGACAAGTCCGCGCCCGAGCGCCGCGGTATCGGACTTTTTTGCGTTCGCCATTGCCATCCATGCACTCCTTGAATGCAGTGAGGTCGTCGGCGCCAGTATAGGAGCGCCGAAAAGCGATCGGTGCGACTTGTCGCATTCGTTCTATTTTTCCGCGAGCGCGTGCAATGCCGGCCATTTCGTCGCCGTTACATTGAAGTCAGTTCCGGGGTGAAGACGGCCGGAAAGAACCGATTGAAAACAGGGAGTGCGTCATGTCAGCAGCGTTGCATCTGGCGGTTTGCGCCGCATTTGGAAGTGCGTTCGTCGTCCTGCATCCGGTCGAGGCGTGCGCCGATGAAGTAGTGAAGATCGGCCACGTCGCGCCTCTGACGGGGGCCAATGCGCACCTCGGCAAGGACACCGAGAACGGCGCACGGCTTGCCGTCGAGGAGATCAACAAGAAGGGCCTCGTGATCGGCGGACAGAAGATCACGCTTGCGCTGGATGCGCAGGACGACGCCTCCGATCCGCGCCAAGGCACACAGGTCGCGCAAAAGCTCGTGGACGACAAGGTGGCGGCCGTGGTCGGGCACATGAATTCCGGCACCTCCATTCCGGCCTCGAAAATTTATAGCGATGCCAACGTGCTGCAGATTTCGCCCTCGGCCACCAATCCGGTCTATACGCAGCAGGGGTTTCGCACGACGTATCGCGTGGTCGCCACCGACGCGCAGCAGGGTCCGGCGCTTGCCGACTATGCAGCCCGAGTGCTGAAGGCGAAGTCGGTCGCCATCGTCGACGACGCCACCGCTTACGGTCAGGGTTTCGCGAACGAATTCGAAAAGCGCGCCAAGGCGAACGGGATGAACGTCCTGTCGCACGACGCAACCACCGACAAGGCCGTGGACTTCCGCGCGATCCTGACCAAGGTGAAGAGCGAGCATCCCGACGTGATCATGTACGGCGGCATGGATGCGACAGGCGGCCCGTTCGCGAAGCAGGCCCGCCAGCTCGCAATCTCCTCGAAGGTACTGGCCGGCGACGGCCTGTGCGCAGCGTCGCTGTCGCAACTGGCGGGCGAGGCGGCGGACAACGTCGTGTGTTCCATCGCCGGCATGCCGCTCGCTAAAATGCCCGATGGCCCCGCGTTCGAGCAACGCTACGAAGCGCGCTTCGGGCAGAAGGTGCAGCTCAACGCCCCGTTCGCGTATGACGCGGTGTACATCATCGTCGACGCGATGAAACGCGCGAATTCCACCTCGCCGGACAAGATTCTCGCGGCGATGCCCAACACCGACTTCAAGGGCGTACTCGGCGAGACGCAATTCGACGCGCACGGCGACCTCAGGCAGGGAATGATCTCGCTCTATCATTACGTGGGCGGAAATCAAACGTTGCTCGACGTCGTCAAGATGTAATGGCCGCACATTCACAAGGACGACGCAAGCCATGAACATTCTGGTGATCGGCGCGGGCGTGATCGGTCTCACGACCGCATACCGCTTGCGCGAGGACGGCCACGAAGTGAGCGTGATCGACCGGCGCACGGAGGTCGCGGCGGAAGCGAGCCGCGCCAACGGCGCGCAGCTTTCTTACAGCTACGTGGCGCCGCTCGCTGGTCCTGGCGTGCTTGCGAAGCTTCCCGGCTGGCTCATGCGTCGCGACGCCCCGGTGCGCGTCTCGCCCGCCATCGACATGAATCAGTGGCGCTGGTGCTGGCAATTCGCACGGGCCTGTACTCAGGCGATGAGCGAATCGACCACGGCGCAACTCCTTGCGCTGTCCTTTCTGAGCCGCTCGCTGATGCACGAATTTACCGCCGCCCATCCCATGCTTGCCTTCGACTACGTCCGCGCTGGCAAACTCGTCATGCATCGAAGCGCAATGGCGATGTCGCGGGCCGCGTCCTTGCTGTCCTACCAGCGTACGCTCGGTAGCGAGCAGCAAGCGCTCGGCGTGAGCGATTGCGTCGCGCTCGAACCGGCGCTGGCCCAGGTGGCAGATCGATTCGTCGGCGGAATTTATACGCCGGGCGAAGAGGCAGGCGACTGTCACCGCTTCTGCGTGGGACTCGAAAGCTTGTTGCGCGAACGAGGCGTGGCGTTCGAGCTAGGTACGGCCGTGAGTTCGCTGTCCGTGTCGAACAAGGGCGAGGTCCGGGCAATCGCCGGAAGCCGCAGGTTGGACGCGGAACATGTCGTCGTGGCGTCGGGTTGCGACAGCGCGGCCTTACTGCGCACGATTGGCGTGCGGGTGCCGGTCTATCCGCTCAAGGGTTACAGCCTGACGCTCGATGCAGTCGCGGGAAAGGCTGCGCCCGCGACGAGCGTGACGGATTTCGACCGCAAGGTGGTGTACGCCCGATTGGGCGACCGTCTGCGCGTGGCGGGCATGGCGGACATCGTGGGGCATTCGAGTGCGATCGATGCGACCCGGCTCGCGACGCTGCGGCGCGAAGCGCAGGCCGTCTTTCCGCAGGCAGGCGATTATGACGCGGCAGCCGCGTGGGCGGGCTTGCGGCCGGCCACCCCGCGCGGGACGCCGATCATCGGAGGGTCCAAATACCGGAATCTCTGGCTCAACGTCGGTCATGGCGCGCTTGGCTTCACGCTCGCCATGGGCTCGGCGCACGTGCTCGCGCAACGGATGGCCGGGCGCCAACCTTCGCTCGACGACACCCCCTTCTCGCCGCGTGCTGCATCATGAATGCGCGTGTCGTCATTGTCGGCACGGGCGGCACCATCGCGGGACGCGGTGCGTCGGCCGCGCATACCGCGACCTACGACTGCTCTGTCGAAACGGTGGATGATTTGCTCGACGCGTTGCCCGGCGCGCGCGATCTCGCCGATATCCAAACGGCCCAGCTTTTCCAGACCGGCTCTGAAAACTTCGGCAATGAGGAGCTGCTCGGGCTCGCGCGGCATGTTCGCGCGCTTCTCAAGCGGGACGACATCGACGGCGTCGTGGTGACGCACGGCACCGATACCATCGACGAGACGGCATACTTTCTGCACCTGGTGGTGCCGAGCGCGAAGCCCGTCGTCGTGGTCGGCGCAATGCGCCCGGCGTCTGCGCTCAGTGCCGACGGACCGCTCAACCTGTATAAC
This sequence comes from Caballeronia sp. LZ003, assembly GCF_031451465.1. NCBI lineage: Bacteria > Pseudomonadati > Pseudomonadota > Betaproteobacteria > Burkholderiales > Burkholderiaceae > Caballeronia > Caballeronia sp. LZ003. Next base: position 365,771 of record NZ_JARUXJ010000003.1, on the reverse strand, counting down.
GCGATCGTGGTGGCGTCGAGCGCGGCATCGCGCGGCAAGGGTACGCTCGTCGTTTCGAACGACGAGATTCACTCGGCGCGCGACGTCGTCAAGACCAGCACCTTCAAGCAGGAAGCGTTTCGTTCGACCTTCGGTCCGCTAGGCTACGTGGTCGAGGGATGCGCGCGTTTTTATCGGCTGGTGGCGCGGCGGCATACGGTGGAAAGCGAATGGAGCATCGACACCATCCAAACCTTGCCCGAGGTCGCTATCGTCTACGCGCATGGCGGCATCAACCGAACGGTGGTCGAACACATGGCGTGCTCCGACGTGGATGCGATCGTGTACGCCGGGACGGGCAACGGCAACGTGGCGCACGAGTTGATCGATTCGCTCGTGAAAGCGCGCGCGAGACACATTCATATCGTGCGTGCGTCGCGCACGGGCAGCGGCATCGTCATCCGTAATGCCGCACAGCCGGACGATCGCTATGGATGGATCGCAGCGGACGATCAGGTCCCGCATAAGGCGCGAATCCTGATGATGGTGGCGCTCACGGGAACGAGAACCACGCACGCGTTGCAGGAAGCGTTCGTGACGTACTAGAACCCCGACCGCGCGCCGCAGGCATGCCTGTTCCCTAGCCTCAATGCGCCCCAGCCGCCTCCGCCGAATCTCCACCCTTCACCGGCCGCGTAATCCAGATAAGCGGAATGATCAAAATGAAAATGAACGTGGACGCATAGAAGAAATCGTCGAGCCCCATGACGGCAGCCTGATTCGCCACCATCAACTCGAACGATGCGTAAGCCGCACCCACATCGATATGAAGCTGCGACTGCAATGCCGCGATGGTCTGATTGAAAATCGGATTGTCGACGCTCGCCTGTTCGGTCAGCCGCACGTGATGTACGACCGTCCGATGATTCCATACGGTGCCCGCGATCGACGTGCCCACCGCCCCGCAGAAAATGCGCGCGAAATTCGACAACCCCGCCGCTGCGGGAATTCGTTCGGGCGGCAGGCCGGAAAGAATGATCGACACGAGAGGCACGAACCAGAGCACGGTCGGAATACCTTGAAGCAAGGTCGGTATGACGAGATGCCAAGCATCGACCGTACTCAGATACTGCGTGCGCATGAAGAACACACCTGACAGTCCCATGAACGCGACTGTCACGAGAACGCGGGCATCGAATAACTGTAAAAGTCGCCCGATAAAAGGCGAAAGCAATACCGTGAAAATGCCCACCGGCGCGGTGACGAGGCCGGCGTCATAAGCGCGATAGCCGAGATACTCCTGCATCCATTGCGGCAGCAGAACGAGGTTGCCGAAGTAGAGCGCGTAGGAAACGGAAATGGCTATGGTGCCGCTGCTGAAATTGCGCAATGCGAAGAGCCTCAGGTCGACGACCGGATGCGCCTCTGTCAACTCCCACACGAGAAAGAACGCGAAGCTGACGAGGGCGATCAGCCCCAGCGCAACGATGAAGGGCGAAGCGAACCAGTCGAGGTCCCTGCCCTTGTCGAGCATCACCTGAAGCGAGCCCACCCACACCACGAGCAACGCAAGGCCGACCGTATCGATGGGCAGTTTCTTCGTCGGCGTCTCGCGCTTGCGATAGATGATCCACGTGGCGCCCGCCGCAATAAAGCCGACCGGAATGTTCACGTAGAAGATCCACGACCAGCTGTAGTTGTCGGTGATCCAGCCGCCTAGCACCGGTCCTGCGATCGGACCGACCGTGGCGGTCATCGCCCAAAGCGCCAGCGCCATGTTGGCGCGCGCCTTCGGATAAGAACTCAGCAGCACGGCCTGGGACAAGGGAATGAGCGGCCCGGCCACGAGGCCTTGCAAGATCCGCGCGCCCAGCAGGAAAGGCAGGTCAGGCGCGATGCCGCAAAGCCACGAAGCGAACACGAACATCAGAATCGCGCCGACGAACAGGCGGATCTGGCCGATCTGCTGCGTAAGCCAGCCCGTCAATGGAATGGATACGGCATTCGCGGCCGCGAAGATCGTGATGACCCACGTTCCCTCGTCGACCGATACGCCGAGGTTTCCCGAGAGATTCGGCACGGCGACGTTCGCAATCGACGTATCGAGAACGGTCATGAAGGTCGCAAGCGCCACCACGATGGTGGCAATCACGAGCTGGCCGCCCTGCAACGGCGGATGCGGGACGGGTGCTGCGGGAGACGGCGATCCCTGCGTCATGACTGCGGTTCGGGGTTGATTGTTGTAAGCAGATGCGGTTCTTCAGTTGGGCGCGTCCTCGAAACGAGCGATTCAACCCGCTCGTCTCGCGCGCGCCGCAACTGTCGATGACGTGAGAATAGCGGAGCTCGCTGCTTTATTAAACGCCTATTTCATAAATTCGCCTAGGCGATTACTTCGCAGAAGGGTTATCCCCTAGGCAAACCGGATTGACACAGATCAGCAACAAACGCACACTGTGATCACAGATCACGGAATCAATCCGGCTCTCTTGCGCTGCCCATGGCGCGGACCAACGCATCAACATAAGCAAGATGCAAAAAGCGCGAAATGGGCAATGCGAGCAAGAACAGCACACGCCTATCACCATCGCCCACGCTTCGAAAAGCTGACCAAATAGCAACCGTCCTACAGGAGCCAACCACATGGATTACCTCAAACTGCTCGCCCCGCCCGCCGGATTGCGCGTGCTGATTACTGGCGGCGCGTCGGGCATCGGTTTGACGATCGCGCAGGCGTTCGTGTCCACGGGCGCGCGCGTGCATGTATGCGATGTTGACGCCAAAGCCATCGATGCCCTATCGACTCATGCGACCGAATCGCCGTCGATCACCGGTACTCGCGCCGACGTATCGAACAAAGCCGACGTCGCGCGCGTGTTCGACGACGTGAAGCGCGAACTCGGCGGCCTCGATGTGTTGATTAACAACGCGGGCATCGCGGGACCGACGGGCGGCATCGACGAGATCGAGTCGGACGACTGGGAACGCACCATCGACATCAATCTGAATAGCCATTACTACTTTTCGAGCCAGGCCGTGCCGATGCTGCGCGAAGCAAATGGCGGCGGCGTGATCGTTTTCATGTCGTCGGTCGCAGGACGTCTCGGCTATGGATTCCGCACGCCCTATTCCGCGACTAAATGGGCGATCGTGGGCCTCGCGAAGAGTCTCGCCATTGAACTCGGCGCGGACAACATTCGCGTGAATGCGGTGCAGCCGGGCATCGTCAAAGGGCCGCGCATGGAAGGCGTGATCGCCGCGCGCGCGAAGCAACTGAACATCAGCTATCAGGAAATGGAAGCGCGTTATCTGGAGAAAATTTCGCTGCGCCGCATGGTGACGCAAGAGGAGATCGCCGCCAGCGTGCTGTTCTTGAGCTCGCCAGCTGGCAGCGCGATTTCCGGTCAGGCGCTGTCCGTCTGCGGCAACGTCGAAACGCTCTGAATATCGCTTCAAACAAGTACGAGAGGAGATCGAACACCATGGCAAGCAAACGCAAAGTCATCATCACCTGTGCGCCGACGGGCGCCATCCACACGCCTTCCATGTCGCCGTATCTGCCGGTCACGCCGGATCAGATCGCCGATGCCGCACTCGCCGCCGCACGCGAAGGCGCATCGATTCTTCATTTGCACGCGCGCGATCCCGAAGACGGGCGGCCGACGCAAGACCCTGCGGTTTTCGAACGCTTTTTACCGCGCATCAAGGCGGAAACGAACGCGGTCATCAATCTCACGACGGGCGGCAGTCCGCATATGACGGTCGCCGAGCGCCTCAAGCCCGCGCATCATTTTCAGCCGGAAGTGGCATCGCTCAACATGGGATCGATGAACTTCGGGCTGTATCCGATGCTCGACCGTTTCAAGGACCTGAAGCACGACTGGGAACGTCAGCATCTGGAGAAGAGTCGCGATCTCGTATTCAAGAACACCTTCGCGGATATCGAGTACATCCTGAGCTCGTGCACGGCGAACGGCACGCGCTTCGAGTTCGAGTGCTATGACACCTCGCATCTCTACAACCTCGCGCATTTCGTCGATCGCGGGCTAGTGAAAGGGCCGTTCTTCGTGCAGACCGTGTTCGGACTGCTGGGCGGCATAGGCGCGCACCCGGAAGATCTCGCGCATATGAAGCGAACCGCCGATCGCCTTTTCGGTTCGGACTATGTGTGGTCCATTCTCGGCGCGGGGCGCAATCAGATTCCGCTCGCGTCCATCGGCGCGGCGCAAGGTGCGAACGTGCGCGTCGGCCTTGAGGATTCGCTGTGGATCGGTCCTGGCCAGCTCGCCGAATCGAGCGCGCAGCAAGTGCGCCAGATTCGCCAGGTGATCGAAGGCTTGTCGCTCGACATCGCGACGCCCGCCGAAGCGCGTCAGGTGCTCGCGCTCAAGGGCCACGACAACGTGAACTTCTGAAGACCGCACCGAAGCAAGCGGACGCGCGCCAAGCGACGTCCGCGCCATGACAACGAAAAGATACAAGGAGACAAGTCATGAAAGCCTACCTATCTCGCCGCGACGCTTCACCTCGTCGTCCATGCGCGCCCTGCTCTTCCAATCTGTCCTGACGCCGGGAGTCATCATGTCCACGCCCAGTTCTTCGCGTAACTCAACACATGCGTCACCCCATGCGTCGCTGAACGCGCTGCTGTTTCGCAAGCTCATGCCGCTGCTCGTGATCTCGTATGTGATCAGCTTTCTGGATCGCACCAACATCGCGCTTGCCAAGCATACGATGAGCATCGATCTTGGCCTGTCATCCGCCGCCTATGGGCTAGGCGCGGGGCTGTTCTTTCTGACGTATGCCGCTTTCGAGATTCCGAGCAATCTCGTGATGCATCGTGTCGGCGCGCGCTTCTGGATCACGCGCATCATGGTGACATGGGGCGTGCTCTCGGTGGCGATGGCCTTCGTGCGCGGCGAGACCTCGTTCTATGTGATGCGTCTTCTGCTCGGCGTGGCCGAAGCGGGACTCTTTCCCGGCGTGATGCTGTATCTGACTTACTGGTTCGGACGCGAGGATCGCGCGCGCGCCACCGGCTACTTCCTGCTCGGCGTGTGCGTGGCCAACATCGTCGGCGGCCCGCTTGGCGGTGCGCTGCTGGAAATGGATGGCGTGCTCGGTTTTCACGGCTGGCAATGGCTGTTCATGGTCGAAGGCGCGCCTGCCGTGCTGCTCGCGATCGTCGTGTGGAAGATGTTGCCCGACCGGCCGACACGCGCTTCGTGGTTACCGCGCGAGGAAGCGCTGGCGCTGGAGCGACGTCTTGCCGCCGAACAGGAAGCCATCGGTACCGGTCACGGCGGTCATACGTTTCGCGCGGCGCTGGCGGACAGACAGATCTGGCTCTCGATCTTCGTCTACTTTTGCCATCAGTTGACCATCTATACGGTTATCTTCTTTTTGCCAGGGATCATCGGATCTTCGGGGCACTTCTCGCCATTCGTCGTCGGCGTGCTGACGTCCACGCCGTGGGTCGCCGCCGCACTCGGCGCCGCCCTTTTGCCGCGCTTCGCGAGCAATTCATCGCGCAGCCGCCGCATGCTCGTGGGCGGCCTGCTGATCATGGCCGCGGGCATGCTGGTCGCCGCCTATTCGACACCCGTCATCGGCTTTCTCGGCGTGTGCGTGTCCGCTTCGATGTTCTTCGTGGTTCAGTCGATCATCTTCACGTTCCCGTCTTCGCGGCTTTCAGGCAGCGCGCTTGCGGGCGGACTCGGGCTCGTCAACACGTGCGGATTGCTCGGCGGCTTCGTCGGGCCCACGGTCATGGGGATCATCGAGCAATCGACCGGCAAGGCGATGAACGGGCTGGTGTGTCTTGCTGTCGCGCTGATTGTCGCGGCAATATGCAGTGTGCGGTTGCGGCACGGCCATGAAACACGCAAGACGAGCGATGCGGATCGACGGGCGACGAACGCGGCTTGAACGATTGATGGCTTTCCTGGATGCGGAATCGGCGAGCGGGCTTGTTAAATCCGCTCGCCGATGGCACGGTTAACTTCGGCTCGTCAGGGACATGTATCGGGCACGCGTTGAACATGGCGATGAGCGACCCTAGCAAAACGGGTCGCCTCAACCAAGGTGGCGATCATCGCCAACTACGACACTGCGGATGCATCTCGCCGTCATTCAACGCCATTCGCCACGGCATCAGTCGTCTTTCCGGCGAGCGACGTCACCGGAAAAGTGCGCGCCGACAAGCTCACGCGCCGCTTCCCACAACTGCGACGACCCGCGTGCAATCACAGGCCCGTACCGCTCCACGACCTGTTGCTCGTTCACGCCGTTCTCCGTCCACGTGCCTCCGCCAGTCAAGGTATTGATCAGCAACGGCTGCAGCCGATCGAGCGATTTGGCGAAGATCGCCTCCGGTGTCTCAGCCGCCTCGAATTCCATCCATAGTTTGCGCAGTTCGCGCCCTTGATCGTCGGGCAATAACCCGAAGATTCGGTCTGCGGCCCGTTGCTCCGATTGCTCGATCGACGCGGAATCCGCGCCTGGCGCGTGCAGCGGATGATCGCCGGCATCGATCTCGACGATGTCATGCACGAGCAGCAGTTTGATGACATGAAAACTGTCGACCTCCTTCGCGCAATCCGAAAGCACCAGCGCGAACATGGCCAGATGCCACGAGTGCTCCGCCGAATTCTCCCTGCGGCTGCGGTCGATGAGCGGCGACTGCCGCATAACCGATTTCAGCTTGTCCAGTTCGATGAGAAACCCGAAGCGCCTCGAGAGCGGCTCGACCTCTTTGTCTTGGTTCAAATTCACTCTCCCGGAAGACGGTTGCACACGAGGAGAAGTCTACCGCTCGTCCTAACCTCCTCGCGCCGCGTGCACGAACCGCCGCACCTTGTCTTCATCGACGGGATTCCACCACACGCCGCCCACCTTCAGCGAACTCGCGACGATCACCGCATCCACGACCGACAAAATCTCCGCGACGTTGGTTTCCGTGCAGCCGCTGCCCACCAAAAGCGGAAGCCTGGTCGCGGCGCGAATCTGCCGAAGATAATCAAGGCTCGCGACATCGCCCGTGCGCTGGCCGGTGGCGATGATCGCATCGGCATCGAAGAATTCGACATCGCGCACGAGTTCCTCGAGCGCACGATCCGCGACGATTGCATGCGCGCCGTGCTTCACGTGCGCGTCCGCAAACACGCGGATGCCTTCCGCGCGCAACCGCGCACGATATCGCAAGGCCCGCGCCGCCTCGCCTTCGATGATGCCTTCGTTGGCCACATAAGCATTCGCCCACTGATTGACGCGCACGAACGCGGCATTGCTCGCGGCCGCGATGGCAAGCGCCGGCACCGAAGCGTTGGCAAGCACGTTGATGCCGATAGGCAGGCCCGTCTCGCGCGCAATCCGGTCCGCGCTCACGGCCATGAACGCCGATGTTTCCGGTCCGATGTCATCCGGTTTTGCGAACGGCACGTCGCCATGATTTTCGACGATGAGACCATCGACGCCGCCTGCTGCATACGCGCGGGCATCGGCAAGAGCGGTTTCGTATAGCGCCTCGCTCGTGCCTCCGTCGTAGCGCGGCGCGCCGGGAAACGCCGGGCAGTGAATCACGCCTATGACCACGCCGCGCGGGCGGCCGAAAATATGCGCGATGCTGTCGGTGCGTCCGCGTCCAACCTCGTGTCCGGTGTCCATGAGAATCCTGTCGAAGTATCGGTCAGATGAAGCGCGCGAGTTCGAGCATGCGCGCACGATCCGGAAAACTCGCCTGCGTGCCGTGCCGGCCGACCACATAGGCGGCAACGGCCATTGCGCGAGGCAGGATGTTGCGCAGACGATGGCCGTGCGCGAGCCCAGCCGCGAGCATGCCGCAGAGTGCATCGCCTGCGCCGACCGTGTCCACGGCAATGACTTCAGATGCGGGCATCTGCTCGATGCCGCCGTGCGCGCCGCACCAGACGACGCCGCCCGCGCCGAGCGTGACCAGCACCTCGGTCGCGCCTGCCGCGTGCAGTGCGAGCGCCGCGCGGCGTGCATCGGCGTCGCCCGACAGCATTTCGGCCTCGACGCTGTTGACGACGAGCACATCGACATCGGGCAGCAGCGCGTTGACCTCGAATTGCACCGGTCCCGGATTCAGAAGCGTATGCCGCCCGCCGCGACGCGCCGCGCGCAACCACGTCGCCGTCACCGTGCGCGCCAGATTGCCTTGCAGCACGATCCAGTCGCCCGGCGCGCTCACGGCGTCCAGCAACGCGGCATCCGGTGCGTAGCCGCTGGCGGCTTCGTTGCGCGTGACGATGGTGTTTTCACCGGCAGCATCGACGGTGACAATGGAAAGGTCCGTCGGGCAATCGAGATGGTCAACGTGCCGCGTATCGATGCCTTCCTCACCGAGCATGGCGACGATGCGCGCGCCGTCGGCGTCGCGTCCGACAGCCGCAAGCAACGTCACCTGCGCGCCCGCGCGTGCAGCGATCACCGCCTGATTCGCGCCCTTGCCGCCGAAGTCCAGCGTTATACCAAGCGCAATCGACGTCTCGCCGGGCTTCGGCAACGAAGCCACGCGCAGCGTCATGTCCATCGCCGCGTTGCCGATCACGCAGACGCGCGCGCTGCTCACGATGGTGCCATCCGGTAGCCGGACATCGCTCGATACGAGCCGAGCGCCTCACGCGGGCGAGCGTCGCGGCAAGCCGCGCATGCCGCGCGCGCGAGGTCGAGGTCGAGGTCGAGGTCGGCGATACCGAAATACATCATGCCGCGCGCGCCTCGGTCAGCCAGTCGAGACACTGCCGCCAAAGCCGTCCATAACCGTCCCACGCGGAGAACTCGGGCGGCAGCCAGTGCACGGACATGTCGCTTGTCCAGGCAAGCGTGCGGCCCTCGCCATACTGCCCCGCCACGAGCAACGGATGGCCCGTGTCCGGCACGGTTGCGATGAGCGTCGCACCCGGCTTCAACTCGACTTCGTTGTAGCCGAGCAGATGCGGCCATTGCGTGCCGAGGCCCTCTATCACCGGATGCCGCGCGACGATACTCGGCGTGAACCCCTCGGGCACTTCAACGCGGTCATCCCACGCGAGGCACTTCACGGGCAGCACGTCCTCGACGGGCGTATTGCGAAAGCGCGCACTGCCGTTGATGCCCTGAAAGCTCAGATAGCCACCGATCATCATGAGACCGCCGCCTGCCTCCACATACTCGCGCAACAACTTCAGGCGGTTCGGCGTGCGCTTGCTATGCACCCACGTATCCGGATGCAGCAAGAGCGTATTCGCGCCGATGTCGGAAAGAATGATCGCGTCATACTCCTCGAGCCCTTCGAGCGTCGTGGGAAATCGCGTCTGCGCGTCGTGACTCGGCATGTGCGTGACCGCGTACCCGGCGCTGTCCTTGAAGAGCGCGAGAAACTGCTCGGAGCCGGTGTGATACGTCACCGACGCGAACAGATCGAAACCCTTCACATGGGTTGCCGTGCTGGTCCACGACTCTCCGGCGAGCAGGACTTTCTTCGTCATTCTCAATCTCCTTGAACGCGACGGCTCGTCACGCCAGATGCCGCCGCCGAGAACACGCGAGCGGGATTGGTCACGAGCATGGTTTCGATCTGCGCGTCGCTCACGCCGTGGCGTCTGAGTCTCGGCACGAAGTGTTCGAGGATATAGCCGTAGCCGAAGCCGCCGTAACGCGTGAGCATCATCTTGAGGAACACGTCCTGCGAGAGCAGCAGATTGCCGATGAACCCCGCATCGATGAGCGCGCGGATAGCGCGCGCGTTCTCTTCATCGGACGGCGATTGCGCGTCTTCGTCGGCGTAGTAGTAGTCCATGCCGATCATGTCGTATTCGAGCCACGCACCGCGCCGCGCGATGGAATGCTGATACTCGATATCCGCGTGGCTCGGGTTCATGTGACAAAGCACCGTATGCGCGAGATCGGCGCCCTCGCGCTCGACGATATCGAGCACGCGATGTCCATGCCGCACCCATCCCGGCAGATGCACCGAAAGCGGCACGCGCGTGGCGGCGCTCGCGCGAGCCGCCGCGCGCAGCGACTTCTCTTCTTCCGCCGTGAACGCCGCCGACACGCCGATTTCGCCGATGAGCCCCGCGATCACATCTGGCTTGCGCTCGGCGCCGCCCACGTCGAAGATCATCTGCGCGGCGAGTTCGTCGATGGAACGCTCGCGCACGTACGCCGGATGCGAAGGCTCCAGATAAAAGCCCGTCGACATGACGATGTTGAGCCCCGTGCGCCGCGAAATGCGCTGCAGCGCGAGCGGATCGCGGCCAATGCCGAGGTTGGTCGGATCGACCACCGTCTGGCCACCCAATTCGCGGAACTTCATCAGTTCCTCGGTGGCGGCATCGGCATCGAATAGCTGGCAGTTGTCGCGGTTCATGAGCGGATTCATGCGCAGCGCGCCCAAAATGCCGACATGCACCTTCTGCTCGCCGATATGCCGTTCGCCGCAACAAGCCGGCGCGACCCATTTGCCGGAGGCATCGACCAGAATATGCTCGTGCATCAGCGTGATGCCCATTTGCTCGACCGGTAGCGGACCGAGCACCGTCATCACGTGGCCGCTGCCGACACCTATGGGCAGCGTCGCCGGATGACCGAATACGGGTTTCGTCGACATCATGTTCAGCCCTTCTTTCCACGCCGGGCGGAAAAGATGCGCGTGTTCAGCCAGATCGCGAACAGCATGATGGCCCCCTGGATGATCTGCGTATAGAACGGCGACACGTGAACCAGAATCAGCCCGTTGCCGAGCACGGCAATGGTCAGCGCGCCGAGGAGCGTGCCCAGAATGGTGCCGCGGCCGCCGAACAGATTGGTGCTGCCGAGCACGACCGCCGCGATCACCGCGAGCTCGAAGCCGACGCCCTGATTCGACGAACCGCTCCCGAGCCGCGCGGTCGTAATGAGCCCTGCGAGCCCCGCCGCGATGCCGCTCAGCACATACACCTTGATGATGACGCCGCGTGTATCGACGCCCGCGCGCCGCACGCCTTCCGCGTTCGTGCCGATCCCGATGATGTAGCGCCCGAAGCGCGTATGACGCAGCACGACCCATCCGGCGAGCATCACGGCCACCGCGATCACGGCGGGCAGCGGAAGTCCCAGGAACCACTCGCGGCCGAGCGCGACGAACCAGCCGTTGCCATCCACGGGCACGGAATAGCCTTGCGTGATGAGAAGCGCCGCACCGCGCACGATCGACAACGTGCCAAGCGTGACGATGAACGCGGGCATGCCCGCGATCGCGATGAAGTAGCCGTTCGCGAGCCCGATGACCCCGCCGAGCACGAGGCCGCCGATCAGAACGAGCGTATCCGGCATGCCCGCGTGCAACGCGATGGCCGCGAGCGCGCCGACGAACGCGAGCGTCGAGCCCACTGAAAGGTCGATGCCCGCGGTGGTGATGACGAGCGTCATCGTCGTGGCGACGATCAGCAACGGCGCACTCTGACGCAGCACGTTCAGGAGATTGCCGGTGGTGAGAAAAGTGTCGGTGGCGATGCTGAACGCCACGACGCAGATCGCGAAGAAGGCCGCGATGCTCGCGACGCCTGCACGATGGCCCAGCCGGTGCGACAGCGAAAGCGCGCGCCGTGCGGAAGATTCGGAGGACACGGTGGTACCCATGATCAATGTTCGGCGTGTGGACGCGCGGAGCGCGCGTTGAATTTGTGCCCGACGATCAGATCGACGATCTCCTGCAGATTCGTCTCGCCGATAGGCCGGTCCGCGATGGCGGTGCCTTCGTACATCACCGTGATGCGGTCGCAGACCAGAAACAGATCCTGCAGCCGATGACTGATGAGAATCACGCTGACGCCGCGCGCGCTTACGGTTCGCACGACATCGAGCACCGCTTCGACCTCCGCGACGGCGAGCGCGGCAGTCGGCTCGTCCATGATGAGCACTTTCGGATCGAACGAAACCGCGCGCGAAATGGCGATGGCCTGACGCTGTCCGCCCGACAGATTTTCCACGTCTAGTTTCGTGTCCGGAATGCGGATGCCGAGCCCGTCCAGCATGGAACGTGCATCGCGATGCATCTTCGCGTGATCGAGCATCGGCATGCCGAGCACGCGGCGCATGGGCTCGCGGCCGAGAAACAGATTGCCCGCGACATCGACCGTATCGCACAAGGACAGGTCCTGATAGACCATCTCGATGCGATGCGTGCGGGCATCGCCCGGATTGTCGAAATGGACCGTCTTACCGTCGATCTCGATCGATCCGCTGTCGGGCACGACCGCACCCGACAGCACTTTCGACAGCGTCGATTTGCCCGCGCCGTTGTCGCCGACGAGGCCCAGCACTTCGCCCGGCGCGACATCGAGATTCACGCCGCGCAGCGACTGTATCGCGCCGTATTGCTTGGTGATGCCGCGCATCCGCACACGCAGCGGCGCGCCTGTGTCCACACTCGACATGAGGCTCTCCCGGTTTGGACGCGGCCTACTTGAACACGCTGCGATACTTCGCCACGTTCGCCTTGGTGACGATGGTCACCGGAACGGAGATGTTCTTCTCGACCGGTTGCTTCGCGATCAGCTTGAGCGCGGCGTTGACGGCCGCCTTGCCTTCGCCTTCCGGGTCCTGCTGCACCACGGCCACGACAAAGCCCTGATCGATGCCCTTGATGGCCTGCGCGCTCAAGTCCCAGCCGAAAATCTTGACGCGATCCGTCGCGCGTTGCGCCGACACGGCGGCCACGAGACCGCGCACGGCCGGTTCGCCGGTTGCATAAACGACCTGCATGTTCGGGTTGCCGGAGATGAGATTTTCGGCGGCCGTCTGCGCCTGATCCTGCACGTTCTGGCCATCGACCGTGGACACGATCTTCGCATTGGGCGCGCCCGCGAGACCGGCCTTGAAGCCGTCCAGACGCACGTTCTGAATGTACGAATTCAGCGCGCCGACCACGCCCACGCTTGCCTTGCCGCCAAGCGACTTCTTGACGTAATCGGCCGTGTAGGTGCCGATGTCCTTGCCGACCTTGAGATTGTCGACACCGACTTGCACGTCGTTATCGCCGTTCACGATAGCGTCGATGGTGACGACCGGAATGCCGGCCTTCTTTGCTTCGGCAATCGCCGGCTTGATCCCGTTCACGTCGATGGCGACCACGAGAAGCGCATCCACCTTCTGCTGGATGTATGTCTCGATGGCGTTGTTCTGCGCGTTCGGGTCATTGTTCGAATTGAAGATGGCGAGGTCCGCACCCGCGGCCTTCGCGGCCTTTTGCGCGCCGTCATCCATCTGGGTGAAGAAGAGCGCTTCCTGATTGATCTGGACCAGCGCGATCCTCTTCTTGTCGGCGGCGTGCGCGCCGCCCGATAGTGCAATCAGCGATCCGGCGGACATCACGGCGACCGCGGACATGATCCGGCGTGACAGCATGGCGTTCATCACAGCTCCTCCATCGCAAAGGCGCAGAACGAGCGACTCGTCGGCTGGTCCTGGCATGGTTGAAACTTCAGAGGGCGCGGATGAAAACGCGCCGCTTTGTAAACCGGTTTACTTAGGCTACGGCCGACGCCCCTTTCGTGTCAACCGGTCAAAATTAGAATTTGCGTGGAGTGGCGTTGACGCTGAGTTCAGCGCGAACGTGGCGGCGCGACGGACGCGCGTTGGATCAGACTCACGGGCAGCCGCCGCACGGCGGACGGTCCGCCGCCCGAAAGACGCGCAAGCAGCAACTCGACGCCCGTGCGGCCGAGATCGCGCGCGGACTGCCGAAGCGTCGTGATGGGCGGCATCAGCAGGCTCGCAAACTCCATGTCGTCAAAGCCGACGATCGACATATCGCGCGGCACGTCGATGCGTCGATCGCGCAGCGCTTCGAGCAGGCCGACCGCGAGGTAATCGCTCGCCGCGAAAATCGCCGTGGGCGGCGACGGCAGCGCAAGCAGACGGCCGAGCGCCGTCGCGCCGAACTCGCGCTCGTACGAGCCGAAACAGACGAGCGTTTCATCGAATTCGATATTCGCCTGCGCCAACGCCCGTCGATACCCTTCGCAACGCTCCTGCACGGTGAAAAGACCGAGCGGGCCGCTGATATGAGCAATACGCCGATGCCCCGCCTCGATCAGATGCTGCGTGGCGAGATAGCCGCCCTGCACGTTATCGACGAGCACTTTGGGCACGTCCGCGCCGGGCACGTCTTCGTCGATCACGACGATATTGCCGCGCGTGCCGATGAGGGTGCGCAGCGTGCCGTCGTCGGGACGGTTGGAGACGAGGATCAGGCCGTCGAGATGCTGAATGTCGAGCCAGCCGACATACAACGATTCGCGAGCGAACTGGTTGCGCGTGATGCACAAGGACAGACCGTAGCCATGCTCGGAAGCGGCCAGCTCCACTTCGTCGGCGATCTCCGCGAAGAAAGGATTCGCCACGTCCGGCATGGCCAAGCCGATAGTCTCGCTGCTGCCGAGGCTCAGGCGCCGAGCAAGGCTGTTTTGCCGGTACTTCAACGCCGCGATGGCGGCGTCGATGCGTTCGGCTGTGTCCGGCGGCAACGCGAGGCTGCCGTTCAGGTAGCGCGATACGGTTGCCTTCGAGACCTTGGCATGTTCCGCCACTTCGCGAATCGTGGACACTTTGGGCACAGCGCGTTCCGGCTTGGAAAAGCCTGAGTGTAGCCTCGTTCTCGCGCAAGCCGTCATCGAGGCATCGCGAACGCGCGCTTGTGCGCCTTATTCCTGCTTGGCGGAAAGCGCCGCATACGCGCCGTCTTGCGTATCCCAGCCGCCGCCGAGCGCCTTGTACAACGCGACGAGATTCGTCGATACCGTCGCGGTGCTGTCGACCCATTGCTGCTCGGCGGTGAGCAACGCCTTTTGTGCCGTCAACACGTCGAGGTAGTTCGACAGGCCACGAATGTAGCGCTTGTTTGCAATGTCGAGCGCGCGTTTGGACGCTTGCACGCTTGCCTCCAGGCGATCGCGGCGGCGCTGTTCGGCGGCGAATCCCGTCAGCGCGTCATCCACTTCCTGGAATGCCGACAGCACGGTCTTGCGGTACGTGATCGCCGCTTCCTGTTGCTGGGCTTCCCGCAACGCGAGCGTCGCACGCAGGCGGCCACCCTCGAAGATGGGAAGCGAAAGACTTGGCCCCGCACTGTAGCTGCGCGCGCCCCAACTACCGAGATTCGTGAATTGCGTAGCCTGAATGGCGACGCTTCCCGACAGCGTGATCTTGGGGAAGAAGTCCGCCTTCGCCGCGCCGATGCTCGCCGTTGCCGCATGAAGCTGCGCCTCCGCCTCGCGGATATCCGGCCGCCGATGCGCCAGTTCCGATGAAAGCCCGACCGGCACGCGCGGCGGCGCCATCGGCACGGCGGATGGCGGCGACAGCTTCGCCGCAAGCGCTTGCGGATACTCGCCAAGCAGCACGCCGATGGCATTGATCAGCTTCGCTTCCTGCTGCTCTTCCTGCGGAATATCCGCGGCATTCGATTCGGCCTGGCTCTGCGCATTGGCGACATCGAGATCGGTAGCGAGTCCATGCTTCGCGCGCTCCTCCGTGAGTTGCACGGTACGCTCTGCAAACGCCAGATTCTCTCGCGTAATACGCAGCTTTTCCTGCGTCCCACGCAGATTCAGATAATCGCGCGCGACTTCGGCGGCGGTCGAGACGATCGCATCGTGCCGCGCCTCGTTCTGCGCTTCGACCGTGGCGCTCGCGCTTTCCGTCGTGCGTCGCACGCGGCCCCAGAGGTCGAGTTCCCACGATGCATCGAAACCATACTGATACAAATTGAACGGCGGCAGTGCGTTTTGCGCCGCGCTCGACGTCGGAACACCGCCTTGCCGTCCGCCGAGCCCGTTCGTATCCGTGGCCGATGACCCGCCGCCGCCCAGCAAGCCGATGACGCCATCGGCGCTCTGCAGCTCGCGCGTGTAGGAAGCGTTGCCGTTTAGCGTCGGAAGCTCGTCGGCCTTCGTCTGGCCAAGCTGCGCACGCGACTCCAGGAGCCGCGCCGCCGCGACCTTGATGTCGAGATTGCTGTCCATCGCGCGCGTGACGAGCTCGGTCAGCACGGGATCGCCGAAGCTGTTCCACCATTGCGGATCGACAGGTTCGGGCACCGCGACCGACCGGTTAGCCTCGCTCGTGGACTGCGTTTCGGGCCACGGCGCCGGTGTCTGCAATGCAGGACGCTGAAAGTTCGGGCCGACCGTGCAGGCCGACAGGAACGCGACAAACGGAATCCATCGATAATCAATGCGCATTGACTTGTGCCCCCTTCGGCAGCTTCGGCAACAAGATACAGACGGGACACAGCACGAGGGATATGACGCCGAGCATGATGAACACGTCGAGATAACTCATGACGGACGCCTGTTGCTCGACCCGTCCGGCGATGGAGCCGAGCGCATTCACGAAGCCGTTATACGGCGTGATGTGCTCGGCGAGCCGTGCATGATGAAACTGATCGCGCCACGCCAGTTGCGTCGTCACGAGCGACACGCCGAAGCTGCCGCCGAGATTGCGCATCATGTTGATGAGCGCGGATGCGTTGTTGTTCTCTTCCGGCGGAATGCCGATGAACTGCACGGTCGAAAGCGGAATAAAGAGGAACGGCAGCCAGATGACCTGATAAAGCCGCGACAACGAGACGTCCCAGAAGCCGATGTTCAGATCGAGACCCGCCGAATGCAGTAACGCGACGCCCGTGCCCGCAAGCGACATCATCACGAGCCATTTGGGCTGGAACACGCGCCCGGTCACGATGCCCGCCACGGGCATGAAGAACAACGTGACGAGACCACCCAAGCCAAGTGTGAGGCCGGCGTTGGTGGCATCGTAGCCAAGTAGTTCCTGCGTGAATTGCGGCAGAATCTGCGTCGTGCTGTTGATGATGAACCCGAACGCGAACATGACGCCGCAACTGATGGCGAATGCGCGCGACTTGAAAAGCCGCAAGTTCACGATTGGTTGCGCGGTCGTCAGTTCACGAAAGACCAGCGCCACCAATGCGACGCATGCAACCGCCGCGAACGAGCAGATGAAGTTCGACGAGAACCCGTCCTCGCGCTCGAATTTATCCAGCACGATCTGCAGGCAGCCGAAGCCGACCGCCACCAGAAAGAAGCCGAGATAGTCGATGCGCAAGCCTCGGTCGAGCAGCGCGCGACGCTCTTGCTGAACGAGCTTGCTGTCGCTTACGAACATCCACGTCAGGACGAGCGAAACCATCCCCACCGGCAGGTTGATGAGGAACACCCAGTGCCACGAATAGTTCTCGGTGATCCAGCCGCCAAGCATCGGTCCGATGGCGGGCGCCGTGACGACCGTAAAGCCATACAGCGCAAACGCCATCGCGCGCTTGTCCGGTGCGAACGTGTCCGCGAAAATGCTCTGCTCGACCGGCGCGAGACCGCCGCCGCCCAGTCCTTGCAGCACGCGAAAGACGATCATCATCGGCAGCGAGGTGGCGAAGCCGCACGCCACCGAACTGACCGTGAACAGGAACACGCAGATCATGTAGAAGCGCTTGCGCCCGATCACGTTCGCGAGCCATCCGCTGATAGGCAAGACGATTGCGTTGCTCACCAGGTAGCTCGTCGTGATGTACGTGCTCTGGTCGAGGCTCGCACCGAGTCCGCCCGCGATATGCCTGAGCGCCACGTTCGCAATGGTCGTGTCGAGCACTTCCATGAAGGTGGCAATCGACACGATGACCGCGATGAGCCACGGATTGAAGGGCCCCGCCGCCGACCTCGGCAATGCTGCGTGCGTAGCGGCCATGTCAACGTACCGTCACGCGCGGACTGACGGAGAGACCCGGCGCGAGCGGCATGTTGCGCCAGTCGTCGCCATTGAAGACGATCTTCACGGGCAGACGCTGCACCACTTTCACGTAATTGCCCGTGGCGTTTTCCGCAGGCAGGCTGCTAAACACCGAGCCCGTACCGCGTTGCAGGCTCTCGACATGCGCGTGGAGAACCTTGTCCGGATAAGCATCCACGGTGACATCCACGGGTTGTCCCACGTTCATGTGAACGAGCTGCGTTTCCTTGAAGTTCGCGGTGACCCACATCTCGTCGGGCACCACTGCAACGAGCGCCTGTCCGGGCGTCACGTAGTTGCCAAGGTTCACGGTGCGGCGCGTCACCTTCCCTGCCTGCGGTGCGACGACTTCCGTGTAGCTCAATTGCAGCTTCGCGTTATCGACATCCGCATGCGTCTGACGCACCGATGCCTGAGCGGCGTCGATCTTGGTTCGTTGCGACGCGACCTGCGCTTCGCCCGCCTGAACGGCCTGCTTCGCGCTATCGAGCCTCGCGAGCGCGCTCTTGGTGGTCGCCTGACTTTGTTCGAGTTGCTGACGCGTGATGGCGGCCGGGTCCGTGCCCGTATAGCGCGCGAGATCCTGCTGCGCCTGCAGTAGATCGGCCTGCGCGACGCGCACCTGCGCGGTCTGCTGCGCGAGATTGGCTTGCTGATACAGCAGGTCGGCATGCGCCTGCGCAACTTGCGCAACGGCATTGGCTTCCTGTGCCTCGGCTTGTTCGAGCTTCACTTCGAAGTCGCGTGGATCTATGCGCAAGAGCGGCTGATTCTTTTCGACGTGCTGGTTATCCGCCACCAGCAATTCGATCACGCGACCGTTCACCTGCGATGCAATCTGGCTTTGATTGCTGTCGATGAACGCGTCGTCGGTACTCTCGTAGTGCCGGCTATGGAGCCAGTACGCAACGCCTCCAGCCACACAAATCAGTAATACCGTTCCGCCGATGATGGCATTCATGCGCTTGCGCTTCGGGCTCATCGGCTTGGACGTTTCCTCGCCCGGCTTCTTGTCGGCTTGCTCGCGGTCGCCTTCTCCGGCATCGCCGGAGGGCTTGCTATCTTCGCTTTCACTTCCGGCCATTGCAGTCTCCCAACGAATATTGAGATGCATTCTACAATAGAACGGAACGGTCTCGTTCTTTTTTTAATAAGCGGCGTCTGTGTTAATCTTGCGCTGGAGATTTATGCAAGGATCAGCCGTGAAACGCACGATGAAAGATGGCAACGGACATGCCTCCCTATGCCCCATAGGAGCCATGTTCTCGCGGAAGAAAGGCCGTCCGTCCAACGCGATGGCAGGCGATGTGGAAGAGCGCATTCTGGACGCGGCGAGTACCGTCTTTCTGCAGCAGGGTTTCGCTGGAGCGTCGCTGGAGCGCATCGCCGAGGCGGCGGGCGCAGGCAAGGCAACGTTGTACAGTCGGTATCCGAGCAAGGAAGCGCTCTTCGCCGAAGTGGTCAAACGAAATTGCGAGCGGTGCTTGCGTCCCGTGTTCGAGGCGCCGCAATCCTCTGCTCTCGTCGAGCAACTCGAAGGGGTGACGCGCGCGCTCGTCACACGCTTGCTCGACGACGAGGTGATCGGGTTGATCAGAGTGGTGGTAGCCGACGCGCCGCGATTTCCGTCGCTGGCGAAAATGACACGCGAGGCGGGGCGCCTGCGCGGCATCGATGCGGTCGCGAGCTTGATGGCGGAACATTCGCAAATTGCGCGCGACGCCAGTACGCGCGCTGCCATCAAGCGCAATGCGTTGATCATCGCCACTCAGATGCTCGATGCAATCGTTCCGCCAATGCTCATGAGAGCATTGATGGATGAAAACCTCGATGATCTTCGCAACGAGATCCGCTCGCATGTCAAGCGGACTATCGCTGTATTCGTCACGGCGGGTGCGCTGAATGCGTTTTTATAGAGGCACGCAGTAGTCGCTCGACCCCTACTTTGCATCGACGAGCAACTTCCACACGACTTCAAGCGGCGCCTTTATATGTCATCGAGCGCACGGATAGGCGACCTTCCCCGGTCATACGGCTTGGGTCCGATGACATGATCGTACAGGGCTCATTGCTCCTTCTTAAACAGGTCCTGAAAGATCAACGCCGCCCAATGCTTGTCACGGGCCTGCACGAGTTGTCCGCCTTCGGCGAGCTTGCCGAGACTGACCGGCGCATAACCGAGCCGTTCGACGAGCGCCGCGACGGTTGCATTGGCGCCCTCATCATCGCTCGATAAAAAGAGCACTCGGCGTCCCGCTGAAGTCGCGGGTTCCTGCGCAAGCAGGCGCGCGGGCAGATGGTTGAACGCCTTGACCAAATGCGCGCCCGGCAGCGCCTTCGCCACGACCGCCGAGGAAGGCAGATCGTCCAGTTCGTTTAGCGGCACGCCATAGGCATTTGTGGCGTCGATGACGACTTTGCCTTGCCAGCTAGCCATAGCCTTGGCGACATCGCGATGCGCCCAGAACGGAACCGCGAGAATGATCACGTCGGCCTTGAGCGCGTCCTGCAACGTCATAGGTACGATCTTGTCGCCGAGCTCTTGCGCGATAGGTGCGATGGATTCCGGCCCGCGCGTGTTCGCGACGCCTGCCGTGATGCCGCTGCGAGCGAATTGACGGGCAATCGCGGCGCCTACGCTGCCGCTCCCGATGATCGAATAAGTCATGAGAATTCCTTTTTTGGTTGGTCACGAGTACGTCGTTGCTTAAGTAGATCGTGTCAGTGCGTGAACGATCTGGGAAGACGGCATATCGAGATACAATCCATCACGCTCGGAGATGGATAGCCGCCATGCTCGATGGAATATCGCTGGACCAACTCAGAACCTTTATCGCCGCCGTGGATGAGGGCAGCTTTTCGGCGGCGGCGCGAAAACTCAATCGCGTTCAGTCGGCGGTAAGTGGCTGGGTCGGAGGATTGGAAGATCAAACGGGCGTCATTCTTTTCGAGCGCTCTGGACGATTCCCGAAGCTCACGCCAGAGGGCGCGTTGTTGCTCGCGGATGCTCGCAATATCGTCGCCGGGGTGGATGCGTTGAAGGCGCGTGCGAGGCTCATGACATCGGGCGTGGAAGCCGAACTCTCGGTAGTGGTCGACGTTTTCTTCCCGACTGACGTGATCAGTGCAGTCGCAAAGGCCTTCGCCGAGCAGTTTCCACTGACGCCGCTACGTCTCTTCGTCGAAGGACTGGGAGCGGCTTATCTACCCGTTCTCGACGGCCGATGCAGTCTCGGCATACTACCGCCGCTGCCACAGGCATTTTCATCGCTGACGAGCGAGCGGCTCGGCGACGTGCCCGTGGTCGCGGTGGCTTCGGCGCAGCATCCGCTTGCAGCCATCGGTCGCCGAATAACACGGCGTGAGCTTGGCCGCCACGTTCAACTGGTGCTGACCGACAGATCCGATCTCACGGCAGGTCGCGACTTCGGTGTGGCCTCCGCTTCAACCTGGCGCTTGGCGGACTTGTCCACCAAATATGCGTTTTTAAAGGACTGCGTGGGCTGGGGAGGCATGCCTTTTCATATGGTCGAAAAAGACATCGCCGCAGGGACGCTGGTTGTTCTCGATACGGACGAGATGCCGCCCAGCGGCTGGCTTTTGACGATGTCCATCTTTCAGCAGCCTTCGCAGCCGCCCGGACCGGCAGGCAAATGGTTCATCGAACGATTGAAAACTCAGTGGCAAAGTTGATGGTTCAAACGGCCGCTCGGGCTTTCAACGAGTCGCCTGGTAAGCGCTGCCAGTTCCGCAATCCGTGCTGACCGTACGGATCACACGCCCGGCCTGCATCAACGTGATGCTGACCTTGCAAGCCTCCCCTTTCGCCGATGACACGGCAAGCGTCGAGACCGCTCGGCTCTCGCCACCGCGCAAGTGCAAACTGCCCGACTGCGACACGTTCGACGTGCCTGACGCTCCCGACTTGAGCACGTGCAAGTCGTAGTCGAGGCCGGTGTCGTACACGCTGACGACGTACGGAACGACGCGGATCGAACCGTTGGCGGAAGTGACATCGAAGGACACGGCGACATCGGAGAACGCGATCATGATCGGCTCCTTCAAGGCAAAGCGCGTCTGAATGAAAAAGCACCCGGCGTGGTGGCTATGAATATCGACCGGCACCACGCGGGGTGAAGGAGAGCATCGATCAAACGGCCGGGGGCTCGGCCGTTCGAGTCGAACACACACAACGATCTTTACTACGCCCCTTAGTGCTGAGCGATCGTCGTCGAGTTGTGGATGCCTGTTTGCGTCACGGTGGCGATGTTGCCTGAACCGGCTTGCGTGACCGATGCGTAATTGCTTCCACCAACTTGCGTCGATGCAATGCGGTTGCCGCTGCCCGATTGCGACGAGTACAACTCGTTGCTTACGCCATCTTGCGATGCCAGCAGCGTTTCTTCCATCCCGGCCTGATACGCCACCGCATTGTTGCCGCTGCCATGTTGGAGCACATCGAGCTTCGAGCCGAATGCGCCGACTTGCGAAAGGCCCGCCGTGTTGACGGCCGTGCCAGTCGAAACCTGGGTCGACGTGATCTCGTTGCCGCTGCCGTTGTGCTGCAACGTGCTGACATTATTCACGCCTGAGCCACTTTGCGACACGGTCGCGCTCGAACCTGCTTCGCTCACCTGCGAAACCGAGGCCTGACTCTTCGAGCCCATCTGCGACACCGTGACGTTGCCGCCTAGCGCAAGCATCGTCGAGACGGCCGCGTTGTTATTCGAGCCGGTCTGCAAGATGGAAGTCAGGTTGGCCGCCGACAAAGTCTGTGCGACGTTTACCGTGTTGCTCGGACCGGTTTGCAGAATCTGCGTCGTGTTGCCGAGCGCGCCGAGTTGCGAGACCGTTGCCGTCTCCAGCGAGCCATGCTGCGCGATGTTCGTGGTGTTGTCGTAGCCGAGCGTCTGAGAGACCGTCGCGTTGCCGCTGGCGCCATCTTGCTGAACATTCGTGTTGTTACCCGACGACGAGGCCTGGCCCACCGATGCCACGCCAAGCGCGCCGGTCTGGCTGATGATTGTCGTGTTATCCGAACCGACATTCTGCGCAACGCTCGCCGAATTCACGCCGGTCTGATAGATCGAAGTCGTGTTGCCGGTGCCATTGTTCGAGTTCACGTTGGCGCTCGAACCACTCACGAAGCCGGTCTGCGTGATGTTGACCTTGTTCTGCACTTCGCCCGTCTGCACGACCGACGCCTTGGCCGCGGTAAGCACACCGCTCTGATCGATGTTCGTCGCATTGCCCGCACCGCCGCTCGTATTGACCGATGCGTTGTTCAGCATACTCGACTGGTTGATCACAACTGTGTTGTCGCGTGAGCTCGATTCGGTGACATTCGCGCGGTTGCCGGCCGCGATAAGGCCGCCCTGCTGCGATATTGCGACGTTATCGCCGTTCGTGTCCTTCTGGTCAACCAATGCATTGTTGTATGTACCGGTCGTGGTCACGGTGACGGTGTTGTTGATGGCTTCGGCGAACACGCTCGACGAGGCCAGTGCCAGAAACCCCATTGCAACGACGGATGCTTTGATCTTCATGATTGGTCAACCCCTTATATGAACCAGTGAACGATGGTTTCGTGTTTGTGCTTTTGCTTTCATTTCAGCGGTCCGGCCTGCTTGGCATTTTTCATGGTGTGCACTTGCCGCCTTTCCCCTGCTGCTGCCGCTACTTCACTCGTCGTTTCATCGAATGGCTGCTCCTTGATTCGTTGCTCGTTGTTGTATGCTTATCGGGCGATCACCAACGCTTTTGCTCCGTTACCCGTTTGCTGGACCTGAATGCCGCTGCCGGCGCCTCCTTGAATGATGGTTGCCTGATTACCGTTGCCGCGTTGCGCCACCGATGCGTCGTTGCGAGACCCGTATTGCGTAACCGACGCGTAGTCGCTATTGCCTCGTTGCGTCACGCTGGCCGTGTTGTATGACCCCGATTGCACGCCGACATACTGATTGCCGTTACCTGATTGCACCAGCGACTGCCAGTTCTGCGTCCCGGTTTGCTGCGACGCCGCCACGTTCGCCACGCCAACCTGATTGATGGTGATCGCGTTGACGCCGGTTTGCCGGGCCTGCACCGTGTTCGCTGAACCCGTCTGATTCACCGTCGCACTTTGGCGGCTCACCGTGAAAGCCGGCTCCCCTGCACCGAAGTCCGAGATGAAGGACAGGTCAGCGGCACTCGCGGTCGACGCAACAATCATAAGCATTCCGTATATTTTATGAGCGAGCGACTTCTTGATTCTTTGGTTCTTCATTTACGGCTCCTGATGCGAGCTACTAATCGCGTGCGCCGGAATCAACCGCCCGACGATGCCTTTTCCGGTTCGACCTTCGACGGGTCATACGAGGTGTTGACCTTGTCCATCTCCGCGACGTAGTTCTGGTTTTCCTGCAGATAACGCTGAACTGTCTGGTCGTACCAGTCCTTGTCGTCCTTGAGCGCCCAAGTCTGGTTCTTCAGTCCCTGCACGATCAGATGAACCACTGCGGATTCGATCGCTTCCTTGACGCATAACTGCGCCGGCTCATTGCGCGTCAAGCCTGCTTCAGCCTGGAGCAGATCCTTGAAGCCAACGAACTTGTAGACGCCGACATCCACTTGATACGAGTAGATGGTTTTGGTCGTCGAGACGCTATTCAGGATTTGCCCGTTGCGTATATCGACGGTGCGTAAGTTCACGGTCACCTGATCCACGCGATATTGCTGCGAGCCGCTGATCCCGAGATACGCCACGCCCGCGCCGCCGGTCTTCACATTCGAGTCGTACGCCACGATCCCGCCTTCGAGGATGATGCTGGCTGGCGCCAACGCGCCGATCTGCGGAATGACGCGGTTCTTGTCGTCCGGTGTTTCGAGCGCGCGCATGATCTTGCGTTCGGTCAGCAGGTCCTGAAGATTCTCGCGCTCGACCGGCGTGAACCAGCCGGAATCGCGCATGGCGGCAACGAGGAACGACGCTCCACCTTGCGTAACCTGCGATGAAAACGAACTGTCGGGCGACGGCTTGTACTGACCGGTCAGATCACGAAAGCCATAGACGGCAGCGAGCACGCGGCCCTTGGGCGGCGGCAGATGCACGAGGTCGCGGGTCACGCGCGTGGGCGGCGTGAGCGTCGCGTTGCCCGCCACATTCTGCGGCGATACCGCGCAGCCTGAGAGCGTGAGCACGGCGGCGCTGACGAGCGCGAGCGTTGCCCGGAGTGCGAATCGGTTCATGATATTCCCCGTGTCTTGCTGTTTCTTGTTGGTATCGATCTGGATGACGGCTGGTCGCAGCCCTCGCTCCAGCATTTGGCGTAGGCTGCGTTACTGGCCGCCGCTCACCACGAAAGTCGTTGAAGCACCCGAGGTCTTGTCGGTCGTCGTCACTTGCAGATTGCCGTTCGCTATCTGCGCGATGTTGATCGAGAAGTTGCCCGTGTTGATGGTGCCTGGCTTGAGCGATCCATCCGTGCCCACGATCGAACTCGTCACCGAACTCGCCACGCGTGACAGAATGGCCTGCTGCAACTGACTGTTGAATTGATCGAGCGTGGACTGCGAACTGGTCAGGCTCGCCAGACTCGGGTCCTGATGCTTGTTCTGTGCGGTCGCCTGATCCATGAGAACAGGACCATTCGCGGGATTCCCGCCGAACGTCGGATTGATGGGCTCGTACACCAGCGGCGATGCATACGCTCCGCCGATCAGTCCCGCGTTGGCAATCGCGGTAAGCAGTATCCGCGTGAAGGTCTTTTGGTTAGTCATCCCGAATTCCTCGAACTCTCTTTTATCGTTTGAATGCTGTCTTTGTCTTTCTGCTACCGTATGCCGCGACTTACATTTCATCCGATGCGAGATCGGCTTCATGAAACAGCAGGCGCGATATATCCGCCTGCAGCACTGTCTGCAACGCGCTCGCCGCCGCGCTTTCGGCAATAGGCCGCACGTTCGCCCGGGCAATAGGCAAGAACGCCTGAAACACGCGACGCTGATCGTATTCGACCCAGATCAGACTGCCGTATCTTGCAGAGGGACGCTCATGGACCGACACGTTATAGCGTTCGCTCATCGGCATCTGCGTCCATGCCTGAGCAAAAAAGTTATAGAAGTCTTCGCCTACCAGCGTCACCGCGTCGTTGGTAACGATCCCGCCAAGCGTATCCACGAGTGGAGATCTGGCATCCGGCTTGGCGGGCAATGTGTTGCTGCCCGTGATCGTCGACTGGCGGCTGACCGTCGCACTGTCGGTGAGTGCAGGCGACGCCGCTTGCGGCCGGACCCTCGTAAGCGGACTCGGCGTCGGCGGGTTCGGCAGCGTGACGAGCGCACGTGCTTCATTACCCGAAGCGGAGCCATGAGCGCTCGACGGCGAATCGGCGTCCTGCGCGCCTTGAGCATATGCCGCGTTATCGACCATGTTGCCGAGTAGCGCGGCCGTGGTCACGAACGTCATCGACGCGACCCAGAACTGCGGCATGCGCCACGCGCCCTTCGTCGAGATCCTGTTTGCATCGCCGTCGTGTCGCATACGAGCCTCTCGTCGTCATTCCTGCAAACTTCGTTTGGCCGAAGCGATGCAGTGGTATGGAACGCATTCTGGCGGATGGCGATGGCGGATGTCGATGGGTCAAATGAACACCTCTCGCTGCCATGAAACTTCCGCGACTCGTGTCGCGGGGAACACGTTACGGTGTTACGAGAACGCACGTGCGGCGGGCGTTTGAGACGCTCGTTCGGTTGAGTCGATCGTCCTTAAAAGCCGCTGCGCAAACGTTAGCGACCGAAAGCGGGACGTTCGTGGCTGAAACAGTTTTGGTCCACCTGGTTCAAATTCGTGCGGATTTCAACTAGCGGTGATCGGCTTGTTGGAAACCTCTTGTCCAACACGGCTTCGCAGGATTTGGCATACAAATTGCCTCTGCCTGGTCGATGCAAAAGTGCCAACGTGATGGCTCCAATGCCGGCCTAAAAAAACACCGAAGGGGATGAAATGCTGGAATGTATCGTGGCATCGGAGATGAACGTGGCGGTTTCGATCAACGCGCAGGAAGCGATGTCGGACGCTCGGACGGTCAAGGCCGTCGCGCTCGAAAGCAGCGATGCCGCAGCGCTGGTCGATTATCTGTTCAACGAAGAGACCACGGTCGTCGCCGTCGATGCCGATCTGAACGTCATGTGCAAGATGTCGAACGCGTTGGCCCTACTTGGAGACCAGGGTGGTCTCGCTATCCGCAATGGACAGCTCATGCATCCGAACGCGAAGGCCTACGAAGGACTCAAATCTAGCGTAGCGAAGACGCTGGCTTGCGGTCAGTGCAGCACGATCGTCGTGACTGGAGCTTGGGGACATGCGTGGCATATGGTGATCACGCGCGCGGACGATCTTGTGCTTTCCTCACGGCCGCGAGCGGTATTGCGCATTGAGCGCCGTCATATTTTTCGCCGGCCGGAGGTAGCGACACTCCAAAGTGTGTTGGGCTTATCGCAGGCTGAAGCGCGGATGCTGTGCGAGTTGATCTGCGGTCACAGCGTCAATGAATGCGCAGCGATTCTTGACGTGTCGATTGCGACCGTACGCAAGCACCTTGCCGCAACGCTCAAGAAAACGTCCTGCTCGCGTCAGTCGGAATTGATGCGGCTAGCGAGCATCGTGACGTAACGTGCAACCTGGTGAACGTGACCATCGGTTGAATGGGAACGGGCCTCAACGCTTACCGAACAAGAAAAGAAAGAGCCCGAAGGCCCTTTCTGACTCGCTTTACTTCGGGTGACTTGCAATGAAACTCTTGACTGCGGTGAAGGCAGGCTTTTGCGTCTTGCCATCGCTCGTCATAAGACCGTATGCGCCTTCGCTGTCGTCGTACATTTCGAAAGCCTGAATCGACTGGATGTTGTACTTTGCCGCGTTGTTGTAAAACTGCTGCATCATCAAGCTGCCGGTGAAGTACGACGCGATTGCCGAGTACGTACCGTAGGTCGGACGCACACCGTACTCGTTGATCCAGACCGGTTTGCCAAACGAGTTCAGCACGCCGAGGATGTCATGGCAACCTGTGTTGCCGCAAGCGTGGGTCATGTCGCCCTGGTCCGAGTACCAGTGCCATGCCGTGATGTCCCAGCTGACAGTCGGGTGACCATGCGTGCCGTCCGGCTGCGAGCCGTCCGCAAGCATCTGAAAGAACGCGGTGTGCTTCCACGTGCCGTCGACGATGATCTTCGCCGAGCTATTGACCGACTTCACGCCCGCGATCATGCCGCGAATCAACCCGCGCGCGACTGTGAACGGCTGATTGCTGTAATGGTTCCAGACGTTGCCGTCGTAGTTGCCAGAGAGCGTGTTTGCTTCGAGCTCATTGCCGACTTCGTAGTACGTGTAGTTGTACGTCTGCGCCGTCTGCTGGCCCATCGTGTAGCCCGCGTTATAGGCGGCCTGCTCGCTGTTGTAGTTCAGGCCCAGCAGCATCACCGGATAAACCTGTACGCCGCCTGCCGCAAACTGCTTTGCGACCGTGGCGAGAACCTTCGCCGATGCCTGGCTGTACACGTCGTTACGGTAAATCTTCACGCCGAGATTTTGGAGTTGCGAAAGCTGCGTTGCGTACGACGTGGTGTCATACGCGCCGCCGTTCGTGATGTGGCCGTTTGCGCCGTAGAAGATGGAACTGGTGGTTGCGGCCTTTTCGGTCGATTGCGGCGTGGCGGCAGACTTGTCGACTGCGGCATCGACTGCGCTTTCGCCGCCGCCACCGCAAGCTGCTAGCAACGTGGAAGCGACCAGAGCAGTGGCAAGCGCTGCGGCTTTAGTTTTCGACAGAACTTTCAGGAAATGGGAAGACTGATTTTCATTCATGTTAGTTTGCATAACTAATTGCCGGGCTAGCGCCCGCACATGTTTAAAAGGTTGCCGGCACTTTCCGCCGACAGCTAGCACACAGTTCGCTAGTTGCGAGGTTCGCCGTAGCACCACGTCGACTGCGCGACGAGTCACGGCTTTCCGCGGATTGCTTTGTACTCAGCACGTAAGCAAACGATTGCTTTCGATACTGCAGGAACTGCCGATCGAAGCTACCGAACGTAAGACACAAGAAACCGCGTTAGATGTTGCAACTATTACCGTATTCGGCTGTGCGAATTCTTGCTTAAAGCAAGATATGCCGAATCGGTGAGAACGGAAGCAAGGTTATCGTCTTATGAGATGACTGTAAATGTGAAATTAAGAAAAAAATGCGTTAAGTTTTCCTGACAGTGAAACATATACCGATTGATATGAAGTTTTCATTTCGAAAGAATGGCGGCGGTTTCAGGGCTACAAAAGTTGGACACAGTTGGTCTTAAAGGCGTTGTGCGACATTGCGCAATTGTTGGATCGACGCGTAGCCCGTTAGAACGGTAGAGAGCGCACAGGGCGTAGGCGCTAGCGTCGAGTCGCGAGACGTTGCCATATGTGATGGAATCGACGCGACAGGCCGACGAGTTTTGCTAGCGCAAGCTGCTTAGAGGATCGCTAAAGACAGCGACCCCTATCGCACTTCTTAGGGGAAGAAATTCGGCCGGGCCATTTGCGAAAGCCGGTAATCTCAGGCTCTCAACCGCCCGCAACGGCTAGAGCGTTACTCTAGAAGCAAAGCGCAATGCCCCCTGTCATCCCGATGCTCGAAAGCTGGGTAACAAAGTTGACTAAGCGATACTTCTTAGCGACCTCTCGATAACATCGCGAAGCATCGTGATGGCAAAAGGCAAAGTGGAATCGCATGCGCTATGCATGCTGAATGGATGACCCGCATTAAAGGGCCGTTCGAGGACTCCCAACTATTCAATTCCGCTTCATTGGCAGGGCTGCTTTGTGCGCTCGCTTCGGGAAATACTGAGAGGATGAGTTCCAACATAGTGCACGCCGGATCAGGATTCAACCGAAGTCGCCGTCGAGGCTCGACGCAATCAGCCTGAATCATCGCCGCCAATATTAATAAGCCGTCTCGCGGTTTAAACTTGCGCTCGCCGCTTCGCGACGTAGGATCGCGAACCGAACATCAGCTTCTTCCACGGTGCACAAGATGAGCCGAATGCAAAGCGTTGTCGACGTACATGTCCTGTTCAAGAACGACAATAACGAATATCTCTTCATCCAGCGCGCAAATACTGGCCATAGAGACGGTCAGTATTCGCTGGTCGCCGGTCATCTCGAACCTGGGGAATCCATCGAGGAATGCGCGATCCGCGAGTCGAAGGAAGAAGCCGGCGTGAGCATCGCGCCAGGTTCTCTCGACTTCAAGTTGGTGATGCGACGCGATTCGGAACAGAACCGAATAAGCTTCTTTCTGACATGTCGTTCTTGGGAAGGCACCCTTGTGAACATGGAGCCGCACAAGTGTTCTGCGTTTGTTTGGGCGCCGCTGGACCATCCGCCTGAGCCGACCGTCGACTACATAGCCCATGCGCTTGAAAATATTCGCAACGGCGTGATACTGGCTGATTTCAAGCCTTGATTCAGCGTGCTAAAGTCGGCGGTGTCTCAGCCGGATTCACGAGGCGCCAAGTCAACGCTGCCGACAACAACATGAACAATGCAGCCACGACGAACAGCGCTTGATATCCTTTGGCGAAGCTAATCGCACCGAGTGTATGCAACGCGGCATCGCTCCAACCTGGCAAGGTTGCGCG
This sequence comes from Caballeronia sp. LZ003, assembly GCF_031451465.1. Lineage (NCBI taxonomy): Bacteria > Pseudomonadati > Pseudomonadota > Betaproteobacteria > Burkholderiales > Burkholderiaceae > Caballeronia > Caballeronia sp. LZ003. The sequence continues at coordinate 335,348 of NZ_JARUXJ010000003.1, read as the reverse complement.
CTGAAGATGCCCTGCAGTGATATCCACTACGAGATGAAGGCGCTGCTGCGAATCGACGGAAGGCATCGAATTCGTAATGACATTTTGGACACGCGCAAACATCACCGCGCCGAGCATCGCGATTCCAATGACGAGTCCGGTAAAACGCGTCGTGCCCGACACACCCGACGCCATGCCGGATCGCTCCTTCGGGATCACGGTCATCGAAACCTTGGTCGTCTCGCCGTTGAGCATGCCCGCGCCGATGCCCGTCACGATCATGCCTACGATGAGAGGCGCATAAGCAAGCATGGTCACGACCGCCGCGAAACAGACGAGCCCGATGCACACCGTAAGCAACCCGAGCGTAAGCAACGCGCGCCCTGTCAGGCGATGCGCGAGATGACGCGACACGAGACGCGGCACGATAAAGAGTGGCCCGACCATCGGCAGCATCATGAGACCCGCGCTCGCCGATGTCGCGCCGAGACCGCTTTGCAGAAAGATCGGCACGAACGTCAGCATCGTGAGCATGCCGATGGAAAACGCAAACTGCGCGAGCGTCGCACCGAGAAACGTCCGATTGCGGAAGTACGTTAGGTCGAGCATCGGCCGCGTCTGACGTCGCTCGACAATGACGAACAACACGAACAGCACGCCAGCGCCCACGAATTCAGCGATGATCCAGCGATCATGCCAGCCGCGCCGATTGCCTTCGATAAGCGCAAGCGTCGTTAGAAAGAGCGCCGTTCCGAAGCATGCGACGCCTGGCAGGTCGAGTCGCATCGAGTGTGGATCGCGCGACGATTCGATCACGCGCAAGATCAACGCAAGCAATACGACGCCTATCGGCACGTTGACATAGAACGCCCATTGCCAGCCGAACGCCTGCGTGATGAGTCCACCGACCACCGGACCGCTCGCGATCCCGATGCCCACTACGGTGCCCCAAAACGCGAACGCTCGCGCCCGTGCTTCGCCGTGGAATGCGTGCGACAAGGTGGCGAGTGCGGCGCTCAATTGCATGGCCGCGCCCGCGCCTTGCAACGCGCGCGCGGCTATCAACATCGGCAAGTTCCACGCGGACCCGCATAGCAGCGATGCAAACGTAAATAACATCAGCCCTGTAACGAGCAAGCGCTTGCGTCCGAAGCGGTCGGCGAGCGCGCCTGCTGGCATCAACAGCGACGCGAAGCTCAACATGTACGCCGTGATCACCCACTCGATGCCCGCGAAATCCGCATGCAGCGAGCGCGCAATGGAGGGCAGCGACACCGACACGATGTTCGCATCGAGTTGCAGCATGAAGGACGGCGCCGAGGTGCAGATGAGCACGAGCCACTCATGCCGCTTCGTCGCGGCGTCCGGTCTGCTTGCGAGTGAGCGATCCATGCGGCGCGCTCCTCAAACCGCGTATTGCGCTATGCCGTTGCCGAACGACCAGTTCTCTTTCTTCACTTCGACCAGATTGATGAAGACGTTCTCAGGTCGTATGCCCGGCGCTGTCGAGAGTCCCTCGGCAATTGCGCGGTAGAGCGCTTTCTTTTGATCGGTGCTACGTCCTTCGTTCCACGTGATTTGGATGATGACGAGGTCGTCGTCGCGCGCAATGCCAAGATACGTCGGATCGAACATGAAGTTGGCGTCTTCATGCTCGTTGATGACCTGGAAGCGGTCGTTCTGTGGCACACCGACACTGAGCATCGCTTCATAAACGACGAGGCCGATCTTCTGGCGATAGTCGGCATCCTTTCCCTTCTTCAAGTCGATACGAACAAACGGCATGATGGAGCTCCATTTGATGAGGACCGGTGCGGCAAATTATCAGCATATGCTTGCAATCTGTCAATTGCCTGCATATGCTGATAATGGAATAATGACTCTGCAGGAAACTTCGCAGAGGAATGAGTGATGGCAACGAAAATGGCGGCAAAGAATGTGAATCGCGGGCGACCCGGTTGCAGTTGCACCGCACTGCGCAAGGCCACGCGACGTATTTCACAACTCTATGACGCGGCAATATCGCCAAGCGGCCTGAAAATCACGCAGCGCGCGGTGCTCGCTCAGATCGGGCGATCGGAGCCGACCAACGTCGGCAAGCTCGCTGCAGCGCTGGTAATGGATTCGGGCGCGCTCGCGCATACGCTCAAGCCGCTTGAGCGTGACGGCTTCATCTCACTTGCGGTGAACCCTGACGACCGGCGGCATAAATCGATTGGTCTCACGCCCGAAGGACGCGAGAAGCTCGCTGAATCCGACGTTCTGTGGCGCAAGGCGCAAGCTATCTTCGATTCATCATTGGGCCGCGCCGAAGCCGAAGTATTGCGCGGCGTGCTGGACAAGCTCTTATCGGATGAATTTGCGGAGCGCTTCGAAAAGAACATGCAACGCTAGCGGATAAACGCTAATTAGGGAGACGCCATATGCCGACTTACCTCGTATCTGTCACGGACGGACTGCTTTCCGATGACGCGAAAGCAAACATCGCGCGCGAAATCACCCGAGCGCATAGTCAAGCCACGGGTGCGCAAACTTTCTTCGCGCAGGTCATGTTCAGCGCGATTTCACGAGGCGCTCATTTCATGGGCGGTAAGCGGATCGATACGAATCAGATTTTCGTGCATGGACACATTCGCGCAGGAAGAACGCCTGAGCAAAAGGCCAGGTTGCTTGCCGATATCGTGGAATCCCTTCATCGAATCTCGAAGTTGGAAAAGCGTTTTTTATGGGTTTATCTCTCCGAGTTGCCGCCTGCGAACATGATCGAATATGGACAAGTCTTGCCTCAGCCTGGAACTGAACAACAGTGGCTTGACGGGCTACCTGAGGCAGATCGCGCCTATTTGCTAGGGCTTGCGGGCAAACCGGACTGATCGTCGACTCACGCTCTTCGATTATGTTGGCGGGTCATACGAAGTTATTGCCTGCGACTTGCCTCAAGAATCACTTACGCTCGTCGATATGGACGGGGATGCCATCCGACGCTTCAACCCTATAAAAGTATGACAATAGCATTCCCCACCGCCATTACCAACGTCGAGCAGCGCGCCTAAGAACCGCTGAGAAGCAATCGAGGTCCTCTAAAAAAGCGCCCCAGCGCATTCCCGCTTTTTCCAAATCAATCTGCAATACGCTTGAAACTGACGTAGTAATCTTCAGTGTAATAGCAGTCGTTAGTCTGTTTGCGCTGTCCACCGCACACGATGCGTCGTTGCCCGCGATCCGTCGCGCCCGGCGTGCGCACGGTATAGGCGCGGTAGTAGCCACGCGGATGTTGCGGCAGCAGTGCGGCGCTATTGCGGAACATGACACCGTCCTCGGCGAAGGGGAACGGACCACCGGCCTTGATCAGACGCAGTGTCTCAGTCGCCTCGCCTGGCAATTGCGCTTTGGTGATAACGGTGACGGCGGCTGGCGCGCTGTGCTCCTGCGTGGCCGATGCGGCTTGCGTACCGCTCGCGACCTGTCCGGGTTGGACTGGCGCCTGACTCGCTGATGCGCCCGCATCTGGAGTCGCGCTTCGCGATCCGTCTTTGTTGCATGCGCAGAGGACTGCGCTCAAGGTAAAAATACAGCAGAAAGCCAGAGTTCGCTTCACGAAGTTGTTGTCCCCGGATTGACCAGCATTCGATTACTGCAAGCGGTTCAAGAATAGCGCTAGTAGCAGCCTGAGGCAATGTTCGCGCGTGGTCGACGAAACCGCACCAACGATGCTTTAAAAACTCAACCAGGAAGCGCAAACGAAAACGGCCTAAAGGCGCAGGTATCGCGCCTTTAGGCCGCACTTCGATTACTCCGTCACCTCATTCGATCGTTTCAACTCTGAACCACTACCGAACGAAGCGAATTCGACACCCTAAAGCTTAGGGCTTCGGTGCCGACGACGGGATCGGGGCAGCCTTCGTCGTGTTCTTGTGATGCTTGCGGTGATGCTTTTTAGTCTTGGTTCCACTTGCGGGCTGCGCGGCGTCGGCCGTCGTGGCAGCCGGAGCTGCAGGGGCTACGGCAGGCGCCGAAGCTTGTGCGAATACACCAACGGAAAACAAAGCGGCGATCGATGCGGCAACGAGTTGCTTTTTCATGGCGGTCAGGCCCTTCGTGGTTGTTTAACAGTGTCGCGGCTTAAGTACCGCGAGTACTTGCTTAACGCCTCGCCACGCTGTGTGTTGACACGCATCGAAAAAAAATTTCCGGTCCTTGTTGGAAGACATCCCTGACAAGCCAGCTACTTAATCTCCTTCAATGTTGTAAGGTCTACCACGCCATTCTGACTGGTAAACGCAGGGCCATGCCCTGCGCTACTTCCTTGCGACACCCCGCTAATGCGATGGTCCGCGCTGTCATAAGTCTTTAACGTGCCGTTGTCTTCGATTAAAAGTCGCTTCGCATCCGCAAAGAAGGCGTAGCGCAGACCGTTCTGTGCACCACTCGTTTGCGGCTCGCCGAGATTGTCCGGCCACCAATGTTCCATCGGCTTCATGGGCTCCATCGGTTGCATCGGCGTCATGGGTTTCATGGGCTTCATCGGTTCCATCGTGTTCCTTGTGGGCTGAGCGCTGGTTTGAAGGTCAGACGACGTTCACTGTCAGCAACACGCGTACCGCCTTTCATTCATTCACGACGCGGGCGCTTTAGCCTCCAAGGAACTGCACCGCATTGTTGCAGAGCCAATCCTCGCGAACCTGATCCGCCATTCCAAGCGCATCGAACTCCTGCAAAGCCTTATCGACCGGCATCATCGGAAACGCGGACCCGAAGATCATGCGCTTCTTAAGCACTGTCTTGCCGTATTGCAAAAGCGGCTCGTAACCCGAGTGCGCGGTGGCAAGTAGCTTCGGCCGCACAGCCACGGTGCCTATCCATACATTCGGATGCCGCCACGCCACCGCAAGCAGTTCATGCACCCACGGCCATCCCGGCGGCGAAGCGCATACCCGCAACGCGGGCAACGACATCATCACGCGGTCGAGCGCGGCAGGATGGCCATGCATCATCGAGGTATGCGTCGAGAAGTTCGTGCCGCAATGAATATTCACCGGCACGTCCAATTCGACACATTTGCGATAAAGCGGAAACAGCAAGGGATCGTCGATAGCCAACTTATGCTCGAAGCCCTGCACATTCAACCCACGCAGACCGAGTTCGCGCACCGCCGTCTCGAACTCCGCGACCGCCGCATCGCCTTTATGCGGATCGACGCCTGCAAAGCCGATGTAGCGCTCGCCATGCGTGTGACAAAACGCAGCCACGTGCTCGTTCGCTATCTTCACGCCGAACGTGCTGGTGAGATCGCGCGCCTTCAACACGACATATCGCGCTTTCAGTCGCTCGTAAGTCGCGAGATAGTCGTCGAGTGGATCGACACCATTCGCACTCGCGACTTGACGCTCCGTACCCTCGTACACGCGCCGATAATTCGCCAGATGACTGACAGGACCGTCGAACTGCAACGACGGAGGACGGCTCGAAAAGTCCACGAACATGGGCAGCTCCGGCAAGCGTCTGGCGTTACCGCCAACGCGACTCCTGACGATCGAAGGTATCGACGAACGGATCGGTTGTCTCGGCAATCAGGCGTTTTTTCGCGATCTTGCGCGAAGGCGTACGCGGAAAATCGCCGACGATATATTGCAGATAACGCGGCACCTTGAACGACGCGAGATGCAGCGCGCAATGCTCGAACACCGCCGCGGGCGGAACGTCGCTATGCGTGAGTCCTTCGCGCAGCTTGAGGTACGCCTTCACTTCCTCGCGCCGCAGCGGATCGGGCACCGGCACGACTGCGGCTTCATCGATCGCATCCATGCTGCGTAGAACGGTCTCGACTTCGGTTGCCGAGACATTCTCGCCCGAGCGCTTGATCATCTCCTTGATGCGTCCCACGATGAAATAAAAGCCCTTTGCATCGCGTCGAAACAGATCGCCCGTGCGAAACCAGTCGCCATCGAAACTCTCGGCGTTGGCCTCTGGACGCTTGTAGTAGCCCCATAAAATGCCGCGCCCGCGAATCCAGAGTTCACCGACTTCATCCATATCGGCGATACTGCCGTCATCGCGACGAACCTGCAGTTCACGAAACGGGGCAGGCAGACCGCAAGTGCGTTCGAGCGCCTCTTCATGGGCCCACGCGGGCACGAGTGCGCCCGTTCCTACTTCGGTCATGCCGAAGCCTTCGCGGGCAATCACGTTGAAGCGCGCCTGCACTTCTTCGCGCGCGCTTCTGGTCCATCCGTAGATGCTCACATACTTCAGGCATACATCGGCGTCGCGTTCGCTCCGTGGATGCGCGCTCAAGGCAGGCTCGGGAAAGATGCAGTAGTGAATCCGATAATCGATGAGCCACGACATGAAGCGCGTGAGGCTCATGCGCTCGGCAATGTACGCGGTGCCGCCGAGCTTAAGCGTCATCAGGAACTGCCACATCGGGTCCATGTAGAAGAACGGCGCCCAGATCAACACGTTCTCGATGCCCGCTTCCGGCCCGCGCCTGTTACGCGCCGCACCGTGGCAATGAATCATCCAGTAATCGTGAGTCAGCATGCAGCCCTTCGGAAAGCCCGTCGTGCCTGAGGTGTATTGCAGATTCAACAGGTCGTTGCGCGACACCGTTCCGGGCGCATTGAACATGGCGCTGCCCGCATCGAGCAAAGCCTGCCATTGCAGCGGATGCTCGCTCTCGCCGCACACGATCACACGTTCCCATGCAAGCAGTGCGGGCAGCGTGGGCGCATCGGCGAGACGCGGTAGGAATTCGGTGTCGATCACGAGGTACTGCACGTCGGCATCGGTAAGGACGAACATCATTTCGTCCTGCGTGTAGGCGGTGTTCACGGGTACCATGACCGCGCCGATACGACCCAGCGCGATCCACGAGATGGGAAACTCGGGCGTGTTCTTCAACATCAGTCCAACGTGACAGCCCTTGCGAATACCGCGCCTGACGAATGAATCGGCAAGCTGTGAAGCCGCGCGATCGATTTGCGCATACGTCATCTCGATACCGCGATCGAACCACACCGCAGCGGTCTTGTCGCCATATAGCGCGGCCTGTTCGCGCACGAAATCTCCGAGCGATTCAGGCAATGCGAGTTGCTCCTGACGCTTTCGACGGACGAGTTCGTCCGCCACGGTCGGCGACTGTGTCTTCATACATGCTCTCCACGAAATTCGAAACCTCGCACGGCGAGGCGCGCCTGTCGCGCGTATTTAGTCTTGAAGAATGATCTGGCAATCCTCCGGCGCCCAGTCGACAAGCACCGGTGCGCCGCGCTCATGTTCGGCGCGCCGCCGTGTGCCCTGTTGCTGGACGACGATCTGCGTATCGTCGGCAAGACGCACGTGATGACGCACGACGCTGCCGAGCGTGATCGAGTCTTCGAGGGTGCCGGAATGACAGATGCCATCGACAGCATGATCGTCAGGCGGCCGATGCGCGGACGTCATTCGCACGCTTTCCGGTCGCACCAGTAGCTTCACGGCCGCACCGCGCGACATCGTCTGCGATGCCGTCGCGGCGCGCAGCATGCCAAGCGGAGTCGACACGACCACATGCGTCCCGATGTCGTCCTGCACGGTGCCCGAGATCAGATTGGCCGTGCCGATAAAGCTCGCCGCGAACGCAGTGCGCGGCGAACGATACAGCTCGTCGGGCGTCGCGATCTGTTCGACGCGCCCCTGATTCATGAGCACGATGCGGTCCGACATCGAAAGCGCCTCGTCCTGATCGTGCGTGACGTTGAGCATCGTGATGCCGAGTTCCGCATGCAGCCGGCGAATCTCGAGTTGCATCTGTTCGCGCAGCTTCTTGTCGAGTGCGCCGAGCGGTTCATCGAGCAAGATCAACGCCGGGTTATAGACGATGCAACGCGCAAGCGACACACGTTGCTGCTGGCCCCCCGACAGTTCCTTCGGCTTGCGCATCGCGATGTCGGGCAAGCGCACCATGTCGAGCACGTCCCTTACCTTGCGGCGAATCTCGTCCTTCGGCATCTTGCGCACGCGCAGCGGGAACGCAATGTTGTCGAAAACGGTCATGTGCGGCATCAGCGCATAGTTCTGGAACACCATGCCGAGTCCGCGGGCACTCGGCGGCGCGTTCGTGATGTCGACGCCGCGCACGAAAATCTGCCCGGACGATGGCGTGACCATGCCCGCTATCACGTTGAGCAGCGTAGTCTTGCCCGAGCCGCTAGGGCCGAGCAGCGTGACGAACTCGCCTTGCTTCACGCTGAAGTCGAGCGGCGCGAGCGCCTGCACTTCGCCGTAGCGCCGCGAGACCTGCTTCAGTTCGATCATGTTCATCGTCGGATTCCGTGAATGATGCCGCTCAGTGACGCTCGCTGCGCATCACGACTTGCGCCGCGTTGTGGCCAGGCACGCCCGTCACGCCGCCGCCCGGATGCACGGATGCCCCGCATTGATAGAGTCCCTTCACCGGTGTGCGATAGTCCGCGGCGCCCTGCACCGGCCGCCTGAAGAAGATCTGATCCGCGCTCAGTTCACCGTGATGCACATGACCGCCCGGCAGCGCGAAGATGCGCTCCAGATCGGCGGGCGAAAGCACTTGCGCATCGTCGATGCAGTCGCGAATATCGGGCGCATGCAGCGCAAGCGTATCGAGCACGATATGAAAGAGACGTTTGCGCTGCGTGTCCCATGTTCCTTCGCGTAACGTATAAGGCGCATGCTGGCCGAAGATGCTCATCAGATGCTTGCCCGCAGGCGCGACGCTTGGGTCCATCGCGCTTGGCGTCAACACGACGAGCGGCGGTCGCGGCGATATCTCGCCATACTTGGATGCATCCCACGCGCGTTCGAGATACTCCACCGAAGGTCCGATACGAACTTGCGCCGGATAAGCAAAACCTGCTGCATTGGAATCGAAATCCGTGAAAGTGGGCAGGCGTCGCAACGCGAGATTCACTTTGAACGCGGTAGAACGGTCGCGTATCTGCGCGACACGCGCGAGAAATTCGGGCGGCACGTAACCCGCATCGACGAGTTGCTGAAACAGGATCTTGGTCGCCACGTTCGATATGACGCAACCCGCTTCGATCGATTCGCCCGATGCGAGCCGCACGCCCGTCGCTCGTCCGCCGCTTATCTCCACCGACGCCACCGGCGCATTGCAACGCACCTCCATGCCATGCGCCCGCCCCGATGCCGCGATGGCTTCGGAGATGGAACCCATGCCGCCACGCACGAAGCCCGCCGGCCCCTCGCTCGTGGTGTGATCGCGAATGAAGCCGCGCAGCAACACATACGCCGAGCCGGGCGAGCAGATGCTCGTGGCCGCTCCGCCGCACGACGCGTAGAAGCCCAGCGCCGCGATCATCTGATCGGACTCGAACCAGCGCGACAGGTAATCGCGCGCGCTCAACGTGAGTACGTCGTACAAGTCGTAGAACTGCTCGCCCATATCGCGGAAACGCCAGGCGAATCCAAGCAAACGCCCGCGCGCGCCGAGCGCGGCATCGGCGGGATTGGGCGGAATCTCCCAGAGCATCTCGGCGACGACCTTGCCGAGCCGAGCCATATGCGCGCGATACTTACCGTATGCATCGGCATCGGCGCGGCTAAAGCGCGCGATATCCGCATGAAGCCGTTCGCCTTCCCCGCGAAACACAAGGCTCTTGCCATCGCCATAGAGATGCAGCATGGGCGGCGGCACGACGATCTCGTAGCCGTACTTCGCAAGCTCGAGTTCGCGGATGATACGCGGCTGCAACAACGCCATCGTGTAGGACGCGGTCGATACGCGATACCCCGGCCACACCGCTTCGCTGACGGCCGCGCCGCCTGCGAGTTCGCGCCGTTCAAGCAGACATACCTTGAAGCCTTTGCGCGCGAGATAAGCACCGCACACGAGGCCGTTGTGTCCCGCGCCGATGATCACCGCGTCGTACCTGTTCGCCATGTTGGTCTCTAGTTCAAGATTAGTCGGCGAACGCGTCGCGCCGTTGCAAAGCCATGATGCCGATGCACACCAGAAGCGATATCAGCGTGAGCAGCGTCGAGACGGCGGCGAGCACCGGCGATACTTCCCAGCGGATCGCGCTGTACATCTTGACCGGCAATGTCGTGGTCTGCGGTCCCGAGATGAAGTACGCGACCACCACTTCGTCGAATGACAGAAGGAACGCGAACAGCACGCTCACGGCCACCGACGCGCGTATCTGCGGCAACACCACTTGAAAGAAGATGCGCACGCGGCTTGCGCCCATCAGAAGCGCGACGGCTTCGAGCGATGCATCCGCGTGACGCAAGCCCGAGCCCACCGCAATGATCACGAACGGAACGACGAGCACGGCATGAGCGAGCGCAAGTCCCCATACCGTGTTGACGAGCGAGAGCATCGAGAACTGCTTATACACGCCAAGACCGAGCACGACGACGGGCACGAGCATGGGCGTGATGGCGAAGGTTTCGAGTATGCGCTTGCCCGGAAACCGGCCGCGTGCAAGCGCATAAGCGCCTGGCACACCGGCCGCTATCGAGATTACCGATGCCAGCAGCGCGACCATCACGCTCGTCACACACGCGCCCCACCATGCCGGATCGGCGAAGAACTGCCGGAATAGCGCAAGCGAGAGGGTCTTCGGCGGAAACGTCAGTTCGCTGCCGCCGCCGAACGAAATCGGCACGATCACGAGGCTTGGCAGCAGCAGGAACAAATAGCCGCACCATCCGCCGATGGAACCGAGCACGCGCATGAATACACGCGAGTCGCGGCGCTTCGGTTCGGGCTTGACGAATTCGTTGCTGACACGCGTTGCGGTATCCATCATGCGAGCGCCTCCGTGCCGCGCTGAACACGTCCGAGCACCGCGATCAGCGCCCCGGACAGCACGAGCAACATCATCGCGATGGAAGCGGCCAGCGTCCAGTCGAGCGTCTGCCGCGTGTAGAAGTCGATGAGGTTGGCGAGCATCATGTCGCGCGGCCCGCCGAGCAACGCGGGCGTGATGTACATGCCCATGGAGAGCGTGAGGCACATGAGAACGCCTGCGAACACGCCGGGCATCGACAAAGGCAACGTGATGCGCGCGAAGATCATCGCGGGACCTGCGCCCATGAGTTCGGCGGCGAGCTTGAGATTGCGGTTCTGCGTGGTGAGGCTCGTGAGAATGGGCAGCACCATGAACGGCAGAAGATAGTTGGTCATTCCTATCACGACGCCAGTGCGGTTGAACATGAGGTCGGGATGCCATGTATCGCCACTCAACCATCCCGCGAGTTTCGCGACGATCCCCGCGCTGCCCAGCACGACGGTGAAGGCATAACTCTTCACGAGCACGCTGGTCCAGAACGGCAACATCACCATCACGAGATACGGCGCGCGCTTCGACATGGGCATGCGGGCGAGATGCAGCGCGACGATATACCCAAGCACGAGACTCGTCGCCGTGGCGAGCGCGCTGATGATCATCGTGTTGCCGAGCACGCGATGAATGAGCGCGCTCGTCAGCACCTGTTCGTAGCCGCGCAGCGTGAACGCGTGTTCGTAGATGCTCGACCAGCCGACTACGCCGAGCGGCCACAGAAAGAACACCGCGAGCAGGCCGTAGAGCGGCAGCAGCATCACGACGACAGCCTTCAGGTTCAGCGTGTAACTCATCGCGCGCCCCTTGTTTTACGCTACTTTATGTCAGCATCCAGGTCGTAAAGCGGTTCTGCAACGCGTCGTAGTGATCGCCCCACCACGTGTCGTTGATGATCACGCTGTTCGGATCGTGCATGTCCGGCATGCGCGCCTTGGCGGCGGCGGATACGAGCGGCATGGCCTGCACCGCGTTCGGCGCGAACTCGACCATCTCGCAGAATGCGGCCTGGCGGTCGGGGCGCAGACAGAACGCCACGTATTGCATGGCAGCCTGCGTGTTCTTGCCGTACTTCGGCACCGCGAGATATTCGAGGCTGTTGAGCGTCTGCTTCATCGACATCTGGACCGACGTACCCGCTCTTTGCGCGGGCAAAACGCGACTCAGATACGTGTACGTGAAATCGAGTTCGTTACTCGCGATAAGCGTCACCGTCTCCGGCGTCGTCTCGATCCACTTGCGCACACCCGGCTTGATGCGGTCCATCGCCGCAAAGGCGCGTTCGACATCGAGCGGGTAGAGCTTGTCGGGCGCGACGCCATCCGCGAGCAACGCCATCTCCAGGTTCTCGCTCACCCGTGGGCGCAAACCCCGACGACCCGGAAACGCTTTTACATCCCAGAACTCCGCGTAGGTCGTCGGATGCTTGCTGCCGCGCTTCGGGTCGAAGCCGATCCCGCCCGCATACGAATACGTGCCGACGAAGTCCGCGCCCGTCTTCGTGATGAGGCCATCGGTCTTGACGATAGCCCGGTCCAGCTTCTCCCACATGCCCTGACGCGAACCCGCGACGATCTGCGGTCCAATGCTGTCGAACACATCCCACGACACATTCTTCGATTCGACCTGCACCTTCATGCGCGCGAGATCCGCGCTGTTCACAAGATTCACCGCGATGCCCGTCTCTTTCGCAAAGGGTTCGGCGAACGAGGCACGCACCGCCGCCTCATAGGCGCCGCCCCAGCAGGTCACGCTGATGCTCTTTGCCTGCGCACGCACAATGGCCGGTGCGCCGAGCAGCGCGGTGCCGGCGAGCGCGCCGGCTTGCAGCAGGAAGGTGCGTCGTGAAGACGACGGACTGGTCGATACGGTATCGGCTTGAGATAGTGGCGCGTTCATGTCGGTCTCCATGCGAGGTCGGGGCACTGCTTCATCCGGCGATCCAGATCGCCTTCCAGTCCATGTATTTGTCGAAGGCGTGCATCGACTTGTCGCGGCCGAATCCGGATTGCTTGAAGCCGCCGAAGGGCGAGGACATGGTGCCGCGATCGAAGCAATTGACCCACACCACGCCCGCCTTCAATTGACGCGAGACCTGCTGCGCCCGCGCGATGTTCGAGGTCCACACCGCGGCGGCGAGGCCGTAGATCGTGTCGTTGGCGACGCGCACCGCTTCCTCCGGCGACTCGACCGTGATCGCCGACAGCACCGGTCCGAAAATCTCCTCGCGCGCGATACGCATGTCGTTGCTCACACGATCGAACACGGTCGGCTCGATGAAGTAGCCGCCCGATTCCGGCCGCGCGGTACGCCCGCCAGCGATGACACGCGCGCCATCGGCACGACCCGCATCGATATACGACATGACCGACTCGTGCTGTGCCTGGCTCACGATCGCACCCATCTTCGTGGCGGGATCGAGCGGGTCGCCGGGCACGAGGTCCCGCGCGATGGCCGCGACTTTCTCCAGCAGTTCGTCGCGTACCGCCGCGTGTACGATCAGCCGCGAACCCGCGTTGCACACCTGTCCGCTATTGGCGAAGATACCGGCCGCCACGGCGCGCGCGGCGGCGTCGAGATCGGGGCAGTCGTCGAGCACGATATGCGGGCTCTTGCCGCCGCATTCGAGCCCGATGCGCTTGATATTCGACTGACCCGAGTACTGCATGAACAACTTGCCGACAGCGGTCGACCCGGTGAAGCCGACGGCATCGACATCCATGTGCAGACCGAGCGCGCGCCCCGCCGTTTCACCGTAGCCCGGCACGACGTTGAGCACGCCTGGCGGCAAACCCGCTTCGGCCGCGAGCGCGGCGATGCGAATCGCGCTCAACGGCGATTGCTCCGCGGGCTTGAGGATCACCGAGTTGCCTGCGGCGAGTGCGGGGCCGAGCTTCCAGCTTGCCATCGAGAGCGGATAGTTCCACGGCACCACGGCCGCGACCACGCCGAGCGGCTCGCGCACGATCATGGTGGTCACGTCGGGTGCGGCGGGCGCGGTTTCGCCATAGAGCTTGTCGATGGCCTCGCCATACCACTGGATGCAGGTGGCCGAACTCACGATGTCGCCGTTGTAGGCATTGGTGATCGGCTTGCCGACATCGAGCGATTCGAGCAGCGCCAGCTCTTCGCGATGCGCCATGATCAAACCCGCGAATTTGAGCATGACGGCTTTGCGTTCGGCAGGTGCGGCGCGCGACCAGACGCCGGATTCGAAGGCGCGTCGCGCGCTTCTGACCGCGACGTCCACGTCTTCCGTTCCGCATTCGGCGACTGCGGCGATGGTACGGCCCGTGGCCGGGTCGATGGTCGCAAAGAGCTTGCCGGAGAGCGCGTTCACATAGCGCCCGTCGATGAACGCGCGGCCCTCGGGCCGGATTTCTTGCGCGCGGGCGCGCCACACCGATGCGTCGGGAATGCTCACTGCAAAGCTCCTTGAGTTGGGTCGATTGCCTGCGTGCCTTTCAACATCCAGCGTTGAAATCAAGTGTAGGGTTTCAAAAGTATGAAAACCAATACATTCTGATAACCTTGTTCCTGCCAGAAAGTTATACCTTCGACGGGTCCGCCATGCTCAAAGTGCGTCATCTGGAAATCTTCCGCGCGGTGGTCAAGGCGGGCAGCGTGTCCGCTGCGGCACGTCTGCTTTACGTGTCCCAGCCTGCCGTGACCAAGACTCTGCGCATGCTGGAAGAAGACATCGGGCTTACGCTTTTTCTGCGTGTGAAGGGGCGGCTCGTATGCACGCCCGAGGCGGAGGCAATCCTGCCGGAGATTGAGCGGTTGTTTGGCAGCGTGCAATCGATTGCGCAGACCGCACGCGAGATTCAGGAGGGCCAGCGCGGGTCGATTCGCGTATCGACAGTCTCCATGCTCGCAACCACTATCGTCGCGCGCGCGGTCGGCAAGTTCCGCGAGACGCATCCGCAAGTCGAGTTCGATATCAGGGCGTTGCCTACGCGTCACGTCGTCGAATACGTGAACAACAATCAGGCGGATTTCGGCATTCTGGATGTAGCCGCGCCTTCAGGCACGCTCGAGGTGGAGGAGTTCTGTCGCGCCGAACTATGCTGCGTGATGCGTGCGGAGCATCCGCTTGCTGCGCGCAAGACGGTCACGCCTCGCCTGCTGGATCACGAGACGCTCGCGACCTTCGGGGAAGACACGTTGACGGGATGGCGCCTGCGCGAAGCGTTCCGCGCGCAGGGACGAGTCTTTACGAGCGCGTTCGTGTCCAACAGCACGCCGGTGCTGTGCGCGCTCGTGCGGGAAGCCAATGCGGTGGCGCTGGTAAACCCCTTCTCGCTGATGAGCCGTTCGTTTCCGGACTTGATTGCACGACGATTCTCGCCGGCCGTACCGGTCGAACCGCGCTTTCTCTTTGCGCCCGGCAGACCGCGGTCGGTCATCGTCAATCAATTCGTCCTTCAATTGAAGGAGACTGCGGCGGAGTTCGTGATGGGGTGAGTCTTTAGGTGCATGCGTTAGGGACTAAGGCCGACTCGTGCTTGCAGCGAGCGCCGAAGTATCGGCTGTCATGCGATTCTCGTCCGTTTCGATCTTGCCGACGGCGACAGCGCCACTCTCCGAATCACCCGACGTGCGAGTGGACCAGAGCGTAATGCCTGCCAGTGCAACGAGGCAGACCGTCGTCCATGCGGCTACGGTGCTCAAGCGATCGCGCAGACGCCTTGGCATCCGCAAAGCAGGCTTGCTGGCCTCGACGATCTCGGGTGCCGGTTTCTCCATCACGAATCCGCATCTCGGGCAGTTCGCTACTTCCGTGCGTGCTTCCGCGCCGCATTCCTTGCATATGATGGAAAACATCCGTACCTCTGTCCGCCTCGTGTGATCGCTTCTGAGGTAACGACACGGCGCGCGCGATCTTTAGCTTTCTCCCTTGAAACGTGAGGTTTTATGGGTTTTCGGTTGATCCGGTGCGGCGCCTTTCGACGGGGCAAGCCTGTGCGCAGCGCCGACGACATCGCCCGAACGCGATGCCTTCGTCACGCGTATGGCGGCGTGAATCGCGTGCTGTAACGCACGGCCCGCGCGTCTCGTCAAAAATGTCATGCTGCTCGACGGATTTCGGCCCGGCATTCCTGCCGGACTTTTTGCGCTATGCCTTAAACACTTTCGAGCGCGAGCGCGATGCCCTGCCCTCCGCCGATGCAAAGCGTCACGATGCCTCGCCGCACGCCATCGCGACGCATCGAGTGGATTAGACGCGTGGTGAGCACCGCGCCCGTGGCGCCGATGGCATGACCATGCGCGATAGCGCCGCCATCCACGTTCACGATGTCCTCGGGAATCCCGAGTTCAGCTATGACGGCGAGCGGCACTGCAGCGAAAGCCTCGTTGATCTCGAAGCGCTCCACGTCGCCCAGCTTCCAGCCCGCGCGCTCCAGTACCTTTGTCACGGCCGGGGCCGGTGCGATGCCAAACAGCCCCGGCTCGACCGCCGATACCGCGAAAGCAACGAGCCGCGCCGAAGCGACTACATCTAACGATTCAGCCGTGGCACGACGCGTGACGATCATCGCCGATGCGCCGCTATTCAGGCCCGGCGCATTGCCTGCGGTGATGGTGCCGTCCTTGCGAAATGCGGGCTTGAGCCGAGCAAGCGTTTCGAGGTTGGTATCGGGACGCGGTTGCTCGTCTGTATCGAATGGGGACACGCCTTTTTTGCCATGAACGTTGACGGTCACGAGCTCGTTTGCGAAGTGACCTGCATCTCGCGCATCGCTGAAGCGCCGTTGCGAACGTTCTGCCCAGCGGTCCTGCGCCTCGCGGCCGATGCCGTACTTGCTGACGAGGTCTTCCGTGTGCCAGCCGGAGTGCTGGCCCGAGAACGCGTCGTCGAGTCCATCGCGCAACATGCTGTCGATGACCTGTGCCGCGCCCATGCGTTGACCCCATCGCGCCGCAGGCAGCAGATACGGCGCGCGATCCATGTTCTCCATGCCACCGGCGATAACCACGTTCGAGATATCGAGTGCTATTTCCTGAGCCGCCGATGCAATTGCCTGCGCGCCCGACCCGCATACCCGATTCACCGTGACAGCAGGCGATGCCACCGGAATGCCGCCGTTGATCGACGCCTGGCGCGCGGGATTCATGCCGCTGCCTGCCTGGATGACGTTACCCATGATGACTGCATCGACCTTTCGCGGCGCCAGACCCGCGCGACGCACGCTCTCGCGGATAGCGGTGGCGCCCAGCTCCGTTGCCGCCACTTCTTTCAAGCTGCCGCCAAAGGCTCCGATTGGCGTGCGCACCGGCGCGCATAGAACGATTTCGTCTTTGAACATGACATTCTCTCCATGGTTAGTGCATATGCACATTTTTCCATGGATTTGAGAAGCTTGCAGAGACGATGGGTGGTTGAGCGTTCGACGTCGGGACGACTCGATTAGGGCCAGGATGACTCCAAATAGCACTCTACGCGTTAGCAAAGTTGAGTTGTTTCGATATTCGGAGTGTGGACGGCGGTAGCCAAGGACTCGTGAGACTTGGCTGAGACTAGATTTAATTCACGTCTCTGTCTTGCGGACCAAGAGGATCTTCCACTGTCTGTTCAGGACAGTCATCTTCGAAATTTATGTTGGCTCCATCAAAACACAAATGTTTTACTGATCTTTCTCAACCTGATCGAAGCGTGCGACCAATTCAACTTTTATTATTTTAAATCAATCATTTAGACAGTCAAACCAAATTTATTTGCGTCGTTGGCATGCCTCTCGCATATGTAGCTGCGAGCGCAACAAATCAACGCTCGACCAACCAACCACTTAGGAGATTCACCATGCTGACGATCAAAGACCTCG
>NZ_JARUXJ010000003.1:0-317622 GCF_031451465.1 Caballeronia sp. LZ003 | reverse complement strand
ATCCAGCAGACCTTCCGGAAGGGCAGGCAGCGGCCCTCGGGCCGCTGCCTGAGAAGCGACGGTGCGTTTCTTCTTCATCGGCATATCCATGACTTTTACCTCTCATAATATGCCTCGCCCACAGAATTACGGATAGGTCCATTGCCACCGCTGCCCTAATTGTGCGAGCGATAGGCGGGCCGCTACAAATGGCCCCTCATCGTTCTGAAGGACTACCGCTTTCTATTTTCCCAGAACCCACGCGTCGGCGTCAGACATCCATACCATCTAACGATCCGCTAACGCCCCGCGGCTCACGCCCGATAAACGCCGCGCCTCGATTCCTCCTGACCTCCAGCGCATCGGCGATAAACTCTGCCAGCCTTCCGACATCTTTCCATCTCGAAGCCCTTCGCGCCGCATCCATATCTTCGCGCCGAATGATCGCCCTAAGCGTATCCACCGCGAGTGAACGCAGCCATATGCGCAAGCCTTCATCGCCGAGCTTGGCAAACTCCTTATGCACATCGGGCAAGGGGGTTTTCGGCGAGCGCGCACGCAAAGTCGGAACCGCATCCGCATCCGCAGCCGCAGCATAGGCAGGAACCGCAGACGCAACCTCGGCTGCAACCTGAATCGGACTTGGAACCGCCGCAGGAACCTGCACTGCAGTCGGAGCCGCAGCCGCCTCCACCTCCTGCCCTACCGAAACCAACACCGCCCCTAGTCTCACCGCAAACCCAGGATAAACCGCCTCCTCCTCCACCACCACCCGGGCAAGCCGCATCAACAACTTCCTCAATGGCATCGTGCTTCGCATAGCGCCCATATCTCCAAGGTAAGCTCGTGCAAAGCCTCATAGGCTTCGATGCCATACTTGCTTTTCAGCGTGCGCAGCCCCGCGTCCGCATCACCGCCTCGCGCGACGTCTACCGCCAGCGGAATTCTGCTCTTGAAAAAGCGCGGCTGCGGCACGCCCTCTTCCGAGAACTTGCCCAGTCGTCCATGGAACAAGTCCTCCATCACGCGCGCGTGCAGGTTGTTCCTCTGCACCTTGGTCGCGACGATCCCAAGCGGCTCGAGCACGCGCCCAAAGCGCGCACCAAAGCTCCGTACGTTTTGCACGATCTGGTAAATGCCCCAAGTCGAAACGATGTCCGGTATCGTCGGAATCAAATAGCCCGTGGAAATGCGCAAGCCGTTCTTCGTGACGGAACCAAGACTCGGCGGACAATCGATAATCACATACTCGTAACGCTCAAGCACCGGCTCCAGCGCCTGACGCAAGACATCGAGCGGACTAATCAGAAAACCGGGGTTGTGCGAGATCATCGCAATGCGCTCTTCGAAGTCGATCAACCGGATGCTCGAAGGCAAGAGATCGAGCCGCGCAATGCCGCCATCGACCGTGGAAACGCCGCGCACGATCGCCTTCTCTATATCGAACTTCGGCTTCCGATGCAGGTTGATCTTGTCCTCGAACAACTGCGCGATGGTTTGCCCTTCGCGATCGAGTTCGTCCCAACGCTTTTCGGAGATGAGATTGATGGTTGCGTTCGTCTGCGGATCGAGGTCGATCAGCAACACGCGCTTGCGCAACTCGTGCGCAAGCATTTCGGCGACGGCCACCGCCGTCGTGGTCTTTCCCACGCCGCCCTTGAGATTGATAAAGTTCAATACATGCGGCAAGTTACTTCTGTACATCGACATCTCGCTCCAGCACTAGCTTCGTCGGAGAGAGATGTATGGATCGCTATGAAACGCCCGGCGCGCTTATCCCGTAATTAAGCCAGACGCCGATGCGCCATTTACCGCATCATCGGTCCTCGCGTTCGAGGGAGCCAGCAACTCGCCAAACGCATCCGCCGAAAGCGGTCGCGCCAGCAAGAAGCCTTGCATTTCATCGCACATCAAGTCTTGCAGGCGATTCAATTGCGATCCCGTCTCGACGCCTTCCGCGACCACATCCATGTCCAGCGAATGCGCGAGCGCAATGATCGCCGATACGATCGCGCGCCCTTCGTGGCCATTCTCGTCCAGCCCGTTGGTAAAGAACCGGTCGATCTTCAATTGCTTCGCACGAAACCGCTGCAGATACGCGAGACTCGAATAACCCGTGCCGAAATCGTCGATGGCGATTTCGAAACCATTGTCCTGAAACGCGCGAATCATCTCGATGGTGCGCGGCGCGTCCTGCATGGCGACGGTCTCGGTGATCTCGAACATGATCTGGTCGCTCGGCACGCTCTCTTCACGCACGATTCGCATCACGTTCGCCACGAGGTCCACTTCGTTCATCTGACGCGGCGACAAGTTGATGGCCACCTTCACCGCCGGCCGCCCCTCGGCACGCCAGCGCGCGATATGTCGGCAAGTCTCGCGCACGACCCAGTAGCCGATCTGCACGATCTGCCCCGAGCGCTCCGCAATCGGAATGAATTCGAGCGGCGTCAGTACGCCGATCACGGGATGATCCAGCCGGATGAGCGCTTCCGCGCCCGCCAGCGTACCGTTGGCGCCGCGAAACTTCGGCTGGAACAGCAAATAAAAGTGTCCCGCGTTCAATGCCTCGTGCAACGCCTGCTGAATCTGCAAGGTCCGGACGGCGGCTTCGTTCATGCTCGCCTCGAAGAAGCGATAGGTGCTGCGCCCGCCGCGTTTCGCTTCGTACATGGCGATATCCGCGTGCTTGAGCAAGGCATCGACCGTGTCGCCGTCCTGCGGATAAAGCGCAATGCCGATGCTCGGCATTACCTGCAAGGTATGTTTCGCGACCATCAGCCCCTGACGCATGGATTCGAGCACGCGCTCGGCCATCTTTTCGGCATCGGCGGGCTCGGGAAGGTTTTCCAGCATCACGACGAATTCGTCGCCGCCGATGCGCGCCACCGTATCGCCACCACGCACGCATTGTTGCAGACGCCGGCCGAAAGCCTTCAGCACTTCATCGCCGATGGAGTGGCCGAGCGAATCGTTGATCGTCTTGAAGCCGTCGAGGTCCATGAAGAGAATGGCGAAGCCGTTGCCGCCCGACTGCGCGCTCTTGATTGCGCGCTCGATGCGCTCGGTGATCGTGCTGCGATTCGGCAAATCGGTCAGCGTGTCGAAGGTCGCCATGCGCACGATCTGTCCGTTCAGCCGCGAGACGGAGCCGGCGAGGAACGCGGTGCGCGCATCGAGGCGCGACAACACCAGCGTGATGATCAGAATGGTGAGCGTAAAGAGCACGACGGTAGTCGCGAGCCAGTGTGTATCGACATCGTTGGCCGCGCCGCAGATCGAACCCGGCGCGAACTCGGCCGCCGCATTGCCGGTGTAATGCATGCCCGTGATGGCGATACCCATCACCAGCGCCGCCGCCGCGCGCTTGGTCAGCACGTGCGACTTGTTCGCGTCAGACAAGGTCCGCGCAATCCACAACGCCGCGCCCGAAGCCACGATGGCGATCACGATCGACGCCGCGAACAGCGTCGGGTCGTAGACGATCGCGGGCAGCATGCGCATGGCGGCATCGCCCGTATAGTGCATGGCCGCGATGCCCGCGCCCATCATCACGCTGCTGACCACGAGCCGTCGCGCCGTGAGCTTTGCGCCGGTGATCACGTAGAGCGCGAAGAAAGATGTCAGGACGGCGATGACCAGCGATCCCGTGGTGATCCAGAAGTCGTAGCCGAGCGGAATCGGCAACTGGAACGCCAGCACGCCGATGAAATGCATCGACCAGATGCCGAGGCCCATGGACGCCGCGCCGCCTGCGAGCCAGACGTGGCGCAGGCGCGACTGCCCAAGCATGGCGAGGCGGCCCGAAATGTCGAGCGCGGTGAAGGAGGCAAGCGTCGCGACGATCAAGGATGCCGCGACCAGCCATAAGTTATAGGTGCCGTGCATGTCCGGGCCGATGTCGAAGACTCAATAGTGTGAGCGTCTTATCGGCGCGGTATCGCGCTTCTTTAGTGTGCGGCTGCAATTAGTTCCGCACGCAACTTTTGTCCAGGTAAGAAGCGCTTCAAAGTTGCGAATCGAGAAGCGCGGCCACGCGTTCGAGCACGCGTTCACGCAAGGACCGATGTTGCCAGTCTTCCAGCGTGATGCGTTTGGCTCGGGTCACGTCGTCGTCGAAGATAGCGGTCTGCTGGGCCGCGAAGTCGCGGTCGTAGATGTTGAGATTGGCTTCGTCGTTGAGCTTGAAAGACCGGCTGTCGAAGTTGGTCGACCCGACCGACACGAGATATTCGTCGACCACGATCAGCTTGCAGTGGAACATGGTCGGCTGATATTCGTACATCTCCACGCCCGCCGCGAGCAGGTCGCCCCAGCAGGCGCGCGAGGCTTCGCGCACCGTGTGTGTATCGATCCGCTTGCCCGGCGTGATGATACGCACGCGCACGCCGCGCTTCGCCGCTTCCACGATGGCGTTGATCGTCAGCTTGTCCGGCACGAAATACGCACTCGACAGATGGATCGACGTCGTGGCGGCGGTGATCGCCATGAGATACATGAGTTGCATGTCGTCGCTGCCGCCCGAGGGCGATGAGCTGAACATGTGCGCGAGGCCGTCGCCCGCGGGCGCGATCTCGGGAAAGTAGTCGCCGCCGTGCAGCACGTTGCCCGTGGCCTTGACCCAATTGTCCATGAAGACCGCCTGCATCTGTCCCACCGCCGGGCCGGTTATCCTGAAGTGCGTGTCGCGCCAATGCTTCTCGTCCTGAGCGTGTCCGGTCCATTCCTCGGCAATGCCGACGCCGCCCGTGTAGCCCGTATGACCGTCGATCACGAGCAACTTGCGGTGCGTACGGTCGTTCATGCGGCCAAGACCGGTCCAGTGCGGCTTGTGATACTGAATGACCTCCGCGCCCGCGTCCTTGAGCATCTGCAAGTAGCGCTTGTCCATCTTCGAGGAGCCGACCCAGTCGAGCAGCACGTGTACCGCGACGCCGGAGCGCGCTTTCTCCGCGAGCGCGGCGGCCACCTCTTCGCCTATCTTGCCCGACCAGTAGATGAACGTTTCGAAGGTAATGGTTTTCTTCGCCCCGCGAATGCCCGCGAGCATAGACGGGAAAATCTGATCGCCGTTGACGAGCATCTCGAAGCAGTTGCCATCCACGACGGGCGGGCCGAGCAACAGTCCCATCGAGCGGAGGAATTGCGGGTCGTCGCTCGCGTAGAGCCGCTCGATCTTGTGTTCGATCTTCTTTTCGCCGCTCGTCAGATTCGCGATCAGCAGCACGATGACCACGGTCACGACGACGGTCAGGACAATCACAGCAATCAGGGCAAGCGCCGGCATGCGGGGGTCTCGGTGAAGGAACTGGCGTCCGGGACCCACAGTGTATTGGGTTTTTGTTCAACCGCTAAATGCCGTCCAGCCTGCTTCCCGGCTCACCTTGGCGATTTCCTTGGCGATGGCGTCGCCCAGGCGCTTTTCATCGGACGATACATCCGCGTGCTTCGTCTCCGATACCGCGTGCATGCCGCCCGATACCGCGAGCGAACTCGCCACATGGCCCGCCGCCGCGCCGACGCCCGCCATTTCCGCGACGCCCGGTGCGTGGCCGCTGTCGCCCTTGGCATCGAACTGTTCGATGACTTGCGGCGCGCCGTGCGCCGGCTTGAAGACGAGTTGCACGTTCGCGCCCACCTGGCTTTCGCCCGCGCCGAGTCCGATCAGGACGCGCCGGCGGCGATTGCCCGCATCGATCGTGCTGAAGTCGCCGACCACGGCGAGCACGTTTTGATCGTCCGGCGGCGCGACGTCGGCGCGAATGGCGCGCAGACCCTGCGCTTGCAGCTTCGCGACGATTTCGTTGGCCACTTCCTCACGCGCGGCCGTGGCGTCCTGCGCTTGCTGTGCGGCGGAAGTGTCGCCCGAGAACGCGCTAGAGAGCTTCGACGCGAGACCATGTTGATCGAGCTTGACTTGGGACGCGTCGCTATGGAAAGCGTAGACGTAGATCACGTCGGGGCGTGCGACGGTCTGCGCGTTTGCGTTCGCACAACCGGCCATTAGCGCCGCTCCGGCAAACAGGCTTGCCACCGTCACGCGGCGAGCCAGCTTCAGCAGCGAGTGGAGCGAAGGGGTCTTGATCGAGTCGAACATGATGTGCACCTTTTATGCCGGCCGCGCCGGAAAGCAAAAATTCGGGGATATCGGACCGTATAACCGCGATCCTGGCTGTGCGTGATACGGCGCTTGGGTTCACTCGTTACCGCGATGTCTGCGTCACGCTGGTCGCCACTATGGACGATGCCCGCCGCGTGCGCCATCGAGCATTTATGTCGCGAGGTTTCACGTCTTTCGCGGCCTTCGCGGCCCGCGCCGGCGCACCGCTTGTGCAGAGGTGCACCACTTCTGGTTACCATGACCGCCAGGCGTCGCGCGAGGTGGCGCGCCGCATCCACGAATCGTTTTCAAGGAGCGCATATGGACCTCAAGATCGCCGGCAAGCTGGCATTCGTATCCGGATCGACCAAGGGCATCGGGCACGCCATCGCGGTGGGACTCGCGCGCGAAGGCGTGCAGGTGATCCTCAATGGCCGCTCGCAGGCTTCCGTCGATGCCGCCCTCGCCAAGCTCAAGGAGCAGGCGCCGGGCGCACAGGCCGAGGGTTTCGCGGGCGACGTATCGGATGCCGCTCAGGTCGCGGAACTCGTGAAGCGCTTCCCGAGTGTCGATATTCTCGTGAACAACATGGGCATCTTCGATCCCAAACCCTTCGAAGAAATTTCCGATGAAGAATGGCTGCGCTTCTTCAACGCCAACGTGATGTCGGGCGTGCGGCTTTCGCGCGCCTATCTGCCGAAGATGAAGGAGAAAAACTGGGGCCGCGTGGTGTTCATCAGCAGCGAGAGCGGTATTCAGATTCCCGTCGAGATGATTCACTACGGGTTGACCAAGACCGCGCAGTTGGCGCTGTCACGCGGTCTCGCCGAGACGTGTTCGGGCACGAACGTGACGGTCAATTCGGTCTTGCCCGGTCCGACGAGTTCGGAAGGCGTCACGGAATTCGCGGAGAAGCTCTCGGGCGGAAAGAGCCTGAAGGACTTCGAAAAGCAGTTCTTCGAAGAAGCCCGGCCGACCTCGATTCTCAAGCGCTTCATCACGCCCGAGGAGATTGCGAACACGGTCGTGTATGTGTGCTCGGAACTGTCTTCGGCGACCAACGGAGCGGCGGTTCGCGCGGATGGCGGCGTCGTGAAGTCGGCGTTTTAGCGCGACGCGTTCACTTCGGCGGCCTTTTCGAGCGCACTGACGATAGCCGCAACGGTTTTCTCGCGCGCGGCTTCGTCGTTCTGCCGCAGCGCATACGAAGGGTGATACGTGGCGACGATGAACTTGTCGCCATACGGCACCACGCGGCCGATATGCGCCTGCAAGGTCGCCCGCTTGCCGAGCAAGGCAGTCAGCGCCGTGGCCCCGAGCGTGACGATCACGCGCGCGCCGGTCTCCTGAAGCTCCTTGTCGAGCCAGTACGAACACGCTTCGATTTCCTGCTGCCCGGGCGTCTTGTGCAAGCGCCGCTTGCCGCGCGGCTCCCATTTGAAATGCTTGACCGCATTCGTGAGATAGACCTGCTCGCGCGGAAGCTGCGCGCGGCGCATGGCGTCGTCGAGTAACTGCCCTGCCGGGCCGACGAACGGTTCGCCCTTCAAATCTTCCTGATCGCCCGGTTGCTCGCCGAGCAGCATGATGCGCGCGTCGGCCGGGCCGCTGCCGGGTACGGCTTGGGTCGCGTGCTTCCACAGCGAACAGCGGCGGCATTCATCGAGCGATGTAGGCGCGTCGCGTTCGGGTTGCGCGGCGTCGGCTTCGACCTGCACCGCCTTGCCGCCGAGTGCGCCGACGCTGCGCGCCTGGCCGACACGCCGCGCGCCGCCGCGCGCATCGCTCACGAGCTTGGGAATGAGCGCGCCTTCGGGCAAACCTTTCCAGAACCGCACCGGCATATGCTGTTCGAGCGCGTTCTCGTTCAGCCGCGCCGGGTTGAAGATGCTGCGGTAGTAGGTCATCCAGAGCGCCTCGGCGGCGTCGGCTGCGTCGTTCGCGTGATCGGCGGCGAGCGCGCGGCGGCGCTCCAGTTGCAGGCGCTCGCCGTTGAAGAGCGCGGCGCCATCGGGCGTGGTGATGAGCCACGACGAGCGTCCCATGCGCGCCGCGAAGTGTTCGGCGGCCCAAGCGAGCACGTCGTGATCCGGCTCGTACCATGCGACGTACTCGGGCGCGCCGAGCGCCTCGTCGCGCTGCCGGAAACGCACGTAGGCGATCATGTCGTGCTGCGCGCGCCGCACGGCCTTGGCCATCTTGTAAAGCCGCGCGCCGTCTTCATCCGCGGGCGATGCCACCGAACGGTCGCCATGCGTCCAGCGCCATAGCACGAGATAGAGGAAGCTCCAGCGGCGTTCGTCGCGAAAGCAGGCTGCGTCTTTGAGCAACGCCGCCAGTTCCTTCGAAACGCGGATCTGTGCGGGCTTCACCTCGAAAGCGGCGGCGTCTTCAACGACGTCGCCGAACAGCGCAGGCGCTTGCGCCGCGCCTTCGGCCGTGCGCCATTCGATCGATTCGGGCGCGCGCTCTTTTGCCAGCGCGATGAGCGCCGCGCTCCGCCAGGAGTCGAAGTCGTCGTCTATCTCGATGACGTGCATGATCCGCTCAGATGAGCGACAACTGCACGGGCTCGGTCGCGAGCGAACGCCGCAACTGCTCCGTCGACGCTTCGCGCAACGGCGGCCGATAATCGTCCGTCACGATGAACGGTTTCACCTTGTCCATTGCGCAACGCAGCCGCGCGACATCGTGATACCGCACGCGCCGCGAACGGCGCAACTCGACGATACGCTTGGCATTACGCATGCCGATGCCCGGCACTCGCGAGATCATGCGCACGGGCGCGGCGTTCAGATCCACCGGAAAGCGTTCGCGATGCGACAGCGCCCAGGCGAGCTTAGGATCGATATCGAGCGAGAGGTTACCGGCCGTTCCGAGCAATTCCTGCGCTTCGAAGCCGTAGCCGCGCATCAGAAAATCCGCCTGATACAGCCGATGCTCGCGCAACAATGGCGGCGCCTGCGACGGCACACCCGACGGGCTGTCGGGGATAGGGCTAAAGGCCGAGTAATAGACGCGCTTGAGTTGATAAGAACCGTACAGCGTTTCCGCCGTGCCGAGGATGGTGCGGTCATCGGTCTCGTCCGCGCCAACGATCATCTGCGTGCTCTGCCCGGCGGGCGCGAAACGCGGCGCGCGCGGCTCCGCTTCCGACTCTTCGCGCGCCACGCGAATGTTGCCCATCGCGAGTTTGATGGTGCGGCCGCTCTTCTCCGGCGCAAGACGTTCGAGGCTGATTTCGGTCGGCAGCTCGATGTTGACGCTCAAGCGGTCCGCATAACGCCCCGCCAGTTCGATGAGTTCCGGGTCGGCATCCGGTATGGTCTTTAGATGGATATAACCGCGAAAGCGATGCTTTTCACGCAGCGATCGCGCTACTTGCACGAGCTGATCCATCGTGTAGTTCGACGAACGGATCACACCCGAACTGAGAAACAAGCCGTCGATGTAATTGCGGCGATAAAAGTCCAGCGTGAGCTTGACGACTTCGTCCGGCGTGAAGCGGGCGCGCGGCACGTTACTCGACCGGCGGTTGATGCAGTAGCGGCAATCGTAGAGACAAAAGTTGGTCAGCAAAATCTTGAGCAGCGACACACAGCGGCCGTCCGGCGTGAAGCTATGGCAAATGCCCGAGCCCGTGCTCGCGCCGAGCCCGTCGATGCCGCGCGATTCCCGTTTCGGCGCGCCGCCGCTGGCGCACGACGCGTCGTACTTAGCGGCGTCAGCAAGAATTTCGAGCTTTTCGGACAGATCCATCTTGGCTTTTATACTGTATATACGTACAGTATTCTATGTGTGTAGGTAGCGGAAAGCAATCGACCGTTTCGGCAGGCTTATTTGAGAGGATCATGGCCCCAGTTCATCAGCGAATAGCGCCAGTGCGAGTGCTCGACATCATTCGGTCGTTGCGCGAGGTGTCGCTTGATATAGCCGACCACTTTGCGCATATGCGCGTAGTCGTCATCGCTCAGGTCGGCTTTCTTCTTGCCAAGTATGTCGATAATGTGCCGCCCCGACTTGTGTCCCACGGACTCGCTGTTGCCATCTTTCTGGCCAACTTCGCGGGATTGATCCGTCGCGAGCCACTTTTCTATCTGGTGCGGCGTCATGTTCACGAGGTCCTTGAAAGCCCCGTAGATTTGGGCTTCATCTTCGTCCGCAGGGTGTCCATGCTGCGCGTGTCGAGTGGTCATGAGCGTTCATCCGTTAAGTTCCTCGTCACGAAAGAGCAAGCCATGCACCCGGCAAGACGCCGCAAGCGTGCTAGCCTTTGTCTACTCACCTACGGAGAAATCAATGCGCTTTGATTACCGGTCCTTTCACATCGACTGCACCGCGCCACACGACGAAGACGGGAATTACCAGGCTCACGCGCGAATTACGCGCGCCTCTGAAGACGACACCGCGCATGTGGAAGTTTTCGATTCAGGCGATCTCGACTCCTTCCAGAGCCAGGCGGATGCGCTGCATTGCGCGCGCTCGTGGGCTATCGAGTGGTGTGACGAAGTGCTTGCCTAACCGCTAACCCGGTGTTCTTTCTTTCAGATGTCGACGGCTGAAAGCTGCTCGCTCGCAACGCGGCACGCCGATTGCGGTATGTAAGCAGCGACGTCGCTCCGGACACGAGGCGGCGCGCATCGAAATTCCACTCGGGAGGACATCATGAAGATTGCACAAAAAAGCTTGCTGGTATCGGCGCTGGTTCTGAGCTTGTCGGGCGCGGCATTCGCGCAGGGCGCGGGCGGCGGAGCAGGCGGCGGTGGCGGCACGGCAGGCGGTAACGGCGCGGGTCAAGGTGGCACGGGCATGAGCACACCGAACGCAAACGGCACGACGGGTTCGACCTCGGGCGCCACCGGTGGCGACACTTCCGGTTCGAACAGCAGCGGCTCGCACAAGATGGGCAAGATGAAGAAGGGCAGCTCGGGCATGTCGAACAACAGCACTGGCGGCCAGTCCAATTAAGTCGTCAACAGTTGAAAGCGCCCGGGCCTTGGTCCGGGCGCTTTCGTTTGTTCTTCATCGAATCGATGAATCAGCGCACGTCGGTCGTGAGCGAAAACGATGCCGTGATCGACTCGCCCGCTTGCAGCACGCCTCCTCCCTTCAGCGCCGGCTCGACATTCAAATTGACCCAGTCCGCGACATTGCTCACCGGCTCCACGCAAAGCAGTGAAGGAAACACGGCCGGCGCGTAGATCACCATGAAGTCCAGCGGTGCATCGGCGTGCAGCGTGACCGAGCGGCCTTCGTTCGGCCAGTCGATTGTCGCCGTGTGCTTCCAACCCGTGAAGTGGTTATCCAGATCGAAGCCGTTTGCAGACATACCTTGCGTCGAAGTCAGTGCATCGACGCTAGCATGCGGACCGGCGTGCAGCGGCAGCGGATCGGGACTTGCATGCCACATCGAGTCGACATTTGCGTGAACGAAAGTCGCTTCGGTGCGCGGAAAGTACGGGTGATGTCCCATGCCGAAGGGCATCGCTCTTGGCGAGAGATTGCGCATCTTGATCGTCACATTGAGCGCATGTGCGTCGAGCGTGATGCGCTGTTCGGCTTCGTAAGCGAACGGCCAGTGATGCGCGGCTTCTTGCGAAGGCTCGTGCCGCAAACTCAACGTCGCCTGCGCCTCCGATAACGCGCTCACTTGCCAGGGCAGCCGCCACGCATTGCCATGCAGCGCGTGCGCAAAACCGTTGCCGTCGCCGGACAGATCGATCTCCACGCCATCGAAGGCAAAGCGCGCATCGCGAATGCGGTTGCAATACGGCAGCAACGGAAAACTGCCCATGCCGAGCGGATTCCTTGAAGCGAGCGCATCCGGCGTAGCGGGCCGCAGCCAGTGAACGACGCCGTCATCGCGCGTTTCGAAGAACGCAGCTATCGCGCCGCCGATATGCGGAGCGAGTACAACACGCCGCGCGCCATGACGCAGTTCGACGAGCGCTTCACTTCCGCGGGCGTTGGAGTCTAGAGCGGCGTTCAATATGCAAACTGCCGGTAGCTTTCGTCGAAGGTGCGCGCCGTGCTTTCGACTTGCGGGTTGTAACGCAGCAAACGCTTTGCGCGAGCGGGCAAGCTGGCGAAGACATCGCGCGGCACATCGATCCGCACTTCAGGCCGGAAATACCACGCCCGGCTGTAGCCGACCACGACCATAGGCCGGGGCGCACCGGAAAGATTCGGTGTGCCGCGATGCAAGCCGCGTACATCGCGAATCATCACGTCGCCAATTCGCATTGGCACGCGTTCGGCGGGGAAGCGGCCATCGGCGAGACCGGCGAGCGCTTCTTCGCGCGACATGCGATGCGTGCCGCGCGTGGTTTCGAGCGGACCGTTGCTGTCGTCGACATCGACGAGCGGGAAGTTCACCGCTAGCTGGAACGAAGGCGTTTCCGGCGCGTCGTCGAAGAGCGCGGGCGTATCGCGATGCCAGTCCTGAAAGTCCGAACCGCGCACGGGCGTATCAGTTGCGAGCTGGCACATGACCGGATCGGCGCCGGCTACGCGCTCGACGATGGCCACGATGTCCTCATCGCAAAAAATCGATGGATCGGCAAATGCGCCTTCGAAAGGCAAGGTCACGTAATAGCGGCCTGGCCCGCGATTGCCGTCCGCTGCTTCTCTATGCGGCGCGAGCAAAGGCATGAACGCATCGCGCCAGGCTTCGATGGTTGCGCGTGGAAAGTGTTCCCGCAACAAAACGAAGCCATCGCGCTCGAAGTCCTGCGCGAGCGCATCTCTTGCGCTCTCGTCGTATCGGCCCATGCGTGTCGTCTCCTTGTTTTATGTTTGCCGAAGTAAAACCAAGAATGGCATGGGCGTAATCCGTCCGTCAATATTATTAGTAATTTTCCACGCAAAACCAGTGAAAACCCCGAGCGGCATTTCGCGGAATCATCATTAATATTAGCGGCACGCTCACGGATGAATCGCCGCCGTTACGACGGCGCGCCAGATGAAGAAAACCACCCAACGCCGCCCGACGATGACCGACATCGCGAAACTCACCGGAGTCTCGCAATCGACGGTATCGCTCGTGCTGAACAACGCGTCCGGCGCGAAGTTTTCCGACGCCACGCGCGACAAGGTGCTGCGCGCCGCGCACGAACTCGGCTATCGCATGACACAGCGCGAGCCGCTTTCGTTCGCGCCGCTGGATACGGCGGAGCGCAATTTGATCGTCTATCTGGCCGATGAAATCTCGACCAGTCCGCATCCGGTGGTGAGCATCGACGGCGCGCGCGATGCCGCCTTCGCCCACGGCCGCATGCTCGCGGTTTATTCGACGCACGGCAACGCGGAAATCGAGGCGCGCGTGCTCGACGCGACGCTCGGCAATCCGGACGTGCTCGGCGTGATCTACGCGACGGTCTACACGCGCCGCGTCACCGTGCCCGCCGCGCTCGAACAGGTGCCGACCGTGCTGCTCAACTGCTATGCGAGCGAAGCGAACGTGTCTTCGGTCGTGCCGGCGGAGGTCGCGGGCGGTCACACGGCGACGGATCATTTGCTGGCGGCGGGGCATCGGCGAATTGGTTATATCAACGGCGAACCGTGGCAAGACGCGGCGCGCGACCGGCTCAAGGGTTATCGCACGGCATTGGCGACGGCGGACCTGCCGTTTGCGCCGGAACTGGTCCGCGAAGGCGACTGGGGACCGGCCACTGGATTCGAGCAGACGCTTTCATTGATGCGCGAGGCGAATCCGCCGACGGCCATCTTCTGCGCCAACGACCTGATGGCGCTCGGTGCAATCGAAGCGCTCAAGCAACTCGGACTGCGCGTGCCCGACGATGTCTCCGTGCTCGGCTACGACGATCAGGAGATCGCGCGCCATACGCATCCGCCGCTGTCGAGCGTGGTCTTGCCCAACTACGACCTGGGTCGCTGGGCCGTGGAAACGCTACTGCAGGAAGAACACAATCGCGCGGCCGGCGCACCGGTGCGACGCCGCACCGTGAAGCTGGACGGCCCGCTCATCGAACGCGGTTCCGTCAGGGAAATTACCGAAGCAAAGCAACTAGCAATTAATAATATTAGCGATGACGAGTCATAAACCGACTACGCTCTCGCCGGAAATCAACTCTCGCAGCAGCAGACCGGGCAACACATAAGCATCGGCATCAATAGAAGAAGGCACCCATCCCTATCGGAGGAAGACATGCTGTCGCTAGAAAAGAACACTCGCCTGGGCTTGCGCCCGCTCGCCGCCACGCTTGCCGCCCTGACGCTCGCCATGGGTTTCAGCGCGGCCCATGCCGCCGACGACGGCTTGCCGAAGATCGCCAACAAGAAGCCGCTCAAGGTCGGCTTTGCGCAGACCGAGAGCAACAATCCGTGGCGGCTCGCGGAAACCAAGAGCTTCAAGGATGTCGCCGCGAAATGCGGCTGGCAGGTAGTCATGACCGACGCGAACAGTTCGGCCGCGAAGCAGGTATCGGACATTCAAAGCATGATCGCGCAGCACGTCGATCTGCTCGTGTTCCCGCCGCGCGAAGAGAAGCCGCTCGTGCCGGTCATCCTGCAGGCCAAGAAAGCCGGCATTCCGGTGATACTCGTCGATCGTAACGTCGATCAATCGACGGTGAAGGCCGGCCGCGACTACATCACGTTCATCGGTTCGGACTTCATCGATCAGGGTCAGCGCGCCGCCGACTGGCTCGTTAAGGCGACCAACGGCAAGGCGACGATCATCGAACTGGAAGGCTCGACCGGCGCCTCCGCGGCAAACGACCGCAAGAAAGGTTTCGACGATGTCATCGCGAAGAACTCAGGCATGAAGATCGTCGCGTCGCAAAGCGGCGATTTCGCGCGCGACAAGGGTCGTCAGGTCATGGAAACGCTGTTGCAGGCGCATCCGGACGTGACCGCCGTCTACGCGCATAACGACGAAATGGCGCTCGGCGCAATCGCGGCGATCAAGGCGGCCGGCAAGCAGCCGGGCAAGGACATCGTGCTCGTGACCATCGACGGCACCAAGGGCGGACTCGAAGCCATTCAGGCGGGCGAACTGGGCGCAAGCGTGCAGTCGAGTCCGTTCTTCGGCCCGCTCGCGTGCGACGTCGCGCAGAAGTTCGCGAAGGGCGAAACCATCCCGCCGTGGGTCAAGGTCTCGGACCGCTTCTACGACAAGAGCAACGTCAAGGAAAGCATGCAGTACGGGTATTGAGCGCAGTTGGCTGGTTCGCGGGCGTCTATTCACGGACGCCCGCTCTTTTCTCCGGACGAACACCGACGCCATGCCCAACGCTCCCCTCCTCGACATGCAGGACATCGACATCGCTTTCGGCGGTGTGCCCGCATTGAAGCGCGCCCGCCTCACCGTGGCGGCGGGCGAAGTGCACGCGCTCATCGGCCAGAATGGCGCAGGCAAGTCCACGCTCATCAAGATTCTCACGGGCGCGTATAGAAAGACCGCGGGCACGATTCGCTTCGATGGCCGCGAAACCGATTTCCGCACGCCCAAGGAAGCGCGTGAAGCGGGCATCAGTACGATCTATCAGGAGATCAACCTGGTGCCGTTCCGGTCCGTGGCCGAGAACATCTTTCTCGGACGCGAACCGCGCCGCTTCGGACTCATCGACTGGAAAACCGTGCAGCGGCGCGCGCATGAATTGCTCGAATCGTTCGGCCTTCACATCGACGTCAAAAAGCCCGTGCGCGAATATTCCACCGCCATTCAGCAGATGGTCGCGCTGGCGCGCGCGGTATCGTCGGATGCGAAGATGGTGATCATGGACGAATCGACTTCCTCGCTCGACGAGCGTGAAGTCGAATTGCTGTTCACGGTCGTGCGCCGCTTGCGTGACGACGGCCGCGCGGTCATCTTCGTGTCGCACCGGCTGGATGAACTCTATGCACTGTGCGACCGCGTCACGGTGATGCGCGACGGCCAGACCGTCGCCGAAAGCAGCATGCAGGAGATGGACAAGCTCAAGCTCGTCACGACCATGCTCGGCCGCACGCTTGCCGCCGTCGTGCACGAAGACGATGCCGTGAAGGAAGCGAATCTCGCCAAGCGCGGCGCGGTGGCGTTGCGCGCGCAGGGTCTCTCGGCGGGCGCGAAAGTCACCGACGTCACGCTCGATGTCCACGCGGGCGAAGCCGTCGGACTCGCCGGATTGCTCGGCTCGGGCCGCACGGAAACCATGCGCCTGTTGTTTGGCGCGGACCGTCCGTCCAACGGCACGCTCGCGGTCGACGGCGCGGAGATCGCATTCAAGTCGCCGAAAGACGCCATCGCGCGCGGCATCGCTTATCTCACCGAGGATCGCAAAGCCGAAGGCATCGTGCCGGAGCTTTCCGTGCGCGACAACCTCACGCTCGTGTGCCTGCCGGCGCTGACCAGACGCGGCGTGATCGACGTGGCCAAACAGCGCGAAATCGTCGATGGCTTCATCACCTCGCTCGGCATCAAGCTGCGCTCGCCGGATCAGCCGATCCGCGAGCTATCGGGCGGCAATCAGCAGAAGGTGCTGCTCGCGCGCTGGCTCGCGACCAACCCGCGTCTCTTGCTGCTCGACGAACCCACGCGCGGTATCGACGTCGGCGCGAAAGCCGATGTCGCGAAAATCGTGCGCGAGTTACGCGATGCGGGGCTTGCGGTGCTGCTGTCGGCATCGGAACTGGAAGAGTTGACGGCGGTGGCCGATCGCGCGGTCGTGATCCGCGACGGCGAAACGGTCGCGCAACTGGACGGCGCGCAGATGACCGGGACCTCGATCATGGATGCGATCGCTTACGGCACGGGCGAGGAATCGACATTGGCTTCGGCCGCTCAAGGAACCGAGTCGTGATAGAGAAAACCGGCGCACCTATCGTCGCGGATACCGCGCCCGCGCGGAAGAAAAAACGCGGCATGGCGATTCAACGCGAGATCGTCGTGCTCGTCGCGATGATCCTCTTCAACCTGCTCTTTACCGATCACTTCTGGTCGCTGCAGACCTTCAACGTGAACCTTACGCAGGTGGTGACGATCGTGATCGTCGGCATCGGCATGACGCTCGTGGTGGCGACAGGCGGCATCGACCTGTCCGTGGGCGCTTCGATGGCCATCTCCGGTGCGCTCGCGCCGATGCTCTTCATGAACATCGACGGGCCGGGCGGCTTGCTGCTCGCATTCACCTTGCCGATCGTGGCGGCGGCACTATGCGGCGTCTTCAACGGCTTTCTCGTGACTCGGCTGAATGTGCAGCCTATCGTCGCGACGCTCGTGCTGTTCATCGCGGGACGCGGCATTGCGCAGGTCGTCACCGATGGCAGCCTGCAGGCCTTCAACAATCCCGCGTTTCAGTGGATTGCGCTGGGCCGCGTGGCGGGCGTGCCGTTTCAGATCCTGCTCATGCTCGCGCTCGTCGCCATCTTTACGTGGATCGTGCGTAAGACGCTCTTCGGCAAATATCTGCTCGTGACGGGCGGCAACGAGGAAGCGGCGTATCTTTCCGGCATTCCTACCGCGCGCGTGAAGATGATCGCGTACACGGCGTGCGCGGCGCTCGCGGGTCTGGCCGGACTGATTTCGATCTCGGTGAATTCGTCGTCGGATGCGAACGTGGTCGGCCTCGGCGTGGAACTCGATGCCATCGCGGCCGTGGCCGTCGGCGGCACCGCGCTCACGGGCGGCAAGGCGTATATCACGGGCACGCTGATCGGCGCGCTCATCATCCAGTTGCTGCGTTATACGCTGCTTGCACACGGCATTCCGGATGCCGCCGCGCTGGTGCTGAAAGCTGCGATCATCATCGCCGCTGTGTACGTGCAGAGAAAGCGAGGCTGACGACGACATGAAGAAGAACCTCCCGATTCTCATCGCGCTCGCGGCGCTGCTCGTGCTTGGCGTCGTGCGGTACGAGCACTTTGCATCCGAATACAACGTGACGTCGTTCTGGCGCTACAACTCCATGTTCGCGCTGATTTCCATCGGCATGGCGTTCGTCATCATCACGGGCGGCATCGATCTGTCGGTGGGCGCGGTGGCCGCGCTCGCAAGCGTGGTCGCGGCGCTCGCGAGTCCGCATGGCGGCGTGGCGGCGGTGCTCGCGGGCTCGGCTGCCGGTCTCGCGGTGGGCCTGCTCAACGGGCTCGTGATCACGCATCTGCGGATACTGCCTTTCATCGTTACGCTGGCGACGAGTCTCGGCGCGCATGGCCTCGCGCTTCTGCTCGGCCATAACGATGCCGTCGCCATCTCGTCGGACACCAGCTTCGCCAACTTCGGCCAAGGCGATCTCTTCGGCTTGCCGATTCCGGGGCTCGTCGCGGCCGCGGCGGCGATTGTCGGCTGGATCGCGCTGCGCAGCTCGCGCTTCGGGCGGCATGCGCTGGCTATCGGCGGGAGCGAGGAAGCATCGCGTCTGATGGGACTGAATGTGGATCGCACACTCGTCGCCGTGTATGCCGTGAGCGGCCTGCTCGCGGGCATCGCCGGCGCGATTCTCGCGGCGCAATTCGGCGCGGGACAGCCGAACGAAGGCATCGGCTGGGAACTGTTCGCGATCTCGGCGGTGGTGCTCGGCGGCACGCGTCTGACAGGCGGCGACGGCTCTATCGCGATGACCATTGCGGGCGTCGCGCTGCTCGGCCTCGTCTTCAATCTGCTCAACTTCGAGAACGGCCTGGGCTATATCTCGTTATCGGCTTACTGGCAGTCGGTGATTCGCGGGTTGTTCCTGCTGCTCGTGATCGTGCTGCAGGCGCGGGTGCTGAACAGGAAAGCGATGGTGGCCAAGGTGGCGCGGTAGAGTTTGGATGTTGCACGAGCGTTGAAGCTTGATGAAGTCTATCGCGACGAAACGCCGCTTTAGCAAGCAGCGCCGCGCTTTGCGATCGATGCAAACGGCAAAGTGCGGACCCTTCCCCGCGAACGCGTGAAGGGTCCGGTCATGCCTGGGGCACTCTGCTCGCTGCATCGCCATGGAAAGTGGCACGGAGCAGCGAGAGGTGTTGTGGTCGGCATGCTCCTCGCAGGAACAATCGCCCGGCTTACCCAAGCGTTAGGGCGACGTCTTTTGGTTCGGCGGAGTTGCAAACACCGTTCCCGGCACAAGCGGGGCCGGTTTGAGTTGACGCGTAAGAACGAAGTCGAGCGCATCCTTCGCGCGCATGTCGTCGGGGCGAATGGCCAGCGCCTGACGCAGCGCACCTTCCGCCTCGGCGAATCGGCCGAGATTGAGCATGGCCATGCCTAAACCGATGCTCGCCTCGAAAAACGGCTGACGCCGTGCCAAAGCTTCCTTGAAGTGCGCCTCGGCCTCGGCCGGATTGAAGCGTCGTTCCGACACATTGCCCAGACCGCAACAGGCTTCCGCGGATTTGGGATCGATGTCCAGCGCACGATGAAATGCAGTGTCGGCTTCGGTTAGACGAACGGCGGCGCAAAGGACATCACCGAGCGCAAGATAGCCGGAGACCGACTGCGGCTGCGCTTCGATGGCAGCATGCGCTGCAACCTCGGCTTCCGGCAGACGCTGCCGACGGCGCAGCAGATCAGACAGCGCACAATGCGCCTGAACCATGTCCGGCTGATGATGGATAGCCTGACGAAAAGCGTCCTCGGCTTCCGACTCGCGCTTTTCGTCGCTGAGGATGCAGCCGAGCATCCAGTGCGCGAGTGAGGAATCCGGCCTGATAGCCAGCGCTTCACGGCAAAAGGATGCGGCGTCGGCGAAACGCTTTTGATCTGCCATGACAAGCGCCAGATTGACGACAATCTCGGCGGACGTGGGCTGCAAAGTCCGCGCCTCGTTCAACAACGTCTCTGCTTCGGCGAAGCGGCCAAGCTGGCGCAACACCAGCGCAAGATTGTTTTTTGCTGCAACCGAGGAAGGATTGGCCTCGATGTCTTGACGAAACTTCGCTTCGGCTTCAGCAAATGTCATCGTTACGTTTCGATCATTGTCTTCAAGCATGGTGATTATTTCTCTTGCGTAGGAAACCAAACTAATTCGATCTCAGGTAGATCTCTGTTATTTCGTCTTGCGGACGGGAGATGAGGCGTTCGCTTGATCCCTCTTCGCGAATCAAGTCGCGGCGTTGTTTCCACATTCGTACCGGTGCCCGCAAAAACGAAGGCCGAACGATAACGCATCGATTTCAGTATAGTGCAAAAAGTTATGACCAAATCCAACCTGGCCCAGCCATTGAACCACCAAACAAGCCGCCTATGAAACCACTCTCCTCAAGACTCGCCGCATTCGTTTTTATCGCTTTCGGCGCCATTGCCGCGCCTGTTTCCTCGCAAGCCGAGGAGCTTCATGTCATGAGTTCAGGAGGCTTCACCGCCGCCTATAACATCCTCGGCCCGAAGTTCACGGCCGCAACCAGCAATACGCTCGATACCCAACTCGGCCC
Organism: Caballeronia sp. LZ003; assembly: GCF_031451465.1. Taxonomy (NCBI): domain Bacteria; kingdom Pseudomonadati; phylum Pseudomonadota; class Betaproteobacteria; order Burkholderiales; family Burkholderiaceae; genus Caballeronia; species Caballeronia sp. LZ003. Next base: position 297,188 of record NZ_JARUXJ010000003.1, on the reverse strand, counting down.
GTCGATGGGCAAGGCGCCCGAAGCCATCCCCAATCGACTCGCGCGCGGCGAACCCGCCGATGTCGTCATCATGGTGGGCTACGCGCTCGACGATCTCATCAAGGAAGGCAAGGTCATGCCGGACTCGCGTGTCGAACTCGCCGATTCGCGCATCGGCGTATCGGTGAAAGCGGGTGCGCCGAAACCCGACATCGGCAATGTCGATGCGTTGAAGGAAACGCTGCTGCACGCAACATCGATCGCTTATTCGGACAGCGCGAGCGGCGTCTATATCCAGAACGAGATGTTCAAGAAACTCGGCATCGAAGATCAGGTGAAACCCAAGGCGAAGATGATCCCGAAGATTCCCGTGGCCTCGGTCGTCGCGGACGGTCAGTACGAACTCGGCTTCCAGCAAGTGAGCGAGCTGTTACCGGTACAAGGCGCGGATTTCGTCGGCAGGATTCCGGAGTCCGTGCAGTCCGTCACGCGTTTCGCAGCGGGCATTCCGGTTGGCTCGAAGCACCCGGAGGAGGCGCGCGCCTTGCTTCGCTACCTCGCTTCGCCGCAGGCACAAGACACCGTGCGCGCCACCGGACTCGACCCGATCGCCGCGCATTGAAGCGCAGGCAGGTGCCACGCGCCGGTTCACCTTGCGTTTGATGCGTATTTGCGAAGCAAAAACGGCGTTCCGTGCGAAAATCGAGATGCTCGCGCGAGCGCCTCCACAGGCAGGATTGGTCCGCTCAATAGTTGAAAAGCCGTTCGCTGGGCCAAGCCGGGTTGAGCCAATCCACACGCGAAACGACATGCAAAAAAGACATGCAGCGAGGAGAACCTGCGTCAATGGAAGCTGACAAGCTGATACCGGACACGCGCACCAACGCGCCCGAGCCGAGCTTTCTGCTCGGCGGCGGCGAAATGGGCGCGCTCATCCGCGCTTTCGACTGGACGCAAACCTCGCTCGGCTCGCCCGAACAATGGCCGCAGAGTCTCAAGACGGCCGTGCGCATCATGCTCACCTCGCGGCAGCCGATCTGGGTCGGCTGGGGTCCCGACCTCCTGTTCTTCTACAACGATCCTTACAAGTCGATCATCGGCGGCAAGCATCCGCAAGCGCTCGGTCAGCCGACGTCGGTGGTGTGGCGCGAAATCTGGAACGAGATCGGCCCGCTGCTCGACACCGCGCTTGCCGGCATCGAAGGAACCTTCGTCGAGCAGAAGCTGCTCATCATGGAACGCAACGGCTTCCCGGAGGAAACGTACTACACGTTCTCCTATAGCCCGATTCCGGACGATCGCGGCGGCGCGGGCGGCATCATCTGCGCCAATAGCGACGATACCCAACGCGTGCTTGGCGAACGCCAGTTGCTCGTACTGCGCGAACTGGCTGCGTCGGCCGCGAACGCGCGTTCGTGGCGCGAGGCCTGCGAACGTTCGATGAACGTGCTCGCGAACGCCGCGCGCGACATGCCTTTCGCGTTGCTCTATACAGCCGAGCCCGGCGACGAAAGCGCCACGCTCACCGGCGCATGCGGCATCGCGCCGGGCAGTGCGGCCGCGCTGGAAGTGCTGCACGCGGCGCATGCGGGCGCGTGGCCCGTTCACGAAGTGCTGCGCGACAACCAAGCGCGGCTCGTGACCAATCTGAAGGGTTTCATCGACGGACCGCTGCCCACCGGCTCGTGGAACGCCGCGCCGACGCACGCGGTGCTGCTGCCTATCGCGCCGTCGGGCGAGACCGGGCGCGCGGGCGTGCTGATCGCCGCGCTCAATCCATACCGTCTCTTCGACGAAGGCTATCGCGCGTTCCTGAACCTCGTGGGCGGCCAGATTGGCGCGGCCATCGGCGCCGCGCATGCCTATGAAGAAGAACGCCGCCGCGCCGAGGCGCTCGCCGAAATCGACCGCGCCAAGACCACCTTCTTCTCGAATATCAGCCACGAGTTCAGAACCCCGCTCACGCTGATGCTCGGCCCGCTCGAAGACCTGCTGACGAAGCCGGAGCGCGCGGGCGACGAAGTGCGTCTGCTCGAAATCACGCATCGCAATGGCTTGCGCCTGCTCAAGCTCGTCAACGCGCTGCTCGACTTTTCGCGCATCGAGGCCGGGCGTATCGAGATTCATCGGCAGACCACCGACATCGGCGCGTTCACGGCGGAGCTGGCTTCGTTGTTTCGCTCGGCCATCGAATCGGCGGGGCTGCGCTTTTACATCGACATTCCCTCGACGCCGGTGCTCGCCGACATCGATCGCGACATGTGGGAAAAAGTCGTGATGAACCTGCTGTCGAACGCGTTCAAGTTCACGTTTCGCGGCACGATCGAAGTGACGCTGCGCACGACCGCCGCGCAGCGCGTGGAGATGAGCGTGCGCGATACCGGCATCGGCATCGCGGAGGCGGAACTGGCGCGCGTGTTCGAGCGCTTTCATCGCGTGGCGGGCGCGACCGGGCGCTCGGTGGAAGGCAGCGGTATCGGCCTTGCAATGGTTCAGGAGCTCGTCAAGCTGCATGACGGCGCCATCAGCGTGCAAAGCAGTCCCGGCGAGGGCACGTGCTTTACCGTGACGCTGCCCGCCGCGCATGAACGAGTCGACGCGCAACATGCCGATACGCCGCGCGCGCAAGCCAGCAGCGGCGCGCGCAGTTATGTCGATGCCGCCTTGCGCTGGATTCCCGACGCAGGCGAACCGGCGCTCGCCCTCGACGACGAAACGCCGCTCGGCGCGGGCGCGAACGCCAGCGCATCCGCCGATGAAATCCGCGGCCGCGTGCTGGTGGTCGACGACAATGCCGACCTGCGCGAATACATGCGTCGCATGCTGGTCGCGGCGGGCCACGAAGTGAGCGTCGCGGCCGACGGCGAGAGCGCGCTCGAAGCGGCGCGCACCGGGCATCCCGAAGTGATCGTGTCGGACGTGATGATGCCGCGCCTCGACGGCTTCGGCCTCTTGAACGCGGTGCGCGCCGACGAAGCGCTGCGCGAGACACCGGTCGTGCTGCTGTCCGCGCGCGCGGGCGAGGAAGCGCGCCTGGGCGGTCTCGAGGCTGGCGCGCACGACTATCTGACTAAGCCCTTCGCCGCGCGAGAATTGCTTGCGCGAGTCGCGAGCAATCTGCGCATCGCGCGGCTGCGGCGCGCGTCCGAGGAGAACCTGCGCGAAGAGTCGCGCATGCTGGAGATTCTGAACGACGTCGGCACCACGGTCGCGGGCGAGCTCGATCTGTCGCGCGCCGTGCAGGTCGTCGTGGATGCCGCCACCGAGCTCACCGGCGCGGCCTTCGGCTCGTTCTTCTACAACCTGCTCGACGACAAGGGCGAGAGCTACACGCTCTATTCCATTTCCGGCGTGCCGAAAGACGCGTTTTCGCGCTTCCCCATGCCGCGCAACACCGCGCTCTTCGGCCCGACTTTCGCGGGCGAAGGCGTGGTGCGTTCCGACGACATCACCAAAGACCCGCGCTACGGCCAGAGCGCGCCGCATTACGGCATGCCGGAAGGTCATCTCAGCGTATGCAGCTATCTCGCCGCGCCCGTCATCTCGCGCACGGGCGAAGTGCTGGGCGGGCTGTTCTTCGGTCATCCCGAACCGGCGATGTTCAACCTGCGCGCGGAGCGGATCGTCGTGGGTATCGCCGCGCAGGCGGCTATCGCCATCGACAACGCGCGGCTCTTCCAGGCGGCGCAGGACGAGATCGCCGAGCGCACCAAGGCGCAGGCCGCGCTGCACGATCTCAACGATACGCTCGAACGCCGCGTCGCCGACGCCATCGCGGACCGCGACCGGCTGTGGGAACTGACCGAAGACCTGTTCGTCGTGACGAGCTTCGAAGGCGCGCTGTTGCGCGTGAGCCCGTCGTGGTCGACCGTGCTCGGCGTCGATCTGCAGCGCGTGCATGCGCGAACCATGCTCGACCTCGTCCATCCCGACGACGTCGAAGCGGTCGCGAGCGCGATGGAAAGTCTGCGCCAAAGCGGCGCGTCCGTGCGTTACGAGTGCCGGCACGGCTTCGTGGAAGGCGGCTGGCGCTGGATCGCGTGGACCTTGTCGATCGACCCGGCCACGCGCCGCATCCACGGCGTGGGGCGCGACGTCACCGCGGACCGCGAAACCGCCGACGCGCTGCGGCACGCCGAGGAAGCGCTGCGCATGGCGCAGAAGATGGAAGCCATCGGCAAGTTGACGGGCGGCGTCGCGCACGACTTCAACAATCTGCTGCAGGTGATCGGCGGGAATCTGCAATTGCTGGCAAAGGACGTCGCGGGCCAGGAACGCCCCGAGCAGCGCGTGAAGAGCGCGCTCGCGGGCGTGGCGCGCGGCGCGAACCTCGCCTCGCAGCTGCTTGCATTCGGCAGACGCCAGCCGCTCGCGCCGAAGGTCGTCAATCTGGGCCGCTTCGTGCGCGGTCTCGACGACATGTTCCGCCGCGCGCTAGGCGACGGCATCGAGATCGAGACGATCGTATCGGGCGGCTTGTGGAACACGCTCGTCGATCCGTTCCAGGTCGAAAACGCGCTGCTCAATCTGGCGATCAACGCGCGCGACGCGATGAACGCGCACGGCAAGCTGACCATCGAAGCGGGCAATGCATCGCTCGATGAAAACTACGCCAAGCGCCACGCCGACCTGTTGCCCGGCCAATACGTCATGGTCGCTGTTACCGATACCGGCTCGGGCATGTCGCCCGAAGTGCAGGAACGCGCGTTCGAACCGTTCTTCACCACCAAGCGCGAGGGCCAGGGCACGGGTCTCGGACTCTCGATGGTGTACGGGTTCGTGAAGCAGTCCGGCGGCCACGTGAAGGTGTACAGCGAGGAAGGACACGGCACGACGATACGCATTTATCTTCCGCGCGCGCGCCAGGAAGAAGACCTCGAAACCACGATCGACGCCGGCCCCGCGCACGGCGGCGACGAAACCATTCTCGTGGTCGAGGACGACGAAGAAGTGCGCGCAACCGTCGTCGCCATGCTTGGCGACCTCGGTTATCGCGTGCTTCGTGCAAAGGATGCGCAAAGCGCGCTGGCTATCGTCGAGAGCGGCGTGCCCGTGGACCTGCTCTTCACCGATGTCGTGATGCCCGGTCCGCTACGCAGCCCCGAACTGGCGCGAAAGGCGCGCGAACGCGTGCCGGGTATCGCGGTGCTGTTCACGTCGGGCTACACGGACAACGCCATCGTGCATGCGGGACGGCTCGATGAAGGAATCGATCTGCTGAGCAAGCCCTATATGCATGAGGCGCTCGCCCGCAAGGTGCGTCAGGTGCTCGCGGCTAGCGGCAAGGGCGCGAGTTCCAGCGCACCGCCCGCGACGGTCACCGGCAACACGGTTTCCGATGCCGCGCCCGCCGACGCCCTTTCGCACATGCGCGTGCTGTTCGTCGAAGACAACGAACTCGTGCGCGTAAGCAGCGCCGAGTTGCTACGCACGTTCGGGCTCGATCTCGTGGAAGCCGGCAGCGTCGCCGAGGCGCTCGCCCTGCTGCGCGAAGAGCGCTTCGAACTCTTGCTGACCGATGTGGATCTGGCGGGCGAATCGGGCATCGAGCTGGCCCTTGCGGCTAGCCGTGAGGCGCCCGGAATCGGCGTGGTGTTCGTCACCGGATACGACCTCGTCCTGAGCGCCGACGAACGCAAGGCCTTGCCGCGCGCGACGCAGTTGCGCAAGCCTTACGACCCGCTGGCGTTGATCGAAGCGCTGAACGCAGCGGTGATGCGTTGATCCGCTAGCCGTCTCCGAACGCGGAGACGGCTAGGTACGCACGCCTAGCCGCGACGGCGCTGTCTCACCGCATCGGCAAGCAGGTCGAGCACCGGCTCGGTCTGGCTCCAGCCGAGACACGCATCCGTGATCGAGACGCCGTGCTTGAGCGGCACGCCCGGCTTGAGGTCCTGCCGCCCTTCGTCCAAATGACTTTCGATCATCACGCCGGTGATGCGGCTTTCGCCCGCGATCAGTTGCCGCGCGATGTCTTCGGCCACATCCACCTGCCGCAGATGCGACTTGTTCGAGTTGGCATGCGAGCAATCGATCATCACCTGCTCGCGCTGTCCGAGCGCCGCCAACGCCGCGCAACTCGCCGCGACGCTGGCCGCATCGTAATTCGGTGCTTTTTTGCCGCCGCGCAGGATAACGTGGCAGTCGTCGTTGCCGCGCGTTTCGAAGATGGCGGCAAGGCCCATCTTCGTCATGCCCATGAAGGCATGGCTCGCGCGCGCCGCGACGATCGCGTCCGCCGCGACTTGCACGCCGCCGTCCGTGCCGTTCTTGAAGCCGATCGGACAACTCAGCCCCGATGCCAGTTGCCGATGGCTCTGACTCTCCGTCGTGCGTGCGCCGATTGCGCCCCACGCGATCAGGTCCGCGATGTACTGCGGACTCAGCAGGTCGAGAAACTCGGTGCCCGTTGGCAGACCAAGCTCGCTGATTTCCAGCAGAAGCTCACGCGCGCGGCGCAGACCTTCGTTGATACGGAAACTGCCGTCCAGACGCGGGTCGTTGATATAGCCCTTCCAGCCGACCGTCGTGCGCGGCTTTTCGAAGTACACGCGCATGACGATCAGCAAATCGTCGCCGAGACGATCCGCGACGGTCTTCAGATGGTGCGCGTATTCGATCGCTTGGTCGTGATCGTGAATGGAACACGGTCCGACCACGACCACGAGGCGGTCATCGCGGCCATGCAGAACGTCCGCGATGCGCGCGCGGCTCGTTTCCACGAGCGCCTGCACGCCGGGCGTGACCGGCAGTTCGTCGAGCAAAAGCGCTGGCGAGATCAGCGGGCGCACCGCGCCGATGCGCGTATCGTCGATACGGGTCGTGTCTTGCGTGGAGTCGGCCACGCCGGCCTCCTGATCGCGGGAGGGGTTGTCGATGCGGCTCAAGGTCAGCTCCGTCGGGCGTAATGAATGCGTAACGAATGCATGTTGCGGTCATTCGATGCGAGAAAACCGCGCACTTCCGGCCGCGCGGTGCAAACATCGATTATCGCATTTGAAGCGCATGCGTCGCGCATTTCCGAAAGCGGACGAGGATCGTGCGTATCATGAAAGGAACCGGAACACGCCATTCATCAAGGGAGCAGACCATGCGAATCGAAACATCCTTTCTTTTCGATCTCGACGGAACGCTGGTCGACAGCGTCTATCAGCACGTGCTCGCGTGGAAAGAAGCGCTGGACAGCGAGGGCATCGAACTGTCGGTGTGGCGCATTCATCGCAAAATCGGCATGAGCGGCGGCCTCTTCACCGATCAATTGCTGCGCGAAACGCATGGGGAGATCAACGCGGATCGCGTGGAACGTCTGCGGCGCCTTCATGCCGACGCTTATCAAAGTCTGCGCGCACAGGTCTGCCCATTGCCGGGCGCGCGCGAATTGCTCGACGCGCTGACCCAGGCGGGCACGCGCTGGGCGATCGCCACGAGCGGCCGCATGGAAACGGCGGCGTTCAATCTCGAAGCATTGGGCGTGGACCCAGGCAAGCAAGTGGTCGTCACGCGCGATCAGGTGAAATACGCCAAGCCCGATCCCGACTTGTTCCTTGCGGCGGCCGCGCGTCTGAACGTGCCGATCGAGCATACCGTGGTGGTTGGCGACAGCATCTGGGACATGCTCGCGGCGCGTCGCTGTCGATCGCTCGGCGTCGGCCTGCTGTCGGGCGGTTATGGCAGCGACGAACTGGAACGCTCGGGCGCGCTGCGCGTCTACGAAGACCCCGCCGACCTGCTGTTCCATCTCGACGAAGTGGCCGCGCGCCCTTGAATCATGCTAGAACGCGTGCCGCAAGCCGACAGTGACGCCGACTTGCGTACCTGTCGATGACGGCGACAACGTATTGAGCATCGCCTGCCCGAGCACGGAATCGGGCGGCGCCCCCTTTACGTGCTGATAGACGCCTTCGAGATAGACATCCGTGCGTTTCGAGAGCGAATAGTCGGTCTGCAACATGACCGTATGCCACGACGGATAAGCGATGGATGCAGCGTTGCCATAAGCGCCGTCCGTGAACGTGTAAGCCGCCGATACGCTCAACACGGGCGTGAGCGCGTAATGCACGTTCGCTTCGTAATTGTCGAGACGCAGGGTGCCATCGAGCGGAATATAGTTGCCGAGCCCGATGGAAAGCACGCTGTTCATGTTGTCGAGTTGCGTGTGCGACCAGACGAGACCGACCGTCGCCGGCCCGAAGGTGGCGTTGGCGCCCGCGCCCCAGATGCGCTGCCGTTGCGCGACGAAGTTCGCGCTGCCATCCCCTTGCGACACCGCGCCATTCAAATTCGTCCCCGCAATGCCGCCGCCCGCGTTGTTCAATTGCAGATAGCCGCCCGCGACCGTGAACGGCCCTTGCGCGTACGATGCCGAAAAGCCATACGCGCGGTTATCCGCGAAGTTTCCGGCGCTATTGCCGAAGGAATACATGCTCTCGACCGTCACGCCGCGATAAGTGGGGCTGACGTATTTGACGGTGTTGTTGATGACGACCGAGTTTGCCGCCAGATTATCGTTTTCGAACGGATGCGCCGAGATGCTGCCGCCCCACGTATTGAATTCGGCGGTGAGCGGACCGAGCAGATCGTTGAGCACATCGTATTGACGCCCGGCCGTGAGCGTGCCGTAGTCGTCGTGTTGCAGGCCGACCCATGCTTGCGAGCCGAAGCCATCGCCCGCGAATGCATTGGTGCCGTTATTCAGATTGAAGCCTTGCTCCAGCTTGAAGATGGCCTTAAGGCCGCCGCCGAGATCCTCACTGCCTTTCAGGCCGAAGACCGTGTTCTGCGTGACGCTGCTGAGCATCTGCCAGTTGCTGTGGCCGGTCTGATTGTTGGTATAGACGATACCCGTGTCGATCAGGCCATATAGCGTGACACTGCTTTGCGCATGCACCGAAGCTGCGCATAAAGCGGCGGGCAGCGCGACCATCAACATTGACCTTTTCATTGCTGAAAGCTCCATGAACGATTGAAAGCGACGGCCTGCCCGGAGAGCGGCGACTGGCAATTGATCGTACGACGCCAAAATTGTGCGGGCGCAATATCGGCATGGCGTTGCATAAATGCTATTCCGGCGCGGTACTGAATTCTTGCGGAAGGCTTTCCTATACTGGGGTCTCACATTTCGAACAAGGGGACACCGATGTTGATGGAAGCAAAGGAATCGATCTACAGCCCGACGCAGGACGGGCTGATTTTCCCCGAAGAGCCCACGTTTTCCTCCTCGGCGGAAGCACGGCGCTATCGCAAAGAGCATCTCGCCGCCGCATGCCGGATCTTCGCGCGGCACGGATTCAGCTTCGGCTTCGGCGGCCATCTGACCGTGCGCGACCCGGAACATCCCGAACTCTTCTGGACCAATCCGATGTGCGTGCCATGGTCACGCGTGAAGACCTCGCAACTCGTGCTCGTCGATCATTCGGGCACAGTGGTCGAAGGAAAGTACGCGGTGAACCGCGCAGGCTACGTGCTGCATTCCGCGATCCACGCTGACAATCCCGACATCATCGGGTCGTGTCACGCGCATACCGTTCATGGCGATGCGTGGGCCGCAATGGGCAAGCCGCTCGACTATGTGACGCAGGACGCCTGCATGTTTTATGGCTCGCATATGGTCGTGCGCGACGGCGCGGGCAAGGTGCCGGTCGCGGATGCATCGGGTAATCCGATTGCACGCGCCTTCAACGAACACAAGGCCGTAATCCATCAGAACCATGGGCTTCTTACGGCGAGCCGCCATAGCATCGATGATGCAGTATGGACGTTCATCGCCCTCGATCACTGTTGCAAGATGCAGCTGCTCATGGACGCGACCGAATCGCGCCCGTTGCAGATCGACCCGGAGCATGCCGAGTATTCGCATCGTCATCTGGGCAACTCGTTCATCAGCTGGCTGCATTTCCAGACCATGCTGTATGAGATCGCCGAAGAGGAGCCGGAATATCTCGACTGAGCAATGACCCAGCGGCATGCGTGCCATACGAGCATGCCGTGATAAAGCGCTAAAAAATACAGGAGACAAGCATGGAAGCGCTATACGGAGATCAGGCCGTCAAGGAAACGGATGCTGGCCGCATCTATGGCAGGGCTTACTGGCGGCTCTTGCCGTTGCTCTTGATCTGCTATCTCGTGGCATATCTGGACCGTGTGAACGTTGGCTTCGCGAAGTTGCAGATGCTCGATGCACTCGGCTTCGACGACGCCATCTATGGCCTCGGCTCGGGCATCTTCTTCGCCGGCTACTTCTTCTTCGAGGTTCCGAGCAATCTCGTGATGCGCAAGGTCGGCGCGCGCCGCTGGATTGCGCGCATCATGCTCACGTGGGGTGTCATTTCTGCGGCGATGGTCCTCGTCAAGACGCCGACCATGTTCTACATTGCGCGCTTCATGCTTGGTGCCGCCGAAGCAGGCTTCGCACCGGCGATCATGTATCTGCTCACGCTGTGGTTTCCCGCGCGCTACCGCGGTCGCGCAATGTCCATCTATGTGATGGGCGCGCCGCTCGCGTTCGTCGTCGGCGGGCCGATTTCCGGCTATATCCTGCACGCGTTTTCAGGTAACGACCAGCTAGCCCCGTGGCAATGGCTTTTTCTGATCGAAGCGCTGCCCGCCATCGTGCTCGCCTTCGTCGTGTTGCGCTTTCTTGACGACGATCCCGCCAAGGCGCGCTGGCTTTCGGACGACGAACGCAATCTCGTGCTCGCCGACATTCGCGCGGAAAACGCCAGCAAGATCGACTATACGAGCGTGCGCGGCTTTCTCGGCAACAAGAAATTGTGGGCGTTCTGCGCGATCTACTTCTGCCTCATCATGGGTCTTTATGCGCTCGGTTTCTGGATGCCCTCGCTCGTCAAGCGCAGCGGTGTCGCCGACCCGTTCGCCATCGGACTCTATACGGCCGTGCCGAACATCTTTGCGGCGATAGCGCTTTATTTGTCGAACCGCAGCGCCGATCGCACCGGCGGCAGGCGCATCCACTTCGCGGCGTTTATGGTGATCGGCGCGGTTGGACTTGCCGTAAGCATGTGGTTGTCGGCGGGGCCGCTCGTGACGGTAGCTTGCCTGTCGGTCGCCGCAGCGGGTGTCTATTCGTGCATCGCGCTGTTCTGGGCCTTGCCGACAAGTCTCTTCGTGGGAGCATCGGTGGCGGCAGCGTTGGCGTTCATCAATTCAGTGGGCAATATCGCGGGCTTCATGTCGCCGTATCTCGTAGGCTTGCTCAACGTGTGGCTTGGACACGCGGAAGTCGGCATGTATGTGATCTCCGCATTCCTCGTGCTCGGCGCCTGCATGACAATGCGCTTGCCTCGAACGTTGGACAAATGACGCGTTGCTTCAGGCGGCCCACGGCGGCCGCCGGAGCTTATCCGCCACGTAATCAATAAACGCACGCACGCGCGGATGCAAAGTCGAATCGCGCGGATACAGCACATAGATCGCGGTTTCGTCGCTCGATTGAAAGTCGGTGAGCAAAGGCACGAGCATGTTGCTGCGAATGGAAGGCAACACCATGTGTTCAGCCATCCGCGTAATGCCCACGCCTGCAAGACACATATAAACGGAACTCACGCCGCTGCTCGTCTGAAAGTTGCCGTTGATGAGCATGGACGTGCGCTCGCCGCCGACCATGAAAGGCCAATGGTTGAGATGGTCCATCGGCGGTTCCCACATCAGGCAGTTGTGTCGGGTGAGTTCCGCGGGTGTCGAGGGTACCCCATGTCTGGCGATATACGCAGGCGACGCCGTGACCACTCGCTGCAGATGACATAGCTTGCGGCTCACGAGATTCGAGTCCTGCAAATTGCCCATGCGGATGGCGACATCGAACCCTTCTCCGATGATATCGGCGAGCGTATCCGAAAGAGAAAGCCGCACGCGCAGGCCCGGATAACGTTCGAGAAATGCCGGAATGAGCGGCACGATCTGATCCATGCCGAACGACGTAGCCACGGTCACGCGAATATCGCCGGACATGTGCTGGCCCGCGCGCGAGAGTTGTGCTTCGCCGCTTTCGAGTTCTTCGAGAATGCGCTTGCAGAGCGCGAGATACTGCGTGCCCTCCTGCGTCATCTGAAGGCGACGCGTGGAGCGCCTCAAAAGCGATACGCCGAGCCGCTTCTCCAGCGCGGATACAGTGCGGCTGACGTAAGGCTGCTGCAAATCGAGCGCGAGCGCCGCAGCCGTGAAACCGCCCGTCTCGGCGACGGCCCTGAAGATCCTCATCTCGGTGAGGCGTTCGTCCTTCATGCTGTCACGATGCCTGGGGAAACAGGCATCGTAGCGTGCCTCGCTGGCAGGGCCTATCGGGGAAGGCACGGACATCCGGTCTGTGCCTTCCGGCTGCCTCAACTCCTTACCCCCACCCCCGCCGCCCCAACTCCACTACGCCCACGCAACACACACCCCACCGCCACCGCGCCGACCAACAAACCCGCCGCCACGACGATCAACGCCACATCCGTGCGTCCCGTCACGTCCTTGAGATAGCCGATCATATAGGGCGACACGAAGCCCGCGAGATTGCCGATGGAGTTGATCATCGCAATGCCCGCTGCCGCCGTCACGCCGGTGAGAAACGCCGTCGGCAAGCTCCAGAACAACGCGGGAATCGACAGCACGCCCATGTTGGCGATGCACAGCGCGATCACGCCCAATACCGGCTGGTTCTGCCACACGACGCACAACGCAAAGCCAAGCGCGGCCATCGAGAACGCGGCAATCAGATGCCACTTGCGTTCCTTGCGACGATCCGCCGAGAATCCGAACGCCAGCATGCTGATGATCGCGCACACGCCCGGCAACGCCGTGAGAAGCCCGATGGTGAACGGATCGGCCACGCCCATTTTCTGCACGAGCGTCGGCATCCAGAAGCTGATCGCGTACAGCCCCATGTTGTAGACGAAATAGATCAGCACCAGCGCCCAGATGCGTCCATGACCCAGCAGGCTCATGAAGCCATGCGCGATCTTGTCGCGATTCTCCGCCGCAAGCACCGTGCTCAGATGCGTCTTCTCGCCATCGGTCAGCCACGTGACGCGGCGAATATCCTCGCTCATGCGGAAGTAGATATAGATGCCGAGGAGTATCGTCGGAATGCCTTCGCACAAGATCAGCCACTGCCAGCCGCGCATGCCGCCGACGCCCGACAGAAAGCCGAGAATCGAGCCAGACACGAGTCCGCCGATTACGCCCGACGATGCCAGCGCGATATAAAACACGCCCCATGCGCGTCCGCGTCGCGCCGCCGGATACCACTGGCTCATGTAATAGATCGCGCCCGGAATGAAGCCCGCTTCGGCAAGACCCAGCAGAAAGCGCATGACATAAAACTGCGTCGGCGTGCGGATGAAAATGGTCGCGCACGAAAGCAGGCCCCACGTCACCATGATTCGCGCAATCCAGCGTCGCGCACCCACGCGATGCAAGATTACGTTGCTCGGCACTTCGAGCAGAAAGTAACCGAGAAAAAAGATGCCCGCGCCGAAGCCATACACGGCATCGCTGAAATGGAGGTCGCTCGACATCTGCAGCTTGGCGAACCCCACGTTCACGCGGTTCAAATAGGAAAAGAAAAATCCGAGCATCAGCACGGGCAGAATGCGCAGGGATATCTTTCTGAAAAGCCTGTTTTCGTCGATGGCGGGCGTCATGTCAGTCTCCTTGATTTCGTGCGGTCATGTTTTTATTCGACGCGATAGAAACGTCGCGCGGTCCCTTCGAACAACGCGCGTAAATCGGTTTCGGTGGCTTGCGGCAAGGCGCCGAGCACATCGGCGACGATCTCCGTGAAGCTCGCCGACAAGTTACCCACCGGCAGATTGCTCGCGAACATCGAACGCTCGTAGCCGAATAGATCGACGGCTTCGCGAATCACGCGGCGATTGCTCGCGCTGTCCCACGTGCCGTTCGGCAAGCCGAGTTCCGATACCTTCAGATAGACGTTCGGACACGCCGCGAGCTTCTCCATGCCACGGTGCCAGATCGCGACGCCTTCGTCCGATCGATCGAGCGGCAAGCCGAGATGGTTCGTGACGATAGGCGTCTTCGGGAATGCACGCGCCACTTCCGCCGCTTCTTCCAAGTGCCAATACGGCACGCGCAAGTCCCACGAGAAGCCGTACTTATCGAGTAAAGCAAGACCCGCAAGCCATGCTTCGTCTTGCATCGTGCCCGGTTGGCCCGCAACGGATTCATGCGGACCGCTGGAGATTTCAGGCTTCGAGCGCACGCCGCGCGCGAGCGGGCTGTTTGCATGGCCTGCGAGAATCGCATCGCAGTCGGGCTGCACGAAGAACACATGGCCGACGATCGCGCTGGGTAATCCCGTTTTCGCGTTGAGCGCGGTGAGCCAGTCGGTTTCGCGCACTTGTTGCTTGCGCGAACGCTCCGCTTCCACATGCACGGTGCCGATCACGTTGAAGCCGGCCGTCGCCTGGCGATACTGCGGCGGCAAAAAGTCCTGACACATTCGGCGATAGTCGCCGAGGAAGAAGGCGTCGTCATACTCGTTCGTGAGCCAGGGAAAGTCGCCGTCCGACAAGTCCCAGAAGTGATGATGCGCATCCAGTATCGGCAAGTCGAAGCCGAGCGTGTTGGTGGTCATCGCGATGTCCTTGCGTGAGTGCCGCGTGCGTTGTCGTCGAGCCCTTCCGGGCGATAGATGCGCACGGCCGTATCGTGAAAGAAAGCCTCTTGATCCGCGCGCGGCCAGGCGCGCGCCAGTTCGGCAAAGCCGCCTAGCAGACCGTCGAGCGAGATGAACATGCCATCCACGGGGAAGTTGCTGCCGAACATGAGACGCCCGGCGCCGAAGACTTGATGAAGCGTATCGAGCACTGGCTGGTTTGCGGCCACGCTCCACGGCTTGCCCGCCTCGCACAGCCCCGACACCTTCACGGCCACGTTCGGCAGACGCGCGAGTTCTTCCAGCGCCAGGCGCCAACCCGTAAGCGTCGCGTTCGATCTATCGCCGGGCACGCCCGCATGATTGACGATGAGCGTGGTGTGTGGAAAATCGCGGGCGAGCTGTGCCGCTTCGGACAGTTGCCGCCACGACGCCTGCAAGTCGAAGTGCAGGCCGTATCGTTCGAGCAAGGCATAGCCGCGCCGCCAGCGTTCGTCGGACATGAGCGTGCGGCCATCCTTGTCCGGTGCGCCCGGCTTGTGACGCACGCTGCGAACGCGAGCCACGCGGGCTTGCGCGGACAACACGTCGTCCACGTCGGCGCGGTCGAGCCACGCTTGCGCCACGATCGCGTTGGGGCGACCCGTCTCTTCGGCAAGCTCGCGGACATAGCGCGTTTCGCCAAGCGGATCATCCGGGTTCCACTCGGCCTCGACATACACGCTGCCGATCACGCGATGCCCCGCCGCATCGCGCAGATAGTCCGATGGCAGGTACGTCTCTTTGATCGGCGTGTAGTCGCCGTAACGATGTTCGATCAGCACGCCCGGCATGAGCCACGGATAGCGATTCGCTTCGAGGTCCCAGAAGTGCTGATGCGCGTCGATGATCGGCCCTTCGTACAACTCGTTCATGCGCGCGCTCCCGGATCGTTACGGCCGAAATCGATAAAGAGCGAGCCGACGAGATAAGCGAACGCCGCCGCCGCGAAGAACAGGATGACCGCCGTGAAGCCGCCTGTCATATCGACGATCACGCCCACGACGATAGGCACGATGATCGCGCCGCCCGTGCCCGCGAAGTTCATCACGCCGCCGACGAGGCCGACTTGCTCGCGCGGTGCGAGCATCGCGGGAATGAGCCAGTACAGGCCGCCCCACAAGTGAAAGAACACGCCGAGCGACAACACGGCGACCGCGAACCGGATATCCGCCACGAACGGCAAAGCCAGCAGACAAAGAAGCGACATGCCGCCCGACACGCCGAAGAGGATCTTGAACGCCGTCTTGCGTGCGAAATGCCGTTGCAACCAGTCGGCTGTCACGCCCGACAGAATCTCGCCGACCGCGCCCGCGAGAAAAATGATGAAGGTCGCGAAGCCCATGCCGCGGATATCGAGCCCGCGTCCCACCGACAAATAGTTCGGTCCCCAGGTCACGAGGCCGAAGAACACCATCGCCCAACCGACACGGCCCACCACCATCGCCGAAATGATGCCGCGTGACAGCGGCGCCATCTTCGCGCTAGGGGTTTCGCCAGCAACGAGCTTCTGCTCGCGGATATACGCGACTTCCGCCTGGTCGATACCCGCGTGCCGCTCGGGCGTCTCGCGCAGCATGCGATAGACGACGAGACCGAAGACGATCGTCACCGCTCCCACGATCAGGAACGCCGAACGCCACGATCCCGAGAAGCCGATCAGCGCGCTGATGAGCAGGCCACCGAGCGCCGAGCCGAGCGGCGCGCCGCTATCGATGAGTGTCACGCCGCGCGCCCGTTCCGCGGGCGGCAGCCACGCCGCCGTGAGCTTCGTCGCGGCGGGCATGTAAGGCGCTTCGAACACGCCGAGACCGATACGCGTAAGCAACAGCGTCACGCCGTTCATGGCGAACGCGGCAAGACACTGGAAGCCGCCCCACAGCACCGCCGACATGCCGATCATGCGGCGTGCGCCGAAGCGGTCGGCGGCCCAGCCAGCGGGAATCTGGAACGTGCTGTACGTCCAGAAGAACGCAGAGAGGATCAACCCCTGCATCGTCGCGGCGAGATGAAACTCGCGCACGATGGTTGGCATTGCAATGGACAGCGACATGCGGTCGATGCAGTTGATCGTATAAAGCACGAAGAGCAGCAGCACCATGCGCCAGCGGGTGGTGCAAAGAAGCGTGCGCAGCGAACTGCCCGAGGCGCTCGCGGATAAATTGGTTTGCATGTCTCCTCCTGTATGGGTCGAAAGCCCTCGTCGTATCGCAGGCCGTTTATAGCGACGGATTGCGCTTCCACGCTTCGTAAAGCGCCGAGCCTTGCAAGTCGAGCGCATCGAGCGGAACGAGGTCGCCCTGCTTTACATCGGCGAGAAGACGCTTGTTGGCCGCGAGATAGAACGGCGCCGCGACACCCGCCTTCGCGCGTTCGATGAGCAACGGCGTCGCGCCCTGAATGGTGTGATGATGGCCGCCCATGGCAAGCGTCTCGCCCGCCTTGAAGTCGCGTTCGGCACGCGCCACCATTTGCGCGTGCGGCAACTGCTCCGCGCTGCCAGTCGGCTGATTGAGCAGCACCGCCGAAAAAATGCTCATCGGCGTTTCGAGACCCATCAGGTGATACGGCAAGTAGATGCATGCATAGCGGCCGTTCTTGCCGACCACATGGCCCTTTTGCTTGAGCAACTCCCAGGTTTCCTCGTCCTTGCAGCGCACGATGACGAACACGCCGCCACCGAAGCTCAGATCGTCCGGACGACGCAGGCAGTTGAAGACATCGACCACGCCGGTACGCTCCAGAATGCCGCCGTCTTCCTTCGGCACGAAGATATCGGCGAGTTCATTCAAGCGCGCGAGCGGATAGTTGAGCGCATCGGCAGCCGGCACGAAGCCGGTCGAATTGGCGACGACGTTCATCTCGCAGTAATCGGGCGTCGCGCTTTGCGGCAGCATCGAGAGCGCCTTGCTACGGGCGGCGAGCGTCGCGGCGATATCGTCGCCTGGCGTCCAGCACGCATCGAGCGAGACTTCGTGGCGTTGATCGAGATAGTCGATGGTATGCGCGTCCGGATCGTAGATGAAGTCGTACTCGCTCGACTTGCCAGCCACGATCACTTCGAAACCGAGCACGCGCGCCCACGTCACGAGGCCGATCAGATTGCTCGGCTGATCGCCGTCGGGCGTGGTGTACGTCACGCCGTTTTCGAGCGCGAGCCGGTTCAGATACGGGCCCACGACCGAATCGGTTTCCTTGGTCGCCATCGCCACGTGCACGCCGCGCTTCAATGCGTTCTCGGCGATCTGCACGCTCACTTCAGGATGCCCCGTCGCTTCCACGACGATATCGAGCTCCACGTTCTTCAACAGCAGATGGTCGCCCACCAGCGCGATACGGCCATCGGCGCGAGCGGCGCGCACGTCGTCGGCGTTGTTGCAGACGCGCGCTGTATCGTTCGCGAAGCCGAGCGATGCCAGGGCGGCGAGCGTGCCTTCGATATCGATATCGCACAGCGCGGCGATCTCGAGGCCCGGCAACGCGCGGCATTGCACGAGCAGCGAGCGGCCGAAGCCGCCTTTCGGACCGACGAGCGCCATGCGGATCGTGCGGCTGCCGAGCGACTTGAAGAGATGTTCGTAGTTCATGGCGATGTCTGTCCTTTAAGGCCTGATCTTGTGGGGAACGTGAACGGCACGTTTAGCCGATCACCGAGTTGATGAGGAGAATCACGCCGAGCGCGACGAGCGATTGAAACGAGACGAGCAGCGTCCAGGTCTTGAGCGTATCGGCGACCGAGAGGCGGAAATATTCCTTGAAAAGCCAGAAGCCCGAGTCGTTCAGATGCGAGAGCATCAGTCCGCCCGAGCTCACGGCGAGCACCAGCAGTTCGAGATTGACGCCGGGCGTGGCCGCCGCGATCGGCGCGACGATGCCCGCCGCCGTCACGGTTGCGACTGTCGCCGAGCCGATCGCGATACGGATCAGCGCCGCGACCGCCCAGCCGAGCACGAGCGGCGAGATCGACCAATGCGTGGCCCAATGCGCGATGGCGTCGCCGATATGCGTGGCGAGCAGCATCTCTTTCAGGCCGCCACCCGCGCCGAGGATCAGGATCACGGCGGCAGCGGGCGCCACGCTCTTGCCGAGGAGCTTTTGAATCTGCGGCAACGTGAGGCCGCTCTTGACGCCGAGCGACCAGATTGCGAACAGCACGGCAATCAGCAACGAGACGATAGGGTCGCCCACGGTTTCGAGCAGTTCGCGCATCGGCGTGCCGGTCGGCGCGTAGTTGCGGCCGAACGTGCGGATCATCATCAGGACCGGTGGCAACAGGACCGTGATGAGCACGAGCGCGAGCGGCGGCGTGGCGCGGCCGGCTTTCTTCTCGTCGGCGGCAGCGGGCGAATAAAGACCCTCGCCTGGCGTAACCGGCAGAAAGCGCATGACGAAGGCCGTGAAGAGCGGGCCGGAGAGAATGGCCATCGGAACGGCGACGATCAGGCCGAAAAAGATCGTGCGGCCCGCGTCCGCATGTAACGCGGCAAGCGCGAGCGTCGGCGACGGATGCGGCGGCAAGAGACCGTGCGAGACGTAGAGGCCGGCGGCCATCGGAATGCCGACGGCCATCAGCGGACTTTTCGTGCGATGCGCGATAGCGTAGACGAGCGGGACGAGCATCACGAAGCTCACATCGAACAGATGCGGCAAGCCGATGAGCAGCGACGCCGCGCAAATGGCCGCCGGAATCCAGCGCTTAGAACCGAGTCCGATGAATGCGTTGGCGATGCGATCCGCGCCGCCCGATTCGAGCAGCAAGCCGCCGAGCATGGTGCCGAGTCCGACCACGAGCCCCACGGAACTGAGAATGCCGCCAAAGCCTTTTTCAAAGCTCTTGATGACGGCGGTAGGCGCGAGTCCGGCCGCGCAGCCGAGAAAGCCGGCCGTGAGAATGAGCGCGAGAAACGGGTGAAGCTTGACCTTCGTGATCAGCAGTACCAGCAGAAGGATCGCGATAACGGGCGCGATCAACGTATAGAGCGAAGGCGACATGAAGTAGTGCGGCTCGAAAAGCGTGGCGCCCCGTCGGTGTCGACGAGGTTTTCATTGCGGTATACCGGACGGATGCGGCGCCCGGACGATGGAGTTATTGCCGAAAACACGGACGAACTACGCGGGCATCGGCAAGAAACCCGTATTCAACGGTGTTTTCGGTCGATTGGCATGCAGGTCTCCAAGTCGCGTTCTTATGAATTTCGCAGGCGCCGGGCGACGTTCTGCGCTCTGTTTAATTCTGGTATACCGAAATTTAGTTCTATCGTCGTGTACCGTCAAGTGCGGGATCGCACCTAGGCGGGGCGATTGTCGGCCGCAAATCGCAGGTGACGCGTTCGCTGGTAAAGTGGCATACCAGAGCGGCCGAGGATTTCACACCGCGACGAGGGAACAAGCAAATGAAGGATTTAGACGACGAGCAGGAAGGCTTCGACGGTGCCGACGAGCCGGATTCGCTGCTCTCCATGCAGATTGCGCAACGCTTGCGCACGATGATCGCGACCGACGAACTCAAGCCCGGCGAGCGCCTGCGCGAGCGCACGCTCGCCGAACGGCTGACGGTCTCGCGCACGCCATTGCGCGAGGCGCTCAAGGAACTGGCGGGCGACGGCCTCGTCGTCGTGCTGCCTAAGCGCGGCGCGGTCGTGGCGGACCTGAGCGCGGCGGAAATCCGCGAGAAGCTCGACGTGTTGGGCGCAATCGAGGCGTTTGGCGGCGAACAGGCGTGTCGTTTAGCGACGGATGCGGAGATTGCCGAGATTCGCGCGCTCCATCACGAGATGCACGCGGCTTACGAGCGGCGCGACCGCATGAATTATTTCCGGCTCAATCAGGCGATCCACGCGAACATCATCGTGGCGGCCAAGAACGCCACGCTCACGCAAGTGCACGAGCGGCTCAACCGGCAGCTTTATCGCTATCGCTTTCAGGGCAGCGTGACGTCAGAGACGTGGCATACCGCTATAGATGAACACGAGATCATCGTGCAATTGCTCAACGCGCGCGATGGCGCGCGGCTGGGGGAATTCCTGAGGCGGCATGTGCATAGCACCTGGGAGCAGATTACGCCCGAGCGCGACCACGAAGTGAAGGAGCAGACGCTGCAACGCGTATGATCGAGGAACCCTCACCCACCACAAAAAACCATGCTGCCGTCAGGAGACACCTACGAAGCAGTCGATGCCGCCTTCACCTGGCGCATCCCCGCGCGCTATAACATTGCGCAAGACGTGTGCGACAAATGGGCGGACGGCTCGAACCGGCTCGCGCTGATCGTCGAATCGAACGATCTCTCGCAGCAACGCTATACCTTCGACGACCTGCAACGCCTCTCCAACCGCTTCGCCAATGCGCTTGCCGAACGCGGCGTGCAGCGCGGCGAGCGCGTGGCCATCTTCGTGCGGCAATCGGTCGAAGCGGCGATCGCGCATCTCGCGGCCTATCGCATGGGATGCATTGCCGTGCCGCTCTTCGCGCTCTTCGGTATCGATGCAATCGAGTTCCGGCTCGCGCATTCCGGGGCCGCCGCCGTCGTGACGGACGCCGAAGGCGCGGCGAAGATCGCGTCGATTCGCGCATCGCTGCCGGAGTTGCGCCACGTCTTCGCGACCGATGGCAGCGACGCTACGTTCTGGCCCGCGCTCGAAGCGGCATCGGAAGAAGACGCCCTCGTCGATACTTCCGCGGACGATCCCGCCGTCATCATCTATACGTCTGGCACCACGGGCAAACCGAAAGGCGCATTGCACGGACATCGCGTGCTGCTCGGGCATCTGCCGGGCGTGGAGATGTCGCAGCAGTGCTTCCCGCTCGACGCGACGCTCATGTGGACACCCGCGGACTGGGCGTGGATCGGTGGCCTCTTCGATGTGCTCTTGCCTTCGTGGCATCACGGCGTGCCGGTACTCGCGCGGCGCTTCGACAAGTTCGATGGCCACGCCGCGTTCGATCTGCTCGAACGGCATGGCGTGAGCCACACGTTCCTGCCGCCGACCGCGCTCAAGATGATGCGCGCGACGCCGCAAGCGAAAGCGCCGGCGCTCGCGTTGCGTTCGGTGGCGAGCGGCGGTGAATCGCTCGGCGAGGAGTTGCTGTCGTGGGGCCGCGCAACGCTTGGCGTCACCATCAACGAGTTCTACGGGCAGACCGAATGCAACGTGGTGCTCTCCTCGTGCGCCATATGGTTCGAACCGCGCAACGGCGTGATCGGGCGCGCGGTGCCGGGGCACCGCGTGGCTGTCGTCGACGATTCGGGTAGGCCGCAGCCTTTGGGCACGCCCGGCAATATCGCCATTGCCGCGCCCGATCCCGTGATGTTTCTCGGCTACTGGCGCGACGAGGCCGCGACCGCGCAGAAGTTTCGCGGCGACTATCTGTTGACGGGCGACCTCGGCATGCTCGACGCGGAGGGCTTCTTTCGCTTCATCGGTCGCGACGACGATGTCATCACGAGCGCGGGTTATCGCATCGGGCCGGGACCGATCGAGGACTGTCTTTTGAGGCATCCCGCCGTGCGCTTCGCGGCGGTCATCGGCGTGGCGGATGAACGGCGCACGGAGATCGTCTGCGCGGTCGTCGTGCTCAACGACGGCTTCAAACCGGGCGATGCCCTCGTGCTCGAACTGCAGCAGCACGTCCGCACGCGGCTTGCGGCACATGAATATCCGCGCGAGGTGCGCTTCGTCTCCGAATTGCCGATGACGGCGACTGGCAAGATCATCCGCAAGTCGCTGCGCTCGCAGTTCACGTCTTAGCAATCGCGCGTCATACCGATCCGGCGATGAAGTCTCGCAACCACCGATGCGCCGGATCGCGATGCACGCGCTCGTGCCAGAACATCGACATTTCATAGCCGGACACTTCGATTGGCGCGTCCACCACGTGCAGCGCCGCATCGTGCTCGACTAGCCGCAATGGCAGCATGCCCACGAGATCGGTCGATGCAATCAGCGAGCGCACGAAGAGAAAATGCGGCGCGGACAGCACGACGCAACGCGCGACGCCGAGTGCCGCGAGCGCTTCGTCGGTCGGACCGAAGAAGCCTCCGCCGTCCGGCGACACGATCACATGTTCGAGCGCACAAAACTGCTTGAGGCTGGGTTTGCGCTTGAGACGCGGATGCCCCTTCTTCGCCACAAGCACATAGCGTTCGGTAAAAAGCGCCTGCCGATGCAGACCCGGTGGCGCGCCTTCGGTGATATGAAACGCAAGATCGATCTCGCCGCGTTCGGCTTGTCGCGCGAGACGCGGCGGCGTGGCTTCGAGCACGGCAATGCGCGTCCGCGGTGCGGCCAGCCGCAAGCCGTTTATCGCCGGCATGAGCACGGTGGACTCGCTGTAATCGGTTGCGGCTATACGCCACGTAAGCTCCGCGCTCGCCGGCTCGAACGCCTGCTCCGGCGACACCGCGCGCGCAAGTGCTGCAAGCGCTTCGCGCAATGGCTCGCGCAAACCCTCGGCGCGCGCAGTCGGACGCATGCCGCGCGGGCCGGGCAGCAATAGCGGATCGTCGAAGATATCGCGCAGTTTCGCCAGATGCACGCTCACCGAAGGCTGCGAGAAGTTCAGCCGTTCGGCCGCGCGCGTGACGTTGTGTTCGGCGAGCAGCGCGTCGAGTGTCACGAGCAGATTGAGATCGAGCCTGCGGAGGATATTATTCATCGTAATGCCTGGCATATTGACTATTCATTTCCAATATACCTTCATCCGCACTAGTCTGGCGTTCATACGAACCAGGAGAGTTGCAGCCATGAATGTGCTGATCGTCTATGCCCACCCCGAACGCCGCTCGCTGAACGGCGCGCTCAACGACTTTGCCGTGCAGCGCCTGCGCGATAACGGCCACACGGTGCAGGTGTCGAACCTGTATGAGATGAACTGGAAAACGACGCTCGACGCGAACGACGTGCGCGAGCGCAACACCGACGCGCCGTTTCATCCCAGTCTCGATTCGAAACACGCGTTCGCAAACGGCCTGCAAAGCCGCGACATCGAAATCGAACAGGACAAGCTGCGCCGGGCCGACGCATTGATCCTGCAATTCCCGATGTGGTGGTTCTCCATGCCCGCCATCATGAAAGGCTGGTTCGAGCGCGTCTATGCCTATGGCTTCGCTTACGGCGTGGGCGAACACTCGGACACGCACTGGGGCGATCGTTATGGCGAAGGCATGATGTCGGGCAAACGCGCGATGATCATCGTGACGACCGGCGGTTGGGAATCGCATTACGACGCGCGCGGCATCAACGGCCCGATGGACGATATCCTCTTCCCGATCCAGCACGGCATGCTGTTCTATCCGGGCTTCGACGTCGTGCCACCGTTCGTGGTGTATCGCACGAGCAAGATGGATGAAACGCGTTTCGAGGCCACGCGCGATGCGCTCGGAGAACGGCTAGACACCCTCTGGGACAACGCGCCGATTGCTTATAGACGGCAGAATCATGGCGACTACCGCATTCCGCAGTTGACCTTGCGAGACGAGCATGCTGCGGGACAGACCGGATTTGCCGCGCACGTCGAATAAAAAGAAGCGGGCTCCTTTTGCAAGAGGAGCCCGCTTTGCCTTGCACGAGGATCAGTTCGGGTCCGCGTACTTCAAGGTCCAGCTAAAGTTGCGTTGCGCGCCACCCGCAAGAGAGAACGCATTCGTCTTGCATGCGAAGTTCGAGTGCAACTGGCCGACAGGCGTAGTCGACAGCGGATTGGTGACACCGTTCGCGACATCGAAATTCGACAGCGCGCAAGCATCGAAGCCGCTCGTGGCATAGCTCGTCGCGGCGCTATTGGCGTAGGTGACCGAGTTACCGTTCGCGCCCGCCGCCGTGCTTTGAAAGTCCGCGAACGAGGTAAAGTCCGTTTCCACCGCGAGCGGCGCCGCAAGGGTGGCCGAACTCAATGTGTCCGTACGCGTGATCGTGCCATGCGCGAAAGTCAGCACCGTATGCGCTTGCAGGTCGATATCGGTCGTGTACGCCGCGTTCTTGGTCGCTTGACGGAATTTCGTCGTATCGAAGGAAACGGTCACCTGACCGTTGCTCTCCTGCACGCTCAGATTCTTGTAGTACGTCACCGGAATGTATGTCTTGCCGTTGTACGTCACTTGCGGAATCAGCAAGGCGTAACCCAGGTCGGTCGTGCCGTAGATGAGCTTGTCGGAGAACGGCACCGGATAGTACGGTGAATACGAGTTGTAGTCCGGCGCCTGACTCAGATTCAGGTTGATCACACGCTCGCCATCACGCACCGTCAGCAACGCCGCGTTATACGGATGCGCGCTGTCGCTCGGCAAGTTGTAATAGGTCAGCGTGTAATGAGGCAATGCATCGCGCCATGATTTGAAATCGCTGTCGCTCATGGGGGCTTGGCCGCCGAAGCCGAGCTTGCTCCACCACGCGTTGACGTACATGTACTGATGCAGCAGGCTGAAGTTTTCGCCCATCACGCGAGGCTTGCCGCGATATGTGTCCGTGCCGCGCCCCTTCACCCACATGTTCACGGACGGCGTCGGCAGGTTCGGGTCGTACCAAAAGGTGTCGAAGCGCAGCGCTGCCTTGTAGATGAACGTGTAGGCGACCTGCATCTCCTTGGCACTCAGCACGCCCGCGTTGGCTGCGGCCGTGAGAATCTCCATGAAAGCGGAATCGCCGTAAGGTCCGATCGAGCGGCCGTAGTTGAAGCCCTGCCCGTCCGGATTGATCTGCGGCAGAATCAGATCGATCGACTTGCGCAAATAGCCCTTCAATTCCGGCGTCAAATTCGCTTCGTTGCCCATCTCGAGACTACGCTCGACCGTCTCCGCGATAAGCAGCGTGCTGTAGCGGTCGAAGCGCGCTTGATCGTAGTAGGTCGTATGCGTGTTCGATGCCTCATCCGAGAAGCCGCCCGACGAATCATTGCGGATATGCTTGGTTAACGTGTAGAGCAGCGCATCGCGCGCGCCCATGGTCGCAACCGCCGGGTCCGAAGTGGAGACGAAGCCCGGATTACTCCAGCCGAGCTTCTGTCTCAGCCCGGCAATGCCATATGACACCGCGTAGTAATTCTGCGCCGTGTTGAGCGAAGCCACGTCGATAGACGCGCCGCCAGCCGGGCACGTATTGTCCTTGCCGCTTGCATCGGGGCCGAACATGTCGCAGAACGTGAGGCGGCCTTGCAACGTGTTGAGCATGGCATCGCTAAAGACTTCGTTCAGCATGCCGTTCGCCTTCAAATTGTTGAGGGCGACGAGATAGTAATACTCGCCCCAGGACGTGTTCGCGTAGACGTAGTCGCCGCTCGCGGACTGCGCCATCATCGCCGTGGTTATTTTCTGATAGGTTGCGAGATAGTCGGCGTACTTGGGGTCGCCCTTCTTCTTCATGTCGATGAGGATGTAAGACAGACCAAGCGCCAGCTTGCCCGGCAAGAACTTGTCGCCCGTGTTGGTATCGAGTACGTGCACGGGGCTGCCATCGCCCACATCCATCACGACCTGAGTGAAATCCGGCGACTTGCGGATGAGGTCGAAGAGCGCGCGCATCTGGCCCATCATCGTGATGGGGACGCCGGCGCCGGCGGGCACGCTCGTGTCGTTCGCGCCGTAGACCACGGCTTGAAGCGAATTAGCCGCCACAGCGGCGGGCGGCGGCGTGGAACCATCCGATGAGTCATGGCCACCGCATGCAGCGAGGACGAGCGCCGAGAGCGTGCCGAGCGCGAACGCACGCGTGATTTGCCTGTTTCGATTCATGTTGTCTCCGTCTTTAGTTATGAATGTGGGTAGTGCGGGGGGTTTCTTTTGCGCGTCCTTTGAGCGCTTGATCGACACCGGACGTTATTTGGCCTTCCGAAATTTTTCATCGGAATCGGTGAAGATTAAAAATAATTTGAATGAAGCCCCGAGCTTGAGTCAGCGAACTTCATCGGAAAACGTTTTCCAAATTTAGGCTTTGTAAGCCGATGCTGTCAAACGTTTTATCCAACGACCTGATAGGGGATTACCCGGCACGATCAGGGCATGGTTTTGCATGGAATCGGAGTTTCCGAAACAAAAAGGAAACCGTTTACTCATTTCTCGGCTGCGAACCAAATGTGAGCTTTCGCCGCGAAGTGACGAGAAAGTCGACTTCTGCGCGAGATTGAAGAAACGCGGCATGCGTCTTCTGCCATGCCGTCTGCTTTCGCGCTGCAATAAGGGAATTTGAAACAGGTAACAGCGAGACTCAATCCGCGAACGGCTCATGCGCCTCGAACGAGGCAAGCCGCTGCGGACCGATCGATAGGCTAAACGCCTAACGCACTTCCATCTTGCGCTTTACGATTAGCGCGAGCGGCACCGTGAAGAAGATATGCGACATGAATCCGCCGATGACGACAGCCGGATCATAGTAATTCGGATGATTGTCCGAAGCGATCATGATGGCGACATGCATCACTATCCACGCGAGCACGGCATAGAACAATGCGATGAACGTCGCCTCGTAGCCGCGTCGGCGAAAGTACGGCCAGACGAGTGCGAAGAGAATGCCCCAAGCAATGGCGAACACGAAGTGAATACCCGTGCCAATCACATACGCCCAAATGCCGCTCGCTTCCTGAAACGCTTTTCCGAAGACCAGCCCGGTCGCGTTACGCGGAATGCCCGCGAGGGGCATCAGATGCTGTACGCCTACCCAGATCAATGCTTCGTAGATCCAGATGACGACGGCGCCCGCGAGACCACCGACTACACCGGCGCGTATGGCCGACGACACGCTCGTGGGCCTGGGCGTTGCAATGCCGTTCGGAAACTGACTGCCGCTCGGATGCAGGTTGCTACTCATGGACGCTTCTCCGGAATGGTTATCAGGTGATGACGCAAGCTAGTCCCTGTGTTTGATAACGCAAAGGATGGGTTAACCATGCCCATGGGCCGGAAAATGCACGTCAGCGTGATTTGGCGCGGCGTCGCGCAGCAAGACCATGCGGTGCCCGATAAACAGATTCGATGCCTTCGAAGCGTTTTCGCATGAGTGAGGCGAAGCGTCTCGGTGAAGCCGCGTACGGCATGAAGGACGCTTTCCTTGCGTATCATTTGCCTGGCTATCTGTTTTGTTTATCGGCCACCGGAAGCGCGGTGTGTCCGCTTCGCCTTGGTGCAGCATGCGGGCGCCGCAAACGTTGACGCTTTGGAGCGCCGACGAAGCAGGATTGCCGGGTATACGCCCTCTCCCTATCGCGAAACTCTTTCGTCATCCTCCGTACTCGCTGGAAAGTGACCCGACGACCTCAGGAGACGATGATGCGATTACTCTGCAGCAACCCCGCCCTACTCAGACGATGCATCCGCACGCTATATGCGTGGCTTGCTCTTTTGACGACATGCGTAATCATGGCGCCTCAAGCAATGGCGGCCAATTCAAGCGGTCTAGCCGACCTTCCCTCGATCCTTCCCGCGATGAACTGCGCGGCAGTCGCCACGCTCGATCTAAGCGGCGTCACCGATGGCACCGTCACCATCACCTCGGCAACGGTCCTTGCAAAAGGAACGGTCATCAGCAACCCCGGCATGCCTCCAGGCGCGACGGCTGGACCCGGACTGCCTTCCGAAGTGTGCGATATCAAGGGAACCATAGGCCCTGGCGCATCGCTCTTTGAATTGCGCTTGCCGACGCAAGGCTGGACGCAGCGCTATCTGCAAACGGGATGCGGCGGTCTGTGCGGCAATCTCTCGATCAGCGCGCCGATGGCATCGACCTGCGTGCCGGTCACGAACGGCCAGATCGCCATCTCCGCCACCGACATGGGCCACGAAGGCGGCAACGATGGCGCATGGGCGCTGGATCCGAAAGCCAAGATCGATTTTGCTTATCGCGCGGAGCACGCCATGGCACAGGTATCCAAGGCGATTATCAACAAGTTTTATGCGCGCGCTCCGAAGTACTCGTATTTCGACGGCTGCTCAGACGGCGGACGCGAAGCGCTGATGGAAGCGCAACGCTATCCCGACGACTTCGACGGCATCGTCGCGGGCGCGCCGGCCAACGATCTGATCGTGCAGAACACGTTTCACCACGGCTGGGCGGCGGCGGTCAACATCGACCAGAAGACGGGCAAGTACATTCTGCTCGCCGACAAGTTGCCGATGATCCACGCCGCCGTGCTGAAGTCGTGCGACGGTCAGGACGGCGTGACGGACGGCATCATCGACAATCCGCAGGCTTGTCATTTCGATCCCGCGAGTCTCGTGTGTGCGAAGGGGCAGCCCGACGCCACGTGTCTCACGCCCGCGCAAGCCGCGGTGGTGCGCAAGATCCACGATGGCGCGACGGATCAGTATGGCCGTCATCTCGAACAGCCGATCGCGCGTGAATGGGGTTCGGAATTGCAATGGTCGCTCTTCGTGCCCGCGACGGACGCCGGACCTAGCGGCAGCATCAACTTCGTGATGCCGTTCCTGGCATACCTCGACTACTTCAACGACTCGCGCCCGAACGCCGCGTTCAGCGATCTGAAGTTCACTGTCGAATCGTTCTGGAAGACCGTGCAGACGTCGAACTATCTCGCTGCAACCGATCCCGATCTGAGTGACTTTCATCGACGCGGCGGCAAGCTGATTCTCTGGCACGGCCTGGAAGACCAGCACATCTCGCCGCAATCGACGCTGCAGTACTACGCGAAGATGAAGGAATACATGGGCGACGAGCGCGTCGAGAAGTTCGCGAAGCTGTATCTGTTCCCGGGCGTTGCGCACTGCGGCGGCGGCGACGGTCCCAGCACCTTCGACATGCTGACGCCCGCCATGGCGTGGGTTGAAACGGGCGCGAAGCCGGGCAAGATCGTGGCATCGCTCGTCGATACGACCGGGCAGACCACGCGCACGCGTCCGGTGTTTCCGTATCCGCTGGCAGCGCGCTACACGGGCTCGGGCAGCACGGACGACGCAGCGAACTTCGTCGCGTACAACCCCGGCAACACCAACGTGAATCCGCATTGGGTCGGCGAGTTTCTCTATTCGCCGGGCTATGAAGCGTCATGCAGCGCGAACGGATCGCAACTCGTGTGCAAGGGCGGCAACCACTGGCGCGCCGCTCATACCGGTCATGACGACGACAACGGCTGGAACGACGGCCGCTGGGGGCACGATCATAGGTGATCGCACTTGATTGCATTTGATCGCACGTGAGGAAAGCGCTGGCGCCTACTTCGAAGTCCGGCGCCTGGTCACCGCCCTCACGATCAACAAGCCGCCGACCATGACCGCCAGCGACATCAGCGTGGTCATGGTCCCGAGCGCATAGATGACCGGCGTGGTCACCGATGTCGTCAGTCCCTGCAATTCGAGCGGCAACGTATTCTGCTCGCCGATAGCCTGGGACGTCCGCGCGATTTCATCCCATGACAGCGTGAAGCCGAACATTCCCACGCCAATGACAGATGGCCCGATGATCGGCAACACCACATTCCTGAAGCTCTGCCACGGCGATGCACCCAGATCGCGCGCCGCTTCCTCGTAAGCCGGATTGAAGCGGTTGAAGACAGCGAACATCACGAGCAAACCAAACGGCAGCGTCCACGTCAGATGGGCGCCGAGCGCGGAGGTGAAGAGGCCCATCGACGTGGTCCACGAATCCGCGAAGGAAGTAAAGCCCCACTCGTTCGCCAGATACTTGATCACGTTGTCGAGCAGACGAAACGTGAGACCGATACCGAGCGACACGATGATCGACGGCATGATGAGACTCGCCACCGACACATAGAACACGGCCGTATCGCCACGAAAACGCCTTCTGAAGGCGAGACCCGCCGTGACCGAGAACAGCACGGTCAGCACCGTGACCGCGAGCGCGAGCTTCACGGAGCGGCCGAACGAAGCCCAGATATCGATATCGCCCACACCCTGACGCAACTGCTCGAACCAGTGCAGCGAGACGCCGCGCATGGGAAAGGTCAGACCGCCTTCGGGACCTTGAAACGAGAGAATGAAAATGGTGATGACCGGTCCATACAGGAATAGCACGAACAAGCCGAACAGCAACGCGAGCCAGTAAAAGCTGGCGGGCCGGTGCTCCCGATGTTTCTTCAATCCCGCAATGCCGCTGGCCATGTCAAAGCTCCTTCCTGATATCGACCACACGCGTGAGCGCCCACACGATCATCAGCACGACGGCCAGCAAAATGATCGCGTTGGCCGCCGCGGCGGGAAATTGCAGATAGCCCGTCTGCACCTGAATGATCTTGCCCACCGACGCAATCTGCTGTCCACCCATTACGCCCACTGTGAGAAAGTCGCCCATCACGATGGTGATGACGAAGATCGAGCCAATGACGATTCCGGTCTTCGAGAGCGGCAACACGACATCGCGGATCACCTGCCAGCCGCTCGCCCCGCCATCGCGCGCGGCTTCCAAGAGCGACTTGTCGATACGCATCATCGCGTTGAAGATCGGCACGATCATGAAGAACGTGAACAGATGCACGAACGCGAGCACCACCGAAAAGTTCGAATACAGCAGCCATTCCAGCGGTTGATCGATGAGATGCGCGTTGATCAGCGCCTGATTCACGAGCCCGTTACGGCCGAGCAGCGGAATCCACGAGATCATGCGGATGACGTTGGACGTCCAGAACGGAATCGTGCAGAGCAAAAAGAGAATGGTCTGCATGGCCGTGGTGCGCACGTGAAACGCGAGGAAGTACGCAATGGAGAAACCGAGCACGAGCGTCACGGCCCATACCATTGCGCAGAACTTGAGCGTCGACCAATATGTCTTGAAGGTCACGCAGACATCGGTGAAGGAACTGCAACCGTCGAAGATCGCCACATAGTTCTTGAGCGTGAACGCCGGGATGATCTGATATTCGTTGAAATCCCAGAAGCTCACGATCAACGTGATCACGAGCGGCACGATGAAGAACAGCACGAAGGTGAGCGTCAGCGGCGTGGCCTGCAACCATGCGCTCACGCGCCGATGACGCTTCGGCGCTTCCTTCGCTTGCGACAGATACTCGACGGATGCCATCAGCAAATGCTCCTTGTGTGCATCATGTGAACCTCACGTGAACATCAGGCGGCGATGAACTCGTTCCACTTCTGCACCATGTAGATGTTCTCGTCCATCACCGCGTTCCAGCATGCAATGGCGCCCATGCGCTGCGTGTACGAGCCACCGTCGCGCACCGCGCCGGTCTTTTCGAGCAACTGGCCATCGGGTGCCTTGATGTCCTGCGTCGCGGGCTTGCCTTCCATCCAGTAGTCCCACTCGTAAGCCTGCATGTGCGTCTTGGCCGTCTCCGTCACGCCGGGGTAATAACCCTGGCGCATTAGATAGGCGCCCGCCCAGCCGTCCTGGAACCAGTTGACGAACTCATAGGCCGCATCGAGTTTCTTGCCTTGCAGCGAACGCGGAAAGCCGAAGCCCGACGCCCACGAGCGATAACCTTCCTTCAGCGGCTGAAACGTGCAGGCGATACCCATGGTGCGCACCTTCGTGACCGCGGGCGACCACATCGACTGAATGACCACTTCGCCCGATGCCATGAGGTTCACGCTTTCGTTGAAGTCGCGCCAGAAGGCGCGGAACTGACCTGCGCGCTTCGCTTCAATCAGCACCTTGATGGTCTGATCGATCTCGGCCTTGGTCATGTTGCCTTTGTCGCCGTACTTGACCTGACCCATTGCTTCGATGGCCATTGCCGCATCCATGATGCCGATAGCCGGAATGTTGAGCAGCGCCGCCTTGCCCTTGAATTGCGGATTCAACAAGTCGGCCCACGTGTTGACGGGACGCTTGATGAGGTCCGGGCGAATGCCGAGCGTATCCGCGTTATACGTCGTGGGAATGAGCGTCATCCATTCGGTAGGCGTCGCGGAGAACTCCGTCGAGCGCGCGCCCTTCAAGAACATCACTTTCTTCGGGGCCGTGCCCTGATCGCCAATCTTCTTGCCGTTCACTTCGCCCTTCGTGAGCACCGGCGTGATCTTGTCCGCGAGCTTGATGCGCTTCGCATCCATGCCGGCCAGCGTGCCCGCCGGAATCAGCTTCTTGAGGGAAAAGTATTCGGTATCGACGATATCGAACGAGTTGGGCTGCGTAATGATGCGCTTGGTGACGTCATCGGTCGTCACCGGAATGTATTGAATCTCGATGCCCGTGTCTTCCTTGAACTTCTTCGCAATGTCCGCGCTCTGGTTGACCGCCGTGCCGAGATAGCGCAAGGTGATCTTCTCTTGTGCATGCACGTAAGGGAACCCGGCAATGCCCGCCGCCGCCACGGCGCCCTTGATGAAAGTGCGGCGCGTGCGGCCGCGGCTTTCCAGTTCCTCTTTGGTCTCTTTGATTTCCTGAGTCGCTTGCGGACGTGCGTTGTCATTGCTCATAGCCTTCCTCCTCGTTTCGGGTTTTGATGTGTTTGGCTCAAGCGCGCATCACGCCGCGAGCGGATGCGCGTTGCGTTGATCCCACCAGACAGTCACGCGCGCATCGGGGCCGAGGCGCTCGGCGTCGTAGTCGGCATCGCTGACGATAGAAACGAGTTCCGGGGAACCGTCGAGCGGCACGAGCGTCATGCGCACATGCGTGCCTTGATACTCGGCCTCGCGCACCGTGCATGCGAGTCCGCCGATGCGGCTCAGTCCTCCCTCGCCCGCGCTCGTGCCGGGCGTCGTGCCCTGCGGCGCGATCCGCAGATGATCCGCACGCACCGTGAACAGCCCGCCCTTCGAACCGAGCACGTTATGGCCGCCGAGAAAGCGCGCGACGAATTCGGTGCGCGGCCGGTTGAAGACTTCAAACGGCGTGCCGCTTTGTTCGATATGACCGTGACTCATCACGACGACGAGATCGGCGAGCGCCATTGCTTCTTCCTGCGAGTGCGTGACGTGCACGAAAGTGATGCCCAGTTCTTTCTGCCAGCGCTTGAGTTCGGCGCGCATCTGCACGCGCAGGAAAGGATCGAGCGCGGAGAGCGGTTCGTCGAGCAAAAGACAGCGTGGTTCATTGAGCAAGGCGCGCGCGAGTGCCACACGCTGCTGCTGCCCGCCGGAAAGCTGCGCCGGCTTGCGGTTCGCGTAGGGCGACATGGCGACGAGTTCGAGCAGTTCGCCCGCGCGCTTTCTGCGTGCTTCCTTCGCGACGCCGCGCATCTTGAGGCTGAAGGCGACGTTATCGAGCGCGGACAGATGCGGAAAGAGCGCGTAGCTTTGAAAGACCATCGCGGTGCCGCGTGCGGCCGGCTGTTCGCGCGTGACGTTGCGCCCGCCGATCAGCACATCGCCTTCGGAAATCCACTCGTGCCCCGCGATCATGCGCAAAGTCGATGTCTTGCCGCAGCCCGAAGGACCGAGCAGGCAACAGTACGCGCCG
This sequence comes from Caballeronia sp. LZ003, assembly GCF_031451465.1. Taxonomy (NCBI): domain Bacteria; kingdom Pseudomonadati; phylum Pseudomonadota; class Betaproteobacteria; order Burkholderiales; family Burkholderiaceae; genus Caballeronia; species Caballeronia sp. LZ003. The sequence goes on along the minus strand of NZ_JARUXJ010000003.1, from coordinate 263,234 downwards.
CCGGGAATGCGCAGGTCGATCGCATCGACGGCGACGGAATCCGCATAGCGCTTCGTCACGTGAACGAGTTCGATATCGGCGGCTGTCGCGTGAACCACGGTTGATGCCGGCTGAACCATGAAGGCTTGTCCTTATGAACGCGCTGACGGGAAATGGCTTGCAGCGCGAAGCCATTGCAAGACATATGCCATTTGCTGTCGTGGTTCGGCTTCATCGCATGCAACGCGTAGCGCAGCATGCGTGTCGACACGTTGGCTCGCATATTGCACACGATCGCAAGCCTCGATCGTCGGCACGTCGCGACGCGAGGCGTGTACGTTCGCGGTGCGCAACAGGTCCGCCTTGGGGCACGACGTAACCAAACCGGTTCATGCATTCATCGACAATGAGCGACTTCAATCCCGATGTACTCCGATCGCACGGCCGTTTCGACTATCAAGCGATTCATCATGGCGAGCCGTATTGCTGGCCGAACGGCGCGCGTCTCGCGGTTTATCTCGGCTTCAACCTCGAACACTTTGCGTTCGGCGAAGGACTGGGGGCCGCGCTCGGACCACTATCGCCGCAACCGGATGTTCTCAACCATAGTTGGCGCGAGTACGGGAATCGCGTGGGCGCGTGGCGTTGCATTGAATTGTTCGATGCGCTCGACATGCCCGCGGGCACGCTCATCAACACGTCGCTTTACGATCATTGCCCCGAGCTGATCGAAGCATGTGTGGCGCGGGGCGATGAACTCATCGCGCACGGTCACACGAACGCCGAGCGTCAGAGCGATTTCGACGAAGCCGGCGAGCGCGCACTGCTCGCGCACTGTCGCGAACGCATCCTTGCGGAGTCGGGCGTGATGCCGCAAGGATGGCTATCGCCGTGGATCTCGGAGACGCATCACACGCCGGACCTCCTTGCCGAAACGGGTTACGGCTACACGCTCAACTGGTGTCACGACGACCGGCCCGTGCGCATGAAAACACGTCACGGCGCGCTGTGGTCCGTGCCTTATCCGCAAGAGCTGAACGATCTGCCGATGATCATGGCGCGGCATCTCGACATGTGCGCGTTCACCGACATGATCGTCGACCAGTTCGATGAAATGGTCGAACAGACGCAACGCGCGAGCACGCCGCAGGGCCTCGTCATGGGAATTGCGCTGCATCCGTATATCGTCGGGCAACCGTATCGCTTGCGTCATTTACGGCGCGCGCTCGCGCATATCGCGGCGGCGCGCAACGACATCTGGCTCACCACGCCCGGCGCAATCGCGCGGCACATGGAACAGGCGGCGAGCACGGCCGCGCGCGCCGCATGAGCTCGCCGCGCATGCGTGATCAAGCCGATGCCGCCGATATGCGCATCTATCGAAGCATCTTCGACGGTGTGCTGAGCCGGCGTCTCGCGCCCGGCACCAAGCTGCCCGAGCCGGAACTGTGCGAGCTCTTCGGCGTGGGCCGCGCAGTGGTCCGGCGCGCGCTCGAAAAGCTCGCGTACGACGGCATCGTGGTGTTGCGGCCCAACAAGGGCGCGGTGATCGCACAACCGACGCGCGAGGAAACGCGCGAGGTGTTCGAAGCACGCCGCTCGGTGGAACGCGCGCTCGTCGAACTCGCGGCGGAGCGCGCGAGCAGCGCGGATATTGCCGCCTTGCGCGAGCAACTCAACCAGGAACACGAAGCGATGCACCGCTTCGATCAACCGTCATGGGCGCGCCTCGCGAGCGAGTTTCATCTGCGCATCGCGGCGCTCGCGGGCAATGCCATCCTGCTGCAGTATCTGAACGAACTCGTCTCGCGCTGCTCGCTTATCGTTGGCGTCTATGAACCGGCGGGCAACGCGCCATGCGAGCACGACGAGCACACCGCCATTCTCGATTGCCTCGAACGACGCGACTCAAAAGGCGCGGCGGCGCATATGAGCGCGCATCTGCAGGGACTCGAAGCGCGTATAGAAACCACACGGATGCCGGGCACCAAGAGCCTTGCGCATCTGCTCGGCATTGAAAAGGTGCAATGACATGGAAATCGACTTCGAGGCCATCACCGAATACCAGCGCTACAAGCTGATGGCAAGCCTCATCGTGCCACGGCCCATTGCGCTCGTGACCACGCTCGGTGCGGATGGCACCGTGAATGCCGCGCCTTTCTCGATGTTCAACATGCTCGGCGAAGAACCGCCCATCGTGATGATCAGCATCAACCGGCTCGCGGATGGCACGTTGAAAGACACAGCCGCGAACGTGCCGCGCGAGAAGGAATTCGTCGTCCATCTCGCCGATGAAGCAATCGCCGAGCAGATGCATCGCTGCGGCGAACGCTTCGCCGCCGATGTCAGCGAACTCGACGCGGTTGGTTTCACCGCGCTGCCGTCGCTGCGCGTGAAGCCGCCGCGCATCGCCGAGGCGCCCGTCGCGTTCGAATGCGTGTTGTGGGAAACGCTGGAAACCGCGAGCCGGCACATCTTCATCGGCAAGGTATTGATGCTGCACGCACGCGACGAACTCATCGACCTCGACACCTGGCGCGTGCGCTTACAGCATTACTTTCCGGTCGGGCGCTTCGGCGCAAGCGATTACGTGACGACCCGCGACCGCTTCGAGTTGTAACATGGAGACCGTCAAGGCTCGCGACCGCCATCATGCCCTCCACCGTCCGCAATTCGCTGCTATGGGTTTTCGAGCCGCTCGAGAGCGATGACACGTTCATTCAAAAGCGCATGTTCGGTTCCGACGCCGCGTATATCGATGGACTGATGTGTCTCGTGGCCGCCGACCGCGACAAGCCCTGGAATGGCGTGCTCGTATGCACCTCGCAAGAGCATCATGCAGCGCTCATCGAAGACATTCCGGCTTTGCAGCCACATCCCGTGCTCGGAAAATGGCTTTACGTGCCGCAGGAAGATCCGGCGTTCGAAGACACGGCGCGTCGGCTCGCGGAACTCGTACTCGCTCGCGATCCGCGCATCGGCGTCGTGCCGGGTGCGCGCAAACGGCGCAAACCAGCGAAGCGCAGCGCGCTTGCACGGACTTGAGCCTGTCCGATAACGCACGGCGAACCAGCGTACACTGAGCGACTGCGCACGATCAGGTTCCATGATCGGTCAGCGCCTTTCGCTACCCGTTCTGCCCTCGTACTCATGCCCAAATCAACGCACAGTGGCGCGGCCGTGCCCGCCACCGAAGCGGAACGTCTCTATACGCTGCGAAGCTTCGACGTACTCGATTCGTTGCCCGAACCCGCTTTCGACGACATCGCCACGCTGGCCGCGACGATCTGCCAGTCGCCTATCGCGCTCGTTTCGCTGATCGACCGCGACCGGCAATGGTTCAAGGCGTGTATCGGTCTCGGCGCACGCGAGACGCCACGCGATCAGGCATTCTGCGCGCATGCCATTCTGGAACCGACCTCGCTGCTGGTGATCGAGGACGCGACGCTCGATCCGCGTTTCAGGGACAACCCGCTCGTGCTCGGCGAGCCGCATATCCGCTTTTATGCGGGCGCGCCTATCGTCACGGACGACGGTCACGCGCTCGGCACCGTCTGCGTGATCGACCGCGAGCCGCGTGCCTTGAGCCAGGAACAATGCACGGCGCTCGAATCGCTCGCGCGTCAGGCTGCCATCATGCTGAAGCTGCGGCGCATGGGCATTCAGCGCGGCGAGGAGAAACGCGAGCTGCAGCGCAAGATCACCGACGCACTCGCCGATGATGACGCCGCGCACGAAACGTTCAAGCAGAATCAGCGCGTGGGTTCGGTCGGGCAGTTGACGGGCGGCATCGCGCACGACTTCAACAATCTCCTGCAGACCATCAGCACGTGTCTGCAACTCGTCGAGCATCGCGCGCACGATGCGGATCAGGTGCGCCGTTGGAGCGCCAACGGTCTGCAGGCGGTCACGCATGGCGCGGCGCTCATTAGGCAATTGCTGACGTTTTCCCGGCAGGAATCGGTCGAACAGGAGTCGCTGTGCGTCACGCGTTCGGTGCACGGCATGAAGGAACTGCTGGCGCGCGTGCTCGGGCCCGAAACCCAGCTCGCGTTTCAGCTTCGCTCCGAAGGCGTTCGCGTGCTGACCAACGCGACGCAACTCGAAGCGGCGCTGCTCAATCTCGTCATCAACGCACGGGACGCAATGCAAGGACGCGGGAGAATAGAAGTCGCCACACGTGTTTTCGAAGCCGAGGGCGACCCCGATCTCGCGAATGGCAATTACGTGGAGCTGCGCGTGTCGGATACCGGCCCCGGCATGCCGCCCGAAGTCGCCCGGCGCGCGTTCGAGCCTTTCTTCTCGACCAAGCCCGAAGGCAAGGGCACGGGGCTCGGGCTTTCGCAGGTGTATGGCGTGGCGCTCAAGGCGGGCGGGATCGCGCGGATTGGCACGGAACCGGGCGCGGGCACGACCGTTTCGCTGTATCTGCGAACGGCCGTTCAGGAAGCGGGCGATGCTGACGGCGAATGCGAATCGGCGAGCCCGGTCGCGCTGCGAAAGCGCGTGCGCATCATTCTGGTCGATGACGAAGCCAACGTGCGCGAAGCGTTATCTGAACTGCTGCGCGACGCGAACTACGATGTCGAAGCGGTGAGCGGCGGCATTGCGGCGCTGCAGGCGATCGATCGTTCGCCGCCCGATGTCGTTGTGACCGATCAGGCCATGCAGGGCTTGAACGGCGGCTTGCTCGCGCGCATTCTCGCGGAAACGCATCCGCGTCTGCCGGTGATGTTCATGACCGGCTACGACGATATCGATGCCGTCAAGGCGACGCTGCCCGAGGACGCCATCGTATTGCGCAAGCCCGTCTTACTCGATGAATTCGCGCAGGGCGTGCAGACGTTGCTGGGCGACTAGCGCTGTGGCTCGTTGCGCGGCCAGCTGCAAGAAAACGACTGAGCGTTTCCGCAGTGCAGGGAAACAAGGTAAGGACTGATGGAGGGATAGTTCGCCGGTTTCCCAGTTGCTCGTCTATGGATTTTCCTGACGGTATCGATTGCAATCCACAGGTGGCCGCGCGCGCGAGCTTTCGTCGAGTTTAACGAAATACCGCTAAACGTGCGCCGGGAGCGTGCAAATTCCGTGGCAGTCCCGCAAAAAACAACGCCATTGTTGTTTTAACGAGCGCTGATGTTTTCCCCAAGTTACACTCCGCTTCGCAGTCTCTACAGTGCTCACCGCGCATGCGGCGAAGGCCTCGCCGCCGCGCATTTCCAAGCCTTTCTTCTCTGCGAGTTCCTGATGAAAATGTCTCTCAAGAAAGCTGTTGCCCTGTTGGCGGTCGCCGCTATCTTCGCACCGAGCGTGTCGTTCGCCGAAGCGCAATATCCGAACAACAAGCCGCGGCCTGCTTACAAGAAGCACAGCCACAAGCATCACGCAAAGAAGGCCGCCGCGGCATCGCAGTAAGCAGGATCATGAATGCCGGGCGCGGCATTCAGCGGGCTTCATGCTCGCCGATTGCCGCGCTCAACCTGCATCGCCTGAGCTGATCACCGTCTGCATGCTCTTCAGAAGCGTGCGCAGATATCGCAGTAACCCCACCGTATCGCCAAATTCCATGAAGCCGGGCTTTTCTCCGTCGCTGAAAAGCCGTGCGCCGTCGAGCGCTTCGTCGATGATGATTCCGCCATACGCCGCGTGCGGACGATAAACGCCCGTCTCGACATGCAAGGTATTGGCATTGACGGCGGCATCGCGGATACGCATCAGAAACTGCACTTCGGGCGTGCGCGAACCGGACAGGCGATGCGCATCGAAGAAATCGGCGACGGCGAGAATCGCGTTCGTCGACGGCACGCGAAGCGCGAAAGCCATGCGATCGGCGGGTTCGTCGAGTGACGGAAGCGACGGCGGCGGATCGTCCGGCGCGCGCTTGGCAGGCATGCCGTCTTCGCTATGCGTGTGCGCTTCGGGATGCGCGTGGCGCATCGTCAGGAGCCGCTCCACGCCGCTGAAATCGGGTGGAGGACCGCCATTCTCGATCCATCCGCTCAATAGCGCCGCGTGGATATAGAGCGATTGCAACTGGGCGTCGATAAACGCGACACCCATGCGGCAGACATCGGGGGACTGATTCTCGGGCATGTCGTCTCCTGTGAGGCGGAGTCAGCGCAAGCGCGCTGACTCCGGTCCTTCTTCGAATAGCACGAAAGATCGCAATATTCGCACCAGCAAGAGGCGACATCGACGGCGCGGTGCGAACGCGCCGTCATCGATAGCACTTAGAAAATGTTGCGCAGCCCGATGGAAACGCCCGTTTGATTCGAGCGTCCCGGCAGTTCCACGAAGCCCGCGCCCGTTACCTTGTTGAAGTCCACCGTGCCGTAGACTTCGGTGCGCTTGGACAACGCATATTCCGCGACCGCCACGCCCGTATAGCGATTGCCGCTGCCGACTTCTCCACCGCCGATCGCCGCATTCTTCATGTGGTCGTAGTAGAACGCGCCGGTGAGCAAGAGCGCGGGCGTCACTTGATAGGTGATGCCGGCGAAGGGCCCATCGTCGCGACGACCCGAGCCTTTGAGGATATCCACGCCCGACACGAGATCGCGTTGCGACAGCGTGCTATCGACGAAACCGGTGTCATCCGTCGAATGCAGATAGCCGACGTAGAGCTTTGCCTGACCGATGGTATAGACCGCGTTGGCGTTCCAGATCTTCTGCTTGTTGCTGGCGTTGTCGCTGTTTTGCTGGTAGCCGCCGCCGATGGCAAGCGGCCCCACGGCATACGAAGCCGTGAAGCCGTACATGTTGCCCGCGCCCATGTGACCCGGCACCTGGCCCGAGAAGCCGCCCGCGCCCGTCGACGTGTAGTTGGTGCCGAACGAGTACATCGCCGCGACCGTCAGGCCCGCGAACGTGCCGTTGTACTTCACCGCGTTATCCGCATAGAGACCGGCGCCGAGCGCGACCGGCAACCACGCATTCTCGAAGTAGTTACCGACCGTGAGCGGGTCGTAGGTATCGCCCAGCATGTCGAAAAGCGGCGTCTTCTGGCGGCCGAGCGTGAGCGTGCCGTACTGGTTCGACAGACCGACATACGCCGCGCGATTGAACTCGCGCTGGCTATCCGAGTACTGGCCGTTCTGCAATTCCACGCCGCTTTCCAAACGGAAAATCGCCTTGAGACCGCCGCCGAGATCTTCAGTGCCTTTCAAGCCGATCCGGCTATTGGTGATTGCGCCGTTGGTCATGAACACCTTGCCGTCGTTGTTGGCATTGGCGTTGGTGAGATAGCGCACGCCGACGTCGGCGACGCCGTACAGCGTGACCGAGCTTTGCGCGAATGCGGTGTGACAGGCGAGTGCAATGGCCGTGATGCCAAGGGCGGATACGGCACGCGATGTGATCGTCTTCATGGATGTCGTGAGCTGGATGCTTTGATCGATGTTGTATGTCGCGCTTTGCCGATGGCTCTCGTGAAGCCGATCGAAAAAAGCACGCGGACTTTTATCACATCGAATATCGCAGCGGACACGATGGGGCAAGTCATCGCAAAAAGGTGTGGTGTTTTGCGCAACTGACGCGCGTTGTTTAGTCAATCACGTGACACTGGCGTTTTTGTAAAGATACGTTATATCATCTCACCGCCTGCGGTGGATGCCGTTCCTTACGCCTCCGTACGCTCATCGGATGCAACGTTATATCATTTCGACAGGAGTAGTGAATCTTGCACCACACGCCTTTCGCTCATCCAGCGCCGCGCAGAAAGCGCCTCTTGCCACTCGGCATGCTGCTGGTCACCGCCGTGGCACGCGGCCAGACGGCCGCCGGCAACGTAACGGACACCGCGCTCACGCCGGTATTCGTCACGGCGAATCCGCTTGGATCGAACCAGTTGATGTCGCCATCCAGCGCGCTCGACGGCGACGCCCTCGCTCTGCGACGCGGCGATTCGCTCGGCGAGACGCTCAACGGTCTGCCGGGCGTCTCCACGACGACTTACGGTCCGATGGTCGGCCGGCCGATCATCCGTGGCATGGACGGCGACCGCATCCGCATATTGCAAAACGGCGTCGCGGCCTTCGATGCATCGTCGCTCTCGTACGATCACGCCGTCCCGCAAGATCCGCTTTCAGTGGAGCGCGTCGAGATCGTGCGCGGACCGGCGGCGCTGCTATACGGCGGCAACGCGATAGGCGGCGTGGTGAACACCATCGACAACCGCATTCCGCGCGAGCCGATCAAAGGCGTCTCCGGTCAGGCCGATGCCAGCTATGGCGGCGCCAACGATGCGCGCGCGGGCGCGGCGCTCGTGGAAGGCGGCAACGGGCAGTTCGCGTTTCACGTCGATGCCTTCGACCGCGAAACCAGCAAGGAGCGCGTCCCCGGCTTTACGCACTCGGATCGCCAGCGCGCGCTCGACGGACCGGACGCGCAAGAGGCCTACGGCAGCATCCCGAATAGCGACGGGCGCTGGAACGGCGGCGCGATCGGCACGTCCTACACCTGGGCCGACGGATATGCGGGTGTGAGCTACAACGGCTACGAAGCGAACTACGGATCGGTCGCCGAAGACGATGTGCGTCTGCGCATGCATCAGGATCACGTGACGGCGGCATCGGAGATACGCAATCTGCAAGGACCGTTCAGCCAGCTCAAGTTCAACTTCGGCTATACCGATTACGAACACAAGGAGATCGACGACGGCGAAACTGGCACGACCTTTCGTAACCACGGCTACGAGGCGCGCATCGAGGCGCGTCACAAGAAGATCGGTCCGTTCGATGGCGCCATCGGCGTGCAGTTGAGTCAAAACACATTTTCCGCGCTCGGCGACGAAGCGCTCGTGCCGACATCGCAGACGACGAGCGCCGCGCTCTTCGGACTCGAGGAATGGGCCGTCAACGACGCGCTCATGCTCAGCGTCGGGGCACGCTACGAGCATGTGAAGATCGACCCGACGGCGGGCGGCAACGAGAAATTCGCATCGGCGATGTCGCGTGATTTCAACGCGGGAAGCGTGTCCGCGGGCGCGTTGTTCAAGCTGAATCCGATCTGGTCCGTGGTCGGCAATCTCGCCTACACCGAGCGCGCGCCGACTTACTACGAACTCTTTGCCAACGGTCCGCACGATGCCACCGGTCAGTACCTGATCGGCAATCAGGACGCGCAGAAGGAAAAGGCCGTGTCCACCGACTTGTCCTTGCGCTTCGCGAGCGGCCCCAACAAAGGCAGCGCGGGCGTGTTCTACAGCCGCTTTCGCAACTATCTGACCGAGTTCAACACGGGCCGTCTCGTCAACGACGACGACACGCCCGTGGCGCCAGGCACCGACGACGCGCTCGACGAAGCGGTTTATCGCGGCGTGCGCGCGGAGTTTTACGGCATCGAAGTGGATGGCAAATGGCGCGTGCTCGATCAAGGCGCGCATCGGCTCGATGTGGAAGTCGTCGCCGATTACACGCATGCCCGTAATTTCGATACCGGCGAAGCCTTGCCGCGCATCTCGCCGTTGCGCACGACGCTCGCGCTCGACTACGGCTACGGTCCTTACGGCGCGCGCGCGGAAATGGTTCACGCGTGGGCGCAGCATCGCGTGCCGGAGAACGATCTGCCGACGGGAAGCTACACGACGCTCGGGCTCACGCTCACGTACAAGTTCCGCGTCGGACCAACGGACTGGCTCGCTTACGTGCGCGGACAGAACCTGACGAATCAGGAAGTGCGTTACGCGAGTTCGGTCGTAAGGGACATCGCGCCTGAAGGCGGTCGTAGCGTGATGATCGGATTACGCACGGCGTTTTGATGGATGCGAGGCGTGGGCGATGCTTCATTCATCCACGAACCTCGCGTCGCTCAAGCAAGATGAGCGCGCCATATACGATGCCTGCGGCAAGGCTCGTGCATCCGCTAAAGCTCACGAGTCCGAGCGCCCAGCCTTCGCCGCCGACGAGGTATCGAAGCGCGAGCACGAGGCCGCACCATCCGGCGGTGCGAAACGCGCGCGACTGACCGCGTGACAGCTCGCGTCCGAAGAGGGTCTCTTGATGCCGCTCCATTGCCGGCGCAAGAAACGCGAATGACACGACGCAGACCAGCAAGGCGATTCCCTGCGTCACGTGCTTTCCTCCTCGGTTTCCTTCATCGTCACCTTGCGCTCGTCGACGGTTCTCGCGGGCTTCACGCGCGGCGTGTGACGTGCTGTGCGTATCGCCAATGCGGCATGCAACGCGGCGAACGCCCACATCATCAGATCGAATCCGGCGAACACCCAATCGCCTTCCGGGACACTTCGCCAGAACGGCCTTTGCGTCGTGAAGGCATTGAGCACCGGCAAGAGCGCGAGCACGGCAGCCGCAAGCCAAAGCAGTTCTATCCACGCGCGCTTCGCGGGCCGCGCGAACACCCACGGCAACGTTGCCGCCCAGATGGCGAAGAACAGGTTGATCTCCGCTTCGGCGCGGTCGTGCATCGACACGGGCAATAGTCGATTCGCCCACAGATATCCGGTCATGGCGATGGAAAGTCCCGCAATGCTCGCGATATTCAGCCGCTCGACGAGCCAGAAGCCGAAGTATGGCCGCGTCGGATCGAGCAGCTTTTGACGGCGTTTGACCGTCCACATGACGAGGCCGGTGCCGACCATCGCCGTGCCCGCGAGACTGACGATGAAATACAGCCAGCGCAGTTGCAGACCGCTGAAGCGCCCGAGATGCAACGCATAGAGCACACCGCGCGTTTCGGCGGCTGCGCCCACGCTGTCTTTCACGTCGATGAGTTTGCCCGTCACGCCATCGAAGAGAAGATACTGCGGACTCATCGATACACGCACCGCATCGCCACGCGATACGGCCACGCGTGCCGCGCCGTCGCCCGGATTCGTGATCGTCACTCGTCCCGCATTTTCCCGGCCCCAGCGCGCTTCGGCTTCGCGCACCATCGGAGCGATGGGCGCGAGCGGAACCTTCGTTCCATCGGGCTTGCCCGGTTGAATGAATGCGCTCAGTTGCGCCGTCATCTGCTGGCGTTCCGCGGGCGTCTTGAATGCGGCCGATGCGCCGAACGGCATGTACATCGCCATCAACGTAACGAGACCGGTGTAGGTGATCATCAAGTGGAACGGCAGGCCGAACACCGACAGCGCATTGTGCGCGTCGAGCCATGAGCGTTGTCCCTTGCCCCATCGAAACGTAAAGAAGTCGATGAAAATCTTTTTGTGCGTGATGACGCCGCTTACGATTGCGACCAGCATGAACATCGCGCAGAAGCCTGCAATCGAGCGTCCCCACAGCGCGGGCATGTAGTAAAACTGGAAATGAAAGCGGTAGAAGAAGTCACCGCCGAGCGTCTCGCGCGTAGTCACTTTCTGGCCGGTTGCAGGATCGAAGCTCGCTTCCGAAAACGTGCGCCGGCCCTGCGCCGCGCCCGGCGTGCGCCAGAACGATCCCATCACGCTGCTGCGATCGTTCGGCAAGTCGAAGCTCCACTGCGAGCTTCCCGCAGCGATGGTGCCGAGCGTCGCGGCGACGCGTTCGGCAGCGGATGCCGCGTCGGGCAAGACCTTTTGATGCGCGACTTCCGGGCGCATCCACTGCGAGATCTCGTCCTTGAAGTAGCTGACCGTGCCGGTGAGAAACATGGCATAGAGAATCCACCCGACGAGCAGACCGGCCCATGTATGCAGGTCCGACATGCTCTGGCGGATGCCGCGCGGTTTGACGTCTGCCTTCATACCGACCACGCCGCGATCAGGAGCGGTATCGATAAGATAAGGCATCCGAACCATGCGCGCGTTGCGCTCCGCACCGCGAAGACCCAGATCACCGCGCATACGTAGACGACGAAACTTGCCAGCATGCCGGTGAGCACCGCTTGTGGCTTGCTCATCGGCAGCGCGAGCGCGGCGACGCTCGTCAGGGCGGCAAGCGTGTAACCGCCGAGCATCGCGCAGACGATGCGCGATACGAGCGGCCCCACGCGGGCAATTCGGTTCGTAATCAAACCAGTCATTGGCTGGCGAATCCTTTAGTTCATGAGTGCGCTGTGTCCCGTCGCGGACACGCGCCGTGTGACCGACGCCGATGGCATCGAAACAGATGGCCGACAGAAGTTGCAAGCGCGATGGTCACGCAAGCCAGCGGCATGATCGATTCAGGCTAAATGATAACCATTATTAATAACAGTTGCTGAGCGAGGCTGTCAAGGAAAGGTCCTATCACGCTGGAGGACCGTGAGTCTGATCTCTTCGGGAGCGAAACCTGCTCGCCGCGATACCATGTCATCTATCACGGCATGAGTACTCAAGGAGACAAAGAAAATGTCCGCATTCGACCGTCGTAATTTTCTCAAGACCAGCGCAGCGAGTGCCTTGGCATCGGCTACCGTCAGTCCGGCCGCGTTCGCTCAATCTAACGCGGCTAAGGCTTCTTCACCTGCACCCGCAAGCGCACCCAACGCCCGCCCGCCGAAAGTCACACGCATACTTGCGGAGTTCATCTGCAAGACGAGCTATCAAGATTTGCCCGCGCCAGCACGCAAGGAAGGCGTGCGCACGCTCATGAACTGGGTCGGCGTCGCGGTGGGCGGCTCGCACGATGAAACCGTCAGTCGCGCCGTCGCCGCGCTCACGCCATTCTCGGGTCCACCACAGGCCAATCTGCTGGGCCGCGCCGAGCGCTTCGACATCATGAACGCGGCGTTTATCAATGGCGTCAGCAGTCATATCTTCGACTACGACGACACGCATCTCAAGACGATCATTCACCCAGCGGGTCCCGTGGCATCCGCGATCCTCGCGTTCTCGCAATACCAGCCTGTGTCGGGCAAGGACTTCCTCAACGCACTCGTGCTGGGTGTCGAAACCGAATTGCGCATTGGCAATGCCGTGTATCCCAATCACTACGATGTCGGCTGGCACATCACCGGAACATGCGGCGTATTCGGTTCGGCCGTCGCGACCGGCAAGCTCATGGGACTGAGCGTTCAGCAAATGGTATGGGCGCTGGGACTTGCAGCGTCGCAACCGGTAGGACTGCGCGAGTCATTCGGCTCGATGAACAAGAGCTTCAATCCGGGGCGCGCCGCCGCGAACGGCATCTTCGCGGCCTTGCTGGCGGCAAGGGATTACACGAGTTCTGACGGCATGATCGAAGCCAAGCGCGGATGGGCGAGCACCATCAGCACGAAGCAGGATTACCGCGAGATTACCGAAGGTCTGGGATCGCATTACGAATCGACCTTGAATACGTACAAGCCGTTTGCATGCGGCATCGTCATTCATCCGGCAATAGACGCTGCAATTCAGCTTCGCAACGAAAACAAGCTGCAAGCGGATCAAATAGAACGTATCGATCTTCGCGTGCATCCTCTCGTCATTGAGTTGACGGGGAAGAAGACGCCGCAGATCGGGCTCGAAGGCAAATTCAGCATCTATCATGCGGTAGCGATTGCGATAATCGACGGCGCGGCCGGTGAGAAGCAGTTCAGCGATGCGAAGGTGCGCGACCCGAACACCATCGCGTTGCGCGACAAGGTGAATGCGATCATCGATCCCGCGATAAAACCGGAACAGGTCGACATGACGATCGTGCTGAAGGACGGCCGCAAGCTGCACAAGTATATTCAGCACGCTATCGGCAGTACCGAAGTGCCGATGACCGATCAGCAATTGGAGAAGAAGTTCTCCGATCTCGCCGATGGGATTCTCTCGCCCGAGCAAACTCGCGCGTTGATGGATAACTGCTGGCAGGTCGAGCAATTAGGGAACGCCGGAGATATTGCGTTGGCGGCGCTTCCACGTTGAATCGTGCATACCGACTCAGCCAAGCAAATTCTCCATACCGATACCTCATTAACCGACCCGACGGACTGCCCTTCAGTGCACGCAGTTTCGAACTCTGTGCGTCGCATTGTCCCCGGATGGTTGCTGGCAATAGCGGCACCGCTTAACGAAGGCAAGGTGGTGCCAGCACGGAGTCGTCATGTAGCGACGGGCTGTCACTGTGTGCTCGAACATCGCTCGTCGAATCCTCCGGAGCCTGCGCGGCAGATCGCGCAATGGCTCATCGACGAAATGCGAAGCGAACTGGCAAGTGCGTGGCCCTTGCTTGACTCGCTAGAGGCAATCCGTCGATGAGCCGCAGCATCAACCGCCAGGCTAAACTCAACCCGCCAACCCATGCGCCGGCTGCTTCGGCAAGCGCACGCGAAAGATCGCGAACTTGCCTTCGCGCGGGTAAGGATTGGAGAAGTTGTTCAACTCATGCAAATGCGAATCCGCGATATACAAGTAGCCGTTTTGAATAGCAAAGCCATCTGCCCATGAAAGCTGCGGATGCTTGCCTACCAGCGTCTTCTGCACGAGCCCGGGCTTGCCATGCTTCTCGACGACATCGAAGCCCACCACGGTCCTGTTCTCCAGATCGCCACCGTATAGCACGCCAGCTGGACTCATGATGAGACCGCCGGTCAACGCGCCGTCGCCGAGAAACTGCACCTTCTTCGATAGGGCGTCAGCAGAAAGCGACGTATCGATAAGCGCCTTGGTCGGTACTCGCCAATAGTGGTGATCCGTGAGCGGCCGGTAATAAAGCCATTCGCGATCGGGCGAAAGCGCAATGCCATCGGTCTGTAAGACGAGGACGCTGCCATCGCCCTTGCGCGCAATCTGATCGCGGAACATGAGATGCTGCTGCGGGTCCGACACGCTCGACTTGTCGCCCGCGAGCACGAGACGCGACTCGCCAGTTGCAAGGTTCGTCACTGCCACGCCGCCCTGATTTGCAGCATTGCTCAAATACACGTAGCCGTGTTTCAGATCGACGCGAATGTCGTTGAGCGAGTCCTTCGGCGTCACCACACTGCCATAGTCGAACCGACGCACGATCTTCTTCGTAGCCAGATCGAACTCGATCAGCTTCGGTGGCTGACGTGTCTGATCGACCGATGTCAGCGACGAGTCGAGCGCCCACAGATGGTCCTGTTCATCGACCCATAGCGCCTGCACCGAGATCCACTGATGCGAACCATCTTCATCCGGTTTGAAAACATTCCAGCGTTCGTCGGGAAACGGCGTGAGCGCGCCGGTCTTCGTATCGACTTCGACCATGCTGTAACGCGATCGCTTCGCCGAAGCCGGCGCCGTGGCGAACACACGCCCCTCCTTCGATACGCCGATTCCCACGAGACGAAAATCATCGTCGAAAGTTGCCACGGTTTCCAGACGAGGCGCGTTTTTTGCACCTGCAGCAAATGCCGTCTGCGTCGCTGCACCCACACTCATCGTGCCGAGCAAACCCGCGCCGATGGAAGCAAGCACGCGTCGCCGCATGTTCGATTGTCGTGATTCATCGTTGTGCATCAAGTCTCCTTCGCATGGCTTGGACTGTTTCCGTGGCGCGTTGAAAGCGAGTAACCCGTGTTCAACACATACACCGATGCCGCAAGTTTGGAACCAGCCCGCAGCAACGGTGTCGCACCAGTATTCAAGCGGTTCGCGTCGTTCGGCAATCCTGCACCATTCGAGGGACGCGCGCCGTTTCATCAATCGATACGCTCATCGAAAGGAGCCCGCATGTCACGTTTGACGATCGCTTTCGCTTTTCTTTTCACGTTGCTGACAGGATGTAGCGCCATTCGAACGCATGAAGCCCGCAACACTGACGGCGCGCTCATCGGCTCCAATGTGCTCGATCTGGTGCAGTCCGTCGGCATTCCCGACAAGACCATGAAGCTCGTGGATCGCAATAGCCCAAGCGACCGTATGGAAGTGCAGTGGAATTTTTCCAACTCCGATGCGGCGCTCGACTTGAACGCGCTCGTGCTGGATTTGAAGGTGGGTGGCGCTGGCAAGTGCAGCATGACCGCGACCGTCAATCGTTGGGGCGGTCAGGTCACGGGCGTGAACTTCCCGCAAGCGCATAGCGACAGTGTCGGTTCGGATTACGGCGCATGCGAACCGCTCGTGGCTGAAGCGCTCACGCACAATCCGCACACGCCTATCGATCCGACCTGGGACGCTTTCTCGCTCGTCGGCGCAGCCAAGTAAGCGCGCCCTTCGTTTCCTTACTGCGCCTCGGCGACGATCTTGCGGATGGCCTCCTCGAACGCTTCCACGGGCTGGCCACCGCTCACGAGATATTGTCGATCGAAGATGATCGCGGGCACTGAACTGATGCCGAGTTGCTGGAACTCGCGTTCCTCGTCTCGGACTTCGTTCGCATACGCACCGCTCGTCAACACTTCACGCGCGGCGTCGCCGTCGAGTCCAACGGCCTTGGCGGCTTCGATCAATACATCTCGATTGCTCGGGTCTTTACCATCGGAATGATACGCACGCAGGAGTTCGAGCTTGAGCGGCACTTGCTTGCCTTCGATACGCGCCCAATGCAGCAACCGATGCGCATCGAATGTGTTGTACACCCAATCGCGCTGACCAAAGGTAAAGCCGGCGCTCGCGCCACGCTCGCGGATCATCGCTTGCGCTTCCTTTATTTGCTCGGGCGTGCGGCCGTACTTTCTGCCCAGGTAATCGACAATACGCTCGCCTTCCGGACCCATGTCCGGGTTCAGTTCGAACGGATGCAGCGTGATGGTTGCATCGACGGTATCGCCTAGGCGTTCTAGCGCGCGTTGCAATGATGAAAGACCAACGGCGCACCACGGGCACGCGATGTCGGAAACGAAGTCGATTTGCAGGGGACGAGACATGATTTTGCAGCCATGAGTTGAGTCGAGACATCAAGCCTAGCTCAAAACTCGAAGGCTGGCTAACTCCGCCCCATGCACGCCGTACTCACGAAGCGCCGGTGCGCTTCAACCGCGCGCGCGGCCTTGCCTCTCGCTCCAGATAACCCAGACATAGCGACTCGAGTTGACGCGGCAGGGCCCGCAACATGGCGCGCGGTGCTCCGCCTTCGACCATCAAGCGCGTGGGTCCAACCATCG
This sequence comes from Caballeronia sp. LZ003, assembly GCF_031451465.1. Lineage (NCBI taxonomy): Bacteria > Pseudomonadati > Pseudomonadota > Betaproteobacteria > Burkholderiales > Burkholderiaceae > Caballeronia > Caballeronia sp. LZ003. The sequence continues at coordinate 246,362 of NZ_JARUXJ010000003.1, read as the reverse complement.
CCGCCGCGAGCATGAAGGCAGTGGTATTGAGATCGTCGAAGATGGCGTCCGACGCTGTCGCAAGCATGGCAACGAGCGTAGCGCGGCTTCGGCGTTCCGCGCCTTGCGCAAGCTCCCGCACATCGAGTTCGGCCGCGACCGCATACAGCGCGCGCGCTTCATCTATACGTGCGGTCTTTGCTCGTACGAATGCCTCCACGACTGTAGACACCATGGTCGCCAGCGACTCGCCATGCACCGACTCCGCCGCCTGCTGGAGCACGTCGCCTACTCTGCCGAGATGCCGCTCCAGCACCGCGAACAACAACGCCTGCTTGTGCGGAAAGTATTGATACAAGGTGCCGATGGACACACCGGCCCTCTCGGCCACGCGAATGGTGGTGAGCCGCTGCAAACCATCGGCCAGCAAAACCTGAATAGTGGCGTCGAAGATTGCATCGACGGTGGCCTGCGAACGCGCCTGGCGCGGCAGCTTGCGGGGCTTCAACGCGGTCTTGTTGTCGCTCGACATATGCGAATGCACAATCTGAAGGATTATTCGTATTATAGACGAGCAGTTTCAAGAATCCATTTCGCATCGACGGATGCAAGGAGCATTGCAATGACCGACGCAAACCGCGCTGGCCTCTATCAACTCGGCGAATCGTCCGTGACGCGCATGGGTTACGGCGCCATGCAACTCGCAGGGCCGCATGTGTTCGGCCCGCCCAAGGACCACGACGAAGCCATCGCCGTGCTGCGTGAAGCGATCGACAGCGGCATCACGCATCTCGACACGAGCGACTTTTACGGCCCGCACGTGACCAATCGACTGATTCGTGAAGCGCTCTTTCCGTATCGCGACGATCTCGTGATCGTCACCAAGGTTGGGGCCAAACGCGGCGACGACGCATCGTGGAATCTCGCGCGGTCTCCCGCCGAACTCGAATCTGCCGTGCACGACAATCTGCGCAATCTCGGCCTCGACGTGCTGGACGTCGTGAACATGCGTGTCATGTTCGACATAGCCGGTCCCGCTGAAGGCGATATCGAGGAACAGGTTACGACGCTTGCGGAATTGCAGCGCAAGGGCCTCATCCGGCATATCGGCCTGAGCAACGTCACGGCGAAGCAACTCGCGCAAGGACAGAGCATCACGCCCATTGTCTGCGTGCAGAATCAGTACAACCTCGCGCATCGCGGCGACGACGCCATGATCGATCATCTTGCGCAGCAAGGCATAGCGTATGTGCCGTTTTTTCCGCTCGGCGGCTTCTCGCCCTTGCAATCCGACATTTTGAATCGCGTCGCGCAACAAGTGAACGCCACCACCATGCAAGTAGCGCTTGCATGGCTTCTGCAACGCTCGCAAAACATCCTGCTCATTCCGGGTACGTCATCACGCGCGCATTTGCGGCAGAACATCGAAAGTGCGGGCCTCGAATTGTCGCCGGAAGTGATCGAGGAACTGAACGGCATCGGGGCTGCCGCGAAATAAGCCTTACGGAGTCGGATCAGGAACACGCCGGAATACGCCGAATCGTCAATGTGAAGTAAGAGGTGCGAAAGCGCTTCGACTTCGACGCGCAACACGCGAGTGTTGTAATCCGCGTCGAGGAGAAGCCTTTGCGCCTCATCAAACAAAATCACATCGACCCCCGGAGTTCCTTCATGTTTCGTCGAGCCATCATGGTCGCAACATCGGCCGCGATCGCCGCCTTCGGCCTCTACGCCTGCGGCAGCGACCACGACAACAACGCTCAACAGAGCGCGCAAAACAAGCTCGTCACCGCCACGCCCATCAAGCACGTAGTCGTGATCTTCAACGAGAACGTCTCGTTCGATCACTACTTCGCAACCTACCCGAACGCCGCCAACCCCGCAGGCGAGCCCGCCTTCACGGCGGCCGCCGGCACGCCGACGGTCAATGGCCTCACTGGCACGCTGCTCACGGCCAACCCGAACTTCGTCAACACGCTGAACGGCGCGGCTGCCGCCAACCCGTTCCGCCTCGATCGCACGCAAGCCGCGACCGCCGACCAGAACCACGCTTACACCGCGGAACAACAAGCCTATAACAACGGTGCAGCCGATCTCTTCCCGAAATACACGGGTAAGGGTTCGAGCGGCGGCGCGGGTGCATTCGGCACGGCAGGCCAGGTCATGGGCTATTACGACGGCAACACGGTCGCCGCGTTGTGGAACTACGCGCAAAACTTCGCGATGAGCGACAACGCGTACACCGACACCTACGGCCCGTCCACGCCCGGCGCGCTCGAAGTCGTCTCCGGCCAGAACAACGGCATGCAGATCGTGAAGACGAGCAAGCCCGTGTTCAACCTGACGACGGCATCGGGCTCGTACTATGTCGCCGACGGTCAAGGCGGCTTCTCGATGATCAACGACGTCGATCCCGCCAACGACGTCTGTTCGAGCACGACGGATCAGGCGTTGATGACCTCGAAGAACATCGGCGACTTGCTCAATGCGAAGAGCATCACGTGGGGCGGCTTCATGGGCGGTTTCAATCTCGCCACCGTGAACAGCGACGGCTCGACCGGTTGCAAGCGCGCGACCTTCTCGAACGTGGTCAATGCATCCACGGCCGACTACGTTGCACATCACAACTGGTTCCAGTACTACGCGTCGACGGCGAATCCGCAGCATTTGCGTCCGAGTTCGACGGCGGCCATCGGTTCGTCGCTGGAGGCGGATGGCAAGACCGCCGAGCCCGCGAATCACGAATACGATAGCGACGACTTCTTCGCTGCGGTGAAGGCCGGCAACTACCCTTCGGTGAGCTTCATCAAGGCGCCCGCGTTACAGGACGGCCATGCGGGCTATTCCGATCCGCTCGACGAGCAGGCTTTCACGTCGAAGATCGTGAACTTCCTGCAGCAACAGCCGGACTGGAACACGACGGCCGTGATCGTTGCATGGGATGACTCGGATGGCTGGTACGACCACGCTTATGCGGTACCGACTTCATCGTCGTTCGATCCGCAAGCCGACCAGTTGAACGGTGCGGGCAAATGCGGCTCGGGCGCGGCGCCTGTCGGCGTGAACGGCGGCGCGGTGAATGGCCGCTGCGGTCCGGGCACGCGCATTCCGTTTCTCGTAATCTCGCCTTGGGCGAAGGTGAATTACGTCGATCACACGGCGATCTCGCAGGCTTCGGTGGTGCGCTTCATCGAAGACAACTGGCTTGGTTCGACGCGTCTCGGCAGCGGTTCGTTCGACGCCACGGCCGGCAGCATCATGGGCATGTTCGACTTCTCGGGCAAGGGCAACAACCCGAAGGTCTTCGTCGATCAGTCGCTCGGTTCGCCGGTCGCATCGGTGCCCGCAATCTGAAGGTGGCGCATGGCGTGCGCGTTCAATGCGCGCCATCGCCACTCGTATCGTGTCGCCGCTCGCCGGCGACATCGCGTTTTTCCGAACTCATCCGCACATGTCCGCTACTGTCGAACCCCCCTTCGGTCGTTCCCTTCACAAGCCGCCGCTCAGGCGTCATGCGTTACGCGGCGTTGCTGCCCTCGTGATCGCCGCAGGCGCGTTCGGTGCGTTTGCGTTGATGTATCCATCACATGTGCCTGCGGCCGTCGGCGAGATCGTGGAAAACCTGACCGGCGCGAATCCCGCGCCGGTTGTCTTGCAGCGTCCGCCGGCCGTGCAACTGAGTGCGGTCGCGCAACTCGGCAAGAACATCTTCTTCGACAAGACGCTTTCCGCATCCGGCAAGCAGTCGTGCGCGTCATGCCATGACCCGGCCCATTCGTTCGGGCCATCCAATGATCTGTCCGTGCAGGAAGGCGGACCGCATTTGAGCTTGCAGGGTTATCGGCCGCCGCCTTCGCTCATGTATCTGTATCGGCAACCGAACTTCAGCATTGGTCCCGATGCAGGCGATGCCGACGCCCCGCCCGATCTCGCGCAACTCGCCGATCAGGCCAAAAGCACGCAACGCGCCACGAAGAACGCAGGCGTGGCGCCCGCCGCACCCGCGCTGGTTCCACAAGGCGGCCTCTTCTGGGACGGCCGCGCGGATACCTTGCAGGCACAGGCATCCGGTCCCATGCTGAACCCGGTCGAGATGGCGAACACGAGTCTCGACGAAGTGTCCGGCAAGCTCGCGCATACGGCCTACAAGGGCGAATTCGAAAAGCTCTTCGGCCCGCGCATCTTCGATACGCGCGGCCTGGCCGTGTCGGAAGCCATGTTCGCGGTGGCGCGTTATCAGGTTGAGGAACAGGCGTTTCATCCTTATACGAGCAAGTACGACTACTGGCTCGAAGGCAAGACGCGCCTCACGCAAGCGGAGTTGCACGGCCTGCACCTCTTCAACGATCCCGCCAAGGCCAATTGCGCGGGATGCCATTTGTCGAAGCCTGGCGGCGATGGCCTGCCGCCCATGTTCACGGATTATCAGTACGAGTCGCTTGGCGTGCCGCGCAACGACAAGCTCGCGACCAATCACGATCCGAAGTTCTTCGACATGGGCGTATGCGGACCTTTCCGTGACGATCTGCGCGACCAGACGCAGTATTGCGGCATGTTCCTCACGCCAACGCTGCGCAACGTCGCTACGCGCCACGCGTTCTTTCACAACGGCATCTATCATTCGCTCGACGACGTGATGGCCTTCTACAACGAGCGCAATACCGCGCCGCAAAAGTTCTATTCGAAAGACGCGAAGGGCGCGGTGCGTAAGTACGACGATCTGCCGCCGCGGTATCACGCGAATATCGATGACAAGGACGCGCCGTTCGACCGCAAGTTCGGCGACAAGCCCGCGATGACGGACGCGGATATTCGCGACATCGTCGCGTTCCTGCAGACGTTGAACGACGGCTACAAGCCCTGAGCTTTGCGATGGCTTCATCGCCTCGTGATGAAGGCGATGAAGCGCGACTCGGGCTGCCGCGCCCAGAAGTTCGCGGATCACCTTTGCGCTGAAAACCCACGCGAGCGCAGGACACTTCGCCGTGCCTCGTCCGGTGAACGGCTTCAATGCAGCTTAGAAAACCTTCCCTTCGGTCAAATGGGTGGTCACGCCGTTCAATTCGTAGTCACCGATCACGCGTGCCTTGTGCAGCAGCGGATTGTGGCTGAAGATGGTCCGCAGATTGCGCCAGTGCCGGTCGAAGTTATGCGCCCGGGAAGTCGCCGATGCACCGCCCGCCTCGAACATCCGCTCGCCTGCAAACAGCGCGAGCTTGCTGACCACGATCTGCGTGCGTGCCGTCGCAAGCGCGCCTTCCAGCACGAGCGCCTCGGCATTCGCAACGCCATTGCGAATGGCTTGCGCGGAACGCTCCAGCTCGCGCGCGTTTTCGCGCACCAGTGCATCGATGCTGTGACTATGCGCACTCAGTTCGCCGATCACCTGCTGAATGAACGCATCCTCGCGCGCGGTGGGCGCGGTGCTGTGCATCACCGGCCGGCCATGCTTCAGCACATAACGCTTTGCATCCGCGACGATATTGCGCACGATGCCCGCCGCCACCGTCACGAGATGCAACTGACGCAACGCGCCGCCATGACGTCCCGTGAGCGTCGATTGCACGCGCGGCGTGACTTCATCGGCATGCACGAGCAGATTGTCGAACTCGAGACTGCCGCTTGCCGTCATGCGCTGGCCCATGCCGTCCCAGTCGTCGATCACGCGAAAACCCTCACGTTGCACGGGTACGATGGCAACGGCCGCATCGCCGTTTTCGTCCTGCACGTTGAGGCGCGCGTAGTCCGAGAACGCCGTGCCCGTCGAGTAATATTTGCGGCCGCTCAGGCGAAAGTGTTCCCCGTCGCGCTGCAAACGGGTCGTGATCTCGCCGGGACGCGACGTGCCCGCTTCGGTCGAAGCTCCGCCGAAGATCGCGCCATCCACCACGCGCCTGATCTGCAATTCGTTGAACGGCGTGCGGGGCGAGAGCAACAGCGCTTCGGTCTGATCGAAGTGAATACGCAGCGCATGCGCGACATTGCTTTCATGCGCGGCAAGCGTGGCGATCACATGAAACACGTCTTCGAGCGACCCGCCGAGACCGCCCCATTCCACGGGCAAGCGCAGCTTGCCAAGACCCGACTGACGAAACAATGCGAAGCCCTCGAAGGGCAACTCGCGGCGCACCTCGCGTGCGGCCGCATCTTCGCCGATCGCCTCGGCGAGCGCGGGCAGCGCATCGAGCGCGGCCTGGCGCGGGTCCTGTTGTGACATACCTTCTTCCTTGTTTGAATGGTTCTGTGTCATGCGGCTTCCGCATCGAATTGCTTCACCGGAATGGCTTCGAGCAGCGTGCGCGTATAAGCATGCCGCGGCGCTCGCCATATCTCGCGATGATGTCCACTCTCCACGATGCGTCCGCCCTGCATCACATGCACGCGGTCCGCGATATAGCGCACCACCGAAAGATCGTGCGAGATGAAGAGATACGCAAGCCCGAGATCGCGCTTGAGTTCGACCAGCAGATTGAGAATCTGCGCCTGTATGGATACGTCGAGCGCGGACACGGGTTCATCGCAGATGAGAAGCGCGGGTTCGAGAATCAGCGCACGCGCAATGCCTATGCGCTGACGCTGACCGCCCGAAAATTCATGCGGATAGCGCCCGAGCGCGGCACTGGGCAAACCGACGCGATCGAGAATGGCCGCAGCGCGTGCACGCCGTGTCTTCCCATCGCCGATGCCATTTACTTCGAGCACCGCTTCGAGTATTTCACCCACGCTACGGCGCGGATTGAGCGACGCATACGGGTCCTGGAACACCATCTGCACCTGACGGCGCAGCGGGCGCAAGGCACGTTCGGAAAGCGGTGCGAGGTCGGTGCCGCGCAGTTGGATCGCGCCGGCAGCGGACGGCACGAGCCGCATGATCGCCTTCGATAGCGTGGACTTTCCGCAACCCGATTCGCCAACGAGACCGACCGTCTCACCGCGTGCGATGTCGAACGACACGCCATCGACCGCACGCAGCAAGTCCTTGCCATGACGATGCGCGTAATGCACCGATAAATCCCGCACTGAAAGCAAGGGCACATCGTCCGCCTGTGCGGTCGGCACGATCCGATGCGGCGCAAGCGGCGTAACGTCGAAGACGGGCTTACCGTCTTCGGTGACGGTGTGCCTTATCTCCGGCAGCTTCCACTCGCGATAATGCAACTCGCCGGACAGATTCAACGACGCCCCGAGCAATCCCCGAGTATAGGCATGGCTGGGCGCGGTAAAAAGCTGCTCCACGCTTGCTTCCTCGACCTTCTCGCCCGCAAGCATCACCGCCACACGGTCCGCATGGTTCGCGACGACGCCGAGGTCGTGCGTGATGAGCAACAACGACATCGAGAGTTCGCGCCGCAGCTCCGCGAGCAATTCGAGGATGCGCGCCTGAATGGTCACATCGAGCGCGGTGGTGGGTTCATCGGCGATGAGAAGACGCGGCCTGCACGCCACCGCCATGGCGATCATCACGCGCTGACGTTGCCCGCCCGAAAGCTCATGCGGATAGTCGGACACGCGCCGCTGCGGCTCGGGAATATGCACGAGGTCGAGCAATTCGATGGCACGTTTATGCGCGGCTTCCTTCGAGAGCGCCTCATGCTGCCGCAAGGTCTCGACGATCTGCGCGCCGATCGACAGCACCGGATTAAGCGATGTCATCGGCTCCTGGAAGATCATCGATATCTGTCGGCCGCGCATCGCACGCATTTCACGTGGCGCCAGCGCAAGCAGATCGCGTCCGTCGAAACGCACGCTGCCCGTCACGCGGCCGGGCTCCGGCACGAGACGCATGAGCGAAAGCGCGGTCGCGGACTTGCCGCAGCCCGATTCGCCGACGAGCGCCAGCGTCTCGCCTTCCGCGATATTGAGGTCGATGCCGCGCACCGCGTGTTGCGCGCCGAAGCTCACGCGCAGGTCGCGCACTTCAAGTAGATTGGCCACGTCGCGCCTCGTCATGGTCGTTCGCGCATGCGCGGGTTGAGTGCGTCGTTGAGACCGTCGCCGAGCAGGTTCAATGCGAACACGGCGAGCACGATGGCCGCGCCCGGTATCGCCGTCAGATACCACGCGGTACGCAGCGAATCGCGTCCCGCGCCGATCATGCCGCCCCACGTGACGACGTTCGGGTCGCCCATGCCGAGAAACGAAAGCGACGATTCGATCAGGATGGCGCTCGCCACCATCACGGATGCAGTGACGATCACCGGCGGCAACGCGTTCGGCAGAATCTCGCCGAAGATGATGCGCGCGTTGCTGAAGCCCTGGCTGCGCGCCGCAAGCACGAAGTCCGACTGACGCAAGGTGCGGAACTCGGCACGCACGATTCGCGCGACCGTGGGCCACGAAGCAATGCCGATGGCAAGCGCAATGATCGTCACGCTGGGCCGTCCTATAGCGACGACCACGATCACGAGCAGGAACGACGGCACTGTCTGAAAGAGTTCGGTGATACGCACGAGCAGATCATCGACGAGACCGCCGAAGAAGCCGCCGATAGCGCCCACGAGCGTGCCGATCAACAAGCCGATCGCAGCCGCCGATGCGCCGATCAGTAGCGACACGCGCGTGCCGTGGGCTACGCCCGCGGCGACATCTCGGCCAAGCGAATCGGTGCCGAGGCGATACATCGGATCGGCGCCAGGCCATTCGAATGGAAGCGCAACCATGTCGAGCGGATCGCCCGGAAAGAAGTGCGGCGCGCTCAACGCAAGCACGATGAACGCCGCGAGCAAAACGAGTCCCGCAAGCGCCGAAGGGTTGCGCAATAACGCGTGCCATGCGCCACGCCGCGCGCGGGCCGTGGGTGCGCCTTCACCACGGCGGGTGCCGAACAACGCGCCCGCGAGCTGACGCCGCCAGGGCGAGGCATGGGATGAAAGGAGTTCGGGGGAATCGGAAGCCATGCGTCCTCGAATGAATGTCAGGCGTGTCGGGCGTGTCGGGCGTGCCGGGCGTATCAGGCTATACGCGGATCGAGCCATGCCTGCAACAGATCGACCACCACGTTCGCCACGATCACGAGCAGCGACGAAAGCAGCAGCACGCCGAGCAGAACGCTAAAGTCGCGCGCCATGACGGCATCGAGCGCGAGGCGGCCAAGCCCTGGCCAACTGAACACCGTCTCGGTCACGGCCGCGCCGCCGAGCAAGGTACCGAAGTGAATGCCGACCATCGTCGTGAGCGGCATCAGCGCATTGCGCAGCACATGCCGCACGGTGACGCGCAACGGATGCAATCCTTTTGCATGCGCCGTGCGCACGAAGTCCTGCCGCTGCACTTCGAGCATGGCGGCGCGCGTGAGACGCGCGTAGATCGCGACGAAGAACGTGGCGAGCGTGACCGCGGGCAACAGCACGTGCTTGCCGATATCGGCCAGATAAGCGAAGCCATGCAGGTTCGCGCCAACCGTCACGTCGCCGCCGCTCGGCAGCCAGCCGAGATGCACCGAGAACAGCACGATGGCGAGAAGCCCGATCCAGAAGCCCGGCGTCGAATAGAGCAACAACGCAAGCACGGACAGCACACGGTCCGGCCACTTGCCGGCCCAATGCGCCATGACCGCGCCGAGTACGATGCCCGCCACGATTGCAATGCCAAGTGCCGCGCCCATCAGAATGAGTGTATTGGGCAACCGCGAAAGGATCAGCTGCATGACGGGCGCGTCGTAACGCGGCGAGAAACCAAGACTGCCGTGCGCGAGATGCGAGAGATACGACCACAACTGATGGAGCACCGTCTGATCGAGACCGAACTTCGCGCGCAATGCTTGCAAGCTCTCCGTCGTGGCCGAGCCGGACTCTCCCGCGATGACATCGGCGGCATCGCCCGGCATGAGCTTCAGCAGGAAGAAGTTGAGGATCACGATGGCAAGCATCGTCGGCACGGCTTGCCAGGCCGTGCGGCGAACGATGGCGGCGAGGCGCGTGCGTCGGCTCATGTGGATGCCTTCACGCGCTCAGCCAGACATCGGCGAGATTGCCTTCCAGACCTTGCGCCGACACCGTGTGGTTATGCACGCGCTTGTTGGCGACCGTGATCATGCGCGGCGCGATGAGGTTCAGAACAGGCAAGTCGCGATTCACGATCTGCTGGAACTGCTGATAAAGCGCGACCCGTTTGCCTTCATCCGTTTCCACGGATGCCGATTCGAGCAGCGTATCGACTTCCGCATTGCTGTAGTGCGGCGCATTGGAAAACGGCACGCCCGGACGAATATTCTTCGACCAATAAAGACGCTGCACGCCCACGCTCGGATCGAACAGCGTATTCACGCCTATGCTGGTGAAGTCGAACTGGCGGTCCGCATACACGCGCTTCAGGAACGAAGGCAAGTCCTGCGAGCGCACTGTCACGTCGATCCCCACGCGCGAGAGCGCCGACTTCACATAGTCCGCCTGACGCCGATGCATATCGCCATAAGGCAGGAAGTCATGCGTGAGACTGAAACGCGGCCCGCCGTTCTTGCGCGGATAACCCGCCGCATCGAGCAGCTTCTCGGCGCTCGCCGTATCGAACGCATAGGGCGTGATCTTGGCGTCGTGATAGGGCGATGCAGGCGTGATCGGTGTCGGCGAAATATCGGCGTAACCGTATGCAATCGTGCGCTGCACGATCTGCGGATTGATGGCGTGCGCAATGGCCTGACGCACGCGCAGATCCTTCAGGATCGGATGATCGAGATTGAAGTCGATCTCCGATTGCGGCTGAAGAAAACGATACCCGCGCGTTTCCGTGGCAAGCTGCGGCAGTTGCCCAAGACGCGGCAAGTCCGTGAGCGGCACCGGATTCTCGCCGCCGAGATCGAGCGCGCCGGTTTCGAACGCAGCGGAACGCGCCGCCGCATCGGGAATGACCTTGAACACGAGCGAATCGATATACGGCTTGCCCGCATCCCAGTAGTCCGGGTTGCGCTCATAGACGATATTCGCGCCGCGTGTCCACGACTTGAAGCGGAACGGTCCCGTGCCGACGGGTGCGTTGTTGTGCGGATTCGAGAGCGGGTCGCCCGTGGCGTAGAGATGCTTCGGGACCATCGGCGATTCGCCCGCCGACAACGCCTTCAACAGATACGGCGCGGGCTTCGACAATTCGATCACGGCGGTGCGCGCATCGGGAGTCGAGACCTTCACCACGTTGGCAAACGTGCTACGTCCGCGAGGATGGATCGACTTGAGCAAATCGATGGAAAACGCGACGTCGGCCGAGCTGAACGGCTGGCCGTCGTGCCATTTGACGTTCTCGCGCAGCGTGAACGTGTACTTGAGACCGTCCGGGCTTACGTTCCATGCGGTCGCCAATTGCGCTTTCGGTTTCAGATCGAAGTCGTAGGCGAGCAAGCCTTCCAGCACTTTCGAGCTGGCGACGAGCGCGGGCCCCGTCGTCTGAAAGATGGATACGAGCACGGGCGGCTCGGGATTGATCAGCATGTTGAGCGTGCCGCCGCGCTTCGGACTTCCGGCGTCGCCCTGAGCGAACGCCAGTGAGGACAGGCTTGCGGACGCGAGCGCCGCGCCCGATGAAATGAGAAATCCCCGTCGATCGATGCCTGCCATGTAATGCCGTTCCTTTGTTTCGTCTGTCGTCGATGATCTTGGCGGCGTTGCTGGGCTGCTGCCGCAGCGCACACGTTAAAACGCCGTCACGCGGACGCGAACGAATCGATTTGCATATGCAAAAGCACGAACGGGTGGAAAGCTTATGACGGGATTGGGAGTGCAAGGACGACTTCGCCTAATCGTCAGACCTGACCATGGTATTGATGCGATGAATTTCGTCGCATCTGAAGATTGTTTCGGGTTCCGATCTAATTCCATGCAAGCGATGACGCCGAGGCATTGCCCTTCGGTTTCCTTTCATATTCCCCTCTCACGGATTTCAACGCCAACCGGCTTTTACCGTCTCGCTCGGGTCATCGTGTGGTGAAGCGAACAGATCGAAAAAGATTAGGGATACGACATTCTTCCAATCACCTAATGTCCTCTTGCAGCGAGCCAACCGTGTTCGTCCATGCAAGGAGCGGATCATGAAATCCCTCGTTCGTCGTTTCAAAAGCGCTCTGCCGATCGTGCTTCTTGCTTGTGCATTCGCGCCCGCTATGAGCTTCGCGCAGAGCACGTCGAGCACGCTGACCACACGTTCGTTCGACGATCTCAGCGACGACTCCGACACCACGGCGGACAACACAGCGGTCGCAACGCCGGGCGGGCTTGCTTCGATACTCGCGCGGCTTCAGTGCTTGCAAGGGCTGAATCCATCGGGTAATTCGGCCTCGGTCACGCTGTCGGTGCAAAAGGGCAGCTACCGCATCTACAACCCCTCCACCAACGCCTTTGATACCGTGTCGATGCGTTCGTACAATGGCTGCCCATCCGGGCCGACCATCAGCATCAAGCCGGGCGCCACGCTCAGGCTGAAGCTCAACAACAGGTTGCAGGTGAACGATCCCGTGGACGACTGCCCGGACAATCCGGATCACTCCACGCCGCATTGCTTCAATCACACGAACATCCATACGCACGGTCTGCATGTCTCGCCTTCCGGCAAGTCGGACAACGTGCTGCTGACGGTGCTGCCTCAGCAGTCGCAGCAATACGTCTATAACATTCCGTCGACGCATCCCTCCGGCACGTTCTGGTATCACGCGCATCTGCACGGCTCGACTGCCATCGATGTCGCGAGCGGCATGGCCGGCGTGCTGATCGTGCGCGGTTCACGTCAGGCGCGCCGTGGCGTCGTCGATGGCAGCGCCGATATCGACACCATCCTGCATCGCCGCTTCCTGCTGTTGCCCTTGCCGATGCGCGAACACGTCATGCTGTTTCAGCAGATCGAATACGGCTGCTTCAGCGACGCGCAATCCACCGTGCCATTGGCCGACCCGACCACCTTCGAATGGATCTGCCCATCTGGAAAGATCGGCGAGATCCGCGGCTATACGAACCAGCTTTCCTTCGTTCAGGACCCGCGGCCCGGTCACACGGGGCAGTTCAATTCGACGTGGCAAATATCCGGCCGTTATACGCAGATCAACGGCGTGGTTCAGCCAGTCTTTCCGAGCGCCACGACCTTCGTACCCGCAGGCGAAGTGCGCCGTCTTCGCATGGTGCATGGCGGCAATCGCGACACCATCAATGTGAAGATCGTGCGTGCAAATCTCTCGGCCGTTGGCGTGGCGGATTCGCAGTCCTTGAGCGCGGCGCAGGTCAACACGGCGACGAGCGCGGCAGCCTCGGCGCTCGCGAAGGACAACACCAAGACGTCGCAGTCCCTGACGCTCGATCAACTCTGCAGCGGTGAAACCGTCAAGCAACTCGAGTTCGCCGAAGACGGCATCACCATGAACGCGATGGTCGAAAAGGACGTCAATTCGATGAACCCCGGCTACCGCAGCGACGTGCTCGTGGCCTTTCCATCGCCGGGTGTGTATTGCATACTCGACGAAGCCGCCTCGGCTTCCGCGACCATCAACTTCAGAACCAATTCATCGAAGGCGAAGGACCGGCGTCTGTTGTCGCTCGCGCGTGTCGGTCCCGGCGTCAACATTCCGAACACCACGGTCGGCAATCACTCGCGCTACTGGCAATACATTCGCAATCAACTGGTCGCGGCCAATCCCACGCTCGCGGAACCCGCGAAGACGGATCTCGCATCGCTTACGTTGCGAGCGTTCGCGCCCAGTGTGCCGGTGGATGGCAAGGTGGTCAACGTCGTGCCTGCCGTGTTCGACATCAAGCCGCCCGCATTCACCATCAACGGCAAGAGCTACGATCCGAGCGTCACTGCTTATACCGGCGTGCTCGGCAACATCGATCAATGGAACGTCTCCGCCACGGCCTTCGCCACACACGTGTTTCACATTCACACGAATCCGTTCAGGATCATCGACATCAAGAACGCAGCCGGCAACTCCATTTTCAATGGCTCGGGGGGTTGCACCGACGAAGAGCTTCAAACCGGCGACACGGAGTACTGCAACCTGCAAGGCGTGGAGCGCGATACGCTTTTCATCAAGGCCGGGTATCAGCTTTCCATGCGCACGATCTATCAGGACTTCACGGGCGAATTCGTCATGCATTGCCATATCCTCGATCACGAAGATCGCGGCATGATGGAGAACGTCAGTATCGTCTCGCCGATGACAGCCTATCTGCAACGCGTGACCGCGCCGTTCGCTACTGCATCGGCAAACGCGGGCAAGTGGCTCGCGCGTCTGCGCGGCGAGGATGAAACGCAAGTCGCGCTGGCAGCCTCGCTGTGTTCGGCGAAAGACTATGCCAGGCGTTGAGATGGTTTTGTAAGTTATCCGGGTCGGGACGTTTTGATGTTTAATGAAGACATCGAATGCGTGCACACCCGGAGAATCATCTTGGCTCAGTCGAAGTTTCAGGCCGTCTACATGCGCGGCGGCACAAGCAAGGGCGTATTTTTCCGCGACGACTGGCTACCCGCCGACGCTGCCGTGCGCGACGCCGTCCTGCTGCGCGTGATCGGCAGCCCCGACCCTTATGGCCAGCATATCGACGGCTTGGGCGGCGCGACCTCCAGCACGAGCAAGGTCGTGATCATCGGTCCTTCCTCGCGTGAAGATTGCGACGTGGACTATCGCTTCGGTCAGGTCGCCATCGACCGGCCGGTGGTCGACTGGTCAGGCAATTGCGGCAACCTGACTGCGGCGGTCGGTCCGTTCGCCATCGCGCAGGGTCTCGTCGATGCCCCGCGTAACGGCACGGCCACCGTGCGCATCTGGCAGGCGAATATCGGCGCGAAGATCACCGCGCATGTGCCGATGAAAGACGGCGAAGTGGTCGAAGAAGGCGACTTCGAACTCGACGGCGTGACCTTCCCCGCAGCCGAGATCAAGATCGAATTCCTCGATCCGGCCGGCGATGCAAACGAGAGCATGTTTCCGACCGGCAACGCTATCGACGTGCTCGACGTGCCCGGCGTCGGCCCGGTCGAAATGACCATGATCAACGCGGGAAACCCGGCCATTTTCGTGGATGCGGCATCGCTCGACTTGAAAGGCAGCGAGTTGCAGCGCGACGTGAACGGCGACAGCGCCTTGCTGCAACGAGCCGAAGCCATTCGCGCTCACGCCGCGGTGCGCATGGGTCTCGCCGCGTCAGCCGACGAAGCCACGCAATCGCGCCCGCATACCCCGAAGCTCGCCTTCGTCGCGAAGCCCGCGAGCTATGTCGCATCGAGCGGCAAGCATGTCGATGCGAGCGCGCTCGACATCAACGCGCGTATCTTTTCCATGGGCAAGCTGCATCACGCGATGACGGGCACGGGCGCCGTGGCTATCGCCGTCGCGGCGGCCATTCCGGGGACGGTCGTCAACCGGCTCGTCGCGAATGCGCACGCACCGGTGCGCTTCGGGCATCCTTCCGGCAGTCTCGAAGTGGGCGCGAAAGCCGAGCAACGCGACGGAAGCTGGACCGTGACGAAAGCCATCATGAGCCGCAGCGCGCGGCGTCTGATGGAAGGTTTCGTCTTCGTGCCGTCGTCGGTCACGACGAAGTAAGCTGGACGTGGCGTGACTTTTGATGCACCCTCGCACAGGTCATCGCCCGTGCCTCGCCTTTCATGAACGCCTCTTTCGAATCTTCCACGCGCGACGCGTCTCACGTCGGCGTCTATGTTCATCCCGCCGATGCAAACGCCGGCCAATGGACCGTCAGTCACGCGGACCGGCCGCATCTGTATCGCATCCTGCATCGTCTGAATGCGGGCGAAGTCCGTGTCGATACAGTGGTCGACCTCGACAATCTCGAAGCCAAGCTGCAAAAGTGGCGGCGTGAAGGCTTCGTGAAGCATCGGGAAAATCAGGCGTCGTCTCCAAACCGTCATGCGTTCATGCAGGACTTGAAGCGTGCGGCCGTTGCAAGCGTGGGCGTCGTGAGCATGGTGGGCAGCACGGTCATCGACTCCGTGCCCATGCCGACGGGTGCGGGCGGACCCTTCGTTCCCGCACGGAACCCGGCCTATCTCTTCGCGGCACGCTCACGCGACATCCTCTTGGACATCGTCGAGAACCGGCGCCTCTTGCTGATCGGGCATACGGGAACGGGCAAGACGAGCCTCATCGAACAAGTCGCCGCGCATACGAATCAGGGCGTGCTGCGCTCGAACATGAACGGCCAGACGACAGTCGGCGACTTCGTCGGCTTCTGGACCGTCAAGGGCGGCGAGACCATCTGGATCGACGGCGTGTTGCCCACCGCCATGCGCGAAGGTCTCTGGCTGATCGTCGACGAAGTGGACTTCGCCGAACCCGCGATACTCGCCGTCCTCACCGCCGTACTGGAACCCGGCGGACGTCTCCTGCTCAAGGAGAGGGGCAACGAGATCGTGACGCCGCATCCCTCGTTTAGATTGTTTGCGACAGCCAATGCAGTCGGCGCGATGAGTCAATATCGGCACTTGTATCAGGGCGCCAACGTGATGAACGAAGCGTTCCTCGACCGCTGGCGCGTGTATCAATTCGACTACCTTTCTCCCGCCGATGAAGCCGAGGTGCTCGTGCGTACCTTCGGCGAAGGCGTGAGCGCATCCATGGCGACGACGCTTGCCTCCATCGCGGCGGACTGTCGCGCTGCCTTCGCGCGCGAAGATCTGTCGAGCGCGTTCTCCACGCGCAGGCTGCTCGACTGGACCGCGCTCATGCTGAGAAGCGGCGACCCGGAAGCCGCCGCGGGTCCGACGATCTACGCCAAGGTCAGCGCCGAGGACGCCGCGTTGATCCGCGATATCGTGCAGCATTACATCGCGAGATGAACGCATCGACGCCGATGGATGACGACAATCTCGCGAAGCTCGCGCGCACGCTGGCTCGTCGTGACGATCTGGAAATCGGCTTCTCACCGGACGGGCCTGTCGTGCGCGGCAAGCTGCTTTTGCTGCCGGATACGCTCGACCCGACGACGCAAAACGACACGGTTAATGGCTATCTCGACTTGCTCGTCGCGCGGCATTGTCATTGCGATTCAGACGCACTCGACAAGACGGCAGCAGGTGCACGCGGTATCGCTCGCGCACTCGACGACAGACGCGCGTGCGCCCTTCTGCTCGATGCTTACCCCGGTGCCGAAGCGTTATTGCGTTCGTACCGCGAGCATCGGCAGGAACTCGTTCTTGGCGGCTGGCAGAAGCTCAGTTGGCGCGAGCAATTTGCTTGGCGCGTCGAACGCGCGCTCTGGAACGAGCAAGCGACGGCCGTGGAGGACACGCCATCGTTGGGCACGGCGCTTCATGTGATGGAAGATATCCTGCGCGAAGGGCGTGCGAGCGTATCGACGGAACAAAGCGTGCGTCTTGCAATGCGCGCGCTCGAACGCATTGCAGCGCTATCGGCGGGCGACATCAACAACATGATGTTCACCGTGGACCACGAGTCGGCATCCGAGCCCGAATACGACGCAAGCAGCGAAGAGTCGACGCCCGCGCATTCCAGCGCGGCGCCACTCGACGATTCCTCGCCCGATTCTCAAGGCGATGCCATCGCGCCCGAAAGCAATGCATCGCCGATCGAACGACCGACACGCTCCGTTCCCCTCACCACGGAATTCGATCGCGTGACCGATCTCACCGGCATGGGCGACCCCACCGCATGGCGCAAGCTGCGCACGCTGGCGCGCGCACAAACAGGGCCGTTGAAGGCACGTCTTGAACGCGCATTGAAGGCCGACGAACAAACGCACTGGCAGCGCGAACAGGAACGCGGCGAACTCGACCGGCCGTCGCTCGTGCGTCTTGCAACATCGCCTGGCTATCGCACGCCGTTTCGTGCGGCACGCGCGCGTCCCGGCCGCGATGCCGCCGTCACGCTGCTGATCGATCGAAGCGGCTCCATGGCTGGACGCAAGATCGAACTTGCACGGCTATGCGCGACCGCGCTGTGCGACGCGCTCGAACAACTCGGCTTCGCATGCGAAGTGCTGGGCTATAGCTCGATAGAAGACGCGGACATGCGCGCTTATTACGAGCGCTGGCTCTCTAGTGGACACACGCCGCCCGAAGGCTTCAATCGCTTTGTCGAAAGACTCGATTTGCAAGTCTATAAGCGCTTCGATTCGGCCAATCTCAGCGGGCTTGCGCGCATAGCATGCGGCCACGAAAATCCCGATGGCGAAGCGCTGACCTGGGCCGCCGAACGATTGCTCGCGAGACGTGCGCGCCGTCGCATACTGATGGTTTTGTCGGACGGTTATCCGGCGACGGGAGAAGGTCATCCCGCGCTTTTGCGTAGCGATCTGCGCGAGCGTGTGCGCGACGTGCTCGCGCGTAAGGTGGAACTCATCGGTATCGGCATACTCGATGACGCGGTCGAAGAGTTCTATCCCGTATGCAGCGTCGTGGAAGAGCTTCAGCAGTTGCCCGCGGCGGCGTTCGAAGTGCTGGGGCAGACACTGCTCGGGCATCGGGAATGGATGCTGGAACACATCTAAACGCGCTTCCTCGCCATATAGCGGCCGGGCGTCGTGCCGAAGGTGCGGCGAAACACATCGATGAATGCGCTGATGTTTTCATAGCCGAGTTCCAGCGCGATGGTCGTCACCGGCGCGCCATCCGCCACGCGTTCCAGCGAACGCAACATGCGTGCTTGCTGACGCCACTGCGCGAAGGTCAACCCCGTATCCGCGATGAAGCGACGGCTCAACGTCCGAGCCGACACGCCTGCCCACGCGGCCCATTCTTCCAGACGGCGATTGTCCGCGAGATCGCGGCCGAGCGCATCCGTTATCTTGACGAGCGCGGCATCGGCGGGACGCGGCAGATGAAGCGGCTCTTCGTGCGCAGCCGCGAGTTCGTCGATGATGACATCCGCGATACGCGCCTGCGATGCATCGAGCGGTTCGCCCGGCCATGTCGCCGCGCGATGCACGGCCTCGCGCATGAGCGCGCTTGCGCGGATGGCTCGCGGTTCCTTCGGCAAGGCCTCGCAGCGCGCTTCGGCAATGAACACGCTCCATCCCGCGAACGGCCCGAAAGACCGCACCGAATGCGCGCGATGCGGCGGAATCCAGATCGCATGAATGGCGGGCACGACCCAGCGGTGAGATTCGAGACCTATCGACATGAGGCCGCTCAACGCGCCCATCAACTGTCCGCGCGCGTGACTGTGCAGGGACATTTCGCGCGGCGCGGCTTGCGTGAGTTCGGCGGCAGCGAGGAAAGGCCCGTCTGGCGAAGTGACGAGGTCGGGGCGAATGAGCGGGGTAGTCATGGCCGGTTTGCCGTATCGATTGGCTTTTATACCGGAGATTGGCCGCGCTCGCATGGCTAGACTGGATGCATTCGTCACGGAGGCACTATGAAAGCCGCAATCGTCAACGCAGCAGGACAACAACCGTTCTACGGCGACTTCGCCGAACCCGTCGCAACGCCGGAACACCACATCGTTCAGGTCAGTGCCGCCGCGCTCAGTCAGCTCGCCCGCGCCAAGGCGTTGGGACAGCATTACTCGTCGGGCAAGCTGTATCCGTTCGTCGCGGGCGTGGACGGCGTCGGGCGTCTGGATGACGGCACGCGCGTCTATTTCTTCAATCCGTCTGCGCCCTTCGGCGCGATGGCCGAACGCACGCTCGTGCCGCAACCACGCTGCGCGCCGCTGCCCAATGCAATCGATGATGTGACCGCCGCTGCCATCGCCATTCCCGGCATGTCGTCGTGGGCCGCGCTTACCGAGCGTGCACGCTTCGTCGCGGGCGAGACCGTGTGGATCAACGGTGCGACGGGCACGTCCGGACAACTCGCGGTGCAGATAGCGAAGCATCTCGGTGCGGGCAAGATCATCGCGACAGGACGCAACGCGGCGGTGCTCGACGCGCTGCGCGAAGCCGGCGCCGATGTCACGATCGCCCTTGATGAAAACGAGGATGCGATGTCGCGTGCTTTCGAAGCGCAGTTCGCGGAAGGCGTCGATATCGTGCTCGACTATCTCTGGGGTCCTGGTGCGCGTGCCTTGTTGATCGCCGCCGCGAAAGCATTGGACGATGGCCGTGTCTTGCGCTTCATACAGATCGGCTCGATTGGCGGCGCCGAGATCGGCTTGCCGGGCGCCGTGCTGCGTTCCACTGCAATCACGTTGATGGGCAGCGGGATCGGCAGCGTTGCACTGCCGCGCTTGCTCGAATGCGTGAAGGCGGTACTGAACGCGGCTGCATCGGGAGCATTACGTGTCGATGCAAAAGCGGTGCCGCTCTCGCAGTTGAGCGAGCACTGGGACGGCAACGACAACAAACAGCGCACGGTGTTCGCCATGCGTTGAAGTTTAAAGTCCCGGCGCACCGCTCTCAGCGCAAGTCCGCGCGAAGGTCTCGCACACCGCGTCCCAGGCGTTGACGCAAGAGCGTGCGCAGGGTTGCGCCATCGACATAACCGACTTCGGCCGCGATAGCTTCGAGGTCGAGACCGCTGCCATGCAAAAGCGCCTGCGCGCGTTCCACCCGCAGATCCTGAAAGTACGCGAGCGGAGACTTGCCGAGCACGTCCTGACACCGGCGTTGCAGCGAACGCGTGCTCGTCGCGAGCGCGCTGGCGGCCTCCTGAAGCGAGAAGCCTGACTTGAGGTGCTCTCGCGACCATCGCTCGAAACGCAGAATGAGCGGATCGGCTTGCGCCAGATGATTGGGGATCATGTAAGGCGCTTGGGAGGAGCGAAGGTCCGCAAGCAGATAACGCGACACCAGATTCGAGAGTTCCGGGCTTGCCTTGCGGATCAGCCACAACGCCAGATCGAGATGTCCCAGTGCCGCGCCGGCCGTCACGCCCACATCGGTCGGCACGAGCATGCGCGATTCGTCGAGCAGCACATGCGGATAGCGCTGCCGGAAAAACGGACCGAGCCACCAGGTCGTCGTCGCTTCGCGATGATCGAGCAGCCCGGTTTCCGCCAGCAGAAACGTGCCGATGCACGACGCTGCGATAAGCGCGCCCTCGTCGTGCCATTGCAGCAGTTGCGCTTTGGCCTTTCTCACATCCGGCCGTTCGAGCGCGGGAACGAGCAACTCGGGCGTGCCGGTGCTCAATGCCGGCACGATCACCCAATCGGGCTTCAGGTCGGCTGCAACCGGCCGAACCGGAATGCCGAATCCCTGCGCCGAGCGGAACTTCTTGCGCACGCCGACCAGCGAAACATCGAACCGAGGCGCACCGCCCGTGGCCTGAGCGGAGAACTTGTTGGCGAGCGTGAACGCATCGAGCAGGACCGTGAGCCCGGTATCGAACAGGCCTTCCAAAGCGACGATTGAAATTCGCATGGCGTAAACGCCCTCAAAGTTGGCATTTGCGACGATACCGGTTTTTGCGCCCTAAGACTACAGTGAGCTCCGTTGTACATCGCAACGCAGTCAAGGAAGGAGTTCACCCATGAAGGTATTCGCAGTTGGATCCATCACCAATCCGCCCACACCGGAGCAGCAGCAACGGATCATGCCGAAGGAGGTTCCGCATACGCTGCAACTTTATCTCGATGGCAAGATCGAGCAATTCTGGTTCCGTCAGGACCGTCCGGGCGTGATGTTTCTGATGGACGTCGAATCGGTCGACGCGGCCCGAGCGGAAGTCGGCGCGCTGCCGCTGACCGAAGGCGGTTTCATGACTTTCGACCTGATTCCCGTGGGTCCGCTCGCGCCGCTTGGGCGGTTGATTCAGAAGGGCTGATCAGGCGCGTCATGAAAGTCGAAGGGCGGCCATTCATCGGCCGCCCTTCGACACGCTACTTCGCAAACGTCTACTTCTTTCCGTCGATCACCGCGACAACCTCATCCCGCGTGTATTCCTTGTTAGCCAGCGCGCCCGTTGGCGTCTTGGCCAACACCGCGTCCAGTTCTTCAGGCTTCACTTCGAGCACCGGCATGCGGATATCGTGCGGAATCTTCTTCCCGGCCAGCACCTGCTGCGTGACCCAGAACGCAAACGACGAAGCCCCCGGCGGAATGGTCACCGACATGGTCTCGTAGCCGGTCTTCTTCTGCTCCGCCCACCACGCCAGTTCTTCCTGCCGGTTGCCGAGGATGATGATAGGCGTCGGCCGGCCCGCTGCCTTGATGGCCTGCGCCGTACCGAAGCCATCGCCGCCTTGCGTGACCACGCCATCGATCTGCGGCAGGGTCGGCAAGATACCCGCAACCTGCTTCTGCGCCACGGTTTGCGTCCAGTCGCCATGCACCGAACCGACGATCTTCAGGCCCGGATACTTCTTGAGCTGATCGACGATACCCTGATGAATCTCGTCATCCACGGAAACGCCCGCGAGCCCGCGAATTTCCAGCAAGTTGCCCTTGCCGTTCAGACGCTTCGCCAGATAATCCACCTGCATGCGCCCCATGCCCTGAAAATCCACGGCGATGCGATACGCGCACGGTTCGGTCGCGATGCCGTCGAACGACACGACCGTCACGCCCGCGCCGCACGCCTGCTTGATGACGCCATTGAGCGCGGAGGGCGAGACGGCATCGACGGCAATGGCCTTGAAGCCCTGCAATATGAGATTCTGAATCTGCTGGACCTGTTCGGTCGCCTGACTCTCGGCGGTCGTAAAGGTGGGTGCGGCCGCGACGACCTTTTGCTTTACAGCCGGGTCCGCCACGTTCGACCAGCTCTTCAACATCTGCTGACGCCAGCTATTGCCCGCGTAGTTGTTCGAAAGCGCGATCTTGAGCGACGAAGTATCGCCCGTCGCAACTTGCGCCGATGCGCTTGCCGACAACGCCACGAAGCAGGCGCCGGCAAGAAACGACAATACTGTTTTCACGTTGTTGTCTCCTTGTAGATGTGTCTTTATCGTCCGACGCCACGCACGCTCACGGCCACGGAATAGAGTGAAGAAGTCGCCGCGATGAACAAGCGATCGCGATTCAACCCGCCGAAGGTCAGGTTCGCCACCACTTCGGGAATGAGTATCTTGCCGAGCAACGTGCCGTCCGGCGCATAACAGTGCACGCCGTCTTCCGCGCTCGTCCAGACATTGCCATGTTCGTCCAGACGCAAGCCATCCGGCACGCCGCTTGGCATGTCCACGAACACGCGGCTATTGCGCAGCGCGCCGTCCTTCGCGACATCGAACACGCGGATTTGACGCGGCGCGGTGTCGTCGTGCGATGCCGCCGAATCGGCGATGTACAGCAATGACTCGTCCGGCGAGAACGCAAGACCGTTCGGCTTGACGAAGTCATCGCAAACCAGGCGCACGTGCGTGTCGTCGGGGGAGACGCAATACACGTTGCATCGGCCGATCTCGCTTGGCGCACGATGCCCTTCGTAATCGCTCATGATCCCGTAATCGGGGTCCGTGAACCAGATCGCGCCGTGTGAATCGACCACGACGTCGTTCGGTGAATTGAGCCGCTTGCCTTCGTATTCCGATGCAATCACGACGATGCTGCCATCGTGCTCCGTGCGCGTCACGCGGCGCGCGCCATGCTCGCAACTCACGAGCCGCCCTTCGCGGTCGCGCGTATTGCCGTTGCTGTAATTCGACGGCGCGCGATACACGCCCACGCCCATGCCCGGCGCCCAGCGCAACATGCGGTTGTTGGGAATGTCGCTCCAGATGAGCATGTCCGCCGCCGGAAAATACACCGGACCCTCGGCCCACAGACAATCGCCCGTGATCTTCTGCAGTGGCGCATTGCCCTGCATCAGCCACTTGAAACGCGCGTCGTGAATCTCGAACTCTCCTGACTTCATGTGTCTCCTCCTTTTTTGAATCCGTTTCAGCGCACCACCTTGCCGCCCGCGGCCACCGTCACCGCGATGATGAGCACGCCATACACGATGGAGCGCACGCCCGCATCCGCACCTACCGCGTTGAGCACGGCATTCGTGAGAAAGAGGAACATGGATGCGCCCCACACGCCCGTGATGGTCGGCTTGCCGCCTGTCACGAGCGTGCCGCCGATCACGACCACCGCAATCGATATGAGCATGTACTCCACGCCCATGTCGAGCGATGCGCCGCCCGATACCGAAGCGAGCAGCAAGGCCGTGAGCGCGGCGATCATCGAAGAAAGCACGTACGCGATGCAGCGCGTGCGATGCACGTTCACGCCCGCAAGCCATGCCGCGCGCGAGTTCTGACCGATAGCGGAAAGCTGGCGCCCATACACCGCGCGATGCAAGAGCACGCCCAGCACGAGGGATAGAACCAGCGCCACGAGCGCGATATACGGCACGTTGAGGAAGCGTCCTGTCGCAAAGGCTCCGAGCGCGGGAGGCGGCGGCGGCAGTTGCCGTCCTTGCGTGATGGCGACCGACTGAATGATGAAGCTCGACGACAGCGTGGCGATGATCGGCGGAATGCGCAGCAAGCGAATCAATGCGTAATTCACGAGGCCGATCACGATCCCCACGCCCAGCACCGCCGCGATGCCGAGTGCAATGCCGCCGTTCGTGCCACCCATCACGTGCATGCCGACGACGCCCGCAAGCGCTATCGTCGATGGCACCGACAAGTCGATATTGCCCACGCCCGACGTGATGACGAGCATCTGCCCGAGCCCGACGAGCACCATGAAGACGCCGTAAGTGAGCGCGGTCTGCGCGACATTGCTCGCAATGCCGAAGCCGAAGATCACGACGATGGCGAACCACACCAGCACCGCGCCGACGAACGACCAGGCCCAGGGCGCCTGAATGCTCTTGAGGCGCGTCCAGGTGCTTCCATTCTTGTCCGCGAGTGTGTTCATCGGCGCTCTCCACGTTGCAGCAGCACGCGCAACGAAAGCACGACGATGAGAATCGCGCCTTGCATGCCGACCTGCCAGTCCGACGAAATGTTGAGGAACGCGAGGAACGATGCCGCGAGCGTCAGCGTGATCGCACCCAGCACCGCGCCGATCACCGACACGCGTCCACCGACGAATTCGCCGCCGCCGAGGATCACGGCCGCGATGGAAAGTAGCGTGTAACGCAGTGCAAGGTTGGCATCGGCGGAAGTGGTGAGACCGAGCAGCGACAGACCCGACAGCACGCCGAACACGCCCGCTATGCCATACAGTGTCGCCTTGCTGCGCACGAGCGACCAGCCGAAGCGGCGCATTGCGCGCGGATTGCCGCCCGCACCGCGAATGCGCACGCCCGCCGACGAGCGCATGAGCAGCAAGTGACCGATGATCGCGATCAGCACCGACCACACGATAGGCGCGGCGATGAAGGGCGTCTGATAATTCATTGCGTTGCCGAGCCACGTGGGACTCGTCCCGCCAGGCGACGGCAAGAGCACGATTGCAAGGCCGCTCCACACGAACGAAAGCCCGAGCGTGACGACGATAGACGGTATCTGGCGCAACTCGATGAGCGCGCCGACAGCCGCATATGCAAGCACGCAACCGACGAGCGTCAACGCGCCGAGCCACGGCGTCTTCACGAGCAGCGTCGCGCCGATGCACGCGACGAGACTCACGAATGGTCCGATGGAAAGGTCGAGGTCGTTCACGGTGATGATCGCAAGCTGCGCGAGCGTGGCGAGCACGATCGGCACGGCGAGATTCAGCAGCAGGCTGGAACCGAAGTAACTCATCACCGTGGGCTGCATGACGAGAATCGGCACCAACACGGCGACGAGCGAGATGGCGGGAAGCAAGGCGCGCAAACGTGCTTGCGTATTGGATGCGTTGGCGCGGGTGTTACTACTGGCGGGCGTCATGCTGCTTGCTCCTCGAAACTCGCCGCGAGCAGCGCTTCTTCCGTGCATTCGTCCGCATGCAGCACACGCGTGACGTGACTCGAACGGAACACGTAAGTGCGGTCGCAGTGCGACAGTTCCTCGTTTTCGGTCGTGTACCAGATGAACGTGCGGCCTTTCGCGGCTTCCGCATGCACGAGCTGATAGATGTCGCGTTTCGTGCCGACATCGACGCCGCGTGTGGGATCGTCCATCAGGATGAGTTCTGCATTCGATGCAAGCGCGCGGGCAAACAGCACCTTCTGCTGATTGCCGCCCGAGAGCGACAGAATGCCCGCGTTCATCGACGCACCGCGTATGCCGATCTTCGCGCGCCATGCTTCGACCACTTCACGGGCCGCCGCGAGATCGACCAGACCGCGCGCGCGTTTCATGCCGCCCGCAAGCCAGCGCAAGTCCAAATTCTGCGCAATCGACCACACCGGGAACACGCCGTCGCGAGCGCGATCGCCCGCCACGAAAGCGACTCTCGCATTATTCGTCGCGGCTTCGTAGATGGCGAGCAACGCTTCGGTCTGCCCTTGTCCCGCAAGTCCCGCAAAGCCGACGACTTCGCCACGCGCGGCATCGACGGATGTCTCGCGTTTGGCACCCAGCGTCCAGCGAAAATGCCGCTCGTCATTGCGCGCGTTCTGTTCGCGTACCGCGCCCGGCGTCTTGTCGGCTTCGAGGTGCTGCCCCATCGCCTGGATGATCGATTCGCGCTTTGCATCGTCACGGCCCAGCACGCTGACGATACCGCCATCGCGCATGACCATCACGCGGTCCGCCACGCGCTCTATTTCGCCCAACATATGCGTAATGAGTAGACACGTAATGCCGCTTTGCGCCGCCTTGCGCACGAAGGCAAGCAACTGGTCGGCGGTGTGAGCATCGAGCGAAGACGTCGGTTCGTCGAGAATCACAAGACGCACGGGCGCATCCGTCACCGTGAAGCCGCGCGCGATTTCCACCATCTGTTGCTGAGTGAGGGTGAGATCGGAAACGAGCTCATTGCCCTTCAATCCATTGCCGGGAAAAATCTCTTCGAGCTTCTCGCGCATCAACGCCGTGGCGCGACGCCGCCAGCCGCGTCCATGCAATTGCGGGTGCACGACGCACATGTTCTCGGCAACCGTCAGGTTCGCGCATAGCGACAGTTCCTGGAACACGCAGCGCACGCCTGCATCGCGTGCGGAGTTGGCGTCGTAGCCTTCGGCATGCTTGCCGTCCACTTCGATAGTGCCCTGCGTCGGTTCGTACACGCCCGCGAGCACGGCCATCAGTGTGGACTTGCCTGCGCCGTTATGCCCGGCGATACCCACGCACTCGCCTTGCAGGAAGGTGAAATCGACATCGGCCAGCGCGCGCACGCGGCCGAACGTCTTGCCGATGCCTTCGAAGCGAATCAGCGCGGCGCGCTTGCCGGCATGACCGGTGCCGCCGCTGTTACCGGTATCAAAAGTTGCACTCATTCACGTGCTCCATGTGTGGAGAAAGCGGCGCGGCCCTTGCAGGCATGCGCCGCCATGGAGATCACTTCTTGTCGAGCAGCGCGACGGTTTGCGGCAACGTGTAGGTGACATCGCTGATGCCGCCCGGTGGCGTCGCCGCGAGCTTCGCGGGCAATTCCTGTTGCGAGATTTCAAGCAGCGGCACGTTGATGGTCACTTCCTTCGGGATCTTCTTGCCTGCCAGCACTTGCTGCGCGACCCAAAAAGCAAAGCTCACCGCGCCCGGCGGATTCGACAGCGAACGCGACTGATAGCCGGTTTTCGTCTGCTCATTCCACCAGTTGAGTTCGGGATACGTGCTGCCGATAATCATCGGCGGCGTCGGGCGATTGGCTGCCTTGAACGCCTGCGCGATACCGAAGGACATTTCGCCTTCGGTCGCGACGCCATCCACTTGCGGCAGCGTCGGCAAGATACCCGCCACGGCCTTTTGCGCGACCGATTGCGTCCAGTCGCCATACACGGAGCCGACGAGCTTCATGCCCGGATGCTTCTTCATGCCTTCGAGCACGCCTTCATGCATGAGGTTGTCGACCGAGATGCCGGCCACGCCACGCACTTCGAGGATATTGCCCTTGCCGTTGAGACGCTGCGCCAGAAAATCGACGCCCTGTTCCGCCCAGCCCTTGAAATCGAAGTTGACGCGATACGCGCAGGGTTCATCGACGATGCCGTCGAACGACACCACGACCACGCCGGCTGCGCATGCCTTCTTGATGGTGCCGTTGAGCGCGGTGGGCGAGACGGCATCGATCACGATGGCGTTATAGCCTTGCAGGATGAGGTTCTGCACCTGTTGCGCCTGCTCCGTGACCTGATTCTCCGCCGTGGTGAACGCGGGCGCGGCGGCGACCTTCTTGTCCTTGACCGCCTGCTCCGACACGGCGTTCCAGCTCTTCAGCATCGACTGCCGCCAGGCGTTGCCGCCGAAGCTGTTGGACAACGCGATCTTCTTCTGCGAGGTATCGCCGGTTGCGACTTGCGCGTGCGCACCGGTTGCGATGAGGCATGAGGCCAGCGCGAGCGCGGCCGTCTTTCCATTGCGGAACATCCTTGTGTCTCCTTTCATGTCGCCTGCTATCGTTGATTGAATTAGCGTTTTGTCAGGCCGAATGCGTATGGACGATCAGGGCGCGTTCGGCCCTCCCCCTGTGTCGAGAGATAAAGAATGGTACGACTGTTCGAGAAAATTGCGGGCGTTACTTGGGGCGAGGCCGAGGCTTTGAGACGACATCATGATCACACGCCTTTCGTAAGCGCACGGGCGCGAATGCCGGTGCGATGCTTGCCAGGAGTTGCCATTACCTTTGTCTGTCGCGGTCAGGCCAATTGCAGTGGTCAGGCCACTATACCGCCGAGGCAGTATAACGACTGCCTTTGGCTCGCGCAATTCGATTAACGGAACGGGTAAGGAGATGTCTCCGCGAGCGCGGAGCGCGGGCAACGCCGCGCCTGACGAAGATAAGCCTAGCGCGAACGCAAGCGCCGCTCGACCGCGCGGGTCGCGAGCGTCACCGGATAGCAATAAACGAAGAACAACGCGAGCGCGCTCATGTACATGAGCACGGTGAAGCTCGAATGCGCGACCGTCGTGCTGGCGATCTGCGCGGTATCGAGCACGTCGTGAATGCCGACGAGCGATGACAGCGCCGTGCCCATCGTGATGATCGCGTAGACGTTCATCCACGGCGGCAGCATGCGGCGCATGCATTGCGGCAGCACGATCAGCAAGAGAATCTGCCGGCGTGACATGGCGAGCGAACCGGCGGCATCCCATTGCGTGGAGGGAATGGACTGCACCGCGCCGCGAAATACCTCGGCAATATTCGCGCTCGCCGGCAGCGCGAGCGCCGCAACCACCTTGAGCCAGTCGGGAAACGGCACGACATGTCCGCCTAGATCGAACTCGAACGGAAACACATAGGTCGTGAAAAAAATCAGCACGAGCCACGGCGCATTGCGAAACGCCTGCACCCAAAGCCGCGCCGCCCGGCCGACGATACCGCGAGCCAGCGAGAGCGAACCGACGAACACACCCAGCACCGTGCCGAATGTCAACGCGCCGATGCTCACCGCGACATTGATTGCGAAGCCATGCAGCAACGCGGGCAGCCATCGAACGAAATCGGCAAGCAGTTGCGCGCCGGGAATATCGCGCGGCGCCATGAGCCATAGCACGAGCGCGGCCACGGCGATGGTCGCGCCCGCATAGGCGCCGGGTCTATCGCTGACCATAACCGGGCACCGCAAGCCGCCGCTCTATCCAGCGGCCCGACACGTTGACGAGCGCCGTGAGCGCGTAGAAGAACGCGAGTATCAGCAGCATCAACGCGAGTACGTTGTCGCGCTGCGTCCAGATCATGATCGATTGATACGTGATGTCTCCGACCGCGATAGCCGATGCAATCGCCGATGCCTTGACCAGTTCCACCGCATTGTTGACGAGCGCGGGCAGCGCCGCGCGTAACGCCAGCGGCAACTCCACGCGCAAGAAGCGCGTCTTGCGCGAGAAGCCGAGCGAGTCCGCGCCTTCGAGCGTTTCGCGCGGCAAGGCATCGAAACCGGCGCGCAGCGCTTCGGCATGAAACGCGCCCTTGTTGATCGAAAGCACGATCACGACCCACAGAAACGGTTTGAGCGGATTGTCCGCGCCATGCGCCTGCAGATGCTGCGTGATGAGCGTATTGAGCACGAGAAACGCGCAGTACAGTTGCACGATGGTCGGCGTATTGCGCGTGAGTTCGATCACACCGCGCGCAATGCCTTCGAGCAACGCGCTGCTCGAACGCAACGCCACGAGCAAGACCACGCCGACGATTGCGCTGCCGAGCAGCGTCGCCGCAACGATGCCGATCGATAAGCCGATGCCGCTCACGAACGACGCGCGATCGTAGCTATCGAGCAGAAAGCGGTAGTCGAGTCCCGCGTGCTGCGCGCGTGCAATCAACTCGTGCGCGAACGATGTCATTTCGACGACACCTGCGTCGTGTGCCATTGCGCGAGCGCGGGCGATGGCGGGGTGAGACCGTTCTTCGCTTCGACATCGATCAGCCAGCCTGTGCGATGCCAGTCGCGCACGAAGCTATCGATACGTGCGGCCGTGTCCTTTTCGCCCTGCCGCACCCAGATCACCGAAGGCGCGGGCGCGAGTTCGGGCTGCAAGGTTCGATACGCGCGCCACTCGGGATCGCGCTGTTGCAGCGGATAGAGCAGCGGCGCGGCATCGTGAACCGCGGCCACGCAGTTGCCGCCCTTCAGTGCGAGCAAGGACTCGGCCGCGCCGGGAAACGCGCGCGGAATCGCGCCATACTTTTCGACCACGGGTTTGATGTAGCTGCTGCCCTGCGAGATGCAAACCGGTTTGCCGCGCAGATCTTCCCACCGCATGATGCCGCTCGTATTCGCCGTGATCGCCGTGCCGCCCACTTGATAGTAAGGCGTCGCGACATGATCGAGAATCTCGCCGCGCTGCTCGGTGAATTCCATATTGGCGACGAGTATGTCCACCTTGCCCTGCTGCAAGAACTGCACGCGCGTGGAAGGCTGCACTGAAACGAGTTGCGCGTTCACGTTCAGACGCTTCGCAATGTCCTGCGCCAGATCGACATTGAAGCCGCGCAGCTTTTGCGTGGCTGGATCGATGGAACCGAATGGACCGCCTGTGATCATCACGCCCACGACGATCTCATGACGCGAGTCGATGCGATCGAGCGTGGCATCCGCGTGCGCCGTTCCTGCGCTGACGCCTGCGAGAGTCAGCGCGGCGAGGGTCGCGCGCTTGAGCGTGAAAAGAAGAGAAGATTGAAGCGATACGGCAGAAGACATCGGAGCCTCGGCTTGCATGTTCGAATTGCGGGACACGCTAGCGTAGGCACAGCGCCGCGCGCTGCAAACGAATCTGATCTGCTAAGGAAAGCACGCGCCGAGAAAAGCGCCGTTACGCCGCATATAAGGTTGTGAAGATTGCTTCGTTCGGAAAGCATCGCGCCATTCCTACAATGGGCCTCTCACCCAAGAGGTAGCGCCGGAGCGCCGAATGATTCCCCTTCCTAGCCACGCATGATGTCTCTCGTCTACGGGCGCGCCGTCGCCAGACTCGATATGGAACCGCCAGCGGGCCTCGTCACAATGCGCGACGTCCATCTGTCGTATGGGACCACGCCCGTGCTGCGCGGTATCGATCTGAGCGTGAAGCGCAATCAGGCCGTATCGATCATCGGGCCTTCGGGCTCGGGCAAGTCGACGATACTGCGTTGCATCAACGGCCTCATCACGCCCGAGCGTGGCGAAGTGCGCGTAAACGGTGTGGATGTCGCGGCCTTGACGCGCGACGAGCAGAAGATCGAATTGCGCAAGCGCATTGGCTTCGTGTTTCAGCAATACAACCTCTTTCCGCATCTCACCGCGCTCGAGAACCTCACCATCGCGCCCGTCCGCGTACTCGGCACGAGCCGCGCGGAAGCCGAACACACGGCGCGCGCATTGCTTGCCAAGGTGCGTCTCGCCGATAAAGCCCACGCGTATCCCGGCGAACTCTCGGGCGGACAGCAGCAACGCGTGGCCATTGCACGCGCGCTTGCCATGCGGCCCGAACTCATTCTCTTCGACGAAGTGACCTCCGCGCTCGATCCGCAAACGGTCGGCGAAGTGCTGAACGTAATCGGCGAACTCGTGGACGAAGGCCTTACGTGTGTGCTCGTCACGCACGAGATGCGCTTTGCCGAGGACATCAGCGACCGCGTGGTCTTCACCGAAGGCGGCGTGATCGTCGAGGAAGGCACACCCGCACAACTTTTTCATGCGCCGCGCGACGAACGCACGCAGCGCTTTCTCGACAGCGCGGGCACACGCGTGCGGCGCACGCGTTCGCGCTCATCCCTCACGCTAGCATCGAATCAATCGTGACGACACCCTCCATCGCCCCTCACATCACGCAGCGCGTCGATACGCTCGTCGCTCAAACGCATGCCATTCTCGAACGCGATGGGCTCACGCGTAACGCGCTCGCCAACATCGCGGCCGCATTGCAGACACTTGCAGACCAGCCCGAGCTTTTCACGCGCGAAGCCTTTCCTCCGCCCGATCCGGCCAGTGGCGATACGTCGACGCGCTACCGTCTCAATCCGGGCAGCGATGGCATCGCGCTCTATTTGAACTCGCTGTTGCCCGGCAAGGCGACGATCCCGCATAACCACGACACGTGGGCCGTGATCGTCGCGGTGGAAGGCAGCGAGTTGAACCGCGTGTATCGCCGCACGGACGACCGCAACGACGAGGACCGCGCGAGCGTCGAGGTGGACCGCGAAGTGCTGGTCGAACCGGGCACGCCCATCGCTTTCCTGCCCGACGATATCCACAGCATCCACGTGACCGGCGAGCAGCCGACGCTGCACTTCCATCTCTACGGCAGGCCACTCGAAACGCTCACGGGACGTCTCGGTTTCGAAAACGGCAAGATCGTTCGATACAACCAGACGCATCTGCACCATCAGACCCAGGCGGTCGGCTGATGACGGACGAGCGTACCGCGCTCGCCACGCGGCTCATGCACGCGGGTCTCGCTGGCTTCGAGAATGGCGCGGCGCCGGTGAACATGCCTGTGGTACGCACGAGCACCGTGCGCTTTGCCAGCAGCGCCGACTACGAGCGGTTGCACAAACAACGCCACGATGGCGAGGATGTCGCGACTTACGGCCGTCATGGCACGGCGACGCATCGAGCGCTCGAAGCGGTGATCGGCGAACTCGAAGGCGCGGCGCACGCGTTGCTCGCGCCATCGGGTGCATCCGCGATTACGCTGGTGTTCCTGGCGTTGTTGTCGCCGGGCGATCACGTCTTGATTCAGGACAGTGTGTATGGCCCGGTGCGCGAGCGCATCGAGCCTCTGCTTGCGCGGTTCGGCATCGCAGCCACTTACTTTGCCGCGCAAGACGGGCCGCCGCGCCATGCGTTGCGCGCGACGACGCGGCTCGTCTATGTCGAGTCGCCGAGTTCGTTTCTGTATGAGGTCGTCGATCTTCCCGCGTTCGGTGCGTTCGCCCGCGAGCACGGCCTCTTGCTCGCCGCGGACAACACGTATAGCGCCGGCGTTCTGCATCGACCGCTCGAACACGGCGCGCATATCTCCATTCAGGCGACGACGAAGTACATAGGCGGACACTCGGACATCATGCAGGGTGCGGTTGCAACGAACGACCGCGCGCTTGCACTGCGTCTGCGCGATACCCACGATGCTCTCGGCCTGGCTGTCGGCGCGGACGA
Source organism: Caballeronia sp. LZ003 (assembly GCF_031451465.1). Lineage (NCBI taxonomy): Bacteria > Pseudomonadati > Pseudomonadota > Betaproteobacteria > Burkholderiales > Burkholderiaceae > Caballeronia > Caballeronia sp. LZ003. The sequence continues at coordinate 212,948 of NZ_JARUXJ010000003.1, read as the reverse complement.
TGCCTATCTGGCGCTGCGTGGCGCGCGCACGCTCGGTGTGCGGCTTGCGCAACATGCGCGGCATGCGCTGGCCATCGCCGAATATTTGCAGACGGAGAGCGCGGTCGCGCGTGTCTATCATCCCGCGTTGCCGGACGATCCGTCACACGCGCTTTGGCGTCGTGATTTTCAAGGCGCGAACGGTCTCGTGTCGTTCGCATTCGCACGCGGCAAGACGCCCGATGCAACCCGCGCCTTCGTCGATGCCCTGCGTCTCTTTTCTCAAGGCGCGTCGTGGGGCGGCTTCGAAAGCCTTGCGCTCATCGCACCTGCATCGCGGCTTCGCGTGCATGGCTATTTCACTGAAGATGCGCCGGTCGTGCGGCTGCACGCGGGTCTCGAAGACCCCGCCGATCTGATCGACGATCTTCGCCGTGCCTTCCGGCTCACCTGTACCTGATCTCCCATGCCTTCATCATTTGACGCCGTGCGCTTTATCGACGCCGAAACGCTACGCCAGTGGCTCAACGACGGCCGCGAACTCGCGCTGCTCGATGTGCGCGAAGCGGGTCAGTTCGGCGAAGGCCATCCATTTTTCGCCGTACCGTTTCCCTTCAGCCGGCTCGAACTCGATGCGCCGCGCCTCCTGCCGCGCGCCGATGTGCGCATCGCGCTATGCGACGATGGCGCCAACGAAGACGCCGTGGCGCGTCGCGCGGCAGCCCGTCTGCAAGGGCTCGGCTACGGCGATATCGCGATCCTGCAAGGCGGCACGGCCGCATGGCGGCAAGCGGGCTATACGCTCTTTCGCGGCGTGAACGTGCCGTCGAAGACCTTCGGCGAACTCGTCGAACACGAATACGGCACGCCGCATGTCGGCGCCGCGCAACTGCAACGCTGGCGCGCCGAACGCGGCGGCTGTCCGATCTCGCTCATCGACTCACGCACGCGCGACGAACATCGCAAGATGGCGATTCCGGGCGCGGTGTGCGTGCCGAACGGCGAACTGGCGGCGCATATCGACGCCTTCGCGGGCTCGCCCGATACGACCATCGTCGTGCATTGCGCGGGGCGCACGCGCAGCATCATCGGCGCGCAGACCTTGCGCAATCTCGGCATCCGTCGCGATGTCTTCGCGCTGGAAAACGGTACGCAAGGATGGGCGCTCGCCGGTCTTGCGCTGGAACACGGCAGCACGCGCAGTTACGCGGACATCATCCCGAGCGCGGCAAGCGCGCACGACGAAGCCAAGGCACGCGAGCGTGCGCAAGCGCTTGCGCGACGCTTCGGCGTGATTGCGCTCGATGAGGCGAACGCGAACCAGTGGCGTCGCGATACCGCACGCACGACCTATCTGCTCGATGTCCGCACGCCGGAGGAATACGCGCGCGATGGTCTGCCCTTCGCCGCCCATGCGCCGGGCGGTCAGCTCGTGCAGGCGACGGATCAGAGCGTGGCAGTGCGTCATGCGCGTCTCTTGTTGATCGACTACGACGGCATCCGCGCGCCGGTCATCGCTCACTGGCTCGTGCAATTGGGCTACGAAGCGGCGACCGTCGACGTGGCCATCGTGTCGAAGTGGAATACGCATGCGCCCGCTGCCGCTGCGCTGGATCGAACCGATCTCCTCGAAGAAGCGCCATCCGCGAACGCAATCGTGCTCGACCTGCGGTCGAGCGCGGCGCATGAGAACGGCCGGCCGGTTGGCGCGCGCTGGACCGTTCGCCCGCGCGTCTTCGATACGTTGACCGCCTTGCATGCGCGTCTCGACACGCCGCTGGTTTTGTTTGCCGATGCAGCGTCGGAAGCATCGGCGCGTCTCGTCGCAGCCGATCTGCGCGAAGCAGGTTTCGCCAATATCGAACTCGCCGCGTTTGGGCTCGATGCGTGGGAGCAACGTGGCTTGCCCGTGGATCGCGATGCCGTGAAGTTGCCGCAAGAGACGCGCATCGACTATCTCTTCTTCGTGCATGACCGTCATGATGGCAACCTCGATTCCGCGCGCGCGTATCTCGCATGGGAGACGGGGCTGATTGCGCAATGCGAGCCGGACGAGCTCGCCGCGTTCAAGGTCGGCCGGGCGGCGGAACTCGTCTGACGCCGCTTCTCCTTACATGACGAAGCGGGTCGCGCGCTTCAGCTAGCCGGCTGTGCATCCGTTTTCTCATGGAGCCGATGCGCGTAGCGCGAGGCGTCGAAATCGGCGGGCACGTCGCCATGCATGCGCGCTTCGTGCACATCGAGGTCTTCGAGAAACAGATCTTCGCTGATGCGCCGGATCACGGCCGGTATGTCGCGCTTCATGCTCGGCACGTCGCCGACGGGCACGCCACGGCTCACGAATGCCGCCGGATTGAACACATGAATGTTCTTCAGAAACGGCGCGCTGCCCGGCGTTTTCTCGAGATATTCCAGTGCATCTCCAAGATACGGATGCGCGCCGAGGGCGTCGTCGCGTTCGTCGGCGGCAGCGTCGTATCGATCGCGCCAGAGCAGAACGTGATCGGCTATCCGCGCAAGCTCGGGCCGTGCATGCAGGTCCACCGCGTAACCCGTGCCGGCGATGACGAAATCGAACGAGAACGTTTCGTCGCCGACTTGCGCCTTCACTTGCTTGCCCGCGGCTTCGGCATGCTGCCAGGGCGCGCCGAGATGCAAATGAAAATTGTCGAAGCGCGCGACGCGATCGATCGCATCGGCGGGCGCGGTCGAACCGGCGCGTCTGAAGCGCAGGGCGAGCTTCCAGCGCGTGGCATCGGGCAGAGCGGGGAAGTTGTCGTAGGCGCCGGGATATGCCTTCGCGCGGCTCACGGGCACCGAAGGCAGCGACGCACGCCGCACGAACAGATGCACGGTGGCCGCGCCCGATTCGAGCGCGGTCGCGGCGGCATCGAAGGCCGAAGCCGCCGAGCCGATCACCGCCACCGACTTGCCGCGCAACGCGTTGAAATCGATCGCGTCGGTGGTGTGAGCAACGTGCGTGGCGGGCAGACCGGCGAGCGGCGGCACGATATTCGGCCGGCCGTTGCCCGCGACGCCATTGCCTAAAATTACCTTGCGCGCGGTTTCCACGCGCGTCTGAGTGCCTTCGTCGGTCCGCACTGAAAGATGCAGCCGGAAATGCGTGCCCAACGGTTCGATCAGCGTCAGGGTCGTGCCGTATCGAATGGGAATGGCGAGAAAGTGCCGGTACCACGCGAGGTATTCGGCCCATTGCTCGCGTCCGATGCGCTCGATATCCGCATACAACGCTTCGCCATGCCGCGCCTCGTGCCACGCCTGAAAGCTCAAACCCGGCAAACCGGCCTCGGGTCCGGCGAGATTTTTCGGCGTGCGCAGGCGATTCATCCGCGCATAGGTTTGCCAGACGCCCGCGCGCGTATCGTCGGGCGCGGCATCGATCACGCTCACCCGGCCGATGCCCGCGCGCCGCAGCCCGAACGCGAATGCCGCGCCCGTCTGGCCGCCGCCGACGATCACGACGTTATGGTCGATGCCCTCGCGGCTCGCGACCCAGTCGTCCGGATCGGGACCGATGAGGCGCAGCGTTTCGCGTGCTTGCTGATCGAAGGCTTGGGTCATGGAACGGGGCATCCTGGGATTGTCGGGATACCGAGTATCGAGCCGCGGATTGGCGGTGCAAACGAAGGAATCATGCTTTTCTAATGAGCACGCCGCGAACCGCGCCCATATCCTTATGCCAATCCGCTATTTCGCTTGCGCCTCGCGCGGTGATAGCCTCGAACGCCTGGAAAACCGAAGGAAGACCGCACGACATGAAGACCTATCCCGTTCGCACCTTCGAGGACGTGCGCGAGCGCTTGCTTGCCCGCCAGGAGATCGCGCTGCTCGACGTGCGTGAAGAAGATCCGCATGCGCAGAGCCATCCGCTGTTCGCAGCCAATTTTTCGTTGACGCGTCTCGAACTCGACGTGCATGCGCGTCTGCCGCGCCGCGATGTGCCGATCGTTCTCTTCGATGCCGGCGAAGGTCTCGCCGTGCGCGCCGCCGACAAGCTCGACGCGCTCGGCTACACGAACATCGCGCTGCTCGCAGGTGGTCTCGATGGCTGGATTCGCGCGGGCGGCGAAGTCTTTCGCGATGTCAACGTGCCGAGCAAGGCCTTCGGCGAGTTCGTCGAAGCGAAGCGTCACACGCCTTCGCTTTCCGCTGAAACGCTCGACGCGCTGCAGAAGAACGGCGACGATCTCGTCGTGCTCGACGCACGCCGCTTCGACGAATATCAGACCATGAACATTCCGGGCAGCGTGAGCGTGCCCGGCGCGGAACTCGTGCTGCGCGCACGCGCGCTCGCGCCCGATCCGGCTACGCGTATCGTCGTGAATTGCGCGGGGCGCACGCGCAGCATCATAGGCGCGCAATCGCTCGTGAATGCAGGGCTGCCGAACAAGGTGGCGGCGCTGCGCAATGGGACCATCGGCTGGACGCTCGCGGGGCAGACGCTGGAACACGGCAGCAAGCGCCGTTTCGAGGATGACACGGGACGCGCGCCTCGCGATCTGCAAGCGTCACGGCAGGCCGCGTTTGCCCTTGCGCAACGTGCAGGCGTTCGACGTTCCTCGCTCGATGAAGCCGCGCGCTGGGCGCGCGATACGTCGCGCACGACGTATCGTTTCGATGTACGCACGCCAACCGAATACGAAGCCGCGCACGCGCCCGGTTTTCAGAGCGCGCCGGGCGGTCAGCTCGTGCAGGAAACGGAGATGTTCGCGCCGGTGCGCGGCGCACGCGTCGTGCTCTTCGACGATGACGGCGTGCGCGCCAACATGACCGCCTCATGGCTCGCGCAGATGAACGTCGAAGCGTATGTCGTCGATGAAGCCGGCCCCGATGCGTTGACCGAGAGCGGCCCGTGGCGTCCCGAACGGCCCGCGCCCGCTCCCGTGCCGACCATCGCGCCGAAGGAATTGTCGGCTTTACTCGACGATCCCGCGAGCGGCGTCGTGTTGCTCGACGTTGCACCGAGCGCAAACTACGTGAAGGCGCATATCGTCGGCGCGCACTGGATTCTGCGTTCGCGCATCACGCCCGCTCACGACGATCTGCGCGACCTTCCCGATGCGAAGCGCTACGTCGTCACATGCGGCACGAGCGCGCTTGCGCCCTACGCCGCAGCTGAAATCGCGGCGCTCACGAGCAAACCCGTGCATGTGCTCGAAGGCGGCAACGCCGCGTGGGTGCGCGCCGGTTTGCAGACCGAAGGCGGGGAAGCACGGCTTGCGTCGCCACGCATCGACCGGTATCGCCGTCCGTATGAAGGCGTGGGCAATGCGCGCGAAGCCATGCAGGCTTATCTCGACTGGGAATACGGCCTCGTTGCGCAACTGGAGCGCGATGGCACGCATGGGTTCTTCGTGGTGTGATGTCGGGAGAAAGGCGCGTGTTCGGTTCTCATGACGACGCGCCTTTGCGCAATGGCCGCGAACGGTGTTCTATATCAATGTTGGGGTTCCAAGCTGCGTTGGGTTTTGGATCGCGGGGCATGCTCGTGTTCGCTCGATGAACCCGAGCCGAGGTTGGCATGACATCGTCCCGTACGTTCTAATGCGGAAATACGCGAAAAACGTCCAATCCTAGCGCTCACGACCGCCGCAGAACCCGCGACAAAACCGCCTCCTCCAACTCCGCAAACCCTTCTGCCGCACGCGAGCGCGGACGCGGCAGCGCCACTTTCGTATCCAGCGTGATACGCCCTTCCTCGATCAGCACCACGCGGTCGCCAAGCGACACCGCTTCCTGCACGTCGTGCGTGACAAGCAGTGCGGTGAATCGATGCTCTCGCCACAGCCGTTCGATCAACCCGTGCATTTCGATGCGCGTCAACGCATCGAGCGCACCGAGCGGTTCATCGAGCAGCAGCAAGTCCGGCCGATGCACCAGCGCCCGCGCCAGCGCCACGCGTTGCCGCTGACCGCCCGACAACTGCGAAGGCCAGTCGCGTTCTCGCTCGGAAAGGCCCACTTCGGCAAGCGTCGCGCGGGCTTCGTCACGCGCCGAACGCGGCAGACCGAGCATCACGTTGTCGAGCACGCTCTTCCACGGCAAAAGACGCGCGTCCTGAAACATGATGCGAACCTGCAACTCGGCATCCGGCATAGCGGCCCGGCGTTGCAGCACGCCAGCCGTGGTCGCTTCGAGGCCGGCGATCAGCCGCAGCAGCGTGGACTTGCCGCAGCCGCTGCGTCCGACGATCGACACGAAACTGCCGCGCTCGATCGAAAAATCGAGCTTCGACAACACCGTGCGCTCGCCGAAACGCTTCTCCACGCCTTGCAGCGATACCGCGAGATCGCCCTCCGCCGCACGCACGACCGAGCCTGGACGAGGAGCATGACGCGCGATAACGGCTCGTTCGAGAGAGGGATTCACCGTGCTCATGTGCGCGCCTTGGTCTGATAAGCCGGATGCCAGCGTAGCGTGACGCGCTCGATGGCCCTTGCCGCCATGTCGGCGAGCTTGCCGAGCAGCGCGTAGAGCAGAATGCCGACGAGCACCACATCGGTCTGCAAAAACTCGCGGGCGTTCATCGTCATATAGCCAATGCCCGATTGCGCCGAAATGGTCTCGGCGACGATCAGCATTACCCACATCAGCCCGAATGCGAAGCGCACGCCGACGAGTATGGAAGGCAACGCGCCCGGCAAGATCACATGCCGATACAACGCCATGCCCGACAGCCCGTAGCTGCGCGCCATCTCGATGAGATCGCGATCCACCGAACGAATGCCGTGATACGTGTTCACGTAGATGGGAAAGAACACGCCGAGCGCAACCAGCACGAGTTTCGCTTCCTCGCCAATGCCGAACCACAGGATCAGCAACGGAATCATCGCGAGTGCAGGGATGTTGCGGATCATCTGCACAGTCGAATCGAGCGCGACTTCCGCAGGCTTGAAAAGCCCCGTGGCCAGGCCGAGCACGAAGCCGGTGGCGCCGCCCATCGCAAAGCCCGCGAGTGCACGCCACGCACTGACCTTCACGTTGGCCCACATGTCGCCGGACAAGATGAGCGCCCACGCCGCCTTCACCACGGCGAGCGGTTCGGGCAGCACGCGTGAAGAAAGACCGCCCGTGCGCGCCGCCGCTTCCCATGCGACGAGAATCAGCAGCGGCACGATCCAGGGCAGCGCCTTTGCACCGATGCCGCCCAAAGCCGTTCGAGCAGATTGATTTGCCATGACGATACTCAGCTTTGCGCGACCTTCGGCAGTTCGGACGTGCCGATCACTTCGCCGAACGGCCCCGAGAGCGGCCCGTTCGCCGCTTCCTTTTGCTGGCGCGGCAAGAGCGGGAACACGAGTTCGGCGAACCGATACGACTCTTCCAGATGCGGATAGCCCGAGAGAATGAAGGTATCGATACCGAGTTCCGCGTACTGCTTCATGAGACCGGCGACCTGTTCCGGATTGCCGACGAGCGCCGTGCCCGCGCCGCCGCGCACGAGGCCGACGCCGGCCCACAAATGCGGATACACCTCGAGCTTATCGCGATTGCCGCCATGCAACGCGGCCATGCGGCGCTGTCCTTCCGAATCCATTTTCGCGAACGATGCTTGCGCGCGCTGAATGGTTTCATCGTCGAGCCTGCTGATGAGGCGGTCCGCGTCGGCCCAGGCTTCCTTTTCGGTTTCACGCACGATCACATGAAGGCGAATGCCGAACTTGATGCTGCGGCCTTCGGCGGCAGCGCGCTTGCGGATGTCCGCGAGCTTTTTCTCGACTTCGGCGGGCGGCTCGCCCCACGTGAGATAAGTGTCGATATGCTTGGCTGCGATCTCGTGCGCAGCCGGCGACGACCCGCCGAACCATAGCGGCGGATGCGCCTTCTGCACCGGCGGATACAGCACCTTGCCGCCTTGCGAACGCAGATGCTTGCCGTCGAAATCGATACTGCCGCTGTCGTGAGACTTTTCGAGCAGACCGCGCCAGATGCTCAGGAACTCGTCGGTGATTTCGTAGCGCGTGTCGTGGCTTTCGAAGACGCCATCGCCCGCGAGTTCGGTCGGGTCGCCGCCCGTCACCACGTTGATGAGCAAGCGCCCGTTGGAAAGCCGGTCGAACGTCGATGCCATGCGCGCCGAGAGCCCCGGCGTACTCAAGCCCGGCCGGATCGCGACGAGAAACTTGAGGCGCTTGGTGGCGGGAATCAGGCTCGAAGCCACGACCCAGGCGTCCTCGCAAGAACGGCCCGTCGGCAAGAGCACGCCTTCGTAGCCGAGCGTGTCGGCGGCGACCGCGATCTGGCGGAAGTAGTCGTAATTAGCGGCACGCGCGCCTTGCGACGTGCCGAGATAACGACTGTCGCCATGAGTTGGAATGAACCAGAAAACATTCATCGGGAGGTCTGCCTTTCGAATTCGTTGTGTCGTGAAGACGGGCATGCGGCTTTGAGAAACAGCCCGGCGCTCGGGTCAGTCTAGCGACGCGGCGACGCTTGCCCAACCATCGATTCGCGCTAAGAATGTGCGCGAAACTGCTAACCCGAATCTACTGAGAATTACGCGACGTTCCAGCGCGCTTCGGTGACGTCGAGCTTCTTCGGAATGAGCTTGAGGTTGCTAAACACGTCGGCGATCTGCTGCTGATATTCGAGCGTTGCAGGCGCGACGCTCTGCACGCCGTAAGCCGTCCGTTTCAGCGCGACTTCGAGAATGCCCGCATCGAGACCGACGAGGGGCGCGAGTTGCGTGGCGACGGCAGGGATGTTGTCGCGCGCCCAGCGATCGACCAGATCCAGTTCTTCGAGCACGGCACGCACGAGTTGCGGTTGCGCGGTGGCGAACTTGCGCGTGGCGAGGTAGTACTGGATGTTGCGCACGAGGTTCGTGCCATCGGTGATTTGACGTGCGTTCGCCTGCTTCTCGGCGGCGGCGAGATACGGGTCCCAGATCGCCCATGCATCGACGCTGCCTTGCACGAAGGCGGCGCGCGCATCGGCGGGGGCGAGATAGATGGGCTGGATATCCGTGTAGGCCAAACCCGCTTTCTTGAGCGCTTCCACGAGCAGATAGTGAACGTTGGAGCCTTTGTTCAGCACGACTTTCTTGCCGCGCAGCTCGGCCACCGTTCGAATGGGCGAATCCTTCGGCACGACGATGGCTTCGGCGCGCGGCGCGGATGGCTCGTTGCCGACATAGACGAAATCGACACCCGCGGCTTGCGCGAAGATCGGCGGCGTTTCACCGACGGTGCCGATATCCACCGCGCCCGCGTTGAGCCCTTCGAGCAATTGCGGACCAGCGGGAAATTCGAGCCATTGCACGGTGACGCCTTGCGCCGCAAGCCGCTTGTCGAGCGTGCCGCGTGCCTTCAACACCACGAAGTTGCCGTACTTCTGATAGCCGATGCGCAAGGTCTTGCCTGCATCGGCGGCAAAGAGGCGGCTCGACGCGAAGGCGCCTGCGCTGACGGCGGCCAGTTGCGCGAGCGCACGCCGGCGCGACAGCGAGAGAGAACGATCGGACATGCGGAGTTCCTTGGGATAGGGTCGTAAAGCAGAGGCAGGCAGGCGCCAGAACGTCTTCAGAAAAGACGTCTATAGCCATCAATCCCTACTATGCGAGACGCGCGCCAAAAGCGGAACCAAGCAAATGTCATTTGCAAATGAATACGCCGTGACGCGGCTAGGCGCACGGCGCATATAAGGCGGTGGATGCGTGTGTGCGAATAAGCTTATGCGTTATTCGCGGGGAAAAAGCGGTTGCCGGGTCTTGGCAAACCGAAGTGCTCGCGCAACGTGTTGCCTTCATACGCGCGCCGGAAAATGCCACGCCGCTGCAATTCCGGCACCACCTTGTCGACGAAATCGTCGAGACCCGCGGGCAGATACGGGAACATCACATTGAAGCCGTCGCTGCCTTCCTCGGCGAGCCACTGCTCCATTTCATCGGCGATATCGGTTGCCGTGCCGATCATCTGCAAGCCCGAAAAGCCGCCCGCGCGTTGCGCCAGTTGCCGGATGGCCAGCCCTTCCGTGCGCGCCATTTCGACCACGCGTTCGCGCGCGCTCTTGCTCGCATTGGTCTCGGGAATCTCGGGCAAGGGACCATCGGGATCGAACGAGGAGACATCGTGACCGAGCGCGATGGAAAGCGAAGCGATACCGCTTTCGTAATGCACGAAGGTATCGAGCAATGCGCGCTTCTCGCGTGCTTCCTCGCGCGAGTCGCCCACCACGACGAACGCGCCGGGAAGAATCTTCAGGTGCTCGCGCGGGCGGCCGAGTGCATCGAGCCGGCTCTTTACATCCGCAAAAAAGCGCTTGCCCGCGGCCAGATTCGGTTGCGAGGTGAAGACCGCGTCGGCGGTTTCGGCCGCAAGCTGCTTGCCCGCTTCCGATGATCCGGCCTGCACGACGATCGGCCAGCCTTGCACCGGCCGCGCGATATTCAACGGGCCGCGCACCGACAGATATTCGCCCTTGTGACCGAGCACGTGAAGTTTGGCGGGATCGAAGAAGAGGCCGCTTTCGGTGTCGCGCACGAACGCGTCGTCGGCCCAGCTGTCCCACAGGCCCGTGACGACATCATAGAACTCGCGCGCGCGGCGATAGCGCTCGTCGTGCTCCATGTGATCCTCGCGGCCGAAGTTCAATGCGGCATCCGGGTTCGACGTGGTCACGAGGTTCCATCCGGCGCGTCCGTCGCTCAAGTGATCGAGCGAGGCAAAGCGCCGCGCGATGTGATACGGCTCGTCGAATGTCGTCGATGCCGTCGCGACCAGCCCGATCTTCTCCGTCACCGAAGCCAGCGCGGAAAGCAGCGTGAACGGCTCGAAGGATGTCGCGGTGTGGCTGCGTTTGAGCGCGTCCACGGGCATGTTGAGCACGGCGAGGTGATCGGCCATGAAGAATGCGTCGAAACAGGCGCTCTCAAGCTTTTGCACGAACTGCTTGAGATGGCGGAAATTGAAGTTGGCATCCGCATACGCGCCGGGAAAACGCCACGCGCCGGTATGCAGGCTCACCGGCCGCATGAATGCGCCGAGATGCAGTTGTCGGGAAAGGGTCATGTGAAATCGGTTCGAGTCCAGGTCAGCGCTTACGTTACTTCAGGCATGCAAACGTTGCTTGGATCGACGATGAACCGACGCGCGGGAATCGTGGCGCGTCGATGCGGATGCGGATTCAGTGCGGCGGAAGATCGGCGGGCGACTGAAATAGATCGACCGTATAGCCCATGTTGAAGTAGCCTGCGCGCGCATAGAGCGCGATGTGTTCGAGCCGGTCGGCGCGCGTGCTTTCGTCGTCGGGCAGCTCGATTACGCTCGTGGCATTGCAGCCGCATGCGGCGCGCGCACGTTCCAACGACCGCAATTGCCAGCGCTCACGCATGCGTCCGGCGGGCGCGTAGATGGCTTGGAGATAGTGCGACAGGAACTGCGGCATGGCTCATCCCCTTCAGATGGTGAATGAATCAAATCTAGGCCGCCCGCAACGCTTTCACAAACAAGGTTTTCTGCAAAGCAATACACCGCCTGCATGCCTTATATAGCGCTCAAACCGCCCGTCACGGCAAACGAAAAGGCGCTATATCGATAGCGCTCGATATTATTTGTCGCGAAGCGCTGCCGCCTCTAGCATCACGTCTCTCCCAACTTATCAGCTTTTGCCCCATGAAAATAAAGTCGCCGATAAAAACCGCGCTGTTTTCCCTGCTGCTTGCATGCGGCGTGATGAGCGCCGCACCGTCGTTCGCGGCAAATCAGACGGTGCGCGTGGGCATCATGTCGGGCGAGGACGAGGATGTCTGGCGCACGGTGGCGGCCAACGCAGCCAAACAGGGCCTGACGGTGAAGGTCACCACTTTCGCGGATTACACCCAGCCGAACGAAGCGCTCGCGCAACACGATCTCGACGCCAACTCGTTCCAGCACAAGCCTTATCTCGATGCGCAGATTCAGGCGCGCCATTACGACATCGTGCCGGTCGGCTTCACTTACGTGCAGCCTATCGGGCTTTATTCGCGCAAGGTGAAGTCGGTCGCCGCGCTGCCGCAGAACGCAACCATCGCCGTGCCGAATGATCCGAGCAATGAAGGCCGTGCGCTCTTGCTGCTGCAGGCGAATGGCGTCATCAAGCTGCGCGACAACGTCGGGTTGCTGCCGACGGCGCGTGACATTGCCGACAATCCGAAGCATGTCCAGATCAAGGAACTCGATGCGGGTATCGTCGGCCGCGCGATCGGCGACGTGGACGCTGCCGTGGTGAACACCGACTGGGCCATCAAAGCGGGCATCCAGATTCCGCAGGAACGCATTGCGCAGGAGAAAGTGCCGGGCAATCCGTATCGCAACTTTCTGGCGGTGAACGCGAAAGATGCGCAGGCGCCGTGGGTCAAGACGCTGCAGACGAGTTATCAGCAGGCCAACGTCGCCGCGACGATCCTGAAGGTGTATCACGGTGCGACCTTGCCGGCATGGGACGGCGCGCCGCAGAAGTAATGCGCGTGTGATGTAAGCGACGACGCCCGGCATGACCGGGCGTTGATCGTTTGAGCGCTGTTTAACTCGCCTAAACCGCCTCTTTCACTCGATACCCCGCCGGCACATCGAGCCCGAAATGCCCGCGCAAGGTAGTCCCTTCGTAAGCGCGTCGGAAGATTCCGCGCTTTTGCAGAATTGGCACGACGCCATCGACGAAGGCTTCGAGCCCGCCCGGCAACGCGTCGGGCATGAGGTTGAAGCCATCGGCGGCGCCGTCGTCGAACCAGTGCGCGATGTCCTCGGCAACCTGTTCGGGCGTGCCGACGATCACGCGATGCCCGCCGCCGCCCGCCAGCGCGCGGATGAGTTCGCGCACCGTATAGCCATGCGCGCGCGCCTGCGCGATGGTCGCGTGAAAGAACGTGTGATTACCGTTGCCGTTGTTGGGCAGCGTGAGATTCTCGGGAAGATGCTCGTCGAGCGAGAGAGAATCGGCGGGAATGCCGAGCGTGCCGGCAATCCGGTTCAGGCTGTAGCGCCATGGAATGAGATCGACGAGTTCATCGCGACGGCGGATGGCTTCGGCCTGCGTCGCGCCGATGATCGTCGTGAGACCTGCGAGCACTTTCACCGCATGCGGCCCGCGTCCGTAACACGCCGCACGCGCGTTCAGATCCTCGCGATACGCCTTCGATTCGTCGAATGATTGCGACGCCGAGAACACCGCTTCCGCATGACGCGCCGCGAGATCACGCCCGTCGCCGGATGCGCCCGCCTGCACGAGCACCGGATGCCCTTGCTTCGAGCGCGGCAGATTGAGCGCGCCTTGCACCGCGAAGAAGCGTCCGCGATGCGCGGCGGGATGCAGCTTGCCGAGATCGACGAACAGGCCGGTGGCTTTGTCGGCAACGAGCGCGTCGTCCTCCCAGCTATTCCACAACGTCTTCACGAGCATGGCGAACTCTTCCGCGCGCGCATAGCGTTCGGCGTGATCCGGGACGGCTTCCAGCCCGAAGTTGCGTGCCGAAGGCAGATCGGCCGTCGTGACCATGTTCCAGCCCGCGCGGCCGCCGCTGATCAGATCGAGCGTGGCGAAGCGCCGCGCAAGGTTGAACGGCTCGTTGTAACTCGTGGATGCCGTCGCGATCAGCCCGATATGCTTCGTCGCGGCCGCGACGCTCGCGAGCAGCAGCGTGGGTTCGAGCGCCGTGATCGGGCGCATGTCGAGTTGGTCGGTGATCGCGGCGCTATCGGCGAGGAAGATTGCGTCGAGACAGCCACGCTCCGCGATCTGCGCGAGACGCACGTAATGATCGATATCGATGAAGGCGTGCGGATCGGCGTCGGCCAGACGCCATGCGGAAGGCACGAAGCCGGAATGAAGCGCGTTGATGTTCAGATGCAACTGGCGCGGGGCTTCGCCGCTCATGTGTGACACTCCGGGAAAAGTCGGACCTTCGATTGTCCGATGCGAACCGGGTGCCGCGCCACGAACGATTTCGTGGATTCATATTCGCTGGGGCGCTAAGGGACTAGCAGCATTTATCGATAGCTCGCGCCGACGTGCGGCGCTTGCAGATAGGCGCCGTTGCCAAACAGCTTCTCGCGCAGGGTGCCTTCTGCATATTCGGTCTTGTACGCACCGCGCCTTTGCAATTCGGGCACGAGATATTGGACGATATCGCGGAACGTGCGCGGCGACTCTACCCACGCGAGATTGAAGCCGTCGATATCCGTTTCTTCCACGAGCGCCTGCAATTCGTCGGCAACCTGAGCCGCATCGCCGACCACGACCGCGCCGCGTCCGCCGATCGTCACGAATTCCACCGCATCGCGCACGGTCCACACGCGTTCCGGGTCCAGCTTGCTGAACGATGCAAGTGCGGACTGGCCGGCATCGGTATCGACGTAAGCGAGGGTATCGTCGGGCTTATAGCGCGAAAGATCGATGCCCGTCCAGCCGGATAACAACGCCAGGGCACCTTCGTAACTCGCGCGCGCCTGATACGCGGCATAGCGTGCCTGCGCGCGTTCGGCGGTTTCATCGACGATCACGGTCAGCATGGCGAACAGCAATGCGCTGTCCGGTGCGCGGCCCGCTTCCGTGAGCGCGGTGCGGATGGACTGCGCCGACTTGCGCAAGCCATTGCGCGTGGGCGCGCCGAGAAAGATGCATTCCGCATGCTTGGCCGCGAATGCCGTGCCGCGCGTCGATCCGCCCGCCTGGAACAGAAGCGGCGTGCGCTGCGGCGAAGGCTCGCACTGGAAAATACCCTCGCTTTCGAAGTAGCGGCCCTTGTGTGTGATCTTGCGCACGCGCGCGGGGTCGGCGTAGATGCCGCGTTCGGCATCGCGCAACAATGCGCCTTCTTGCCAGCTTCCTTCCCAAAGTTTGTAGCAGACTTCGAGAAACTCATCGGCGCGATCGTAGCGTTCGTCATGGGCGCGCAGTTCCGTCTGCCCGAGACTCAACGCGCCGCTTTGCAGATATGACGTCACCACATTCCATGCGACGCGTCCCCGGCTCAACTGATCGAGCGTGGTGAAGCGCCGCGCCAGCAGATACGGCGCTTCATAAGCCACCGATACCGTCACGCCGAAGCCCAGGTGCTTGGTCGCGTGCGCCATCAAGGGAATCAGCGGCACGGGGTCGTTCATCGGCACCTGGGCGGCGGTGCGCAACGCGGCGGCGGGACTGTCGCCGTAGACATCGTAGATGCCGGTGACATCGCCGAGAAAGAGGCCGTCGAAACAGCCCTCTTCCAGCACCTTTGCAAGCTCGACCCAATAGCGGGTGTCGAGATAGCCGACTGAATCGTCTGCGGGCGCTGTCCACTGACCGGGCGCGAGATGCCCCACGCAATTCATCATGAAGGCATTGAACCGGATCTGGCGAGGCATAATCGACTTGGCTGGACGCGTGAAAACCTTCGAGTCTAGTCATTTGATCGCGCTTGGAGAAAGGCCGTATCGTCATGCGCTTATTACCGTCGGAAGAATATGCAAAGCGTGGATGCATCTATAAGCGGCATCCATGAGGCTGGCGCGCCGTCTTGCTCCGACGAACCCGCGCATTTCAGATTCGCACGCTATTTGTCTTCCCGCCCGCGCGCCAGCGGCATGTCGCCCTTTCGCTATACATACGTATAAATGCCGAAGGTGTTTGCAGAAGCCATGATGTCGTCAGATTGACACCGGCCCGTCAGGCGTTTCCAAGAAGCGAACGCCCCGGCCCGATGACGTGGCCCGTGATTCGCCATGCGCAGATCACGGTTCGATGAACCGCGCCAAGGTCCGCCGGGCTAGCGCGCAGCCTTGGTGGATGCTCCGATGAATCTCGACGCTCTCGACCTTTCGCGCCTTCAGTTCGCCTTCACGGTCTCGTTTCACATCATTTTTCCGGCATTGAGCATCGGGCTTGCGAGTTTCATCGCCGTGCTCGAAGGCTGCTACCTCAAGACCGGCAAGCCGCATTACAAGGTGCTTTGTCTCTACTGGTCGCGCATCTTCGCCGTGGGCTTCGGCATGGGCGTGGTGTCGGGCGTGGTCATGGCCTATGAGTTCGGCACCAACTGGTCGGGCTTCGCACGCTTTGCCGGACCCATCACCGGTCCCTTGCTCACCTATGAAGTCATGACCGCCTTCTTTCTCGAAGCGGGCTTTCTCGGCATCATGCTGTTCGGCTGGGAGAAGGTCGGCCCGAAGGCGCATTTCGGCGCGACGATCATGGTGGCGATCGGCACGCTGATCTCCACGTTCTGGATTCTCTCGTCCAATAGCTGGATGCAGACGCCGCAAGGCTTCAGGATCGAGAACGGACACGTGGTTCCGGTCGACTGGTTCGCCATCGTGTTCAACCCGTCGTTCCCGTATCGGCTCGCGCATATGGCGCTTGCGGCGTTCATCGTCGCCGCGCTCGTGGTTCTGGCAACGGGCGCATGGCATCTGCTGCGCGGCAGGCGCGACGCGGAAACGCGAACCATGGTGTCGATGGCGCTCTGGCTGCTGCTCGTGCTCGCGCCGGTTCAGGCGCTCGTGGGCGACCAGCACGGTCTCAACACGCGGCGCTATCAGCCCGCGAAGATCGCGGCGATAGAAGGCCTTTGGCAAACCGAGAAAGGCGGCACGGCGCTCAATCTCATCGGCTTTCCCGATATGAACGCGGAAGTCACGCGTCATGCGATCCAGATCCCGCATCTCGGCAGCTTGATTCTCACGCATAGCTGGGATGGCGAAATTCGCGGGCTCAAGGACTTTCCCAAAGCGGACCGGCCGAATTCGTCGCTGATCTTCTGGACCTTCCGCGTGATGGCCGGTCTCGGCATGCTGATGATTCTCGTCGCCGTGACGGGTAATCTGCTCAGACGCGGCGGACGCTTATTCGAAGCGCGCTGGTTCCAGTGGACCGCCGTCCTGATGGGCCCGACTGGTTTCATCTCGCTGCTCGCCGGATGGATCACGACGGAAGCGGGCCGCCAGCCCTGGGTGGTCTATGGCGTGTTGCGCACCTCCGATGCAGTCTCGCCCATCACACAGGCTTCCGCCGGGCTTTCCCTGCTGCTGTTCGTGCTGGTGTATTGCCTCGTCTTCGGCATCGGGCTCTACTACATCTTCCGCATGATCGGCCAGGGACCGCAAGGAACGCCGCCGCTGCCTGCCGACGCCACGCGCGATCCCACCGAAGCCACGGGCCGCCGCCCCTTCTCCGCCGTCTCGCGCTAACCGTGCGGCACGCCAAATCACGTGAGGTGACGACATGGATCTGACAATCGTTTGGGCTGCGATCATCGCCGCAGGCATCTTCATCTACGTGGCGCTCGATGGCTTCGACCTCGGCGTCGGCATGATCTTCCCGTTCTTTCCCGACGATGCCGAACGCGACCTGATGATGCACAGCATCGCGCCGATATGGGACGGCAACGAAACCTGGCTCGTGCTCGGCGGCGCCGCGTTGTTCGCGGCCTTTCCGCTTGCGTATTCGATCGCGCTGTCGGGGCTTTACCTGCCGATCATCTTCATGCTGGTGTGTCTGATCTTTCGGGGCGTGAGCTTCGAAGTGCGCGCCAAGGCAACGCGCACGAAAAATATCTGGAACCTGTTCTTCATCTGCGGCTCGGCTGGCGCGAGCTTTTTTCAGGGCGTGATATTGGGTGCCTATCTGCACGGCATACCCGTGAGCCAGAACGCATTCTCGGGCGACCCGTTCTTCTGGATCGCACCTTTTCCGTTTCTCACAGGGCTTGGTCTCACATGCACCTATGCGCTGCTGGGCGCGGGTTATCTCGTCCTCAAGACGGATGGCGATCTGCAACGACGCATGCGCGCGCTCATCCTTCCGCTCACGGCCGTGCTGCTTGCGTTCATCGCGGTCATATCCGTGTGGACGCCGCTCACCGATGCGCGCATCGCCGAACGCTGGTTTCATTCGTCGTTTCATCTCTGGCTGTATCCGGTGCCGGTCGCGGTGGTGCTGACGGCGGTCGCCATGTACTTCGCGATCAAGCGCGAGTCAGAGGCCGGTCCGCTCGCTATCGCGCTGCTGCTCGTGTTCCTGGGCTATATCGGGCTGCTCTTGAGCGTGTGGCCTTATGCGTTGCCGGGCAGCGTGACCTTATGGGAGGCGGCATCGCCGGAAACGAGTCAGGCGTTCACGCTCGTGGGTGCGGTCATCATCATCCCGATCATTCTGGCTTATACGACGGTGGGCTACTGGGTGTTCCGGGGCAAAGTGAAACCCGGCTCGGCTTATCACTAATCTCGCGCGGAGGATGACGCTTATGAAACCAAGCCCGGCACTCCGCCGCTTTCTCTGGTTCGTGCTGCTCTGGTGCGTGGGTGTGGCGGGTACCGCGCTCATTACTTACCCGTTCCACTATCTGGCCGTCAAGGCGATGGGGCATTGACCGAGGCGACGTTCTCGCGCAAAGAGCATCGACAAAACGTCCACACGCAGGCGTATTCGCGTTGCCAAAGCGGCGATCCGGGTTGCGATGCATGCCGGGCGTCTGGATTGCTGGCATCAGGAGATTGCCGCCAAAATCTCCACGCCATCGCCATGACTACCTTGCGCCTGATTCTCGGCGACCAGTTGAACCCCGCGCATAGCTGGTTCGTCGAGCCCGACGCCACCGTGCATTACGTCATGATGGAGGTGCGGCAGGAGACGGATTACGTGCTGCATCACGCGCAGAAGATCATCGCCATCTTCGCGGCGATGCGCCGTTTCGCGGACGGTTTGCGTGAGGCTGGACATCGCGTTCACTATCTGAAGATCGACGATACGGCCAACGAGCACTCCGTTCCCGCGAATCTGGACGCGTTGATTGCGTCGCAGGGAATCGATCGCTTCGAGTATCAGGCACCCGACGAATGGCGGCTCGATCATCAGCTCGACGCGTATGCGAAGGCGCTGCCGATCGCCACGCAAATGGTCGACAGCGAACACTTCTTCACCGGACGCCACGAAACGAAGCAGTTCTTCGACATCCACGGCAAAGGACAATGGCTGATGGAGCGGTTCTATCGGCATATGCGTACCCAGCATGGCGTGCTGATGGAAACGGAGCATCGGCCAGCAGGCGGCCAGTGGAATTACGATCACGACAATCGCCGCGCATGGCATGGCGAACCGCCGCCGCCCGAAGACCCTCGGCCGGTGCATGACCATTCGAAGCTATGGCGCGATATCGTCGCCGCAGGCGTGAACAGCTTCGGCAATCCGCAGGCCGCGCGTATTCGCTGGCCGCTCGATCGTGCAGAAGCGCTCCAGCATCTCGCGCGCTTCATTGAGGAAGCCTTGCCGAACTTCGGCGCATGGCAGGACGCAATGAGCACGCACGAGCCGCGTCTCTTCCACTCGCAGCTTTCGTTCGCGCTCAACACGAAGATGCTCAACCCGCGCGAAGTGGTCGAAGCGGCTGAAGAGGCGTATCGCGCGCACCGTGCCGAATTGCCTTCGGTGGAAGGCTTCATTCGGCAGATCATCGGCTGGCGCGAATACATTCGCGGCGTGTACTGGGCGCAGATGCCGCGCTACGCAAGCAAGAACGTGTTCCGTCACAAGCGCGCGCTGCCGCAGTGGTTCTGGTCCGGCGACACTCGCATGCGTTGCCTGAAGCATGCGGTCGGCCAGTCGCTCGAAGAGGCGCACGCGCATCATATTCAACGGCTGATGATCATCGGCAATTTTGCGTTGCTCGCAGGTCTCTCCGTCCCCGAAGTCTGTGCGTGGTATCTCGGCGTTTATATCGATGCCTTCGAATGGGTCGAATTACCCAACACGCTAGGCATGAGCCAGTTTGCCGACGGCGGCTTGATGGCGAGCAAACCTTATGTTTCGAGCGCCGCGTACATCGACCGCATGAGCGACTACTGTAAAGGCTGCGCATACGACAGAAAAGGCCGCAACGGAGAAGACGCTTGTCCCTTCAACGCGCTCTACTGGGACTTTCTCGCGCGCAACGAGGCGACGCTCGGGCGTAATCATCGGCTTACGATGATCTATAAGCAGTTGAGCCGGATGCCCGATGAAGAACGCGCGGCCATAGCCACGAAAGCGCGTGCGCTGAAGGCGAATCTGGATTCGCTATGATGGCCCGCACGGTGTAACGTTGGCTGGCACGCAGCGCTTGAGAACTGGACTTCACTGGAGACATGACATGAAGCACTTGCCGAGATTCCGGCCTCTGATTTGCGCGACGGCCATCCTGCTCACCGGTTGCGCCACCAGCATGCAGAACGGCACGACGCATCTTAGCCCTGCACAGTGCCGCGATCTGACCGCGCTCAAGAACAATGCGCCGATCACATCCGAGCGTAATCGCAGCGAATTGGCGGCGCTGGAAACGGCGGGCTATCACCCGTCCATGTTTTTCGATCCGTATTACCCCGACGATCTGCAAGCGGCGCAACGTCAGGTGGATCGTTGGTATCAAGTGGAATGTCAGCCGATGCCGCCAAGCTGAAACGCCGCGTGCCGACTCGGGACGAGGGAACGCGCCCGATATAATCAGGTTTTGACAAACGAGGATCTCGCATGAAATTCGTCATTGCTTTGCTTGCTGCTTCGACTCTTGCATCGACTGCATTCGCTGCAAACCCGGTCGACAAGTTGCCGTCGGGTGTCGTCGTCGAACACATCGAGCAAGGAACGGGACCGCAACCTACCGCCGACGACGTCGTGCGCGTGAACTATCGCGGCACGCTCGCGAACGGTACCGAATTCGACGCGTCGGACAAGCACGGCGGCCCGGCCAGCTTCCCGCTCGGTCGCGTGATTCCCTGCTGGACGCAAGGCGTGCAGAAGATGAAAGTCGGCGGCAAGGCCAAGCTGACGTGCCCGGCAGCGACCGCTTACGGCGAACGCGGTATAGGCTCGATTCCGCCGAACAGCGATCTCACGTTCGAGATCGATTTGCTTGGAATCGGAAAGTAAGCCGTTACCAAAATCGCTTAAAGACATGCTGCCTTGCCCGGAAGTTGTCCGGCAAGGCAGCATGCCAGGGCGCTCGCGGCACCGGTCAATCAGGCAGCCGCTTCACGCAACGGCGCCGGCGGAACAACCGTTTCGACACGACCGGTCTTTACGTCATAGACCAAACCCGACACCACTAGATCATCCGGCAACGTCGTATTGGCCTTGAGCGCCGCGACGTCCAGCGCGACTGCCTGGTAGGGCTCGGTAATGGCAAGGGCATCGAGCGCGGAAGGCTCGACGTCGAGATACTGCGCAAGCAGCGCAGGCGCATGCCGATGGCATCCGATGATTCCGCAATCCGTATGCTGAAGCAGCACGAGGTTGCGCCCGCCATTCGGGCGTCCGGCCGCACGCGCCACGACGCTCAGCACGGCCAGCGTTTCGAGCAATGAGCGATTGAGACGCCCGCCCACGTTGCGAATCACCGCCGCTTCGCCTTGTTCCAGCCCAAGCACGGCGGCAGGATCGACACGCGGATCCACACAGCCAACGACAATCGTCCCCAGCGACGGCAGCATCTTCAGTTCAGGCTCGAACCGCGTTTGAACGAAGTGCGCGTTACGTTCCGCGATGAGTTGGTTGAAGTCCATGTCCTTTCTCCTGGCGATCAGGGCAAATAGCCCGATGGTTGTATTCGGTGCGCGGCGCCCGCTCGAGACATACTTTTAGACCATGCCTTCGCGGCTTTAAAGGATCGCCACTATCTGCTCGGCTGCGGCCCGGGCGATTTGCGACGCAATGTTCGTCGTCTCACTCGATGCGAGCGGATGCGGAAATCGCTTGTACCTTAACGTTCCGCGCCGTTACGATCCATGTCGTAGTTGCCACCATTCAGGACATCACACGGCGGGACTAACCATGCATCGGATCGGCTTCATCGTGCCGCAAAGGTTTCAGATGATGAGTCTTGCGGCCTTGACGGCGTTCGAACTGGCGAACCTTCCGCCGACCGGCCCGTACTACGACATTCGTCTGTTGTCCGAACACGGTGGCTTGATCGAGTCGTCGGGTGGCATGACGCTTTCGACGGAGGCTTTCGACGACCCGGCTTTCGACACTGTCATCGTCGGGTCGATCACCGAACTCAAAATGCCTTCATTCGATGCGAATCTGATCGCGTTCGTGCAAGCGGCGGCCAAGGCGTCGAGACGGATTGCTTCCATTTGCAGCGGCGCTTTCGTGCTCGCCGAAGCGGGACTGTTGGACGGACGGCGCGCGACCATGCACTGGGCGCATGCACCCGAATTCAGGGCGCGTTTTCCGGACGTGACGACGGACGAGGACCGGATCTTCATCAACGATGGCCCGGTCTGGACCTCGGCCGGCATGACCGCCGGCATCGATCTCATTCTGGCGCTGATCGACAATGACCTCGGCCCGGATGCCGCGAAGCTCGTCGCCCGGCTTCTCGTGATGCATCAGCGTCGGCTCGGCGGGCAGAAGCAGCATTCCGCGTTGCTCGAGATGACGCCTAGGTCCGATCGTATCGAGTTGGTCGTCGCGCACATTCGCCGCAATCTGCGCAATCCACTCACGGTCGAGGAACTCGCGGCGGTGGCGAACCTTAGCCCGAGGCAATTCAGCCGAGCGTTCATGGCCGAAACGGGTCAGTCGCCGGCCAAGGCCGTTGAACAGATTCGGCTGGAAGCCGCGAGATTCATGATCGAGCAAGGGCGTCACACGATCAACGTGGTCGCCGATGAAACCGGCTTCGCCGACCGCGAACGCATGCGTCGCGCGTTCTTGCGGACCTTTGGCGTACCCGCCGATGTGCTGCGCAGGAACGCACGCAGCGAACTGCGTTGAAAACTAGCTGATCGTCGCTTATGAATGACCGTTCTTTTCATGCAGGCATCGCATTGCTTGACTAATAGCAGCGACATGTCCTTTTATGTTGCGTCGCAACATTTATCGGCCTATCATGGGCCTGTGCATTGCTCGCGGTTCCACTAGCCGCGCTCGCATCGTCAAGTTGCAGTCGACAATCGACAATCGTCAGTAGGCCATCCGCCTAGTTTCCACTATCAAAGGAGCGCCTACATGGCCGCATCTACGTCCGCTTCCCCCCTTCGCGACCTCTCGACCAGCTGGCTCGAAACGCTCTCCGACGCAAGCGAGATGTTCCGCGCGACCTCGCAGGTGGTGGGACATCGCACGGTCCGCATGGCAATGGCGGGACCGTTGCCGAGCGAGCGCGATCAAACCGAATTCAGCCTGATGAGCACCGAAAAGAAAGAAGCCGCGACGGAAGCGTTGCAAGCGCTCGGCTCCGGCTGTCTCAGCCTCGCCATCACGCTCGCCGCCGACACGACGCGGCTCATCTGGGAAGCCTCCTCCGCGACTATCGCGCTGGCATCCAGCCAGACTGCGTCACAATGGCTGGAGCGGCAGGCCGTTTTGCTTGGCGTCGTCAATAATGCGCCGATCAATCCGCTGCGTCTGGCCAATTCGGCCACGCACGTGATCCAGGAAACGCTTGCTCCCATTCACGACCGCGCGACAGCCAATGCCAAACGGCTAGGTGCCTTGTGAGCACCGCGACTGTCCCGTTACGGCGCCGACGTGCCGCCGCGCGCCAGTCGAAAAACGGCGAAGCGAAGGCAGATATCGTGGTGAACCTTCAGGGCGTATCGGAAACGATGCTGTGGACGCTGTATGACCGCGCGTGCGAGGCCAGACGGCCGAACCCCGTGTTGTCCGATCCCGAGAGTTCCAGAATCTGCGCTGCGATCGATTATGACTTCGCGGGACGCTTCGGTGTCCCGGACGGCTCGTTCGCGGCACGCGCCGCCGAAATCGATCATCTGGTCTTGCGCTGGCTCGAAGATCATCCGAATGGCGTAGTCGCTTCGCTGGGCGAAGGCCTTGAAACTCAGGCACACCGTGTCGATAACGGCCGCATGAAGTGGCTCACCGTCGACCTTCCCGCTGCCATCGCGTTTCGGGAGAATTTTTTGCAGCCATCTAAGCGCTTTCGTCACATTGCGGCGAGCGCGCTCGATCCGCTGTGGGCAAAAGAGATCGATTCGGACGGCGATGTGCTGGTCGTCGCTCAAGGCTTGCTGATGTACCTCGACCCGGCGGCGGTGAAGCGCCTGTTCAACGATATCGCCGCGCGCTTTCCCAAAGCCCAGATGATCTTCGATGTCATACCGCAATGGTTTTCGTCGCTGACCATGTGGGGTGTGATGAAAACGCCGTACTATCGCTTACCGCCAATGCCGTGGGGCATCGATACCAACGACATCGAAGCTTGTCTGCGCGCGTGGTCACCGGGCATCGAATCGGTGAGCTTGCTCGAATACCGCGCGCCGCGTGGCTGGCCGAGGCTCGCGGACAACTTGATCCGCATGCATCCGGGCAGCGAAAAGTATCTGCCGTGTCTGGTGCATGTGACGCTGGGCCGGTAGGATTATTTCACTTTCGCTTCGCTTCGGCGTGCAAGTCGCGGGGCGCATGACTCGACACCTGAGTCGTTTTGCCAGTTCCAAACGCCTTCCCAGGCAAACCATCCTCCGTCTACCGATACTTCCTGTGCGCGTCTCCACGGGTGCTGTCGCGGTCCGCGCTGGCAATCGAACGAACTTCCCTCGCTCGTCTACCGCTTGGCCTGCAAGCCACGCAAGCCCTACCGCAAGTCCAACGCGTTCCCCTTCTAGACCGCCTTTTTTGACATTCGGAACGATTCATGCTGATTGTTAAGGATCACCGAGGGTCGTGGTCAGGGGATGTCTCCTGACGCGGTGATTTCGCCGGGCAGAGAGTCGACAGACCCGCCATTGCGCGCCGCCCGTGGCAGGCCCGTCGCGGGTGCTTTTTGGTTTTTTGCGAATACCTCGGGCGCCTTGCCATTGCGCTTGCAACAGACCTTCAACTGGAATCAAGGGACGACATGAACTACAAACCCATGCCTTCGGGTAATGCAGAGCAGCACCCCGCCGATAAAACCGATTCGCTGACAGACGACGAAGTCCAGGAAAAACTGGATAACGGCGACAGTGAGAAGATCGACTCGGTGCTCGACGATCTGGATGTCACGGACAGCCCGGAGCACAAGGATCAGGCAGACAAGCCGGCTACCTAAAATACGACGTCGTAGAGCACGAGAGGCGCTCATTGAAACGCGGGCGCTCGATGTCGCGAATTGCGCGGCGCTTGAGCGTTGCCAAGCGTAAAGCACGGACCAAGCCGAAAACCGAGCGCAAACCGCTTGGCGGCAGCTTTGTCTTCGTGGCGGTGAGGCTTCGATGGCGTATCGAACCATCATTCGCCCCCGGTGCTCAGCCAGCTCGTGCAAATAATCCCTCGCAGCCGGCGCAGAGCGCGCAAACTGCGTGTCTGCGGAAACGTTCTGCGAGCAGCGATCATGCACTCACCCATACATGGCCCACGACCTTTCGTCGAACAAAACCGAGGACTCGACCCGCGCCGGGACGATCTGTTCTTCGCGGCCGCCACCACCACGCGCACGCCGATGCTGGTGGCGGACGCGCGCCTTCCCGACTACCCGATCATTTTTGCCAACGATGCCTTTCGCAAGCTCACGGGTTACACCGACGCCGAGATCTACGGCCGCAATTGCAGGTTTCTACAAGGTCCGGACACCGACCTGACGGCGCTTGCCGATCTCCGCGTCGCGCTGAAAGAAGGCAGAGAGTTTGCCGCCGAAATCCTGAATTATCGAAAGGACAAGACGACATTTTGGAACGAGCTTTTCATTGCGCCCATCTTCACCGAAGAGAACGAACTCGTGTACTTCTTCGCGTCCCAGGTCGATGTGAGCCGCAGGCACGAAGCCGAAGAAGGTCTGCATCAGGCGCGGAAAATGGAAGCGCTCGGTCAACTGGCCGGCGGCGTGGCGCACGATTTCAATAACCTGCTGCAAGTCATGGTCGGTTATGTCGATCTGCTCGACCTCAGCGTCAAGACCGATGCACGCGACGAAACCATCCTGAAGAACATCGCCAAGATTCGCGGCGCGGTCAAAACGGCGTCGTCGCTCACGCAGCAAATGCTGTTGTTCGCGCGCAAGCAGGTGCTGGTCGGGCGCACGGTGAACCTGAACGGCATCTGCGACGACTTGCTGGAACTCGCGCGTCACACGCTCGGCGACACCATTTCAATCCGCACGGAATTTGCCAGTGACTTGCGCAATTGCCAACTGGACGTCGGGCAACTCGAAATGGCCATGCTCAATATCATCCTGAATGCGCGCGACGCATTGAGCGGCCAAACCGACGCGCAAGTGCTCCTGCGCACGGATAACTTCGAACTGACGAAGGCCAATTCAACAGGCCTCGTCGATCTACCCGAAGGACGCTACGTCACGCTATCCATCACCGACAACGGCACGGGCATGACGCCGGAAGTCGCCGGCAAGGTGCTGACGCCGTTCTTTACCACCAAGGGCCGTGGCAAGGGCACGGGGCTTGGCTTGAGCATGGTGGCTTCGTTCGCGCGTCAGACAGGCGGCGCGCTCACCATATCGTCCGACTACGGCGTCGGCTCGACGCTCACGTTCTATTTCCCCTCGGTGGATGTGGCCGAGGAGGCGTCGCAAGACACCTCGCACGTGATCAGCCAAAGAGGAACCGAGAAAGTACTGATCGTGGATGACCGGCGCGACGTGGGCGAAGTCGCGCAAGCCATGCTCGACGAAATGGGCTATTCGACGAAGCTCGCGCTCAACGCAGCGGACGCGCTGGCCATTCTCGCATCCGACGAAGCATTCGATTTGCTCTTCACGGACTTCGTGATGCCGGGTGCCTTGACCGGCGCGGGACTCGCGCGCGAAGCCAAGCGTCTGAAGCCCGAACTGCGTGTACTGGTGGCGACGGGCTACGCCGAAACCATCGAGGATATCGCCGATGCAAATGGCGTGCGCTTCAAGGTCATCCACAAGCCTTATCGTCAGGCCGATCTTGCACGCGAAGTACGCCTGGTGCTGGACGACCCGCGCTGGCGATAACGTCGCCGTGCCTATCCGCTAAAACCGTTCGATCCTGCACGACCTCCCCCGCTTCAGATGCGACGCTCACGTCATGGCAGCAACGCTATCAACGTCCGGGAGTCGTCATGGCAGATCATCGGAAAGTGCAAGGCATCGAGCTCTACGACAGCCCGGCAGGCGGCTGGGGCGCGCTCAACGCCACCGCGCGCGCCGTGCGGCAGCAAATGGACGCCTTCAAGGCGCCGCTCACGCTCTTGCGCACCAATCAGCCCGACGGCTTCGACTGCCCCGGCTGCGCGTGGCCGGATAAGGAGCATCGCTCGACATTCCAGTTCTGCGAGAACGGCGCCAAGGCCGTGACTTGGGAAGCCACCAAGAAGCGCGTCCCGCCTGAATTCTTCGCCAGACACACCGTCACGTCTTTGCTCGAATCGTCCGACTACGACCTCGAAAACGAAGGCCGCCTGACGCATCCGATGGCCTACAACAAGACCACGGACAAATACGAGGCCATCGAATGGGACGCCGCGTTCAAGCGCATCGGCGAAGTCATGCGTTCGCTCGCCTCGCCGGATGAAGCCGAGTTCTACACGTCGGGGCGCGCATCGAACGAAGCCGCCTTCCTGTACCAGCTTTTCGCACGCGAATACGGCAGCAACAACTTCCCCGACTGCTCGAACATGTGCCACGAAGCGACGAGCGTCGGCTTGCCGCAATCGATCGGCATCGGCAAGGGAACGGTCTCGCTCGAAGACTTCGATCATTGCGAACTGCTCATCGCGATGGGACACAATCCCGGCACGAACCATCCTCGCATGATGGGCACGCTGTGGGAAATGGCGCGGCGCGGCGTGCCCATCATCGTGTTCAATCCGTTGCGCGAGCGCGCGCTGGAACGTTTCGCCGATCCCCAAGACGCCGTCGAAATGGCCACCATGCGTTCGACGGACATCGCCTCTTCGTACTATCAGGTGAAAGTGGGCGGAGATGCGGCGGCGCTCAAGGGCATTCAGAAGGCAATCATCGCGCTCGACGACGCCGTCGATGCCGATGGCACCGTCATCGACCATGAGTTCATCCGAGGCCACACGAACGGCTACGAAGCCTTCGTCGCCGATCTGCACGCCACCGAATGGGCCGATATCGAGAAAGCCAGCGGCCTCACGCGCGACGAACT
Organism: Caballeronia sp. LZ003; assembly: GCF_031451465.1. Taxonomy (NCBI): domain Bacteria; kingdom Pseudomonadati; phylum Pseudomonadota; class Betaproteobacteria; order Burkholderiales; family Burkholderiaceae; genus Caballeronia; species Caballeronia sp. LZ003. Next base: position 184,923 of record NZ_JARUXJ010000003.1, on the reverse strand, counting down.
CGAACTCGTCGCGCGCGCCTACGTGAAGTCGAACGCGACCATCGTCACGTATGGCATGGGGATTACGCAGCACAGCAAGGGCACGGCCAACGTGCATCAGATCGCCAATCTGCTGTTCATGCGCGGCAACTTCGGCAAGCCGGGCGCGGGCATCTGTCCGTTGCGCGGACATTCGAACGTGCAGGGCAATCGCACGGTCGGCATCACCGAAAAGCCGCCCGCCGACATGCTCACGCGCATGGAAGCGACTTACGGCTTCGTGCCGCCTAAGGCGCATGGGCACGACGCCGTGCGCGCGATTCAGGCCATTCTCGATGGCAAATCTAAGGCGCTGTTTTGTCTGGGCGGCAATTTCTCGGTCGCCCTGCCCGACTCGACCAAATGCTTCGCCGCCATGCGCAAGCTCGATCTTGCCGTGCACATCAACACCAAGCTCAATCGCAATCACCTTCTCACGGGCAAGGAATCGTTCATCTTCCCTTGTCTCGGGCGCACGGAGATGGACGAGCAGGCGAGCGGCGCGCAAGCCGTGACCGTCGAGGATTCGATGTCGATGGTGCATGCCTCGCGCGGCAAGCTGCCGCCCGCGTCGCCTTCGTTGCGCTCGGAGCCTGCGATCATCGCGGGCATTGCGCAGGCGACGCTCTTGCATAGCAAAGTGCGCTGGCTCGACATGATTGCCGACTACGACCTCATCCGCGATGGCATCGAAGCCGTATTCCCAGGCTTCGAGCGCTTCAACGAGCGGATTCGCATACCGGGCGGTTTCCGCCTGCCCTTGCCGCCGACCGAACGCGTGTGGACGACGCCATCGGGCAAAGCGGAGTTCATCACGTTTGGCGGACTGAACGAAGAGAACGCGCTCGAAGCCGACGACGTGCTCAAGCTCACGACCTTGCGCAGCCACGACCAATACAACACGACGATCTACGGACTCGACGACCGCTATCGCGGCGTGTTCGGCCGTCGCGATGTGATCTTCATGAACGAAGCGGACATGGCCGTGCAGCAGCTCGAACATGGAGATGTCGTCGATGTCGAAACGGCCCTGCCTGGCCATGCCAACGATGGCACGCAGAAGCTCGCGGGCTTCACGGTCATCGCGTACAAGATCGCTCGCGGCTCCATCGGGGCTTATTATCCCGAGGCGAACGTGCTGGTGCCGCTCGACTACATCGACAAGGAAAGCGGCACACCATCGTACAAGTCGGTGCCTGTGCGCATAGCGAAAGCAGCGGCCGCCTAATCCGATGCCTGCGTCCCGAAGCCCGCCGACAAGCCGCTCGCCCGCAGCACGCGCGCCTGCACCGCGCGCTCGACGACACTCTTGCCGCCCGCGCTCGCGATCGTGAGAAAACGCCGCGCCCGAGTAATGCCGGTATAGACCAGCTCGCGCGTCAGCACGGGGCTCAAGCGCTCGGGCAGCACGAGCGCCGCATGCGTGAACTCGGAGCCTTGCGACTTGTGCACCGTGAGCGCGAAGACGGTCTCCACGGCTTGCAGACGGCTTGGCAGCACCCAGCGAATGCGTTCGCTGCCATCGCCCGCGGCGAAGGCTACGCGCAGGCTCCAGGTGCCATCGTGCACCGGCAAGGCAAGCGTGATGCCGATATCGCCGTTCATGAGCCCAAGCTCGTAATCGTTGCGCGTCACGAGCACCGGGCGGCCGAGATACCACTCCGCGTTCGCGGCAATCAAGCCTTCCTCGTGCAGCATGCGTGCAATGCGCTTGTTCAGCCCTTCCACGCCCCACGCGCCGCGACGCAGCGCGCACAGCAACTGAAACGCGTCGTGAGCGTGAAGCACCGCGCGCGCCCATGCGTCGAAGGCGGCGGCGGCGGCGTCGTGGGCGGGCTGCCGCTCGCGCATCGTTTGCAGATAATGCCGATAACCCTGACGCTCCGATACTTCGCTGGCGTGCCCCGCCGTGCCTTCCACGGCGAGCGCCTTCAGCACCGCGTCGCTATCCGGCGGACATTCGACGAAGGCGAGATCGTCGTGGCCATGCGACCAGACTTTCTGGACTTCGAGCGCATCGCCCTTGTTGACCGCATCGGCGAGTTGCCCGATACCGCTCGCCGCCGAGAAGCGATGACTCACCCGCAGCATCGCGATGGATTGGTCGAGCGCGCTGCCGTTCGCATCGATGTATTCGCCGTCTAAATGCTCGCCCGTCGCCGCTTCGATCCACGCTTGCGTTGCGGGCGTGTAATGCGCCTTCGATGCGCGTCTGCACAATTCGCCGAGTACCGCGCCCGCTTCGACGGACGCAAGCTGGTCCTTGTCGCCGAGCAGGATCAGGCGCGCGTCCGGCGGCAGCGCGGCGAGCACGGCGTTCATCATCTCCAGATCGACCATGGAGGCTTCGTCGATTACGAGGACATCGAGCGACAGCAAATTCTCCGCATGATGCCGAAAGCGCCGCGAATCCGGCACCGTTCCGAGCAAGCGATGCAACGTGGTCACGGCGACGGGGATCGCCGCGCGGATGTCGGCGCCGTTCGCGAAGGCATCGAGCGGCAGTCGCGCGACCGCGCCCGCGATCGATTCGTTCAGACGCGCGGCGGCCTTCCCCGTTGGTGCGGCGAGGCGAATGCGCAACGCGCGCGCGTCGCCGCCCGTGGCAAGCGCCTGTGCCTGCAATAACGCCAGTAGCTTGACGACGGTCGTGGTCTTGCCCGTGCCCGGCCCGCCCGTCACGATGCTGAAGGCGCTTTTGGCGGCGAGCGCGCAGGCGATCTTCTGCCAGTCGGTCGCCGCCGATGCGGAGGAAAACAGCGTGTCGAGCGCGGCACGCAACGCGGCTGCATCGGGCGCGTTCGCGGAGGCATCGAGCCGTTCGCGAATGGCGCGGCACACGTCCTGTTCGTAGCGCCAGTAGCGCCGCAGATAAAGCCGCGTGCCGGTGAACACGAGCGGCGTCGCACCCGCGCCATGGCCGACGAGCGCGGCATGCGTCAGCGCTTCCTGCCAGCGCGCGAGTGTCACGCCTTCGAGCACTTTGGATGGCAGCAGGTCTTTTTCCTCGTCGTCGCTCGCGTCCGGGTCGAGATGGCCATCGGGCGGCAACGAGAGCACGAAGCCGGGATCGGCCAGCGTCGCGACGAGATCGAGGCAGGCGTGTCCGCGTCCGAGTTGATGGCTCGCCAAAGCCGCCGCGAGGATCAGCAGACCGTGCGCGTCGGCGGCTTCGCGGGCGAGGAAACGAGCGAATGCGGCATCGACTTCACGCAGCCAACCACGCTTTACCCAGGCATCGAGCAGATGCGCGGTGTCTTCGGTCGTATCGAAGACGGATTGCGTGGGTTCGCTCTCTTCGAAGGAAAATTCGGCTTGCGTGCCGGACGGCAAAAGGCTCATTCCCACTCCGTTTCTGCGATGACAGCGCGGGCCTCGCCCATGAACAACGCGTCGAGTTGCTCGATCAGCGCGCGTGGCGGACGTTCGGCGTAGAGACCTTGAGTCGGGGCGTCGAGGCCGCGCACGAAGAGATAAACCGCGCCGCCGATATGCTCGTCGTAGTCGTAATCCGGCTGACGCGCCTTGAGCAGCCGATGCAACGCAAGCGTGTAAAGCACGAACTGCAGGTCGTACCGCGAGCGCAGCATCTGCGCGCGAATGCGCTCGGTCGTGTAGGCCGAATCGTCCGAACCGAGCCAGTTCGACTTATAGTCCGCCACGTAATAGCGCCCTTCGTGCTCGAACACGAGGTCCATGAAGCCCTTCAGCATGCCGTTGAGTTGCGCGTGTTCGAGCGTGGGCCGCGCGGCACCGCCGGCCGTATGCGCGCACACGAGCCGGTCGACGGCGGTCGTGTCGACGTGCCGCGCCTCGAACCAGAACTCCATTTCGGCGAGCGACGTGTCGAGGTCCGCCAGCGCAATGGCAGTCGCGCGCATGCCGTGCGCGGCCTTCACGACGAAACGCGTCGATACGATCTTCAAGATCCACGCGGTGAGCGGCGCGATCCAGCGCTCCCAGCCACGCACGGCGCAGCGCCGCGCGACGAGTTCGCGTAACGCGGCGGGGTCGTCGGCGGTGTGTTGGAAGCCTTGTTGCGCGGCCCATTCCAGCAAGTCGTGCAAGAAGCTGCCTTGCTCCGAGCCACGCGGAAAGTCATGCAGCGTGCGTCCGGACGATGACACCGCGCGCGGTGCATCGGCGTCTTCTTCCTGCGACGCTTCGCTTTGCGCATCGCGCGTTTCGATGAAGACGTCTTCGACCGGCGTATCCGGCGCGGCATGCGTGCCGCTCGACGTCTTGAGACTCGAATAGCTCGCAATCCACCAGGCTTCGCGCACCACGCGCACCGACTTGCGGGCGTCGCTGGCGAGCGCGGTTTCGGCACGCGCGGCAAGGCGCTCGGCGCGAGCCTCGGGCGCGGGCAAAACCGCGATATTCGCCGATGCCCCGAACACATCGCTCAGCCGGTCGAATAATTCGGCCGGGACGACAGGCTCCCGCCCGCCCGTCAAATAACCGATGGCGCTGCGTTCGAGCGCTTCGAGCGGCGCCATGCCGATCCACGTCGCATAGCGCGCGCGCGTCAGCGCCACGTATAACTTGCGCAGGTCTTCCCCGAGGCGTTCGTCGTCGGCCTTGACGAGGATGTCTTCGTCGCCGTCGAGCGTAACGTTGAGCTCGCCGGTTTCATCGTGCCATTTCAAGGGCAGATCCTTCGGCGTCACCGCACGATGCGCGCACGCAAAAGGCAGAAACACGAGCGGATACTCCAGCCCCTTCGACTTGTGGATGGTCACCACCTTGACGAGATCGCCGTCGCTTTCCAGACGCATCTGGCGCGCATCGCCGCCGCTGCCTTCGAGCGCCGCCTCGTGTTCTTCTACCAAATGCCGGATCAACCCGTGCTCGCCTTCGATCAGCACGCTTGCCTGTTGCAGCAGTTCGGCCAGATGCAGCAGGTCGGTCAGCACGCGCTCGCCGTTGCCGGCTTGCAGTTCGAAAAGACGCGCGGGCACGTCGAAGTCGTTGAGAAGGCGCCGCAGCATCGGCAAGACGCCCTGACGCCGCCAGCTTTCGCGATAGCCGCGAAATTGCAGCACGCACGCTTCCCATTGCGTTTCGTTGCTGAAGAGCGCGTCGAGTTCGCCGAAGTCGAGTCCGAGCGTCGGCGTGGAAAGCGCGGCGCGCACGAGCCGTCCGTCTTCCGGTTCGGCGCAGGCGGCAAGCCAATGCACGAGTTCGCCCGCCTGGTCACTCGCGAATACCGAGTCCTTGTCCGACAGATACACCGAACGCACGCCGCGCGCGCGCAACTCCCGCCGGATGGCTTCGGCTTCGGTGCGGTTGTTGACGAGCACGGCGAGATCGGCGGGAGAGAGCGAACGGCGGCCACGCGATCCCTCGAAGCCCGCTTCGCCGCGCTGCCCAAGGTTGAGCAAACGCACAATTTCGCTTGCGCAGCCCGGCGCCATCCGCTGAATGTAGGCGGTCTTGCTCGTCGGCTTGCCGTCGTCGCTGGGCGGCAGGCACCAGACGGTGAGCGCGCGTGGCGTTTCGCCATCGATGACGAACGCATCGTCGCGGCCTTGCGCGCTCACGTTGATGAACGGCACCGGGTTGTCGTCGCCGCTGCGAAACAGGAACGCGCCTTCGCCATCCGCGCGCGCTTCGGCCATGTCGAAGCAATGGTTGGCGGCATCGACCATGGCGGCCGTCGAGCGGAAGTTCTTCGCGAGCGTGAAGAGTTGCGTGCCCGGCGCACGGCGCGCGGCGAGGTACGTGTAGATGTCCGCGCCGCGGAAAGCGTAGATGGCCTGCTTCGGGTCGCCGATCATGATGAGCGCCTGTCCCGCGTCTTGCGCGTGATAGACGGCATCGAAGATACGGTACTGGACGGGATCGGTATCCTGGAACTCGTCGATCAGCGCGACCGGAAACTGATGACGAATGACTTCGGCAAGACGCGCGCCGTTCGCGCCATGCAACGCGGCATCGAGCCGCGCGAGCAGATCGTCGAAGCCCATTTGCGCGCGCCGTGCCTGTTCGCCCGCAAAGCGCTCTGCGACCCAACGCGCCGCGTGCGTGAGAATCTCGGTGCGGCTCGCTTCGAGTGCGATGAGATCGGCCTGCAAGGTCAGCATGGCTTCGAAGGCTTCATGCGACGGCGGCTCGCCTTCGCAATGCTCCGCGAGCGCGGTGGGCGTAAGCCGCGACCACGCGGTGCTCGTCAGATCGGGCATGAGCGCGTGCGGGTCGTGCGCCCATTCGACGAGCGTCCTGAGCCAGCGGTCGCAATCGCTTTTGCCGTAACTGCGCGGCTTGAACCGCTTGGCAAGCCGCGCCTGATCGATCAACTCGCCCATGATCTCGGGCCACGTCTTCCACGGCTCCTTGATCTGCGCGAGACGCAAGGCGCGCGCATCGAGCACATCGGCGGGAGCTTGCGCATCGGGCAAACGCTCGGCTAGGTCGATGAGATTGCGCAGCGTCTTTTGCAACTCGCGCGGACCGGATACCCACGTGGCCACCGTTTCCGCGCGGCGTTCGTCGAGCGGCGCTAAAAACGTGCGCCAGTAATCTCGCACGACTTGCGCCAGCAGATCGCTTTGATCGGTTTCGAGCGTCTGATCGAAGAGGCTGTCGCTATCGAACGCATGCTCGCGCAGCATGCGGTTGCACCACGCGTGAATGGTCGACACCGCCGCCTCGTCCATCCATTCGGCCGCGAGTTGGAGCCGGCGCGCGCAGGCAGGCCACGCTTCAGGCTCGTATTCTTCGCGCAAGGCGTGCAGCAGGTCTTCGTCGCCAGGGTCGAACGCTTCGATTTCGCTTGCGTCTTGCTGGAAGTAGCGCGCCGCTTCGGTCAGACGCGCGCGGATACGGTCGCGCAGTTCCTTGGTCGCGGCATCGGTGAAGGTGACGACGAGGATCTCGGGCGGCGTGAGCGGGCGCGCCGCGTCGTTGCCGGGATCGTGGCCGAGCACGAGCCGCACATACAGCATGGCGATGGTGAAAGTCTTGCCCGTGCCCGCGCTCGCCTCGATCAGACTGCGCCCCGCAAGCGGAAAACGCAGTGGATCGAGCGGCTGGACGGTCTGCGAATCGAATGCGTTCATGCCTTGGCAGCCTTCTCTTTCTTGACCACGGTGGAGACGAGCGGGTCGAGCAGATGCTCCGCCAGTTCCACGAATTCGCCGCTTGCCGCGAGCGCGGCGAAGTGGGGATACGCACGCAGCAGCGAGGCATTTTTCTGCACTTCGCCCTTGTTGTAGTCGTCGCCTTCGTACTTGCGGCGCGCGGCGCCGTGCGCTTCGGCGGGCTCGATGCGATGTTTGAAAAGCCACTCGAGCGCGGATTCCAGCGCGAACGGCAGCGGCCGCGTCATGCCGCGCTCCCAGACCTGCAGAAGCGTGGTCATATGCCGCCGCGCCACGCTCACTTCGAGCGGCGCGAATTCGACGACGCCCTTCTTGCTGACGATCACGGTCGTTACCTCGTGTCCGTCGAGATTCGCCGCGAGGTGTTCCACCCATGCGCCCGTGAGCCTTGCATACCGATACGCCTTGCCCGAAACGAGTTCGCGCGTTTCCATGATGAGGCGTGCCTCGCGGCCATCGGCGTCGGCGCGCCAGTTGCCGAGCCAATCCGCGAGCGCGAGCGTCTGCGTCGCGCCTTCGATCGTGAAGCGCACTTCGCGATCGCGCTCCATAGCCACCGGCCAGCGCTCGACCTCCTTGCGCCACGCTTCGAAGAGCTTGTCCATCGGTTCGAGCAGCTTGCCGCTCGCGATGTCGCCGAAGCCGCCCGTCGCCAGATCGCCACGGCGGCGGATCATCGCCATGCGGGTTTCGCGGGCTTCTTCCAGCGCGCCTTCTTGCAACGCGCCCGTTTCGTTCAATATCGATGCCTGCGCGCGGATCAGTTCGTCCTGAAGCTTCCAGATGGCGAGCGCATCGAGCTCGAAAGGCTCGTCGTCCTCGCTCGCCATCTGCTCCACTTCGAACGACACGCGCAGACGTTGCCGGAAGAACTGGCGCACCGGATTCTTCAGAAAGTCGGCGAGTTCGCGCAGCGTGAGCGGCTCTTCGCGCACGAGCGGCGCGAGCGTTGCAAGCGGCGTGTCATCGGATTGGGCGTGCCCCGGTCGGCTTGACGCCCGCCATTCGGCCGCATAGGTAAAGAGCGGCGATGCCTCGTCGTCCGCGTTGAAGTAGTCCGCGCTGAACGGTTGCAGGCGATGCTCCACGGTCAGCGCATTCACGAGCGATGCGTCTTCGTCGAAGAGACGCCAGCCTTGCGCCAGATGATCGCGCAGTTGCCCGATCAGCACCGAGGGCGGCCGCTCGCTGTTGTCGTTGATGCTGCGCCCGACCCACGAAACATACAGATGGTCGCGCGCCGACAACACCGCTTCGAGCAGCAGATAACGGTCGTCCTCGCGACGCGAGCGGTCGCCCGGCCGGTAGTAGCCGCGCATCAGGTCGAAGTCCATCGGCACGCGCGCGCGCGGATAGTCGCCGTCGTTCATGCCGAGCAGGCAGACGTGACGGAACGGAATGGCGCGCATCGGCATGAGGGTCGCGAAGGTCACCGCACCCGCGAAGAAGCGCTGCGACAGCGCGCCCTGGTCGAGTTGCGAAAGCCAGTAGTCGCCGACGACGGAAAGCGGCAATTCATCGTCGAGGCCCGCTTCGTTGCAGGTGTCGAGCCAGTCCTGCAGCACGTTGTCGAGACGCGCGAACGTGTAGGCGTCTTCGGCGTCGTCGCTCTCGAAGAACGCGACGCGCAGCGCGCGCAGGCGTTCACACCAGACAGGCACGGTGGCCGGCTCGCGCAGACTGCGCCAGGTGTGATCGAGCGCATCCAGAAGGCGCACGAGCGGCCCGAGCAACGCGGCATCAAGGCCGCCGACTTCGCCGAACGGTTCGATGTTGTTCCACGCTTGCGCATCGCTGCCGACGGCGTAGCCGAGCAGCATGCGGCGCAACCCGAACGCCCACGTATGCGGCGCGGCGCTTGCCTGATCGCGCGGCAAGCCGAGACTCGCGCGCTGTTCGGCATGCAGACCCCAGCGCACGTTGGCGCCGCGAATCCACGAACGCAGACGCGGCAAATCGCTTTCCTCCATGCCGAACCGGCGGCGCAACGCGGGCACGTCGAGCAGATCGAGCAGATCGCTCACCGCGAAGCGCGATTGCGGCAGGCCGAGCAACGCCTCGAGCGCGCCGAGCAGCGGATCGGCGGCGCGCTGTCCGCGATCGGCCACGCTGAATGGAATGTAGCGCGGATCGCTGCGCTCGAAGAGACCGAACACCGCCTGAATATGCGGCGCGTAGGTTTCGATATCCGGCACCATCACGATGATGTCGCGCGGCCTCAATTGCGGGTCCGCATTGAACGCGGCGAGCAACTGATCGTGCAGGATCTCGACCTCGCGCTGCGGGCTATGCGCGATATGAAAGCGTATCGACGTATCGAACTCCGGGTCTACTTCGGGCCAGTGGTCGCGGCTTTCCCGCACCGGCCGAAGGTCGCGGATATCGTCCTGCAACTGCTGCAGCATGGTGTCGGCTTCGCGCTCTTCGAAGAGATCGATACGCTGCCCGATACTCGCGAATTGCGGGCTATAGCTCTCGCGCGCCTCGGCGCTGTCGAATTCGTCAAGCAAGCCGATGAAGTCGCGTCCCTGCTTGCCCCACGACGCAAGCAGCGGATGCGCATGCAGATGCAACTGTTCCGGCTGCAATTCGGCGGGCGCGCCTTCGCGACGCGTCTGCCGCGCGTGCGAGGCGCGCAGCAATTCCTTGTCGGGCACGATGTCGGCCCAGTAATGCGCGCACGGATTCGGCACGCACATGAGCACCTGCGACCAGCGCGACAACGCCGCCAGCGCTTCCAAGGACTGACGCGGCAGACTCGATATGCCGAACACCACGATGCGGCGCGGCAGGCCCGCCGGCCGCTTGCCTTCCGGCCAGCTCGATGCGCGCTGCATGAAGGCCTCGTGGACCGCCGCGCGGCCGCCGAGCGACGAGATTTCGTTGGGATTGTCCTGCGGGCTTTGTTCGACATCGGCCAGCAGCGCGCGCCAGAGCGCCGCCTGCCAGCGCTGTTCGGCGGGTAGCGCATGCGCCTGCCCGCGCGCGTCGATCACGACATCCTTGCCCGAGGCCCACTTCGCGAGCCAGTCCGCGCGATACATCTGATACTGATCGAACAGATCGGCAATGCGCTCGGCCAGTTGAAAGCGCTTGCGGCGATCGTCGTCATGACGGATGAAGCGCCGCAGCGGTTCGAATTCCTCGCGCCCGACGAGCGCGGGCACCACGCGCATGAGCCGCCAGACGACGCGCGCCTTGTCGAACGGCGAGACTTCCGCGACCGCGTCCGCGCCCAGCACCGCGCGATACGCTTGCCAGATGAAGCGCGAAGGCAGGCTGATATCGAGCGCGGCGGCGATACCGCAACCGCCCTCGCCGCTCGCGGCATCGACATGCGCGGCGAGCGCCAGCTTGAGCCACTGCGCGATACCGTTGCTTTGCACGAGGATGATCTCGTTTTCCAACGGGGCGAGCGGATAGCGCTTCATCCACTCGACGAGCAGATCGCGCAGCCGCTCGGAGCGGTTGCCGTGGATGAGCATGAGCCCCGGCGACAGCGAATTCGGCTTCAAAAAAGGCTCCGTGAAGAGTTCGACGGCGACAAGACATCGATTCTAAGCGACGCGGCCAGCGGCCCGCGCGCATGGGTAACCTCCAAACCGTCGTCACGCGGCTTGCGCCCGCACAGCGCGGGCGCGTCGCTTAACCGTTATGCTTGCAAAAAAGAACGCTGTGACAACGGAGGACGACATCTCATGCTGACAATCTGGGGCCGGGCCAACTCGGTCAACGTACACAAAGTGCTATGGTGCTGCGACGAACTCGGGCTCGCTTACGAGCGCATCGACGCGGGGCTGCAATTCGGGCGCAACAACGAACCCGACTATCTCGCGATGAATCCGACCGGCCGCGTCCCCACGCTCGTCGACGACGATTTCGTGTTGTGGGAATCGAATTCCATCATTCGCTATCTCGCGATGCAGTACGGGCAGAATCAGGCGCTCTATCCGGCGGACCCGAAGGTGCGAGCGAGCGTGGACCGCTGGCTGGACTGGGCGCTTTCCACGCTGCAACCCGCCGAGCGGCCCGTGTTCTGGGGCTATGTGCGCACGCCCGCAGCCGAGCGCGACCCCGCCCAACTCGATACCGCCGCGCGCGAAGTCGAGAAACTCTGGCGCATGGTCGACGCGCATCTCGAAGGGCGCGAGTATTTCGAAGGCAGTACCTTCACACTCGCGGATATCGTCATCGCGGCGTATGCGCGGCGCTGGTTCGGAATCGCGGAACTTGCGCGTCCGACGCTGCCGGAGCTCGAACGCTGGTATGGACAACAGGCTTCGCGCGACGGCTTCCGGCGCCATGTCTCGGCGCCGCTGACCTGAACTTCCACCCGGCATTGAAGCATCGACATGACTATCGAACTGCATACCTGGAATACGCCCAACGGACGCAAGATCAGCGTCGCGCTGGAAGAAATGCAACTGCCCTACTCCGTGAAAACGGTGAACATCTCGAAGGGCGAGCAACACGCGCCGGCTTTTTTGCGCATCAGCCCGAACAACCGGATTCCGGCGATTATCGATCCCGACGGCCCGGACGGACAGCCGATCAGCGTGTTCGAATCCGGCGCGATTCTGCTTTACCTCGGCGAGAAGACGGGCCGGTTCTTGCCCGCGAGTCTGCGCGATCGCGTACCGGTGCTCGAATGGCTCATGTGGCAAATGGGCGGCTTCGGACCCATGCCGGGACAAGTGCATCATTTTCGCGCCGTGGAAGCGGAAGCCGACCGGCGCTATGGCCTCAAACGCTATTCGGACGAAACGCGCCGGCTCTACGGCGTGCTCGACAGACGGCTCGCGCAAGTGGAATTCGTCGCGGGCGCGTTGTCGGTGGCGGATTTCGCCATTCTTGGCTGGGCGTGGCGGCACGAGCGTCATCAGGTTTCACTCGACGACTATCCGAACGTCAAGCGCTGGTACGACACGCTATTCGCGCGCGAAGGCGTGAAGCGCGGCTTCGAGATCAAGCTCGACGACAATTAAGGCACATGTAATATTGGGAGCCTCGAGCAGAATAAAACAGCACGCCGCCACGGAGGAGACGACCATGACAGCCGGCCAATACGACGAAGGGCTTCCCAAGACCGCCGCCAACTACGCGGTGCTCACGCCGCTGATGTTCATCGAGCGCGCCGCGACGGTGTATCCGACGCGGCCGGCCGTCGTGCATGGCGACGTGCGCCGCAACTGGAGCGAGACTTACGCGCGCACGCGGCGGCTTGCATCGGCGCTGATTTCGCGTGGCATCGGCTTGGGCGATACGGTCGCCGCCATGCTGCCGAACACGCCCGAAATGGTCGAAGCGCACTTTGGCGTGCCAATGACGGGCGCAGTGCTCAACACGCTGAACACGCGGCTCGATGCAGCGACGCTTGCCTTCATGCTCACGCATGGCGAGGCAAAAGCAGTGATCGTCGATCGTGAGTTTTCCGGCGTGATGCGCGAGGCGCTGAAGAGCGTGCCGCAACCCGTGCTCGTCATCGACGTGAACGATCCGCAGTACACCGGCGCGGGGGAAAGCATCGGCGAGATCGATTACGAAAGCCTGCTGGCAAGCGGTGACCCCGCCTGCGAATGGTCGCCGCCATCGGACGAATGGAACGCCATCTGCCTGAATTACACCTCGGGCACGACGGGCAATCCGAAGGGCGTGGTCTATCACCATCGCGGCGCCTACACCAACGCGCTCAGCAATATCCTCGAATGGGACATGCCGAAGCACGCGGTGTACTTGTGGACGCTGCCCATGTTCCATTGCAACGGCTGGTGTTTTCCGTGGACGGTCGCGGCGCGCGCGGGCGTGAACGTGTGTCTGCGCCGTATCGATGCAAAGACAGTCTTCGATCTCATTCGCCGCGAAGGCGTCACGCATTATTGCGGCGCGCCGATCGTGCAGAACTTGCTCGTGAATGCGCCCGACGAACTGAAGACGGGCATCGCGCACAGGGTCCACGCCATGGTCGCGGGGGCCGCGCCGCCCGCCGCGATGATCGAAGGCATGGAGCGCCTGGGCTTCGAACTCACGCATGTCTACGGGCTCACCGAAGTCTACGGTCCCGCGACCGTCTGCGCGCGGCAGGCCGAGTGGAGCGAACTCGACATCGGCGAGCGTGCGCGGCTAAATGCACGGCAAGGCGTGCGCTATCACTTGCAGGATGCGGTGAGCGTGCGCGATTCCCTCACCATGGAGCCCGTTCCCGCGGATGGCGAGACCATCGGCGAGATCATGTTTCGCGGCAACATCGCGATGAAGGGTTATCTCAAGAACGTGCCCGCCACCGAGGAAGCGTTTCGCGGCGGCTGGTTCCATACGGGCGATCTGGCGGTCGCTTATCCGGATGGCTACGTGCGTATCAAGGACCGCAGCAAGGACATCATCATCTCCGGCGGCGAGAACATATCGAGCATCGAAGTGGAAGACGTGTTGTACCGGCATCCGGCGGTGCTGGCGGTCGCCGTCGTTGCGAAGCCCGATGCGCGCTGGGGTGAAACGCCTTGCGCGTTCGTCGAATTGAAGGCGGGCGCCGAGGTCGGCGCGGAAGAACTGATCGCGCATTGCAGGAAGCATCTGGCGGGCTTCAAGGTGCCGCGCGCCATCGAATTCTGCGAGTTGCCGAAGACATCGACCGGCAAGATACAGAAGTTCGAGTTGCGCAAGCGCGCGGGCTCGGTTGCGGCAATCGACGTTTGATGGAGACAACGCGATGAACGAAGCGCTCGTGATGTCCGAACCCGATGCCTACGGCGTCGAAGGCGCGGTCAGGCTCACGCTGAACCGGCCCGAAGCGTTCAACGCGCTTTCCGAAGCCATGCTCGATGCACTCGAACGCGAGTTGCAGGACATCGCGCAATCGCAGGCGCGCGTGGTCGTGCTTGGCGGCGCGGGCCGTGCGTTCTGCGCCGGGCACGACTTGAAGGAGATGCGCGCGGCGCCGTCGCTCGATTACTACCGAGCGCTTTTCGAGCGCTGCTCGCGCATGATGCTGACCATTCAGCAAATGCCGCAGCCGGTAATCGCGCGCGTGCACGGCATTGCAACGGCGGCGGGTTGTCAGCTCGTTGCAATGTGCGATCTCGCGGTGGCATCGAGCGAGGCGCGCTTCGCGGTATCGGGCGTGAATCTGGGGCTATTCTGCGCGACGCCGAGCGTGGCGTTGTCGCGCAACGTGTCGCGCAAGGAAGCGTTCGAAATGCTCGTGACGGGCGATTTCATCGACGCGCACACGGCTCTGGAACGCGGGCTCGTGAATCGGGTTGCCTCACCGGATGCGCTCGATGAAGCGGTAGGCGCGCTTGCAAAGAGCATCGCGAAGAAGCCACGCGCGGCGGTTGCGGCGGGAAAGCGGCTGTTTTACCGGCAGATCGAGACGGGTATCGAAGACGCGTACGCGCTTGCATCCGAGACGATGGCCTGCAACATGATGGACGGCGACGCGCTCGAAGGCACGCAGGCGTTTATCGAAAAACGTCCGGCGCGCTGGAGCAACGAGTAATGCTCAGCCCGCGTGCTCCACGGGATGCTGTTCGAGCCACGCGTTTTCCGCATCGTCGTAAAGCCGGGAGCGCGTGAGAAAGCGCAGACCCGAAGGCCGTTCCAGCGAAAACATGCCGCCGTTGCCCGGCACGCAATCGATGATCAACTGGGTGTGCTGCCAGTACTCGAACTGCGATTCGCTCATGTAGAACGGCACGCCGCCAATCTCGCCGAGCTTTACGTCCGAGCCGCCGACCATGAACTCGTTGGTGGGAAAGCACATCGGTGCGCTGCCGTCGCAGCATCCGCCGGACTGATGAAACAGAATCTCGCCGTGTTCCGCCTTGAGCTTGCCGATCAGTTCGATGGCCGCGGGCGTCGCGATCACGCGCTCTATTACCTGTTCGCTCATGATGTCCCCGTTATTCGTTCGAAGCGGAACCGCCGCGTGAGCGGCGGCCCCGTTTTACAGCCGATGGATCAGAAGAAGCCGAGCGGCTTGTCGCTATAGCTGACGAGCAGGTTCTTCGTCTGCTGATAGTGATCGAGCATCATCTTGTGATTCTCGCGTCCGATACCCGATTGCTTGTAGCCGCCGAACGCCGCGTGCGCCGGATACGCGTGATAGCAATTGGTCCACACGCGTCCCGCCTGAATGCCACGGCCAAAGCGATACGCACGCGTGCCATCGCGCGTCCACACGCCCGCGCCGAGACCGTACAGCGTGTCGTTGGCGATTTCGAGCGCTTCCTCTTCGTTCTTGAAGGTCGTCACCGAGACCACCGGCCCGAAGATTTCCTCCTGGAAGATGCGCATCTTGTTGTGACCACGGAACACGGTCGGCTTGATGTAGTAGCCTTTTTCGAGCTCGCCGCCCAGCGCGTTACGCTCGCCGCCAGTCAGGCATTCGGCGCCTTCCTGCTTGCCCAGATCAATGTACGAGAGAATCTTTTCGAGCTGTTCCTGCGATGCCTGCGCGCCGATCATCGTCTTGCTGTCGAGCGGATGGCCTTGCGTGATCGCTTCCACGCGCTTGAGGGCACGTTCGATGAAGCGGTCGTAGATCGATTCCTCGATCAACACGCGCGACGGGCACGTACACACTTCGCCCTGATTCAGCGCGAACATGGCGAAGCCTTCGAGCGCCTTGTCGAAGAAACTGTCGTCGGCGTTGAGGACATCGGCGAAGAAAATGTTCGGGCTCTTGCCGCCCAGTTCCAGCGTCACCGGAATCAGATTCTGACTCGCGTATTGCATGATGAGCCGGCCCGTGGTCGTCTCGCCCGTGAACGCAATCTTCGAGATGCGCTTGTTCGATGCGAGCGGCTTGCCCGCTTCCAGCCCGAAGCCGTTCACCACGTTGACGATGCCCGGCGGCAGCAGGTCTTCGATCAGTTCGAGCAGAACGAGGATCGATGCCGGCGTCTGCTCGGCGGGCTTGAGCACGACGCAATTGCCCGCTGCGAGCGCGGGCGCGAGCTTCCACACGGCCATCAGAATGGGGAAGTTCCACGGAATGATCTGCCCGACCACGCCTAGCGGCTCGTGGAAGTGATAGGCGACTGTGTCGTCGTCGATCTGCGAGATCGAGCCTTCCTGCGCGCGCACGGCGCTCGCGAAATAGCGGAAGTGATCGATGGCGAGCGGGATGTCGGCCGCCATGGTCTCACGCAACGGCTTGCCGTTATCGATGCTTTCCGCCACCGCGATACGCTGCAGATTCGCTTCCATGCGATCCGCGATCTTCAGGAGCAGGTTCGCGCGCTCGGTCGCCGAAGTCTTGCCCCATGCGGTCTTGGCGGCATGGGCGGCGTCGAGAGCTGCTTCGATATCGGCTTCGCGCGATCGGGGAATCGAGGTGAAGGCCTCACCCGTGATCGGCGAAATATTGTCGAAATACTCTCCCCCCGCGGGCGGCGTCCACTTGCCGCCGATGAAGTTTCCATACTGCTTCTTGTACGGGTAATCGGTACTCAGGAACTGCATCTCCGCATGGTTCATCTGTGTGCTCCTCGCATGTCGACATGGTTGGCCGGCGCAATGTCGATAGCTGTCGCCGGCGGCTTACATCTGCGAGTTCCGTGCCATTCGGGGTATACGCGGAACGACGCTTATGGCGCTTGATGAAGCGCGTGGCGGACCGCGAGGCGCGTTGTCCATTTTCGGAACACTTGTCGTGCCCTGTAGCGATGCGGCACAACCCGAGTCAGGACAAACGCTTATGGCACGGGGATTCATATTGCCAAGCGCATCGCGCTTGTCTAACGTCACGTCCATCCTTACTGAATGTTTCCATAAGGCTTGGAGCACATTTTGCGTGGGGTGAATTTAAGTAAAAGCAGAAGCGCGTACATGGCTTATCGATACGTGCAAAGGAGACCACAATGAACAGTACGATCAATCCAGGGCCTGCGCCGCACGGCCCACATGGTTTTTTTTCGAAGGAAGCGACCATCGCGCGGCCCGGCTTCTCACGCTGGATGGTGCCGCCCGCCGCGCTCGCGGTCCACTTGTGTATTGGCCAGGCTTACGCGTTCTCGGTGTTCAACGCGCCGCTCACGCGTGTGATCGGCATTACGCAGACCGCGCCCGATGACTGGTCGCTCACGACACTCGGCTGGATATTTTCACTGGCCATCGTGTTCCTGGGACTGTCGGCGGCATTCGCGGGCAAGTGGCTCGAAAAGGTCGGCCCGCGCCGCACCATGTTCACGGCCGCTTGCTGCTTCGGCGGCGGCTTTCTCGTGTCGGCGCTCGGCGTGTCGCTGCATCAGATCTGGCTGCTGTATCTCGGCTATGGCGTGATCGGCGGAATCGGGCTGGGGCTGGGTTATGTATCGCCGGTATCGACGTTGATCCGCTGGTTTCCGGACCGGCGCGGCATGGCAACGGGCATGGCGATCATGGGCTTCGGCGGCGGCGCGATGATCGCTGCGCCCGGCTCGGTCGCCTTGATGAACCACTTCA
Source organism: Caballeronia sp. LZ003 (assembly GCF_031451465.1). Classification (NCBI taxonomy): domain Bacteria; kingdom Pseudomonadati; phylum Pseudomonadota; class Betaproteobacteria; order Burkholderiales; family Burkholderiaceae; genus Caballeronia; species Caballeronia sp. LZ003. The sequence continues at coordinate 167,359 of NZ_JARUXJ010000003.1, read as the reverse complement.
AGAGCGCGACGAGTGTCGGCGTGACCGAGACCTTCGTCGTGCTCGGCGTGCTGTATTTCATCTCGATGACCATTGGCGCGCTCGCGATTCGCGTCCCGCCCGCCGATTGGAAACCGGCAGGCTGGACCCCGCCCGCGACGTCGAACAAGATGATCACGAAGAGCCACGTGCATATCGATCAAGCGCTCAAGACGCCGCAGTTTTATCTGCTGTGGCTCGTGCTGTTCCTGAACGTGACGGCGGGCATCGGCGTGCTCGGGCAGGCTTCGGTGATGATTCAGGAAAGCTTCAAGACATCGATCACGGCGGGCGCTGCGGCGGGCTTCGTCGGCTTGCTGTCGCTCTTCAACATGGGCGGGCGTTTCGTGTGGGCGTCGGCGTCGGACTGGCTCGGGCGCAAGAACACGTACTTCGTGTTCTTCGCGCTCGGCGCCGTGCTGTACTTTCTCGTGCCGCAGTTCGCGCAGTCAGGGAACATCGCGCTTTTCGTCGCGGCTTACGGCGTGATCCTGTCGATGTACGGCGGCGGATTCGCGACCATTCCGGCGTATCTCGCGGACATGTTCGGCACGGCCTTTGTCGGCGGCATTCACGGACGGCTCTTGACCGCGTGGGCGGCGGCGGGCATTGCGGGACCGGTGCTTGTCAACTACATCCGCGCGTACGAAGTGGCGCATGGTGTCGCGAAAGCAGATGCCTACACGATGACGCTGCACATCATGGCAGTGCTGCTCGTGATCGGCTTTATCTGCAACCTGCTCGTGAAGCGGGTGGATGAAAGCCATCACATGAGAACTGCTGGCTAAGAGGAGAGAGACGATGGATGATCGACAAGCAGGTGCGCCCGCGAACAAGGGCTTGATGCTGGTGTTTTGGCTGTATGTGCTGATTCCGCTCGCGTGGGGGGTGACGAACACGTTGACGCAGGCGGGGAAGTTGTTTCATTGATTGGATTGATTGAGGCGGCGCCGGACGCTTGGTTACGTCGGGCGCGTCGCCTCTCGTCGTGGCTTCGTTCCCTCAATGCCCCCGCGCCTCAAGCCGTTTCAAACCGCGCCGCGCCAGCGTGCTCATGAACAAGCTTCCGCAAACGAGTGCGGCAACGTAAAAACCGGCCATCATCCATTCAGCTTCACTCACAGTCGTTCTCCTTGCAAAAAAATCGCGGCGTTTGCAACCGCGCATTGATACGTTTGCGAACCCTTCTGGCCTGATTTACGGCACGAACGCGCAAAGGTTTAGCGTCGAGTGAAATACCTGGCGTTGCGCTCGCGTTAAGAGAAAATGCAAAGAAAATGAGCCCGTGATCCGACCGGTCGTTCGAATTGCAGTCGCGTTGAAAGCTGCCTGCAACGCATTGGGCGTATCGTGCTGAAAATTCTTACGTGTGCCGCGTCCACCTCAAACAAAATGAAACTGACCCGCCGAAAATTCGTCTTGATGAGCGCCGGAGCAAGCGCCTCTCTCTGGCTCATTCGCGCCGATGCCGCAGCCGCGCATCTAAACGAGACCGATCCCGCGGCCGCGGCAGTCGGCTACAGGGAAGACGCCGCGAAAGTGGATAGGACGAAGTACCCCAACTTCGCAGCCGAGCAGTCGTGCGGCAACTGCTCGCTCTTTCAAGGCAAATCCACCGATGCATGGGGCGGCTGCACGCTCTTCGGCGACAAACTCGTGGCAGGCAAAGGCTGGTGCGCCTCCTACACGAATATGTGAGCCAGCCGCCCGGTCAACGTACCGAATACCCCGCGAAGCGCCAGCTATTGTCCGGATCGAGAATGAAAGTGACGATCTCGCGTGACGACTTCTGCGCCTGACTGAATTGCGTATCGAACGTGACGGTGATGTACGAGCCCGCAGGCATGTTGCCCGTGCCATCGAAACGAAGGTGCCTGACACCCATCGGCATACGCATGCCGGCCGCACCGAGCGCGGCGCGATCATTCGTGACCTTCTTCACGAAGTCGTCGCGCGTAATGACTTTCCGGGCCAGCGGCGAGGAAAGATCCCAGATATCGCCCGCCTTGTTTTCATCGACCATCTTCACGATAGTCGACGCCACTTGCGCGATATCCTGATCTTGCTTGTCGAGTTGCGCCTGCTGCTCGCGGGTAAGCGCGTGCGGCGCTTGAGCGGTCTGCGGTGCTTGTTGTGCCTGCTGCGCCTGGCACGCCCCGGCAAACGATATCAGCGAAACAACGAAGAGAACTAGTTTGAAGCTTGCTTTCATCGGGCGGGCCGTGGTGCGTGTTTCATGGAAGAGATTGTATCGCGCGGTTTCGTCACGATAATAAGAGATACTGAGTTTCTAAATTTCAAACCCGCACGCAAATAAAAGGAGGGTGACTGAAACTCGAGTCACCCTGGATCTGCGACGACGCTGGTTACTTCACAATCTCTCCGTTGCGCGTCACGTCCAACGCAGTTGCGGCCATGTACGTGGCAAGCACGCTGTCGCCAACCTTGAGCTTGTCGAGCGAGACATCCGGCGATACCTTCATGGTCACCACCCGCTTCGGACCCGCAAGCGTGACTTCACGCGTCTGCGGATCGATCTTCTGCACCACGGCCACCACCTGCACGCCCGACGTCGATACCACCACGCCCTCCGATGCCGGCGATGTCTGGCTCGCGCTCACCCGCGAACGCACGCCTTTCGGGTCGACCTTGTCCGCGGACATCAACACCGCGCCGTGGTACTGGATGTGCAGCTCATCGCCTACCTTCAGCTTCTTCACATCCGCAATCGACGGATCGACAGCGATGACCTCTTTGTCACCTCGCGCGCCCTGAATCTCCACGCTGTTGGTATCGGCGAAAACATGTGTGATCTTGGCCGTTGCCTCGACGACAGCCGCATCGGCAATAGCCGGGCTTGCGTTCACTGCCGTAGCCGCGCCTGACTGAGCCTTGTCGTTGGCATGAGCGAAAGGCGCGCCAAGAAGAAGCGCGCTCATCGCGATGGATGTGGAAACGAGTCGAACGAAACAAGAACTGCGTTGTTGCATGCTTTGCTCCAGACAAAAATCCAGGCCACCATGACCCGAACAAAACCGTATCGTCGTTTCCGACAAAAGGCGCACGCGCTTCAATTGATCGCGCGACGTAATCGCATGCTTTGAATTTAAAGTCCTGAGGGTTGCTAAGCAAGCCGGAAACGCCTCATCTTTAAGCAGGTTTGAAACATTTGGTAGAAGTGCGTATGAAAAGAGATGGTCGATGGCTGCCGGACCGCAAACACATCACGCAAAATGAATTCGACGCGCCCCCTTCCTTTCTCAAAGCTTACGAAAACCCGTCGTAAATTATTTATTTTCTTAGTCCGTCAAGGCGTAATGTTCTGTTGTTGCAGAGGCGCGCAGGCGTTCTCCCGTGCGCACCCGAAGACCCACCATCGGAGCACACTCGATGAGTACCGCCTTTCCCGCTTCACATGCGGCCGAACAAAGCGCCACGTCCAATATGTCGGGCCGACGCGCCATCGTCGTCTCGACCATCGGCAATGCGCTCGAATGGTTCGACTTCATGGTCTACGGCTTTTTCGCCGTCATCATCGCGAAGTTGTATTTTCCGGCAACCAATCCGACCATCTCGCTGCTTGCCACTTGGGCGACGTTCGGCGTGGGTTTTCTTACGCGGCCGCTCGGCGGCATCGTGCTTGGCGCCGTCGCCGATCGCGTCGGGCGCAAGTCCGCGCTCACGCTGACCATTTCGTTGATGGCGGTCGGTATCGCGATCATCGCCTTCGCGCCGACTTATGCGGCAATCGGCGTGGCCGCGCCCCTGCTCATGCTGCTCGGCCGCCTGATACAAGGCTTTTCCGCCGGCGGCGAAGTCGGCTGCGCGACGGCGTTTCTCGTCGAATACGCGCCCTCGAACCGGCGCGGTTATTTCGGCAGTTTCCAGATGGTCGCGCAAGCGGCTGCGAGTCTGTGCGGTTCGCTCTTTGGCGCGGTGCTTACACGCACGCTTTCGCCGGAACATCTCACTAGCTGGGGTTGGCGCGTGCCGTTCGTGCTCGGACTGATGATCGTGCCCGTGGGGCTCTATTTACGCTCGAAGCTCGATGAATCGCCGGTGTTCGTCGAAAAAGCGCAAAAGAACGAGCTCTCGGCGCGGCCTATCCGCGATACCGCCACCAAGCACTGGATGCCCGTGCTCGCGGGCTTCGGGCTGACGGTTTTCGGCACCATCGGCACATACATCTTTCTGCTGTATCTGCCGACGCATGCAACGCGCGTACTGCATCTCGCGCTCACCGACGGTCTCATCAGTTCGAGCATCGGCGCGCTGGTGTATCTCGTCTGCTGCCCAATTTCCGGCAAGCTGTCCGACCGCGTGGGCCGCAAGAAGCTGATGACGGGCGCGCTCGTGCTGTCGCTCGTCACGGCGTATCCGATCTTCGCTGTGCTGACCGCGCATCCGAGCCTGCCGATGCTGATCGCCTGCCAGGCGGTGCTCATGATGTATCTCGGCATCTACCAGGGCTGCTATCCGGCGTTCATCTCGGAGTTGCTGCCATCGAGCGTGCGTTCGACGGGCATTTCGGTGAGCTACAACGTCGCGGTAATGATCTTCGGCGGCTTTGCACCCGCCATCGTGCAATGGCTGACGATGACCACCGGCGACGCGCTCTCCATCTGCTATTACGTGATGTTCGGCAGCGCGGTCGCGCTGGCGACCATCCTGCCGCTGCGCGACCGCTACAGCGACGCGCTGCGCTAAGTGCCGGTGCTTAGTGCCAAGCGCGGCCACGAACCCGACCAACGGCCGCTCATTTCGGGTATCTTCATGGCACGCCACGCGGACGCACTTGCCGGAGACGTCCACGCATGCGGATCGCAGCCAGACCGGCGCGCGCCTCAAGCCGCTCAAGGCCGCGCGAGGCTAGTAAAGCCGCTTAAGTCAGGCTTAAGAATGCGCCCCTAAGCTCTAATCTGACCGATCCACCCCTCCTTCTGGCCGCGTAAGCGGCCAATTTTTTTGGACCGACGCAATGCAATTGATCGTGCGCCTGCTCGTGATCGTCGTACTGCTGGTTGTGTTTTGCACGGCCGGCGCATTCGGCCTCTCCGTGATCGCGCGTATCTTCATGCCTCATTGAAGCCGGCGCGCATCGAATCGGGCAATTCGATTCGAGCCAGTTCATCGCGTTTCGCTGTCGCCAACGCCAGCCAGCGCCGGGCCTCTCGCAGAATCGTTCAACCGAATAGCACGCGTGTGCCTTCGGGCACGCTTCGTGCGGCCAACGCTTTCGAAACTCAAGCGCGGCCGGCCTTCACGTGCTCCTTCTGTAATGACCGGACCGCTGCCTATACTGGCTGAGTGTCGTCCTGGCGTCATCGTTCCTGCTTCGCCGCTCGCGTACGCGCTGTTCGAACGTCCTGCCGCATCGCGCAGACCCTCGCCGCGTCGCCATCCTGCGCCGCTTTCACGAGCGCGCATCGACACACTCTCGCCGCATCCCGTTGCACTTCCAGGCACTGCTGTCATACCCAGGAGAACGCTCGATGCAACATCCAGTCCCCCAATCCACGAACGAACGAGACAGGGCCAAGCGCGCCGCGACGCGCGTCCCTGGCGCCGACGTCGCCTCGCAGCCGCAAATGCAAATGCAGGCCGCGCAAGCCACCGCCGACGTGCTCGCGCCGCCGCCAGCAAAAACCGGCGACGCTAGCGTCAGCTTCAATCTCACCGTCAACGGCCAGAGCCACACTCTTTCGCTCGATCCGCGCACGACGCTGCTCGATGCGTTGCGCGAACATCTGCATCTCACCGGCACGAAGAAGGGCTGCGATCACGGTCAGTGCGGCGCATGCACGGTGCATGTGAACGGCCGCCGCGTGAACGCGTGCCTGTGTCTTGCCGCCGCGCACGACGGCGACGCCGTGACGACCATCGAAGGCATCGGCGAAGTCGAGGACATGCATCCGTTGCAGGCCGCGTTCGTCGAATGCGACGGCTATCAGTGCGGCTACTGTACGGCCGGTCAACTCATGTCGGCGGTGGCGCTGCTCGACGAACCCGTCGGCACGAGCGACGACGACGTGCGCGAAGCGATGAGCGGCAACCTGTGCCGCTGCGGCGCGTATCAGAACATCGTCATGGCGATCCAGTCCGTGCGCGGCAACAAGGCTTAAGGAGAGCGCCATGGAAATGTTCACGCTTTCCCGCGCGCGCGACTTGCGCGACGCGATTGCGGCGGGCGCGTCGGCGCATACCGCGCAGCAAGGCGCCGAAGTGCGCTTTCTCGCGGGCGGCACGACGCTGCTCGACCTGATGAAGCTCAATGTCGAAAAGCCCTTGCGGATTATCGATATCAGCCGTCTGCCGCTCGATCATATCGATGCCACCGATGACGGCGGCATGCGCATCGGCGCGACCGCGCGTAATTCGGACCTCGCGCACCATCCGCTCATCAAGGAGCGCTATCCGGTGTTGTCGCAGGCGGTGCTCGCGGGCGCGTCCGTCCAGTTGCGCAACATGGCGACGACGGCCGGCAATCTGCTGCAACGCACGCGCTGTGTCTATTTCCGCGATACGGCTTCGCCCTGCAACAAGCGCGAGCCTGGCAGCGGCTGTTCGGCGATTCATGGCTTCAATCGCACGCAGGCGATTCTCGGCACGAGCGACACGTGCATTGCGAGCAATCCGTCGGACATGAACGTGGCGCTCGCCGCGCTCGAAGCGACCATCCACGTCGAAGGCGCGAAGGGCCAGCGCGCGATTCCCATCGACGCGTTCTACGTCCTGCCCGGCGACACGCCCGAGCGCGAGAACGTGCTCGAAGCCGGCGATCTCGTCACGCACGTCAGCCTGCCCGCGCCGGTGGCAGGCGCGCGTTCGGTGTACCTGAAGTTGCGCGACCGGGCGTCGTATGAATTCGCGCTGGCGTCGGCGGCGATTGTCGTCGGTGTGAAGGACGGGCGTATCGCGCATGTGCGCGTGGGACTCGGCGGCGTGGCGACGAAACCGTGGCGCTCGCGCGAAGCCGAACAGGTTCTGCAAGACGCCACGCCCGACGAAGCGAGTTTTCGCCGCGCCGCCGATGCCGCCCTCGCCGATGCGAAACCGCAAAGCGAAAACGGCTTCAAGGTGGAACTGGCGAAGCGCTGCATCGTGCAGGCGTTGAAACTTGCCACCCAGGCATCCTGACACCGACCGAGGAACCCGCCCATGTCCACCGCACCCGACACCACGTCGTCCTTCATTGGACGACCCCAGTCGCGTATAGACGGACCGCTGAAGGTTTGCGGCCGCGCGACTTACACCTCAGACGTCGATCTGCCCGGCATGCTGGTTGCCGTGCCGGTTGGCAGCACCATCGCGAGCGGCAGGATCACATCGCTCGAATTCGCCGCCGCGCAGGCCATGCCCGGCGTGAAGCTGATTCTGCATCGCGGCAATATCGGCAAGTTGTATCGCATTCCCGGCAATTCGTTCGAAGACGGTTATACCGATGAACAACGTCCGCCCTTCGAAGACGACGTGATCCGCTATTACGGCCAATACGTCGCGTGCGTGATTGCCGAAACCTTCGAAACAGCGAGCGCGGCGGCGGCCGCGATCAAGGTGAGCTACGACGTCACGCCGCACGACGTCAGCTCGGCCTTGACCGCCGCCGAAGAGCCGAAGGTCGCGAGCGAGCGCGGCGATGCCGCGAGTGCTTTCGACGAAGCGCCCGTGAAAATCGACGAGACCTACGTGACGCCCGTCGAGACGCACAATCCGATCGAACTGCATTCGACCATCGCGCACTGGAACGGCGACAGCTACACGTTCTACGAGACGAGCCAGGCGGTGTCGAACCATCGCGGCACGCTCGTGCAGATGCTCGGCGTGCCGAAAGAGAAAGTGCGCGTGATCTCGCGCTACCTCGGCTCGGGTTTCGGCGGCAAGCTGTGGATGTGGCCGCATTCCCTGCTCGCGGCGGTCGCGACGAAGCAGACCGGGCATCCGGTCAAGCTCGTGCTGAGCCGCAAGATGATGTTCCAGAACGTGGGACATCGGCCGACGACGCAACAGCGCGTGCGGCTCGCGGCCACGCAAGACGGCAAGCTCGTGTCGCTGCGGCATGATTTTCTAAACCACGCCGCGCTCGCCGACGAATACGCCGAAGACTGCGGCGAAGCCACGCCGCAGATGTACAGCACGGCCAATTTGCGCGTGACGGGCGGCGTCGCGAAGCGCAACGTCGGTTCGCCCACGTCGATGCGCGGTCCAGGCGCGGTGCCCGGTCTCTACGCACTCGAATCGGCGATGGATGAACTCGCGGTCGCCTTGAAGATCGATCCGGTGGAATTGCGGCTGCGTAACGAACCCACCGTCGATGAAAGCAGCGGCTTGCCGTTCTCGTCACGGCATCTCGTCGAATGTCTCAAGACTGGCGCGGAGAAATTCGGCTGGGCGAAGCGCACGCCCGAGGTCGGGTCCATGAAGCGCGATGGCTTGACGCTCGGTTGGGGCGTCGGCGCATGCAGTTGGCCTGGCTTGCGCTTCTCGGCGGAAGCGGCGGTCGATCTGCGCGCGGACGGCACGGCGCGGGTTGCGTGCGGCACGCAGGATATCGGCACCGGCACGTACACGATCCTTGCGCAGCTGGTGGCCGAGCACACGGGCATTGCGCTACGCAAGATCGAAGTCGGTCTCGGCGATACGGCCTTGCCCATCGGTCCCATTTCCGGCGGCTCGGCGGCGACGGCATCCGTGATTCCGGCGGTGTCGGATGCCGTGCGCGCGGCGGTGAAGATCGTGCTCACACGTGCATCGCAGGCGGAAGGATCGCCGTTCGCGGGCGCGAAGCCGGACGATCTCGCGTTGAGTGGCGCACGCGTGCATCGCAAGAACGAATCGGCGGAAAGCGGCGTGCCTTATACGCGGATTCTCGAGTTGTCGAACATGCATGCGGCATCGGGGAGCGGCAGCGCAAAAGGCGGCTTCGACGATCCACTCAAGAAGAAGTGGTCGATTCACTCGTACGGCGCGCATTTCGCCGAAGTGACCTGGGACGCGGCGACGGCGCGCTTGCGCGTGAGCCGCGTGGTGACGGTGATCGACGGCGGCAAGATTCTCAATCCGCGCGCGGGACGCAATCAGGTGGAAGGCGCGGTGGTGATGGGCGTCGGCATGGCGCTCTTCGAGCATACGATTTACGACGAGCGCAGCGGCGCGCCGATCAACAGCAATTTCGCGGATTACGTCGTCGCCACCAACGCGGATACGCCGAAGCTCGACGTTACCTTCCTCGATCATCCGGACACCATCTTCAACGAACTCGGCGCACGCGGGATCGCGGAGATCGGGCTTGCCGGGATCGCGGCGGCGATCACGGGCGCGGTCTATCACGCAACCGGCGTGCGGGTGAGAAAGCTGCCGGTGATGATCGAGGACTTGCTGGAAGCGGCTATGTGAGTCGATGCACGGTGAGGCCCGGTCTTTCGAGACCGGGCCTTTTCCTTGGCCTTCGATCGGAGGAAAACAAGCAGGCCGTACAATCGATGAAGTGACTCCTGCCCGAAAACTCTAAACGTCCAATCTTCAAACGTGCCCTCGATCCGCCCCGACAATCTTTCCGACGACGAACTCAACCATCTCGACGACTTCCTCGCATCCGTTGGTCCGAACGCGATGAACGTCGAGATGGTCGATGGCTTCTTCGCTGCCCTGGCGTGTTGCCCGGACCTCATCAAGTCCAGCGAATGGTTTCCTGAAATCTGGAACACCGATTTCGAGTTCGATAGCGAACGGCAGGCAACCGAAATCACCGGATTGCTGATACGCCACTGGAATGTCGTCGTGGGCGAACTGGCGCGCACGCTCGATAGTTCGCATCATTACGAGCCTGTGCTCGAAGAAGACGAGAGCGGCGTGGCGAACGCGAACGACTGGGCGCATGGCTTCATCCGTGGCGTCGGCATGCGTGCCGAAAGCTGGAGCAGCCTGCTCAGGGACGACACGCGCGCGCGTTTGCTGGCTCCCGTGCTGGCCTTGCATCACGAACACGACGACAACCGCACCTTGCAGTCGCTTTCCATCGAAAACGAAACGCGCGATGGACTGATCGGCCAGATGTGCGAGAACCTGAGCACGATCTACCGGTTCTTCGAGCCGCAGCGAAAGGCGCGGGCAGCCGGTCTCTCTCCCATGCCATTGAAGCGGCTGGAGCCGAAAGTCGGACGCAACGACCCGTGCCCGTGCGGCAGCGGCCGCAAGTACAAGCAGTGCTGCGGCGGCAATCTTCCAACGCTGCACTGATGCGCGGGCCAATCGTCTTCCGGCGCCGTTGCGTACGCACCGGAAGGCGTTCCGTATGAAGCCCGCAGCGCCCACGCTTGCCGTTTCGAACAGCGACCCGCCGTCAATCCGCGCTACCATATTGCCCAGCCCGCCCAAAAACCCCTGAAGCATCGTTCAGCCGGAGTGCCCATGACCGACATGACCCAACAACACGGCCTCAAGGTCGCCACGAGTCTCGCCAAGTTCGTCGAAGAAGAAGCCATTCCCGGCACGGACGTCGATACTGCTTCCTTCTGGAAAGGCTTCGACGCCCTGGTGCACGATCTCGCACCGAAGAACCGCGCGTTGCTCGCCGAGCGCGACCGCCTGCAGACCGAACTCGACAACTGGCATCGCGGCAATCCTGGCCCGGTGCGCGACCTGCGCGCGTATCGCAAGTTTCTGGAAGAGATCGGCTATATCGTGCCCGCGCCTGCCAGCGTGCGCGCAACGACCGCCAATGTCGATCGCGAAATCGCCGAACAGGCCGGTCCGCAACTCGTCGTGCCGCTGTCGAATCTGCGCTATGCGCTCAACGCCGCGAACGCACGCTGGGGCAGTCTGTATGACGCGCTGTATGGCACCGATGCCATCGACGAAAGCGACGGCGCCGAGCGCACGGCCGAGTTCAATCCTAAGCGCGGCGCGAAAGTAATCGCCTATGCACGCGCCTTTCTCGACGACAATGCGCCCCTCGCGCACGGCTCCCATGTCGACGCCACGAAGTACAGCATCGAACAGGGCAAGCTCGTCGTCACGCTGAAGGACGACAAGAGCCGCCTCGCGAACCCGGAACAGTTCGCGGGCTTTCAGGGCGATGCCAGCGCGCCCCACGCCATCCTCCTCAAGCATAACGACCTGCATGTCGAGATTCAGATCGACGCCGATCATCCCATCGGCAAGACGGATGGCGCGCATGTCAAGGACCTGCTGATGGAAGCGGCGGTGAGCACGATCATCGATTGCGAAGATTCGGTGGCCGCCGTCGATGCCGCCGACAAGACCGCGCTCTATCGCAACTGGCTCGGTCTCATGCAGGGCAATCTCGCCGAGCAGGTGACGAAGAACGGCAAGAGCTTCACGCGCAGCCTGAACCCCGACCGCGAATACACCGCGCCCGACGGCTCGACGCTCAAGCTGCATGGCCGCTCGCTCCTCTTCATCCGCAACGTCGGGCACCTGATGACCAACCCCGCCGTGCTCGATCGCGACGGTAACGAGATTCCCGAAGGCATTCTCGACGCGGTGATGACCACGCTCGGCGCGCTGCACGACCTCAAGAACAAGATCAACTCGCGCACTGGCTCCATCTATATCGTCAAGCCGAAGATGCACGGTCCCGCCGAAGTGGCGTTTTCGGACGAGCTTTTCACGCGCGTCGAGGACCTGCTCGGCTTGCCGCGTCATACCATCAAGATGGGGATCATGGACGAGGAACGCCGCACCAGCGTGAACCTCAAGGCATGTATCGCGGCGGCGGGCGCGCGCGTCGCGTTCATCAACACGGGCTTTCTGGATCGCACCGGCGACGAAATGCATTCGTCGATGGAAGCCGGCCCGATGATGCGCAAGGGCGACATGAAGTCGTCCGCATGGATTGGCGCATACGAGCGCAACAACGTGCTCGTCGGGTTGAACACCGGCTTGCGCGGCCGCGCGCAGATCGGCAAGGGCATGTGGGCGATGCCCGATCTCATGCACGCCATGCTGCAGCAGAAAATCGCGCACCCGAAGGCGGGCGCGAACACGGCGTGGGTGCCTTCGCCCACGGCGGCCACGCTGCATGCGCTGCATTACCATCAGGTCGATGTGCAGCACGTTCAGCAGGACATGGAGAGCATCGACTACGACGGCGTGAAGAACGAACTGCTGGATGGCCTGCTGACCATTCCGGTGGTCGACAAGCCGAGCTGGTCGGAAGACGACATCAAGAGCGAGATCGAGAACAACGCACAGGGCATTCTCGGTTATGTGGTGCGCTGGGTCGATCAGGGCGTGGGCTGTTCGAAGGTGCCGGACATTCACGATGTCGGCCTGATGGAAGACCGCGCCACCCTGCGCATTTCGAGCCAGCACATTGCGAATTGGCTGCGGCATGGCATCGTCACGGAAGAGCAGGTGAGACAAACGCTGGAACGCATGGCCGCCGTGGTGGACCAGCAGAACGAAGCAGACCCGCATTATCGTCCGATGGCGCCGGCATTCGACAGTTCGTATGCGTTCAAGGCGGCGTGCGCGCTGGTGTTCGAGGGTCGTACGCAGCCTAGCGGGTATACGGAACCGTTGTTGCATAAGTTCCGGCTGGCAGCCAAGCAGACGGCTTGAGTTGCTTTGGATGAAGGGCCGCTTGGCGGTCCTTCGTCGATTAGTCACTTACGCAACGAGAGTTCGGCTGAAGGTACTTAGGTTGCATTCATCGGCGTCAGACCTTGTTCAAAAGCGGTCGATGTTATCGACGCATGGCGCCCCGAAGCGCTCGCCCGCGATTTCCCCTTAAGCCCATCCGATCATGATGAACTTGATGCATTGGCGTTTGCTGGTGGCCGTGGCGGATGCGCGATCTGTCTCGAAGGCCGCCGCACAGGTCGGCGACTTCGGTGTGGCGGACGCCTACCTATACACGATACTGTCGTGGCTGCCGCACTTCTCAATAGACATCGAGCGCTGGAAGTCGCTCGCACGCTTTGTGGACCGGATCGGCGCACGCCCTGCGGTGAAGGCCGCGCTTGCCGCTGAAGAGGCGTCGCCCGTCGTATGATGCGCGCATCGCGCTCGGATCCGGTGAAAGAATTGAGATCCGGCGATCCATCCAAAAGCGGCAGACAGCCGAAACGTCAGCCACATAAACCCACAACTACTGCTCCGACCAGAGCTTCCCCGCCGTCGCCCAGTTCTCGCGCTTCACATCCGTCAGAATGATATCCACGGAGCCCGGCTCGCAGCCGAGCGTCTCGCAAGTCGTACGCGTGATCGCCTCGACGAACTTGCGCTTCTCTTCCGCCGTGCGGCCTTCGAACAGTTGAATATTGAATGTCGGCATGCCGTCGATCTCCTTTGAGTTGAACCTTCATTCCCGATACGACGGGTCGATGCGCTCGAGCTTGCGCAGCAGCGCAGGCCATTCGAGCGCGCCTTCGATCGCATCGTCGTCGTGCAATTGTGCGGCCGTGCGCGCGACGACATCCGGATTCGGCACGATCATCTTGCCCACGCCCGCCAGCGCGCGCAGCTGAATGTCGCACGCCTTCACGAGCATATCCATCAGCACGTAAGCCTCGGCGATGGTGCGCCCAAGCGTAAGCGGCCCGTGATTGCGCAAGAGCATAGCGCGATGCGCGCCGAGACTCGCAACCAGCCGCTCGCCTTCCGCCGGCGAAAACGCGAGGCCTTCGTAATCGTGGTACGCCAGGTGCCCGTGAAAGCGCATGGCATGTTGCGAGCCGGGCAGCAAGCCGTGCGGTTGCGCGGACACGGCGATCGCTTCGCGCACGTGAAGATGCATCACGCAAACGGCATCGGCACGGGCGGCGTGCACCGCGCCATGCAGCGCGAAGCCGGTCGCGTTCACGGGATGCGCGCTCGCGCCGATCACGTTGCCATCGATATCGATCTTGACGAGATTCGACGCCGTGACTTCGTCGAAGGAAAGCCCGAACGGGTTGATCAGAAAGCGGCCGGGCTCGCCGGGAACGCTTGCCGAGATGTGCGTATAGACGACATCGTCCCAGCCGTTGAGCGCAACGAGCCGATACGCCGCCGCCAGATCGGCGCGCGTCGCCGCTTCGGCCGCCGAACGCGGTCCGCTTTCCGCGATGCGGCGCTCAGGCGTGTGGGTGAACGACATGTGAGTCTCCTTTATCGACGAGAGCGGGCGCTGCCTGCATGCAATGCGACTTGTCCGTATGCGCCTCGAGACGGCGCGCCATGCAAAGCACCGTCCACGACGCCAGCACGAAAGGCGCGGTCAACGCGGCGACGCCCAGGCAATCGATCACGCGCTCGAACAACACCGATGCGACGATCGCCAGCAGCGCATAGCGGCCGCCGAGCGGCGCGGCGGCCAGCGCCGCGAGCGCCGCATTGAAACCGCATGCACCGGAGAGCGCGACGGCATCGCTTGCGCCGCCGAGTGCGTGCAGAAACGCGCCGAGTCCGCTGCCCGCGAGCGCCCACGCCGCACGCGACGGCCCGGCGGCAAACAGCCCGATTGCGATGAGCGCACCGGCCAGCGCGCCGGTCGCGAAGACAATCGGCGCGAGGCCCGCGAAAGCCGCTTGCAGCATGGAAACGAAGCCCGTCGCGACGGGCGGAATCGCGCCTGTATCGCCGCGCCCGGCCAGAAACGGCAGCCAGCACCAGGTCACGATGATCGCCGGGCTGGAGAAGATCGGCAAGCCAAAGCGCATGAGTTTGCCGGCGAGCGTGGGGGCGATGAGCGTCGCGGCCATCGCCGCGACAATGGCCACAGCCGCCGCCTGCGATGCATCGCCGATAAACGTGAACGCCGCGAGCGCGGCCAATGCGCCGTTGAAACCGTAGAGATCGTCGCGCATGGCGGGTGAATCCGCGTCTTGCGTGATGACGGTAATGACGTTGCCCGTCAACGCGCCGATAAGCAGACCGCACGCGAGCCGGGGATTCGCGCACAGCAGCGCGACGAAGATGCAGACGCCCGTCGCGGCATTACGCTGCAGGACGATTTGCCCGATGCTGCGGGCAAAGCTCGTGATTTGATCGCCGAAACTGGCGTTGGTGTGGATGGCGGCGGACATGCGTGGCGGCGGAAACGGCTTGAGGAGCCGCCAGCATAAGACAAGGTGCGCGCGCCGTGCGACGGCGGGCCGTATAGCAGGTATGCGACTGCCGCGCTCGAAGAAGGCGAGCGCGGCGACGTGAAACTTAATTGAACGCCATGGGAACGAGCGGCGTGGCGTCGCCGCCGGGGTTCGCCAACGAGAGGTCTGAACTCATCTTGACGATTTCCGTAACGTTCTCACGGAAATTAGGATGGCTTTCCCACGTGATATAGCTCGCGTCCAGCACGGCGGACATGGTGAGTAAGGTAAAAGCGATCTTTTCTACGACAACGAAGCGGCGGCCCATGGCAAGTTCCCCAAAATTTGCCAATCATTGTAACAGAACCTAGGGTTTTCCCGTAAGGGTCGTGTTGCAATGCCGCAAATAGGCCGCCGTCGCTTGTCTTGCCTTCCGGCCCGAATTACAGGGATGCCTCGAGAATCGCCGTGTAATCTTCCGTCGATGCCTCGCGCGGATTCGTCTTATGACTGTGGTCCTTCAGCGCGCCAGCGATGATGCGCGGGAACAATTCGCGCGTCACGCCGAGATCGGACAAACCGCGCGGCAGTCCGAGCGTCGCGGTCATCGCGCGGATGGCCTCGCCGACTTCATCGCCGGATGCGAGGCCCATTGCCTGCGCAATGCGCGAAAGCTTGCTCTCTTCCTGCATGGTCGGCGCGCTGCTGTTGAACGCGATGACCGCCGGCAAGAAAATGGCGTTTAGCGTGCCGTGATGCAGCTTCGGGTTGATGCCGCCGAGCGAGTGCGACAAGCTGTGCACACAGCCGAGACCCTTCTGGAACGCAAGCGCGCCCTGCATCGACGCGCTCATCATGTTCCAGCGCGCCACGCGGTCGGCGGGATTGCGCGTCGCGCGTTCGATATGCCGCCACGCGCGCCACAAGCCGTCGAGCGCGATACCGTCGGCGGGTGCGTTGAACACCGGCGCCATGAAGGTTTCGAGACAGTGCGCCACGGCGTCCATGCCGGTGGCGGCGGTCATCAGCGGCGGCAGGCCGAGCGTGAGTTCGGGGTCACAGATGGCGACTTTTGGCACGACATAAGGCGAGATCACGCCGACCTTGCGGCCATCGTCGAGAATCAGGATCGCGCCGCGACCCACTTCGCTGCCGGTGCCCGCCGTCGTCGGAATGGCGATGACCGGCGCGGTCGCCGCCGTGATGCGCGCAAGGCCGCCTTCGATCACCGCGAAACTTTGCAGCGGACCTTCGTGGGTTGCGCAAACGGCCACGCCCTTCGCCAGATCGATGGACGAACCGCCGCCTGCCGCGATCACGCCGTCGCAATCGTTCTCGCGATACATCGCCACCGCCGCGCGCACGGCCGCTTCGTTCGGATTCGGCGGCGTCGCGTCGAATACCGGCGCGGGCGTTTGCGCGCCCAGCGCATCGACGACTTTATCGAGCAGACCGGCTGCGCGAATGCCTGCATCGGACACGATCAGCGGGCGTTTGATGCCGAAGCGTTCGCACTCTCCCGCAAGCAGGCGCAACGCGCCGAAGTCGAACTGAATCTGCGTGATGTAGTTGATGAGGGACATGGTGACTGAGGAAAGGTTATATGGAGCGAAGCGCGCCGCGGTGGTGGTCGAGTATACGTCGGAGAACTTCGCGGCGATACTGACGACAATTGATACCGCTATAACTTTTACTCAACCCTCGCGGCCATGACGCCCAGCATCGACTCGATCATCTCCCGCCTGCATGTCAAACAGTTGCGGCTTCTCATCGCGCTCGAAGAACGCGGCTCGCTGCTCGGCGCGGCAAGGCAACTCGCGCTCACGCAACCGGGCGCGAGCAAGGCGCTCCATGAAATCGAAACCACCTTCGGCGCGCCGCTATTCGTGCGGACCAATCGCGGGCTCGAACCCAACGCGATCGGCCATTGCGTGATCCGCTACGCGCGGCTCATTCATACGGACCTGGCGCATTTGCGTGAAGAGATCGTCGGCATCATGCGTGGATACGGCGGGCGCGTGGCGGTCGGCGTCATCATGGGCGCGGTGCCGCTTGTGACCGATGCGATCACCGAAGTCGCCACGCGTCAGCCGGAGATGTCGGTGGAAATCGTGGAAGATACGAGCGCGACGTTGCTGAGTCTGATCGATGCCGGCCGGCTCGATCTCGCCGTGTGCCGCACGAGCGTGAGTCAGACGCCGTATCTCTACGACAGCGCGATCGTGCAGGACGAGACGCTCGCGGTAATCGCCAATACGGAGCATCCCTTGGCGAAGAGAAAGCGCGTGGCCTTGAAGGATCTGGCGAAGCACCGGTGGGTCGTGTATCGCGCGAACATGCCCATGCGCCTCTTGCTCGAACGCGAGTTTCACGATGCAGGCCTGCGTTTTCCCGCGCATCTGCTCGAAACCACGTCGGCGTTCGCGACGCTTTCTCTGCTACAGAAAAACCCGTCGCTAGTGGCGCTGGTGTCCGTGGATGTCGCGCGCTTTTGCACGGCGCATGGCATCGTCTGCACCTTGCCGCTTGCATTGTCGTCGCGTAGCGAGCCTTACGAACTGGTCACGCGGCGCGACGCGCCTCTGTCTCCCGGCGTGCGTCTTTTGATGCAGGCGATCGAAGAAGCCGGCCGCGCGTGAACTGGAATCAGACGCTGCCGAGCGACGAAAGATACGGCGGAAGATCGGGCTGCCTCAAGCGCCGGATGATCTCGAAGCGCAGCATCCACCGTGTATCCGCTTCGCCGATGTGCTCCTGTAAGGTCTGCGCCGCGCGTTCGGGCTTGCCGGCGAGAATGTCGTCGATGATGCGCAGATGCTCCGTGAAGGCATCGCTGATGAGCTGATCGGGAATCTGCAGATACGGGTCGCTCAAATAGCGCGTCGGCACGAACAGCACATGCGTACGCTGCAGCGCAAAGACGATCTCCTTGTTCGGGCAATGCGCGAGCAGGTCGATATGCAGGTCTGTTTCCGCCATGTCCATTTCGGCGCCGCCGCGATGCGTGGCCTCGATCGCGCCGATGAGCCGCTCGCGCACGCCTTCGAGAAATTCGCGCGAAACAAGCGGCGCGGCATGCACCAGCGCGGTCGGTTCGAGCAAACGGCGCATTTCGAAGAGATGCCCAATACGCGCCTCGGTCACCTGTTCGGCAATCCAGTGTCCATTGCGGTCCTGCGACAGCGCGCCCACGCTATGCATGCGCGCCATGACGCCGCGCGCCACAGTGCGGCTCACGTCGAAGTACTGCGCCAGCGCTTCCTCGGTAATACGCACCGAGCCGAACAGCACGCGCGTACAAAGTTCGCGCTCCAGATCGGCATACATGCGCTGCCATTGCGGCTCGTTAGTGAGTTCGACCTTGTCGAGCACGGCCGCCTTGCCCGCGCGTTCCGCCGATGCCGTTCCCGCCACGCGATACCCGCGCCCCTCGCTCTCGACGATGATCTTGTCAGCGCACAACGCCGCAAGCGCAATACGCGCAGGCGAGCGGCTGATACAAAAAGACTTCGCGACCTGCGCTTCGAGCAGCTTTTCTCCAGGCGCGATACGTCCGTCCTCGATCATCTCGCGCAACAGCCGGTAAGTGCGATGCTGGATGGAGCCGCCTGCATCAAGCGGCGGGGTATCGGCGGCATTCGTCGCGTAGGTGTTCAACTGGCTCATGTGTTCTTCGTGCAGATTCGATCAATGCTCAACCATACCCCAGCACGTATGCGCCGTCACCGCATGAATTCGGCGATGGCGTCGTTCAGCTGCGCCGCCGCCTGAGGGTCCGCTTCCGAGGCCATCATGTGCCCGCTCGTGCAGGGCAGCCGCAGCAAGGTCGCTTGCGGAATGTGCTCCGCGGCCCAGACGCCCGCTTCAACGGGATTGTAGAGATCGAGCGCGGGCACGCAGACGAGCGTGGGTGCCGCAATCGCGGCCAGCGCCTTTGCGGTGTCGCCATCGAAGCCGGGGGTGGTGCCGACATCGTGGGTATCGTAGGCATGCGACTGCGCAATCCAGTCGAGCGGATCGGCGCGCTGCGTCGCCCACCATGCGGCGCGCGCATCGAGCCAGGCGTATGTGCTGCCCGCTTTCGCGGCGTCATCGGCGAAGCGTTCGGGCGTACGCATGGCGATGATCTGCATCACCGCGAGCCACGCGCTCCAGTCTCCGTTCGACTTAGAAAGCGCGCTGCGTCCCGCATGATTGATCGCCTGCGACCAGGGCGTGGTCTTCGCCATCGGCGTTAGCGCGACGAGCTTGCGCATGGAGCGCGGAAACGTCACGCCCCACTGCAACGCCTGCATGCCGCCCATCGACGCGCCGACCACGGCGGCCACTTCATCGATGCCGAGATGATCGAGCAGCGCCTTCTGGCTCTTCACCATGTCGCGGATGGTGAAGCGCGGAAAGCGCTCGCCGCCCTGGCTCAACGCATTGGAAGGCGAACTCGACAAGCCATTGCCGAGCGCATCCACGACGATGATGTTCACGCTTTGCGGGTCGAAGGCACGCGCCTCGCCGATCAGAAAGTCCAGCCGATGATGCGTGCTGCCGATCGCGCACAAGCCCAATACCACGGGCCGTGCGCGGTCGCCGATATCGCCGTGCACGACGTAGGACACGAGCAGATCGTCTATATGTTCGCCCGATTCCAGCGCGAAGCGCCCGAGCGTCGCGCTGCGATGCGGCGCGTCGATCCAGCCGGGTTGCATGTCGGGATGACGCATGACGTTCGCTCAGAATTCGATGACCGCGCGCAGCTCCGCGCCGGTGGCGAGCCTTTGCAAGCCGTCGTTGATATCGGCAAGCGCGATATGCGACGTCACGTACTCGTCGAGTTTCAGCGAGCCGTCGAGATACGCTTTGGCGAGCATCGGAAAGTCGCTGGCCGGGTTCGCGCCGCCGTAGCTCGAACGTACGATCTGTTTCTCGCCCATGAGGCTCGCCCAACGAAACGATGCCTCTTCTTCCGCCGGCAGCTTGCCGAGCCACACGACATGCGCGCCGGGCCTTGCAAGCTCCACGCTTGTCCGCAGCGATGCGCGATTGCCCGCAGCCTCGAATACGTAATCCGCGCCGCGTCCCTGGGTCAGATCGGCATGCGCGGCAGCGAGGTTGTCGTCGGCTGAAAGCGCGTGAGTGGCGCCGACCGCGCGCGCGAGATCGAGCTTGTCCGACGAGCGATCCACCGCGATGATGCGCGCCGCGCCCGCGAGCCGCGCGCCCTGCACCGCCGACAAGCCGACCGCGCCGCAGCCGATTACCGTCACGGTACTGCCCGGCTCGACCTTCGCGACATTCAGCGCCGCGCCCACGCCCGTCATCACGCCACAGCCGATGAGACACGCGCGGTCGAACGGCATCTCGTGGGGCACCTTCACCGCACACTCTTCCGACACCACGCACAACTCCGCGAAGCTGCCCGAATACATCAACTGATGCACGGGCGCGCCATCGTCGAGAAAGAGGCGAGGCGCGCCATCGAAATGGAACGACTGCGCCGCGTGATCGCGATACGGCTGGCAGAGAATCGAAAGCTTGCGTGCACAGTAAAAGCACGCGCCGCAATGCGGATTCCACGACGTGACGACATGGTCGCCCACCTTCACGCCGCGCACTGCGTTGCCCGCCCATTCGACGATACCCGCCGCTTCGTGTCCCGGCACGAACGGAAGCGGCGTGCGTAAGTCGCCGCGCACCGCTTCGAGATCGGTATGGCACAGGCTCGTCGCCTTCACGCGCACGATCACATCCGTGTCGGCCAGATTGCCGAGCGTGACGCGCCTGAGCTGCAAGGGCTCGCCTTTACGCTCCAAGACCGCTGCTTCGAATTTCGTGTTCGTCATGCGTCTAGCGTCGTCCGGTTGCGGTTTGTCCCGCGCCCTTGTAGAGAATGTTCAGGTTGCGCTCGCCGATCTGCTGATGCAGCGCGACGAACGCCGGGTCCAGTTCCTCGGTCGGACGCGGCTCGTGCTCGAAGGTGTTGTACGTATCGATGCCGCGCACGAGCGTGGCGCTGTCCTCGCCTTCGAGCTGGCGCACGTAAGTCGGGATATAGCGGATGGCATAGCCGATGCGCCGCTTGTCCGAATGGTTGGGCGGCGAGCCATGCACGATTCGCACATGATGAAGCGACATCTCGCCCGGCGCGAGTTCGATCGATACCGCCTGCGCTTCATCCACTTCCACCGCGACTTCCTGCCCGCGTGTGAGCAGATTGTGCTCGTTGAAGGTATCGCGATGCGGCATCTGGTCGAGCAGATGCGTGCCCGGCACGACCTGCATCGCACCGTTCGAACGGTTGCTCTCCGAAAGCGCGACCCACGCGGTCACGACATCGGGCTTGGACAATCCCCAATACGTCGAGTCCTGATGCCACGACACGTAAGCCGGGTCGCGCGCGTTCTTGATGAAGAAGCTGCTTGCCCAGACCAGCAGATTCTCGCCGTAGAGATCGTCGATTGCATCGACTACCTTGTCGTTGCGCACGAGATCGTTGAGCCACGGAAACAGCAGATGGCTCTTTACGTTGAGCGCCTTCTTCGCGAACGAACTTTTCTCGTGCTCGAAGTCCTCCAGGCGCTTGCGCAGTTCGAGTGCGGTCTCTTCGGACATCACGCGAATGGGCGCGACATAGCCGTGTTGCTGGAAATGTTCAACCTGTTGCGGGGTCAATGCCTTCAGCATGATGCGAGTCTCCTTTTTTCCGTGATTCAAGCAACCTGCATGCGCACCGGTGTTTCCAGCGCGCCGCGCCCGGAGGTAAAGCCGCCTGAGCGCAATACGCGGCCGTCTATCGCGCGTGTATCGGTGACGCCTGCGAGGGCCATCGTCATATCGAGTTCATCGCGGATGATTTCGAGCGCACGTGTCACGCCCGCTTCACCTTCCGCGCCGAGTCCATACAGAAATGCGCGGCCTATGTACACGCCGCGCGCGCCGCAAGCGAGCGCTTTCAACACGTCTTGTCCCGAGCGGATGCCACCGTCCATGTGCAGTTCGATATCGCCATGCACGGCTTCTGCGATTCGCGGCAGCATGGAAATGCTCGAAGGCGCGCCGTCCAGTTGACGCCCGCCATGATTCGAAACGATGAGCGCGTCCGCGCCGATATCGCGGGCAATGCGCGCGTCTTCCTCGTCGAGGATGCCCTTCAGGATGATCTTGCCGCCCCACTGCTTGCGCACCCAGTCGATGTCCTGCCACGTGAGCGTCGGGTCGAACTGCCGCGCGGCCCAGTCGGCCATCGACGCGATGCCCGTCACGCCCGGCGCATGTCCGACGATATTGCCGAAGGTGCGGCGCGGCGTGCCCAGCATGCCCGCACACCAGCGCGGATAGCGCGACAGATGCGCGAGGTTGCGCAGCGTGAGCTTTGGCGGCGCGGACAGACCGTTCCGTTTGTCCTTGTGGCGCTGGCCTTGAATCTGCAAGTCGAGCGTGAGGACGAGCGCGGAACACCCGGCAATTTTCGCGCGATAAATCAGGTCCGCAATGAAACCGCGGTCCTTCATCATGTAGAGCTGAAACCAAAAAGGCTTCTGCGTATGCGCGGCGACGTCCTCGATCGAGCAGATGCTGACCGTCGATAACGTGAACGGCACACCGAAGCGCGCGGCCGCGCGCGCCGCGAGAATCTCGCCATCCGCGCGTTGCATGCCGGCGATGCCGGTCGGTGCAATGGCGACCGGCATCGAAACGGGGATACCAGCCATCGTCGTCGTGAGATTGCGCTCGCTGAAATCCACGGCGACACGCTGCCGGAACTGCAGTTGCGCGAAGTCGTCACTGTTCGCGCGATACGTCGATTCGGTCCACGAACCGGCATCGACATAGTCGTAGAACATGCGCGGCACGCGCTTCCTGGCGGCGATGCGCAGTTCCTCGATAGTCGCGTAATGTCGCATGATTTTTCGCCGTTACGCGAGTTCGGGTTGAAGCTGCAATTGAGGCTTGGGCGGTCTTACGAACACCGCGACGAAGATCGCGCCGAGCGCGGCGATCGCGCCGGTCAGCAAGAACGCGCTCTTGAAGTTGCCGGACCATTGCACGAGAAAACCCGTCAAGGCCGGCGCGACGATCCCCGCCAGATTGGCGATGAAGTGCACGAAACCGCCGACCGCGCCGACGCGCCGCTTTTCCACGGTATCGAGCACGATCGCGAAGTAGGTGTTGTACGACGCGTACATGAAGAAGACGGCGATGGCCATCAACGTGACCGCGCTCGTCAGGTCCGTCACCGTGCCTGTCACGCCGATGCACACCGCGCCCGCGCCCAGGCTCGTGATCAGCACGATCTTGCGCGCGAAGATGGCGCGGCCGGTCTTCTTGTAGATCCAGTCGCAGACCAGGCCGCCGACCACGAGGCCCGTCGCGCCGACCGCCCACGGAATCACGCTCACCACGGCCATCTTCTGAATGCTGAGGTGATGCGCCATCGTCAGATAGCTCGGGAACCACGACAGGAAGAAGTACAGGATGTAGGCGTAGCCGAAGAAGGCGAACGCGGTCGAAAGGATCGCTGGGCGCAGCAGGTAAGTGGACAGCGGCGCGGGGGAGCCATCGGCGGCGAGGGCCGCGTCGTCTTGCGCGAGGGCTTCGGCGGATTCCTCGATGGGCGTCGACGGCTTGTCCTTCGCCAGCAGCAACCACGCGAGCACCCAGAGCGTGCCGACCGCGCCGATGATCACGAACGACGTACGCCAGCTCGTCGCCAGCGCGAGAAAGCCGACCACGGGCCCCGCGATCGCCGCGCCGACCGACTGTCCGGAATTCGCGATACCGATCATGCTCGCCTGCTGCCTGCGCGGAAACCAGTTCGACACGAGCTTGTTGATGTTGGCGCAGAGCGGCCCTTCACCCATGCCAAAGACAATGCGCACGAGCAACAGACTGACGATGCCGACCGCCGTTGCCGTCAATCCGCAAAAGAGCGACCAGACGAGCATGGAGACGGCGAGCACGGATTTCGGTCCCCATCGATCCGCCGAATAGCCGCCGACGAAACAGAAGATCGCGTAGCCCACGAAAAAGCTGGAAAACACGATGCCGAGTTGCGCGGGATCGAGGTTGAGCTCGCGGGAAATGAGCGGCGCGGTGATCGATAACGCCGCCCGGTCGAGATAGCTGATCGCTCCACCTACGAACAACAGACTTACGAGAGTCCAGCGCGCACGCGTCTCCATCGATGTCTCCTGGTGAGGGCCTCGGTTTGCGCTGAAAACGTTCAGTGCATCCAATGTACATTCAGCGTAGTTGAGACAAGCGGGGCGTGTCAATGAAGGAGTTGCAGGGGTAAACCTTTACGGCTTCGATCGGTGGAGGCGGAACGCTTTGCGTCGAACGGCCGTCATCGGCGCCCTAAAGCTCCCCGCGCCCTCGCCGTTAACCGTTGTGATGGATGGCTTTTCGCCACTCCGGCCTTTGCCGATCCGCGCATCGCACCGACATGGACCAACTGACTGAGGTGTACACGCTGCCCCGCTTGCGGGCAGCCAAGTGGTTACTGCACGCGGGGCCGGACATCCCCCGCGCAATTCGCGTCGCCCTGGTCGGCAGTCTGTTCGGCACGCTGCCCATTTTCGCGGGCGGCGTGCTCAACACGATTCTCGTCGCCTGGGTGCTCACGCGCCGTCATCCGACCATCGCGTTTCATGTGTGGCTCGCGCTCGAAATCGCCGTGTGTTTCGTGCGGCTCGTCGTGCTCGTCCTTGCACGCCGCCGCGCGCGCGAACGGCGCGCCACGTTCACCGATCTCTACGTGCTGCTCGCGCCCATGTGGGGCGCGACGGTCGGCTACGGCGCCCTCGTCAGCGTGCTCTCCGGCGACTGGGTCGCGGCCACGCTCTCGTTTTTGTCGGCGGCCGCGATGGTCGGCGGCATCTGTTTTCGCAACTTCGGCGCGCCGCGTCTGGTCGCCGTGATGATCTTCCTGTCGCTCGGGCCGTGCTGCGTAGGCGCACTCCTGTCGGGCGAGCCGACGCTCTGGGTCACGTGCCTGCAGATTCCGTTTTATCTCTTCGCGATGAGCGCCGCCGCGTACCGCCTGAACGGCATGCTCGTCACGACGATGAAGGCCGAGCAGGAAAACGACCGCCGCGCGCGATACGACGAGCTCACCGGCCTGCTCAATCGCGCCGGTCTGTTCCGGGCGTTGCGCTCGCGCGTGCCAGGCAAGCGTTATCAGAACGATGAAAGCGCGCTGCTCTATCTCGATCTCGACGGCTTCAAGGCGATCAACGACGATCACGGCCACGAAATTGGCGACACGCTGCTCGCGCTCGTCGCGAAACGCTTGCGCCTGGTATCGGGCGAAGGCGCGCTGGTCGCGCGCCTGGGCGGCGACGAATTCGTGATCGTAACGCCGCCCGAAGCCGACCCGCCGGCACTCGCCGATACGCTCGTGCGCGAACTGTCGAAGCCATTCATGGCGAACGACGGGATGGCGCTTGGGATCGGCGTGAGTATCGGCATTGCGAAGTTCAGCGACGACGACCGCGAACTCGACGGCGTGTTGCGCGACGCCGACAACGCGCTCTACGAAGCCAAGCGCGCGGGCAAGAATCGTTGGGTGGCGGCAGAACGCTGGTTCAAGGCGGCGCGGCCATCCGGCATTCGTCCGGCGGCGCGGACTGCATGAGCCCGAAGCCCGAAGCCCGAAGCCCGAAGCCCGAAGCCCGAAGCCCGAAGCCCGAAGCCCGAAGCCAAAATTTACCGGCTTCTGACGAAGGCAAGTAAATCGGTATTCGAAGTTCGCTGTTTTTACCGCTGAAGCTACAAAGAATATTGTTTTTCAATCGGTCCGGCGTTTAAAAGGCATGCATGACTTGCATCCGAAAGGCGGGTTTCGCCGTATCGACTCCTAAGCGATTCAGCTTCGCCTTACAAGCGGAGTCAAAATTTCCTCTCCTCGCAAACGTTTGCGCAGGATTTTGTGTTTCAATACCAAAATAAAATATCGGCTGCGCTTTTCGATATTTCCGCGATTACAATTCGCGATCCGTCGATTGGAACAAGAGCTATGCACTCGCAATTCGAGGCTTCGACTCCGAACATGAAATCAAAGGCGGAACATAACCGTCAGGCGCACTTTCAGCGCTGGTTCGCTATTTTTGCAAGTCTCGCCCATTCCCGGCTGCCGCTTCCCGCTTATCTGCAAAGAGTCACGGATACCTTGAGGGAAGTTGCCGGCGTGGCGTCCGCGGTTGTCGAGTGGATCGAAGGCGATCAGCTCGTCTATTGCGCGGCGAGCGGAGTCGCCGCGAAAAGCGTCGGCACGCGTCTGCCGACCGCGGGCAGTCTTTCGGGCTTGTGCATCACGCGGCAACAAGCGCTCATCAGCCGCAATACGGCGAATGATCATCGCGTGGATCGTGCTGCATGCGAAGCCGTCGGCGCTGTATCCATGGTGGTCGCGCCGGTCATTTACGAAGGCCGGTCGGTCGCGGTGCTGAAACTCATTTCAAGCGAAGCCGATTACTTCAGCCAAAGCGATATCTCCATTCTCAACGCGTTTTGCGCGTGCATTGCGGAAACCTTTGCACGCGAGGAAATCGCGCAGGAGAACCGCAAACTCCTGCAAGAGAATCAAAGCGTAAATGCAGACCTGACGGTCGAATTGTCGTTACGTATCGAATACGAAAAAAAGCTCGCCGATGCCATGCGTCGTCGCCGCACCGTGCTCGACAACGCGCATATTGCGTTCGTCGCCATGGACGAAGCCGGCATGGTCGTGGACTGGAACGAGGCTGCGACCAGCCTCTTCGGCTGGCGCGCGCAAGAGGCGCTCGACCGCGAACTCGCGCAGCTCATCGTGCCAGAGCGTTATCGCGATGCGCATCGCGCCGGTCTCACGCGCTATCTCGCCACCGGCGAGGCGCGCATGATGAATACGCGCGTGGAACTGCATGCGCTGCGCCGCGACGGCAGCGAATTCGCCGCCGAGCTGACCATCAGCGAAGTGTGGTTCGACGGGCAGCGGCAGTTCGCGTGCTTCATTCACGACATCACGGATCGCCGCCGCGCGACGGAAGCGGACGAACGCCTGCGGCTCCTCATCCATTCGGTGAGCGACTACGCGATCTGCATGCTCGACCACGACGGCATCATCCGTTCGTGGAACGACGGCGCGCGCGCGCTCTACGGCTTCACCGCGCAAGAAGCGATCGGCCGGCATTTCGCGCTCTTCTATCTGTCGGACGAACAGGGCCGCGACCGTCCTGGCGACGACTTGCGTCTCGCGGCGGAACGCGGCCGCACGGAACACGAGGACTGGCGCACGCGCAAGGACGGCTCGGAATTCTGGGCGCACGTCATTCTGAGCGCGCTGCCCGCCGCCGATGGCCGCGAAAAAGGCTTCGTCGCGATCACGCGCGACATGACCGCGCGCAGGCGTTTGGAAGAACTCGAGGCGTCGAGCCGCCGCATGAACGAGTTTCTCGCGTTGCTCGGCCATGAACTGCGCAATCCGCTCGCGCCCATTCGCAACGCGGTGAGCATTCTCAAACTGAAGGCTTCCGACGATGCCGATGTCATTCGCAGCCGCCATATCGTCGACCGGCAGCTCGCGCATCTGACCAAGCTGGTGGACGATCTGCTCGAAGCGGGCCGCGTGAGTTCCGGCAAGATCCGGCTCGCGACCGAGACCGTGGATATCGCCGATGTCGTGCACCTGAGCGTCGAAGCGAGCCAGCCGCTTTTCGAGGCGCGCGGGCAGCGGCTCGACGTGGACGACAGTGGCCAGCGCCTCTTCGTCAATGGCGACCCGACGCGGCTCGTGCAAGCGCTCAATAACCTGCTCAACAACGCGGCGAAATTCAGTCCGCCCGAGTCGACCATCCGGCTGGAAATCGGTCCACGCGGCGGCGCGGCGCTTCTGCGCGTGACGGATCAGGGTCGCGGCATTTCCGCCGATGCGCTCGCCTCCGTGTTCGATCTTTTCGTGCAGGAGCATGCGCCGGGCGCGCATCCGGATGAAGGCGGGCTTGGCATCGGCCTCACGCTGGTTCGAGCGATCGCCGAATTGCATGGCGGCCACGTCGAGGCGAAGAGCGGCGGCACTGGCAAAGGCAGCGCGTTCAGTTTGTGGCTGCCGCTCGCGCAACCGCCCACGCAGGGCATCATGCCGCCTTCCGCGCCGAATGCGGTGGCGAGCCGTCAGCTCGACGTGCTCGTTGTCGACGACAATCGCGACTCGGCCGACAGCATGACCTTGCTCGTCGATATGCTCGGTCACGCGGCGCGCGCGGCGTATGACGGCCCGGAAGCGCTGGCATCGTTCGGGACGACGCGTCCGCAAGTCGTGCTGCTCGATCTATCGATGCCGGGCATGACGGGCTTCGACGTCATTCGTCAGATGCGCGATGAAGGCAAGCGCGTGATCGTCGCCGCAATGACGGGTCTTGGTTCCGACGAAGACATGGCGCGCACGCGGGCGGCCGGGTTCGACGCGCATTTGGTCAAACCGGTGGATTTGCCTGAGCTGGAGCGCGTGTTGGCGATGGCGGGGAAGTGAGGGTGTGCGGGCGGTTGGCGGTTGGCATCCTGCGGGCCTATGCCAAGCGTTGAGCCGTCGGCGTCAAGTCGCGACCGCCTGCGCCGCCTCGCGGACCACTTTTTCCGCTAATCCACGCGCTTTAGACAAGCGCAACGTGCGCGCTCAACCAATCGGCGCGACAATGCGTCATCGCTGACCCGCGCGCACTCATCGCCATGACTTCTTTCGCAACGCTTACGAATCTCTGGCAACTCGCCGGCCTCCCCGACGATGCCCTCCACCTCGTCGATCTACCCGGACACGACCCGGTGTTCCCGTCATCGTTCGCCGTGGGCGAAGCGGCGCAATCGACCATCGCGGCGGCAGCGCTCGCGGCCTCCGAGCTGGCTCATGCGCGCGGCGTCGACCGCCAGCGCGTGAGCGTCGACATGACGCACGCGGCCGTCGAATGCACCGACTGGTTCACGGTCGATGGTGCCGAACCCGAGACCTGGGGTGAGTTCTCGGGCCTCTACCGCACGGCCGATGGCTACGTGCGCATACACGCGAACTTCGAGCATCATCAGGATGGCGCGTTGCGCGTGCTGGGTCTCGACCCGCACAGCGCCACGCGCGCCGATGCCGAACGCGCGCTGCTCGAATGGCGCGCGAACGATTACGAAACCGCGTGCGCCGAACGCGGCCTCGTCGTGACGATGCTGCGCAGCTTCGAAGAATGGGATGCGACGCCGCAAGCCAAAGCCATCGCCGCGCAGCCGTTGCTGAAGATCACGCGTATCGGCGACGCCGCGCCACTCGCGCTGCCCGCGCTCGACAATGACGCGCGCCCGCTGACCGATATCCGCGTGCTGGACGTCACGCGCATCCTTGCCGGTCCCACGGGCGGTCGAGCGCTCGCCTCGTTCGGCGCGGACGTGATGCTCGTGAATTCGCCGCATCTGCCGAACATTCCCGCTATCGCCGAGACGAGTCGCGGCAAGCGCTCCGCGCATCTCGACCTGCGCACGGAAGACGGTCGCGCGACGCTGTGGCGGCTGATCGATGAGGCGCATGTCTTCTCGCAAGGCTATCGGCCGGGCGGGATCGCCGAGCTTGGCTTCGGGCCCGAGGCGCTGGTGGCGCGGCGGCCGGGCATCGTGTACGTGTCCTTGTCGGCTTATGGCACGGAAGGTCCGTGGGCGGATCGGCGTGGCTTCGATTCGCTCGTGCAGACCGCGATAGGCTTCAACGCCGCCGAAGGCGAAGCGCAGGGCGATGGCAAACCGCGAGCGCTGCCCATGCAGATGCTCGACATGGCGAGCGGCTTTCTGATGGCATTCGGCGCGGCCGCCGCGCTATGGAAGCAACAAACGGAAGGCGGTAGCTGGCACGTGGAGGTTTCGCTCGCACAGACGGGACACTGGCTGCGCGGGCTTGGACGTATCGACGGAGGGTTGAAGACGGCGCGGCCGGACATCGCCGCATACACCGAGGAAAGCAAATCGGGTTTCGGCATGCTGCGCGCGGTCACGCCGAGCGCGCGCTTCGAGCGCACGCCGGCGGGTTACGCGAGGCCATCGGTGCCGCCGGGAACGGATGAGGCGAAGTGGTGAGTTCGTGGCTTGGGCGGCGCTTTCTAACGCGACACGCAGAACTTCGCATCAACTCAAGTAACCAAGATGCTCCGCAAGGATCACACTGCCCACGCCGATTAGAATCAGCCCGCCCAAGATCTCCGCGCGCTTGCCGATAGTCGCGCCGACCAGCCGTCCGACCATCACGCCGATGGTCACCATGAGCATGGTTGCGAAGCCGATGGTCGCGGCGGTCGAGAAGATATCGACATCGATGAACGCGAGGCCCGCGCCGACCGCCATCGCGTCGATGCTGGTGGCAAAGCCCGTGACGGCGAGGACCCAGAAGGAATGTGAATTGGGCTTCTCTTCTTCGTGAGCCGATTTGCTTAAGCCTTCGCGGATCATGCGCGCGCCGAGCACGAAAAGCAGGCCGAAAGCGATCCAGTGGTCCCACGCGGTGACGTACTGCGCGGCGGCGCGGCCGAGCGCCCAGCCGGCGAGCGGTGTGAGCGCCTCGATTACGCCGAAGATGACTCCCGCCTTGAGCGCCTCGCCGATGCGCGGTTTATGCAGGCTCGCGCCTTTGCCCACGGCGGCGGCGAAGGCGTCGGTGGACATGGCGAAAGCAAGGAATACGGTGGAAGCGAGGTTCATCGAGTAGCGCTCTGGTCTGGTCGGGCAAGCACAAGGACAGAAGGCGCGCCCGACCGGAAGCGCATTCTGTCGATGGTCTTGCCAACCTGTGACGGCTGCCCATGCCACGGTCGAAAGACCGAGCGTGTTGACATGGACGCTTTCCCGGGCGGGAAAGCCGGCTACTCCCCAACGAAGAAATGCGAGCTTAACACGACAGATCACCCGATCCGGACCATTGGGTTAAAGTGGGTTGCAACGCCGCATCCCTAACGCTCAGGAGGCACCATGGAGGCAGGACACATCACCCAGTCAGAAGCCCGCGCGGCCGTCGAGCGTCTTTACGCCGCCTTCGCGCAAAAGGACGTGAACTTGCTGCGCCAAGCCGTGACGTCGGACTGGGAATATCTGCCTGAGCCGGCCGGCTTCGAGGCCGGTCCCGACCAGATGATTCCCATCTTCGCGGAGATGGCGGCTGCGCTGCCTGACATGCGCATCGAGATTCTAGACATGCTCACTCAGGACAATCGCGTCGGCGTGCGCGCGGAAGTGAGCGGTACGCAGTCCGGTCCGTTGATGGGCATCGCGGCGACATCGAAGCCGGTTCGATTTGCCATTCACTCGTTCCATGAGATACGCGATGACCGTGTGTCGAAGACGTGGCATCTGGAAGACTGGTTGAGCGTGTTTCGGCAAATTGGCGAAGTGCCGCGCGGTATTGGATCGGGTGCGTAATTCGAGAACGCGCGAAGTCGATTGAAACGACAAAGGTCAGAAGCATACGTCGTTTATCATTCTCTCCAACACGTCGTGGGCGGCGCGTCGCGAATTTTCTATTTTCAAATGCGCCGCGCATTGCCGCTGACTATTCAGCTTTAATTTTTCCGACCAAATAAATCTCGCAACGCGTTTCCTTCTGAAGCCTGAATCGCTGTCGCCATTAAGATTACATCCTCCGCTCTTCGATTATCTCGCAAAGATAAGCGCGGCTCGTGAAAGTGACGCGATTAAGTCTTGATTATCCCGTCTGTCACCGTCTATATTTCTCGACGCACCGCGCCATTGCCATCGGCAAAAGGCGCGGCCCCGCTTGCGCTTCGCGTTATCAGCATCGCGCTATTCACCTGTCTTCGCGTCCGCGAATGAATTTAATTTTCCGCGACAACAGCGAGCACACGTCATCGGCTTATTTTGGATTATGCAAATCGCTCATCGCTTAATTAGTTTTTGCAGAAACACAAAACCTGTTTTGCCTGCGATCTTTTCAGCAAGTCTGTTATTAACCGCTTGCGGTGGTTCGGACAGCGCTAACGTGCCATCGAGCGTCGATAATTCACGCTATCGTCATCACGCCGCGTCCGCCGCCATAAATCCCGTCGCCAGCGATTTATTCTACGGAATGAACGGTCACAACAGTTATGGCGATGTCTATTATCTCGCTGGCGCCGCCAGACAATTAGCGCAGCTTCAGGATCTCGGCATCAAACTGTATCGCAACGAGGTGTATAGCAAATCAACCGCCATGCGTCTCGCCAATGTAGCCAACGCGCTGGCCGCCGGTGGGGTGACGGTGTACCCGGTGATCTTGATGGGCATCGATTTCGCCGATGAAGACTCCGCGTATCAATCGGCCTATGCGCTCGCGCGCGACGTCGTGAGTGTGCAGCGTTACGCCTACTACGAAGTCACCAACGAACTCGGCTCGGCAACGGTCGCCGGATGGGTGGACGGCGTGCGGCCAACGGACTTCGACAACCAAAAGTTCCAGATTGCGCGTGGCGTCATCCGAGGCATGATCGCCGGCATCAAGTCGATGGACCCGTCGGGAAAGATCGTCATGGGCGGCAATGCGTGGATGCAGTACGGCTTCGTGACGATGCTCGCGAACGGCACACAGCCGGACGGTTCGGGCGGGCATCCCATCGTGACGTGGGATATCACGGCATGGCACTGGTACTCCGACCAGGGCAACATCGAGCACGCGTGCGGCGGCACGGGTTGCTACAACGTCATCGGCGCGCTTGCCCGGTTCGGCAAGCCGGTATGGATCAATGAAATGGGCGTGCGGCCCGACTTCGGCACCGATCAGCAAGCGGCCGCCTTCCTTGCCAACGACATGCTCGGCGGCCTGAGAGCGATCGCGGTGCGCTACGACATCGAATCCTTGCAGATCTACCAGCTCTACGACGATCCGCCTGGCGGCGAAGGGCCTTACGGCGTGATCCTCGACGACGGCCAGACGCCCAAGCCCGCCTACGCCGCCGTGAAGCAATTCATCGCCACCAATCCGCGTCCATGACAGGCATCACCGCAAACCGAACACGCCCACGCCGTTGCGCGTCCCCACATAGACCTTGCCGTTTGCGATCATCGGCGTAATGAACTTGTTGCCCTGCCCGAACTGATCGCGCGCGCCCGCCGCCTGATTGCTGTTGTAAAGCTCGCGCGCGAGATTGCTGGCGTCGTAGGCGTGCAGCACGGCGATGGTGCCATTCTCCACCGCCCACACGATGCCGTTCGCCGCGCCGTTCGCAGACACGCTCGGCGTGGCGCCCGGCGAGCCGAAACTGTTCGCGGTCTGGCTCGTCGGCGTCGTGGACAAGGCGGCGTTCGCGATGCCGAACGCCTTGATGCTGTCGCCAATCGAGCCGAAATAAACGGTGTTGTTGAAGTACGCGGGCATGGCGAACATCGGGCCGCGAATCTGCCCGACGATCTCCTGATAGATGTGATCCGCATTCGAATCGAACTTACCCATCGCGTCGCGATTGACCACGTAGATCGTCGATGTCTTGCCCGCGCCGAGCGCGAGATGATGCGTCGTGCCGCCCGTATCGACGAGATCGGGCAATACGAGCGCGCCGCCCGAACCCAGATCTTCATCGGCTGCCGATTCGTTCACCGTGTTCGACGGCTGGAAATAATCAGTGACGGCGAGGGCGGGCGAAGTCCCGAGTTTCAGAAAGCCGTTGCCGAAATTGCCATGAATCGGCATGCCGTTGCCGTCGAGCGTGGCGTCGAAAGTGCCGTTGGCATCGAGGAAATAGATCGACGTGCCGTCCGACGCGAGGCCCGCGCCGCTCATCCAGATCGCGCCCATCTGGCCGTTCGGCGTGAGATTGAGCACGTTTGCCTGCTGCAGCGTGCTGGCGTTATAGCCGATCACCCAACCGGTGTACGGCATGATGTCGCAATGCGATGTCCACGCGGTATAGACCACGCCGTTTTGCAGCAACAGCGAAGCGCGCTCTGCGTACTGGCCGGGATCGAAGCTCACGCGGCCATTCGCGCTGCCCGCGCCCGTGCCGGGATACGACGCGGCAATTTCGGTCGGACCGTTGAAAAGTTCCGCGCCTGTCGTGATGTCGAGCGCGTGAATGCGCTGGTGATACTTGCCCGACGTGTCTTTCGACATGCCGACCACGTAGATCGCGCCATTCGGGCCGCGCGTGCGGTCGATGACCGGCGTCGCCGTAATGCCGATGGTCGGCGTGATCTGGCCGCAGCCATGGTCGTCGCTCGGTGTTTCGCCTGCGCCTAACGTCGACGATTTCCACAGGATCGCGCCGGTGTCGGCGTCGAACGCGTAGACACTGGCGTTTTCGGTGGCGACGTAGAGCACATTGTGCGTGCCGCCCGCGATTGCCACGCTCGTCAGGAAGAGCGGTTCCGCGTCCACGGGTCCGTCCGCCGCAAGCACGTTGAGCTTGCCGAAGGTGGTCGAATTGACGTTCGCGGGCGTGAGCTTCGTTTCCGCGAGTTGCTGGCCGGTGCGGCCGATGTCGTTGTGATAGGTCGCAACGTCCATCGGATGGGCGACAGGGGTAACGACGGTGCCCCCGCCCGCTCCGCCCGAAGACCCCGAAGCGCCGGGTGCGCCCGATGCGCCTGAAGGGCTCGAAGCGCCCGCGGGACTCGACGCGCCTGACGGAGTCGACGCCGCCGACGGACTAGAAGCCGCCGAAGGATTCGACGCCGGCGCGCTGCTCCCCACCGCCGGAGTCGAACTGGAACCGCCTCCCCCGCTGCATCCGCCAATGATGGCTGACATGATTACTGCACTACACAGCCACGGCAACGCGCCGGCACGGCTCGAGCGATCCCCTTTCATACATCCTCCCTTTTGGAAGAACGGCGTAATCAGTCGGTTTTGCCCTGCATTGGAGCAATTTGGATTCCACTTCCATCACATGCGGCCTATGCCCTTCAGCTTGCACGCAAACCACACTTTTGGAAATATTGGAAGCAACTTGTTGCACTGCGTCACAACATGCTAATATAGGGTTATTACCTAGTTAGTTACCCTAGGTCGTTCATTTTTAAGGGAGTTTAGTCATGGCCGTCATCGCCGTTACCTCAAGTTCGTTTGTTTTCGCCATTGCCAAGACCGTGCGCGCCGCTTTTCTGGACGCGCTCAAGACACGCGCAAAAGTCAGCAAGCTGATGGCCGATGCCTATCGGCGCGCGGCTTGAGTCGCTCCACACGCGGCGGCGATCATGCTGTCGCGCAGGTTGAAAAAGGAACGGCGGGCAATTGCCCGCCGTTCTTTTTTTTCGCTTACCGTTTGCGCTACTGCAGCGTGTAGGCAATCACGTAGTCGCCGGCTTTCGTGCCGAGCGAACCGTGGCCGCCAGCCGTGACCAGCACGAATTGCTTGCCGCTGGCATCGGCGTAACTCATCGGCGTCGCCTGGCCGCCCGCGGGCAGACGCGCTTCCCACAGTTTGTGGCCATCGCGCACGTCGTAGGCGCGCACGTACTGGTCGAGCGTACCGGTGAGGAACGCCACGCCGCCTGCCGTGACCATCGTTCCGCCGAGGCTTGGCACGCCGAGCGGCATCGGAATGGGCAGCGGCGCGCTATCGCGGATCGTGCCGTTCTTGTGCTGCCACGCAATCCCGCCCGTGCGCAGATCCACGCCCGCCACGTAACCCCACGGCGGCGCCTGACACGGAATGCCGAGCGGCGAAAGAAACGCGCTGATTTCATAGGCGAACGGCGTGCCGCGCGCCTGCTTGATACCGCTCGTCTCGCTGCCCTTCTTTTCCCCTTGCTGCGCGTCGAGCTTCTCGCGCGGAATCAGTTTCGACACAAACGCCATGTAGTCCGGATTCGCGATGAGGATCTGCCGCACCGGATCGACCGACACGCCGCCCCAGTCGAACACGCCGAAGTTACCCGGAAACACAAGCGTGCCCTGCTCGGACGGTGGCGTGAACGGGCCTTCGTAACGCAGGCTCTTGAACTTGATACGGCACCAGAGCTGATCGAACGGCGTCGTGCCCCACATGTCGGCCTCGCGCACGCGCGGCGGATTGAAGTTGAGCGCGGAAACCGCCTGCGTCGGCGCGGTGTGGTCGCCACGCGCAGCGCCTTGCGGCACCGGCGTCTCGGTAATGGGCACGATCGGCTTGCCGGTCTCGCGGTTCAGCACGTAAATGCTGCCCTGTTTCGTCGATGCGATCACCGCCGGTTGCGTGCCCTCCGCCGTCTGCAAATCGACGAGCGTCGGTTGACCGCCCACATCCATGTCCCACAGATCGTGGTGCGTGAACTGGTAGTTCCAGCGCAGCTTGCCCGTGAACGCATCCAGCGCAACCAGGCCTGCCGCGAAGCGCTCGGCTTGCGGCGTGCGCTGTCCGCCCCACTGATCGGGCGTTTGGTTGCCCATTGGCAGATAAATGAGACCGCGCTTTTCGTCGACGCTGAACATCGACCACATGTTGGGCGAGTTGCGCACGTAGGTGCCGCCCGGCGCGATGGGTTCGGTGGCGTCCGGATTACCCGAGTCCCAGTTCCAGACCAGATGGCCGTCGTTCACGTCGAACGCGCGGATCACGCCAGAAGGTTCGTTGTTCGATTCGTTGTCCGTCACGTGACCGCCGACGATTACCAGATTGCGCACCACAGCGGGTGGCGAGGTGGAGTAATAGCCGCCGGGCGTGAACGGTCCGATGTTCAAACGCAGATCGATCGCGCCGTTCTTGCCGAAGTTCGTGCAGGGCTTGCCGGTATCGGCGTCGAGCGCAAAGAGCCGGGCGTCGGCGGTCGGCAGAAAGAGACGGCGCGAGCACTCGCCGGTGGCGGCGGTTTGGGCAACGGCTACGGGTGCGGCCGGTGCGGCCGGTGCGCCAGGCGCGGATGCTTCGGCGGGCGCGGAGGCGCTGGCCGAAGCGGTGGCGTCGGAAGCCGTCGTATCCGTCGAAGCCGCGGGCGCGGATGCGCTCGCGTCGAGCGCTGGCGCGGAAGCGGAAGCGGAAGCAGCCGCATCGGCGGCGGAGGGCGGACCCACGTGCATTGCCGCATCGTAATAAGCGACGCCCCGGCAAGTCATGTGCTCCCAGTGTTTGAAGCCGATGGGACTTTGAATTTGCGGATCGAAGCGCCAGCGTTCCGCACCCGTCGCGGCATCGAGCGCGATCACCTTGCTATGCGGCGTGCACAGAAAAATGGTGTTGCCGACCTTGATCGGCGTATTCTCGTCCGTCGTCTCCGTGGGATCGTCGGGGCCGGGCATGTCACCGGTGCGAAACGTCCACGCCACTTTCAGCTGATGCGCGTTCTCGGGCGTGATCTGCGCGATCGGCGCATACCGTTGCGCCAGCGGCGAGCCGCCGTAATCGGTCCAGTCGCTTGCCGCGCGTCCGGTGCCGGCGTTCAGATCGGCCCGATTCGGATCGGCGGCTACGTTGACATCGATACGTTCCGGACGGTCATGGAAGTCCTGAAAGTACGTGCCTGCACCGAGCAACAGCGTGAGGATGACGGCAGCGGCTAGCGGCACGCGCGCGGCGCGTGCAGTCGAAGGCGGCCCGAACAGCGCGCCGCGATGCACGAACGGAATCAGCAGCCACAGTGCGAGCAGCAGCCAAATCCAGAGACGCGGCATGAGTTGCCAGAAATCGAACTTGACTTCGAAGACGGCCCAGATCGTCGAGGCAAACAGGAAAATTGCAAACAGCAAGAGCGCGGAGCGCCGCCGTATCAACAGCAAAAGGCCGGTCAGTACGATGGCCGCGCCCGCGATTACGTAGTACCACGATCCTTGCAAGGTCACGAGGTAAGCACCACCGGCCGCAAGCACCGCGCCGATGATGATGAACCCGACGGCCGTGACGAACGTGAGCGGATGAAGTCTTCCGGTGCCAGCCATACTGCTACCCTCCGTGATGATGAATGGCGGAACACAGCCGTCCTGCGGCCGTGGTTCGGACATGGTGAACCGGGGGAGGGTAGCAATTCGCGTGCCGTGACGACACGTCGCAATGGCTCAAGCCAGAGCGCGCGGCCAGCGTCCGAGATGAACGTCGGCCATGGGGAGATCGGCGAGTAATGCAGCTTTCAGATCGCTTCGTTCGGAGAAGCGCGGCGCGTCGAGCCACGCGAGGAACTCGTCGCACCACACGCCCCACGCGTTCTCGTCGAAATCGAAGTCTTCGTCGATACGCCCGTTATCGCGCAGGTACGCGCCCATCACTTGCTTGCCGTTCCAGTAAGCCACGGCCACGTCGTTGAAATCAGCGGTCATGCCGCGCGGCAGGTCGCGCAACAACATGGCGACATGCGCTTTGAACGAGGCAAAATCGGTCGGTCTCATCGCGTGCTCCGCTTCAAGGATGTCATCGTGCCCGATATCGCGTGCCCGCCTCAGCCGAACACGCGCTTGTTCAGATCCTTCTCGAAGGCAACGGTCCAGTGGGAGCCATGCCCGATGCGATATTCGCGTTCCTTCGAAGTGGATCGCCGCACGATCGTCACATAGCCCTGCAATGGATAGACGTCGTCGACGACATCCGACGCGCCTGCTTCGGTCACGAGGAAATCGCCCTCGGTGAAACGGTGGCGCGCGAGAATCGCAAGAAACTCCGCTTTCTCGTCCGGTGCGATCACTGACATGGCGGCCCTCCGGGACTGAACGCTGCTTCATTCAAGGTAGCACACGCGCGCGGGAACCTCGGGCAAAACGCGCGCGGAGTGTGGGGCGCAGCCCTTTATCGAACGAGGCCGATACTCATGAACATTCGTGTGATTTCGCTATGAGCGATGGCGTTGATGCTTCGCGCTGTCGCGGCAAGCAGCGCCGAAGCCGCGCCATGCGGCACACTCGAAGGCGCGGCGGGCAACTCATTCGCGTTGCGCGAAGGCGAAAGCGTGAATCTGCAACGCGGCGACGAGACGGTACACGGCGCGCTGCACGTCTATCGAGACGATGCGGTGTATCGCGTGTACTGGCAGCCCGATGGACGTCCCGAGCAATACGTGCTCGCGAATGCGGGAGAGAACAGCGTGCGGCTCGTTGCGACGCCGCCGCGCGGTTCGAAGGTGGATGCGGGACCGGGCACGCTGCCTTCGCAGAGCGTGCTCTCGTGTCCCGCTTCATGACTAGCGCGCCAGCACCTTGCCGATGGAGTCCGCCACCACCTGCACGTTGCTGTCGTTCAGGCCCGCGACGCACATGCGGCCGGAGCGCAAGATATATACGCCGAACTCCTCGCGCAGACGGTCCACTTGCTCCGCCTGCAAGCCGGTGTACGTGAACATGCCGCGTTGCTTGATATAACGCGCAAGCGCCTCGCCGCGTACATGCTCGCGCAGGCCGTCGTGAATCGCGTGCCGCATACGCGCGATGCGCTGACACATCGCCGCCAGTTCCTCGCGCCACGATTGCGCGAGTTCCGGCGTGTTCAGCACCTTGGTCACGATCTTCGCGCCGTGCGTCGGCGGATTACTGTAGTTCGCGCGCACCGCGCTCGTCAATTGACCGAGCACACGATCGGCTTCGGCGGCATCGTCGCATACGACATGCAGGCCGCCACAGCGCTCGCCGTACAGCGAGAAATTCTTCGAGAACGAGTTGGCGACGAACGCCGGCACGCCGCGGCGCGCAATCTCGCGCACCGCGAAGGCATCGGCGTCGAGCCCTGCGCCGAAGCCTTGATACGCCATGTCGACGAAGGGCAGCAAGTCGCGCTTTTGCAGTACGTCGATGACCTTCACCCACTGCGCTTCGTCCAGATCGACGCCTGTCGGGTTATGACAGCACGCATGCAGCAACACGACGCTCTTCGCAGGCAGCTTGTCGATGGCGTCCAGCATGGCATCGAACAACAGCCCGCCGGTTGCTTCGTCGTAATAGGGATACGTGTCCACTTCGAAGCCCGCGCGCTCGAAGATGAAACGGTGGTTCTCCCACGTCGGATCGCTTACCCACACCTTCGCGTCCGGGAAGTAACGCCGGATGAAATCCGCGCCCACTTTCAACGCGCCCGAACCACCGAGCGTCTGCACGCTCGCAATGCGTCCGTCGGCACGCGGTGCGCTCTCGGCGCCAAAAACGAGCGTCTGCACGGCATCGCGATAATGCGCGAAACCGGCCATCGGCAGATACGGCTTCGGGCCGAGTTCCTGCAAGAGCGAAAGCTCGGCTTCGCGCACGGCTTGCATCACGGGAAGGCGGCCGGCATCGTCGAAATAGATGCCGATACTCAGATTGACCTTGTCGGTGCGCGGGTCCTTCTGAAAGTTTTCGTTCAGCGTGAGAATCGGGTCGCCGGGGTAGGCATCGATATGTTCGAACATGGTGGTGGTTTCAGGACTTCGGGACGGGAGTTCAGCGAGTCGGCGCGCGGCGCGATTGGCCCGCGCTGCCGTTCCTTTTTCCGAGATAGTAGCCGATTCCGAGAACGGCCAGCCAGATCGGGATCAGCCAGACGGAGAGCCGCAAGCCCGGCGTCTCGAACATCACCCAGACTATGCCCGCGACGAATGCAAGACACAGATAGTTCGTGAGCGGATAGCCGAGGCTCGGGAACGCCGTCACCGAGCCGCTCGCGCGCTTCCTAGCGCGGAACTTCAGATGGATGATGCTGATCATCGCCCAGTTGATGACGAGCGCGGATACCGCGAGACCCATCAGCAATTCGAAGGCGCGTCCCGGAATGAAGTAATTGATGAGCACGCAAGCCGCCGTGACGAGCGCCGACACGCCGAGCGCGACGAGCGGAATGCCGCGCGCGCTCACCCGCAACAGGGCGCGCGGCGCATTGCCTTGCTGCGCCAGACCGTAAAGCATGCGGCTGTTGGCATAGACGCCGCTGTTATAGACCGAAAGCGCGGCCGTCAGCACGATCACATTGAGCACGTTCGCGACGAGGCCGCTGTTCATCTCGCGGAAGATCAACACGAACGGACTGCCGCCCGTCACGACCTTGTCCCACGGATACAGCGAAAGCAGCACGCCAAGCGCGCCGATATAGAAGATGAGAATGCGATAGATGACCTGATTGGTCGCGCGCGGAATGCTGCGCGACGGGTCTTCCGCTTCCGCTGCCGTGATGCCGACGAGTTCGAGCCCGCCGAACGAAAACATGATGACGGCCATGGACATGACGAGCCCGCTCACGCCATAGGGAAAAAAGCCGCCGAGCTTCCACAGGTTGGTGACGCTCGCTTGCGGCCCCGCGTGACCCGAGATCAGCAGATACGCGCCAAACAGGATCATGCCGACGATGGCCGCGACCTTCACGATGGCGAACCAAAACTCCATCTCGCCGTATGACTTCACGCTCGTCAGATTGATGGCGTTGACGAGCGCGAAGCACACGAGCGCCGACACCCACGCGGGCAGCATCGGCCACCAATACTGCATGTAGATGCCGATGGCCGACAGCTCCGCCATGCTCACGAGAATGTAGACCGCCCAATAGTTCCAGCCGGAGATGAAGCCCGCCGCGTTGCCCCAATAACGTGCAGCGAAATGGCTGAACGAGCCGGCCACCGGTTCATCGACGACCATCTCGCCCAACTGCCGCATGATGAAAAACGCCGCCAGCCCGGCGATGGCATAGCCGAGCAGCACGGACGGCCCCGCGAGCCGGATGGTCTGCGCGACACCCAAAAAGAGTCCGGTGCCAATTGCGCCGCCAAGCGCGATCAACTGGATATGCCGGCTCTTGAGTCCTCGACGGAGTGTCGTCTGCGATGCCTGTACTGCCTGTTCTGTCTGTGAAGTGCCTGAAGCCATGTCGATGCCTGCCTGAACTGCGCGAAAACCCCTAGGGTTCTTTTGAGCCGCAAAGCGGCCCACTGTTGTTTTTTTGTCCGAATGACACGCAAACGTTGCTTTTATCGTTTTGACCAGCGAAGCGGACGAAACGCGATTCTACCGCCTGGCCGCCGCGGAGCCTTATCGGGCGGACCTTGCTCGCCGTTCCCGGCAACTTTAGGCCTACCGCGCAAACGATTTGAGGCCGGAATCAGGGCTTGTTCGGAGGATTGATTCGGCATCCGCGACCGCAAAATTCATCTCATGCACTCAACGGGGAAGTCGACATGTTTCAGACGATGGAAGGCAACGCGGCACCGCATCGCGTAATCGGTTCGAAAGCGGATTCGGAAGCGGAACTCTTGAGCACGCTGCAGGCGGCGTCGGAAAACATCATGCGCCTCGCGGGCAAGCTGCTCGCCGGACGCGACGCCTCGGCGCAAGACGCGGTCTCCATCACCGAACAGAAAGAACTGGCGCAACTGACCATCGGCCGATTGCTCGCGCTACCGGCATCGACAATTTAAGCACCAAAGAGAAGCGCGGCGGCTCCATGTGGAAGCCGTCCGCGATCAGGGAATTAGACGCGCAAGCCCAAAGAATCTGGAAGAGAACATGAACTACCTGACGATCATCGCAACTGTGTGGGCGATTTGCGCGATCTGCGCGGTGCTGTTCATCCGCGGCTCGGCGGCGCAGCAAATGAAGCCGGCGCGCGTGCGTCGTGACCAACGCACGCTTGCCGAGCGCATCAAGGATTTCAGCCACACGGCCTGAAGTAGCGCGGTCCCGAAGTACCGCGTCCGAATACGGCAGGCCGTTGTCGCCCGACAAACGGCCGCTGCCGATAAATTATTTGATTGCCGCCACCGCCGCGCGCAAGCCGAGCAGATAGCTGTCCACGCCGAAGCCGGAAATCTGACCCTTCGCGACTTCCGCGAATACCGACTTGTGACGGAACTCCTCGCGTGCATGCACATGCGACATGTGCACTTCGACGATAGGCACGGTGAGAATGGCGAGTGCATCCCGAATACCGTAGCTGTAATGCGTCCACGCGCCCGCGTTGATGATGATTGCATCCACCTTGTCTTCGAACGCCTTATGGATGCGCGCGCACATCTCCCCTTCGATATTGGTCTGGTAACTTTCCACCTCGACGCCCAGTTCCTTGCCGAGCGCTTGCAACTGTTCGTCGATCTGCGCGAGCGTGGCCGTGCCGTACTGCTTTGGGTCGCGCTTGCCGAACATGTTGAGATTGACGCCATGCAGCGTGAGGATCTTTGCCATAACGAATTCCTTTCGGTGGATGAATGAAGCGTGGAAAGCTCGAACCTCGCTTTCGACGATGCGCAGATTCTGCAACCCGCGGCGCGCACTGACAATAGCCATGCGTCGCGCGTTGCGCGCTAAAGCTCGTCACCGGGCAGCCGATAACGCGTATACCGGCGCTAACGGCGATTCATCCGCTCTCCCGCGCAACTACAACGTTTAGCCGGTCTCAGTATGTCAGCCACTTCGTCCTTGCGCGATTCCATTCTGGCCACGCCTTCGACCACGGACGGACCGATCACGGCGGCCATTCGCGCGTCGCTGCTATCCACCCTCGTCGAGGACATTCGGCCGCTTCTGCTCTCCGGTCTTTCCAGCGCTTTCGTCGCGACGATCGCGCTCTTGCGTCTGCATGCGCTCTGGACCGTGCTCTGGCTCGGCGCCGATGTGCTGTTGCTCGCGGCGCGCATCGGTATCGTGTGCCGGTATCGCGCGTTGAGCCGCCCGGACGCGCCGCATCCCGAGCCCTGGGCCGCGCGCTATGCGCCCTTCGCGCTCCTTGCGTGTCTCGCGCTGGGACTCGGCGCGATGGCCTGCGTCATCTCCGGCGATACCGTGCTGGCCGCGCTCGCGATCATGGTGACGGCGGGATTGCTCGGCGGCATCGCATCGCGCAATGCGGGCACGCCGTATCTCGTCAGCGCGCAGATTTGCCTCGGCGCGGCGCCGATCGGTTTTGGGGCGCTGCTCGCGGGCGGAAGTTTCTGGATGCTCGTGCCGCCGCTTTTCCTGTATATCGGCGCGATGGGCTCGGTCGTGCGCCGCCACTATCGCACGCTCGTCGCGCTGATGATCGCGGAGCAGCGTCACGCCGAACTCGCCGCGCGCTTCGACGCCGCCCTCGCCCACATGCCGCACGGCCTTTGCACCGTCGATGCGGAAGGCAAGGTGATCATCGCCAATCGACGGGCGGCGGAACTGTTCGGCTCGACCGTCGAGATGCTGCGGCTGAACATATCGTTGCCGGATTTCATCGGCCATGCGGGACTCGCGAAGTTCGGCGAGACCTTGCGCGCGCAACTGGTCGAACGTTGCGCGGTGTGGCTGAAAGACGGGCAAGGCGCGCTCGAACTGAATCTCGCCGATGGCCGGCAACTCGAACTTTGCCGTAACGCGGTGCCGGACGGCAGCGCGGTGATCATCAT
Source organism: Caballeronia sp. LZ003 (assembly GCF_031451465.1). Classification (NCBI taxonomy): domain Bacteria; kingdom Pseudomonadati; phylum Pseudomonadota; class Betaproteobacteria; order Burkholderiales; family Burkholderiaceae; genus Caballeronia; species Caballeronia sp. LZ003. The sequence goes on along the minus strand of NZ_JARUXJ010000003.1, from coordinate 123,113 downwards.
CGAGGACGTGACGGAGCGGCGCCGCTCGGAAGCGCGGCTTCTGCATTGGGCGCATCACGATTCGCTCACGGGACTGCCCAACCGCCGCTATCTCGGCGATCACGCCGAACGGCTGATGGCGAACGGCGCGGGCCGCGAGAAGGTCATGGTGATGTATGTCGATCTCGACGGCTTCAAGCGCGTCAACGACACGCACGGCCACAATGCGGGCGACGAGCTGCTGACCCAGGCCGCCGACCGCCTGCGTAACGCGATGCGGCGCGGCGAGCTGGGCGCGCGGCTCGGCGGCGACGAGTTCGCCATCGTGGCGACTTACATTGCGCGAACGTCGGGTGCGGCATTCGCGCGGCGCATCATCGGCGATCTGTCGGCGCCTTACGAACTCGACGATGGCGGTATTGCGCGCGTGGGCGTGAGCGTCGGTATCGCGCTGGCGCGACGCGGCGAGTTGTTCGAGAGCGCCCTGAAACGCGCGGATGCGGCGCTCTACGAGGCGAAGCGCGAGCAACGCGGCACATACCGGTTCGCGGCAGGCGACGAGGATCTGTTTCAGGTCGATGCGCACGCGGAAGCGCATCGCGAAGGTTGATCGAACGCGCATCGGCATGCGCCTTTCAAAACGCCGCGCCCTGCAAGCCGCTTCGCGAACACGTATCCTTGCGGCTTCACACAGGGATCATCCATGTCGACACCAGCATCGTCCGGGCTCGATGGCGCGCGGCGCATCGAGCTCACGCGCGGCCTGATCGCGCTTTTTGCGTTTTGCTGCGGCGCCATCGTCGCGAATCTGTATTACGCGCAGCCGATCACCGAACTCATCGCGCCCGATCTGCACATGAAAGGCGGCACCGCGAGTCTGATCGTCTCGTTGACGCAGATAGGCTATGCGCTCGGCCTCTTCTTCATCGTGCCGCTCGGCGATCTGCTCGAAAACCGAAGGCTCATGATCGTGACCGCGCTCGTTTCCATCGCAAGCTTGACGGCCGCCGCGTTCTCGCACGATCCCGTCTGGTTCCTCTGCATCTCGCTTCTCGTGGGGTTTTCATCCGTCGCGGTGCAGATCCTGATTCCGCTTGCCGCGCATCTCGCGCCCGACGAGTCGCGCGGCAAGGTCGTCGGCACGATCATGAGCGGTTTGCTACTCGGCATCCTGCTTTCGCGGCCGATTTCCAGTGTGGTCGCGGGCCACTTCGGCTGGCGCGCCATGTTCGGCGCGGCCGCCGTGCTGATGGTCATCGTGACCAGCGTGCTTGCCTTCACCATTCCGCGCCGTCAGCCGAGCCATCAGGCGACTTACTTCGAACTGATCGCCTCGCTCGGCCATCTCGTGCGCACGATGCCCGTGCTGCGTCATCGCTCGCTGTATCAAGGGCTGATGTTCGCTTCGTTCAGTCTCTTCTGGACCGCCATACCCGTCGAGCTCACGCGCGGCTTCGGGTTGACGCAGACGCAGATCGGCTTGTTCGCATTGATCGGCGCGATGGGCGCCACTTCCGCGCCGATCGCCGGCCGCCTCGCCGATGCCGGTCACACCGTGCGCGCCACCTTCATCGCGCTGGCGCTTGCGGCGCTCGCGTATCTTCCGGCGTTGATTCATCCGGCATGGGGCGTGGGCGCGCTCGTCGTCACGGGCGTGGTGCTCGACTTCGCGGTGCAAATGAACATGGTGCTCGGCCAGCGCGAAATCTACGCGCTGCATGCGACGAGCCGGAACCGGCTGAACGCCGTGTATATGACGAGTATCTTCGTGGGCGGCGCGTGCGGCTCGGCACTGGCGGGCCCGCTATACGAGCACGGCGGCTGGACGCTGGTGGGATGGGTCGCCACGGCATTCCCGCTCGTGGCATTGGTGCATTACCTCGCGCTCGGCCGACACACCGCCGCGCGCGGTCACTGATCTGGGCTCGCCACTCAGGGCTTCGGAATGCGGATACGGCTGATCATCAACGAGCCGGAGACGGCATAAACGAGCGTCAAGGGATGCAGCGTGAAGCCCGCGAATTCCCACGCGCCGAACCAGAGATTCGCGCCGACCGCGTTGTACCAGCCCGCGATGCCGAGCATCAACACGATGGCAAACGACGTCGGAATGGGCGTGCCTTCGAAGTGCGTGACCTTGCCGCTGCCGGCCGACATTTCCTCGGTGGTCACGTTATAACGCGCGAGCCGCGAGACGCCGCACGCGACGAAATACGCGAGCATCACGCGGTCATAGAGGCCGCGCATGCCGCACGCATAACCGATGACCGCCGGCGCCACGCCGAACGAGATCACATCGGCGAGCGAGTCGAGCTCTTTCCCCAAGAGCGACGCCTTCTGGCGCCAGCGCGCGATACGGCCATCGAGTACGTCGAAGACGAGCGCGGCGAATACCAACGCGCACGCAAGATAGATATGGAGGACGTCGTTGTCGTCGAGATAGGACATTGACGAGAACAGCGCGCCCGTGCCGCAGACCGCGTTGCCCAGCGTGAACCAGTCGGCCAGATGAAACTCGCGGATCATCGAGAAACGTTTCTTGCCGGTGTTGTTGGTATTCATGGCGAACTCGTGAGGGCGCGACGTCCCTGATGGTTTGAAAAACTGCTCAAGTCTATCATTCAAAGAGACCACGGCTTGCGCATAAAGCGTCGGAAATCGAAAGATCTTCGCCGATTATTTCCACTTTGGCCGTTTCACGAAATTTTTTACAGAAACGATTGAACTTCGCCCGAGGCTGGCTATGCTCGATAGCAAGACGCGCGGCAGCTTCAACCTGAACGTGAACGTACACGTTGCTTTATAATCCGGCTCGTTCACGTATCCGCGAGTGCATTCACATGACAACGAAGCCCGCGCTTCTGACTATTCGCGACGCCGCCGAGCGTCTTCAGGTCACGCCGCGCACGCTGAAGTATTACGAGGAGCGCGGTCTCGTCACGCCGGACCGCAGCGAGGGACGTTACCGGCTGTACAGCGAACAGGATCTGGAGAAGTTCGCGCGCGTTCTGCGGCTGCGTTCGCTTGGCTTTTCCTTGCAAGGCATTACCGAGATCCTCAAGCGCCCGCTGGAAACGCTCGGCGCGGGACGCACGGGTTTTTCGCCGGATTCGCTGCGCGAGATCGAACAGGCGTTGTCGCAACAAATCGATTCGCTCGATGCGCGGATTGCCAGCGTGCGTCGTGAACTCAAGGAAGCGCAAGCCGTGCGCGGCGAGCTCAACGCGGACCTTGATTACTTGCGGCGGAGAATCGCCGGAGAAAGCAAGGAAGACTTGTTTCAGGAGCGTATGGCCGCGCAGAAAAAGACGAAGCGCGGCAACCAGCCAGGCAGTCAAGAGGTCGATGGCGAATGACCGCAGCACGCTTACCACGCTTACCTGCACCAAAGCTTGGCGCCACCACGCTTCGCGACGTCATGTTTCCGTGGGCCATCGCGCTTGCCACCGGACTCGATTACTTCGACAACTCGATCTTCTCGTTCTTCACGAGCTATATCGCGGGCGGCATCAACTCATCGACCGACGAACTCGTGTGGGCGTCGAGTGCCTACGCGGTTGCGTCCGTGCTTGGCATCCTTCAACAGCAATGGTGGATCGAGCGGCTTGGCAACCGGCGGTATATCGGCGGAAGTCTCTTTCTGTTTGCCGCCGGCGCGATAGCCGCGACACTGTGCGAATCGTCGTTCGAACTGGCGCTCGCGCGCGGCTTTCAAGGCTACTTCATCGGCCCGATGATGAGCGCATGCCGCATCCTCATTCAGATGCGCTTCACGCCGCAGCAACGTCCGCGAGCGACGCGCGCGTTTCTCAACATGATCTTGCTCGGCAGCGCCCTTGCGCCGCTCATCGGCGGATATCTGGTCGCGTCGTTTGGCTGGCGTGCGCTATTCACGAGCACGGCGATAGCGGGAGCCGCGTGCGGCCTCTTCGTGCTGCTCGCCGTGCCGTCGAGCGGGCGCGTGCAACCCGAAGCGCGCGGCGAGGCGCATTTCTGGCCGTACATCATGTTCGCGTTTGCGCAAGGCGCGTTGCAGATCGTCATGCAGCAAGTGCGCTTTCAACTCTTCAGCAGCTCGCCGCTGCTCATCATGCTCACGGCGGCGGGACTTTTTGCGCTCGGCTGGTTCGTGTGGCATCAGTGGCATCATCCGAGGCCGCTCATCCGCTTGCATGCGTTGCGCGAGAAGCCGTTTCGCGTGGGCATCATGTTGTATATCGCGTTCTATTACGTGAACACCACGCTCAGTTTTCTTGTCTCGCGTTTTCTCGAAGGCGGGCTGCACTATCCGGTGGAGAATGCGGGCAGGCTCACAGGCTGCACGTCGCTCGTCGCGCTTGCCGCGGCTTATTTGTACTTTCGCTACTCGGCGCGCGTCGCGCACAAGAAGTGGCTGATCGGCACGGGCTTTCTAATCTCCGCGTTCGTCAGCGTGTGGATGGTGAACATGCCGCCCGATGTCAGCATGCCATGGCTCATCGCGCCGCTCACGCTGCGCGGCATGGTGCTGCTGTTCATCGCGCTGCCGGTGGCGAATATCACGTTCCGCATCTTCGCGATCGAGGAATTCAACCACGGTTATCGCTTCAAGAACATCGTCAAGCAACTGACGGTGTCGTTTTCCACGGCGACGGTGATCATTCTCGAACAGCATCGCGCGGCCGTGCATCAGACGCGGCTCGTGGAGCGGGTCAACCCATTCGATCCGGTGTTTCAGGAGACGTATGCACGGCTGATAGGCGGCTTCGAGGCCCTGGGACGAAACGCCGCCGATGCAAAAGGACTTGCGCTCGCGGAAATAGGCCGCGCGGTGACGCAGCAAGCGAGCTTTCTGAGTTCGCTGGACGGCTTCTGGTTCGTGATGGGTGTGGCGCTTTGCGGCGCCGCGCTGGCGTTCTGGCAAAAGCAGATCAATTGACGAAGCGCGCGACACTCGCCGCGCGCGTCAATCTCAGCCTTCATGCTTCAACCGATCCCTTCGGCTCATGCATCGGGCAGCCGTTGCGCTCACCACGAAAGCGCGACGACATCTCGTAAGCCGGCTTGCGCGAGCGCATCACGCCGCCCAACGGTCGATGCGCCTCCACCCCATGCCAAGGACTGAACGCCATGCCATCGTCGATAGCGGCCGCGCGGCTATCGCTCCACGAAGTCTGCGGCGCCACGCGAATCCGCGCCACAGTTACGTATGGACTTTCATCTTCCGGCCAGCGCTTCGATGCATCTTCGATCGGCATCTTCTCGATATCCGTTGCAAGCTGCACGCGCACTTCCCATTCGCCGCTATTGGCCGCGAAGAAATCGCTGACGGCTTCGCGCAGGCCGTTGGGTTTATCGTCGAGATCGACGGGCGCATCCGTCAAGGCGGTCAGTTCCGGCGATACCGGCGCCACGCTGATCTTCCCGAAGTACTGACCGTAGAGGTGCGGCACGGCCGTATAGAACGTTTCGCCAAGAATATGCGTTTCGGGATGTCCGCCAAGACTCTTGATCGTGCCGCTCTCGCCGCCGAGTTTTTCGATCACCGCTTCCGTGCCGCGCAACACAGCCGAAAGCGCCTGCTTCGTGCCGGGCATTTTGTCGGTGGTCTTGGCGAGCAACTTCAGGTTACCGAGGAAGGCTTTAGGCGTCGCCGCCGTGAACGCGGGCGCATTGATCATCACCAAGTCTTGCGTGACATCGCCTTCGCTCCCGGGCAAGCGCGCGCCTTCCACGCCAATCACCTTCAGCGCGAGGCCGCGCGGTGTCGAGACTTTGTCATCGAGAATATCGCCGGGATTCGTCGACAAACGCAGCACCACCTGATACGTGCCGCCGTGCGCGAAGATGCCTTGTGCGAGCTCAGGCGCCAAGCCATCGACCACTTGCAGCTCTCCGGTTAGAAGCCCGTGACTCTTCGCGTGCACGCTGCGGATTGCGTGACCGCTATCGGCGTAAGTCTTCTCCGTGATGCTACGCATGGCTTCGGCGAGTTGCTGCGTGGTCTCGGCTTCGTCGTCGGGGATTTGTTCGAACGAGGGATCGAAAGGCAACGGTTGATAGGCGCGCGTATCCATTTGAACTCCGGGGACGTTGGTATGTTTGGCTACTCAGCAACGCCCGTACCAACGCGCTTTAGCTCACCCCTCGCGCAACATCTCGTCCACGGCGCGGATCGCCAGCACGTATCCTTGCACGCCCAGACCGCAGATCACGCCACGCGCCGCAAGCGAGATCAGCGAGTGCCGATACTGCTCGTCACGCTGATGAATATTCGTCACGTGAACCTCGACGAGCGGCTTCGAAATGAGCTTCACGGCGTCGAGCACGGGTATCGACGAGAATGAGAAACCGGCCGGGTTGATGACCACCGATGCGTCCTTCTCAAACGCTTCCTGCAGCCAGTCGACCATCACGCCTTCATGGTTGGTCTGACGAAAATCGCATTGCAGACCGAGTTCGTCGGCGAGCGCTTCGCAACGCGATTGCACTTGCGCGAGCGTCGTCGTGCCATACAAATGCGGCTCGCGCTTGCCAAGCAAGTTCAGATTGGAGCCGTTCAAAACATAGACGAGAGGTTTCATGTTGTCGATAAGTCAATGAGTGTTCGATTGCATCGGCGCCTGCGTCGTCGCGCCGATCACTTCAGCGGTGGAATCGGTACGGTTCAGGTCGATGCCGAGCGTTTCGGGCGCGGTGAGGATCATCGCGAGCGAGATGACGTTGAAGATCACGCACACCGCCACGACGCCCCACGGCGAACCGTTGCACAGCGCGAAGAGCCAGACCGCGACGACCGGCATCGGGCCGCCCGCGATCAGGTTCGCGCCGGTATAGGCGAGCGCCGAGCCAGAGTAGCGCACGTTGGTCGGAAACGCTTCGGCGAACGCGACCGGTTGTATGCCGCTCTGGAACTGCGTGAAGCCGAGGAAGAAGCCCATCGCGAGGAGCATCGGCAGGAAGCTTTTCGTGTCGAGAATCTGGAAGTAGACGAAAAGCATCAGCAAGGTCGCCGTCGAACCGATTGCCAGCGCCTTCCTTCTTCCGATGCGGTCACTCAGCATGCCGCCCGCCAGCGCGCCCACGATGGCGCAGACATTCGCGCCCATCAGCAGCAAAAAGCCGGTTTGCTTCGGCACGCCGAGCGTCTTCGTCACATAGCTCAGCGAGAACACGACGATCAGATAGAAAATCGCCGCCGGTCCGCAGAAGAAGAGCATCCAGCGCAGCACGGTGCGCCAGTGAAGACGCAGGGCGTCGCGCAAGGGACTGCCGACGTCCGCGACTTCGGTTTTCGACAAGGCGACGAACGCGGGCGTCTCCGCCACGCGCAAGCGGATATACACGCCGACCATCACGAGCACGAAGCTCAGGACGAAGGGAATGCGCCAGCCGTAGGCATCGAAGGATTCGGCCGACATGGCCGATGAAAGCGTCAGCAGCACGCCGTTCGCCATGATCTGCGAGAGCGGCGAGCACAGACCGAGCAGGCCCGAATATTTGCCACGCGCGCCGGCGCTCGCGTGCTCGATCGCCATCAATTGCGCGCCGGTCGATTCGCCGCCGAGCGCAAAGCCTTGCAGGATACGCAGGATCACGAGCAGCGTGGGCGCCCATACGCCGATGCTCGCGTAAGTCGGCAAGAAGCCCATCAGCATGGACGCGAGGCCCATCACGGTGACGGTGCCGAGCATGAGATTGCGGCGGCCGAGCTTGTCGCCGAGATGCCCGCAGATGATCGCGCCGAGCGGCCGCGCCGCGAGCCCGACGCCGAAGGTGGCAAGCGAGGCGAGCAGCGCGGAGGTCGAATCCATCGCGGGGAAAAAGAGCTTGGGCAGCACGGTCGCGGCAAGCGCGCCATACAGGGTGAAGTCGAACCATTCCAGCGCCGTGCCAATGGCGGCGGCGGTGACGGCTCGGGTGCGCATCGACTGGTGCGCGGTTTCTTCTAAGTGCGATTGCATCTTGTCTCCTCTTCGGGCGTGTCTCTGTGTACGTTCATTCGCTTACCCGGGAATCGTCGTATCCCGATAAAACGACGTGGCGCACAGATTAACAGCGCCGGGTGGGATACCGTTCCAGTGTGGAATCTCTTCCCGCAATATGCAATCATGCGCGAATCATCGACTCGAACGATAGGTAAAACCCATGCCCGGCGTCACCGAACGAACGCTTGCCGTCCTCGAATTCCTCGCGACGCAAATGGAAGGCACGCCGCTCGCGATGATTTCCGATCAACTCGAAATTCCACGTAGCGCGTGCCATCGGCTGCTGGTCGATCTCAAGCAGTGCGGCTACGTGCGGCAATTGCGCGAACACGGCGACTACGTGCTCACGACCAAGCTCGTCGGGCTCGGCCTCAGCTATCTGGCAACGTCGGGCATCGTCGATATCGCGCAGAGCATGCTCGACCGGCTCGCGGAAAGCTCGGGCGAACTGGTGCGGCTCGCAATCGTCGATGGCGACCGGCTGACGTGGGTCGCGAAGTCGCAAGGCGCGCTCAAGGGCCTGCGCTACGACCCGGACATGGGCATGGACACGGTCTTGTCTTGCAGCGCCACCGGCCACGCCTGGATGATGACCATGAGCGACGAACGCGCGCTCGAACTCGTGACGCGGCAAGGCTTCGGCGCGCCGAAGCAATACGGCCCGCGCGCGCCGACCACGGTGACGGGTTTGCTCGAATTCGTGCACGCCGCCCGCATGCGCGGCTACGCGACCATCTACGAAGTCTTCGCGCCCGGCATGACGGCCATGGCGGCGCCCGTGCAGCGGCGTGGTTATCCGGCTATCGGCGTCATCAGCATCGCCGGGCCGGCCGTGCGGCTCACCGAGAAGCGCATGGCCGCGCTTGGCTCGACGCTGCTTGCTGCCGCCGGCGAACTGGCGGCTGCGAGTCTCGCGTCACCGCTTTTCGGGCGCATTCGATAACGTTCGGTCGCGTTCGGCCGCGTGATGCTGCGGGAAATCCCCACGTTTCATTTGCGGCACATTGCATACAATGAATCCCGTTAACTCCCATAACGGAGCCTCGATGGCTGTTATAAGCGCCGCTTTGCATACAATCACGCCCGAAACGTCTCGTCCTGGCGATGACGTCTATCTCGCCATCAAGCGCGCGCTTGCCGGCAACGAGTACGGCGCGGGCCAATATCTGCGCGAGGAACAACTCGCCAAGAGTTTGGGCGTGAGCCGCACGCCGGTGCGCGAAGCGTTGCGAAGACTCGACGCCGAAGGCTGGGTCGAAACGCGCCCGAACTACGGTGTGCGCGTCAAGGCGTGGACCCTGCAGGACGCGCGCGAAATTTTCGAGTCGCGTCTCTTGATCGAACCGTATCTCGCGGGGCGCGCCGCGCTCAAGATCGAGCCTGCCGATATCGAGCGCCTTCGCACGCTGGCGGACGCCATGCTCGCCATTACGCATCGTCCGTCCACGGCCGAATCGTGCGAGGCATGGTTCACCGCGAACGGCGAATTCCACGCCATCGTCACCGCCGCCGCGAACAACGCGCGGCTCGACCGGTCGCTCAAGTCGATGAAGGAAACGCCGCTCATCAAATGGACCTTCGACGCCTACAGCGACGAAGACCGCGAACGCAGCGCGCGTCAGCACTTCGAGATCGTGCTCGCGCTCGAACAGCGCAATGCGGCGTGGGCGGAAGCCATCACGCGCTGTCACATCATGGCCGCCGAAAAGGCCGTGCTGGACCGCCACGAGCGGGAGCATCTCAGTCCGTAGCGTTGTTGCCCCTTGCACCGTCGATAAAAAACCGTCGCACACGAAAGACATCGGAGACACGACATGCAGCCAAGTACGGTGAACGCCGGTCCGCGTCTGGACCGCCTGCCCATTTCCGGGTTCCACAAGCGCGTGCTCTGGCTGATCGGCGCGGGCATGTTCCTCGATTCCTTCGATATCTATCTCGCGGGCGGCGTGCTCGGCGCGCTCTCGAAGACCGGCTGGTCGTCCATGCATCTGAACGCGGCGTTTTTATCGTCGACGTTCATCGGCATGTTGCTCGGCGCGTTCACCGCGGGCGTGCTCGGCGACGCCAAGGGCCGCAAGTTCACGTATCAGTTCAATCTCGCGGTCTTCGGGCTCGCGTCGATCGCGGGCGCGTTCGCCCCGAACATGACCTGGCTCATCGTCTGCCGGTTCTTCATGGGCCTGGGACTTGGCGCGGAGATCGTCGTCGGTTATGGATCGGTCGGCGAGTTCATGCCGCCCGCCGTGCGCGGCAAATGGTCGGCGTATCTGTCGCTCATCACCAATTCGGCGCTGTTCTTTTCGACTTTCCTCGGCTATCTGATCATTCCGACCATCGGCTGGCGCGCCATGTTCGCTATCGTCGGCGTGGGCGCGATGATCGTCTGGGTCATCCGCAAGAAGATGCCCGAGTCGCCGCGCTGGCTCGAATCGAAAGGCCGTTACGACGAAGCCGAAGCGATCCTGCGCGCCGCCGAGGAAGAGTCGGCGCGCGTGCGTCCCTTGCCGCCGATTGCCGATCTACCGCGCGCCATCACCAAGAAAACCACGCTCATCGAGCTGTTTTCGGGCGCACTGATTCGCCGCACGTTCGTGTCGATCGTCGTGCAGGTCGCGGTGAACATGGTGATCTACGGCTTCATCGTGTGGGTGCCCACGTTCCTGATGAAGCAAGGCATCGGCATGGCTTCGTCGCTCGGATACACCACGCTGATGTCGCTCGGCGGCCCGGCGGGCGCGCTCGTGGGCGTGCTGATCGCGGACAGGATCGGCCGCAAGAACGGTTTGATCGCGGTGGCCGCGCTCGCCGCGGTCATCGGCTGGTTGTACAGCCATTCGACCAGTGTCGAGATGGCGACGCTTCTCGGCTTCATCCTCTTCACGCTGACGTATCTCATGGTCGCGCTCGGCATTGCCACGTATATCCCAGAACTTTTCGCGACCGAAAATCGCATGCGCGCAAATGGCATAGCCGGATGCGCGGGCCGCATCACCGGCATTTTCGCGCCGCAGCTCGTCGTCGTGATGTACGCGACGGGCGGCATCAAGGACGTGTTGTCGATGATCATCGGCGCGTGCGTGGTGATGGCCGTCGTGCTCGCGGTCTTCGGCATCGAAACGAACAAGCGCTCGCTCGAAGAGATCGCGCCGACGCTCGATACGGACGCCGACGCCGCGCTGGCGTTATCGCGCGAATCGCATCATTGACTCTGCAACGTCGAACTTCACACAAGGACACGCTATGAACACCACCAGTCAGGCCAAACGGCAGGCATTGAAGGCACGTTTCGCGCAGAAGGAAATCGTGACGGCGCCCGGCATCTTCGACATGATCTCCGCGAAGATGGCCGATTCAATGGGCTTCGATTGTCTCTACATGACGGGCTTCGGCACGGTCGCGTCCTATCTGGGCTTGCCCGATGCGGGACTCGCGACCTACACGGACATGGTGAATCGCGTCGCGGCGTTTTGCGGCGGCACGAACACGCCGATGATCTGCGATGGCGACACCGGCTACGGCGGCTTGCTGAACGTCGCGCATACGGTGCGCGGTTACGAACAGGCGGGCGCGGCGGGCATTCAGCTCGAAGATCAGGAATTCCCAAAAAAGTGCGGCCATACGCCGGGACGCCGCGTGATTCCACTTGAAGACATGGTGCGCAAGATCAAGGTGGCCGTCGAGAGCCGTACCGATGACGGGTTTCAGATCGTCGCGCGCACGGATGCGCGTACGTCGCTCGGACTCGACGAAGCGTTGCGCCGTGGTGAAGCCTATGCGAAGGCAGGCGCCGATGTATTGTTCATCGAGTCGCCGGAAAGCGTGGAGGAGCTGGAAAAGATCGGCCGCGCCTTCGATATGCCCTTGCTCGTGAACGTAGTCGAAGGCGGACGCACGCCGCAACTCGCGCCCGATGAATTGCAGAAGCTCGGCTTCTCGCTGGCGATTTATCCGGCGTCCGGCTTCCTTACGGTCGCGAAGGCTCTCAAGGATGTGTACGGCCAGATCCTCGCAAAGAAGAGCACCGAAGGCGCGAAGGACGCGATGTATCCGTTCTCGGACATGTGCGAGTTGATGGGCTTCGCGCAAGTGTGGGCGTTCGATCGCGAGCACGCGGATTGATTCGTCCGCGCACTCGAACGCGTCATGCGCCTCATGCGCGCGGCTTGAAGATGCCGTTGAGCTTGTCGCCGGGCGCGGCATCCGCGAAGCCGTCGAAGCGCCCTTCCACGAGGCCTTCCGCGGCGCGCATGACGCCGCCCCAGGCCGCGCGTGCCAGCGCGCCGCCGACGCTCACGCGCCGTACGCCCAGCGCGGCGACATCGGCGAGCGTGAATTCGGATGCCGAGCCAATCAGCAGATTGACGGGCTTCGGCGCGACGGCCGCAACCACCGCCGCAATCTGCTCGCGCGTCTTGATGCCGGGCGCGTAGAGGCAATCGGCGCCGGCTTCGGCGTAGGCCTTCAGACGCGCGATGGCATCGTCGAGGTCCGGTTTGCCCGCGAAAAAATTCTCGGCGCGGCCAATCAGCAACGTGTCGCCGCCGTTCTCGTCGATGGCGCGGCGTGCGGCCTTCATGCGCTCCACCGCGACATCGATGGCGAACAAGGGCGCGGATTCATCGCCGGTGGAATCTTCGATCGATAGTCCCGCCACGCCGGTCGCTATCGCCAGCTTCACGCTCGCTGCAATCTCTTGCGGCGTCTTGCCAAAGCCGCTTTCGAAGTCCGCGTTGACGGGAAGGTCGGTGGCATCGACCAGTTCCTTCAGATGCGCGAGAACGGCGTCGCGCTCGACCGTGTTGTCGGCGTGACCCTTGGACCAGGCGAAGCCGGAACTCGTCGTTGCGATAGCCTTGAAGCCCAGTGTTTCGAGGTATCGCGCGCTGCCGATGTCCCATGGATTGGGCGAGACGAAGCAGCCGGAATCATGAAGTGCGCGGAAGGCCGAGCGTTTTTCGGCGACGGTGCGAGGCATGAGCGTGTCTCCCTGGGTTGGTCGCCCATGATCTTGCGGTTGGGGATGAAGCGCAAGGGCAAGGCCCAAGCAATGCGCTCGCTTCTTGCGCAACCGCTACGCGATCTGGCCTTCGGCCGAACCGCCCGCGGCTCTGACGGCGAGCGCGTCGCCGACATCTTCCATATCGGCCAGCGAATCGCTCGCATCCGCCAGGCCGAGATTGCGCCGCCAACTCGCCGGCGGCGTGCCGAACTCGCGCTTGAACGCGCGATTGAACGCCGCCTCGGATTCATAACCCACTTGCTCGGCGACGGCCGCAAGCGAGCTGGTCCCGTTGCGCAATTCCTGCGCGGCAATCTGCAGACGCCAGCGCGCAAGATATTGCATAGGCGGCTGGCCGAGCAGTTGCGTGAAGCGCTGCGCCAGCGCGGAACGCGAGAGGCCTGCCTTGCGCGCGAGTTCATCGACGGTCCAGCCGTGTGCCGGCTGCGCGTGCAGCAACGCGAGCGCGCGTCCCACGAAACGATCGCTCACGCCCGCGAGCCAGCCTTTGCGATCGTCCGGCAATGCGTCGATGCAGCGCCGCACCGCTTCCACGAAACGCAGTTCCGACAATCGCGCCAGCACGATCGCGCTGCCGACGCGACATTCGGCGGCCTCGACAGCCGCGAGTTTGAGCGATGTTTCGAGCCACGCCGATTGCGGGTCGTTGCGCATGTCGACTTTGAACAGGCGCGGCAGTGCCGCGAGCACGGGATTGGTCAGGGTATCGTCGCAAGCGAGAAAGCCGCAGATCAGGCGCGTGTGCGCGCCGCCTCCGCCATAACTCAGCTTCATCACTTCGCCCGGCGACGTTTCCAGATACTTCGAAAGCATGGCGCTTGCCGACGCGGGCGTGAGTTCGAGCGAACTGCCCATCAGATGCGCTTCGCCTTGAGGCACGACAAGCAATTCACCCGCGCTCACGTGAATGGCGGAAGCGGGGTCGCCTGTAAGCGAGGCCCAGCAACTGCCTTCCGTGATGAGGTGATACGAGACGATGCGCTCGGTGCGCGGCAAAAACGTCGCGCACAAGTCGGGCGTGGCGTGGCCGAAGACGCACCAGGGCGCTGTGAATTCGCCATTTAGATAAACCGCCCCGCCGAGACGCACGAGGCGAAGCACGTCGGAAAGCGCATCCATGTAGGCGCCCATCAGTTTCGGCGTCCTGCGCAAAATATCTGGACGCGTGGTCATTCCATAAGCCGGCTCGCGTGCTGATACTAGCACTCATGCGACCTTGCAACAACGAACGCGAAACGGTTCGTCGGACGAGACGCGCATCCACGAAACAGGAGGACGGCATGAGTCAGGCAGAGGAATATCGCGGTCAATGTTTTTGCGGTGCAGTGCAATTCACGGTACATGGAAAACCAGAAGGCATGGGCTACTGCCATTGCGCGTCGTGCCGAAGCTGGTCGGCAAGCCCGCTCAACGCCTTCACGCTCTGGCAGCCCGAGGCATTGGAAGTGACGCGCGGCGCGGATGATATCGGCACTTACAACAAGACCGAGAACAGCTATCGCAAATGGTGCAGGAACTGCGGCGGTCATCTCTTCACGGAACATCCGGGGCTCGGGCTCGTCGATGTCTTCGCCGCCAACCTGACGTACTTTCCCTACGAAGCCGGTGTGCACGTCAATTACGCCGAAACGGTGTTGCGCATGAAAGACGGCTTGCCCAAACTGAAGGACTTCCCAGCCGAATTGGGCGGCTCGGGCGTGAGCGTGGCCGAATGATCGCTAGATTGCCCGTTGCCGCGCGGGCAGTCTCGATTGCGATATCGCGGCGCCATCGGAACAGCAGCACATCATGCATGTCGCATCGCTGCCCTTGCCTTTTTAGGAGTTCGTCATGACCGCAGCCGATCCCGCTTTCTCGCCCGCCGCCGACCTCGCCGCCGTCAAGGTTCGTCAACAAGCCGCCTGGTCGACGGGCAACTACGCCGTCGTCGGCACCACGCTGCAGATCGTCGGCGAGAATCTTTGCGAAGCGCTCGACTTGCGCGCGGGCAGCCGCGTGCTCGACGTCGCCGCCGGCAACGGCAACGCGACCCTCGCCGCCGCGCGCCGCTGGTGCGATGTCACGTCGACCGATTACGTCGCCGCGTTGCTCGATGCAGGCCGCGCCCGCGCCACGGCTGAAGGGCTCGCCGTGCAGTTTCAGGAAGCGGACGCGGAAGCGCTACCCTACGCCGACGCATCGTTCGATATCGTGATGTCCACGTTCGGCGTAATGTTCACGCCCGATCAAGCCAAGGCGGCCCGCGAACTTGCGCGCGTGTGCAAACCAGGCGGCAAGATCGGGCTCGCGAACTGGACGCCGGAGAGTTTCATCGGACAAGTGTTCAAGACGATCGGCAAATACATTGCGCCGCCAGCCGGCGTGATGTCGCCTGCACTCTGGGGCACGAAGGCGCGGCTCGACGCGCTGTTCGACGGCAGCGCGCAGGAAATCGTCGCGACGAGTCGTGATTTCACGTTTAGGTATCGCTCGGCCGCGCATTTCATGGACGTGTTCCGCACGTATTACGGGCCGATGAACAAGGCTATCGGCGCACTCGAAGGCGAGCGTCAGGCGGCGTTTCTAGGTGAGATGATGGCGCTGATCGAGAGCCGCAATCGTTCGGGCGACGCGACGCTCGTGCTGCCAAGCGAGTATCTCGAAGTCGTGGTGACGCGGCTGTGAAAGGCTCGAAACGCCGCCGGCTTTTCGACTGCGGCTCGCGCCTGTGGTCGTCCGTCTGCCTGTTCGGCCTTCGATACGGCCCCGTGCTTCTGGCGCTGCCGCTCTGCTCGTCGGTATGTTTCTTCGGATGGCGGTTCGCGTTGTCGACTTTAGGGCTGGGTGTTTAGGCCGGTTTCGCCACGCTCGCGTGCGCGGCGAAACCGGTGCGGTCATCGTGTGTTATTCCGTCAGGTGCTACCCTGCGAGGCGCGAATGCCGCAAAGGGCCCGATATCCATGAGACAGGCGATCACCATCAGAACCGTTGCGAGCGCGCTCTTGCTGCTGCTCGCTTCGCTTCACGCGTTCGCTCAATCCTCGCGTCCGTCCGATGCGCAGATGCTCGGCATTCTGCTCGTTGCGAATCAGGCCGAGATTGCGACCGGTCAGCTTGCGTTGCGCCGGACGCAATCGCGCAGCGTGCAGAGCTTCGCGAGCCGGATGGTCTCGGAACACGGACAGGTCTATCAGGAAGGCTTGGCGCTGTTGCAAAGACTCGGCGCAGAGGCGCAGCCAAGCGGCGTAAGCGACGACCTGACACGACAAACGCGCGATGACCTGCAAACCCTCGACAACGCCGATGCCCGCGATTTCGACCTTACATATCTGAACCGCGAAGTCTTCTTCCTGCAACAGCTCGTGAAGTCCGTGGATGGCTTCATCCGTTCGACTGCAAGCGCCGATCTCAAGACGTTGCTCGTGCGCTCGCGTCCGTCCTTCATTCTGCAACTGGATCAGGCGCACAGGCTGCAACTGGCGCTCGATCGTCCGGGCTTTTCGCATTGACAAAAAAACGCGGCGGCCCGGAAAGGCCACCGCGTTCGTCGAACAACGCTTTGCAGCGATTACTTCAGGTCGAAGCGGTCTGCATTCATCACCTTCGTCCACGCCGCCACGAAGTCGCGCACGAACTTCTCCTTGCCGTCTTCGCTTGCATAGACTTCGGCGAGCGCGCGCAGTTGCGCATGCGAACCGAAGATCAGGTCGACGCGCGTTCCCGTCCACTTCACCGCGCCGGTCTTGCGATCGGCGCCTTCGAACGCGTCACGCGCTTCCGTGATCGGCGTCCACTCCGTTTCCATATCGAGCAAGTTGCGGAAGAAGTCGTTGGTCAGCGTCTCCGGCTTGTCCGTGAACACGCCGTGCGTCTCGGTCCCGGCGCGCACGTTCAAGACGCGCAAGCCACCGACGAGCGCGGTCATTTCAGGCGCGGTCAGGTTCAGCAACTGCGCCTTGTCGATCAGCAACGCTTCCGCCGGCACGCCGTACTTCTGCTTGAGATAATTGCGAAAGCCATCGGCGGCGGGTTCGAGCATGCCGACCGATTCCGGGTCCGTCTGATCCTGCGACGCATCCATGCGGCCCGGCTTGAACGGCACGCTCAGCTTGTGCCCCGCCTTGTCCGCGGCCTGCTCGATACCCACGCCGCCCGCAAGCACGATCAGATCGGCAATCGACACTTTCTTGCCGCCCGACTGCGCGCCGTTGAACTCGCCCTGAATGCCTTCGAGCGCCTTCAGCACCTTCGCCAGTTGCGCCGGCTGATTGACTGCCCAGTCTTTTTGCGGCGCGAGACGAATACGCGCACCGTTCGCGCCGCCGCGCTTGTCCGAGCCACGGAACGTCGAAGCCGATGCCCACGCGGTCGTCACCAGTTCCCCGACCGATAACCCTGCCGACGCGATTTTCTGCTTCAACGCGGCCACATCCTGCTCGTCGATCACGGGATGATCGAGCGCGGGAATCGGGTCCTGCCAGACGAACTCTTCCTGCGGCACTTCCGGCCCGAGATAGCGCGCACGCGGTCCCATGTCGCGGTGCGTGAGCTTGAACCACGCCTGCGCGAAGGCATCGGCGAACTCTTGCGGGTTGTCCTTGAAGCGGCGCGAGATCTTCTCGTAAGCCGGATCGAAGCGCAGCGACAAGTCCGTGGTCAGCATGGTCGGCCGCAGCTTCTTCGACGCATCGTGCGCGTGCGGAATGGTCTCCGCCGAATCTTTGGCGATCCACTGATTCGCGCCCGCCGGGCTCTTGGTAAGTTCCCATTCGTGGCCGAAAAGGTTCTCGAAGAAGCCGTTGCCCCATTGCGTCGGCGTCGAGGTCCAGGTGACTTCGAGACCGCTCGTGATGGTGTCCGCGCCACGGCCCGTGCCGAACGTGCTGTTCCAGCCGAGGCCCATGGTTTCAAGTTCCGCGCCTTCCGGCTCCGCGCCCACGTTATCCGACGGACCCGCGCCGTGCGTCTTGCCGAAGGTGTGGCCACCCGCGATCAGCGCGACGGTTTCTTCGTCGTTCATGGCCATGCGGCCGAAGGTATCGCGAATATCGTGCGCTGCCGCAAGTGGATCGGGGTTGCCATCCGGGCCTTCCGGGTTGACGTAGATCAGGCCCATCTGCACCGCGCCAAGCGGATTTTGCAGGTCGCGCCCGCCATCCGTGCGGCTTTGTTCGATGCCGTGCATTTGCGCATCGGCGGTGATCACGCCTTCATCGTCGTCCTTGCCGGCCGCGCCCTTGCCGTAGCGGACATCGCCGCCGAGCCAGGTTTTTTCATTGCCCCAGTAGACGTCCTGGTCCGGCTCCCACGTATCTTCGCGACCGCCCGCGAAACCGAGCGTCTTGAAGCCCATGGTTTCGAGCGCGACGTTGCCGGTGAGAATCAGCAGGTCAGCCCACGAGATTTTCTGACCGTATTTCTGCTTGATCGGCCAAAGAAGGCGTCGTGCCTTGTCGAGACTGACATTGTCCGGCCAGCTATTGAGCGGCGCGAAACGTTGCTGACCGCGCCCGCCGCCTCCGCGTCCATCGCCGGTGCGATACGTGCCCGCGCTATGCCATGCCATGCGGATGAAAAGCGGACCGTAGTGGCCGAAGTCGGCGGGCCACCACTCCTGCGAGTCGGTCATGAGCGCGGCGAGATCTTGCTTGACTGCCGCGAGATCGAGACTCTTGAAAGCTTCCGCGTAATTGAAGTTGCTGTCGAGCGGATTGGACTTGTTCGAATGCTGACTGAGCAGGTCCACGCGCAACTGTTTTGGCCACCAGTCACGGTTCGTCGTGCCACCGCCAGCGGTGTGATTGAACGGACACTTCGATTCGTTTGACATGCGTTACCTCCTTGGGGGACTTGCCTCTGCTTGCTTGTTTTACATGGCGCCGACGCGTGGTCCCGTGTGGACGAAGAAAGCGCCGGCTGTGTCGATGGGTCCGACCTTGGATTCAGGTTGCCGCCGATCATTCGTTGGCGTCGCGCGTCTGACATGGTGCGGCGCACAAGCATCGTGTCGATGACAGCCGGCGGCATCCAACAATATATGTGAGAGCCGTCGGCAGATGAAATGCATTTGTGGCAATGCCGCCGATAGAACGCCCCTATAAGAATAGCGAGGCTCGCGAGAATTTGCAGGTGGAGTGTGAGCGACGGTCCGACGCCCTGGCGTTACGTCAAGTCGTCCATTCGGGAAATAGGCAGCAAGTCGGCGATGTTGGACCATTTGACAACACACTGAGGCGTTGTCAAAATGTCCAACACCAAAGCGGTTTTGATTGAGGATGAGCGACTCGAATTCGCGGGATCGGGGTTCGCGGAAATCGTCTTGTGGCACGTTCCCGTGCGCGTGCAAGGGTGTACTCATCTCTATAAATATCGGTTCGCTTATGTGGCGGCAAGCACATGCGTTCTTCGCTATGACAACGAACGCGGCAAGGGCGATCATCGGCACTTTGCCGGCGTCGAGTCGCCCTACGAATTTTCTACGCCTCAGCAGTTGTACGCAGACTTCTGGGCCGATGTAGCAGTCTGGAACAGATGGAGGGCAAGATGAAGAAAACCGCAACTATCCGCATTTCTTCACTCGAAGAACTCACCGAGCGCTTCAATGCGGCAGTAGAGAATGGCAAACCCCTCCACGGCCGCAACTTCTCCTACGCCACGCCCGAGCTCCTCTTTCGCACCTTCACCACGCCGCGCTGGCGCATCATTCGCGTGATGACGGGCGCGGGGCCGATGTCCATCCGCGAGCTCGCCCGCCGGCTCGAGCGCGATGTGAAGGGCGTGCATCGCGATGTGCAAGCGCTTTTGCAAGCCGGCCTCATGGAAAACGATGCGAACGGCGCGATTATCTTTCCCTACGACACCGTGCACGTGAATTTCAAACTGAAGGCGGCCGACTTATCGCCGTTGGCGAGCGAGCGCGAGTCGGCAGCCGCGCCTGTTGTCGAAGATCGCGCGGCCTTGCCTCAACGTGCGCCGAGTACGCCACGCACATCACCCGCACCACGCGTATCACGCAAGCGCGCCGCAAGCGCACGACCGGCGGGTAATCGCTAGCCACCTAACTCCAGTCGTCCATGTCGTGCTTGATGCTGTGCCGATTTGCAATGAGCGTCTCAACGCTGGGCTCGTTATTCATCGCACGCTGAATGGCGAGCTTGGTCGCTTCGTAGTTCGTGCGATACATGTCTTTCTTGTCGAGGTTCGCGTCGGTGGCGCAGCGCGGGTCGATCCACACGAGGCTGATGATGCACAGATCGTTGGCCTGATCCTTCGGCAAGATGCCTTCGATCAAGCAATCGACCACTGCGTCCGCCGTCGCGGATTGCACCACGCCGCCGAACAGGTCGATATTCGCCATGTCCTTGAGCGTGACCTTCGGGACGATGATCGTCGCCGGACGCACCGACTGGTTGCACGCGCGGATGGCGAACATGGCGGTATGCCCTTTCGACTGCGCCATCATGTTGGCGAAGGCGTGACCGACCGGCCCATCCACGCGGCCGATCAGGATTTCGGGCATTGCATCGGTGGCTTGTCCGGGGGCGGCAAAAACGGTGGCCTCGCCGGCGCGAAACGTCAGGTCCAGACTCATGGTGTCTCCTTGCAGGGCTCGAAGTGGTCTAAGGAGAACAGCCAATGCAAGGACGATGCCAGAACAGATCCGGAGCCCGAGGCGCTTTATCGATCGACGATCACGCGCTGGCGGTACCAAAACAGTAACCGCTCAGCGTGACACTTTGTCCATCTCGCGACAAGCGCGACCTGCTCAGAACGTCGACAACGTCAACGTGTTCTGCACGGACTTCACGCCCGGCACGCCTTCCGCGATATGCGTCGCCAGGTCGACCTGCGACGTCTCCGGCACCCATCCTTCCAGCACTACGGCGCCGTTATTCGCTCGCACGGTGATGCCGCTCGCGCGCAAGCCTTTCGCTTTCTCGAGCGCGTTGAGCACTCGCCGCACGAGCGCGCGGTCCGCAGCTTTCGACGATGACGCCGCCGCGCCCGTTACCGCCGAAGCCACTGTCACGCTTGCGGGCGACGCAAATTTCGCGGCGCCGCCCTGCGCGAACGCACACACCGATGCCATGCCGACACATGCAAGCGCCGCTGCGGTCGCGCGCACTCCAATTCGAATCAGAACCATAACCACCTCTCATGTGAAAACCAGCGCTTACTCAGAACCGATGCGTCATGCCCGCCGCGACCAGCGTTTCCGTTGCATTGAGCCCGTTCGGCGAGATGCCCGGCCAGCCCGCCGTCGACGTGCCGTTGTTCTTGAGAAAGCCCGCGCGCCCATAGAACGCCGTGCGCTTGGAAATGCTGTGATCGAAGCCCGCTTGCACGAGCCACGCGTTGTCGTGCACGCCACGCGCGACGCGCTGCATGGCCGCGATCTCGATGGTGTCGGCGGGCGTTGCCTGGATCGTCGCGCCTGCTTCCATCGTGCTGAACGGATGCCCGGCGTTCAGACGCGCGGCAAGCGAACCCGCGGGCGTATCCTTCGGGCGGTGATAGGCGTAGTTGAACTGGAAGTTCACCGGCCCGACGCGATAGGCAAGCGCGCCCGTGAAGTGCTCCGTGCCGAGCGTCGGCAGCGTGGCGGGCAGGCCCGGCATGGTCTTCGAACCCGGATGCTGATTCTGATAAGCGACGCCCGCGTAGAGGCCGTGCCCCGTGTAACTCGCGGCGATGTCGAGCATGTTGCCGGTAGTCAGCGGGTACGGCTGCGCGACACTCGCCGCGAGCGCGTACATGCCCCGCAGCTCGACACCTCCCATGTTCTGGGTCTTGTAGACGATGGCGTTGCTCGAACGCCCGCCAGCCGTTTGCGTGGCGAGCGTATTGCGATCGACAGTCGTCGAGGCGGCGGCGAGCGGCGAGAGCGCTTCGTTGGCACGGAACGGGTCCGACGGATAGAGCAGCCAGAAGGTCGGCTGGTACTGACGCCCGACTTGCAGCGAACCGTACTTTTCGTGCGTCAGGGCAACCCAGGCCTGTCGATAAAACATGGCGGACGAGTCCACCTGCGACGTGCCGTTGTTGACGTTGAAGCCGCCTTCGAGCGTGAATACCGCCTTCAATCCGCCGCCCAGATCTTCGCTGCCTTTGAAGCCGAGCAGCGAGGCGCTATTGCCGCCGCTTCTGAGCGACCACGATTGCTGCCCGCCATTGGCGAGAAACTGGAAAAACGTGTCCGCCACGCCATACAACGTGACGCTGGACTGCGCGGCCGCGCTTCCTGCTGTCAGCCCAAGTATGGCGGCGCATAGCCCTTTGCTGCTGAAGCGCATGCATGTCTCCTGGTTATATCCTGCCGATTCGCGGCGAAACATCGCGATCGGGCGATGACCGCCATTGCAGCCACGTCATCGCCCTTCGCAGCCAGTGTTGCAGCGGCGCGCGGCAAGGCGACCCCCCTTGCAGGGTGGGGGATGGGATAACCCCGATTGTTCAGCATGTCTTATTATCGAGATGCATCGCGATTTGAGCGCAACGCGCGATTCCGCTATCCTGTTGCAACCGATACCAAAACGCCCCGCCGATGCTCACCCTCGACTCCCGCGACACCGCCATGCTGCAGGGCGCTTTCGGCGCTGGCCCCGCGCTTGCCATGCGCATCGTCGCTGCGACGGCGCGTGTCATGAACGCCAGCGCGCTCATCGACGTCACCTGCGCGCATATCGACGGCTGTCTGTATCACGGCGCGGCGAGTCTCGACTTCGTGGAACGTTTCGTCGCGAGCGGCGCGAAGATCGCGGTGCCGACCACGCTCAATGTCGGCTCGCTCGATCTGATTCACCCGGAGCTATATCGCGGAGATTCGGCAACGGCCAACGCGGCGAAGCGCCTGATGAACGCGCATCTCGAACTCGGCTGCGAGGCGAGCTTCACGTGCGCGCCGTATCAGTTGAAGCATCGGCCGCGGCTCGGCGATCAGATCGCGTGGGCGGAATCGAATGCCATCGTGTTCGCCAATTCCGTGCTCGGCGCGCGCACCAGCCGTTACGGCGACTTTCTGGATCTCGCGGCGGCCATTACCGGCCGCGTGCCGCATGCGGGCTTGCATGTCACGGAGAATCGCGCGGCGCGGGTGGTGATCGAAGCGCCGGACTTGAACGCGTCGTCACATCGCGACGCCGACTTCGCCGCGCTCGGTTTTCTGCTGGGCGGCGAAGCGGGCGCCACGGTCGCGGCCATCACCGGTTTGCCCGGCGACACCAGCGAAGACGAACTCAAGGCGCTCGGCGCGGCGGCGGCATCGAGCGGTTCGGTGGCGCTTTTCCATGCGGTCGGCATCACGCCCGAAGCGCCGACGCTCGATGCCGCGCTGCAAGGCCGCAGGCCCGAACGGACCATCCGCGTGAGCGCCGCCGATCTCGCCGCCATCCGCCGCCGCTGGAATCAGGCCCGACCCGGCGCTCCGCTCGCCGCCGTGAGCCTCGGCACGCCGCATTTTTCCGTCGATGAATTCCGCGCGCTCTCGTCGCTCTTCGACCGCTACAAAGGTGCCATGCGTTGCGGCTTCTACGTCAATACGAGCCGCTACGTGCTCTGGCAACTGGAAGACGACGGCACGGCGGAGCGGCTGGCCGCGCGTGGCGTGCAGATCGTCGTGGACACCTGCACGTACATCACGCCGGTAATGAAGCAGATCACCGGTCTCGTCATGACCAATTCGGGCAAGTGGGCGCATTACGCGCCCGCGAATATCGGCGTGACGGTGGCCTTTGGCAGCATGAACGAATGCGTACGCTCGGCGTTCGAAGGAAAGGTGTGTATCGATGAAGCCTACTGATTCCTTGAGCGCCACCGTGCTCGTTCCGGGCCGGGCGCGTGGCCTTTCCATAGCCCTTGCGCCGCTCAGTTTCTGGGGCGGCTACGACGCAGAGCGCGGCGTCATCGTCGACAAGACGCATGCGGGTTGCGGCCGAAGTCTCGCCGCGCGCGTGCTGGTCATGCCGCGTGCGCGCGGGTCGAGTTCGAGCAGCAGCGTGCTTGCCGAGGCCTTGCGCAATGGCATGGGGCCGTGCGGCATCGTGCTTGGCGAGCGCGATCTGATTCTGTCCATTGGTGCAATCACGGCCAACGAACTGTACGGGCTGAACGTGCCCGTCGTCATGGTCGGTGAAACCGTGCTCGCCACGCTAGGCAAAGGCGAATTCATGCTCGAAATCGACGCACCGGATCACGAAGACCCAACGCGCGAGGCATGCATTCGCGTCACCGCGCCATGATCGCCTCGACCACCGCGACAATCTGCTGCGCCGCGATCTTCACATGCTGTTCGAGCAGCTTCGCGCCGAGTTTCGCATCGCGCTTGCGGCATGCGGCAACCATTGCCATGTGCTCGTCGTGCGACTGCTGACGGATCGGCACCTGCTTCACCTGAAACCGGAAATAGCGGTCGCTGCGGTCGTGCAGCACGCGCAACATCTGCAGCGTGATATCGCGGTGCGCAGGCACGTAGAGCGTTTCGTGAAAGCGCCAGTTGAGTTGTCCCCACATGCCGGATTCCGCGCCGTCCATCTCCGTGACGAGATTTTCGGCCCGGGCAATTTCGCCTTCGGTGATATGCGGAATGGCTTGCGAAAACAGCCACGGCTCCAGACGCAAGCGAATCTCGAACGTCTCCTGCACTTCCTCGATCGACAACTCCGCCACGTACGCGCCTTTGTGCGGCACGTTCGTCAAAAGGCCCTCACCCGTCAGACGCGTGATCGCTTCGCGAATCGGCACGCGGCTCACGCCGAGCTCATCCGCGAGCGCTTCCTGCCGCAGCGCTTCTCCGGGCGCGAGATCGCCGCTCAGAATACGCTGCCGGATAGCGGTCGTGACGAGTTCGACCGTGGTCGTGCGCACGATCTTGCGGGTGGCGTCGCTCGCGGCGGCGGGTCTTGATTTCGGCGCGGCCAATGGCATGGCGTGGGTCTTCTTGGTTTCTGCTGCGGACATTCGGCGCGGGAATCGTAGCACGCGGCCTAGAGCAGCTTCTCGCGCACCCACGCGCCGTTTTTCATCACGCCGGAGATGCGCTCGCCTTGCCCCGTCAAGACGCGAATGTCCTTGAGCGGATCGCCGTCGACGACGAGCAAATCCGCATACGCGCCCGCCGCGATCACGCCGAGCTTGCCCTGCATGTTGAGGATGTCCGCGCCCACGGCAGTGGCCTGGCGAATGGCTTCGAACGAGCCGACGATATCCGCGCGTATCGACAGTTCGTCGCTCTGATACTCGTGCATCTCGCCCAACAGATCCGTGCCGAGGCCCATTTTCACGCCGCGCTCGTGCAGCAGTTCGAGCGCCTTCAACCCTTGCACGCGCACCGCTTCGTTCTTTTCGAGCGACAAGGCCGAAATGCCGATCTGCGCGCCGACGCGGTTCATCGCGTCATAGACGACGAGCGTCGGCACCGCGAACGCGCCGTGTTCGGCCATGACATCGGCGGCTTCTTCATCGATGAGATTGCCGTGCTCGATGGTCCGCACTCCGAGCTTCACCACGCGCGCGATGGCTTTCGGCGTGTACGCATGCGCCATCACGTAGGTCTGATGCGACGCGGCTTCCTCGACGGCGGCCTTCACTTCATCGACGGAGAATTGCAGATTGCCGATAGGGTCCGTCGGCGACGCCACGCCACCCGACGCCATGATCTTGATGTGATGCGCCCCGGCGCGCATCTCTTCGCGCACGGCCTTGCGCATGGCATCGACGCCATCGACCACGCGGCCGATCGCGCCCATGTTGCGGCTGCAGCCGCACGGGTCCGGGTCGGAGTTGTCGAAGCGCTCGCGGAAGTCTCCATGACCGCCGGTTTGCGACAGCGCCTTGCCCGCGACGAACAAGCGCGGTCCCGCGATCACGTCTTCCTCGATTGCACGCGACAACGCGTAATCCGCGCCGCCCGCGTCGCGCACGGAGGTGAAGCCGCGATTCAACATGCCCGCGAGAATGGGCACGGCGCGCAGCACGGCGAACGTGTTCGGCAAACGGCTGTTGTTGCCGAGATGCGCGACCGATGCAATGACATGCACATGGCAATCGATCAGGCCGGGCATCACCGTCTTGCCGCCGACATCGATCACTTGCGCGCCGCTCGCCTCTACCGGCTCGCGCGTGACTTCGCGGATGGTGTCGCCATCGATCACGACGGAATAGCGGCCGTCGTCGCGTTCGTGCTCGGCGTCCAGCACGCGTGCGTTCTTAAGAATCAGCATGACGTTATGCTCCTTTTCACTTCAGCAGGAATCCGTGGGCCAGGGGATCGCGGTCATCGACGAAGAGAGTGTTGTGGCCCGTGATGCGCGCCCAGCCTTCGATGGTCGGCACGATCGCGTCGTACTCGCCGACTCGCGCGGCCGATACCGGCACGCCTTCGAACAGCGTCCCGATGATGCTTTCATGCACGAAACGCTCGCCTATCTTCAAGCGCCCTTTCGCGACAAGTTGCGCCATGCGCGCCGAGGTTCCGGTGCCGCACGGCGAACGGTCGATGGCCTTGTCGCCATAGAACACCGCGTTGCGCGCGCTCGCGCCTTCGACTGTCGGCGCACCGGTCCACATGACGTGGCTGAGGCCGCGAATCTGCTCGCTTTCCGGGTGCACGAAGCTGTACTTCTCGTTGGCCTTCTGCCGCAGCAGCGGGCTCAGGCGCTGAATGTCCGATGGCTTGAGCGCGTGCAGACCTTCGAAGTTGCGCTGCGGCTCGACGATCGCATAAAAATTGCCGCCATAAGCGACATCGAAACGAATCTCGCCTAAGCCTTCCACTTCGACGGAAAGGTCCTGCGAATGCAGATACGAAGGCACGTTGACGAGTTGCACCGAATCCACGTGTTCGCCGTTGACGCGATAACGCGCGATGACTACGCCCGCTGGCGTATCGAGCCGCAAAACGCCCGGCTCGCGCGGCCGCACGAGACCGTTTTCGATCGCCGTCGTCACCGTGCCGATGGTGCCGTGTCCGCACATCGGCAGACAGCCGCTGACTTCGATGAAGAGAATCGCGAGATCGCAGTCGTCGCGCGTCGGCGGATAGAGAATGCTGCCGGACATGACTTCGTGGCCGCGCGGCTCGAACATGAGCGCGGTGCGAATCCAGTCGAACTCGCGCAGAAAATGCGCGCGCCGCTCGATCATGTTCGCGCCGGCAAGCGGCGGCGCGCCGCCCGCGACGACGCGCACGGGGTTGCCGCACGTATGACCGTCGATACAGAAGAACGTGGACTTCACATTAGTGCTCCGTTCATTGAGCGAGCGCACGCACGTTGGCGAGCGCCTTCTCGACGATCGCGATGGTGCGCTGCCGCTCCTCGCCTTCGAGCACGAGACGCGGCGCCTTCACGTATTCCGGATAACCCGCCGTGATGTTTTCGGCGAGCTTGATGTACTGCACGAGTTTCACGTGCGTGTCCAGATGGAACAGGTCGATCAATGCCCGATACAGCGCACGCGCCTTGTCGTATTCGCCATTCACGGCGAGCTTGAGCAGTTCGACGGATTCGCGCGGCACCGCGTTGGCCATGCCCGATACCCAGCCCTTGACGCCGAGCGCGACCGATTCCAGCACGAGATCGTCCACGCCGCAGAACACGGTGAAGCGGTCGCCGAAGCGCGCATAGAGATCGGTGACGCGAGTCGTATCGTAGGTTTCTTCCTTGATCGCGACGACGTTGGCTTCGTCCTTCAGTTGTTCGAGCAAGTCGGGCCGCATGTCCACGCCATAACCGCGCGGATTGTTGTAGATCATGAGGCCGAGCTTCGTCGAGCGCGCAATCGACCGATAGTATTCGACGGTTTCTCTATCGTCCGAGCGATAAGTGAGGCCCGGAAACACCATCAGCCCTTGCACGCCGATGGCTTCCGCATCCCTCGCGAACTGCATGGCGTTGGCCGTGTTCAGTTCGGCGAGACCGGAGATCACGGGCACGCGGCCGTTCACCGTTTCGACCGCGAGCTTGAGCACCGTGCGCTTTTCCTCGGGCGTGAGTTGCGCGTTCTCGCCGACCATGCCCATCATCACGACGCCGCCCACGCCGTTGTCGAGCAGACGATTCAGCCCGCTCACGATGGCGTCCTGATCGAGCGCGCCGGTAGCGGTGAGTTTGGTCGTGACCGCGGGGAAAACGCCTTGCCAGTTGACTTGCATCTCTTCTCTCCTGTCGTTTGGTCAGTGCTGAAAACGTGCGATGGAATAAGGTTCGAGGGGCACGCGCGGCATGCGCTCGCCGAGCACATCGGCGACGAGCGCGGCCGTGGTCGCCGATTGCGTCAGGCCGAGATGGCCGTGTCCGAACGCATAGACCACGGACGGCGCGCGTGGCGAGACGCCGATTACCGGCAGCGAATCCGGCGTGGACGGGCGATGCCCCATCCAGTTGACCGCGTCCGTTTCGTCGATGTCGGGCAGAAAGCGCCGGCCGAGCGCGAGCAACGCCTCGCTGCGCCGATAGTTCGGCGGCGCGGCGAGCCCCGCGAATTCCGCCGCCCCGCCGATGCGCAAACCGATATCCAGCGGCGTCGCGACGAACTTGCGTTCCGCGAAGATCACTTCGCGCGACAACGCAATGCCGTGCCTGGGCAGCGTCGCGTTATAGCCACGTTCGCTGTCGAGCAACACGCGGTCGCCGACAGACTTCGCAAGCGTCGCCGACCACGCGCCCGCCGCCACGACGATGCGGCGGCCGAAGACGCGGGAGCCGTCGTCGAGCAGAACGCCGTCGGCGGGTTCGAGCGCGCGCGCGACGCCGGTCACGAAGCGCGCCCCCAACGCCATCACGCGTTCGCGCAGCAAGGTCACGAGCCGGCGCGGATCGCCGATATGCGACCAGTCGTCGAGAAACACGCCATGCCGGAACACCGGCGCAAGCGCTGGCTCGGCGGCGCGTACTTCGTCCTGATTCAGCGTATGCCAGCGCACGCCAAGTTCGCGCTTGAGCGCCCATTCGGGCTGATCGGCGGCGAAGGCTGCATCGGTCTCATAGACGGTAAGCGCGCCGCGTCGATACAGCATCGCGGTGGCGCCGATATCGTCGAACATCGGCAAGATGTCTTCGTATACGCGATTGTTGAGCCGCGAAAGCGCACGCGAGATGGCGTCGAACCGCGCGGGTTCCGCCGCGCGCCGAAACGCCATGAACCACGGCAACGCGCTTGGCACGTGTTTCCAGTCGAGCGCGAGGGGCCCGAGCGGGTCCATCAGCCACTTGGCCGCTTGCGTGAACATGCCGTGCACGGCAATCGGCGTGTTCTCCGACACGGCGATACCGCCCGCGTTGCCGTGCGACGTGCGGTCGCCTTCGAAGTCGCGATCGATCAACGTCACGCTCGCGCCTTCGCAGAGCAGCGCCCACGCGCACGACAAACCAACGACGCCCGCGCCGACCACGATCACATCCGCTATTTCCTGCCGCGGCTGGCTCATGGCTTCGCGCGCGATTTGATGAGCTTGTCGTCGACGGCTTCGAGCCACGTGTCTGACAACGTGAAGCCCGTCTGATAGCGGTCGGTCGGATCCACGCCCACTTGCGAGATCGCGCTGATCCACGCCTGTCCCGCGACCACGGGCACGACTGCGGGCACATCGCCGAGTTGCGTCAGCGAATCGATACGGCTTTCGAAGCGCGAGCCGATGATCGATTCATGCACGAAGCGCTCGCCCGCTTCGATCAGCCCTTTCGCGTGCATCACCGCGAGCCGCGCCGATGTGCCGGTGCCACATGGCGAGCGGTCGCAGCGTCCGGGAGAGACGATCACGGTATTGCGCGAGGTCAGGACGCCGTTTTCGCGCCGCAAGGGCATGACGAATTCGGTCTGCGTGATGCCCTTGATGTTCGGGTTCAGCGGATGCGGCGACGGCAATTGCTCGGCCGCGGCGGCCTTGATCGTTTGCCCGAGCTCGCATAGTTGGCGCGCTTCGTCGGGCGTGATGGCAAAGCCGAGCTTTTGCGCATCGACGATGACATAGGTCATGCCGCCGTAGCCGACATCGACTGTCAGCGTGCCGACGCCTTCGACCTCGATCGTCTTGTCCAGATGGTTCGCGAAGGCCGGTTGATTGGTGAACTCGACTTGCGTCACCTTGCCGTTTTCGCAGCGGCAGCGCACGTGAATGAGACCGGCGGGCGCTTCGAGCACGAGTTCGGTGACGGGCTCGGTCATCGGCAGGATGCCGGTTTCGAGCAGCACGGTGGCCACGCAGATCGTGTTGGAACCGGACATCGCCGGATATTCGGTCGATTCCGCGATCACGTAGCCCATCTGCGCGCGCGGATCGGTCGGCGGCAATAGGAAGTTCACGCTCTGGTTGGCCGAACCGCGCGGCTCGAAAATGCAGATGCGGCGCAGGTCGTCGCGCACTTCTTCGAGATGCATCATCTTGTCGAACATGGTGGCGCCGGGCACGTCGAAGACGCCGCCCGTCACCACGTTGCCCACTTCGCCTTCGGCGTGGCAATTGACTACCGTGAGAGTTCTGCTCCAGCGCATGCGAAAGTCCTCATTGCAACGGTTGATGCGCCGTTTCCCGGATCGTCGCGACCGTGATCGTCGAGAGCATGACGAAGTACGCAGGCGAGACGGGCGAACCGGTGGCTTTGATGAGCGAGATCGAAATGACCGGCGCGAAGCCGCCGAACACCGCATTGGCGATGCCGTAGCCGATCGACATCCACGTCGTGCGGATCTTCGTCGGAAAGAGTTCGGAGAGCACGGCGGGGCCGACGCCCGAGAAGATGCCGATCAACACGCCGCCCAGCACCTGCACGAGACCGACGACCAGCGCGGACTTGTATTCGAGCATCAAGTGAAAAATCGGATAAGGCAGGATCAGGAACGCGACGCAGCCGATAGCGTAGATCGGTTTGCGTCCGACGCGGTCCGACAACGCGCCCCAAAACGGAATGGATGCCGTCATCGCGAAGAGCCCCGCCGTATTGAGCCAGAGCGCCGCCGACGAACTCATGCCCGCGTACTTCTGCGTGAACGACGGCAGATAGTTGAGCAACGTGTAGAGCGAGACCGTCCAAACGATCACGAGCCCGCAAGCTTGCAAGCCGAGCAGCGCGGGCGCGCGATGCGGCGGCGGCGCGACATCGCTTGCCTGCGCGAAAGCGGGCGTCTCTTCGCTGCGTTTGCGGATGATCCAGCCGATCGGCCCGATCACCACCGCGCCGATGATGAACGGCACGCGCCAGCCCCAGTCGAGCATGGCTTGCGAGGACAGCGTCGAGGTCATCAACGCGGCCGCGCCGGAGCCGAGCAGCGTGCCGCCTAGCGTGCTGCATTGCTGGAAGCTGCCGTAGAAGCCGCGGCGGTTTTGCGGCGCCCATTCGACCAGAAACGCGACCGCGTTACCAAGCTCGCCGCCGACCGAAAGGCCTTGCAGCATGCGCGCGGCGATGAGCAGGATCGGCGCGTAGATGCCGATCGACGCATACGAAGGGATCAGCGCCATGAAGAGCGTGGCGGCGGCCATGAGCGGCATGACGAAGGTGAGCGTCCACCTGCGGCCTTTTTTGTCGCCGAGCCATCCGAAGATGAGCGCGCCGAGCGGACGCGCCGCGAAGCCGAGACCAAACGCGCCGAAGGTGCCGAGCATGGCGGCGAACTCGTCGCCAGCCGGAAACATGACCTTGGCGATGACGGTGGCGAGAAACGCGTATGTCCCGAAGTCGAACCATTCGAGCACGTTGCCGACGACCGCGGCGGTGACGGCGCGACTGGTTTGCGTTCTGGATGGTGCTCGGGCGGTGTCGCTTGTGGCGTATGCGCCGGCGACGGTCTGCGCTTGGTCGGTCATGGTGGCTCCCGGGGCGGTCGGTTCGAAGGCGAAACGGGATGCGGCTGAGGGGCATTCTGAACCAGAAAGTTTTATGAATCAAGGATTTTGGATCCAATATAAAAGAACGATCAATCCTTTAACGCCAGCGCGCTCGCCCATTCCACAGGCATATCTGATTCAAAGTGTTGTTGCGGCTTGCGGAAGCTTTACTTCGCGCGTCCAATGCCCGGGGTTGCCGGGGGGTTCATCGACAAACCATAGCTTGGCATTACTTAGAATAACGAGATAGAGAAAAATGAAGCCCATTTTTGGGGATGGCAACGCGAAGCCTTTTCACCTCGCGACAGACGACACGCGCGGCGATGCATCGCCGTCATCGACGCCGGTCCTGCGTGACGCGGCCAAAACGGTTCGCGAAGCCTCGGCCGAACTACTCACGGACGATCAGATCGACCAGCTTGGCGCCACGGCTGGCGAGCGCGTCGCCAGCCTTTCGCAGCGTCTTCTGTCCGAGGCGCGTGCCTCCGACGCCGACCACTTTGGCGAGTTGCTCAACAACCTGATCGTGACCGCCAAGGGCCTCGACCCTGCTTCCATCCAAAAACGCGGCCTGGCCGGGAAACTAGTGTCGATGTTCAGATCGACCCGGGAACAGTTGCTCGCCCAGTTCGATTCAGTGGAGAAGCGCATCGGTACGCTCGTCGTCGAACTGGAGGCCACGGCGAGCCGGCAGAACCGAGATATCGCGGAACTGGATCAGATGTACGCGGACAACTACGAAACGTTCCGCCAGTTCGAAGCGGCCAAGGCGCATGGCGAGGCTTCGCTCGAGTCGTACCGCGTGGCGCTTGCGCAAGAGCCTCAAGCCGGCGACGCGTTCGCCGCGCAACGCATGATGGACACGCGTCGCCGCGCAAACGCACTGGCGCAAAAAATCGACGACTTGAGCCGCGCCATGCTGATGGCCGAACAACTCGCGCCGCAGATCCGCATGGAGCAGGATCACAAGCGAACGCTCATCTCCAAGTTCGGCACGGCGAAAACCGTGTTGATTCCCGCGTGGACCAACGCGTTCTCGCTCTACATCAAGCAACTGAGTTCGAAGAAGGCGGCCGACCTCGCGAACGCCACGTTCGATGCCGCCGACATGGCGCTACGCGCGCAGGCCGACCAACTGCACGCCAACGCCGGCGCGGTGACGAGACTGGCGGAGCGTCCCGTCATCGCGACCGAAACCTTCGAATACACGCAGCAGAAGTTGTTCGCCGCGCTCGACGAAATGGCAAAGATCATCGACGAAGGCCAACGCAAACGCAAAGCCGACGAACCGCGGCTGCGCAAGCTCGAGCAGGATCTCATCGCCCGGTTCAACGACCGTAACCACTAAAAGAAAAATCTCGCATGTCCATCATCAACCTCAATAAACCGGCCCTCGCTGCGCGCGCCGACAGCGTTGCGATCATCCTGAGCAAGCGTAGCCTGCCGCGTCCGCCCATCGTGCGAGTAGCGGCGGCGCTGGACATCTCGGGTTCAGCGAAGGGTCTGTACGAATCCGGGATCATCCAGGAAACGCATGACCGCATGCTTGGCATCGCCATGAAGTTCGATGACAACGGCGAAATCGATACCTGGACCTTCACTGACACCTTCGACCGCCTGCCCACGGCGACGCCCGAAAACTATGGCGCCTATATCACCGAAGAGGTGATGAAGAATGCGTCGGTGCGCAAGTGGGGCGCGACGGAATACGCGCCTGTGATGACGGATATCGTCAATTTCTTCTTCGCGGCGGCAGCGCCCGATGCGAACGACAAGCCTGGCTTTTTCCGCCGGCTTTTCGGCGCGCCGCAGAACGACGTCACCGTCGCCAATGCCGCACCCGCCAACAACATGCCCGTGTGGGTCCTGTTCGTGACGGATGGACAGAACCCTGCTTTCGACCGCGCGCGCGTCTGGAAGCTGCTGCGCGAGACGCAGAAGTTCCCGATCTACTGGTCGCTCATCGGCGTGGGTAATCCCGACGAATTCGCCTTCCTCGAAGAAGTCGCCGAGCAATTGCCGAATGCAGGCTTCCTGCATCTCGAATCGCTCGACATCTCCGATCAGGCGATCTACGAGCAACTCATTACCGAGGAATTCTGTGACTGGGTGCGCGGTAAGTAAGCGATTCATCCCGGCCATTTTTTCTCTCGAGCAATACATGATCAAGCAATTCAAAATCCCGTTCGCGTTGACGTTCATCGCGCTCGTGCTCGCATTCCTGATCGGCGGCGTGAAGGACATGATCCTCGTGGCCGTGCTGTGCGTGCTCGAAGTCTCCCTCTCACTCGATAACGCCGTGGCCAACGCGGCCGTCCTGCGCAACTGGTCGGACAAGTGGCGCGACCGTTTCATGACGTTCGGCCTGCCGGTCGCCGTGATCGGCATGCGGCTGCTGTTTCCGCTGCTGATCGTCGCGGTGGCGGGCGGCATTGGCTTGTGGCAGGCCGCCAGGCTCGCGCTCGAAGCGCCGGATCAGTACGCCGCCATTCTGACTTCGGCGCATCACGAAGTCTCGGCATTCGGCGGCGCGTTTCTCTTGATGGTGTTCTTCGGCTTCATGTTCAACGCCGACAAGGAAGAACATTGGATCGAGGTCATCGAGAAGCCCTTCGCGCGACTGGGCCGCCTCTCTGCGATTGAAGTGGCGCTGACGCTCGGCATCATCGCGCTCGTTTCCACCCAGTTGCCGGACGGCGAGCGCGCATCGTTTCTGCTGGCGGGCGGCGGCGGCGTCATCGCCTTCATCGTCGCGCATGGCGTCGGCGATCTGGTCGGCGGCGACGCGACCGGCGAACGGATCGTGCGCGAAGGCGTCGCGGGTTTCATGTACCTCGAAGTACTCGATTCGTCGTTCAGCTTCGACGGCGTGATCGGCGCATTCGCCCTGACCAACAACATTTTCCTGATTGCGCTCGGACTCGGCGTAGGCGCGGCTTATATCCGTCAGATGACGCTGATCCTGCTCAAGAAAGGAACGCTTGCGCAATATCGCTTTCTGGAACACGGCGCGTTCTGGGCGATCGGCGCGCTTGCGGCAATCATGCTGTGCGTCAACGTCGACGTTCCGGAAGTAGTCACGGGGCTAATCGGCGCATGCACGATCGGCGTTGCGGTCGTCAGTTCGATCATCGTGCAACGTCGCGAAGTCACGCGCGACGCGACTTCCGACAACCCTGCTTCCTGATCCAGACGCGCCGCCCAGAGTCGCGGCGCGATCCAAAACCTTCAAACGAGAGCAAGTAATCCATGTCAATGATCAATCTGTCCAAAGGCGGCCGGATCAATCTGTCGAAAGAAGCGCCGCACGCAAGCAAGTTCCGCATCGGCCTGGGGTGGGACGCCAATGCCACCGATACCGGCGACAACTTCGACCTCGACGTCTCCGTGTTCCTGTGCAAATACGACGAACAGAGCAATCCGAAGCTCTTGTCGCAGAAGCACTTCATCTTCTACAACACGGAAATTCGCACGCTCGACCGCGAAACCACGTTTTTCCAGCCCGGCGACGAATGGCCACGAAAGGGCATGTCGTCGTCCGAGTGTCTCGGCGTCGTGCACAGCGGCGACAATCAAACCGGTAGCGGCGGTGGCGACGACGAAGTCATCTTCATCGACAGCAAGAAACTCGAGGCTGCGGTGGACGAAATTTCGGTCGTCGTGACGATCGATCGCGCAGCAGAGCGCAAGCAGAACTTCGGACAGGTTCGCAACAGCTACATCGAAATCTCCGAGGAAGATACCGGCAAGGTGCTCGCCCGTTATCCGCTCGAAGAAGATTTCTCGCTGGAAACCGCCGTGCAGGTGGGAAGCTTCTATCGTCGCGACGGACAGTTCATGTTCAAGGCGGTCGGCATGGGCTACAACCGTGGGCTCGCGGATTTCGTCGCCGCTTATGGCGGCCGCGTCGACCGCGCCTGAAACGGAGATCTGTCATGGCGTGGCGTTACCGGCAAGAGTATGCGAATGTCCAGTGAACCCGGACCGCTGAGCTTCCCGGACACACCGGGCACGTTGCAAGTCGACGATTCCCGAGCCGACCGCAGTTCCAATGCGCGCAGCAACGTCGTCCGTGAGCCATCCGTGCGCCCGCTTTTTGTGTCGCGCGAGGAGCGCGCCGCGAGCGCACCGCAAAGCTTGGGCGAGCCGGGAAAGACGCTCTTCGGAGAAGCTGGCCATCCGTTGCTGAACCAGTGTTTCGAGTGCGCGCGCCAACAGTTTCCCGGCCTGTATCCTCGACAGCAGGCACGTATCGAACGCGCGATTCGCCGGCTCGTACCGCCACGGCTCGAACACATCGTCGTCATGGCCGAAGCGCCGTTGCATGCATGCGGCGAGGCTGTCGAAACGTTCACCCGCATGATGCGCGACTTCGCCGAACTGGATGGTGCCGGCCTGATGCGCGACCTGCTCGAGCGTGCTGCACATAAGCCCGGTCTGATCGACCGCCTGACAGGCCGATACCTGGGCACGGAAACGCCGGAACTGGATTTTCGCGGCCTCCTGACCACGCTCAAGACTTCGTTGCACTCGTTTCCGGCGCGCGTGAAGTCGTCGCGGCAACACATCGCGGAAGCGCACGACGGTCTGGCTATCGGTCTTGCCGCCTTGAGCGCCGTCGCCGATTTGCCGGAGCCCTGGGACACCGCGAGCGCCGCGCGCGCATTGCTCGATCGCCGCGCGATGGTGCGTCAGGCGTTTCAGCAACTCGAACTGTTGTCCCTGCAAGTCGATGCGTTCGAAACCGATATTGTCGATCTGCTTGCGCGCGCCGATCAACTGATGAACGTGACCCTCCCCGCCGCCCTGGCTGCGCGGTCGTAGCCCAAGCGCTGAGAAACGAGCGTTTTACATGGAGCCTTCGATGTCCAAGCAACACCGCACCGTCGCCGCATTCGATTTCGACGGCACCATTACCACCGGCGACAGCCTCAAGGCTTTCGTGCTGCACACCGTCGGGCCGATTCGTTTCGCCACATCGGCCATATGGGCGGCGCCGGCGCTGGCAGGCATGGCAATAGGCCGATGCGACCGCGGAACCGCGAAAGCCGAATATTTGAAGTACGCTCTGAAACACGTTTCGCGCGATGCGCTACAACTCGCTGCCCAAAGCTTTTGTGCCACGCGCCTGCCGGCCATGATCCGGCCGGAGATGATCGAACGCGTGCGGCAACATCAGGCGCTTGGGCACGAGGTGGTGATCGTGAGCGCGTCGCCTTCTCTGTATCTTCGTCTCTGGGCGCAGACCATCGGAATCGGCACGGTGCTGTCGACCGAACTGGAATTGACGGAATCGGGATACGCGGGCCGGTTCATCGGCGCCAATTGCTGGGGGCCGGAGAAAGTCGAGCGTCTGAAGGCATGGTGGGGCGCATATCGCCCAATGACCTTGTATGCCTATGGCGACAGCGCGGGCGACAAGGAGATGGCCGAAGCCGCCGACGTTCCATGGATTCGCGGATGCGGCGCCTTGCCGACCTTGCCAGCCCTGAGCGATACTCATTATTAAGACAGCGCGGGAATCGGCAGGCGATCTCCGACCGCTATACTTCGTCCCGCTTTTTCGTCCCGCTTTTTCGTCTCGCTTTTTCGTTCCGCTTATTCGTTCCGCTTTCCGCACCACCTGTTCGCATCGAAGGACCCCGCATGACCGCCCTGCCCCCGTGCCCCCAATGCCATTCCGAATTCACCTACGAAGACGGCAAGCTCTTCATTTGCCCCGAATGCGCGCATGAATGGTCGGCCGATGAATCTCCCGCCGCCGAAGCCGAAACGAAGGTTTATCGCGATTCGGCGGGCAACATTCTGCAAGACGGCGACACCGTCACCATCATCAAGGATCTCAAGCTGAAGGGCTCGTCCGGCGTACTCAAGATGGGTACGAAGGTCAAGAACATCCGCCTTGTCGATAGCGATCACGATATCGATTGCAAGATCGACGGCTTCGGCGCCATGAGTCTCAAGTCCGAATTCGTCAAGAAGATCTGAGCGCGCACGTCGTGGACGAGGTGCGCCTTACCTCGTCCGCATGCCGCTAGCCGGCACGCGGCGCGCCAACTCCGCCAGGCCGATACAAAACGCGAGCCACGCGCCGCCCGAGGCGAATCCGCCCGCGACATCCGTCAGAAAATGCACGCCGATCACCACGCGGCTCGTGCCGATCAGCAGCACTAGAAGACAGGTCGAAGCGACGATGAGGGCATCGCCGCCGCGCGAGGCGACGCGCATCAACACATAGGCGCACATGCCGTAGCAGACCATCGATCCGAACGAATGGCCGCTCGGAAACGAATAGCTCTCGGGCAGCGGCACGAGCGCGCCGATGGGCCGCTCGCGATGCATCGACAGCTTGAGCACGCGATTGAGCAGACCGCCCAGGCTCGTCGTCGCGATCAGAAAGAGCGCCAGTCCGAAGTGCCGCTTCCACGCCAGCGCCACGCAGACGAGCGCGCACAACAACGCCAGGAACAGCGGATCGCCAAGATGCGTCAAGCGCGCGAAGCTCTGCGCGGCCAGCGGCGGCACGCGTTTGCGGATGCTATCGAGCAGAAGCTGATCGGCGCTCGAAAACGCCTCGCCGCGCTCGATGCGCGTCGCGATTGCCGCGAACACCATTACGCCGCACGCAAGCGGAACCAGCGCCGCGAACACGACGAGCGTCCTCTGCGTGGGCGGTTCGCGCGTGTCGAGCACGCGCACGAACGCGCTCCAGGCGAGCGCCGCGCCAAGCGGCGCCGCCACGAGCACGAACGCGATGACCCACGACGCGTGAGCTTCTGCTAAGCCTGCATAGTCCATCGATCGACAACCTCCGTTTGATTCGACTTGGCTAGACGTTTCTACCATGCCTGCCGCCGATGGAAATTAGGACGGACTAAGTCGAGCTTCGGATTCGCCCTACGGGTACTCCCGGAGTTGATTGAATCTCACACCCACGCTGACAAATCGTCGATTCCTCATCGCGCGACGCCCGCCGCAAAATCGCTTCATCCTCAACGTAACGCAAAGGATTGGAGTCCATGCGAAAGAATTTGTATATCGGCGAAGGCTTCGAGGGACCGGGCGTGAATCTCGCCCATATCAACGTGCTGGTCGGTCCGCGCGACGGTCCCGCCGGTCAGGCCTTCGCCACCGCGCTCGCGACGCCATCGGCCGGGCACGCGCCCTTCGTCGTGATCGCACGGCCCGGCGTGCCGACCAAGCCGCTCACGCTCTACGTGAACAAGGCGCCGATCGACGGCGACTTCCACGGCAACGCGACCTGGGGCGCATCGCAGGCCGGCATAGCGAAAGCCGTGGCCGAAGCGCTCGAACAAGGCACGCTGCCGCCCGAGGCGGAGAACGAGTGGGTGGTCGTATCGGCGAACTGGGTGAATCCCAAGACCGACGATCTCGACGCCGTCTTCGAGAACAACTATCGCGCGTGCAGGAACGCAATCGTCGCGGCCATGGAAGGCTTGCCGTATCGACATTCCGTGTTCGAGGCGGCGCGCGATGTCTCGAATCCGTTCTACACGCCGAAGAAGCGCTGAGGAGACGACCATGGAATACGTACGTCTCGGCCAGTCCGGACTCAAGGTTTCGCGCTTGTGTCTCGGCACCATGAACATGGGCACGCCGCAATGGAAGCCCTGGATTTTCGATGAAGCGCAAAGCGAGCCGATCGTGCGCCATGCGCTCGATGCCGGCGTGAACTTCATCGATCTCGCCGATTTTTATTCGACCGGCGTCGGCGAGGAAGTGGTCGGCCGAATCCTGAAGCGGCTCGTGCGGCGCGAGGATATCGTCGTCACCACGAAGGTGGGCTACGACATGGCGAGCACGCCGAACGCGGGCGGCCATTCGCGCAAGCATGTGATGGACGGCATCGACGCGTCGCTCAAGCGTCTCGACATGGACTACGTCGACATTTACATGCTGCATTTTTTCGACGTGAACACGCCCGTCGAAGAAACCCTGGCCGCGCTCGACGATATCGTGCGCGCGGGCAAGGCGCGCTATATCGGCGTCTCGACGATGTACACCTGGCAGTTCGCCAAGATCGTGCAGGCGTGCGAACGCCACGGCTGGCACAAGCCGATCAACATGCAATTGCAGTTGAACGCCGCGTATCGCGAGGAAGAGCGCGAGATGATTCCGTATTGCATCGATCAGGGCGTCGGCGTGTCGGTGTTCAGTCCGCTCGCGCGCGGCCTGCTGACGAACGACGCCGGCTCGAATCGCAATCAGACCGACTTCTTCACCGCGCAAATGTATGGCGATGCCGCTTCGCGCAGCGTCGCGGCATCGGTGGCGCGAGTGGCGGCGCGACGCGGCGTGACGTCCGCGCAGATTGCCCAGGCATGGGTGCTGAACCGTCCGGGTGTGTCGAGCATGCTGGTTGGCGCGGATTCGGCCGCGCAGTTCGACAGCGCGCTCGCCGCGCTCGACACGCGTCTCAGCGACGACGAAATGCACGAACTCGACCGCAACTACACACCGTGCGATCTCATCAACGATTACACGGCGGGACGGCGTATCGCCCGCGAAGCGCGTGAGGCGCGCGGCGCATTCGACGAACTCATGGAGCGCGCGGCATGAGCGACCTTTTACGATCCGGCCATTACATCGACGGCGCGTGGCGCGAAAGCGCAAGCACGTATGCCGTGCGCAATCCAGCGACGGGCGAAGTCATCGCGAACGTGGCGCGCGGCGGCAGCGCGGAGACATCGCTTGCAATCGATGCCGCGAGCAACGCGCTGCCCGTGTGGCGCGCGCTCACGGCGAAGGAACGCGCCGCCCGCGTCAAGCGTTGGGGCGAACTCATGCTCGCCAACCGCGAGGCGCTCGCCGCCCTGCTCACGCGCGAGCAAGGCAAACCGCTTGCCGAAGCGCTCGGCGAAGTGGCCTACGCCGCGAGCTTCCTCGAATGGTTCGCGGAAGAAGCGAAGCGCAGCTACGGCGACGTGATCCCGAGCCCGAAGCCGCATTCGCGGATCATCGTCACGCGCGAGCCAGTCGGCGTGGTCGCGGCCATCACGCCGTGGAACTTCCCGCTCGCGATGATCACGCGCAAAGCCGGCCCCGCCATTGCGGTCGGTTGCACGATGGTGCTGAAGCCATCGGAGGAGACGCCGTTATCGGCCTTCGCGCTGGCGGTGCTGGCGGAAGAGGCGGGCATTCCGGCCGGCGTGTTCAACATCGTATCGGGCGATGCGGTGGCTATCGGCGAGACGCTCACGGCGTCGCCGCACGTGCGCAAGCTCTCGTTCACCGGCTCGACGCGCGTCGGCAAACTGCTCGCGAAGCAATCCGCGGATACGCTCAAGAAGCTTTCGCTGGAACTCGGCGGCAACGCGCCCTTCATCGTGTTCGACGACGCCGATATCGACGCCGCCGTGCAAGGCGCGATGGCATCGAAGTTCCGCAACACGGGACAGACGTGCGTGTGCGTGAATCGCTTCTACGTGCAGGACGGCGTCTACGATGCCTTCACGCAAGCCCTGACGCGCGCCGTGCACGCCTTGCGAGCGGGCAACGGTCTCGAAGGCGCGTTCGATCAAGGTCCGCTCATCAACGAGGCGGCGCTCGATAAAGTGAAGGCCCATGTCGCGGATGCCGTGCAAAAAGGCGCCAAGGTGCTGACAGGCGGCAAAGCGCATGCATTGGCCGGAACGTTCTACGAGCCGACCGTGCTCGCCGATGCCAGGCCTTCGATGCTGATCGCGGAGGAGGAAACCTTCGGCCCGGTCGCGGCGTGTTTCCGCTTCGCGACCGAGGAAGAAGTCGTCGCGCTTGCGAACGACACGCCCTACGGCCTGTCGGCCTATTTCTACACGCGCGATCTGGGCCGCGCGTGGCGTGTCGCTCAGGCGCTGGAAAGCGGCATGGTCGGCATCAACGAGGGAATCATCTCGACGGAAGTCGCGCCGTTCGGCGGCGTGAAGCAGTCGGGGCTCGGCCGTGAAGGTTCGAAGTACGGGCTCGATGAATACGTCGAACTCAAATACATGATGATGGCGGGGCTTGGCCGCTGAATCATCTTCTGTCGGCGCCGCGCGCACGCCATAACCACAAGCACGCACCAGCACGCGCGCGGCAATTCATGCAGTGGAGGAGACACCCTTGGATACTCGAATCGTCATTCCCGATGCGCTCGATGCGCATCTCGCCCCGTCGCCTGGCGCGGGCCGCGTCACGCTCGACGACGTTCCGCTCAACCGCTTTCATATCAAGATCGCGGGGCTGACTTTCGGCGCGCATTTCACGGAAGGTTATGCGCTTGGCACCATCGGTTACGCGCTGGCGTCGATGAACCGGCAGATTCCGCTCGATGCGTTCTGGATGGGCATGCTCGGCTCGTCCGCGCTGATCGGCATCTTCTTCGGCAGCCTCGTATTCGGCTGGCTGTCCGACCGGCTCGGGCGGCAGAAGATTTTTCTGCTGAGTTTCATCATCATCACGGCGGCGGCGTTCGCGCAGTTTTACGCGACCACGCCAGCGATGCTTGTTGCGTTGCGCGTGTTGATCGGCTTCGGCATGGGCGGCGACTTCGCGGTCGGTCACGCGATTCTCGCGGAGTTTTCGCCGCGCAAGCATCGCGGCACCCTGCTCGGCTCGTTCAGCGTGATCTGGACCATCGGCTACGTGATTGCGAACGTGCTCGGCATGCATTACGCCAATGCCTCGCCGGACGCCTGGCGCTGGCTGCTCGCCTCGGCCGGCATTCCGGCGTTTCTCGTACTCGTGTTGCGTATCGGCACGCCGGAGTCGCCGCGCTGGCTGCTCGGCCGCGGTCGTGGCGATGAAGCGCGGCGTATCGTGCGCAAGCACTTCGGCCCGAACGTGACGCTCGACGCCGACGCCGGCGAACACTTCGCTCCGCCCGGCGGCTTCGCGCGGCTCTTCAAGCCGGATCTGATCCGCCGCACCATCTTCAATTGCGCGTTCTTCGTGTGCCTCGTGATCCCGTATTTCGCGATCTACACATTCCTGCCGAGCATCCTCAAGGCGATCGATCTGAACGAGGGCTCGGGCGCGGATCTGCTGCTCAACGGCGTGCTCGTGATAGGCGCGTTGCTCGGCATCTGGCTGACGATCAAGCTCTCGCGGCGCGCGTTCCTGATCGGCTCGTTCGCGGTGACGTGCGTGTCGCTGCTGGCGCTTGCGGTGCTGCCATCGTCGGCGTCGCTCTGGATGATCGCGGCGTTCGCGCTTTTCACACTGACCATGTCCGCGTTTTCAAACCTGGTCGGCGTGTTTCCGCCCGAGTGCTTTCCGACCGAGGCGCGCGCGTGCGGCGTCGGACTGGCGATTGCATGCAGCCGCCTTGGCTCGGCTATCGGCACGTTTCTGTTGCCACTGGGCATTGCGGGCGTCGGCGTCAAGGTAACGATGCTCGCGCTCGCCGCGGTGCTGTTCATCGGGATGCTGGTTTCGATTGCATGGGCGCCGGAAACGAAGCATCTGACGTTGAACGAGGCGAGTGGCAACTGAACTGCTTCAAGGCTGCGCTGCGTTCGCGTTTGTCACCCCTTCGCCGCGCAGCCACTCCGCGAACGCCTGCACATGATCCTGCGCGGCAGCCGACGGCCCAATGTCCAGCCAGTATCCATAA
This sequence comes from Caballeronia sp. LZ003, assembly GCF_031451465.1. NCBI lineage: Bacteria > Pseudomonadati > Pseudomonadota > Betaproteobacteria > Burkholderiales > Burkholderiaceae > Caballeronia > Caballeronia sp. LZ003. The sequence continues at coordinate 79,752 of NZ_JARUXJ010000003.1, read as the reverse complement.
GGCCCCGTGGATTCCACCGGCGACAGTTGCGCAAGCGTGCCGTCGTGCAACTCGTCGGCGATCATGTTGCGGTCCACCACCGCGAGGCCGGTTCCGGCTAGCGCGGCGCGAATCGCCTGATCGAGCGTCGAGAACTCGATGCCGTTTTCCGCGAAACCGCGCGACAGGCTCGCGGCATCGAGCCAGTTCGGCCAAAGCGTGAGGCGCGCGTCGTTGTGCAGAACGTGCAGCGCGGGCAGGCGTTCCAGCAGCGCCACGACGTCCTGGCCCGCATACTTCGACGCGCCGACGAGCACATGCCGCTCGATGAACAGCAACGCCGACCGATGATCCGCCCGCGCCTCGTGCCCGAAGCGGATCGTGCATTGAAACTCGCCCGTGGCGTCGGTGCGCACCGAGAGGTCGATGTCGGGCACCGCGTCCATCAGCGAACCGAGACGTGGCGACAGCCAGCGCGATGCGAACGTCGGCGGCGCGCTCACCGTGAGCCGCTTGCGTTCGCTCTTCGGAGAAATCGAGAGCTTGCGGGTCGTGCGTTCAATGGAATCGAACGCCTCGGAGACGCACGCGAGCAACTCCGTCCCTTGCGCGGTCAGGCGTATGCCTTTGTGATCGCGGTCGAAAAGCCGCGCGCCGAGCGCGTCTTCGAGCAGACGAATCTGGCGGCTGACCGCGCCTGGCGTCACGCACAACGCGGCGGCGGATTTGTTGAAGCTCATGTGGCGCGCGCTTTCTTCGAAGAAGCGTAGCGCGGTGAGTGAGGGCAGGCGGCGCATGGTGTCTCGCTAGATTGGTTTTTTTCCTATGGTAACGAGTCGACAGGCGGTTGCGTCCGGCCTTCGCGGCTCAAACCTAAAGGTCGCCGCAGCCTGAGCGCTACAAAAATCCGCATGAGCCTGTTTTGTAGCCTTCAGGCCGCGAGTCGTGCGCAACGCCGACCGCCACTCGAAGGGCATCGCGCTGTTCTGGTTCACATTCGGCGATGCGGCAATCACGCCCGCCTACGACATCTGACGATGCAGGCTTACAACCCGCCGGGGTTACCCGTGGACGGACGCAAGAGCTCGGCGCCCGGCAACTCGTGACTCATCTTGCCGCCCGCATCCGCGCAAAGCATCGCTGCTGCTCGTCGACCTGTCCGCGCAGCCACTCGCGAAACATCGCGACATGCGGCGCATCGTCCTGTCCCGCGCGCGTCACGAGCCAGTACGACTGATGCCCGTCCACTTCGACATCCAGTAGCGGCACGAGCGCGCCGCGCGCAAGCTCCGGCGCGATCATGTGACGATCCGCGATGGTGACGCCAATGCCATCCACCGCCGCATGGATCGAATGATCGAGCAGGTCGAATTCGTAGCCGTCGTGGGTATCGACATCGTCGATGCCCGCCGCGTTCAGCCAGTGTTGCCAGGTGAGATAGCGCTGATCGTTGCTTGCAAGCACATGCAGCAAGGTGAACGCATTCAGGTCCACCGAGGTCGTCGCGCGCTCGCCCAGCAATTCGGGCGAGCACACGGCGATATGCCGCTCGTTCATCAGCAATTGATTGTCGAGCCCGGCCCATTCGCCGTTGCCGAAGCGAATGGCGCAATCGAGCGCGCCGGATTCGACGAGCTCGTCGGTGCGGCGCGTGGTCAGGGTGACTTCGACTTCAGGCGCGGCGGCACGAAGGGATGGCAGGCGCGGCATGAGCCAGCGGCTCGCGAAGGTCGGCGGCACGTTGATGCGCAAGCGCTTGAGATGCGTCTTCTCCTGAATGCTGCGCACCGTCAGCTCGATGCGATCGAACGACATCTTGAGCGCCTGCAGCAGCAGGCGCCCCGTGGCCGACAACTCCAGATGATGATGACGGCGCAGCAGCAAGGCTTCGCCGAGTTGCGTTTCGAGTTGGCGAACCTGACGGCTCACCGCGCTTTGCGTGACGTGCAGCACTTCCGCCGCACGCGTGAAACTACCGGTGTGGCCAGCCACTTCGAAAGCCCTGAGCGCGTTCAGGGCGGGCATCTTCCGCTTCAAAACTGTCTCCTGTCTCGTCTGACGTGCGCGCATTTAACACGCGCTTCACGCCAGTCGTGCCGCTCTTTGGCAGCATTTTACGAATCGAGTCAAATTATGCCGGTTATCCGACCGGCGGCGGCGCGCAACCTAGACCCGCTTCGTTCATGCGGCGACGGGAAGTTCGAGCGGCTTCAACGCCTCGACCACCCCACGACGCGAATCTTCGAGAATCATGTCCGCGCCCTTCTCGGCGACCATCATCGTCGGCGCGTTGAGGTTGCCGGAGGTGATGTTCGGGAACACCGATGCATCGACGATGCGCAAACCATCGATGCCATGCACGCGCAGACGCTCGTCGACCACGGAGGTGCGCGCGTCCGGACCCATCGCGCAGGAACCGCACAGGTGATAGATCGAGCCGGACTGGTCGCGGAAATACGCGAGCATGTCTTCGTCGCTCTTCACGCCCGGTCCCGGCGAGATTTCCTCGGCCGTGACCTGGCGCAGCGCCTTCGTGCCCATGATGCGGCGAATGAGCTTGCTGCCCTGAATGACTTCGCGGATATCCTTCGCCGTCGTCAGCGCGTTGATGCGGATCTTCGCCGCATCCTCGACCTTCGCCGACGCAATTTCCACCGAACCGCGGCTCGTCGGGCGACACGGATTGAAGCACAGCAAAAAGCCCGAGTACGGTTCCGGTTCGAGTTGCGCCTTGCTGCTCTTCGGAATGCGGTACGACAGCGGGTTGAAGTAGAGCTGCAGGTTTGGCTCCAGCTCGTCGTCGGCGCCCTTGAAGAAGCCGCCCGCCTGGTTCACGCTCATGGCGAGCGGTCCCTTGCGCGTCATCAGATATTGCAGCGCCACCTTCGCCTTGCCGATGAGCGAACCCAACTGGTCGTTCAGCGTCTTTACCGTCGCGCGATAGTAAAAGCTCACGCACAGATGGTCCTGCAGATTCTTGCCGACCGCCGGCAGCTCATGCACGAGCGTCACGCCATGCTTTGCGAGTAACTCCGCTTCGCCGATACCGGAGAGTTGCATGAGCTTCGGTGTATCGACGGCACCCGCCGAGAGAATCACTTCGCGCTTCGCCCGGAACTGCAAGTCCTGGCCATTACGCGAGGCGAGCACGCCCATGGCGCGCGCGCCGTCGAACAACACGCGGCGCACCGTCACGTTGCGCTCGATCTTCAGATTGCCGCGCTCCATCACCGGATGCAGATACTCGAAGCTGCTCGACGAACGCTGACCGTCGCGCGTGTTGACATCGTAGATGCCCGCGCCTTCGTACTTCGGGCCGTTGAAGTCGTCGGTGCGCGGAAAGCCCGCTTCTTCGGCGGCTTGCAGAAAGTCCTGGCAGATCGGATGCGCGTCGTCCTTCATCGGCGAAACGCGGATCTTGCCGTTCGCGCCGTGATACTCCGTGTTGCCAAGCGGATGCGATTCCACGCGACGGAAATACGGCAGCACGTCCTTGAAGCTCCAGCCGCGATTGCCCGCTTTCGCCCAATCGTCGAAATCGTGCGGCTGGCCGCGCACGTAGATCATCGCGTTGATGGAGCCGGAGCCGCCCTGCACCTTGCCGCGCGGGCAATACAGCTTGCGGTCGTTCAGCTGCGCTTCCGGCTCGCTGTAGTACATCCAGTTGTATTCGGGGTTGTAGTAGGTCTTGGTGAAGCCGACCGGGACCTTGAACCAGAACGACGCGTCCTCGCCGCCCGCTTCGAGCAGCAGGACCGAATACTGTCCCGACTCCGTCAGACGGTTGGCGAGAATGCAGCCCGCCGAACCCGCGCCCACGATGATGTAATCGAATTCCATGCTTGAGTATTCCGGTGAGTGTCAGCCTTTGGCAGGCGCGAGGTCTTTCACGTCGAAAGGCCGGGGCGTCATCTGCAGATGCAGACGGTCGCCGGTATAAGGCGTATGCGCGCGCACCACGTCCATGTTCAGTTCGACGCCAAGACCCGGCTCGTTCGACGGAATGATGTAGCCGTCTTCCCAGCGAATCGGCGTCTTCAGCACTTCGGCGTGAAAGCCGTCCCACGTGCCGATGCTTTCCTGAATCAGGAAGTTCGGCGAGCACGCCGCGATCTGCACGCTGGCCGCCGCGCCGACAGGCCCGTTGTACAGATGCGGCGCGATCTGCGCGTAATGCACTTCGGCGAGACTCGCGATCTTCTTCGCTTCGAGTAGCCCGCCCACGCGTCCGACGTTGAATTGCAGAATCGATGCGGCGCGCGCTTCGAGCAGCTTGAAGAACTCGTACTTCGTCGTCAGACGCTCGCCCGCCGCAATCGGAATGCTCGTCTTCGCGGCGACTTGCGCCATCGCGTCTTCCTGTCCCGGCGGAACGGGCTCCTCGAACCACAGCGGATCGAACTTTTCGAGGCGTTGCGCGAGGCGGATCGCCGACGATGGCACCATCTGGCCGTGCGTGCCGAACAGCAGATCGGCCTTGCTGCCAACCGCTTCACGCACCTTGCGGCAGAAGGTTTCGCAGCGGTCCATGACTTCGAGCGAAATCTGGTGGCCGGAATACGCCGTGTACGGGCCTGCCGGATCGAACTTCACCGCCGTGAAACCGAGTTCGACGTTGTGCGCGGCACATTCCGCCGCGAGGTCCGGGTCGTCGTAGTCGTATTCGCCACGACTGTTCTTCGGATAAAGATACGTGTAGGAACGCAGACGCTCGTGCACGCGGCCGCCGAGCAGTTCGTACACGGGCTTGCCCGCCGCCTTGCCGATGATGTCCCAGCACGCCATTTCGAGGCCGCTTACGACGCCCATCATGGTGAGGTCGGGGCGTTGCGTAAAGCCGCTCGAAAAGGCTTCGCGATAGAAGCGCTCGACATGATGCGGATCGTGGCCGAGCAGATAGCGTTCGAATACATCTTCGATGATCGGCGTCATCGCCTTCGGATGAAACGTGGCCGAGTAAATCTCGCCGACGCCCTCTATGCCGCAATCCGTGCGCAGCTTCACGAAGATCCAGTACATGCCACCGACATGCGGCGGCGGCACGGCGACGATATGAGTTTCCAGTGCGGCGATTTTCATTGCTGCGATTCCTTGCGTTCCATGCGTTTGAGCCGATGCTTGAAGACGAGCGCGGCGACACCGCCGAGCGCGGCCATCACGGCGACATAGCCGAAGTACATTTGATAGCCGAGCACGCCGGGATAGTTCTGCGTCAGATGCCCGTTAACGAGCGGCAGGAATGCGTCCGGCGAGTAGCCAATCACCGAGATGAGGCCGATGGCGAGACCGCTCGTCTCGGCCGGCACCTTGCAGTCGTCGAGCAGGGACCAGTAGAGACCGCGAATGGCATAGGTCATCACGCCGATGAACAGCACGACCACGGCGATCAGCACGTGACTCGAAATGCCCGGCGCGACGATCAGCACGACGAGCGAGAGCGCGGCTGCGAAGAGCGCGAACACGAGCACGGAAGACTTCGAGAAGCGGTCGCCGAGAAAGCCGCCGCCGATGCCGCCGATAGGACGCATCCACAGCTTGAGCGTGGTGATGAAACCCGCCGCGACCACGGAAAGGCCGATCTCCTTCTCATGCAGATACGCCGAGAAGCTGTACGTCGCCCAGAACACCTGATAGCCGCAGAACACGATGGCCGCGAGCAGCCACAATTGCGGATTCTTCAGCAGCACGGCGAGATCGCGCAGCACGTTGCTCTTGCGCTTCGCCACGGCGGTGGCGCCCGCGTCGGGATCGCGAACCAGCCCGAGCACCACGCCAAGCAGGATGCACAGAAGCGCGTACATATAGACCACGAGCTTGAAACCCGCCGCGGTGGAGTCGCCGCGCGTGTGCGTCACGTAGGCGAAGACCGAAATCGCGATGGTTGCGAGCAGCGCTTCGATCAAGCCGCGACCGCCATCGAGAAAGCCGAAGAAGCGGCCTTGCTCGTCGGCGGCGGCGATCATCTGCACGCGCTTGATGATGGCGGCCCAGAACGTGAGGCCGGTCGTCAAACCCCAGCAGCCGAAGATCACGATCAGCGAGGCGAACGAAGGCGCCGTCGAATACCACAGCCCGAGCGCGCCGGTCGCGATCAACGAAAAACAGATGAGCACGCGCGGCGCGACGCGGTCCGCAAGCCAGCCGCTTGGCAAATAGCAGATCAGGAAGATCGTGCCGAGCGCGGAGTAGAGATAGCCGAGTTGCTCTTCGGTGATGCGGAAGACTTCGAGCATCGTCGGCTGATAAACCTGCCGCAGATACAGAATCGGATAGATCGCGCCGGCGGCGACCACGAGCAGCGCGAGTTGCAGATAGCGGTCGGCGCGCGCGCTTTTGAGCGGCAGCGCAGCCGCGCCCTGGCTGGTTTGAGCAGGATTCGATGACACGGGAGGCTCCTCGATGAACCGCGGGCGCAAAGCCCGCAGCCTTCGTATATTTTTGTGTGAGTTGGAAAAGGAAAACGGCGGCGTCCTCGCGAGAAGACACGGCCTGGGTCAGTACTTCATGACGACGAGACGCGTCTGCGTGAATTCCAGCATGCCGTGCTTGCCGTCGTCACCGCCGATGCCGGAGCGTTTCCAGCCCGCGTGGAAGCCTTGATACGGATCGGCCGGCGTGCGGTTGATATAAAGCTCGCCCGCTTCGATGGAGTTGGCGACCTTCATCGCCGTGCGATAGTTTTCGGTGTAAAGCACGGACGAAAGACCGAATTGATGATCGTTCGCCATCGCGATGGCTTCATCGAGCGTGCCGTAGCGCACGACGGCGAGCACCGGCCCGAAGGTTTCTTCCTGCACGATCTCCATGTCCTGACGGCAGTTGGACAAAAGCGTCGGCGGATAGAAAAAGCCCTTGCGCTTCGGCACTTCGCCGCCGGTTTCGAGCACAGCGCCTGCCTCGACCGCGCGCATCACCATGGCGTGAATGCCTTTGCGCGATGCCTCGTTGACGAGCGGCCCCATGAAGCTCGCGTCTTCGAAACGGTCGCCGATCTGCTTGGCCAGCATCTGCTCCTTGAGCAGGCGAACGAATTCATCATGGATGCTCGCGTGCGCATAAACGCGCTCGATGGCCGTGCAAAGCTGACCGCCATGCGTGAGCTTCGAGGCGACGAGTTCGCGCGCGGCCTTCTGCAAGTCGGCATCCGGCTCGATGATCGCGGGCGTCTTGCCGCCCAGTTCCAGCGAAGGCTTCGCAATATTCGCCTTGCAGTAATCGAGCACCTTGCGGCCCGCGGAAACGCTGCCCGTTAGCGTGATCATGCCGACTGCCGGATGCGTGCAGACGGCTTCGGCGGTGGCGTGATCCATCGCCAGGATATTGACGACGCCCGGCGGCAATGCAGCGCGTTCGACGGCGCGCGCCAATTCGAACGCGGACAGCGGCGTGTTGTTGCTCGGGCGCACGACCACCGTATTGCCCGCGATCAACGCCGGCGCAACCTTGCGCAGCAGCGTGTAGATGGGGAAATTGAAGGGAATCAGGCAGGCGACGACGCCTATCGGCTCGCGATGCAGCACGAGGTTTTCGTCGGGCGTATCGCTCGGAATGACTTCGCCTTCGATGCGCCGCGCCCATTCGCTGTGATAGCGCGTGATCTGCGCGGCGTAGATGGCTTCGCTGGTGGCGTCCGTCAGGCTCTTGCCCGACTCGGAGGCGAGCGCCGCGCCGATATCGGCGGAGGCTTCGACGATGGCGTCCGCGAGACGCTGCATGTGCACCGCGCGCTCGGCGGCGGGCATCACGCGCCAGCGCTTTTGCGCGGTAGCGGCAAATTCAACGGCTTGCAACGCCTCTTCGCGCGTTGCGTTGTGCACGTGGCCGAGCACTTCTTCGGTAGCCGGATTGACGACGGCGGTGCGTTGATCGCTTGCGGGCGCGATGAAACATCCGTTCACGAAATTGCGTTCTGACTTCATGTTTCTCGATGATTCCTGGTTCGATGACGGGCGACGGCGGCCGCAGCGGAAAAACCAGCGCCGCTGATGTCGCGGCTGCCTCTTACGACTTTCGGCCCATTTTTCCGCGCTTCGCGCTGCAGCGACAAGCGAAGAATTTGCTGGCAGAACATTCAAAAAACTCACGTTCGATGTTCGGCGAAATCCCTTTGCAAGCGCGCGTCGATCACGCACAATCCGTCGCTCATCGTTAGCCATCCTTGGCGTTTTCGCGTGAGCGATGCCGACGTCATCGGATAAAACAAGAAAACTTGAGACTTTCATGAGAATTAAAGCCATTCTGTTCGCAGCGGTCTGCTGCCTGTCTTCCTCCGTCTTTGCAGCGAGCAGCGTCACGCTATACGGCGTGCTCGACGAAGGCCTCGACTACACGAGCAACGTCGGCGGAAATCACGCCTATGAATTGACGAGCGGTTATGCGTCGGGCAGCCGCTGGGGCTTGCGCGGGGTCGAAGATCTCGGCGGCGCGACTCAGGCCGTGTATCAACTGGAAAGCGGTTTGAACCTGAGCAACGGCGCGGCGGGTCAGGGTGGCCGCATGTTCGGCCGTCAGGCTTTCGTGGGCGTGCAGAACGAACGCTTCGGTTCGGTGACGCTTGGGCGTCAGTACGATTCCGTCGTCGATTACCTTGCGCCGACCACCGCCAACGGCAACTTCGCGGGCTATCTGTTCGCGCATCCGTTCGACAACGACAACACGGACAACTCGTTTCGCGTGAACAACGCGGTGAAGTATGCGAGTCCGTCGTTCGGCGGCTTCAAGTTCGGCGGCTTGTATGGCTTCAGCAACGGCACGGGTTTCGCGGACAACCGCTTGTATAGCGTCGGCGCTTCGTATGCGAATGGCGGCTTGCTGGCCGGCGCGGCATATATGCGCGCGGACGGCGTCGGCGCGGGTGGCATCGGCGCCATTGCGGCCAACGATGCGAGCTTCGTCGCGAGACGCATGCAGGTCTACGGCGCGGGCGTAAACTACTCGTTCGGCCCCGCAACGGCAGGCTTCGCCTATACGAATTCGAGTTATCGCGATCCGTCGACCAATGGATATATAGGCGGCACGCTCGTGGCAGCAGGCAACACGCTCAACGCCGTCAAGTATCAGAACTTCGAAGTGAACGGCAAGTACCAGTTCACGCCGGCGTTCTTCATCGGCGCGCAGTATGTGTATTCCATCGAGACGTACGACGCGGCTTCAGGCACGGTCAAGCCGAAGATTCACTCGTTCGGCTTGATGGCGGATTACTTCCTGTCCAAGCGCACGGACGTCTATGTGCAAGGCGCCTATCAGAAAATCCACGGGCCTTCGACGGATTCGGTGCTGGACAACGCGTATATTCCGGGCGCGCAGCAAGTGTCGTCGAATTCGAATCAGTTTGTCGCGCGAGTGGCTTTGCGGCACGCGTTCTGATCTAGCTGACATTGAGTTCGTGATGCGGAAGGCCGGACGCTCGTTCGGCCTTTTTCTTGGGCGTGACGCTCAACTCCCGATCACCACCGATATCTCTCCCAACGGCGCCTTCGAGCCATTCGGCACGACTGCCCTGAGTGGAAACCCGAGCGTTCCCCTGAACGTGACGAAGCGGCTCATCTGAAAACGCACACCGCCGCCGATGCTCGCAAGCGATGCATTGTTGACCTCGCCCGCTTCGGGGATGCGGTTCCACACATGCCCTGCATCGAAAAACACAAACGGCTGCATCGCCGCGAAGCCGAACGTGATGGCCGGCGAGCGCAACTCCGTCTGCACGTTCCAGCCGCGATCGCCTTGCGCCGCGTACGGGTCGTAGCCGCGCACGGTCGAGTCGCCGCCAATCCCGAGTTCCTCGCTCGGCAAAAGCGTGTTGTTGGTCCACTGCACGAGCCCGCGCGCGGATACCGAAAAGCCCGTCGCACCCAGCGGCGTATCGCGTTGCGCGGACAGTTGCAGATACTGATAGCGCGGCTTCGCGCCGAGACGCGCGGTATCGAAGGCGTCGCTGTTGTTGCTGCCGTCGAGATAGCCGGGGCTCGCGTAGAGCGATGCATTCAGATGCGTGTCGCCGGATGCGTCGCTCTTCGTCAGATCGTAGGCAAGCACGAACTGATGGACGTGCGTATTGGCATTGAACACCTGAAAGCCGCCGAATTCGAGGTCGTTGTTCGAGCGCTTGAAGTCGTAGCCGAGTTGCAGTTGCTGCTGCCACGCACCCGCCTTGTCGAGCGGCGGAAGGCGCCAGTCGTAGCGAAAACTGAGCTGCGCGCTCGTGCCCGTCTGTCCGTAACTGTCCGGCAAGCGTGGCGTACTTTGCGCATACACCCCGAACAGTTCGATACGGTCGAGCCACGGCAGCGGCGCAATCAGGTTGAACGAATGCGCGACGAAGCGCGCCCGGTTGGGCCGCCCTTCGATATCCGGATTACCCGAAATGAGGTCGTTGCTCGCCGTCGCCTGATAGCCGATGCGCGCATCCGTGCCGAACAGATTGCCATAGTCGAAACCCGCAAGCAGGCGGTCGCGGCCCAGGTCCGGCACGCCGTCGTTGTTGTAGCCGCCGTAGACGCGCAACGGCAGCCGGTCTTCGGTCTGCAGGACGACATCGGTGGTATTCGCGGCAGCGCCCGGCGCATAGATCACGTCGACACGGCGATACGGGTTCGAATTCAGGAGCGCGAGGCCCGCGGCGACATCGGCTTCGCGGATCGGCTCGCCGGTGGGCAGCGGCATCTCGCGGGCGAGGAGCGCATCGGAGAAATAGCGATTGCCTTGAGGGAGCACGCGCCCCGCGCGAAACTCGGCAATCGCAATGCGCACCACGCCGTCGCTCACATCCTGCTCGGGCACGTAGACATCGACGAGCGGCAGGCCCGCCTCGCGATAACGCTGCACGACGGCGCGGCGAATTTCGGCCAGACGCGCGAAGGTGAGCGGATGGGCGAGATCGGCCGCAAAGGTATCGAGGAAGTTGGAATCGAGCAGCGGCGCGCCACTGGCCGTGATCGCAGCGCTCTGCGTGCCTTGCGTGCTGGCGGAACCGGCCGCGCCGTCCGAGCGCACGAAAGCGATGCCGCGTAAATCCGCGATCGCTACGGCCTGCGACGCATCGCCGGATTCGGCGGGCGGCTGCGGTGCACGCGGACGCTCGGCGGCGGGCGGGACAATCGGCGCGACGTCTTTATATGATTGCGCGTGCGCTGCATCGGTATAAGCGGCGGCATAAACAGCGGCATGAGCGGCGGCAATGCAGCACGCGAGCCGCGTGAACCGCACGCTCCCCTTCGATGCCCGCGTCATGCGCTACCGGCGCGCCGATGCGCGGGCCAACCACGGCGAATATCGAACGTCTGTCGCAAAGGCGCTCCTCGTCTCAATGTCCGCATCGTCACGCGGCGGCCTGACATCGTACTCGCTAATGGCATGACCGTGAGCGCGCGAGGCGAAGCTCGAAAGCGCCACGATGTCGGTGTCGATCACGAATTGGTCGCACACGTGCTCAGGCGCCGTTCCGGTTTCAGGTAGCATCGGGTGCGAACGCGCCTCGACCAAGGGCCGTTCCGAACGCAAACGAGTGTCATGACAAAAATAGCAGACGAAACGCCGCAGTTTTCCGATCAGACACAGAGCGAGACAACGCCGGAGTCCTCATCCATCGCACGGACCGGACCGCTCACCGAAGCCAAGCTCTTCGGCCGTCAGACACCGCCTTCGGGCGGCGACCCGCTTCCGCCGCCACCGCCCGGCGGCGCGGGCAGCAGTTATCGCGCGCTCGCGGGCCTGTTGTGCGGCTATGCGCTGCTCGTCGCGGGAAACGGCCTCTTCCAGACGCTGATACCGCTGCGCATCCTGCAGGCGGGTTATCCGACGCTCGTGATCGGCCTCATTCAGTCGTGCTATTACCTGGGCTTCATTCTCGGCGCGGTGGTGAACCGGCGGCTCATCGACCGGATCGGGCAGCATCGGACATTCGTGGCTTTTTCAGCGGCCGCGTCGATTCTCGCGCTGGCGTTCGGCGCGAGCGAGTCGCCGTGGCTCCTCGCGCTCGTGCGTATTCTCACGGGCGTCGCGTTCATGGGGCTTTATACGTCCATCGAGAGCTGGCTCAACGGCACGGTGGAGAACGAGCGGCGCGGCCAGGTCTTCGGCTCGTATGCAGCCATCAACTATCTCGCGGTCGGCACCGGGCAGTTCTTGCTCAATGTCGGCGCGGGCACGGGTGCGCAGCAATTCTCCATCGCCGCCGCGCTGTTCGCCGCCGCCGTGCTGCCCGTGACCTTGCTGGAAGGCTGGCCCGTCAAGGTCGCCGATGAAAACCTCGACCGCGTGCCCGCCCGAACTTGGCGCGAGAGCCTGCGCGAGATGATGGCCGCGACGCCGCTCGCGGTTCCGGGCTGCATTCTCGCGGGCTTTCTCTACAGCGCGTTCTATTCGATGACGCCGGTCTATCTTCAACGCTCCGGCTTCTCGACGAGCGAACTCGCGACCTTCATGGGCGTGGCGCTGATCGGCGCACTCCTGCCGCAATGGCCGATGGGCCGTCTCTCCGACAAAGTGGACAGGCGGCGTCTCGTGTTCTACACGGCATCGATTTCGGCGACCTTGAGCTTCGTGCTGCTGTGCTTCGATTTTCGCGCGGTGGTGTGGTGCGGCACGCTGGCGTATGTCGCGGTGACGTTCACGCAATACGGGCTCATCGTTTCGCACGTGCATGATAGAACGGAGGCGCATTTGCGCGTCGCCATCTCGGCGACCTTGCTCGTGCTGTTCTCGCTCGGCGGCATGACCGGTCCGGCGCTGGCTTCGCTATTGATGACCGTCTTCGGTCCGCGCGGACTCTTTCTCTTCAACGGGCTGTCGTGCGTGTTGCTCGCGCTTTGCGCACGCCGGGCGCTTCATGCCGGTTCCGGCAGCGTCGCCGCGAGAACGGCCGGCTGACCCAAGCACTCAATGAGCGCGCCGGATCGCCGCCGAAAAGTCTTCGTCGATCAGCGCGCCTTCCGGCCGCACAATGAGACTGCGCCGCTTGAGTTCATCGAACGTCGAGGTGTTGTCGAGCAGGCCCATGCGATAGGTGTAGTCGTCGGCGTGGCCGCTTAGCAGCACCTTCCAGCTATAACGAAGATGCGGCGCGACCGTTCGCGCGTGATGCAGGATATTGCTCGTGCAGTTGTTGAAGAGCGTGTGATAGAACTCGGGGCGTTCGTTCAGGTCGTTCACGCGCCGCATGTAGTCTTTGAACAGCGCGCGCACGGTGGCGGCCGTGACCTGCGCGCGATACAGCGACACGCGTTCGCGCCGTATATCGGTACGCACGCCGATCAGATCGCGCTCGTCGGCCACGACATAGATCAGATCGTAATGCTTGAAGAAGCCGCGCCACGTCGAATAATGCTGCCCTTGCCGACGGCGCGTTTCGATGGAGATGGAGAGATAACGGCCATCGTCGAAACCGAAGCTTACGAACACATGTGCAATGGATTCATGCGTCCAGCGCGACACCACGAGATCGACCGTCTGTAGTCGCGAGATCTCATAGATGGCGTCGAAATAGGCGGGCGTGGCTTCGTCCCGCGTTCGGTAGACAAAGTTGCGGACATTGCGAATACGCACTTGGTCGCCGCACCACATGGCGGACGCGGTCCGTGCATATTCCTCCACCCAAGGCGCGCTCTTTTCCGTGCCGGATTTCACGGTCGGACTCCATGAAAGGCTCGTGACCAACCGCCACTGTACCGCGAGACTTCGTGCGACTCGAAGCGCGGAACGATTCATGCGAAAGCGCCGGTATGCCCGAATATCCGCATGAACGCGCCGGTCTGAAAACAAGGATTGCGATGCCCGCTTACAATTGCTTCATCAGCCAGGATGCGCCGCCCGGAGTAGAAATGACCGGCCGTGCCGCATCGACATGCAGAAAAAAATCCGGTTCAAAGACCGGCGTGCGAACCGTAAATCGTCTTCGACCATCGTGTCAGGGCCGCACGAAGCCCGCGACCCGATCGTCGTCTTAATGCGTCTGCTGCCTGGAAGCTTGCGGCCATTGGACAAACCGGCGCGCCTTTGCGCCGCCGAAACGCCTTATCGAGACAATGACGGACAACTCCTCCACCGCACACAGCAGTGAATTCAATGCGCCCGATGCATCGGCGTATGCCGAATGCGCGCGCGAGCCCATTCACGTTCCCGGCAGCATCCAGCCGCACGGTCTTCTCTTGAGCATCGACGCACAAGACACGATCTTGCAAGTGAGTGGCAATGTCGCGCAACTCACGTCGATCGCGCCCGAGCGTTGCCTCGGCGAGCCGCTGTCGTTCGTCATCGGCGATGAGGCCAGCCGCCGCGCCGTCGCCGAATTGGGAAGGCTTACGCGCGATGGCGCGACGATCCACACGGGCAATGTCGTCATCGATCATTGGAGCCAAAGCGGCCCGTTCGCGCTCGTCGTGCATCGGCATGAAGGCTTGCTCTTCGTTGAACTGGAACCCGCGCAACATACCGCCGAAGTGTTTTCGAGCATGTATCCGCTCGTGCGCTCCTTCGTCACCGAAGTGCAGTCCATGCGCACGGTCGAGCAGCTTTGCCAGTTCGCGGCGACGGAGATTGCGCGCATTACCGGTTTCGGGCGCACGCTCGTCTATCAATTCGACGAAGCCGGCAACGGCCACGTGCTCGCCGAAGCCATCGAGCCGGGCTATCAGTCATACCTGAACCAGTATTTCCCCGCGTCCGATATTCCCGCCCAGGCGCGCGAGCTCTACAAGCGCAATCGCATCCGCCTGATTTCGAACGCCGATTACGAAGCCGCGCCGCTCGTGCCCGCGTTGCATCCGCAAACTGGCCGGCCGACCGATCTCACTTACGCGTCCTTGCGCAGCGTCTCGCCCGTGCATCTGCAATATATGCGCAACATGGGCACGCTTGCCTCGATGTCGATGTCCATCGTCGTCGACGACACGCTCTGGGGATTGATCTCCTGTCATCACGCGACGCCGCGCCTGCCGCCCTTCGAAGTACGCACGGCTTGCGAGCATGTCGCGCAGATCGTCTCGCTGCAGATCGAGGCGCGTGAAACACAAAACGAAGCGCATTACCGGCTCGAACTGCGCCGCATGCTTTCGGAGCTGCTTTCGTCGATGGCCAATACCGACAGCTTCGTCGAAGCCCTGGTCAACGACTCGAACGACCTGCTCGGCTTGACGCGCGCATCGGGCGCGGCGGTGATCTTCGAGGGGCGCACGTCGCTCATCGGCGTGACGCCGAGCGAGCACGACGTGACAGCGCTTGTCGACTGGCTCGATCAGCAAAGCGAGGACGTGGTGCTGTCGGATCGCGCATCGGCGCATTGTCCCGTGCTGCCAGATTCGCCGAATGTCGCGGGTTTTCTCGCGGTATCGATCTCGAAGATCTATCGCAATTACGTGATCTGGTTTCGCCGCGAGGTGGTGCAGACCATCGAATGGGCGGGCGATCCGCGCGCGAAGCTAACGGGGCTTTCCTCTTCGCTCTCGCCGCGCGTGAGCTTCGAAACGTGGACCGATGAGGTGCGCAATCGCTCCTTGCCGTGGCGCACCGCCGAGCGCGAGATTGCGCTGGAGTTCCGCGCGGCCGTGCTCGGCATCGTGCTGCGGCGTGCGGAAGAGATCGCGCAACTGGCGACCGAACTCGGCCGCGCAAATCACGAACTGGAAGGCTTTTCGTACACGGTGTCGCACGATCTGCGAGCGCCGTTGCGGCATATCGTGGGCTTTGCGGATCTGCTCAAGCAAATGGACGGCCAGAAACTGTCGGAGCGTGGGCGCGGCTATCTGGAGCGTATCGTGACATCGGCACGCTTCGGCGGGCGTCTCGTCGACGACCTGCTTTCCTTCGCGCAACTCGGCCGCGCGGCGTTGCGGCCGCATAAGGTCGATATGCATGCGCTCGTGCATACGGTCATCCAGACCGACATCGACGAGGAAACGTCAGCGCGTGTGCACTGGAAGGTGGATGCGCTGCCGCCCACCGAAGCGGATCACGTCTTTTTGCATGTGGCGTTGAACAACATCATCGCCAATGCGGTCAAGTTCAGCGGCGCGCGCGAGCAACCGGTCATCGAAATCGGCTCGCGGGAAGGCACGGGCGAACTCGCGGGCTACACGGTGTACTTCGTGCGCGACAACGGCGTGGGCTTCGACATGCGCTACGTGGACAAGCTCTTCGGCGTGTTCCAACGGCTGCACGTCGATGAAAAATTCGATGGCACGGGAATCGGACTTGCGAACGTGCGGCGGATCATCGAGCGTCATGGGGGCAAGGTCTGGGGCGAAGGCCAGCCGGATCACGGCGCGACGTTCTTCATTGCGTTGCCTAAGCAGTATCGGCCGGAAAGCGGCGTGCGGCGCGATACGGCGGCTTCGGCGCTGGCGCGGCTGGCAGCGGGAACGGGCGGCGCGGCGCAGGATTTCGAACAGCTCGTCAAGCGCTCGGAAGAGAAGAAATAAGCGCTTCGTTGTTTAAGCAAAAGGGGCTGCGATCATGAGATCGCAGCCCCTTTTTATCGCGTGATGCTAGGGCAACAACGAAGCACGCACGCTTAGAAGCGGTGACGCAAGCCGACCGCCGCCGCCACCTGATTCTGCGTCGTCGAAGGCGACAGCGTGTTGATCATCGCGACATTGGCGCCTGCATTGCCAAGCTCGCCCGAAGCATGCTGATACACGCCTTCGACGTACACATCCGTGCGACGCGAGAGCGAGTAATCCGCCTTGAGCGACACCGTATGCCACTTCGGATCGCCCGAGCCGTTTGCGCCGTTGATCTTGCCGTCGGTGTACGCGTAGGACGCGTCGAGATCGAGCGCAGGCGTCAACGCATAGCGGCCGTTCAGTTCGAAGTTGTTCATATGCAGGTTCGTGCCGCCCGGCAGCGCGAACGTGGAGCCGCCTTGCGACGCCGCGATCAGGTTGTCGTAATGCGTATTCGTCCACACGAAGCCGACGGTCGCCGGGCCATAAGCGTAATTCAAGCCTGCGCCGAATGTGCGTTGCTGATCGGCGGTCAGATTGTTGTTGCTGCCTTGACCCGCCGCTACCGCGCCGCCCGTATTGCCCGTGCGCGAGTTATTGATTTGCAGGTAAGACGCCGCAAAGTTCAACGGACCCGTGCTGTACGAAGCACCCGCGCTCCATGCGCGATTGTTCGAGAACTGGCCGGCGTCATTGCTAAAGCCATACAAGCCGCCGAACTTGAAGCCGCCATAGTTGGCGCTTTGATACTTCACTGCATTCTTGATCGAAAACGAGTTGTCGAGGTTGTCGTTATCAAACGGATGCGCCGTCAGGTTATTGCCATAGCCGCCGCCCGGTTCCGACAAGGGCGCGAGGTAGTCGACCATGGAGTCGTATTGGCGACCGAGCGTGATCGTGCCGTACTGGTCATGTTGCAAGCCGACATACGCCTGACGACTGAACATGGAGTTGCTTTCGCTATAGCTGCCGTTGTTGAGGTTGAAGCCGCTTTCCAACTTGAAAAGGGCGTGCATTCCGCCGCCCAGATCTTCAGACCCGCGCAAACCGAAATACGTGTCCGATACCGAACCACTGCCTTGCTGCCAGTTACTGTGTCCCGCGGAGTTGTTGGTGTAGACGAGGCCCGCGTCGAGCGTGCCGTACAAGGTGACGCTGCTTTGCGCCTGAGCCGTTGCGGCGAATGTGCCAAGAACGCCTGCGATGAGAAGAGTTTTTTTCATGGTTCTCTAAGTGCCCTGCTAAGTGTTCATGTTCAAGACCAGGCTTCTTCAAGATCAGGCTACCGCGCAAGCAGAAGCGCGCTCCTCAAGAAACTTGAGGGACACTATATGCGAGCACTTTGCTTATTCCGCTGCGGTCGCCAGGAAACAATATTTTGCTAAAACCGCACTAAGCTAAGTGGACGCTTCATATCCCTTTAAGCTCAGACGCTTAGGTCTCTTGGCGAGTAATACAGACGAGGTTTCGTGTTGTGCATGAACGACGGCATTTCACCGATCCACGCAAGAGCCATTTGCGAGCCATGCGGTTTGTTGTTGGCGATCGGGTTGTTACGCTTCGTCATGTCCTGAAGAACTCCGAATTGCAGTCCAGGGACAGGGGCGGCTTCGCGAGAGGAAGCCGCCCTTTTTACGCTTCGATTGCGCTTAATTGTCAAGCGTCGCTAAACGCGCTTTCATGACTTAAAGCGCTTAAGCCGCGCGCTTGGGAAATGCTAAGAAAACGCTAAAGAAAACTTAAGAAGCGCGCTTGACGAATTGCGCGACGAACGTGCGCGTCGAGTCATCGGCGAAGCGGACGGCAACGCTTTCACCGCTCATCATTTCCACCGTGCCCACGCCGTAGCGACGCACGCGAACGCGATCGCCCGCTTCGAAAGTCTTTAGTTTGCCCAGCGGCTTCGACGCTTCATCGACGCGTGCGTGCTCACGTTCTTCACGCGCGCTTACGCTGATCTCCGGCGGATGCAGGCAATTATCGCAAGCGCCGCATGTCTTGCCGCCAAGCTCGTCCTCCGGCGATCGATAATTCATCTCCGCCTGACGCAGAAGCTCATGCGACTTTGCATCGTCGATATCGGCAGCGAAATAGTCGAGCACGATGCGCCAGCGGCATTGCGCGCTCTGCACGTACGTGATCATTCGTTCCAGCACCGCGCGGTCACGCTCCGCTCTCGCGGTGTACGCGCCCGCTGCTTGATCGAGATGCGCGAAGGCCGCGCCATCGTCGATGAGTTTCATGCCGCCGCGCTGCGTGCGCCGCGTCATGCCGAGTTCGTTCAACAATGTTGCCGCCACGCGCAATTTGTTCGCACCGATATTCGGCATCGCTTCCTGCAAGCGTTCAAGCGGCTTCTGCAGCGTGTGGCCAGCATCTTCCTTGGCGAGCTTGCATACGGTTTCGGCCACGAGTCGAATAGTCTCCGCACTCGGATAGCGGCCACCGAGAAAGAACTGCTGAACCTGCTTGTCCTTCATCTCGAAGAGCAGAATGCAATCCGCAGGCTCGCCGTCACGGCCCGCGCGGCCTGCTTCCTGATAGTACGCGTCGAGGCTGCCGGGCATCTGCGCATGCAGCACGAAGCGAATGTCCGGCTTGTCGATCCCCATGCCGAATGCATTGGTCGCCACCATCACGCGCACACGATCTTCCATGAATGCGTCCTGCGCTTCCGAACGTACACTCGCCGCAAGCTTACCGTGATAACGCTCGGCCTCCACGCCGGCATCGACGAGCGCGGCATGCAGCGCCTCGCACTCGGCCACCGTCGAGCAATACACAATGCCGCTGCCTTGCATTGCGCTCACGCGTTCGATTGCACGCGCGCGTTTTTCCTCGGGATTCGTCAGCTGCTCGACGGAGAAATGCAGGTTCTCGCGATACACGCCCGTATGGATCACGTTTGCATGGCGCATTTGCAATTCGCGCACGATGTCCGTGACGACCGCGGGCGTCGCGGTTGCCGTCAGCGCGAGCACGGGCGGTCGGCCCAGCGTCTTGACCGCATGAATGAGTTCGACGTACGCGGGACGGAAGTCGTGTCCCCACTGCGAAATGCAATGCGCTTCGTCGATCACCACCAGCGGAACTTCGGGCATGCCATCGGCAAGAAGTGTTGCGTTGAACTCGGCATCGACGAGACGCTCGGGCGTGACGAACAGTATGCGAACCGCATGATCGGCGATGGCCTGCATTGCTTCGCGCGCTTCGCTTGCCTTGAGCGTGCTATTCAGAACCCTCGTCGCCACGCCCGCTTCCGCGAGCTTGGCAGCCTGATCGCGCATCAACGATATGAGCGGCGATACCACGATCGTCATGCCTTCGAATTGCAGCGCCGGCAGTTGATAGCAAAGCGATTTGCCGGCGCCTGTCGGCATGACGGCGAGCGTATCGGCGCCGTCGAGCACGCTTCGAATGACCTCTTCCTGACCCGGCCGCAGATGCGGAAATCCGAATACCTTGAGTAGTGCCTTTTCCAGTTCGGCGTCGAGCGGTCGCGACGAACGGCTCTTGCGTGTGCGGCTATCGTTCATAAGTCGGAGATGGCGAGGGCTTAGTCTTTCCAGTCTTTTCTTTTCGAATCGGCCTTGCCAGAGCCACTGCTCTTGGCGTTCTTCTGTTTCACGCGTTCCTCTTCGGTACGCGCGAGCGTCGTGGGATCGGTGCCCGCCTTGCCTGCGGCGCCCGCGCCGCCTGCCGTTCCAGCCGACTTGCCGGATGCGCCAGAGCCCGATTGCGTGTTGCCCGGCACGGTGCTCTCTTCAGCATGCGCCGCGATCGAGCCGATGAGTCCGGTCAACGCAACGGCGCAGCACAGGATGGAAGACGCTGTCTTTTTCATTGTCGATACCTCGATGGAGGCTAGCGCTTATGCAGGAGTTGCCGCGCTGCCTTCGAACAGCATCAAAGCAATCAGCAGACCCAGCACCGCTTGCTTGAAGAAAGCGCCAAGGCAATGAAGAAATGTCCCGTTGATTCTTCCGTGCTTTGAATGCGTTCCATGCCTCGAACGGTCGTTCGGAGAAAGAATGAGGGAAACCCGCTCGATGCCAAAAGGTGCGGAAACGAGACCAGATAAGCCTCACCGCAAGCTGGTTTTCAATTGGAAACAATTTCGAAGAAGGTAAAGCGAACCATCGGAACGTCAATTGCTCAGATGTTTACTTTACGAATCGAGCAGGAAAAGGACTATGAAGAAAGGCATCGATGCCGCCATCCCCGAGTTTCGACAGCGCCGAACCGCGCAACTCGCGGAAAGCGAACTCAGACATCTGGAATTGATTCTCGCAAGCTATGCCGGGCCGCCCGACGTGGCGCCGGGACGTTTTCCGACCGGATATTGGGACAAACGCATCGCCCAGCTCGATGCCGACTACGATCTCGTCCCGTCGCAGTGCCATCGCGTCGCCTCGCTGCAACGCAAGCTTGCTCTTTTGGATAACGCGCTCGACTCTGCGTACCCCGAGTCGCATGAGGACGCTCAGAACCGGCGTGCAGCCGCCTGAGTTTGGTCCGTTCCAGGCCCAAAGACTACCTCGCTCGCCGGATGGCCATACGCGCCGCATCCGCCGCGAGATCCGCGCAAAGCTCGGCCCACTTGCCGAGCAGCGATGAATCGTTAGTCAGGAAATACGGCGAGCCGGCCCAGACCGGGCCGTTTTCATCGTCGTAAGCCACTTCGAAGATTCGCAGGTCTTCGTCATCGCCTTTGCCCATTGCGACGAGTTCGGCAAACGAGTGAACGTGTTTGAGCGCGACATCGTACACGCCGATGCCGCGCAAGACCGCCATCACCGTCTTGCCGATTCGCCATGCCGCTTCGCGGCTGTCCGCCATGACGAAGGCCACGCCTTCTGCCGGCGTTTCAAGTGTGATCCGGAAAAGCCGGGTCCTGCATTCGTTGCTGAGTTGGGTATTCATGGTCCGCAAGCTGGCGCGCTTTGGCTCAGCTCCAATCGAAAAAAGAGCCGCCGCGAGGCACGCGTGTGTCGTGGACGCGATCGGCACCTGAAGCACTGTCGCGTGTTTGTCGACCCCTTAGAGCCACACAATAAGCCGTTGTTCCCGAGTGAAAGCCATTCGTCTGCGCGTAGTGTGCACCACGCGCCAGCGGACCGCGTGAAGCGGTTTGTAATTGCGCCGGTGCACTTCGTGGAAGCATCTAGAATGAGGAACGATCCATCCCGCGTGCCCACCGAAAAAGGCGCCATCCATGACCGATCATCCCCACGCAGCCGACACACAGCGCCAGTTGCAAACCTGCATCTCGGTACGCGACATCGGCAGCTTCTTCGTCGGCGGCGAGATGCTTACGCTAAGCGGCATGCCGCATCGCGACCGCGTCAGCACGAACCAGGGCGCGGTGCATCCTGTCGATCAGAATGGCGAGATCATCGCGGGACAGATGTACGTGCAATACATCAGGCTCGAACGTCCCACCGGACGATGGCCGCTCTTGCTCTGGCATGGCGGCGGCATGAGCGGCGTCAACTGGGAGACCACGCCCGACGGCCGTCCCGGCTGGCAGATGTTCTTCCTGCGCTCGGGTCTGGATGTGTATGTCTCCGATGCGGTCGAACGCGGACGCGCGTCGTGGGCGCCGTATCCCGAGGTATTCGCCGAAGCGCCCTACTTTCGCACGGCGCGCGAGGCGTGGGAAGAAACCTTCCGCTTCGGCCCGGCGGGCTCGTGGCATCCGGATGAAGCGGCAAGACGCTCGCACGAAGGCGTGCGCTTTCCTGTCGGGCGGATGGAAACCTTCATGCATCAGTTCGTGCCGCGCTGGGCGACCAACAATGCCCGCACGCAACATGCTTACGACGCGCTCATCGCGAGCCTCGACACCAGCATCATCCTCACGCATAGTCAGGGGGGCAACTTCGGGCTGACGGCCGCGCTCAATGCGCCGGAACGCGTGAAGGCGGTGATCTCGCTGGAGCCATCCGGCGCGCCGTCCCCTGACGATCACGACGCCGCTCTTCTGCGCGATGTGCCGCATCTCTTCCTTTGGGGCGACTATCTCGATCAGCATTCGTTTTGGGTCGATTCGGTGCCGAACGTCCGGCGCTGGCATGACGCGCTGGCTGCGGCGGGCACGGATGTCGAATGGATCGATCTGCCCGCGCGCGGCATTACCGGCAACTCTCACGCGCTCATGGCCGACGACAACAGCGACGCCATCGCTGCGATCGTGCTCGAATGGCTGCGCAAGCACAGCCTCGCGGCCTGAGCATATGCGTCCTTACGATCCCGTTATGCCGTTCGCCGGGTTCGCATGTCCCATGATCGCCGCGATATTGCCGATGGCCGGTTGCACATAAACGGGCGGCGGTGCATCGAGCGGCAGCGGCGCGGGGCCGGAGTACATTGCGTGCGGGTAGACCGGCAGCGGCGGCGCGCTCTGCGCATTGGAAGCCACGGGAAACACGGGCCCGCCCACGATACCCACGCCAATGAACGGATGTGCCTCTGCCGCCGTCATGCAAGCGGCGCTCAAGGCCAGTGCCAGCGTGATGTTTCTGATCGTCTTCATGTTCGTCTCCTGTTGTTTCCGGTTCGTCGATGAAGCCATTCTGCGAGCCGAAAATGAGAGAAGAATGAGGACGTAGTGCAAGTCAGAAGAGTTCGGTATCCATCGGCAGCAGGTTGATCCACTTGACGGCGGTGCGCCGCTCGACGCCATCGTCGTGAATGGAGCGAATCATGACGCGTTCGCCGCGAGCCTCTCCCAACACTTCGACGATACGGTTACGATAGCGCGCGAGCGTGCCTCTGAGTGGCTTGCGTCTCTTGCGCCTGCGGGTTAAAACAGCGTGCATGGGCGTGACAGCGATTTATGACGGCATCATCATAACCATCGCCGCGCACAGGCTCAAACAAATCTCCCGTCTTCGCGCGAATTCAAGCAAACCCAAGCGAGCCGCCACACCATGCGACGAATCACAGTACGAACTTCTCCCGTCCATGGCCGGGGCGTTTTCGCCCTCGCCGATCTACCCACCGGCGCGCTGCTGCTCGAATACAAGGGGCAGCGGCTGACGTGGAAGCAGGCGCAACGCAGCCATGAACGCTCGACCGCCGAGGACGGTCACACCTTCTTCTTCGGTCTCGACGATGGCAGCGTGATCGACGGCGCACGCGGCGGCAACTCCGCACGCTGGCTCAATCACAGTTGCGCGCCGAACTGCGAAGCCGAGCAGGACGGCGAGCGCGTCTTCATCTTCGCCATCCAGCCCATTCGAAAGGGCGATGAGCTCTTCATCGATTACCGCCTGACGGTGGAAGGACGGCGCACGGCGGCAATGAAGCGGCTTTATGCATGCCGATGTCAGGCATCGGGCTGTCGGGGAACGATGTTGTCGGCGGGAAGGTAGTGCCTCGCCGACAACGTCGACGCTTAGATTTGCGCCATCCCTCCATCGACGAACAACTCGGCCCCGTTCACGAAGCTTGCGTCAGCGGATGCAAGAAACACCACCGCGCGTCCGATCTCACGCGGCTCGCCCAGTCGCGCGAGCGGCACCGACGAAGCCAGATGCGCATACAACCCTTCCTGCTGACCTTCAGGCACGATGCCCGCAAGCCCCGGCGTGCGCACCGGGCCCGGGCTCACCACGTTCACGCGAATGCCGCGATCCTTCAAATCCAGAATCCATGAGCGCGCGAAGTTACGCACCGCCGCCTTGCTCGCGCTGTAGACGCTGAAATTTTCCGTGCCTTGAATTCCAGTGGTCGAGGCCATCAGGACGACCGAGCCGCCATCCACGAGCAAGGGCAAGCTCTTCTGCACCGTGAACACGAGCCCCTTCACGTTGGTTCCGAAAATGCGGTCGAAGTGCTCCTCGTCGATCTGCGAAAGCGGCACCATGTCGCCACCGCCTGCATTCGCCACGACGATATCGAGCCGCCCCGCACGCTCGCGAATCTCGCTGAAGACGCGGTCGAGATCGTCGAGCTTCGATACATCCGCGCGAATGCCCGTCGCGCCCGCGCCAATGGCCGCGACCGCCGCATCTAGTTCCGCCTGACGACGGCCTGTGATGAACACCGTCGCACCTTCCGCCGCCAGTTCCTGCGCCGACGCAAGACCAATGCCGCTCGATCCGCCCGTCACCAGTGCAATCTTGTTTGCCAGCTTGCCTTGCGTTTCTTGAGTCATGATGTTCTCCGATTCGATCAGTTAAGCCGGCGTCGTCGCCAGCGCATGAACGTCACTGTACAAACAATGGATTGTTGAATAAAGTCGTCGAACGCGATTACTTTATCCACGTGCGTAGATAATCAATGGACCAGATTCTTGCCATCCGGGTGTTCGCGCGCGTCGTCGAAACCGGATCGTTCACGCGCGCCGCCGGCTCGCTCGACATGCCGCTTGCAACCGTGAGCAAGCTCGTCGGTTCGCTCGAAAAGCATCTCGGCATGAAGCTGCTGCAGCGCACGACGCGTCAAGTCTCCGTTACGCCGGAAGGCAATGCGTACTATGAACGCACCACGCGCCTTCTGCACGAACTCGAAGATATCGACGCGAGCTTCAGCGCCGCGCAGAAGCGGCCACGCGGACGGTTGCGGATCGACATCGGTTCGTCCACGGCGAGTTGCGTGCTCATTCCGGCGCTGCCCGAATTCACCGCGCAATATCCGGAGATCAACATCGGGCTCGGCGTGAGCGACCGTCAGGTCGACCTGATCGGCGACAACGTCGACTGCGTGATTCGCGGCGGCCGGGCAGACGAACCATCGCTCGTTGCCCGGCCGCTCGGACGCGCGCGCTTCGTCACGTGCGCCACGCCCGGCTACATCGAACGATACGGCAAGCCGCGGCATCCGTCCGATCTGGAGAAAGGGCATCGCGTGGTGAACTACATGTCGGCACGATCGGGCCGCGTCGTGCCCATGCGCTTCGAAAAGGGTGCGACGAAGGTCGTCGTGGACGGCGTGCAGAACCGCTACATGGGCGTGAACGAAAGTACGGCGCACTTCGCGGCGGGGCTGGCGGGACTCGGCGTCATTCAGACGTTCGCCTATGCGGCCAATGCCGCGATCGCGCGCGGCGAACTCGTGCCGCTGCTGCAAGGCTGGCAGCCGGCGCCTTATCCGTTCTTTCTCGTCTATCCGCCCGACCGGCATATGAGCCAGCGGTTGCGCGTGTTTATCGACTGGGCGATGGCGCGCTTTTCCGAGGCGTTCGAATAGCCGCGGCTTGCATCCCGTGCGCGTTGTGATCCGTATCTTCCCTGAGAATACGAACGGGATGCCGGAAGGACACGGACATGACGAGGCTTCTTTATAGCGCCCTGGCGACAGATTGCTTGCAGCGCGCCGGCACGGTGATATATTTCGGCAGGACCTCACCCCCGAGCGCGGCTCGACCCATTCTGCCCATGACGGACACTACCTCCGGCAGCACCGGCAATTACTCCGACCGAAACGACGGCAGCGACACCGACGCCGGCCTGTTGCGGCGCGAGCGCCTGAACGACATGCTCGTGCGCGTCGCGAAGGGAGACCAGAAAGCGTTCGCGGAGTTGTACCGCGTGACCTCGTCGCGCGTCTTCGGCGTGATCTTGCGGATGATGCACGACCGAGGCGAAGCCGAGGACATCCTGCAAGAGGTTTACGCCGCCGCCTGGCGTCGCGCCGATTCCTTCGATCCCGAACGCGGCAGCGCCATCACCTGGCTCATTACGCTCGGGCGCAATCGCACCATCGACCGCATGCGTCAGCGCCGCGAGGAATTGCTCGGCGACGACGAAACCCCCGAAATCGCCGACGATGCCCCGACGCCCGCCGCCGCGGCCGAATCGAGCGAAGAGCGGCGGCGGCTCGAACAATGTCTCGACCGTCTGGAGCCGCAGCAAGGCCGCGCGGTGCGCGAAGCGTTCTTCACGGGCGCGACGTATAACGAGCTGGCGCAACGTCTGGCAGTGCCGCTCGGCACCATGAAGAGCTGGATTCGCCGAAGCCTCATGCAACTCAGGACGTGCCTCGAACAATGAACACGCCCGCCCAAAACGAAGACGATCTGCGCTGCGCCGAGTACGCGCTCGGCGTGCTCGACCTGCAGGAGCGCCGCGCGCTGGAAACGGACGTGACGCGCAATCCCGGCCTGCAACGCACGCTGGATGACTGGCACGAGCGGCTCGCTCCGCTCGCGCAGGACATCGCGCCGGTGACGCCGCCCGCACGCATCTGGACGCGAATCCAGCGCGATCTCGGTTTCCTGCCGGAAGGCTCGGTGGCCAAGAAGAGCGGCTGGTGGAACAGCCTCGATCTGTGGCGCTGGCTGGCCGTCGGCGCGAGCGCCGTCGCGCTGGTGCTGGTCGCGGTGAATCTCACGCGCGCGCCGCAAGCGCCGCCGCAGCCAACCGTCGCTCAGGCGCCGCAATACATGGTGGCGACCATCGCGCAGAAGGACGGCGTCGCGCACTGGACCGCAACCGTCGATGTCTCGCGTTCGCGCATGGTGGTCGTACCGGCGGTGCAATCGGTCATCGCGGCGGATCGCGCGACCGAGCTCTGGCTGATCCCGCCGGACGCGAAGCCGATCGCGCTAGGCGTATTCCCGTCGAACACGCCTGCGACCATGAACCTTCCGCCCGAGATCATGGCGCTGCTGAGCAACAAGGCGGTGCTGGCGGTGTCGGTGGAACCGCCGGGCGGATCGCCGACCGGTGCGCCGACGGGTCCCGTGATCGGCACGGGCGAGATTCGCGGCACGTAAGGCGCTACGTTACATAGGCGGTGCGCTTGCATTCTTTGCACCGCACCGTTTGCGCTTCGCGATCGAAAGTAGTCGTCGCGCCGCCTAACAAGCCTGCTTCACCGGTGATCCGACGAACCAACGCCCACGCCGACGTCGAGTTTTCGTTCGCCGTCGACAAGACGCGCTCTAACTGCATCCATCTCAAACCGGCATCCGTATTGCTCTATCGAACGCATGTTCGTGGAGCTTCGCATGCCCGTTGTCGTCTCCTTCCTGATTGCCTTCGCCGGCCTCGTGCTGCTCTTCAGCGCCGTATGGCTCTGGCAATTGCGCTCGAAAAACGCCGGCATGATCGATCCGATCTGGGCGGCATCGCTCGCACTCGTCGCGCTGTTTATCGCGGTGGCCGGGACTGGCGCGTCCATCAATCGTCTATGCGTCGCGGCTGGCGGATGCGTCTGGGGCGCGCGCCTTGCCTTGCATCTGTGGCGGCGCAATCACGGCAAACCCGAAGACCCGCGTTATCACGCGTTTCGTGAACGCTGGGGCGCGGCAGCGGCGCGCAACATGTTCTGGTTCTTCCAGTTGCAGGTGCTCATCTCCATCTTGCTCGCGCTCGCGTTCTTCGTGCCCGCATATTCGGTCGAGCCCGCGCATCCGGTGGCTATCGCGGCGTCGGTCGTGGTGTGGATCATCGCCGTGGCAGGCGAAGCGCTGGCCGACCGCCAGTTGAAGCGCTTTGCCGCCGACTCATCGCATCACGGCAAGGTGTGCCGCGACGGCCTCTGGCGTTACTCGCGTCATCCCAACTATTTCTTCGAGTGCGTGCACTGGGTTGCCTACGCGGTGCTCTCGATCGGCCTGCCGTGGAGCTGGCTCACCGTCGCGCCGCCGCTGTTGATGGCGTGGCTCCTTATCAAGGTGTCGGGCATTCCGCTGCTCGAAGCGCGGCTTGCCGAAACGCGCGACGGTTATCGCGACTACATGCGCACGACCAGCGTGCTGGTGCCGTGGCCGCCGAAGCCGCCAGTGCATTCATAACCCGAGGATTTCGCCGATGAACGCATCGACCCGACAAGCGAGCCCGCTCGACAATTCGAATCCCCCGTTGGACGAAAGCTGGATAATTCGCCTCTGCGAACGCGGCTGGCTTCCCGATACGCTGGTGCGCGCCGGCATGCGCGCTTTCATCCGCCAGCGTCTGCGCGACGAACACGCGGGCGACGGCGAGCGCCGCACGCAAGCGCTCGATACGCTGCTGGCCGATTTGCGCACGAGCCCCATTGCCATCGAAACGCAAGCTGCCAACACACAGCATTACGAGTTGCCGGGCGCGTTCTTCGAAGCTCATCTCGGGCCGCGCCTCAAATATTCGTGTGGCTATTTTCCGAGCGGCCAGGAAACGCTCGCACAAAGCGAGATCGCGATGCTCGAAAGCTATGCCGAACGCGCGCAACTCGCCGATGGCCAGCGCATTCTCGATCTCGGCTGCGGCTGGGGCTCGCTCGCGTTGTGGCTTGCCGAGCGTTACCCGAATGCGCGCATCGTCGCGTTGTCGAATTCGCATGGGCAGCGCGCGTTCATCGAGGCTCGCGCGGCCCAGCGCGGTCTCACGAACCTGCTGGTCACGACCGGCAATATCGTCGATTTCGACTTCCCCGCCGATGGCGACGCCGTCGCGTTCGACCGCATCCTGTCGGTCGAAATGTTCGAGCACATGAAGAATTACGGCCTGCTGCTCGAAAAGATTGCGCGCTGGCTCGCCGACGACGGCAAGCTCTTCGTGCATATCTTCGCGCATCGCACGCTCGCTTATCACTTCTCCTCGCGCGACAGTTCGGACTGGATGTCGCGCTATTTCTTCACCGGCGGAACCATGCCGTCCGCCGCGCTGCTGCTCAACTTCCAGGACGATTTGTGCGTGACGCGCCAATGGTGGGTCAACGGCTCGCACTACGCGCGCACGGCCGATCTCTGGCTCGCCGCGCTCGACGCGGCGCGCGCTCGCGTCATGCCGATGCTTCAGAACACTTATGGCGACGACGCCGCACTCTGGCTGCAACGCTGGCGCATGTTTTATATGGCAGTGTCCGAACTGTTCGGCTATGCGTCCGGTAGTGAGTGGGGCGTCGCGCACTACCTGTTCGAGAAGCGGCTGAACACTCGGCCGAACACTCTTCAGTCAAAGGTCATCTCATGAAACGCGCACTCATTGCCGCGCTCGCTGGCGCGGGCATCATCCTGCTGGTTGCAAGCTGCTCGAATGGTCCGCCGAATCCGAACCCGCGCGCCGAACAGCCTTTGCAAAGCGTGCCTGTCGATCTGCCGCGCTATATGGGACGCTGGTTCGTGATCGCGAATATCCCCTACTTCGCCGAACGCGATTTCGTCGCGAGCCATGTCATGTGGACCTTGCGCGACGACGGCAAGATCGTCGACGAGTTCTTCGGCCGCAAGAAGGGCTTCGACGCGCCCGAAACGCATCATCAGTTTCTCGATTCGGTGAAGCCCGGCAGCGGCGGCGGCGAATGGAGCGTGCGCATCTTCTGGCCGATCCACGTGACGCAGATGACGCTTTATGTCGATCCGGATTATCGCTACACCATTCTCGGCTATCCCAACAAGAAGCTCGGCTGGATCTTCTCGCGCGAGCCGACCATGAACGACGAGACGTATCGCTCGCTCCTCGCGCGTCTGGACGCAATGGGATACGACACGACGCAGTTCCGGCGCGTGCCGCAAAGCCCCGAGCAGATCGGACAGCCAGGCTTTCAGAGTCCCGGACAGGGCGACTGAAAACCTTTGCATGCCATTTGCATCCGGCGGGCGCGCCGCATCGTATTGATTTGCGACGACACGTTTGACCGCTGCCCGCAATGGCCCACTCGGCGCGAGGAGACCTCTCGACATGAACCGAAGAGCACCAGGACAAGGTCAGCGCATCGCCGTGGTCGGCGCGGGAATCGCCGGACTGGCGAGCGCGTGGCTGCTCGCGCGCAAGCATCGCGTGACGTTGTTCGAATCCGCGGATTATCTCGGCGGCCATACCAACACCGTGGACGTGGAACTGGATGGTAAACGGCATCCCGTGGATACCGGCTTTCTCGTCTTCAACGAGCGCACGTATCCGAACCTGATCGCGATGCTCGCCGAACTCGGCGTGGCGACGCATCAAAGCGACATGTCGTTTTCCGTGTCGCTCGATGGCGGGCGGCTCGAATGGGCGGGCACGAGTCTGAACACGGTCTTCGCGCAGCGGCGCAATCTGTTTTCGCCCGCGTTCATCGGCATGTTGCGCGACATTCTGCGCTTCAATGCATCGGCGCAGCAGCATTTGGAGCGTGCAACGCTCAACCGGTGTTCGGTCGGCGAGTTGCTGCTCGAAGGCGGTTATGGCGCGCCGTTTCAGCGTCACTATCTTTTGCCGATGGCCGCCGCGATCTGGTCGAGCGCCGCCAGCGACATCTTGCGTTTTCCCGCCGCGACCTTTCTGCGCTTCTGTCTCAATCACGCGCTCTTGCAGGTCAACAATCGGCCGCGGTGGCGCACCGTGACGGGCGGCGGACGCGAGTATGTGCGGCGTATCGCGGCAACGCTCGACGATGTGCGCATCGGCACGCCCGTGCGCGGTATTCGTCGCGATGACGAAGGCGTCGTCGTCATGACCGATGACGCCGGACCCGAGCGTTTCGATGCTCTCGTCCTCGCCACCCACGCGCCAACGAGCCTGCATCTGCTCGACGACGCTTCGGCCAGCGAGCGCACATTGCTTTCTGCCGTGCGCTATCAGCGCAATCTTGCCGTGCTGCATACGGATCGCGCGTTGCTGCCGCGCCGCCGCCGCGTGTGGTCGGCGTGGAACTATCTCGGCGCGCGCGCGTGGGCGGGCCACGGTGAGGCCGAACCGGTGTGCGTGAGCTATCTGCTCAATCAGCTTCAGCCGCTGCCGTTCGAAACACCGGTGATCGTGACGCTCAATCCCGTCGATGAACCCGCGCCCGGCAGCGAACTCGGCCGCTACGAATACGAGCATCCGCTGCTCGATCTCGCCGCCGTGGATGCACAGCAGCGCCTGCCCGAGATTCAGGGCGTGCACAACACCTGGTTCGCGGGCGCGTGGACGGGATACGGCTTTCACGAGGACGGCCTGAAGTCGGCGTTGAGGATAGCGCGAGACTTCGGCGTGGAACCGGAATGGGCGCGCTTGTGAAGGTCGCGCGCGGCCACGGCGAGGCAGCACGTTTGCTCACGGGCCGCGTGATGCACGAGCGCCTGCGGCCGGTGCATCATCGCTTCGAGTATCCGGTTTGTTATGTCTCTTGCGACCTCGCGCGCCTTGGCGAAGTGAAGCGTGCGTGGTTCGGCATCGACCAGGTTCGGCCGTTCGCGTTTTTCCAGCGCGACTTCGGTCCGCGCGATGGCAGCGATCTGCAAACCTGGATGCGCGCCCGCCTCGCCGATGCCGCGATTCCCGCCGATGGCGAAATCCGGTTGCTCTCCATTCCGCGCGTCTTCGGCCATGCTTTCAATCCCGTGAGCTTCTGGTTCTGCCATGACCGCGCGGGCAACTTGCGCGCGCTGTACGCGGACGTGCGCAACACCTTCGGCGGGCATCGCGGCTATCTCTTGAGCGCGCCGGACCACGCGCCTATCGTCGATGACACCGA
Organism: Caballeronia sp. LZ003; assembly: GCF_031451465.1. Taxonomy (NCBI): domain Bacteria; kingdom Pseudomonadati; phylum Pseudomonadota; class Betaproteobacteria; order Burkholderiales; family Burkholderiaceae; genus Caballeronia; species Caballeronia sp. LZ003. Next base: position 47,965 of record NZ_JARUXJ010000003.1, on the reverse strand, counting down.
GCTCGCCTGCCGCAAGACGCTGCACGTATCCCCTTTCTGCGACGTCGATGGCGACTATGCCTTTCGCGTGCGGCGGCATGGCGACCGGCTGTCGGTCGCGATCGACTATCGCGACCGCGACGGGCTATTGATTCGCACGGCAATCGGCCTGAAGGCGCGGCCGCTAACCGGCCCGCTTGCCTTGCGCACGCTATTGAGCCAGCCGCTGCTGGCTGTCGCCGTCGTCGCGCGCATTTACTGGCAGGCGCTTCGGCTCTGGATCAAGCGCGTGCCGTTCCACGGCAGACATCCGCCATCGGCCGAGGACCCGAACGCGATGAAAGAACGGACCGAATAACAAAACACAAGGCTAGACATGAATCTTTTGCGGACGATTTCCGCGCAGGCGGGCATGCCGCTTTCGGCGCGGCTTTTCATGGGCCTCCTCAAACGCATACGCGTGGGTCATCTCGTGCTCGTCACGCCCGACGGCGACCGCTGTGTATTCGGCGATGCCCTGCAGCAGCCCGCGGCCACGCTGCACCTACACGACTGGCGCGCGTGCCGGGCCATTCTCCGTTCGGGCGATATCGGCTTTGCGCAGGCGTATCGCGATCACTGGCTCGATACGCCCGATCCCGCCGCGGTATTGCGGCTCGCGATGCGCAATCAGAAGGTCGTCGAGCGTACCGTGAACGGTGGCTGGATCGCGCAGTGCGTGCATAACGTCAGGCATCGGCTGCGGCCCAACACGCGCGCCGGCAGCCGTCGTAATATCCACGCGCATTACGACATCGGCAACGACTTTTACGCGCTCTGGCTCGACCCCACGTGGACCTATTCGAGCGCGTGGTTCGACGGCGACGCGAGCCTCTCGCTCGAAGCGGCGCAGGAACGCAAGTACCGGCGCATCGTCGAGACGCTCGGCTTGCGCGCGGGCATGCGCGTGCTCGAGATTGGCTGCGGCTGGGGCGGTTTCGCGCGGCATGCGGCGCGCGAGGGCATTCGCGTACATGGCGTGACGATATCGGCGGCGCAGCATGCGTTCGCGCGCGAACGCATGGAACGCGAGGGTTTGAGCGAACTCGTCGATATCGAGCTACGCGATTATCGCGATCTGCGTGAGCAATACGACGCCATCGTGTCGATCGAAATGTTCGAGGCGGTTGGCGAGCGCTTCTGGCCCACGTACTTCCGCACGCTGCGCCGCTGTCTCGCGCCGGGCGCGCAGGCGCTGGTGCAGTCGATCACGATCGAGGATGCGCGTTTTCTGGCGTATCGCGCGTCGAGCGATTTCATCCGCGAGCAGATTTTCCCTGGCGGCATGTTGCCGAGTCCCGAGCGCTTCGTGCAGGCGGCGCAGAAAGCGGGGATGAGCGCGGCGCCGTCGCTTGCGTTCGGCGCGGACTACGCGCGCACGCTGCATCACTGGCGCGCCGCTTTCGAAGCGCGGCTCGACGCAGTGCGTGCGCTTGGATTCGACGATGCGTTCATTCGCACGTGGCGGCTGTATCTGGCTTTTTGCGAGGCGGGCTTTGGTGAAGGGCGGATCGATGTGATGCATTTGGTGGTGCGGTAAGGCTTCGGGACAGGGCGGAACGAATGCGTTAAAGCCGTGCGCTTAACGGCCGTAAACACGCGCAACGAACCATTCCGACCGACACGATGAGCCAAGACCCATTTGAAAGCCCGCTCAAGGCTGAATTCCTGCGCCACGAAGACACGCTCGCGCCAGCCGAACGCGCGCTCGGCGAAGACGATCACGCGGTCTATCGAACGCTGCTCGAATCGACCAAGGCGATTCCGTGGAAGATCGATTGGGCCACCATGCAGTTCGCGTATATCGGACCGCAGATCGAGGCGTTGCTGGGCTGGGCGCCATCGTCGTGGAAGGACGTCAACGACTGGGCCGCGCGCATGCATCCCGACGATCGCGAGGCGGTCGTGAACTTCTGCGTGGCGCAGTCGCAGGCGGGCACGGATCACGAAGCGGACTATCGCGCGTTGACCAAGGATGGCGGCTATGTCTGGCTGCGCGATGTCGTGCATGTGGTGCGCAACGAGGCAGGCGGCGTGGACTCGCTGATCGGCTTCATGTTCGACATCAGCGAACGCAAGCGCACCGAGGAAGAACTCGCGCGCCTGCATAAGGAACTGGAACATCTGTCGCTGAGCGACGGCCTCACGGGCGTCGGCAATCGCCGCATGTTCGACAACGTGATGCAGCGCGAATGGCAGGCCGCGAAGGAGTCGGGCAAACCGTTGTCGCTCGTGATGGTGGATATCGACTTCTTCAAGTCCTTCAACGATTACTACGGCCATCTGCAAGGCGACGAATGCCTGAAGCGCGTTGCCCGCGTGCTCGCCAAGGCCGCCGGGCCAAAGCATTTTCTCGGCCGTTTCGGCGGTGAGGAGTTCGTGCTCGTGCTCGCGGATACCGACGCCGAAGCGGTCATGCGTATTGCCGAGCGCTGCCGGGAATTGATCGCGGATGAAGACATCGCGCATCTGCGCTCGCCGCATAATCAGCGCGTGACGGCGAGTTTCGGCGTGGGCACCGTCGTGCCGACCGATGGCATCGATCCGACGACGTTCATCAATCTGACCGATGCGCAGCTTTATCAGGCGAAGGAACACGGGCGCAATCGCATCGCGTCCGTGGATCGGGCGGGGATTCGTGGGGAGGCGTTCAGGTTGCAGTCGCGATGAGGTGAATCAGCCGCGCGGGGTTTCCGGCCCCGATGAACCACGCCAAGCCAACACTCAAACCCGCCCCGCCACCGGAATCGCCGCGCCCGTGATCGAGCGTGCATCGTCCGACAAGAGAAACGCGATCACCGCGCCGAGTTCCTCCGGCTGCACCCAGCGCGAGAAATCCGCTGATGGCATATCGGCGCGATTCTGTGCGGTATCGATAATCGAAGGCAGGATCGCGTTCACGGTAATGGCTCGATCCTTGAGCTCTTCGGCAAGCGCTTCGGTCAGACGCAGAAGCGCCGCCTTCGAAGCCGCATAAGCGCCCATCCCCGCTCCCGCTTTCAACGCCGCCAGCGCGCCCACGTTGACGATTCGCCCGCCGCCCTCGCGCATGAGCCCGAGGGCCGCCTTCGATGCGTTGAGCGCCGTCTTCACGTTCACATCGAACATGAGGTTCCATGTGTCCACGCTGCCATCCGCGATGGTTTCGCAGCGAAACGCGCCCGCCACGTTCACCAGCGCCTGCACGCCGCCAAGCTTTTGCGCGATCGCGTCGAACGCGGCTTGCGCGGCTTTTGCATCCGACAAATCGGCGCCCGTGACGATGAACGCATCCGCAAGCGGCGCGGGCAACGGGTCGTGCCGCGCGTCCCTGCCGATGAGCGCGATGCGTGCCCCGCGCTCGGCCAGCACGCGCGCGGTCGCAAGCCCCAGACTGCCGAAGCCGCCAGTGATGACAACGGTCTTTCCTTCGAGTGTGTTCATCGCGTGCTCCTTGAGCCGTGGCTGTTCAAGCATAGGATGGAACAGGCTTCAGAATTCGTAAAGCTCGGCGGGGTTATCGACGAGGATTTTGCCGCGCGTGGCTTCATCGGGCATGCAATGAGAAAACCAGTCGAGCAGGCTCGCGTTATCCGGAACCGGCTGCACGTTCGGATGCGGCCAGTTCGACGCCCACACGCCGCGCTGCGGATAGCGCGCGGCCAGTGTGCGCACGATCGGTGCGATGTCGTCGTATTCCGGCGCACCGCTGCGTGAACTCTCGTAAGGCGCCGAGAGCTTGATCCAGCAGCGCGGTCCGTCGAGCAGGCGGCATAGGGACGCGAAGCCATCGCTTGCAGGCGTGACCGGCCCCTGAAACTTGCCGATATGATCGATCACGAGCTTCGACGGCAAACGCGCGAGCAGCGCCTCAAATTGCGGCAGCGTGTGTCCGTCGAGCTGAAGATCGATGTTCCAGCCAAGCGGCGCGATACGTGCCGACATCGCCTCGATGCTGTCCCACGCAAGCAGCCCGCCAGGAAACATCATGTAGCGCACGCCGCGTATGCCGGCTTCGTGCAGACGTTGCAATTCGGCATCGTCGACGTCGGGCGGAACGACCGCGATGCCGCGTGCGCCCTCGCCCAGTTGTTCGATGGCCGCGAGCGTGCAGCGATTGTCGAAGCCGTAGCCGGTCGGCTGCACGACGATCGCACGCGACAAGCCCAACGCGCGCTGTACTTCGCGATAAGCCGATGCAGGCGCCGATGGCGGCCGGAACGTCGCGCTCGGTGCAAGCGGGTAAGCGTCGTCGTAGACGTGGAGGTGGCAATCGCAGGCGTTCATCGCGCGTCGCTCGAAATGGCGTCGACTTTCGGCGCTTCACGCTGCGCGAGCCTGAACGCATGCCGTGGATTGACCGCGCCCATCGGCATGCGCCCTTGAAACAGCGCTTCGGTTTGCGCGACGGTTTCCATCGACTGATGCTCGATCGCAGCCGGCGTGAGGCCGCCGACATGCGGCGTCGCGATCACACGTTCGTGCGCGCACAGCGCCGGCGAAGGCATCTGGTCCGGCGCACGCCCCACGTCGAGCGCCGCGCCCGCAAGACGGCCGCTTTGCAGCGCGGCCAGCAAGGCATTGTCGTCGACGAGTTCGCCGCGCGCCGCATTGATGAAATACGCGTCCGGCTTCATCGTCGCGAAGGCTTGCGCGTTCATCAGATTGCGCGTCGCATCGTTCGCGGGCGCGAGGCACACCACGAAGTCGGCGGCGGCGAGCAAGGCCGGAAGATCGCTCTGACTCAGGCGATCATCGTCGATCTTCGCGTGCGGATCGGACACGTCCACGCGCATGCCGAACGCCAGCGCAAGTTCGCACAGATAGCGCGAGATCTGCCCGTAGCCGATCACGCCGAGCACGCTGCCGCGCAACTCGCGACCCATCTTCGGCGCCAGCATCTCTCCGCGACGGTATGCCGACGCATAAGCCGTGGTGGCGCGGCCCAGATCGATCATCGCGCCGATCACCCATTCCGATACCGCCGGCACGAAGCCCGCGCTCGCCTGCGTGACGAGCACGCCATGATCGCTGGCGGCATCGACATCGACGGTACGGATATCCACCGCGCAGCGCACGAACGCGGCAAGCCGCGGCAAGGCTGCGAACAGTTCGCGTGGCGCGGGGGTCTGCCGGTAGCCGATGATCACGTCGGCATCGCGCGCGGCCGCGATGAGTTCGGCGGTCGTGAGTTCGCGGTCTTCCGTGTTGTAGGTCGCATCGGCGATGGCGTCGAGCGCCGCGCTTGCGCGTGCGCCGAAATAGTGTTCCAGCATGTGCCGGGGATGACTCACGAAAACCTTGTTCATGTCTCGGTCCTGAAGGGCTTCTACGTTGCTTTTGCGGCAGGCGGCGCCACGGATTCGCGCTCGACGAGCGTGATGTCGGTGAATAGCGCCTGCGCGGAATCGATTACAGCGTCGTCTTGCTGACGCATCACGCGCTCGACCATGGCTGCGGCCATCGCAGGAACGGGCAGTTGCACGGTCGTGAGCGCGGGGTTCGAGATAGCGGCGAGAAAGTGCCCGTCCATGCCGACCACGGACATATCGTCCGGTACGCGCAAGCCCGATTCGCGCAGACCCGCCATCAGACCGAGCGCCATCAGGTCGTTGACCGCGACGATTCCGGTCGGCCGCGCGGCGTCTTCCGAGAGTTGGCGTGCGAGCGCGCGACCGTTCTCCGCGATCATCGAGTCGCCGTATTCGTTCACCGGGCCGCTGTCGAGCACGCGCGCGCCGTGGCCGAGGCCCGCTTCCTCGGCGGCGGCGAGAAAGCCGCGAATCTTGTCGCGCCGGCTCAGCGTCATGCCGGCGAGCGTCGCATAACCGAGCCGTGTGTGACCATGCGCGATGAGATGCCGCGTCGCGAGCCGCGCCGCCTCGAAATTATCCGGCGTGACGTGATCGATGCGCGTGGTCTCGCCTTCGGTCGCGCGCCGGTCGTAGCTCACGACGACCATGCCGCGCTCGGCCGCGGTTTCCAGATGGCGCTCATCCGCGAGCGATGAGATCACGATTACGCGCCGCACGCCGTGCGAGAGCAAATCTTCGAAGAACGACGCTTCCTTCGCCGGGTCGCGATACGTATTGCCGATCAGCACGCGATAACCGTAGCGCTCTTGCGCGTAAGTCTCGACCTCGCGAGCGATATAGCCGTACATCGGATTGGCGATGGACGGCACGAGCAAGCCGACGAGCGGCGTCTGACCGGTCTTCAGCTGGCGCGCGAGCGTGCTCGGACGGTATTGCAGCGCGGTCATCGCGGCCTGCACCCGCGCGAGCGTTTCCTGACGCATCTGGTCGGTGCGGCCGTTGAGCACGTTGGAAACCGTGCTTACGGATACACCAGCGTGGCGGGCCACGTCCTGAATGGTGCTCATGAAAGTTCTTGTTTCGGACTTCGGACAACAGGCTACAGGCCGAGCCGGGTCGGCAGCCACAGAGAAAACGATGGCACCAGAATGAGTACCACGAGCGCGGCGCACAGCACCACCAGATATTTGACCATCGGTTTCGCGACGGCCTTCATTTCCGTGCCGGTGATCGCGCAGGTCGCGAAAAGCCCCAAGCCGACGGGCGGCGCGAACAGACCGAGCCCCATCGCCACGACGATCACCGTGCCGAAGTGCAGCGGGTTGATGCCGAGCTGCGTGGCGATCGGCGTGAGAAGCGGTCCAAAGATGATAAGCGCGGGTGCGCCTTCCAGCACCGCGCCGAAGACGATCATGATGAGCACGGACAGCAGCAGGAACATCGTCGGCCCGTATTGATGCGCGAAGTTGATCATGGCATCGGAGACGAGCGCGGGAATCTGCTCGATGGTGAGCGCGAACGACACGCTCGACGCCGCCGCCACGATGAACAGGATGCTGCTCGCCATCGACGCCGAACGCACGAACACGCGCGCCACCTTGCGCGGCGTAAGTTCGCGAAACGCGAGCCAGCCGACCACGAGCGCATAGACCACGGCGAACGCCGACACTTCCGTCGATGTCGCGATACCCGAGGTCACGCCCTTGCCGATCATCGCGATCATCACGAGCGCGACGAACGCGCCGCCCATCAGCGGCAGAAACGCACGCCGGTTCTTGAGCGCATCGGCCACGTTGATACGACGCCCGAAGATCACCGCGACGACGGCAAGCGCGAGCGCCAGCACCGCCGCCGGGACCACGCCCGCGAGAAACAGCCCCGCGATGGAAATGTTCGCGACGAAGCCCATGATGATCATGTTCACGCACGGCGGAATGGTCTCGGCCATCACCGCGCTGCACGCGAGGAGCGCCGCCGCTTCGTTCGGGTCCTGCTTGCTCTGACGCACGGCCGGCATGACCACGCCGCCGACCGCCGCGATATCCGCAAGCTTCGAGCCGGACACGCCTGAGAAGAACGCCGTCGCCATGATGGTGATGAGTCCGAGCCCGCCGCGCACGCGACCGAAAATACGCAGCAGGAGTTCGATCAGCCGCGACGACATGCCGTTGGTTTCCATCAGCAAGCCCGCAAGCACGAAGAACGGAATGGCGAGCAGCACGAAGTGGTCGGCGCCGGCCATCACCTGTTGCGAGTAGACGAGGATCGGCAGGGTCGGCTCGGCGAGAAAATACAGCAACGCGGAAAACGCGAGCACGAAGCCGATGGGCACGCCGAGCACGAGTCCGCCGACGAAACCGGCCGCGAGCAGAATGCCCGGCTTGATCGCGTGATCGGGCATGAGCGCGTTCCAGCCGAACAGCGCCGCCGCGACCACGACGCAACCGATGAGCGCGCCGAACACCGTCTTGCGCGGCCCGTTCAATGCATTGGCGAGCGCGAACACCGCCATGAACACACTGCCCGCGACGAGCGGATACACGTTGATCCACGCGGGCAGGCCGCTTGGCGTCATCTGGCCGTAGGAATCGACGAGCAAGAGGCACGACGAGAAGCACAGATTGGCCGCCACGCCCGCGATGATCCAGTGCCCGGCCTGAATCAGCGCCGGTTGCCAGCGTGCGGGCAGCGCCGCGCGAAACAGATCGACGCCGACATGCTGACTGCGCGCAAGCACGGTCGCGGCGCCGAAGAAGACCAGCACGATCATCAACGCGCGCGCGATCTCCTCGGCCCAATCGACTGGATCGTGCAGAAAGTAGCGATAGATGACGGAGACGAACACCACGATCACATCGGCCGCGAGCACGGCGGCGCAAAGGTATTCGATCCAGCGCATGACGACGGCGAGCGCGCGCGTGAGCGCGGTCTTCTGGCCGAAGCCGGGCGCGGCCGCAAGCTGCGCTTCGGGGCCGGGCGTCGCGGAGAAAGAGGTCATGGCGTTTAGCCTCGTGCGGCGGCGATGGCCGGAAAAAGCGGCGCGGTCGCGGGATACTGTTTCGCGAAATTCGCGTACAACTGCGTCTGCATTTCGTGACGCGCGGTCTCGCGGTCCGCGGGCGACATCGGGAAGAAAGTCATGCCGCGCTGCTTCAGTTCCTGCTCGGCGCGCGCCGCCGTCTGTACGGCTACCGTGCGCTGCTTCGCCGTCGCATCCTGCGCGGCCTTCTGGAAGGCCGGCCGAAGATTCGCGGGAATCTTGTCGAGCGAGCGGCGGCCCATCACGACGACGAGCGGGCTGAACACGTGCTGCGTCTGCCAGCACGACTTCACCACTTCGTCGTATTTGCTCGCGAGCACGGTCGCGCAGTCGTGCTCGAAGCCGTCGACGACACCGGTTTGCGCCGCCATGTACAACTCGCCGATGGGAATGGGCGTCGGCACCGCGCCCATCAGCTTGAACGTGTCCATGAAAGCGGGCGTGGGCAGCACGCGCAGTTTCACGCCCTTGATTTCCGCGAGCGAGTGCGCGGGCTTCTTCGTGAACACGTTGCGGCCGCCGAACGAATAGCCCCACGTGATGACCGAGCAACCCGCGCGCTTTTGCAGCAGGCTGTCGAAGCTCTGGCCGACGCTGCCGTCCATCGCGCGGCCGACGTGATCGAAGTTATCGAAGACGTAACCCAGATCGAGCATGCCGAGTTCGGGCAGAACCGTTGCCCAGATGGACGAGCCCGTCACCATCATGTCGACCGCGCCGACCTTCACTTGCTGAACGACGTCGCTTTCCTTGCCGAGCTGATTGTTCGGAAAATAGTCGATGCGAATCTGCTCGCCCACGCTCGCCTTCAGGTTTTCAGCCAGGTACTGATACCAGACGTAGTGCGCGGCGTTTTGATTCGCGGGCATCGACGACGAAAGCCGCAGCGCGACCGGCGCCTGCGCGCGTGCGAGCGACGGCAACGCGCCGCCCGCCACCGCGAGCGAGGCCGCCGAGGCGGTTTGAAGGAAGCGTCGCCGGGATGTCGATTGCATGTCTTGTCTCCTGAGAGCCGCGGATCGCAGTGCGCCGGTTGCGGCTGTATCGATTTAGTGTATCGATACAGTAAACGGCGGGCGGATCTTCACCCATAGGGGTTATCCCGCTGATTCTGCCGCGCGCCGGATGGTTCTCTACGCGTCGACTCGCACAGCGCTAGCCCGCTCGCTGCGTCCGGCAAGCACCCACACCGCCGACGCCACGAGCAACGCACTCACGCCCGCCACACCTAACGCAGCCGCGAAGCCGCTCGCGAAACTCGCACGTGCGATCGCGACGACAGCCGCGTTGCCGCCCGCGCCCGCGTGTGCCAGATCGCCCGCAAGCACGCGCGAGAGGAAGGTTTCATCGAGCGCGTGCATGAGGGCAGGGAAACCGCTTGCATGCAGATCGAGCGCGCTTTTCGTGCGCGCCGCGAGCACCGCGCCGAGCACGCCCACCGACGTGACGATGGCCGTAAAGCGCGTCGTCGTGCTGATACCCGACGCCATGCCCGTGCGATGCGCCGGCACACACGCCATGATCGCCTTCTGCGTGTCGCCGTTGAGGATGCCCGCGCCGAGTCCGGTGACGATCATCGAGACCGCGATGAGCCCGTAATACGACATCGACGCGAACCACGCCGTCAGCAGATTGCCCACGCCGATGGTCGCAAGCCCGAACGTGAGCAGCGCCATTGCAGGCACGCGCTTGCCGAGCGCCGCGCCGAGATGCGGCCCGGCGATCATCGCGAGCGCGAACGGCAACATGCCGACGCCCGCGCGCACCGCGGTCAAGCCGAACGCGTTTTGCAGATAAAGCGGCAGGAACGTCATCATGACTTGCGCGCAGGCCGCGTAGCCGAACATGGCGAGCACGGCGGCGACGAAGCGCGGTTCGCGAAACAGCGAGAGATCGATCATCGGATGCGCGCGCGAGCGTTGCACGCGCACGAACACGACCAGGAGCGCCGCGCACGCGGCAAGGCGCGCTTCGGTACGCCAGCTCGTCCAGCCATCGGCCTGACCGCCGATCAGCGCCCAGATGCCGAGCGAAAGCGACGCGGCAAAGATCGCGCTGCCGAGCAGGTCGAGCGATCCCGCATGCGGATTACGCGACTCGCGCATGCCGCGCCACGCGCACCACGCGAGCAGCGCGCAGATCGGCAGGTTCATGAGGAAGATCCAACGCCAGCCGAACCATTGCGTGATCGCGCCGCCGACGAGTGGCGCGACGGTCGTCGAAATCCCCATGCAGGTGCCCCAGATCGCCCATGCACGAGCGCGCGCCGCGCCTTCGTGGAAGGTGTTGGCGATGATCGCGAGCGCGGACGTGAGCAGCATTGCCGCGCCGACGCCCTTCGCCGCGCGCGCCAGATTCAGCGCGAACGCGGAAGGCGCGAGGCCGCAGCCGAGCGAGGCCAGCGCGAACGCCGCGAGCCCGGCGATCAGCATCTTCTTTCTGCCGATGCGGTCGGCGAGCGCGCCCGCCGGCAGCAGACACGCGGCGAACGCGACCATGTAGGCGCTCACGACCCATTCGACATCGGCGAAACCGGCGTGGAAATCGCGCGCGATGGATGGCAGCGCCACGGCGACGACGTTGGTATCGAGCGTGATCAGCGCGCAAGTCGCCGATGCGGTGAGAAGCACGAAGCGCGCGGCGGACTGGTTCGGCGAGACATCGGCGGTGTCGGACATGGCGGGCGAATGTTGACGATGAAACTATCGATGCTAGTGAGATCACTCTTGTCTGTCATTGACATAGAATCTCCAAATAATTGATGCATTCGACAATATGAAGCGAGGCTCTCATGCCAGTGGAATTGCGCCATGTGCGCTGCTTTTTGAGCGTCGCGCGGCATCTGCATTTCACGCGTGCCGCCGATGAACTCGGCATTGCGCCGCCCGCGCTCACGCGACAAATTCAGGAAGCGGAGCGGCTCCTTGGCGTGCGGCTTTTTCAGCGTACGAAGCGCTCGGTGGCGCTGACCGCGGCGGGCGAGGCGTATCTCGTCGAGGCATCGAGCGCGCTCGATCATCTCGCGCGCGGGGCCGAGCGCGCGGCGCTGGCGGAGCGCGGCGAGCTGGGCAGGATCGTGATCGGCTACGTCGGTTCGGCGGTTTATTCGGGCGTGCTGCAGACACACGTGCGCGGCTTTCGTGCGCGCTATCCGCAGGTTGCCATCGGTATCCGCGAGATCGTCATGCGCGAGGCGGGCGCGCTGCTCATCGACGGTCATATCGATATCGCTTACGTGCGGCCGCCCGTGCCGTATCCGGATGGCGTCGAGGTGCGCACGGTGCGTCGCGATGCGTTCATCGTCGCGCTACCGGCCGATTCTCCGCTGACGCAATTGGAAACCATCACGCCCGCGCAGCTGCGTGGTCAGTCGTTCGTGTTGCCGGAGCAGGAGTCCGGCACGCTCGAGGTTGGAAGACGCGGGCGCTTCGAGCCGCACATCGCCGGACATCCGGGCACGCTGTCGGATGTGCTCGCGCATGTGTCGCTCGGCGGCGATGTGGCGGTCGTGCCACGATCGCTCGCGCAATGCGTGACGGTGCCGGGCGTTGAGTATCGCGAGATCGCGGGAAAGCCGGTGCCTTCGGAAGTCGCGGTGGTGTATCGGCGGTTCGAGAAAGGGGCGGCGGTGAAGGGGTTTTTGGAAATGGCTTCGAAGGCGTGAAGCGAATTTCCGGTTGCATTGTTGGCTTTGCTTGGATGATCGATACATAAATGGGATTGGCCGATCGGGGTAGTTTTCTGATTGCGTCGGTTGGTGCACGATAAGACGCATGAGCAAAAACCTTTCCGCGCTTTGTTCGATTTCCTTTGACTTCAAGAACGCCGCCATGCAATCAACCGTTCCTTCGATCCGTCTGGTACAGTACACACATATGTACACACACGGTGTCAACGTGGCTATTACCCGAATCTTTCGCAATGGCAACTCGCAGGCCATTCGCATTCCCGCCGATATCGCGTTTCCCGAAACGGAAACGGAAGTCGAGATTGAACGCGTGGGCGACGAATTGCGGATTCGCCGCCTGCGCCGCCCGCTTGCCGGCGCGCTCGACTGTTTCGGGCGTTTTGGCGCCGACTTCATGTCGGAGGGGCGTGGCGATCAGACGCAAGACAAACGGGACGCGCTCTGATGCCCAAGTACTTGTTCGATACGAATATGTGTATCTACCTAATGAAGAATCAGCCCGAACAGGTGGCGCGGCGTTTCGCGCAGCTCTTTGTCGGCGACGTCGTCATGTCATCGATTACGTTCGCGGAGCTGGCATACGGCGCAAGCACGAGTGCGCGGCCCAGGCGCGAGCGGAACAATCTCGCTGCGCTCGTGAAACTGATCGAAGTCGCGCCTTTCGACGAGGCAGCGGCAAGCGCTTATGGCCCGATCCGCGCGGCCACGCGAGAGCGCAAGCACGACGCACTCGACAAGCTGATCGCGGCCCATGCGGTTGCGCTCGGCGTACCGGTCGTGACCAACAACGTGAGGGATTTCACTCACTATCCAGGCGTCAAGATCGAAAACTGGCTCGACGGTCCCGCTTGAGACGCGCGTCCTGACGCAAGAGCCTTGCGGCCTCACACTGTCCTAACTCTTCGCGCCCAGACTTCCCCTCATACGCTGCATGACAGGAGGGGAAAATGAAGATCGAACCGACACCCATCGCAGGCGCATCGCTCGTCGACATCGACATCGGGCGCGACGCACCCGTGATCGATACCGCGCCCACCTTGCCCGACACGCAAGCGACGGCCATGTCTTACGAGGCGCTGCTGCCCTATCTGCTGTTGCCGATCGCAGGCGCTTACTAAGCGAACAAGCCATGTTCGAACGAGACGGCGTCACTTACGAGTTTCACCACGTCTGCATTCTGATCGCATCGCCATGAAGCCGTCGTAAAGACGCTGAACGAGGAAGACTCGGCGCGCCGCACGGTCGTGCATCGCGCTTGACCTGTGCTTTTTCAGCGCCTATACAGGACGTTCACCGCGCGCATCGCACGATGCCGCCTCGATCGAGACCGGAGTCCAGAGTGACGATAACCACAAGATTCAAGCCGCCAGTCCCGCTGACTTTCACATTGCCGCTCGCCCTGAGTCTCGCGCTCGCGGCCTGCGCAACCGACTCTTCCGCTCCGCCACCGCCCGGCACCGTCACGACGACGCTGCCATCGGGCGGCGTCTACAAAGGGACAATCGACAACGGTCAGGCCGATGCCACGCTGCTCGTGCTCTTCGATGGCTCGGCGTATCTCTTCTACGGCACTCCGAACGACACGCGCGGCACGAACCTGTCGGGCGTCGCCATCGCCACGGGCGGCACGCAGACGAGCGACGGCAAGTTCGCGAGCACCTCGGCGTTCGACTATCGCGTGGGCCGGGCGCCCGCCACCGCCGCCAACTTCAGCGCAAACTTCGCGCAAGCGCCGGCCGTAAGCGGCACGGTCGCAAGCAAAAACGGCGGCGCGGGCCTCGCCTTCAACGTGAACGCCGCGCCGATGCTCGACACCGGACCGAGCCTCGCCAACGCTGGCGGCCTCTACAGCGGCCGCGGAATGTCGCTCGGAGGCGCGACGACCACGCGCATCACCGTCGCCGCCGATGGCTACGCCGCCGGCACGACGAGCGCCGGTTGCATCTTCAAGGGAACGGTGGCGCCGCGTCCCGGCGCGAACGCCTACGACGTCTCGGTGACGTTCGGCCCCGCGCCCTGCCCGCTGCCCGACGCGACCGTCAAGGGCGCCGCCGTGCTCGACGGCCCGCGCCTGCTGGTCGCGCTGCCGAGCCCCGACCGTGCCAACGTCTTTCTCTTCGATGGCAGGAAATAGCTGCCGACGCTTTTTATCAGCGCGTGAAAAAAACCGGCTCGCTGCTTGCAGCGGGCGATTCGTATTCTAAGATTGTTGCTACCGTAGGCAGCGGCGTCGTGATGCGCGTGCTTGGTCGAGGTTCGCGTGACGCCGTCTCCTTCGGCGAGAGTCATCAGTCGTGTTGTTCAGTGAGGTTCAATAAGCCGTAACAACAAGGAGACAACCAGATGAACGCAACGCTCAAGCTTTTGCCGTTGGCGGTCGGCGCCATGCTCGCCTGCCTGCCGTATGCGAACGCCGCGCAAGACAATCTCAATTCGCTGTCCAACTTCAAGCAGACCGGCACGAGTCAGGCCGAAAAGGTGCCGCAAGGCGGTCAGACCGCCGACGCGCTGCGCGAAAATCTCAAGCAGATCAAACTGCCGCCAGGCTTCAAGATCGACCTGTATGCAATCGTGCCGGAAGCGCGGCACATGGCTATCGAGCCTTCGACGGGCGTGGTGTTCGTCGGCACGCGCAAGAATCGCGTATGGCAGGTGACGGATCGAACCAAAAGGCGCGTCGCGGATGACGTCGTTCAATTCGCCTCGTCGGTCACGTTCAAGGTGCCGAACGGCGTCTGCTTCTCGCCGGATGGCGTGCTTTACGTGGTCGAGCAGAATCGCGTGCTCGGGTTCCCGGCGGCACAGTTCTTCGGCGACGGCGGGCCGGACGTGGCCGCGGCGGTCGTCGTGCCGCAAGGCAAGCTGATCCCGGCGACGTTCGAGAGCTTCAATCACGGCGCGCGCGCGTGCCGTATCGGGCCTGACAAGAAGCTATACATCGCGCTCGGCCAGCCGTGGAACGTGCCGCCGAAAGACAAACTCGCCGATATCGATAAGAACGGGCTCGCGGGCATCATCCGTCTGGATCAAGACGGCAAGAACCGCGAAACCTACGCGCACGGCGTGCGTAATTCGGTCGGCCTCGACTTCAATCCGAAGGACAAGACGCTCTGGTTCACCGACAACCAGGTCGACGGCATGGGCGACGAAATTCCTCCGGGCGAACTGAACCGCGCGACCAAGGCGGGCGAGAACTTCGGCTTCCCGTGGTACGGCGGCGGCAAGGTGCGAACCGTCGACTACAAGGATCAGAATCCGCCGGCGAACCTGGTGTATCCGCAAGTCGAATTCGCGGCGCACGCGGCCGACCTCGGCATGTCGTTCTATAACGCGAAGACGTTCCCGGACAAGTACCAGGGCGGCATCTTCGTCGCGGAACACGGTTCGTGGAATCGCACGAAGCCCATCGGCGCACGCATCATGTACGTGCCCGTCAAGGACGACGGCACGGCAGGCGAACCGGAAGTCTTCGCGGATGGCTGGCTCACTTCGAGCGGCGAGTACATGGGACGCCCGGTCGATGTCCAGGTATTGCAGGACGGCTCGCTGCTGGTATCCGACGACTATGCTGGCGCCATCTATCGTATTTCGTATTCGGGGTCGAAGTGATGCGGCCGGCGCAGACAGCCGTGGTGGCGAGCCTGATGCTGGCGGTATCCAGCGTCGCGCTCGCAGCGGGCGATATCAAGGCGGGGCGCGCGAAGGCGGCGCAGTGTCAGGCGTGCCACGGGCTCGACGGCATGTCGAAGCTGCCGGAAGCGCCCAACCTCGCGGGGCAGACGGAGGAGTACCTCGTGAAGGCGCTGACCGACTTTCACACGGGCGCGCGCCAGAACGAAATGATGTCGATGGTCGCGAAACCCTTGTCCGAGGCGGATATCGCCAATCTCGCGGCGTACTACCACAGTCTCGGCAAGCAATGACCGAAGCAGACTTGCTTGACGATGCCCTTCCCCAGCGCAAATTTTTTGGTTTGATGCTTGACTTGGGTGGGTAAGGGTTTATACTAAGCCTTGTCTCCTCCATGTCTCAACCGATATGGATTCAAGCCCGCTCAATGCAGCGGGCTTTTTTTTCGCCCGCTTGCGGCGCTTACGCACGTCTCACCGCCGAAGCGCACCCCCGCGCGCCTCGTTCCCCGCATTGACTGTTGGTCTCCCCTGCGCTTTTCCGCGCGGTGAATTTTCGTTCGCATCGAACCTCGAACCTATTGGGCCCGCTCGCCTGGACGCCTTCACGTCTCATCGTATGTGGTCTCCCCAGCGCTCCCCGTGCGCCGGTTGGGGTTTTCGTTTCCAGGCGCCCCCGGCCCTGGTTGTCCACAGATCTTCTGCACAAGCCTGTGGATATCGTTATGGAAATCAGTGCAACGTGTTGATTCCAAACCGCTAACCGTGAGCGCCTTTGCATCGTGCGGCGCGCCTCGATTAGTGTCAGTCTGCGTCTGTCACGCACGACGCCAGCATCGTCGTCATGCGATTCAATTCGCTGCTGAAGAAAGTGTGCGGCGCGGTCGCTACGCTGAGTTCGTCGGCGGCCGAGCGCGGCATCGCGAATACGATCGTGCCCGTTGCCACGAGCGCGACGATCATCGATAAGAGCCAGGAGAAGACGTACATCGCCAGTTACCTCGTCTGTCTGATTTGCGCTCGCAAACGTGAGCGCCTGATGAGCAGATTAAGGTTCGATGGCGTTCTGCACAGCCCCGCGGATGGGGGGACGTGAAGGAGGGACGACGTGCGCCCGCCTTCACGCGTCGAGCCGGAAGGCTGTTAGCGCGAGCCGAACGGCCGCATATCCGGCGATGGATCGGGCGACACGCCCTGCGCGACAGCCGCGTCGCCTTGCGCGCGCATGGCTCGCTGGAAACCATCGCGTTCGCGCAATCGGGACCAATAGCGGGCGATCGGCTCCGCGAAGCGTTCGTGCAAACCGATATGCTCCGCGAGCATCAACGCATAACCAACCGAGATATCCGCGGCCGTGAACCGCCCCGCGCACAAAAAAGCCTCGCGCTCCAGCAGCGGCACGAGCGTGCGCAGACGCGCATGAAACCACTTCGCGTAATCCTCGGCGACTTGCGGCTGCCGGCGCTCGGGCGGCTCCAGATGCGTGTAACGCAAGACGAGCGTCTGTGGAAACGTGAGCGTCGCCTCGCCGAAGTGCAGGAAGTTGAGATAGCGGCCGAAGTCCGCTTCGTGCGAAGCGACATCCAGCGCGCCGGGCGAATAACACGCCGCAAGATACTGACAAATCGCGGCCGATTCGGTCATAAAGAGCGCGTCGTCATTGAACGCCGGAATCGTACCGAGCGGGTTCACTTGCATGAACTCGCGCGCCACCACACGTGGCGGAAACGGCAGCATCTTCAGTTGGTACGGCACGCCGATTTCCTCGAGCGCCCAAAGCGGCCGGAACGACCGCGCGCTCACGCAATGATGCAGTGTGATCATCGCGTCACCCGAGCCATGACGGCTTGCGCTTTTCGAGGAAGCTCTGCACGCCCTCGCGCCCTTCGTCCGATGCCCGAATGCGCGCGACGCGTTCGGCCGTATCGGAGATCAACGAATCGTCGATGACCTTGCCCGCGAGTTCCGACACCAGCCGCTTGCACTCGCCCACGGCGTTCGGGCTGTTGGACGCGATGTTGTTCGCCATTGCATCGACGGTTCGGTCGAGCTCGCCGCTCGTCGTCAGTTGATGCACGAAGCCGATACGCAGCGCTTCCGTCGCATCGAAACGCTCGGCCGTCACGAAGTAGCGATGCGCGGCGCGCGCGCCCATCGCGCGAATGACGTAAGGCGCGATGGTCGCGGGCATGAGCCCGAGCTTCGCCTCCGATAGGCAAAAGTTCGCGCTGTCCACGCTCACCGCAATATCGCACGCGGCGACGAGGCCCATGCCGCCCGCGTAGGCATCGCCCTGCACGCTGGCGATCACCGGCTTCGCGCTCGTGTAGATGGTGTTGAGCATGGTCGCAAGCCCGAGCGCGTCCGCGCGGTTTTCCGCCTCCGAATAACCGGCCATGCGCTTCATATAGTTGAGGTCGGCGCCCGCGCAAAAGGCCGGGCCGTTCGCCGCGAGCACGATGACGCGCACGCTCGTGTCGTCGTTGAGCGCGCGAAAGGCGGCAGTCAGTTCGACGATGGTCGCGTCGTCGAAGGCGTTGCGTACATCGGCGCGATCCAGCGTCACGCGGGCGACGTGTCCCGTCACCGAGAGCTTGATGCGTTGCAGATTCATGGCGTCGGACATGTCCTTGTCTCCTTATGCTTGCCACCGAAAGTTGAGCCGTGCTCAGTTCCAGGCGGATGATTTGCAAAGTTTCGGCGAACATCGCGGCGGCGGTCAATCGATTTTCATGAGTCTCACTCACACGAAATCATCCGAGGAGACCCATACTCGTCATGTGATGCAGCGAGCATGCCCGAACGCAATATAGTCGTATATATTACGGTGCTCGCCGGATTCCATGACCGCGCGAAGATCCAAGACCAGCAGCGCGCAATCCGGTGCAGCCAATAAAACAGAACCCAAGGAGCTTTACGTGAAGACTCGTTTGTTGCGCACTTTGCTTTCGTTGGCGGTGGGCTTCGCCGCTTCGTCGGCGTTTGCAGGCGAAGTGCAGATTGCCGTGGCGGCCAATTTCACGGCGCCCGTGCAGGCCATTGCAGCGGACTTCGAAAAGGATACCGGCAACAAGGTCGTCGCTTCGTTCGGCGCGACGGGTCAGTTCTATGCGCAGATCAAGAACGGCGCGCCCTTCGAAGTATTCCTCGCCGCCGACGACACCACGCCCGCCAAGCTCGAAAGCGAAGGCATGACGGTGCCGGGAAGCCGCTTCACTTACGCGACCGGGGCGCTCGCGTTGTGGTCGGCGAAGGAAGGTTACGTCGACGACAAAGGCGAAGTGCTGAAGAAGAACCAGTTCACGCATCTGGCGATCGCCAATCCGAAAGCCGCGCCGTACGGACTTGCCGCCACGCAGACGCTCGACAAGCTCGGGCTCACGCAGGCGGTGGCATCGAAGATCGTCGAAGGGCAGAGCATCTCGCAAGCGCAGCAGTTCATCGCGACGGGCAATGCCGAACTCGGCTTCGTCGCACTCTCGCAGATCTACAAGAACGGCAAGATCACGAGCGGTTCGGCGTGGATCGTGCCGGAATCGCTGCACGAGCCGATCAAGCAAGACGCGGTCATTCTCAACAAGGGCAAGGACAATCCGGTCGCGAAGCAGTTCGAGGATTACCTCAAGGGACCGAAGGCCGCCGAGGTGATCCGCTCGTTCGGCTATCAGCTCTGATTGTTCGCGATGCCGCTCGATAGCGCCGATCTCCAGGCCATCACGCTGACGCTCGAACTGGCGTCGCTGGCGACGGCGCTTCTGCTCGTCATCGGCACGCCTGTCGCGTGGTGGCTATCGCGCACGCGCTCGCGAGCAAAGGGTGTCGTCGGCGCGGTGGTGGCGTTGCCGCTCGTGCTGCCGCCTACCGTCATCGGCTTTTATCTGCTCGTGCTGATGGGGCCGAACGGTTACGTCGGCAAGCTCACTCAGGCGTCGGGCATCGGCCTCTTGCCCTTCACGTTCGCGGGGCTCGTAATCGGCTCGGTCATCTATTCGATGCCGTTCGTCGTGCAGCCACTGCAGAACGCGTTCGAAGCCATCGGCAGCCGTCCGCTCGAAGCCGCCGCGACCTTGCGCGCGGGACCGTGGGACACGTTTTTCACTGTCGTGTTGCCGCTTGCGCGGCCGGGCATCATCACCGCGACGATCCTCGGTTTTGCGCACACGGTCGGCGAATTCGGCGTCGTGCTGATGATAGGCGGCAATATTCCCGGGCGCACGCGCGTGGTCTCCGTGCAGATCTTCGATCACGTCGAAGCGCTCGAATACGCGCAGGCGCACTGGCTCGCGGGCGGCATGGTGCTGTTCTCGTTCATCGTGCTGTTGCTGCTCTATTCGAGCCGTCGATCGGCGGCGGTGCATGCCTGAAATCTCATCGACCGGTCAAGCCATCGAGGCGCGCTTTCTCGTCGAACAAGGCCGCTTCACGCTCGATGTCGATCTGCGCTTGCCGGGACGCGGCGTGACCGCGCTCTTCGGCCATTCGGGTTCCGGCAAGACCACGCTGCTGCGCTGTCTCGCGGGACTCGCACGGCCGCGCGCGGGAAGGCTCGTCGTCAATGGCGAAGTGTGGCTCGATACCGACCGCAACGTTTTTCTGCCGACGCACAAGCGTCCGCTCGGCTACGTTTTTCAGGAAGCCAGTCTCTTTGCGCATTTGAGCGTGCGCAAGAATCTTCGCTATGGGCTCGATCGCGTGGCGGCACGCGAGCGACGCGTCGACCTGGAACAGGCGGCGGAACTGCTTGGCATCGGGCATCTGCTGGAGCGCGATCCGGGCGGATTGTCGGGCGGCGAACGCCAGCGCGTGGGCATTGCTCGGGCGCTGTTGACGAGTCCGCGTCTCTTGCTTCTCGACGAACCGCTCGCCGCGCTCGATCAAAAGCGCAAGCTCGAAATCCTGCCGTATCTCGAACGTCTGCACGACGAACTCGATATCCCCGTGCTGTACGTGACCCACGCGCCCGAGGAAGTCGCGCGCCTCGCGGATCACCTCGTTCTGCTCGAAGCCGGTCGCGCGCTGGCAAGCGGCGCAATTGCCGATACGCTCGCGCGGCTCGATCTGCCGCTCGCGCTCGCCGACGATGCATCGGTGGTGCTGGAAGGCATCGTCGCCGATCACGATGCGCGTTATGGTTTGCTGTCGCTCGCGCTGCCGGGCGGCCGCGCCTCGCTCACCGTCGTGCATGCGCCAGTCGAACGAGGCCGCGCGATGCGTGTCGCCGTGAAAGCGCGCGACGTAAGCCTGATCGCCGGCAATGAACCGCACACGTCGAGCAGCGTTCTCAATCTGCTGCCCGCAGTCGTGTTCGACATCGCCGACGATGCGGACCCCGCGCAAGTCGTCGTGCGCCTCGACGTGGACGGCTCGCCGCTCCTCGCGCGCATCACGCGTTATTCGCTGGACCGGCTGGAGATTGTCGCGGGCGTGCGGGTCTGGGCGCAGGTAAAGGCCGTCTCGCTGCTCGCCTGATCGCGGCGCTCTTTCAGCGCGGCGTATTGCAGCAGCATGATGGTCTTGCCGTCCGCGATTTCTCCGCTGTCGATCATGGCCAGCGCTTTCTCCAACGGCACCTCGATCACTTCGATTTCCTCGCCTTCGTCCTCCACGCCGCCGCCGTCACTGACGCGCATGGAGCCGTCGTATTCGCCGAGATAAAAGTAGAGTTTCTCCGTCACCGATCCGGGGCTCATGAACGCCTCGAAGATCTTTTCGACGTGCTGCACGCGATACCCGGTTTCCTCCTCGACTTCGGCGCGAATGCGTTCTTCCGGCGTCGAGTTGTCGAGCAGGCCACCAGGCGCTTCGATCAACATGCCGTCGTGGCCGTTGACGAAAGCCGGCATGCGAAATTGGCGCGTCAGGAGCACGTGGCCGTTATGCCGGTTACGCAGCAAGATGGTCGCGCCGTTGCCGCGATCGTAGGTCTCACGGCTCTGGCGCTGCCACGTGCCGTCGCGGCGCAGAAAGTCGAAAGTCACCTTTCTCAGCACGTACCAGTCGTCGGATAAAACAGCGGTATCGAGCACGCGTACTCGTTCCTTGGTCTCAGTCATTGCAGTCTTCCATGGCGTGGTGGTGCCTTCCATGGTAACGTGCAGTTTCGTGCAATTACAAGCAAATTCGTGCAACGATCATGCTCACGAGTCAACGCAAGAAAACAATCCTCGACGCCCTCGCGCGCGACGGTCAGGTGCTCGCCAGCGAGTTGAGCGCGAGCTTCGGCGTGTCGGAAGACACGGTGCGCCGCGATCTACGCGAGTTGGCTGCGGAAGGTCTGCTGCAACGCGTGCACGGCGGCGCCCTGCCCGCTTCTCCGGCCGTGGCGCCGTTTGCGCGTCGGCAGGAAATGGAATCGGAGGCGAAGCGCCGTATCGCGCGGCGCGCCGTTGAGATGATCGAACCGGGGCAAATCGTGATCGTCGATGGCGGCACGACTTCGGCCTTGCTCGTGCAGCAACTTCCCGCAAGCCTCGCGGTTACGATAGTCACGCATAGTCCGAGCGTGGCCGTCGCGCTCGCCGAACACGCGACGGTGGAAGTCGTGCTGATCGGCGGCAAGCTTTTCAAGCATTCCATCGTCACGGTCGGCGCGGCGGCCGTCGAAGCGATGTCGCATATCCACGCCGATCTGTATTTCATGGGCGTCACGGGCGTTCATCCCACTGCCGGGCTGACCACGGGCGATTTCGAGGAAGCGCATATCAAGCGCGCGCTCGCGGCGCGCGCGGCGGAGACCGTCGTGCTCGCGTCTGCCGCCAAGCTCAACGCGGCATCGCCATACCGTATCGGCGATATCGAGCTTGCGCAGACGGTCATCGTCGAAAGTGCGACGGATGCACGTCTCACCGATCCCATCGAACAAGCAGGCGTGACCATCCTTCGCGCCTGATCGATGCCGCAACTTGTTACGGGGTAACGCGCCGAAAGATTCATCGGGAGAGCCGTAATTGAATTTCCTCCGCAACTGGAATAGCGTAGAAAAATACGCCAAACGCGGTCCGGGCAGGAATTCTCCATGCTGTACGGTAACGGGTCAGGCGAAATTTTTTGGAGAAATGTCGTGAATCGCGTGAAGGCTCTCATCGCGTTGTCGGCGCTTGCCGCGGCGGGTTTCGCCGCCACGGCGCACGCGGGCGGTCACGTCGGCGTGTTTATCGGCGGGCCGCTGTACTACCCGTATCCGGTGGCGCCCGTGCCGTACTACTATGCGCCGCCGCAGGTCATCGTTCCGGCGCCCGCCGCGCCGACCACTTATGTCGAGCAAGGCCAGCCCGACCAATCACAGGCTCAGGCTCAGTCGGGCGGCACCTGGTATTACTGCGAGGGATCGCGCACGTACTACCCGTATGTCAAGCAGTGTCCCGGTGGATGGCGCGAAGTTCCGGCGCAACCCCCGCCGCCATCGAATTGAATCGAAGCTGGCTTTTATGAATACTCGCAGGCTCGTTATTTTTCTCGCGCTCTCAGGCTTGGGTCTGTCCGCGTGCACGGTCATGCCGACCGGACCCAGCGTGATGGCGCTGCCCGGCACCGGCAAGACCTTCGACCAGTTCCGCGCGGACGACGCATCGTGCCGTCAGTTCGCGTTTCAGCAAACGGGCGGCGTCACCGCAGATCAGGCTGCGACGAACAGCGCGGTGGGGAGCGCCGTGGTTGGGACCGCCATCGGCGCGGCAGCGGGCGCGGCGTTCGGCGGCGGCACGGGTGCGGCTATCGGCGCGGGCGCGGGATTGTTGACCGGCAGCGCGGTCGGCATGGGCGCGGCGCAAACGTCGGGCTACGGCGTGCAGCGCCGCTACGACTACGCGTATCTGCAGTGCATGTACGCAGCGGGCGATCGTGTTCCGGTCGCAGGTCCGTTGCGCACGGCGCCACCGAACGGCGCGGCGTATTACGCGCCGCCACCGCCACCTCCGCCGGGCATGCCACCGCCTCCTCCGCCTTCGAGCTGACATCGACACGCGCCGCTTGAGCCTTCCTCAGCGGCGCTTTTTTTACGAAGGCATCGCAGCTCAGAGACGCGGTTTCCATTGATCATCGTCGGGGCGCGCCAGTGCCGGCGCCACGATTCCCGGCGCCACGAGCAGTCCGGTCACCCAGCCGATATAAAACCGCAGATCGCTGAGGAACTCGGCTGTGTCGTAAAGGCGAAACGACTGCACGTGCGCGAGCCATAGCACGCATTGCACCGCGCCCGAGAGCACGAGCCACGCAAGCGCGATCACCGCGAGTGCCCGTGCGCAGCGGCGAAACGTGTCCGCATCCCACTGTTCGCGCACGATGATGCATCCCGAGATCAGCACGAGAATCGCCGGAATCACGCTCGTGACCAGCACGTGCGTCTGCCATTCGAAGAGCACGCCGGTCAGGTAGCTGAAGATCACGGCGAGCCCGGCTGCGGTCCACATCATCCAGACTGCCCCGCGCGCCGACATCCACGCAATCGTGATGACGAACGGGATCGCCGCCCATTGCAGCGCCTGTCCCACCGCCTTCGCGAGGTTCTCGCTGGCCTGTTCGTTCGAATGGCTCGCCGCTACATACACGGTGATCGCTTCGTGCACGCACACCGCGACGACCGCGAAGCTCAACGCTTCGCACGCGGCGAAGGCGGGCGATTTCTCCGCGCGATGCACGTGTCCCTGCAACCCGCGCAAGCGCTCCAGCAGCGGCTCGACGAAGAACGCGAGAATCGCGCCGATGAGCAACGCGGCGGCGGCATCCCTGAAGGAGAAATGTCCGAAGAGCGAGAACAGCCCTTGCCAGAGAAACTCGGGCGCGGCGGCGCACACCGCCACCCACAGCGCAAAAAAGAAACCGTTCGAAGCGAGTCTGAACGGCATGATGACCTCGATGGTCGATGAGCGCTGCGTTAAAGAGGAGCTTGCGGCAAATCGGCGGCCACGACGCGCGCCGCGATGGCATTTCGCACGCGCTCGCGCAGCCCGGGCGGCATGCCGAAACCTTCGTAGGCGAGCGCTTGCGCCACGGTCACGACCTTCATCTCTTCATAGCGCCGCCCGCTGCCGATGAGCGCCTCGAACGCATTGGCGCGCTCGTTGATCTCGATGGGATCGGCATCCACGAGCAGAACGGCGTGAGCCAGCACGGCATGGCGCGGTTGCTCGTCGAGGGACGACGACACGCGCCGCCAGTATTGCGCCGTGCCGGCGATCTTGCGCGCATCGTGGCCGGGACCCCAGGCGAGATTGAAGCGGCCATCGCAGAACGAACCTTCTACCGCTTGCCAGTGCGTGAGCACGCCGAGGGTGTTGAGCGCATCCGCGATGATGCCGCACAGATGCAGATAGACCGGCTCGGCAAGCGCGCCCATCGGCGCGTGCACGGGATACGCGAGACTCAGATTGAGAATGCCGGGACCTTGTGGAACCAGCCCGCCGCCCGACAAACGCAGCCAGACGGGACAGCCGCGTCGCGCGAATTCATCGCGAGCATCGGCCAAAGGCGCATAACGCTGATAACTGCGCGGCACGATCAGCGAGCGCGGCGCTTCCCACAGATGCGCCACCGCATCGCCCGCTTTCGCGCGGTCGAGCAGCGCTTCCTCGGCTTGCAGCGGATTCCCGGGCAGCGTTTCGAAATCGAGCAATTCGAAGGGCATGGAGTGGATGTCAGGACGCGCGGTGACAGCGACATCGCACATAGTAGCGAAGAAGCGGGCGCGCGGCTGAGAACGCGCCGCCTCGACGGCGCGTTGCCTCGAACCTGCGCGCGATCAGACGCCCTTGCCCACATGCTCCTTCAACAACGCGTTGACCTCGTTGGCTTTCTCCATCTGGCTCATGTGCCCGGCATCGTCGAATATGCGCACGGTCGCATGCTTCGGCGCGTTTTCGGCATGCGCGGCCGGGATGATCTGGTCTTTCGCGCCCCAGATCACGAGCACCGGCTTGCCGCTTTCCTCGAGCTTTCTTCCGGGCTGACCGCTCTGGCGGCCACCGCCGAAGAGCGCGCCACCGAGCGCAGTCAGTGCTTCGCTCACGCCATCCAGACGCTTGTACTTGAGCAAGTCGTCGAGCATTTGGCGGCTGACGAGCTCCGGATTGGCGAACAGCAGCTCGACCACTGGCTTCAGCTCGCGACGCGATTGCGCGCTCACGAAACCCTCGGTGTACGCGTTGTTCACTTCATCGCCGAAACCGGAGGGCGACACGAGCGCGACCGATTGCACACGCGCGGGCGCATCGACGGCGAGTTGCGCGGCGATGCCGCCGCCCATGGAGTGCCCGACGAGATGCGCCTTTTCGATATTCACCGCGTCCATGAAGTTCGCGATGAAGCGCGCGAGATCGGCGAGCGTCGTGCCCGGCACCTTGGGCGTCGATTGCCCGTGGCCCGGCAAATCGAGCGCGAACACGCGATTGTGTTCGGCGAGCGCGTCGAGATTGAAGAGCCAGTTGTCGAGATCGCCGCCAAAACCGTGGATGAACAGCACCGCGGACTTGCCCGCATCGTCGCCGCCGCGCGCGGCATAGCGCACGCGAATGCCGTCGACATCGACGAAGTGATATGCCGACGCCGCTTCGTCGCCCTCGCCTTCCTCGTCCGGCGGCGTTTCGTAGGACGACACGTAGGCGTCGATATCGGCGTCGCTAACCTCGGCCGGCGCGAGCACGCCGAGGAGCGCTTTCACCGGCAGCGTGTCGCCCGCCGACGCAACCCTGCGGCGCAACGTACCCGCGTCGGGCGCTTCCACCGCGTTGGCGATCTTGTCGGTTTCGACATCGAGAATCGGCATGCCGACGGCGATCTGCGCGCCCTCTTCCACTAGCCACTCGTTTACCGTGCCTTCCTTCATCGACAAGCCCCATTTGGGCATGACGATCGGTGTGATTGCGGGCATCAGTGCTTTCCTCCTTTCATCGTTTTACGCGCGGCGTCGGCGATTTGCGCGGCGCTCGGAATGTACAGATCTTCGAGCGTCGGCGAGAACGGCACGGGGGTGTGCGGCGGCGCGACCATTTCGATGGCCGCTTTCAGCGCGCCGAACGCTCGCTGCGCGACTTGCGCCGAAATATCCGTGGCGATGTTGCAGCGCGGACTCGCTTCATCGACGACGACGAGTCTTCCCGTGTTCTCGACCGTTTCGAGCACGGTGTTCATATCGAGCGGCGACAGCGAGCGCAGATCGACGATCTCGGCTTCGATGCCTTCCTTCGCGAGCGTCGCGGCCGCCTCCAGCGCGCGGTGCACCATCAACCCGTAAGTGACGATGGACACATCCTTGCCGTCGCGCACGATGTTGGCCTCGCCGAACGGAATGGCATATGAGTTCTCGGGCACTTCGCCTTCGAAACCGTAAAGGTTCTTGTGCTCGCAGAAGATGACCGGGTCGTTGTCGCGAATCGCCTGAATCAAGAGACCCTTGGTGTCGTAAGGCGTGGACGGACAGACGACCTTGAGACCGGGAATATGCGTGAAAAGCGGCGTCAGCATCTGACTATGCTGCGCGGCCGCGCGAAAGCCCGCGCCGACCATCGCGCGAATCACGACGGGCGTTTCGGCCTTGCCGCCAAACATGTAGCGGAACTTGGCGGCCTGATTGAAGATCTGGTCGAAACACACGCCCATGAAGTCGATGAACATCAATTCCGCGATCGGCCGCATGCCGCACGCCGCCGCGCCGATTGCCGCGCCCACGTACGCCGATTCGGAGAGCGGCGTGTCGAGCAGCCGGTCGCCGTGCTTGGCGTACAGTCCTTTCGTGACGCCCAGCACGCCGCCCCACGCGTCTTTCTCGCCGTCCGCGCCGGCGCCGCCGACGATATCCTCGCCAAGCAGAATCACGCTCGGATCGCGGGTCATTTCCTGGTCGATGGCTTCGTTGATCGCCATCTTCATGCTCAGTTTTCGGGCCATGATGATTTGTCTCGCTAAGTGTTTTGAATGGGCGATCAATACTTCACGTACACGTCGGTGAGCAGGTCGGCCGCGGCCGGCAGTGGCGCGTCCTTCGCTTCCTGCACGGCGCGGTCGATCAGCGCGGCGACTTCGCGGTCGATGGCATCGAGTTCGCCGGGAGAGATCACGTCGGCTTGCGTCACGGCATGCGCGAACTTCTTCAGGCAATCCTTGTTCGAGCGGATATCGTCGAGTTCGCCGGGCGCGCGGTACGTCTGCGCATCGCCTTCGAAGTGGCCGTAGAAGCGGATCATCTTGCATTCGAGCAGCGCCGGGCCGCCGCCTTCACGCGCTCGGCGGATCACTTCGCCCGCTGCTTCGTGCACCGCGAAAAAGTCGGTGCCATCCACCGTCACGCCGGGAATGCCGAAGCCCGCCGCGCGATCCACGTAGCTATCCACCGCCGTGCCGTAATCGCGCGCGGTCGATTCCGCGTAGCCGTTGTTCTCGATCACGAAGATCACCGGCAGATTCCACACCGCCGCGAGATTCAGGCTTTCGAGAAAGGTGCCCTGGTTCGACGCGCCATCGCCCGCGAAGGTGATGCCCACTTCGCCCTTGCCGCGAAACTTCGCCGCGAGCGCCGCGCCGCAGATCAACGGCGCGCCCGCACCGAGAATGCCGTTCGCGCCCATCATCCCTTTGGACAGGTCGGCGATATGCATGGAGCCGCCCTTGCCGTTGCACGAGCCGCCCTTTCTGCCGTAGATCTCTTTCATCATGGCGACGGGATCGACGCCTTTCGCGATGCAGTGCCCATGTCCGCGATGCGTGCTCGCAATGCGGTCGCCGTCGTTCAGGTGATGCATGATGCCGACGCCCGCCGCCTCTTCGCCCGCATAGAGATGGACGAAACCGGGGATGTCGCCGCGACCGAAATCGACGTGCAGACGCTCTTCGAAATCGCGGATCGTGCGCATCTTGCGGTAGACACTCAGCAGTTCTTCCTTCGATAACGGCAAGCCTCCCGCATGCTGCGGGGTTTGCGACGATGTCATGTCTGTCTCCTTCGATCGGGTTAAACGACGGTGCTGGCAGTGTTGCCGGATAAGCGCATGAGTCCGGCGCGCGCGGCATAGCGCATGCACGCGGCGACATCGATGCTGCGAAACGCGTTCTCACGCAAGGTGATGGTCACTTCGTCGCCGGGGCCGAAAGCAAGCTCGCGCTCGCCGTCCAGCGCGACGATGCCCGCGCGCTGCTTGACGCGTTGCGGCACGCCATCGGCCAGGCGCTGCCAGCTTGCGATCGGCACGCGCTCCATCAAGCCCGGCGCAATGGGCGCGCAAAGTTCGAATTCGCCCTTGCCGGATGCGGCCAATTCGACGGCGAGGCCGCCCGGCTCGTGACGGCCGATTGGTTCGAGCAAGCCCGCGATGGCCGACATGCCGATGGCCTGCGGATCGGCATAAGACACGTAGACGGCCGCGAGCGTGTCGATCTTCCAGAGCGCGCGTGCGCCGACGAATTTTTCGTGCGAGATGACGGCATCGACGAGCGCGATGTCATGGCGCACGGCGCCGTTCTGATCGCGTATGTCGATGTCGAGGCGCTTGTTCGACATGAGCGCCTGCGCAGTCGGAATGCGGCCGGTGGCGTAAAGACCCGTGGCGAGCCCGGAGATGGTCGGCTCGCGCATTTCCGGGTAGGCGTTGTTCGTGCCCGTCGATAAACCCGCGAGCGGCACCGCGCCGCACTCGCGCACCACCGCGCGATGCGTGCCGTCGCCGCCCAGCACGATGAGCGCCGCCGCGCCCGCGTCCTGCATCATGCGCGCCGCGCGAAAGGTGTCGTCGACCCGCGCGGTCACGGGCATATCGAGGAATTCGACGCTCGCGAGATCCGCGTCGTGCCCGTGCTTGCGCGCGAGATGACGTGCGAGCATGACCTTGAGCCCTTCGCGATCCGGCATCATCAGGACGCGCTCGACGCCGCACGCCGCAAGCGACGACAAGAGCCGCAGCACGATATTCACGCGATCCGCGAGTTGCAGGCTGTTCGCGTTGGCGATCACGCGCCGGATGTCGCGCGCCGAAACCGGATTGGCGATGATGCCGACGAGCGGCTCGACGCTGTCACGCATACTGGTGTCTCCGTTGGCCCTGGCCGAAAGAAAGACGCTTCGTCGGGCGTTGGAATGGTTGTGAGGCGAGTAAAGGCAAGCGCTATGCCAATTGGAATAGCGAGGGATTACCCGGAAATAACGGGTGTTTTACGAGAGGAAGGGCACGTTGCACGCGTGCCGCCGTGACAGGTGTCACAGCGGCAGGTGTCTCATGGAGTACAGGTGTATCGCGAAATGCGGATGCTCAACGTCCGCCCGCGTCACGCTGATTCGGCGAACGAATGCCATAGCGCGCCATGCGCCGATACAGCGTCATGCGGCTCACGCCGATCTGCCGCGCCACGGCGCTCAGGTTCCAGCTCGCCGCGCGCAGATACTGCATCAGCAACATGCCCTCGGGCGGCAGGCGATGTGTATCGAACGCTTCGTCGGCCACATGTGCATGCGGCGGTTGCGGCGCGGCGTCGTGCGCGGTCGATTCGACGAATCCATCCGGAAGATCGTCGACCTCGATCACGCCATCCGCGCACACCGCTCGCGCGTAGCGCAGCACGTTGTTGAGCTCGCGCAAATTTCCCGGCCACTCATGCCGATGCAAACAAACCCGCGCCGCCGGCGACAACGCGACGGGACCATGCGCGGTATCGGCATCGAGGAACTTGCGGATCAGCCAGTCGAGATCGGATCGTTCGCGCAGCGGCGGCAACGCGAAGCGCGCGCCGTTCAGACGGTAGTACAGGTCTTCGCGAAAGCGGCCGTCCTGCATCAGCGCGTCGAGCGAATGATGCGTCGCGGAAATCACGCGCACATCCACGGAAACCGGACGCGACGCGCCTATCGCCAAAACTTCGCCTTCAGCCAGCACGCGCAAGAGACGGGATTGCAACTCACGCGGCATGTCGCCGATTTCATCGAGGAAAAGCGTGCCGCCATCGGCTTCCTGAATCAGGCCGCGCTTTGCTTTTGGACCCGCGCCGGAAAAACTGTTCGGCAGATGCCCGAACAATTCGCTTTCGATGAGCGTCTCCGGTATCGCCGCGCAGTTCACCGCGACGAATGGACCCGCGCGCCGCGCACTCGCGCGATGCAGCGCCTTCGCGAAGAATTCCTTGCCGCTGCCGGTTTCGCCGTTCACGAGCAGATTGATCGGCGAATCGACGAGTTTGGCGGCGCGTTCGAGTTGCCGCGCAAGCGCGGCATCGCCGCCGCCGAGGGCGGCCAGCGGCGCGGGAATGCCGGGCGCACTTGCGGATTTTTCTTGCGTCGATGGCGCGAAACATGGCGCGGGCGGCATCACGCTCAGATAAAGCAGTGCGCCGCTGCGCGCAAGCGGCAGCGCGCGCAGTTCGCTCGGCCGCGAATAGACAAAACGGCTCAAATCTTCCAGACGCGCTTCGAAGAGCGCATCGAAACGCATGCCGATAAGCGACGCCGCCGTTTCTCCCGGCGCGATAGGCTTCCCGATCTCGGCCGCCAGCATTTCGTGCGCGCGCCGGTTATGTCCGACGATGCGCCCGCCCTCATCGAGCGCGATCAGATATTCAGGATCGACATCGACGAATTCGGGCGATGTGTTGAGCTTGAGAATCCAGTCCTGCCGATGCGTGCGCAGAAAAATCGCGTTCTCAATATGCCGCACGTAGATGCGCACGAGTTGCAGCGCGAGGTTCTGGCTGTCGCGCGCTTGCGGTGAAGTCAGCGCGGAGATGTCGAGGATCGCGGTGAGCGCGCCGCGCGAATCGAAGAGCGGCGCGGCCGTGCAAGTCAGCGGAATATGCGTGGCGTCGAAGTGATCGATCTGATGCACGGTCAGCGCCTGCCCCGTCGCGAGCGCAGTGCCGACCGCACACGTGCCCGCGCCGTCCTCGCTCCATTCCGCGCCGAGATAAAGCCCGGCGCGACGCAAGGCCGTATCGGTGTTGGCGTCGCCAATGTAATCGACCGTCACGCCGAGCGCGTCCGTCAGCAGCACGACGTAACCCATCCCCGCGACCTGCTCGTAAAGTGTTTCCAGTCCATGTCGAGCGATGCGTGCGAAATCGTCGATCCGTTGCTGATGCTCGCGCAAGCGCGTCTGCGTCAGGATGCGCGCTTCCTGCATGCGCGACGGATCGAGCCCGTATTGATGAACGCAACGACGCCATGAAGTCTGAATGATGCTTTCTTGCGTGCGCGCAGGGGCCAGAATCTGCGCGCGCGTCGTCGCCGCGACGACTGCCTCGATGTGCTCGCGTTGCCGCATGTCCATGCGTGCTCTCCTGGGTGTCTCGTGCCCGGACGCTCGTTGGCTGGCGTCTTTTGTCGCTCGCGCACGGTCGTGCGACCGCGGGTAAACCGCTCCGCGCGCGGCGTCGTTCAGGCCATATGATGCTCGAATCGGCAGGACGCGTCATGCGGCGCACTGGTTGCGCCGCAGCAATCAACGTGGAAAAACAGGAGACGAGCGATGGCAAAAATCGCCTACGAAGACTTCGAGCGGCAAGTCGTGCAGCATCACCTGATCAAAGGCAACGTGTATGAGAACGGTGCGACGCTGGTCGAGCGCGCGAACCGGTGGATCGAGGAAAACGGTGTGGATGTACTGAACGTCGAGAGCCTCTCGACGTTCGGCGCGGGCGACGATACCAGCGTCAGCCATTGGTACTCGGGCATTCGCGTCTGGTATCGCACCACATGAAAGGCGCGTTCGACTGAATCAGCCGCGACCGACGAACGGCATCTTGGTCGCCATCACGGTATGGAACAGTACGTTGGCTTCGAGCGGCAGATTCGCCATGTAAAGCACCGACTGGCCGACGATCTTCACGTCCATCATCGGTTCGATGGCGGTCTCGCCGTTCGCCTGCGGCACGCCGCGCGACATGCGCTCGGACAGATCCGTCAGTGCGTTGCCGACGTCCACTTGACCGACCGCGATGTCGTACTTGCGGCCATCGAGCGATGCGGATTTCGTCAGTCCGCCGACCGCGTGCTTGGTCGCCGTATAGGCGGCCGAATTCGGACGCGGCGCGCTCGCCGAAATGGAACCGTTGTTGATGATGCGGCCGCCTCGCGGTGTTTGTGCGCGCATCGTCCGGAACGCCTGTTGCAGGCAATAGAACATGCCGTTCAGATTGACGTTCACCACGCCTTGCCATTGCTCGGGCGTCCATTCCTCGAACGGTCCCGGCGGATTGCTCACGCCCGCGTTGTTGAACAGCAAATCGACGCGTCCGAAGCGCTCGACTGCCGCCGCAAAGAGCTTTTCGACCGATTGCGGATCGGAGACGTCCGTCGGAACGGCAAGCGCGCGTTCGCTTGCGTCGGCTTCGCCGATGACCGCTTCGAGCGGCGCCGCGCGTCGGCCCGCGAGCACGACCGACCAGCCGTCGCCGAGTAGAGCAAGCGCCGCCGCACGGCCGATGCCGCTCCCTGCTCCGGTGACGATGGCAATGCGCTTCTGCTGATTCACTGCGTCGGACATGTCGGCGTTCTCCTGTTGTGGTGCGCGCGCACCCTTGTGAGTGCATCACGCGATTGGAAGAACATTATCGACGAATGCGGAGACAAGCGCGGCGCTTTTCAGCGAGCGCTTTCAAAGACGTTTCAACGATTACTCGATGCTTCCGTCGCCACCGTGCGCGCGGTGTTGCGCATGTTGCTGCCATCGCAGAAGACGACGGTCATCATCATCGGCACGACTTCATGGACGATTGCGTTGCTACCGGACTCGCGCACGCGATCCTCGACCGTATCTTTCGCGCCGAGCACGACGACGCCGTAAGCCGAGTCGTTGATCGGACGGCCGTTGCCCTGCTTGAACATGGCATCGCCCTGTTCGTAGCCGAGCACGGCATATACGCGAAACCCGTAGGCCGTGAGTTCGCTGCCTTGAGTCGGCTTGAACGCGTTGACCGAGTTGGCTTCGACGCGCATCGGCGCGGCGTCGATCGAGCGGTCGTCGCGCAGTGGTGCGATGAAGCGATGCGCGCTGGATTGGCAGTCGAGCTGGCTTTCGAGCGGACGGGCAGTCGAGAGGCCGGGTATCAGCGCGCCGGCGAGAGCGGCAAGGACGGTAAGCGTCGCGAAAGGGACGGTTTTCATGGCAGCAGCAATTCAACGGTTGAGTTGATCGACACGACATGGACTACGTTTTGTGTAACGCAATAAGCAAGCCAATTTTTTAGTTCGTCTTTGTTTGCGGTTGCCTGGGCGGTGAGTCGTGACGGTGGTGTGCGCTAACTGCTTGTCTTCGCTGTGGTTTTTACAATTGCGCGTGTAGTTGATTCGTGCGGTTTTGTAAGCGCGATTGAATTGCTTCGATACCCGATGTGTTTGGGTTTGGACGACAAAGTTGCATGTGCAACGACAGTCGGCCCGAGTGCGCGTCGGCGAAACAACGGGACCTTTGGATAGAAGTAATTGCAAGCGCCCAGGCCCGCTAATGATGCGAGCTGTTGATTACCATCGGCTATATTGAGCAATTCTTTTCTTCTGGAACCAGCATGACTTCTTTAGTTGATTTTCCGATCACCCAGAAGTGGCCAGCACAACACCCCGAACGCATTCAGCTTTACTCGCTACCGACGCCCAATGGCGTGAAGGTGTCGATCATGCTGGAAGAGACAGGGCTGCCTTACGAGCCGCATCTCGTGCGATTCGATACCAACGATCAAATGTCGCCCGAATTCCTGTCGTTGAATCCGAACAATAAGATTCCCGCGATCATCGATCCGAACGGTCCGAACGGTCAACCGCTGCCGCTTTTCGAATCCGGGGCGATTCTGATTTATCTCGCCGATAAAAGCGGCCAATTCGTTCCGGCAGACCCGGCGCAACGCTACGAAGCCATTCAATGGCTGATGTTCCAGATGGGCGGTGTCGGCCCGATGTTCGGCCAGGTCGGATTCTTCAATAAATTTGCCGGCAAGGAATACGAGGACAAGCGTCCGCGCGATCGCTACGTCGCCGAAGCGAAACGCCTGCTCGCAGTCCTCGACAAACACCTCGCCGGCCGCGACTGGATTTCGGGGAATGATTACAGCATCGCCGATATCGCGACGTTCCCGTGGATTCGCAATCTAGTCGGATTTTATGAAGCGCGCGATCTCGTCGGTTTCGACGATTTCGCGAACGTAAAGCGCGTGCTCGATGTGTTCCTCGCGCGCCCGGCGGTTCAACGTGGACTAGAGATTCCGAAGCGCGTGTGATCGTTGGATTTTTGCTTGATCAACCGTCGCTGACGATATTGCCGAAATCGTGCGGAAACGGTTAAGGGCGAACGCGCGTGCCAGTCGCAGCTTTTTGACACGTTAGACGCGTTCGCTGGGACAGGTCCACAATGTGGGGCATCGCGCGAAAATCAGACGTCGGGTTAAAAGCGTTTTGCATCAACAGTTTGCACCGACGTTGCTCAGGTTATCCACAAGCTTGTCCAGTGCGGATGTGGATAAAAAGCGAAGCGCGCCTTTTCAATGCGACCGTTTCGGGAGCCGGCAACCCATGAATGTTATTTTCTGTTCCCAAACCGCGACGCGGCCCGGCCGCCGATTCGCCGTTGCCGTGCTTGCGTTGATTTGCGTGGTCGCTCATGCGGAAACGCAGTGTCCGGGTTACGTCGAAACCGGCGCCGGCAGCGCGTTCGATCTGGCTGGCATCATCAAGGACACCGGGTCGCCGCAACTTGCGCTGGATCGGGTGCGCAAAGCGGTATCAAAAATCGATGCGGGCGGCGGCTGCTCGATATTCGCCAACACTCATGCGTGTGAGGAAACGCTCAACCTTGCGCATAAGGCAATCGACGCGTTGCAGACGTGTTCATCGACGTCGGCGCCGAAAGGCACATCGCACGGTTGAGAAAATCGCGGACGAAAAAAAACGCGCCGCCAAAACTGGCGGCGCGTTTCGATGCCTCAACAGCCCTTAAAACGATCAGCGATCCAAGAAAGGACGCAGCTTGTCCGCGCGGCTCGGATGCATGAGCTTGCGCATTGCCTTGCTTTCAATCTGGCGAATACGCTCGCGCGTCACATCGAACTGCTTGCCCAATTCTTCGAGCGTGTAGTCGGACGCCGTATCGATACCAAAGCGCATGCGCAGAACTTTCGCTTCACGCGGCGAAAGCGCATTGAGCGCATCGTCGATTGCGGCGCGCATATTCGCGTGCACGGCCGCATCCGCCGGCGATGCCGCGCCTTGGTCCTCGATCATGTCACCGAGCGTCGCGTCGGCATCTTCACCGACCGGCGTTTCGAGCGACACAGGTTGCTTCGCAATCTTCAGGATGCCGCGAATCTTCTCTTCCGGCATTTCCATGCGTTCCGCGAGCACCGACGGATGCGCTTCCTGTCCCGTCTGCTGCAGGATTTCACGCGAAATGCGGTTCAGCTTGTTGATCGTTTCGATCATGTGAACCGGCACGCGAATCGTGCGCGCCTGATCGGCAAGCGAACGCGTCACAGCCTGACGAACCCACCAGGTTGCGTACGTCGAAAACTTCCAGCCACGACGATATTCGAACTTGTCCACTGCCTTCATCAAGCCGATATTGCCTTCCTGAATCAAGTCGAGAAACTGCATGCCGCGGTTGACGTACTTCTTCGCAATCGAAATCACGAGACGCAGATTTGCCTCGATCATTTCACGCTTAGCCTGACGCATTTTCAACTCGGCAGCCGTCATCTGACGATTGATCTGCTTGAGCTGCTTGAGCGGCAATGCAACACGCGCTTCGATGTCGATGAGCTTTTGCTGTTCAGCCTGAATGGCCGGCAAACTGCGCTCGAGCGACGCGCCGTATTGACGCGAAGCCGCCGCCGTGCGCGCCGTCCATTCGAGATCGGTCTCGTTGCCCGGGAACGATTCGACGAACTTGTCGCGCGGCATGCCGCAACGATCTACCGCGATTTGCAGCACGCGACGCTCGATCTCGCGAACTTGCGCAACCTGCTGCTGGACGTCCGCGCACAAACGGTCGATGGTCTTCGCCGTGAAGCGAATGGAACCGAGCTCGCGTTGAATCTCCGCGCGTGCCCGTTCGACGGCCTTCGAAGCCGCGGCGCCTGAACTCTTCGGACTGCTTGCTTGCTCGGCAAGGTCGCTCACGCGCGCGAAAACTTCCAGGCAATCCGCTTTGAGTTGCTTCAAACGCGCTTCATTCGATGCAGCGGAATCGCCGCCTTCGAGGTCGTCTTCGGAATCTTCATCGTCGCCGGATTCTTCGGTGTCCGTATCAATCTCGGACGTGTCCGATGTATCGGATGCCGAAATATCTTCTTCTACCGTATCGTCTTCCTTCAGACCGTCGACGAGTTCGTCGATCTTGATCTCGCCCGATTCGACCTGAGCCGCGTCCGCCAGAATGGTGGCGACCGTGGACGGGCACGCAGCGATGGCCTGAATCATTTCATGCAAGCCATCTTCAATGCGCTTCGCAATGGCGATTTCGCCAGCGCGCGTCAACAGTTCGGTTGCGCCCATTTCACGCATATACATGCGAACGGGGTCCGTCGTGCGGCCGAACTCGGAATCGACGGTTTGCAGCGCGTTCTCGGCTTCTTCTTCCGACTGTTCATCGGCGACGACAGCAGGCGCGTTATCGCTCAAGAGCAGCGTTTCAGCATCGGGCGCTTGCTCATACACCGCGACGCCCATGTCGTTGAACGTGCTGACAATGGTTTCCATCGCCGCCGTTTGCGCGAAGTTGTCCGGCAAGTGGTCATTGATTTCGGCGTGGGTCAAATACCCCCGCTCCTTGCCCAACTGAATGAGCGCGCGCATTTGGCGCTGACGCTCCTCTTCCTGCTCCGCCGTCGTGGGGACATCGGGCTGCATCGTGCCGGTCTGGCCCTTACCCTTCCCTGCCCGTCGACCCGCGGACCTGCGCGCCGGCGCGACAATATCCAGCTCCGAATCTTCCCGATCAAAACTTGCCATACTTTCTCCTCGACAGGTTTGCTCGACGATGACAGGTCCGTGCGCGAGCGAAAAGGCTCGCTGACTTTGGTAGGCATTCGGCGCACGCTTTTCGCTGCCGAGACTGCTGACTCTATATGGACGGGTGGCTGAAAATCGCTTCGAGCAAAATGCACAGTCCCGTCTAGTTCGACGTACTGCACCTTCCATTCGCCCTAGCGGGCGCAACCTTAGACTATATCAGCATTCGTTACGATGTGGGCTGTTTTTTCAATATGCCAGCTTGGGCCCTAACATAGCCAGTGTCGGCGACAAGACTCGAGATTCGCGTATGCGCTGGCACTTGTTCGATGCTCGCCTTTTCGATGACGGACGCACTGTTCAACGCTCTTGGCAGTCCATTTGGCCCTCCGGCCTGTTTAGCAAGTATGAGCAACTTCAGCGCTTTCAAGCGCGACTGCGCCGCGTGCGAGCAAGTCGACGTCTTTAGGTCATGCGTGTCATCGATTTGAGATTTAGAGCGCGAACCTTGCGCTGGCGGCGCATCAGATCTGTGCGGAACGATCTTCCCGGCTTTGATGGCCGCGAGGAAGTCGGTCGCCCAGGCGCCTGCCCTAGTGCGGGGGTGTCGCTCGTTGCGATGATGCGTGGTGACGGATTTTGCGTCCTCAGAAACGAGGAATGTTCTTGCTCCGTCATGGCTCACAAAAGATTGACCGGCAAGTTCGGCAGAAGCTCTTTGCAGTTCGATGTCGCGAGCGATTCGAGTTTTCTTCTCAACGTTTCCTTCGTGAATGGTCCGCACGCGGTAAGTAAAGTCGACGGGGGCACGAAGGAGTGCCCGAAGATAGCTGATCGGATGCTTCGCCCGTTGGAGGTGTTTCCAGGAGGCTTCGACCACATCGGACAGACGCTTGGCGTGTTCGGACGCTTCGCGCATGAGCCGGAAGATCAGGAAATGACGAAAGCCCAGACCGCGCAGGCGTTCGAGGTCCGCGGGGAGCTTTCCTGGTTGTCTCTTTTGACTAGTAGGGTATAGATCCTTATATATAGCGCCGTCTGCCACGGTGGCAGACGGCGAAACCAAAGAAGAAGGTTGCTCGCGGTTTGATTTCCGTTCGTTTGGATTTTGAGCATTAGTTGTCGTATCGCTACCTGACTCAACAAGACCTAGAAGGGTAACGACCTTTGGTGTGAGATGTAGGTAGGCACGTCCGAACAGCCCAGCGGCGCCGTAGCGAGTCTGCGGAGGACGTGTAATTAAGGCCTCCTTCTCCAAATCCTCAAGGCTTCGATAGAACGTACGCATGGACTGCATTGCGCGGCCGGTTAGCAATTCACGGCGAGCGAAGATTGCCGCGTAGGGACGACGTGCGTCGACAGTGCGAGCCAGAGCGGCGAGTAAGGCTCGAGCGCGGGCAGGCAGTGCGGCGAGATGATTCGCTCGGTGAGCGGCTCGAAAGATGACCCAGGGAAGATTGGACCGATCGCAAGCGTAATCATCGAGCGCTTGTTGGTCCGCAAAGTTCTCGGATGGTTCGTGTTTTTCGAGGCGAGAAAAGTCCTCGCCTGCAACGGAAAGTTGCGCGATATGCATGTCAAGTACATCCATTTTTGGAAATGGAGGACAAACGCTTGACTGCCGATCGCGATCCGCTAAACTTCGATCTGTGTACTTCGTGACCCGATTGGCGTCGGGAAGCGGACCGGGCGAGCAGCAGTTGAGCCCGAATTCAAAAGCCTTCGGTTGGCGCCGAAGGCTTTTGTCTTTCTAACGCAAATTACTTACATCGTTGCCTCGCGTTTATATTTTTCAAGTGATTGATTATTAACGAGTTTCTAGTAGGCTCATCGGTTGGCGCCATCTGAGCTACAAGTAACTCGTTGATTTAAAAATAAAATCTAGTAGAGCCTCAGCTTCTTTCGGTTTCGGTCAACGTCTTGTTGATGAAATCTGCAATTCGTTGCCCCCATTGCTCGGCGTCACCTGCGTCGTTCTCGAAGAATCGAACTCCGACTACGCCGTTCCTCGTTGAGACCTCGCAGACCTTTCTCCGTCCCGCACGAACGACAGTAGTACTAGGTGCGATCGCCTTAGGCTTCTCCGCCGCCAGCGCCACTGCTTTGTCTTGCGTAAAATTTTCGTCATCAATCAATCGGCGAATTGCTTCAACGACTTTTTCCGCTTTGCCTGCCTCAGTTAAAGCGGCGAGCTTTTGCGCAGCATTGCTGCCGAGTCTTTCCGGCTTTTCCGCAAGCGCCGCTTTCGCAGCCTCTGGCAGAGCGTCGAACGAAAAAATGCGGGTAACGTGGCTTTTGCTAAGTCCCGCGCTCTCCGAAATTTCGGTGCGCGAAAGCCCGCTCAGCTCCTGCAGGCGTTTGAAATTCCAATACTTCTCGAAGTCGGTCAGAGAAGGTGAAAGCAGGTTCGAGAAGAACGCCGCAAATTCAATTTCACCTTCTTCGATCGACGCCACGTTAGCGCGGATAGTGTTGCGACCAAGCTCGCGATATGCGGCCACACGATTGTGACCGGCCACGATCTCATAACGCCCATCGGTCAGCGTGCGCACCAAAATTGGCGTCGCTAGAGCGTGCTGGGAAAGGTTGCTCTTCAATTCCTGGAACTGTTCGCTGGTCAGCTTCCGCCGACGCCCGCTAACCTCGATCAGCGCGTCGAGCGGTACTTCCAAAGCGGCCCGCTCTTCGAGTTGCGTTTCCAATTCCTTGATACGCGCCTGCGCCGTGTTGATGCGATGCTGCGCGTCCATCAACCTTCCGGGTGACGTCCGCGCCTCCGTGCTCGTGACACGCGGCTGATTTGGCTCGGCCGGCTTGGTTCCAATGTTTGCGGTCTTTGCCAGCAGTCTGTCGCCGATACCCATTTAAGCCTCCGATTGATTCCAGGCGCGGACGAACTGCGCGTCGAGATGTTCGGCGAGCCGATCGAGCGGCTCTTTGAACCGGTTGTACGCGGCAGTGCTTCCGTCGGGCTTCGACAAGTCATAGACCGTGGACAGCTGAGCAGAAGCGCCCTTCGGTACCGTCGACTCGGGAATCTCAAACGGAAGGACGCGATCGCCATAAGCTTTCTGAAGCCAGCCGCGCACGACGCGCGACACATCGTCGGACTTTGCCTTGGTCAGAATCACATTGACGAAGTCGAAGCGCTTCTGTTCGAGCACGCCGGGCAGTTTCTTCGCGATGTCCGCGAACAGATGCCAGAATTGTGTAGAGCTCGCAAAGTCGAGTGCTTCGGGCGGGCAGGGCAGCAAGATTGCGTCGGAGGCGAGCAGGGCGTTGATCGTGAGGTAACTAAGCGCAGGCGGCGTGTCGATGACAACGGCGTCATACTCCGCCGTCAGCGGCAACAGGCCTTTGCGCAAAATCTCCCAAAACTCGAACGTGCTGTCGTTGAGAACCTTGGCCGGAATCTCGAACTCGGCGTCAAACAAGGACGATGACGCCGGGACGAGATCCAGGTTGTGCCAATAGGTTTCCTGCACCGCGTAGTGCAGCGTTTGCTGATCGCCGTATATAAGTGGAAGAAGCGTCTGATCGTCGGAGATCTCCGCATCCGGTGCCCAGCCGCAAAGCTGCGTAGTCGTGCCTTGCGGGTCGCAATCGATTACCAGCACGCGCCGCCCGAGCAAAGTGAGCGCTTGGGCGGCGGATACTGCAGTGGTGGTTTTCGCAACACCACCTTTGAAGTTCGCGACAGTAACGATACGTCCGCGTTTACCCTCGGGTCTTCGCGCTCGCTCCTTGGTCGCCCGAATCCACGTCAACGTTTCTTCAAGCGTGAACTCCTTGCTCCGGCCGGCGCCTTTCGACGTTCCAGCGGGAAGTTCACCCTTGGTCGTGAGGTACTGAAACCGCTGCTTATCGACTCCGCAAAGCGAGGCCACCTGAGCACTCGTGAAAGTCGGCGCGCTTTTGCGGGGATACGGCTCCAGCATTGCGTCGCGGATCTGATTAAGAATGTCAGTGGCTTGGGCGGCCACTCCCAAGAGCGTCTCGATTGAGACGGATTGATCGACTTCGGGAAGCCGAGCGCTTAGCATTGAATTCGCGGTCACTGGCGGGCCTGAGTAGGCTATAGATTCTTCGGTTTGTGGAAAACATGCTGCAAACCGAAGAATAAACGGCCAACCGGTAAACCTCAAGTAAACTCTGAAGTTGTTTTATCCCGAAATCGGGCGTTTTTACAACACGACGTTTACTTGACGGGCAGCGAATCAGTCGACAAGGGCCCTTGAGCGGCGAATGTTGCCCTCCGAATCAATCGTTCGACGCCTAGTAGTTTGGACGAATCCTGATTTTCCAGGTAAACCTTCGTCGTCGAAAGTTTCGAATGACCCAAGTTAGCGCTAACCTCCGGTAACGCTGCGCCGTGTACGAGCGCATGAACGGAGTGCGTGTGTCGAATCCAATGAGTGCTGGCCTGTGCGAGGCGCTTCCCGGAGCCGGGAACATGACCGTCGGCGAGAGCGGCCGCATTTGCGAACACCCGCTTGAACAGTTTGCCGATGCCATCCGGCCCAAGCGCACTGCCGCCGCGAATCTGCGCGAGAATTGGCGTGCCTTCTGGACAGGCCAAGGGATCAGACAAACCGCGAAGCGCCAGATTTTCAATCAGCGCTTCCGCAACGGCCGGCGGCAAAAACACAGTTCTTGGTTCGCCGCGCTGACGCGCGACGCTTACTCGCCAGATCGGACCGGCAACGCCGGAAAGCCGTCCGACCGACAGCGCGTCCGTGGTCGCTGCGGCTAGTTCTCCCCGACGCATGCCGGTGGCATACGCCAAAAGCAGCGCCAGGCGGTCACGATGCTCGGCGAAACCATAGACATCGCGCGATACCGACTGCAGCACAATCTGCCACTGATCCGTATCGAGTGAGCGGTCCACGGCGTCGAAGACCGGCGGCTCGGCCACACGCGTCTGTCCAATAAACGGGTTTGTCGCCAGATACCCCTGCGCCTCTAGCCACGCGCCCATCGCGCTTAAAATTGCGCGCGCGGATTCCCGGCTTCGATCAGAAAGTGGCCCGGCAAAAGGCCGCCAGCTCGAAAGGCATCGATCGACGCGACCTTTTGCCACCCAGCGCGCGGAAGGCTGCGGATTCGGTAAAAAAGCCGTGATGTACTCGTTCCAGTCGGCCTCGTCTAAAGACGACATCGGCTTGTGTTTTTCCACCAAGGCCCAGAGCAGCAACCGTT
Source organism: Caballeronia sp. LZ003 (assembly GCF_031451465.1). Lineage (NCBI taxonomy): Bacteria > Pseudomonadati > Pseudomonadota > Betaproteobacteria > Burkholderiales > Burkholderiaceae > Caballeronia > Caballeronia sp. LZ003. Next base: position 5,196 of record NZ_JARUXJ010000003.1, on the reverse strand, counting down.
CTGCTTCCCGGCGATAAGCCCTTTGCGTGTGCGCGCTGGCCGTTCGCGCGGCGAGCCACGCGTGGATTGCCTGCAGATCCGTGCCAAATTCTGACGGCCGCCGATTCGTCCCCTTCGATCCATCGAGCGCCGCAGGAACTCGCAGCGCTTCGAGCGGGACAATCCGAAGCGTCTCGTCCCGCGACCCAGTCCATTCCGAACCTCGTGCCAATGCGTCACTCGGCCAATCGCGCCGCGGCACGAGAGCCAACGGTGAAAAAGTATGACGAAGCGCGTGCGCGTGAAGCTGCAACCAGTCCACGATTCGCTGCGCGCCTTTCGGCCCGAGTCGCGGAACCACCGTGTACCAGCGCTGGCGCCGGGTTTCGATTAGCGAAACGACATCGCCGACGGTAGAAAGCCCAGCCGCTGCGAGCCGCGCGGTCACAGCCGGTTCGAACCAGCCATCCAGTGGATGATCCTGCCGTGGCTCTTGCGCGAGACTTGCCTCCATTCGCGATAGCGCGTCGGTCTGCCGCCGTCGCAGCCGGAGATTGCGAGAAGCCCGCCGATCCAGCGCCGGTGTGGCTCCGGGCGGATATTCTTCCTCGTAGAGCGCTAGTAATTCGGCTTCGCTATAGACGCCGTCGGGGTCGATCCGCTCACGGTATTCATCGAGCGATGGCGTGTCCTGCGTTTGTGGCGGCTCGAAAAGCGGGATACTGCCCGGCCGCAACCGTAAAAGGTAAGCGGCGTCGGTGTCGTGCGCGCGTCGGGCCAGCACGGAAAGCGTGTCGCGCAACGTGACGATAAGCCGACGCGTGGTACGGACATCCGTACCGGCATCGCCATAAGACGCGTGAAGTTTCGCCTCGGAGACGCCATCTAAATAGCCGCGATACAGCGCAAAGTGTTGGCGAGTCAGGCGGCGCGTGGGCGAAAAGCGGGGCGTGTCCGCAGCCGGATTGGTTATACTCGCCGGGTTAGCTGTTGCCATCCTGCTTGATTTCCCTTTGTATTCAACAATTTGCGGGAAGGTTATCAACCAGCTTCGAATTTGACAAGGAAAGTCGCACAGTCTGATAAGTAGATTTATCAGACTGTGCGATTCGAAGACCAGCGTCGAGTGTACCGTCAGCTTGAATGTTCAATTCGCAAAGCGCATATTTCCAGCACGTTCATATCGGACTTTCAGGAGAGACGTGCCGATGCGCGAACCCAGACGCCCCGAGTTGAAGCAATCGGGAGAGGACGACGCTCCCCGCCCGAGTCTTCCGGAGGTCTTCGCGTCGGTGCGCGTGCCGGTGGGCGGATGGTGGTTCAGGCGCTTTCTCGCTTTTGCCGGGCCGGGCTACATGATCTCCGTCGGCTATATGGATCCGGGCAACTGGGCGACGGACATCGCGGGGGGATCGCGCTTCGGCTATACACTGCTCGCCGTCATCCTTCTTTCCAATCTGATGGCGATTCTTCTGCAATCGCTTGCCGTGCGCCTCGGCGTGGCGACCGGCCGCGATCTGGCGCAGGCGTGCCGCGATCATTATTCGAAACCGGTGAATCTCGCACTTTGGCTCGCCTGCGAGGCGGCGATCATCGCGTGCGACCTGGCCGAAGTCATCGGCACGGCCATCGCGCTGAAGTTGCTGTTCGGTATTCCGTTGATCGCCGGCGCGCTCGTCACCGCGCTCGATGCTTTCCTGCTGCTCTTCCTGATCAACAAGGGTTTTCGCCTGCTCGAAGCGTTCGTCATCGTGTTGCTCGTCGTGATAGCAGGCTGCTTTGCCTTGCAGATCGCCGCAGCCGCGCCACCTTGGGGCGAGGTCATGCGCGGCTTCGTGCCATCGACGGAAATCGTGACGAATCGCGAAATGCTGTACGTGGCCATTGGCATCCTCGGCGCGACGGTCATGCCGCACAACCTGTATCTGCATTCTTCGGTGGTGCAGACGCGCGCGTTCGGCGATTCGATTCCCGCCCGCCGCGAGGCGATCCGTTTCGCGACCATCGACAGCACGATCGCGCTGACCCTCGCGCTCTTCGTCAACGCGGCGATCCTGATCGTGGCCGCCGCCGTGTTCCACGCGAAGGGCCATTTCGAAGTCGTCGAGATCGAGGAAGCGTTCCGGCTTTTGTCGCCGCTTTTGGGTTTCGGCATTGCATCGACCTTGTTCGCGGTCGCGCTGCTCGCGTCGGGCCTGAACTCGACCGTCACCGCGACGCTCGCCGGCCAAATCGTCATGGAAGGTTTTCTGCGACTGCGCATTCCGAACTGGGCGCGACGGCTCATCACGCGAGGTCTTGCTATCGTGCCGGTCATTGTCGTTACCGCGCTGTATGGAGAGAAGGGCACGACGCATCTGCTCGTCCTGAGTCAGGTGATCCTGTCGATGCAATTGCCTTTTGCCGTCATCCCGCTCGTCCGATTCGTTTCGGACCGACGCAAATTGGGTGTCTTCGTCGTTTCGCGCTGGACCGCCGCGCTGGCGTGGCTGGTTGCGGCGGTGATCGTCGTGCTCAACGTGAAACTGCTCGTCGATACCTTCTTCGTTTGAACGCGCCACGTCCTCTATATAGATAGAACGGCCGAGTAGTCGAAATGGCTTAAGGACGGAGTGATGGCACAAAGCCTTCCAACGACCATCTATCAAAGACGAAGTCCCTGAAAACGCCGACGCGATAGATTCTTCAGCATGCTTTGCTTAAATGAAACCCGTGCACTAACCTGACCTTTGCACCGTGGTAGCAGGTGAGTCGGTCGTTGGCGTGCGTGCAACTCTCCGCATCCACGCCAGGAAAAACGAAACAGTCGGGGCGTCGGAAAAAACATGAACTGCTTGAGGCCCGCTGTTCACCTGACGCCGCTCGTTCGAGGGTTATCGCTCGCGTTCGGTGTCTTTTGTCTTTCGCGCGCGCTGCCGGCTCTGGGCGCATGTGATAACAACGCACCGCAATCCGGCGAGACGGCTACGTGCGATACCCGCGTGCCCAATCCCTCGACCTCGCCGGTCATGGCGGTTTCAGGCAGCGTCAACGTGACGATCGAAGTGTTGCCCGGCGCCGAACTCGATGTCGGTAGCAACAGCGGCATCCTCATCCGCGACACGAGCCTCGCAAGCAACAGCGGCACGCTGCTGATCAACGCTGGCGGCGCCAATGCCATGACCAGTCAAGGCATTGGCGCTGGACGCAATACGCTGCTGAACCGCGGCGCCGTCTTTACCGCCGGCTCGGGCGCAGCGGGCATCTTCAACTCCGCTGCCGCGGTCACGATCCACAACGAATCGACGGGCGTCATCCGCACGAACGGTGCGAACGCCGCAGCGATGATCGACTCTCAAAGTTCGGGCAGCGGCACGCTGATCAATGACGGAGGCGTCGCGACGAGCGGCGCGAACTCGTACGGCATGGCCGCCGTGACGCATGGCGATTCCCTCGTGAACAACGGCACGATCACGACGACCGGTGCATTGGCGCACGGCGTCTTTGTCAACGCCAGTGCGGGCGGCAACGTCATCACGAACAATGGCGCGATCGACGTGTCGGGCGATGGCGCGCATGGCATCGCTTCGCTCGATGCCTCGCCAGGCGCAATCACCATCACCGGCTCGATCACCGCGCGCGGCGCTGGCGGAACGGGCGCCTCCGTCACCGGGCGCGTGTCCTTCGTGAATGCGGCGGGCGCGAGCATCGTGAGTCAGCAGGCAAGCGGGATCGCAGCGAACGGCGGCGGCACGCTCGACAACGCCGGCTCGATTCAAGGCGCGACCGGCGTGACGATTGCCAACGGAGCCGAGACGATCAGCAACTCCGGGACGATTCGCGGCGACACCGGTGAGGCCGTCGTGGCGAACGGGCGCATCAACGTGTCGATCAGCAATACGGGCGTGATTGCCGGAAGCGCGGGCGTTGCCGTGCGCACCGATACCGGAAGCGACACGTTCAACATGAATGGCGGAACGGTCACGGGACAGGTTCGCCAGGGCGATGGCATCGACGCCTTCACGATGACGGCGGGCCAGGTCGATTCGCTCGATCAAGGCGATGGACGCGACACGCTCACGATGTCCGGAGGACGCATCGTCGGCGTGTTCGCGAATGGCGATGTTGCGCAAATCACGGGCGGGCGCATCGGCACAGCGGACCTGAACATCGGCAACAACGTCTTCACGATGTCCGGCGGACAAATCGATGGCAACGTCACCGCCGCCCAGAACGACGACACTTTCTCGCTTTCGGGCGGGACGATTGGCGGACGGGTCGATCTCGGCAGCGGCACGAACAAGCTGACCATCACGGGCGGCACGATCGGTCAGGGCGTGACGACGACAAGCGGAGCGGACACGCTCGCCTGGAGCGGCGGCGCGATCAGCGGGCCGGTGTCGCTCGGCGCGGGCAACGACACTGCCACGATTCGCAATCTGACCGATGCGACATTCGCCGCGACGACGCGCATCGACGGCGGCGCGGGCATCGACGCTTTGACATTCGACAATTCGCAAGTGAGCGGGCTGAACCGCTTCGTCGGTTGGGAGACGATTACTGCATCGAATGCAACGCAACTCACGTTCGATGCAAACGGCCTGACGCTCGGCGATACCACGACCGGCGCCGGATTACTCGATCTCGATGCGACGAGCACGATTTTGGCGGGCGGGATCGGGCGCGTGGCGATCCAGCCCGCCGTCGCCGGACAACTCGTTACGCTGAACAACGCGGGAACGATCGACCTGACGAACGGCGGGCCGAGTATGAGCGATGCGTTCGTCGTGAATGGCAACTACACGGGCAACAACGGCCGGCTGCTGGTGCAGAGCGTCGTAGGCGCGGACGGCGCGCCGAGCGACAGACTCGTGATTGCGCAAGGCGTGGGCGCCGGGACGACTTCGATTGGCGTAACTAACGTCGGCGGCGCTGGCGGGCTCACGGCGAACGACGGGATCCAGGTCGTGCAGGCAACCAACGGCGCGACGACATCGGCGGGCGCGTTCACGTTGGCGCATCCGGTAGCGGCGGGCGCTTTCCAGTATTACCTGTTCAAGGGCGGTGTCAGTGACGGAACGGCTGACAACTGGTATCTGCGGTCGAGCGTGCCTCCGGCTCCGGTTACGCCCACGACACCGACACCGACACCGACACCGACACCGACACCGACACCGACACCGACACCGACACCGACACCGACACCGACACCGACACCGACACCGACACCGACACCGA
>NZ_JARUXJ010000002.1:630752-753432 GCF_031451465.1 Caballeronia sp. LZ003 | reverse complement strand
AGCTCGAGCGTACCGATCCATATGCTCAAACGCTGGGTGAGTCGCGCGCTTGGATGCTGCAGCGCGTCCGTCAGTTTTTTCGTTACAGCATTCATTCGCTTCCCGTTCAGTTGAACGCAACGTATGGAACCGTCGCGCCTGGAGCTTTTTAGCGCAGGAATTTAGGGCTGCAACAAAAGAACGTCAATCGATCGGCTGACAAACAGGAATAGTCTCAAGTAGCCAAGGTCACGCGTCATCGTCTGAACGCGAACTTGCCCCCCACAAGCCGGTATGATTACCCCCATCGAATCATCACCGCGCAACGCCCCGGCATGACATCAGTCAACGATCCCACATCGCCCACCGCCGCCCCCGTCCGCATGGCCGATGTCGCGCGTATCGCCGGGGTGTCGAAGATGTCGGTGTCGCGCGTTTTGACAGGCCAGCACGTCAGCGAAGAGACGCGCGCGCGAGTCATGGATGCCGTGCTGAAAACCGGCTATGTCGCCGATGCCATCGCGGGTGCGTTCTCTTCCGGCCGAACGAATGTCGTCGCGGTCATCGTGCCGTCGTTATCGAGTTCGAATTTTGCGGAGACCGTGCGCGGCATCAACGATGTCGTCGAGGCGCGCAGTCTGCGCCTCTTGCTCGCCAACACGGACTATCTGCTCGAAAGGGAAGAAGCGCTCATCCGCGCGCTCCTGAGTCATCAGCCGCGTGCCGTCGTCATCACGGGAGGTCAGCACACGTCCAAGGCGCGCGCCATGCTCAAACAGGCGCGCATTCCAGTGGTCGAAATCTGGGAGATTCCCGCGAAACCCGTGGATCGCGTCGTCGGCTTCTCCAACGCGGACGCGGCCGCCGCGATGATGCGCTATCTCTATGCGCGCGGCTATCGGCGCATTGGCTTCGTGAGCAGCGCATCGCATCTGGATTTGCGCGGCGTCGCGCGGCGCAATGGCTATCTCGGCGCCGTGAAGGAAGCGGGCCTGCACGACATCCGCGAAATCGCGCACACGGACTGGACCACGGACATGGCGCATGGCGCGGCCATGGGTCACGGCGGCGCGGCGCTCGAACAGATCCTCGACCGATGGCCCGATACCGACGCCATCATGTGCACGAGCGACATCCACGCGTTCGGCGTCATCATGGCGTGTCATCGGCGCGGTATGTCGGTGCCGCGCGATATCGCGGTGGCGGGCTTCGGCGACTTCGAAGTGTCGCGCCATTGCTATCCGACCATCACCACCGTATCCGTCGATGCCTACGGGATCGGTCACGCCACCGGCGAATCGCTGCTCGCCGCGCTCGACGAGTCCGAGACACCCAACGCGTCACGGCGCGAAATCGCGCAGGCGCGTCCCGACCGGCAGGACGTGCCCACGTTCATGCGTGTGCCTTACGAAGTCATCCCGCGAGAAAGCGCGTAAAGACCTCGTTACGGCTCAGTGGTTGTGCCGCGACTCGCCGCGCGTCTCGATGATGTCCTGATAGCCGAGCGCCGGCTCAAGACACGCGCCGCTGCCCTGCTGCCCAACCATGCTGCGATAAATCTCTTCCCACGGCGTCTTGTTCTGCAACTCGATAGGCACGTATGCTTCGCGGCGCTGCGCCATTTCATCATCGCCGATCAGCACGTTGACCTTGTAGTTCTGCAAGTCGATTCTCAAGCGGTCGCCCGTCTTCAGCAGCGCGAGGTTGCCGCCCACCGCCGCTTCCGGCGATACGTTGAGAATCGAAGGCGTCGCGCAGGTTCCGCTTTGGCGGCCATCGCCCAGTGTCGGCAACTGCGTGATGCCTTGCTTGATGAGCGCGGCGGGCGGCTGCATGTTCACCACTTCCGCGCCGCCCGGATAACCCACCGGCCCGCAATTGCGAATCACCAGCACGGGACGTTCGTCGATCTCGAGCGCGGGGTCGTCGATACGCGCGTGATAATCCTCCGGTCCCTCGAAGACGATCGCCTTGCCTTCGAACACGTTCGGATGCTCGGGATCGGAGAGAAAGCGCTTGCGGAAGGCGTCGTCGATCACGCTGATCTTCATCACCGCGCTGTCGAACAGATTGCCGGAGAGCACGACGTAGCCCGCCGCCGGCTTAAGCGGATCGTCATACGCGCGAATCACTTCGCGATCCACGTCTGCGACGGCGGCCAGGTCTTCGCCGAGCGTCTTGCCCGTGACCGTACGCACGCTCGTGTCGAGCTTGCCTGCCGCCTGCAGTTCGCGCATGACGGCCGGCACGCCGCCCGCGCGATGGAACGCCTCACCGAGAAAGCGGCCAGCGGGCTGACAGTCCACCAGCAAGGGAATCTCGGGACCGAGGCGCTGCCAGTCATCCAGCGTGTGATCCACGCCCATGTGCCGCGCAATCGCGATCATGTGAATCGGACAATTCGACGATGCCCCGAGCGCCGCCGCCGCGACCACGGCGTTTTCGAACGCGCCCTTGGTCATGATGTCCGAAGGCCGCAGATTCTCGTGCACCATGCCGACAATGCGCTGCCCCGTGCGATACGCCACCCAGCCGCGTTCGCGATGCGGCCCGGGAATCGCGGCGCAACCGGGCAGGGACATGCCGAGCGCTTCGGCGAGCGAATTCATCGACAACGCCGTGCCCATGGTGTTGCAATGCCCGACCGAAGGCGCGGACGACGACACTTCGTCCATGAACGTCTCATAGTCGATCTCGCCGATGGCGTGACGCTTGCGCGCGTCCCAGATGATGGTGCGCGAGCCCGCGAGCTTGCCCTTCCACCAGCCGTCGAGCATGGGACCGCCCGACAGCACGATAGCCGGAATGTTGACGGTCGCTGCGGCCATCAGACACGCGGGCGTGGTCTTGTCGCAACCGGTGGTGAGCACCACGCCATCGAGCGGATAGCCGTGCAGGATTTCGACGAGCCCGAGATACGCGAGATTGCGGTCGAGCGCGGCGGTCGGGCGCTTGCCGGTTTCCTGGATCGGATGCACGGGGAATTCGAGTGGAATGCCGCCTGCATCGCGGATGCCGTCGCGCACGCGCGTCGCCAGTTCCAGATGATGCCGGTTGCAGGGCGCGAGATCGGAGCCCGTCTGCGCAATGCCGATGATCGGCTTGCCCGACTGCAATTCCTCGCGCGTGATGCCGTAGTTCATATAGCGCTCGAGATAGAGCGCGGTCATGCCGGGGTTCGAGGGATCGTCGAACCAGCGGCGGCTGCGCAGGCGCTTCTTGTTCTGCGCGTCTTCGGATTGGGGAGCGGACTTATTCGTTGGTGTCATGACAGTACTCGCGATACGTTGACGACGGGGTTACAGCCTACGCGCATCCGGGCAAATGCCCATTAGCGCTTTCTTGTAGATCGGCATCCCTCCATGTTAGATTTTGTTGACGGTTACCGATAACCGGGTTTATCCGAAGGCGGCGGTTTTCGTCCGGCTTTCAGATCGAGTGTCGTTAGAGAGACACCGCGCAGGAATCAGGAGACACGAGAAGATGACGTCCCACCACGATGCGTTGGCGCATGCCGGCGCGCTTCCGCTCGATCGTCCTTCCGACGGCGCTTCCGCGCCCGTTTCCGCGAGGCAGCTTCGGCGCGCGATTCTCACGAGCGCCGTCGGCAGCGCGCTCGAATACTACGACTTCGCTATCTTCGGGCTGGCCACGGCATTGATCTTCAGCCGCGTGTTCTTTTCCACGCTCGACGCGAGCGCAGGTCTGCTCGCGAGCTTCGCGACCTACGGCGTGGGCTTTCTCGCGCGTCCGCTCGGCGGCTTGTTCTTCGGCTCGCTCGGCGATAGGAAAGGCCGAAAGTTCGTCCTCTTGCTGACCATCGCGATCATGGGCGTATCCACGACGCTCGTCGGCTTGCTGCCCGCCGGTCCGCTCGGCGCAGTCGGGCTCGTCTTGCTGCGCCTCACGCAAGGATTCGGCGCGGGCGCGGAACAGGCGGGCGCATCCACCTTGATGGCCGAAGTCGCGCCCGTGAAGACGCGTGGCTTCTTCGCGGCGCTTCCGTTCGTCGGCATCTTCGCGGGCTTCGGCATTGCGACGGCGACGTTCAGCATCATGCAGCACTCGATGGATCAGGCCACGCTCCTCGCCTGGGGCTGGCGCATTCCGTTCCTCGCGAGCGTCGTGCTGATCGGCGTCGCCATCTGGATACGCTTGCGTCTGCGCGAAAGCCCGACCTTCGCCGCGCTCGAAGGCGGACACAAGGTCGCGCGTTCGCCGATGCGGCTCGTCATCAAGGACGCGCGCCGCACCGTCGTCGCGGCCGTGCTGATGCGGCTTGCGGAACAAGGCGGCTCGACCATCTATACGACCATCGTGATCGCGTTCCTCAGCGGCACCGTGGCGGCGCGGCACGGCGTGCCGCCAGCGGAACTGGCGCGCGTGGGCACGAGCGGCGCGCTCATCGCTACTTTGTCGAGCGTGATTACCACACCGCTTTTCGGGGCTTTGTCGGATCGGCTCGGGCGCAAGACGGTGTATCGCGGCGGCGCGATCTTCATGCTGCTCTGGGCGTTCCCCGCGTGGTGGATGGTGAGCACCGGCAGCTTCTGGTGGGTCGCGCTCGCGATGTTCGGCGGGCTCGCCATCGGCGCAAACAGCATGCTCGGGGCGCAGTGCGCGCATTTCGCGGAACTCTTCGGCAATCGCTATCGGTACTCGGGCGTGGCCTTGTCGCGCGAGATCGGCGCGGTGTTGTCGGGCGGACTCGCGCCAATTCTCGGCATCTATCTGATTGGCCGCGCGGGCGGCGGCTTCTGGGTCATGGGCGCATACACCGCCGTGTTGTCGGCGCTCACGCTCGTCGGCGTCGCCATGTCCACCGAGACCCGTGGCCGCGATCTCACCGACTTGCGCGACGCCGTTCGTTGAGCGTTGGCATCGGGAGTATGATCGGCGTCTTCCTTCGAGCGGACGCCAGTCAATGGAAATTTTCGTCGATGCCGACGCCTGCCCTGCCATCGTCAAGGACATTCTGTTCCGCGCCGGGCCGCGCGTGGAAGTACGCGTGACGCTCGTCGCCAATCAATTTTTGCGCACGCCCGCGTCGCCGTGGCTGCGCGCCATTCAAGTCCCTGCGGGCTTCGACGTCGCGGATAAGCGCATCGTCGAAATGGCGCAAGCCGGCGATCTCGTCATCACCGCGGACATTCCGCTTGCGGCCGCCGCGCTTGCGAAAGGCGCGCATGTGCTCGACCCGCGCGGAGAATGGATGAACGCGGAAAATATCGAGGAGCGACTCTCCATTCGCGCGATGATGGATCAGTTGCGCAGTTCCGGCGTGCAGACCTGCGGCCCGCCGCCCTACGCTCCGCGCGATGGCAAGAAGTTCGCGGGCGAACTGGACAGATTTCTCGCGAAGCGGTCCGCCACAAAGTAATCTTGTTGCGCAAAACGCATCACATAACGTAATCGTAAAGTTCGGTTGATACGATGGCGCCTCCTCTCAATCCCCTGATAATCGACGTCATGAAGAAAGCTGTTTTCGCCGCACTGCTGGCTGCCACCACGTTCCTTTCCGTTACCACCGCTTTCGCGGCCCCCCACCATCATGCCGAGTGCCACAAGGTGCGCGTGCATCATCATTGGGAACGCCACTGCAAGTAACGGCTGCCTCGTGCGGTCTTTGAAAAGCCTCGCTTAATGCGAGGCTTTTTGTTTTTTGGGGCCGAGGCTCGCGCCCCTTTCTTCATCGAACCGGCGTCAGCGGATAATCCAGCAAATCCGCCTTGCCGCCCGCCAGCCGGCTGCGCGTTCTCTCCGCGTTCACCACGTCATGCGGAAAACCGAGCGGCGTGGCGCTTGCCGCATCCAGACGCGCGAGCTGCTCCGCACTAAGCGAGACCGCGAGCGCACCGAGGTTGTCGTCCAGCTGCTTCAAGGTACGCGGTCCGATGATCGGCAACACGCCCTTCGAGAGCACCCACGCAATAGCCACCTGCGCCGCCGATACACCCAGCTCATTGGCGATGGCGAGAACCGCGTCGACCGTGGCGGTCTTGCGCGCGTCGCTTTCGTCGTGGATCACGACACCGAGTCCTTGCTTGCGCCCCGTCTCGCCTTGCCGATACTTACCGCTCAGAAGCCCGCCTCCGAGCGGCGACCAGGCCACTGTGCCAAGACCGAAAGCCGCGGCCATTGGCAGCAACTCGCGTTCGACGGTGCGCTCGACCAGGCTGTACTCGATCTGCAACGCGCTGATCGGCGCCCAACCGCGCATCTCGGCGATCGTCGCCGCCGTCGCGACGCGCCAGGCGGGAAAGTCCGATAGCCCCGCATAGAGGATCTTGCCGGCGCGCACGAGGTCGTCGAGCCCGCGCGCGATCTCCTCGCTTGGCGTCACGCCGTCGGGCATGTGCACCCAGAGAAGATCGATGCGATCGGTATCGAGCCGTTTCAGGCTTGCATCGACCGCCTGCACCATCGCCTTGCGGCTGTTGCCGGTGCGCTGCAGACCCGCGTCCGGCGACGCCCCGAGCGAGAATTTGCTCGCGAGCACGATGTCCTCGCGCTCCGCCTTGATGAACTCGGCGAGGATGGTTTCGCTATCGCCGAACTGATAGCTGTCGGCGGTATCGATGAAATTGCCGCCTGCCGCACGATACGTATCGAAGACCGTCTTCGCTTCGTCGCGCTCCGAGCCGTATCCCCAACCCGTGCCGAAGTTGCCCGTGCCCAGAGCCAGCGACGATACCTTCAGCCCCGTACTTCCGAAAATGCGATAACGCATGTCGATCTGCTCCTCTCCGTTTCCGGCGATCAGGCGCGATAGCGCGGCGCGGCGGTGCCGTTCTGCGATGCGCGGAATAGCGTTTGACGCGCTTCTTCGAAGCTGTGCAACAACTGCGCGTCGTGTACCGACGGCATGGTGATGGCTTCACCCTGATCGAAACCTTCGAGCGCGGCATCGACCATGTCTTCCGTGCGCATGACGGTGCCCGCCGCCAGCGAGTCGAGCGGCACGCCCGATTCGTCCCAGATTTCCGTGGCCGTCGCTGCGGGCAGCACCGCTTGCACCTTCACGCCGGTGTTCGCGAGTTCCAATTGCAAGCCGCGCGTGTAGTTCAGAACGAAGCCCTTTGTGCCGCTATAGACCGCGCTGACGGGCAAGGTGTCGAGCGCCAGCACCGAAGCAATGTTGATGATCGCGCCTTCGTTGCGCGAGACGAAACCGGGCACCACGGCTTGCGTCAGACGAACGAGCGCGGTGATATTGAGCGCGATCTGCGTGGCCGTATCCGCCACCGATGACTGCGCCACCGGCCGCAGCCGCGCGAGTCCCGCGTTATTGACGAGCACGTGGATGTTCGCTTCGGCCGCGATGCGCTGCTCGACGCGTTGCAGATCCGCCTCGCTGGTCAGGTCTGCGACGACCGTCTCGACGTTCACGCCATGCGCGCCGCCAATCTCGCTCGCCAGTTCGCGCAGACGGTCGGCGCGACGTGCGACCAGCCACAGATCGTAGCCGCGCGCGGCCAGACGTTGCGCATACACCGCGCCGATACCCGACGACGCGCCCGTGACAACCGCAATCTTGCGGGATGCTTGATTCACCATGACTTCTCCCTGACGAAGGAATAAACTGGAGTTAGTTGAGGGCTCAAGTATATGTGTATTTGGCCGAAGCTTGTCAAGCGCGAGGCAATCAACCATCCTATGCGTATGGAAAAGAAAGCTACATCTAAGGCACGAGCAAAGCGTGCCGAGTCCGTCCCGACTATCGAGTCCGATGCCGCGGACGTGTTTGCACCGCTCGCCTGCACGAACACGGCGCTGCGCCGGGCATCGCGTCGACTGAGCCAGCTTTATGACGAGGCGCTCGCGCCGCTCGACATGAAGGCGACGCAAATGGCGCTGCTCTCGCAGATCGATCGATACTGCAAGGAGCACGCAAGCGAAGGACCGTCCCTGCAGGAACTGGCGTCGCGGCTCGGCATTCAGGTGTCGGCGGTGACGCATGCCATGCGTCCGCTCGTGCGTGACGAACTGGTGGAACTACGCGCGGATGCCGAGGACAAGCGCTCGAAGCGCTGTGTGCTTACGGCGTTGGGCAGAAAGCAATTGAAGGCCGCGCTCGCGTATTGGGTGGCTGCGAACCGGCGCGTGGATCGCGTGCTCGGAGCGGGCGCTGCGGCGACGTTGCGGACGCTTGCGGACAAGGTCGCATCGGATGATTTCTTCGAGGCTTATCAGGCCGACAGCGCGCGGTAGCTTCACCGCGCGCCTGGGGCTTGGCGTCAGCTCACCTTGCGGCCCACGATAGGCGCGGTGGGCGACAACGACCCGGACATCGCCGGATAGATCAGACCCGCGAATACCGCGCCTATTATTGGCGCCACCCAGAACATCCAAAGTTGCTGGATTGCCCACATGCCCGCGAAAAGCGCGGGACCGGTCGAGCGCGCCGGGTTGACCGAGGTGTTGGTCACCGGAATGCTTACCAGATGAATGAGCGTGAGGCAGAGTCCGATGGCGATCGGCGCGAAGCCGACCGGCGCGCGCTCATGCGTGGCCGCGAGAATGACGAACACGAACATGAACGTCATCACGACTTCGGACACGAGTCCCGCGCCTAGCGTGTACTTGCCGGGTGAATGATCGCCGTATCCGTTGGCGGCGAATCCCGCGAAGCGGTCGAAGTCCGGCGCACCCGCGGCGACATATGCGAGCACGGCCGCGCCCGCTATAGCGCCAAGCACCTGAGCGACGATATAAGGACCGACATCGCGCGCGGGAAAACGGCCCGCAACCGTCAGGCCGATTGTGACAGCGGGATTAACATGGCATCCGGAGACGGGACCGACGGCATAGGCCATCGTGAGAAGGCTCAGTCCGAACGCGAGCGACACACCAAGGAGCCCGATTCCGACAGTCGAGAATTTTGCCGCGATGATCGCGCTGCCGCATCCGCCCACCACCAGCCAGAACGTTCCGACGAACTCCGCTAACATTCGATTCTGTAGAGGCATGGCCTTTCTCCGCAGGTTAGTCGCAGTTTAGTAAGTAATACCAATCTATCTGAATTATGTGGAGCCGCTGTTGAATACGCAGCCGCCGAAATCGCACCTTCTGTGCTCCTTAAGAGTATGCGAAAGTACGCCGATTGCTAGCCGGATGTTTCAGAATCGGTAATGCTCGCCATTGGGCCCTTTCACCTCTGAAGAATGCGCAAGCCGCGTGGTAATTCATCGTTCAATGAATAACCAGCGTTCGATTGTTCGTTAAATCCCGCAAATCAATTCGTCATATCGGGCTTTTTCAAGATGTCGCTCACGGATACATTGCTTCTCAACGCAAGCCGGCCTGAACCTGATTCAACGCCGGCTTAACTTTCAGCGAATCATCGATAAAGGAAGACAGACATGGGCAAGCTCACCGGCAAGGTTGCAGTCGTAACGGGTGCGTCGAAGGGAATCGGCGCGGCAATCGCCAAGGCGCTCGCGGCAGAAGGCGCTTCCGTGGTCGTGAATTACGCAAGCAGCAAGGCGGGCGCGGATGAAGTGGTCGCGGCCATCACCGCGGCAAACGGCAAGGCGACCGCAGTGGGCGGCGATGTGTCGAAGTCGGCGGATGCGCAAGGAATCGTCAATGCCGCCGTCGAAACCTACGGACGGCTGGATATTCTCGTGAACAACTCGGGCGTGTACGAGTTCGCACCGGTCGAGGAAATCACCGAGGAGCATTACCATAAGCAGTTCAATGTGAACGTGCTCGGCGTGCTGCTGACGACCAAGTTCGCTGCGGCGCACCTCGGCGAAGGCGGAAGCATCATCAACGTGAGTTCGGTCGTGTCGCGTATCACGCCGCCGCAAAGCGCGGTTTATAGCGGCACGAAAGGCGCGGTCGATGCCATCACCGGTTCCCTCGCCCGTGAACTCGGCCCGAAGAAGATCCGCGTGAACTCCATCAACCCCGGCATGATCGTGACAGAAGGCACGCAGAGCAACGGCATCATCGGCTCCGACTTCGAGACTCAGATCGTCGCTCAAACGCCGCTTGGCCGCGTTGGCCGCCCGGACGATATCGCGACGATCGCGGTATTCCTGGCCTCGGATGATTCGAAGTGGATCACCGGCGAGCAACTGATCGCCAGCGGCGGTATGCGTTAAGTTGAGCGTTAACGGGTCCTCGCGAGAGGACCTTCGATCACGCCGCCGTCAGCGGGTTGTCTGCTGCGGCGGCGTGGCGCTTTTCCGATCGTCCAGCCAATATTCTGTCTTCACGCCGATGTTCGCCGAGACGAACCTTCCGCCGCTTCCCTTCCGATAATCCGCCAGCGCGCGATACACGAGCCGTTGCCCGGCCAGCACGATCGGAACGTTGAGCAGCACCATGACGATATTCATCAGGTCCGACAACGCCCACAGGTTCGGCAATTCGAGGCCCGCGAGCACCGTCAACGCGCCGAACGGCACGAACACAAGCGAGCCGACGACTCTTATTCCCACGATGAACGCGCGCCCACGCGAGATGAAATTCGCGGAAATCTCCGCGAACGAGATCATGCCTAGCAACGTTGTGAACGCAAAAAGGCCGTAGCACAGACACATCACGATGCGGATCACGTGGCCCACCGACTCAGGCACCAGCGCCTGCACGGAAGCCAGATAAACCGTGATCTTCGATGCCCTCACCGATTCCCACGCCTGACCATCGACCGTGCCGGTCCACACGTGCGCCATCACGACGATGAAGCCCGTCATCGTGCAGATGACCATGGTGTCGAAGAACACGCCCAGGCTTTGCACGAAACCCTGTTCGCACGGGTGATCGTTATCGGCAATGGCGGCCGCCATCGTAATGGTGCCCTGTCCTGCTTCGTTCGACATCAGCCCGCGCTTCACGCCCTGCGCGAGCGCCGTGCCAATAGCGCCGCCGAACAATGCATGCGGCGCGAACGCCCCGACCACCACTTCGCGAAAGAAGTACGGAATGAGCGGCAGATTAATGAGGATGATAACGAGCGACATCAGGCAGAAAAGCGCGGCCTTGATTGGCACAAGTACATCGGTATAAGCCGTGACTCGCCGAATGCCGCCCATGATGATGAACGAACACGCGACGATCAACCCGCCCGCAATGAAGTAATACACCGCCGATTGCCGCGCGAGATGCGTGCCGGCGACGGTATCGGCAATGGTGCCTATCGCGGTGAACACGTTGAACGTTTGCGGCGGCACGTTGAAAAGCGCATAGACGATAAACACGAGCGACAGAAACGTGCCGACAATTCGCCGGTCGCCGAGAATGCGGCGTCCATAAAACGGCAAGCCGCCGACGAACTCGTTCTGCTTTCTCTCCTTGAAGAGTTGCGCCAGTGTGGATTCCATGAAAGCGGTCGTCATGCCGAAGAACGCCGCGACCCACATCCAGAATAATGCGCCTGGTCCGCCGACGGAAATCGCGCCCGTGATGCCGACAATATTTCCCGGTCCCGCACGCATCGCAAGTCCCAGCATGAACGATGCAAGCGCGCTTACGCCCGTGCTCGATGTCTGCCGGCGCAACATGATACGCACGATCTTGCGCATATTCATGGTCTGGACAAAGCGCGTGCGAATGGAGAAGTAAATGCCGACGCCAACCAGCAGCAGTATTGCGAAGGGGAACTGTCCGAGAACCGGAATCTGTGAATAAGCTTTGAAGTTGGTGGGAAAGTCCCAGAGAAAATCGGAAATGGGCGCGATGAATGCGAAGAACGCATTCACGGATTGGAAAAGATTTTCCACGCAGGCTTATCCTTTGTTGCTGCGACCTGTCCTTTA
The DNA here is from genome assembly GCF_031451465.1 of Caballeronia sp. LZ003. Classification (NCBI taxonomy): domain Bacteria; kingdom Pseudomonadati; phylum Pseudomonadota; class Betaproteobacteria; order Burkholderiales; family Burkholderiaceae; genus Caballeronia; species Caballeronia sp. LZ003. The sequence goes on along the minus strand of NZ_JARUXJ010000002.1, from coordinate 741,688 downwards.
GGACGGTCGAATTGCAAAAATCTGGCTGATTGCGAGAGCATTGATGCGACCGGCTACTTGCGCGGGCGCTCATTATACTGTCACGCCGCGTCTCAAATAGTCCTGCATTCACGCGCGATTATTTACAAAGCTGTCCCCATCGCATAACTAATCAAGCCGCGCGCTCAATAGCGAATCACCTTTCGATGTTTGTTCGCGCACCTGCATGCCAGCAGAATGCCCTTCTCCATCGAATGCAAGGAAAGGTGACTGCAATGGCCGAAGCGGACAGCGCGACGCTCGTGGATATCGCGGAAATCGCGGAAATCGAACGATTCGAACAGACAGGACGCATCGATCTTGCGGCCGCGCATCGCGCAGCGGTCATGCACGATCTGCACGAAGGTATCGCCAATCACTTTTCGCTGTCGCTGCCCGATCCGCGCGGGCGCTTTCTCGTCGCGCCATTCGGTTTGCATTGGTCCGAAGTCAAGGCCAGCGATTTCCTCACGCTCGATTACGACGCCAACCGCATTGCCGGAGAAGGCGTGGTGGAGCAATCGGCGCTATGCATTCACCTGCCGATCCATCAGGCAGATCCAGTTCGTCATGCCGCCGTGCTGCATACGCATATGCCCTATACGACCGCGCTCACGCGTCTTGCGGATCAGCGGCTGTTGCCTATCGGCCAGGCGGAATTGCTGCTGCTCAAGCACATTGCCTACGACGACGAATACACCGGGCTAGCCTACGACAACGAGGAAGGGCGGCGTCTTGCCGACCGTCTCGGCGACAAGAGCATCTTGTTCCTGGCGAATCATGGCGTGATCGTCACGGGGCGCAGCGTGTCGCAGGCGTATGACCGTCTTTATCTGCTCGAACGCGCGGCGCGCTTTCAGGTGCTCGCGTATTCAACCGGCAAACCGCTGCGGCTTTTATCGCAAGAGCAGCAGGACAAGGTGCATCGCCAATACACGGAAGCGGCAAAGGAAGGCGCGGCTTGGTCCGGCAAGCCCTACCACGTGCTGCATTTCGAAGCGCTCAAGCGTCTGCTCGATCAGCGCAATCCCGGTTACGCCCTCTGACTTCCCGCCACTCTTCTGCCGACATACCCACGTGACCGACCAATCGACCAACACCGTTCTATCCGACGACACTCCCGGCTCTTCGACTCGCCGCAAGCTGATTATCGGCGGCCTCGCCACGGCGGCGGGCTTCATGATCGGCACGTCCGCGCGCGCGGCTCCGGTGCTGCGCGTGGGCGACATGAATTCCATCGGCTGGAAAGCCTTCCTCGAAGCCTCCGGCGAAGCGAAGAATCTGCCGTACGAAATCGAGTGGAGCAAGTTTCCCGCAGGCCAGCCGGAATTGCAGGCCTTCAACGCCGACGCACTCGATGTCGGTCAGACCGGCGACAGCGTGTTCCTCTTTGCATATGCGGCGGGTTGCCCAGCGCGCGCGGTCAGCGCGATTACCTTCGCGCCGAGCTTCATTCCGCTGCTCGCGCAACGCGACTCGGGAATCCGCAAGGTCGCGGACCTGAAGGGCAAGAAGCTCGCGGTCAATGCAGGCGGCGGGCCGCAACTGATGGCTTACGGTCTCATCGAAAAGGCGGGGTTGAAGCGCGAAGACGTGAACCTCGTGTTCCTCGATCCCGGTGCCGCGAAGCCCGCATTTGCCGCCGGCGCCGTCGATGCGTGGCTCACCTGGGCGCCATATTCGACGCTTGCGATCCAGCAGAACGGCGCGTATCCCATCGCCGATCTGCGCGACGTCGACTATCTCTATAGCGGCAACAACTTTCTGCTCGTGCATGAGAAAGCGGCGCGCGACAAGCGCGATGCGATCCGCGACTTCCTCGCTCGCAGCGAGCGCGCGCAACGTTGGGCGCTCGCCAATGTCGATGCGGCCGCCGCCGCGCTCGTGAAGGACACGCATCTCGATCCCGCCACCGCGAAGTCCTTGCTCGCCGAGTACAAGCCGACGCCCGCGCCGCTCGATTCCAACGTGCGCAACGCGCTTCAGCACGCCGCTGACGGTTTCTATCGCTACGGCATGATCAAGCAGTCGATCGGCAACGTGAGCACGGCCTTCGATGGCCAGCTCGCGACGCGGGCATGAACACTTTCCGGAGGATTCGTCTCATGTCGCATCCAACACTTGCCGTCGAAGGCCAAGCCGCGCCCGCGCCGCGACGCGCCGCCGTATTGCGCTGGCGGCGGCTAGTCGTGCCGGTGGCGTTGTTGTCGGCATGGCAACTGGCGTCGTCAACCGGGTTCGTCAACGAACGGCGCTTCTCGTCGCCCGCGCAGATTGCCACGACGCTCTGGGAACTCGCGGCCAGCGGCGAACTCGGCACGCATCTGCTTGCGTCGCTGGCGCGCGCGGGAAGCGGGCTTGCCATCGGCCTCACGCTCGGTGTCGCGCTTGCGCTCGTTAGCGGTCTCTCGCGCCGTGGCGAGGATTCCGTCGATGCCCTTTTGCAAATGACGCGCACCTTGCCGCATCTGGCGCTCGTGCCGCTGTTCATCCTGTGGTTCGGTATCGGCGAGACACCGAAGATCGCGCTCGTCGCGCTGGGCTGTCTGATACCGGTCTACCTCAATCTGTTCGCGGGTATCCGCAGCGTCGATGCCAAGATCGTCGAGATGGCGAGCACGCTCGGCCTCACACGTGCCGAGCAGATTCGCCATATCGTGCTGCCGGGCGCATTGCCTTCGTTTCTTGTCGGCTTGCGCTATTCGCTGAGCATTGCGTGGCTCTCGCTCGTGGTGGGCGAGCAGATCAACGCGTCGAGCGGGATCGGCTATCTCGCGATCACGGCGCAGAACTACATGCGCACCGACATCATCATGGCGTGTCTCCTGATCTATGCACTGCTCGGACTCGTCACCGATGCCCTGGTGCGCGGCGCCGAAAAACGTCTGCTCGCATGGCGGCCATCCACGATCAAGGACTGAGCGATGACCACACGCGATCCCATCATCCGTATCCGGCAACTGACGCGGCGCTTCGGCGCGCACACCGTACTCGATCGGCTCGATCTCGACATCGAACGCGGCTCTTTCGTGGCGTTGCTCGGCCGTTCGGGTTCGGGGAAGTCCACCTTGTTGCGCACGCTGTCGGGCCTCGATGAAGCACCCGCCGGCACGGTCGACGTGCCGGACAAGCGCGCGGTCGTGTTTCAGGAGCCGCGTCTCGTACCGTGGAAAACCGTCGAGGAAAATCTTGCGCTCGGTTTGCGCAAGCCCGACGCGCGCGCCGTGATCGCCGCGGCACTCAACGAAGTGGGCGTCGGGCATCGGCTGCATGCATGGCCGCTGACGCTGTCGGGCGGCGAAGCGCAACGCGTGGCGCTCGCGCGTGCGTTGGTCCGCGATCCGAAAGTCTGGCTACTCGACGAACCGTTCGCCGCGCTCGATGCCCTCACGCGCATCCAGATGCAGCGGCTCATTGCGCACGTGTGGAAAGCGCATGCGGCGACGGTGCTGCTCGTCACGCATGACGTCGATGAAGCGCTGCTGCTCGCCGACCGCGTGCTCGTCCTGGAGCATGGCCGCATTGGCAGCGATATCGACATCGCGTTGCCGCGCCCGCGCGTGTCCACCGATCCCGCGTTTGCGGCGCTACGCGACCGCTTGCTCGCGACGCTCGGCGTGCCCGCCGAAGCGCACGCGTAATCCGACATCTTTCCCTCTCATCGTTCAAGGAAGATCAACGTGACCAACACCGCACCATCTGCACTCGATGTCCGCGACTTGCGCGCGCTTTTGCCCTGGGTCGCCGATCAGGAAGCGCAACCCGGCCGCGACACGGCCGCCTTCAAGGCCACGATGCAGCGCCTTAAAAACGCGCGCATCGGCGCATTGCGTTTGCCGCGCGAACGTGGCGGCGCCGCGTTGACGCTCACGCAGTTATTCGACTTCGTGATCGATCTTGCAGCAGCCGATCCGAATGTCGCGCACGCGTTCCGCAACCATCTGAATCTGGTGGAGAGCCTGTTGATCGACCATAAACGCCTCCCCGCATTCGATACCTATCTCGACCGCGTCGCGCGTGGCGAGACTTATGGCGCATCGGCGACGGAACTCGGCAAGCGCAACGTAGGCAACTTCGATTACGACACAGCGGTCACGTCCGGCCCTGACGGCCTGCGTCTGAACGGCAAGAAGTTCTACAGCACGGGCAACCTGTATGCGGACCACATCTATGTCTATGCAGTCGATGAAGCCGGCAAGCAGATCAAGGTCGTCGTGCCCGCCACGCGCGAAGGCGTGGATATAGTGGACGACTGGGACGGCTTCGGTCAGCAGTTCACGGCAAGCGGCTCGACCAACTACACGAACGTGAAGGTGTTGCCCGATGAGATCGTCGATAACAGCCGCGTCACCGCGCTGCCGTATGTCGCGACCTTCGCGCAGTTGTATCTCTCGGCGGTGGTGGCGGGCATTTTGCAGCGCGTTGTTTCCGATGCCGCGCACTTGCTGAAGTCGCGCGAACGCAATTTCTATCACGGCGTCGATGAAGTACCCGCCAACGACCCGCTTCTGCAAGCAGTGCTCGGCCGCATCGAAAGCGTGGCGCATCTGGCGCGTGTGAGTGTGCTTGAAGCGGCGCAATGGCTCGAACGCGGCTTCGACAGCGCCGCATCGGGCGATGTCTCCTCGCATGCGTTCGAGCGCGCCGCCAACAGCACGGCGAAGTCGAAAGTGGTGATCGACGAACTCGCCTTGCGCGCAGCGGGAGAACTGTTCGAACTCGGTGGCGCTTCGAGCACGCGCGTGAGCCAGCGGCTCGACCGGCATTGGCGCGCGTTGCGTACGGTGACGGCGCACAATCCGCTCATCTTCAAGGCGCTTGCAATCGGCAGGCAGGCGGCGCATGGCACGCCGCTGCCCAATCTCTCCTACTTCTGAATCATGCTCGCGTGCCGTGCAAGTCAACCCGCCTTCACGCGTTCGCGCAACGTCGCATGTTCATACGACGCGGGCCGCAAGCCGCGTCGCCGCAATTCGGGGACCACGAGATCGACGAACTCGTCCATGCAGGCAGGCAACGCGTGCGTGATGCAGATAAAGCCATCGCCGCCGCCTTCATCGAGCAAGGTCTGCAAATGATCCGCGACTTCCGACGCCGTACCCACGACATGCGGTCCCTGTCCCGCAGCGAAATGACGCGCGATCTCGCCGAGCGGCGTATGCGGCGCGAAGTCTTCGGTGATGGTGGAAAGATGCCCGCGAATGCCGCTCGTTTCGCCGATATCGGGAAACGGCGCGTTGGCGTCGAAGCGCGAGAGGTCGGTGTTGAGAAACGCGGACAACATGGTGAGGCCCGCTTCGACCGTCACGTTGTCGCGAATGGCCTTCTGCTTCTGCAAGGCTTCTTCGCGAGTCTGCCCGACGATAGGCACGATACCCCACAGAATGCGCACATCGCCCGCGCTACGTCCGGCTTTCGAGGCTTCGCCCTGCACCTTGTCGACGAACTCGCGCATGCCGCGCGCCGAATGCCGCAAGCCGAACACGAGTTCCGCATGCCGTCCCGCGAATGCCGCGCCCGCGCTCGATGAACCCGCCTGCGCAATCAACGGCCTGCCCTGCGGCGAGCGCGGCACCGTGAAGCGCCCCTGGCTCGCGAAGAAGTCGCCGTGAAAGTCGATCCTCGCGACTTTCGATGGATCGGCGAACACGCCCGACGCGCGGTCCGCGACGATCGCGTCCGGCTCCCAGCTATCCCATAGCGTCTGGCACAGCTTGAGATACTCCTCCGCGCGCCGATACCGCGTGTCGTGTTCATCGAGCTTCTGCCCGAACTGACGTGCTTCGGGTTCGCCCGCCGTGGTCACGAGATTCCAGCCCACGCGTCCTTCGGTCAGATGATCGAGCGTCGCGAACTGCCGCGCGACCCAGTACGGCGGCAGAAACGCGGTACTCAGCGTCGTGATGATGCCAACCGACTGCGTTACACGCGCCATGATCGGAATGAGCGGCAGCGGGTCATGTCGCGGACATTGCACGGCCCAGCGCAAGGTGTCGTCACTGTCGCCGCGATACGTCTCGTAGATCGAATACGAATCCGACAAGAAGATGGTGTCGATGCCGCCGCGCTCCGCCGTGCGCGCAACGTGCTCCCAATACGCCGGACGGTCGTAGCGCAAGCCCTGGAACGAGCGCGGCAGACGCCATTGCCCGACCGTGTGCGGCGAAGCCGAATGCGACAGAAAGAATGCAAGCAGCACGATACGTGTCCTTGTTTAGCGCGTGGAAACGTTCGGACGCTCGACGCCGAGCACGTGTCGCGCAACCACGCCTTTTTGCTTGTCGACCGAATCGTGCAGCGTCAGCGTGCGCGCGTTGCGCCAATGCCTGTCCGCCGCGACGCGCCTCGTGGCCGAACGCGCGCCGCCGATCTGAAAGAGCCGCGAACCCGCCTCGATGGAACTGCCGCTCGCATGCACCTTCGCCTGATAAACGGCGACCAGCACCTCGGCAATATCCGCTTCGCCGCGCGTGAAGGCGTCCATCGAACGGGCTGCTTCGTTGATCAGCGCGCGGCTAGCACTCAGCGCGATGCGGATATCGGCGACATGCGCCTGAATCGCGGGCTCCTCGGCGGCGCGTGCGTAACCGTTGGTCGGCTTCTGCACGTGATTCACGAAGTGCAAGGTATCGTCGAGCGCCGCTTCGCCGATGCCCGCGAGAATCGCCGCAAAGCCGAGTTGATAGAGCGGCGCGAAGATAGCCGCAGCAGGCACGCTGGCCGGATTGCCCGCAACCCAGCGGCCATCGATCACGCTTTCGTTCACGACGAGCCGACCGCTCGATGTGGCCCGCTGACCGATGCCGTCCCACGTATCGAGCACGTTCACCGCTTCGTGACTGCGCGGCAGCAGCACGAGAACGGACTCGGGCGGACGGCCTTCGTCGTCGGTCACGGTCGCGCACTGGAAGAGCGCGTAAGTGCAGCCGACCGAGCCTGTCGCGAAGGCTTTTTCCGCCTTGACGCGCCAGCGGCCGTCGTCGAGACGCTCGGCATACGACTTGAGGTTCGTGCGCTTGTTGTCGTACGTGAAGCGCTCGTCGGGTTCGGCGGCGGTGAAGCAGAAGGTCGCGCCATCGTCGCGCACGGCGGCGGCGAGTTCATCCACAAGTGCGGAATCGGCCAGCAATTCCAGCGTGAAAAGCGCGCCTGTCTGCACCGTATAGAGCTGCGCGGTGTTGCTGCAGGCGCGCGCGATCGATGTCACCGCATCGAAGAAATGCGTGAAGCTCGTGCCGCGTCCGAAGCCCGCTCCGCCGCGTTCCAGCGACAGACCGGCTGCGAGCAGACCCGCATCGTGCAAGGTGCGGATGTTGTCGTAGGGAAACGTCGCGGCTTCGTCGGTTTGCGCACTGCGTTGCTTGAGCACCGGCGTGGCTTCGGCAAGTCCACGATGCAGGCGTGCGATGGCATCGGAGAAAATGGTTCGATCGATCTGGTTCATGTCGGCTGGCTCAAAGGTCGCGATATTGCGCGCCCGGATGCGTCGCTCGCAGATGAGGTCCGCGCCCGGCAAAGAGCTTCTCGCGCAGCGTGCCCTCGGCATACTCGGTGCGATAACGCCCGCGATTCTGCAGTTCCGGCACGACGAGATCCACGAACGCATGCAGGCTTTCGGGCATCACGAGACGCCGCAGATTGAAGCCATCGACGCCAGTTTCATCTATCCATGCAATCAACTGATCCGCCACCTCGCGCGGATCGCCGACGATGAACGGCCCGCGTCCGCCGATCTGATCGAAGCGGCTCATGTCGCGCGGCGTGATGGGCCGGCCTGCACGCTTCGTGAGATTCTCGACGGTCGACTGCAGCGCGTTGCTCTTCACATAGCGAATCGGTTCGTCCAGATCCAGTTCCGCGAAGTCGATGCCGGTCCAGCCCGACACCAGCGCAAGTTGTCCCAACGTATCGACGTATTTGGCATACTCGGCCTGCAATTCGCGCGCGTCCTTCGACGTGCGCGCAACCACGACGGTCGCGCCGAGATAGAGCAGCTCATCGTCGGCAGCGCGGCCTGCATCGACTGCATGCTGGCGGATGTCGCGCGCCGCCGCCGCGACGATGGCAGGCGTCTGTCCTTCGAGAAACACGCATTCCGCATGCTTGCCCGCGAACGCCTTGCCGCGTCCCGACGCACCGGCCTGATACAACACCGGCGTGCGCTGCGGCGAAGGCTCGGTGAGATTGAAGCCATCGACACGGTAATACGGGCCTTCATGCTTCACGCGCCGCACGCGCGACGGGTCGGTATAAGGATGTCCCGCACGCTTGTCGCGCACCGCCGCGCCTTCGGCCCAGCTTCCTTCCCACAGCTTGTAGACGGCTTCGAGGAAGTCCTCGCCGGCCGCGTATCGCTCGTCGTGCTCGCGCGCTTTCGCGAGACCCATGCCACGCGCCGCGCTTTCCAGATAACCCGTCACGACGTTCCAGCCCGCACGGCCGCTCGTCAGATGATCGAGCGTGGAAAAGCGCCGCGCGAACTGATACGGATGCTCGTAGGTGAGGTTCGCCGTCACGCCGAAGCCGATGTGCTTCGTCGCATAAGCCATGGCGGGCACGGTCAGCAACGGATCGTGCGAGGGCGCTTGCGCAGCCGCGAAGAGCGTGGCGTCGGTGCCGCCGCCGTAGACATCGTAGATGCCGAAGACATCGGCGAGAAACACGCCGTCGAAGAGACCGCGCTCGGCCGTCTGCGCGAGTTCTACCCAGTAGCCGAGCGTGTTGTGTTCGAGCGAGCGGTCGCGCGGATGCCGCCAGAAGCCCGCCCACGAATGCGCGGGTGCGTTCATGTGGAACGCGTTGAAGTGGATGTGCTGGGTCATTTTCTGGAGACGATGGTCCGGTTCCACGAGTCCTGCGCGCGATCGAACGCGCCCCAGAACTTGTTCCAGTCCGGGTGATATAGCGCCTGGGCTTGCTCCGGCTTGTAGATGAGCTTGGCCGCGAGTTGCGGGTCGGCTTCGATCACGGGCGCAAGCAGGCGGTTGGTCGGGCCGTAGTAGAAGTCCGTTGCGTTGCCGAGCTGATAAAGCGCGCCGTAGATCTCGTTCAGGAACTGCGCCGCGAGTTCGGGATGCGGCGTGCCCTTGACGATATCCGCCGTCGATGCGAACGCGATGGAGCCTTCCGTCGGACGCACCGCGCGCGCGGGCTTGTAGGCATCCTGAAGCGCGTAGGCACGGCCATCGGCAATGACGGTAAGCCAGATATCGCCGGACTTGATGAGTTGCTCCGCCTGTTGCGAGGTCTGCCAGAACGTGCGCGCATTGATCTTCGCAATCTCCGCAACGGCCTTGTCGAGATTGCCTTCATCGCCGCCATTCAGACGCGACGTTTCGATCAGCAGCGCGCGGCCCGCGCCATTGGCGAGATCGGGCAACGCAACGTGACCCGCGAGCTTCGGGTTCCACAAGTCCTTCCACGATGAGGGCGCGGGAATGCCTGCTTGCTGAAACTTGTCCGCGTTGTAGACGAAGATCGCCGAGACGAAATCGAAGTCAGGCGCATAGCCCTGCGCGTTCTTCGCGAGATCGAGCGCGAAATTCACGTTCGGCACTTTCGCCGGATCGAGCTTTTGCAGCACGCCTGCCTTGATGGCTTGCGCGCGCACGTCGCCGTCGAGCAGCACGACGTCATAGGGCACGTTGCGGCCGTTCGCGGCGACGAGCTTGGCGACGTGATCGATCGACGCGCCATCGATGAATTGCACCTTCACGCCCGTTTTATTGGTGAAGATGTCGCCCGCGTATTTGATCTGCGTCTGCGTGGACTTGCCGCCCCACGACGACACGCGCAGCACGATGTCTTTGGGGTCTGCGCTCTGCGCATGCGCGAGCCCGGCAACGAGGGATGCGGTCAGTGCGAAGAGCCCGAGCGCGAGCCTGGCGATAACTTTCAAGAATGGCCTCGTGAGGAAAGAAGGAGAAGGCTCAACGCCGCGAAAAGAGACGTTCGAGACGGAAGAAACGATTGAGCAGCAACGCGAGCGCGGCCCAGAACGCAACGATCAGCGTGGACAGCGCGGTAACCGCGTTATCGAACTCCACTTCCATCGCGTTGAAGAGTTTGACGGGCAAGGTCGGACGGCTCGGGTCGCCCACGAACCATGCGACCACCACGTCGTCGAACGAAAGCACGAAGGCGAACAGCATTCCCGCGATCACGCCGGGCAAAACGAGTGGCACGGTCACGCGCCAAAACACTTGCCAAGGCGTGGCGCCAAGGTTCTGCGCGGCTTCATCGAGCGCATTGTCGTAGTGCGCGAAGCTCGCGACCACCGAGCGCACGACGAGCGGCAAGGTGAACACGGCCTGCATCAGCACGATGGCCGCGCTCGTTCCGTTGAGTCCGATGTCGTGCCAGTCGGCGGCGAGCATGAAGAACTTGAAGCCCGCCACCGCAATGACGATAGTCGGCACGCCCAGCGGCGCAACGCATAGCGCATTCACGATGCCGCGCCCCGCATAACGTCCGCGCACGATCGACAACGAAAGCGGCACACCGACGAGCGTGGCGAGCGCGGTCGTCGCCGTGCCCAGCGCGACGCTGTAGCGCAGCGCAGCGTAATAGTCCGGCGAGATCGAGCGATACCAGTGGAGCGTCCAGTCGCTCGGCGGAAACGCGAGCGCGCCGCTCTTCGAAAACGAAGCACTGACGATGCCGATAAACGGCAGCAGCAAAAACACGGGCACCGCGAAGGTCGCGATACGCAGCAGCCATTTCAACGCGCTCGATGCGGCATCGCGATGCCACACGACGGACGACGTACTCGCTTGGGTACTCATGTCCGCGCTCCGCTCATTCGCACGGCGAGCAGCATCGATGCGAGCGCGGCGATCATCGTCAGGATGGCGGCGGTCGAGCCGACCGTGTAGTTCAGCACGCCGTGCATCTGCTGATCGATGTAGAGCGCCATGAACATCACCCGATGCCCGCCGAGAATGCCGGGCGTGACGAGCGCGCTGATCGCGGCCATGAAGACCATCGACGCGCCCGCCGCCAGTCCCGGCCGGCACAGCGGCAAGACCACGCGCACGAACGCCAGAAAAGGCGTCGCGCCGAGATTGATGGCGGCTTCCTCGAGCGCGGGATCGATCTTGCGGATGGCGCTCGTCAGCATCAGCACCATGAAGGGAAACTCCACATGCACCATGCCGATGAGCGCGCCGGTGTAGTTGAAGATCCACTGCACGGGTTCCTTTACCAGACCGGAACCCAGCAAGAGCGTATTGAGCATGCCGTGTTCGGTAAGCACCGGAATCCAGCCGAGATTGCGGATCACGGCGCTGATGAGCAACGGCAACACCGTCACGAACAAAAGCGGCGTGCGCCAGCGCGAACGCGTGCGCGCAAGGTGATAGCTGAACGGAAAGCCGAACACCGCGCAGATGATCGCCGTCAATGCGCCGAAGACGAGCGTGTCGAGCAGGATCTGGAGGTAGTACGCATCAGAGAGAAAGCGCGCGTAGTTGGAAAGCGTCCATGTGTCGTCGACACGGCCCATCGAGCCGCCGCCGTGCAGCGACAAGATCAGCAGATAGCCAATAGGCGCGACGAAGAACACGCCAAGAAACGCCAGTCCGGGCAAGGCGAGCGCGCCGTAGGCGGCGCCCCTGCGCTTCGTCGCCGAAAGCGGCGAAGGCGTCGCGGCGAGATCGCCACCTGTCAGCAAGGCATCGTTGCTCATGTGGCGGCCTCGTCGCGCAAGAGGACGGCATCGCCGTGGTCCCAGCCGAGCGTGACGGTATCGCCAGCGGCGGGTGCCGCGCGGCCCGACGTGCGCACGATGAGCGGCTCGCTTGCCTGCGTGCGGACTTCGAGATACCAGCCGTCGCCCGCATACGTGGCGAGTTCCACGCGGCCCTGCACGCGGTTCGGCAAACCCGCGCCGATCTGAATGCGCTCCGGCCGCAACGCGAGCAACAGCGGTTCGCCGGGCGCGGGCGCTGCGCCGCCGGCGAGATCGACATCGAATGGTTCGGCCGTCTCGCGGCTTTGCACGCGTAGGCGGCCATCGGCGCCGAGCGCGCCCGCCGTCACCGCGACGAGATTGATCTTGCCGATGAAACTCGCGACGTATCGATCCACCGGCCGGTCGTACAGTTCCTGCGGCGAGCCGATCTGACTGATACCGCCCTGCCGCATCACGACGATGCGATCCGAAAGACTCAGCGCCTCGCTCTGATCGTGCGTGACAAAGATGGTCGTGATGCCCACTTCGCGCTGAATGCGCTTGATCTCCGCCTGCAATTCCTCGCGCAGTTTCTGATCGAGCGCGCCGAGCGGTTCGTCGAGCAACAGCACGCGCGGATTGATGACGAGCGCTCGTGCCAGCGCGACACGCTGCTTCTGCCCGCCCGATAGCTGGTCCGGGTAACGATCCGCATAACCCGAAAGGCGCACGCGGTCGAGCGCTTCGGTGGCGCGCCGTTTGATCTCCTTGCCCGGCAGCTTGCGCACGCGTAGACCGAAGGCGAGATTCTGCGCGACCGTCAGATGCGGAAACAGCGCGTACTGTTGAAACACCATCCCCGTATTGCGCCGATGAGCCGGAACCTGCGTCACATCCTCGCCGCCGATATGGACCGAGCCCGCATCCGGCGTGACGAAGCCCGCGACCATGCGGAGACACGTCGTCTTGCCGCATCCGCTCGGGCCGAGCAAGGTGAGGAATTCGCCGTCGCGCACGGAAAGCGAGACCGCATCGACGACCGGTGCGCCGTCGTAGCGCTTGATGACGCTATGCAATTGAACCGTTGCCATGGACGCTCTGAGATGCAGCGCGTGGCCGCGCCGGTTGGATGGAACGAGCACTGGAGAGACGCGTCGTCGCAGAGCAAAAAGAATAAGAGCCGGCATGCCGAGGCCAAACCAATTTTCCTGGCTTAGAAAAGTGGCGGCGCGGTGATAAACGAATGCACCGATGGGTGATTAACTAAGGAAACGATCTGATACATTGCGCATCACCCAGACGCTCGAACTCCGCTCATGCGCCTTTCAGCCCTTGTGTTTGTCGCGCTTGCCGCTGTCTCCGTCGCGCGCGCGGACGAACCCGAAAGCCTCGCCGCCGATTTGCATGAAACCGTCGTGCAGGTTCCGATGATCGAGAAAGGCTTGTTCGGCGACTCGCGCCGTGAGCTGGTCGCGACGCTCTATCAGCCGGATGGCGCGGGGCCGTTTCCGCTCATCGTGCTGAGTCACGGCAGTCCGCCCGATCCGCTCAATCGCGTGAAGACCGGGCGTTTTCGGCTGATTCCGCAGATTCGTACTTTCGTGGAGATGGGTTTCGCCGTGATCGTGCCGATTCGCCGAGGCTATGGCGCGACGGGCGGCACGTATGCCGAGAGCACCGGCAAGTGCGCCACTGCCGACTACGAAGCATCCGGCAATGCAGCCGCACAGGACATTCTCGCGACCATCGCGTATGCGAAGACCCTGCCGCAAGTGGACGGCAACCGGATCGTGCTGGCGGGGCAATCTGCGGGCGGGTTTTCTTCGCTGGCGGCGGCGAGCTTCGATCCGCCCGGCGTGATAGCGGTGCTCAACTTCTCGGGCGGACGCGGCGGCGATCCGGCGAGGCATCCAACCGTGCCGTGCGCCCCGGACAACATGCTGAGAGCGATCACGCACTTCGCGGGCACCGTGCGCGTGCCGGTGCTTTGGCACTATGTCGAGAACGATCAGTACTTCGGCCCGGACTACACGCGAAGCTGGTTCAACGCATTCCAGCAAGCAGGCGGCCAAGGTCAGTTCGTGATGGAGCCGCCCTACGGTGAAAACGGTCACGGAATGTTCGCGTCCCGCGCGGCCATTCCGATCTGGCTGCCTTACGTGCGCAATTTTCTCGCGCCTGTCATTCAGATGCGTTGACTCTCAAGCTCGCAAGCGATGCGCGTTGCTTGCCGTCGGCGTCGAAGTTGTCGTCGGCGAGCCAGCGTTCGAATGCGGCGCGCACCGTGGGCCAGTCTTTATCGATGATCGAATACCACGCGGTATCGCGGTTACGCCCCTTGTACACGATAGCTTGCCTGAAGATGCCTTCGAATTCGAAGCCTAGTCGCAGCGCCGTCTTGCGCGATGGCGCGTTCAGGCTGTCGCATTTCCATTCGTAGCGCCGGTATTGCAGGGCTTCGAACACGTAGCGCATCAGCAGATACTGCGCTTCGGTCGAGATGCGCGTTTGCTTGAGCAGCGGCGAAAACGTCACGCTGCCCACTTCGATCACGCCATGAACCGGCTCGATGCGCATCAGCGCGAACGTCCCGACTGCCTTGCCGCTGGATTTATCGATGACGGCGTAGTGCATCGGATCGGCCGATGCCGCCGCTTGTGTCAAATACGTGCGGAACGCCGCAAACTCCTTGAACGGACCGGTGAACAGATAGGTCCAGTCGCTCGGCTCGCTGTACGCGTGGAAAAGATCCTGCGCATGTGCGCCGACATCGAGCGGCACGATCTTGCAGTGCGTGCCTTCGATGACGATTCGCGCGGGCCGCTCGCGCGTTTTCCAGTCGGTCACGGCATCGCCGATAGCTTGTTGGTACTCGTTGGTTCTTGCCATACGCCGAAAGTCTCCTCTTTCAGTTGAATTTGCAGTGTAGTGTGGCACGAACGAAAAACGACCGATCGTTCGCAGGGCAGGCCCGTGTTTTGCGGTAAGGATATTCGTGGAGGCAAACCGTCCCACGCAACCATTCAAGGAGGTTCACCATGAACAAGGATCAAGTTAAGGGTACCGCCGAAAAGGTGAAGGGCAAGGCGAATGAGGCGGTCGGCAAGATGACTGGCGACACCGCCCAGCAAGTGAAGGGTCAGGTCCAGCAAGGCGCCGGCGAAGCTCGCAAGCAATACGGCGACGTCAAGGAAGAAGTGAAGAAGGACCAGCGCTAAGTCGCTGAATGCCTCCTGGAGCGAGCCTTGAGCCACTCCCTGCAAGTCGAGGTTTGATGCCGGCACGAGAGCTTCGCGCTCACTTGCCGGCATCGTTTCATTTCGCAGTTTGCGTTTGATATATTGGCCGCTTCCGTCCCTCGACTTATTCAACAATGCGAGTCGGCCGCCCGGTCAAACCTCTGCCTCATCCCGATTGCGACTATTGCGGCGCGCCCGCGACGCTTGTTCGCTCGGACGATGAAATCTACCCGTATCGCGACGATCACGGCCCGCTCTGGGATTGTGCGCCTTGCCAGGCGTGGATCGGTGTTTTCGCGCGCAGCACGCGCCAGGTTCCGCTCGGGCGTCTGGCCGATGCCGCTTTACGCGATCTGAAGACAAAACTACACGCTGCCCT
Source organism: Caballeronia sp. LZ003 (assembly GCF_031451465.1). Lineage (NCBI taxonomy): Bacteria > Pseudomonadati > Pseudomonadota > Betaproteobacteria > Burkholderiales > Burkholderiaceae > Caballeronia > Caballeronia sp. LZ003. The sequence goes on along the minus strand of NZ_JARUXJ010000002.1, from coordinate 726,381 downwards.
CGAACCGCTCGCCCAGGCAAAAGTGCGCCGCGACGCGTGCAATATTTTCGAAGCCCGTGCAAAGGGCCTGAAGTGGCTCGCGCAGCAAATCGGCGCCGATACGGTAAAACCGTCCATCCACTCGCTGGATGCGGCGCAGTGCGAGCGCGCCATTGCGATCCTCGAAGAATTTGCACGCACACGCCAAAACAACCCTTCAGAAAACGCGTGGGACGAACGTTAACGAGAGAAGTCAACCACGACGGCGCTTCTTTCGCTTATACGCATGTCACGCACCCTTCCTTTTCAGCGTTCGCCGCAGGCTTCGCGCGCGCGGCTGTCCAAAGCGCAACTGCTGCCGATTCCTCGCGCGGTAGCCAACGAACTCGCGTTGCAAGTGCATCTGTCATTGCAAGCGCTGCGTGCCGGCGCCACCGACATCGCACCCGCCCAGCAGATCACCGAAGCGATGCTGCTCGCGCGCTTCCTGTCCGAAGCGGGTCACGGCGACTTCTCCCACGACGCGCTGATGGCCGCGGACCGCATCATGGCCGAAGTATTCGATGGCGGCCGCGAATCCGGCACGTGGACCCTCGCGCCGGAAGCATTCGAGCAGATCGCGGCAATCGTCTCCTTATACGATCATCAGTTGCAGCGCGCCACGCTCGCCGCCCTGACGACGGCAAGCGAGCGCCTCGACCGCTTCAAGGCTGGCGAAGCGTATCAACCGATGCAGCAACGCCGCGCCTTGAGTTAGCTTCAAGGCGTTTGCAGGCTGCCGTCCATGAGGCGCGTTTGCGTCCATACGGTAACGTCGGCCTCGCAGGGATATTTCGCGGCTTCCTTCTCGTCGATATCGACGCCCAAGCCTGGCTTGTCGTTCGCATGAACGTAGCCGTCGCGAAACTCCGGCAGGCCGGGGAACACATCGAGCAAGGCGGCACGCGGCCCTTTCAGATTCTGGATCACGAAATTGGGCGGCTCCGTGCCCGACCATTCCTGCACGCCGAAATTACGCGACGCCAGATCGATATGAATATTCGCCGCATGCGCGAGCGGCGACATATCGCCTGGACCGTGCCATGCCGTGCGCACGCCGAACTGCTCCGCGAAAATCTGCAGCTTGCGTCCCGCCGTGATGCCGCCTATCTGACTCAGATGCACGCGCACGAAATCGATCAACCGTTCAGTGATCAGAAAACGCCATTCATAAGGGTTGTTGAACAACTCGCCTTGCGCGAGCGGCGTCGTGGTCTTCGCGCGTAGTTGGCGCATCCATTCGCCTTCTTCCAGCGCGATCGCATCTTCGAGAAAAAAAAGTTCATACGGTTCCAGCTCGCGTGCGAAGCGAATTGCTTCCACTGGCTTCAGGCGCTCGTGCACGTCGTGGCACAGCGCGACATCGAAACCGATCTTGCTGCGAATTCCATCGAAAAGCTTCAGCGTATCGCGAATATATTTGCGGCTGTCGAGATAGATGCCATCGGGCGCGCCGCGCGGTGCGCTCTGCGGTGCCTTGCCGAAACCGCCACCGCCATAACCACCGCTTTGACAGCGAATATGCGTGATGCCCTGCTCGCGATATCGCTGAATGTTCTCGCAGAGTTCGTTGAGATCGCGACCATCCGCATGACGATAGATCGGCACGCCTTCGCGCACCTTGCCACCGAAAAGCTGATAGAGCGGCATGTTCGCAAGCTTGCCCTTGATGTCCCACAAGGCCATGTCGATGCCGGAGATCGCGTTGTTCTCTATCGGCCCGTTACGCCAGTAAGCGTTTTGATGCATGAGCTGCCATTGCTCTTCGATAGCTTGCGCATCGCGCCCGATGAGCAGCGGCCGCAAGTACTCTTCGATCAGACATTTGACCGCGAGATGCCGGTAGGCGAAGGTCGCGCAGCCGAGCCCATGGAGACCGTCCTGATTCGTCTCGACCTTCACGACGAGCAGATTGATGCCTTCCGGCGCGGTCAGTATGACTTTGACATCGGTGATGAGGATGGCCATGACGTTACTTCGCAAGAACGGAAGGCGTGGACTTGCCCGCGCCTCCCTTGGGCGTGGAGCGTTCGCCGGTGGTGGCGGGCACGAGCATCATCAGCACGACCGAAGCGAAGAGCGCCGCAGCCATGAACACATACGATGCGGACGGACTACCCGTCGCGCCATTCAGATAGCCGACGACCCACGAACCGCAGAACGCGCCGAGTGCGCCGCACGCATTGATGAGCCCGATCGCCCCGCCAAGGACGTTGCTCGGAATGAGTTCCGGCACGAGCGCGAAGAACGGTCCGTAGGGCGCGTACATGGTGCCGCCCGCGATCACGAGCAAGCCGAACGAGAGCCAGAAGTTGGAGCTGCCGACGAGATAGGAGCCGACGAACGCGATCGTTCCAATCAGCAGCAGCGGCCACACGAAGAGCTTGCGATTACGCGTCTTGTCGGAGAGCCACGATGCCAGCAGCATCAGGATGATGGCCGCGAGATAAGGCACCGCCGCGAGCCAGCCGACCGACACGATGTCGATGGTCGAAGCCGCCTTCAGGATGGACGGTAGCCACATGATGAAGCCGTACACGCCGATACTCCACAGCGCATGGATGGCGCAGCACTTGAGCACGATGGACGACCGAAACGCAGACTTGTAATCGCGCACGGGTGCGATGTGCGCCTGTTCCGAGACGAGACGCGCTTGCAGTTCGGCTTTCTCGGCGTCGCTCATCCAGGTGACTTCGGAGGGACGGTCCTTCACCGTGAACCACCACACCACGGCCCATGCAATAGCCGGCACGCCTTCGATGATGAACATCTCGCGCCAGCCGAAGCTCTTCACGAGATAGCCCGAAACCACCGACATCCACAGCACCGTCACGGGGTTGCCGAGAATGAGGAACGTGTTCGCGCGCGAGCGTTCGGTGCGCGTGAACCAGCGGCTGATGTACATGAGCATGGAAGGCATCACCGCCGCCTCGACGATGCCGAGCACGAAGCGCAGCACCATCAGCATCGGGATATTGCTCACCATGCCCGTCAACGCGGCGCACACGCCCCAGAGCACGAGACTGATGAAGATGAGTTTCTTGACGCTGTTCTTTTGCGCGTAGATCGCGCCGGGCACTTGAAACAAGCAGTATCCAAGAAAGAACAGCGAGCCGATGAGCGACGACGTCGCATGCGTGATGCCGAGATCGCGGTCGATGCCCGCCGCAGCCGCGAAGCCGTAATTCGCACGATCCAAATACGCAAGACTGTATGTGATGAAGATGATGGGCATGAGATACCACCATCTTTGCGGTGCCACCGTTTTGACGCTATCCATGTTGTCTCCAAGATTCATGGTGATACTTCAAAGCACGGCGAGCCAACCGCCATCGACATAAATGATCTGGCCGTTCACATAGCTCGATGCAGGCGACGCGAGATATACCGCCGTGCCGACGAGTTCCTCGGGCTTGCCCCAGCGTTGCGACGGATTGCTCGCCTTGACCCATGCGTCGAACTGCACGTTATCGACGAGCGCCTGATTCATGTCGGTGAGGATGTAGCCAGGGCCGATGGCGTTCGCCTGAATATCGAACGCGGCCCATTCGGCGCTCATGGCGCGCGTGAGCATCTTCACCCCGCCCTTGGCCGCCGTATAAGGCGCGACGGTGGCGCGCGCGCCTTCGCTCGTCAGCGACCCGATGTTGATGACCTTGCCACCCTTGCCGCGCGCGATCATGCGCCGCGCCGCTTCCTTCGCGACGATGAACGCGCTCGTGAGATTGGTGTCGATCACGCGTTGCCAGTCCGCGAGCGCGAGTTCGACGAGCGGCTTGCGAAACTGGATGCCCGCGTTATTCACGAGGATATCGACCTCGACGCCTTCGGCGTCCCACGCCTCGAAGGCGGCGGCGACCGCGGTTTCGTCGGTGACATCGAATGCACGGCCTTGCGCCGTGGCGCCCCGTTCGCGCAGACGGCGCACGGCTTCATCGACGGTATCGGCCTGCGTGCCGTTCACGATGATGCCCGCGCCCGCTTGCGCCAGGCCTTCCGCCAGCGCAAAGCCGATGCCGCGCGCCGATCCCGTTACGAGCGCGGTGCGGCCGCTCAAGTCGAACAACTGTGTCATGCGTAAGTCCTCGGTTGAATCGTTTCGCGTTGCAGGTTCAAAGCGGCTTGTCGTTGAGCGTGCGCGTCATCGCGGCGCGATCGTCGAAGTCCTTCTCCGCCCGCTCGATGAGCGTAAGCACCGCGCGCTCGGCGGCGGCGGTATCGCCCTGTTCGATTGCGACGCAGAGCGCTTCGTGCATCGGCAACGAACGCGCGGGACCGCCCGCGATCTCCGAGCTCAGTTCGAAACTCGTGCGCAGGATGGCCGACAGCGCGTTCTGCATCTGCTGGATGAACTGGTTATGGCAAGCGGTGAGAATCGCGCCGTGAAAAGCAAGGTCGGCGGGAACGTATTCGCCCTGGCCCGCGACAGCCCGCTCCATTGCCTTGAATGCGCGTCGAATGTCCTTGCGGTCCTGCGCGGTCGCCCGTTTCGCGGCGAGCTTCGCGGCATTCGGTTCAATGATGAGCCGCAACTCCATCAGGTCCTGAATGAGCGCGTCGTCGATTGCGCCTGCGCGTGCGCGCCACGTGATGACGTCGGGATCGAAAAGCTGCCACTGCGCGCGCGGCAGCACGATGGTGCCGTGGCGGCGGCGCACCTGAAGCATGCCCTTCGCCGACAACGACTTCATCGTCTCGCGGATAGTGACGCGGCTCACCTGCATCTGCTCCGCGAGTTCTGTCTCGGCAGGCAGGATGTCGCCGGGCGCGAATTTGCCGGAGCAAATCTGTTCGCCCATCTCGTTGAGCACTTGACTATGCAAAGTCGGCATTTTTATGTCTCTAGATCATACGTATGATTTGGAAGGTACCAATCAAATGGCCGTCAGAACAATGCGGGTTGTCCCTAGGATGGCGTCAGCGAAGGCCGGGGCGCCAGGATTCGGCGGTTAGTTGCGCGGCGTCGATCAGACGGCCGTATCTCGCTGGACTTGAGTGCCGCATATGCGCCGAACAGAACGTCGAAAAGGCATCACCTTCACCGATTGAAAGGCGAGCACGCGCATTAAACTTTGTTCCGTGGTGCTGATCAACGCACCGCACGAAAGCGGACCCGGCGAGTGCTGAACACACGGCCTCACCTACCTACCTTGACCGAAGCGCAGCCAAGCCAAGGTTCGCTTGAAGCAGTTGCAAACAGAAGTTGTCTGAAACCAACGCGTCATCTTTAACGCAACAAAGCGCAGCACGTTTTCCCGCTGTAGCCGTAATGCAGGCCTGAGCGCAATGGTCAGGAAGTGAGCAATGAGCAAGTGCAACGACGAAACCCCGTTCGGCCGATGGCCCAGCGGGGTTTGGTTTTTTGGACTTTGAAACCGGCGTGATGAACTTCCTCGTCATCGTTCCCTGAATGCCTAAAGTTCGCCACTGCCGCGCCGATAACGTACTTGTTGCAGCGATGCTTATAGGACGATCGGTCGTTCTTGCAACATCGGTTCAAGCGACTTTTCAAGCTTTTCTCAAACGCGAGCTTCGAGCAAACGATTGTCCGACGCTCGCCGCCCAGGGCCGCGCGTCGTTGAAGACGCAGGCTGACGTGATACCGCTTTAGTGGTCCAGCACCGATCTTCGTGTCGGACGGTTTCGTTCGTCCTCGGATTTGCGTTTATACGGATGACTAACTTCCGTCGCGTCTGGTCCGTGCGGATGATCACGCCTTCTTTAAGGGATTCTGTATCGTTATGACGACCGCGCCTCTTTTCTCTGCAACCCGTTTTACCGCGCCAAGCGCGATCAAGCTTGCAGCAGCGCTCGCCGCGAGCCTCGTTCTCGCGGCATGTGGCGGCGGCGGTGGCGGAGGCGATGCAAAGGAAGCGTCGAGCACCTCGGCGGCAGGCACTAACTCGTCCGGCTCCGCAGCGACGACTACAACCACGACCACGACCCAAAACGGCGCTGCATCGGCTTCGGCCGCGACCACGACGACGACGACGGCATCCACGAGCGACACGACGTCGTCCGCGCATACGGTCAGCGGCAGCAACTCGACCAGCAGCAACGACACGACCGTCATCGCGCCCACGGCGCCCGCAGCGCCCGTAACGCCTATAACGCCCGTAACGCCCATTGTCCCGCCCGCTGCAAACAACCCTCCGGCGTCATCAGGCTCCCCCGCTTCCGGCACGATCGTCACGCCCGTCACGCCCGTGACCGTGCAGTCGATCTTCTATGGCGCGAACGGCCACAACAACGAAGGCGGCGCCTACGACATATCGAGCCCCGCGCTGCAACTCTCGCAGTTGCAGGATCTAGGCGTGAAGATGTATCGCAACGAAGTGTTCAGCGCGTATGGTGCGACCAAGCTCGCCGGCATTGCAACGACGATGGCCGCGGGCGGCGTGACCGTCTACCCCGTCATGCTGATGGACCTGAACTACAGCAGCGAAGCCGATGCCTATAACGCGGCCTTCACGCTCGGTCAGCAGACGGCGGCCGCATATCGCTACCCGTACTATGAAGTCAGCAACGAGCTCGAAGCGCTATGCCTCACCGGAAACGTGGACGGCATCTATCCGCAGCACTACGACAACGCGAAGTTTCAGATTGCACGCGGCGTGATCCGCGGCATGATCGCGGGCGTGAAGTCCGTCGATACGGCGGGCAAGATCGTCATGGGCGGCGGCGCGTGGATGCACTACGGCTTCGATCAGATGCTCGCCAACGGCACGCAACCCGACGGCACCACGAATCACCCCATCGTCAGCTGGGACATCACCGCATGGCACTGGTATTCGGATCAGGGCGACATCGTGAACGCTTGCGGCGGCACCGGATGCCACAACGTGCTCGCGGCGCTCGCGCAGTTCAACAAGCCCATCTGGATCAACGAATTCGGTGTGCGCCCGAGCTATGGCACGGACACGCAAACCGCGAACTATCTGGTCGGCAACCTGATGATGGCGGAGTTCGTGCTGCTCGCGAGGCAATACAACATCCAGTCTATCCAGACTTACGAGCTGTATGACGACCCGGTGGGCGGCGAAGGTCCCTACGGCCTGATGCAGAACGACGGCAGGACCATCAAGCCGAAGTACACGGCGTTCAAGAACTTCGTCGCCGCGAACCCAATGTAAGGGCCGCTGTGCCGCTCAAAGCTGCACGCCGCGAGTGAGCGCGCCATCGACGACGAAGTTGGCGCCGCTCACGAAACTCGCCGCCGGACTCGCGATGAACGCAACGGCGTTCGCGATCTCCTGCGGCTTTGCCATACGTCCTGTCGGGTTCAACGCGAGCGCCTTGGCGAAGAGCTCGGGATCGTTATGCTCGATCCAGTCCCACACGCCGCCTTCGAAGTACACATTGCCGGGCGACACCGTGTTCGCGCGAATGCCCTTCGCGGCAAGCTGATTCGCAAGCCCCTGCATGTAGTGAACGAGCGCCGCCTTGAAAACACCATACGGTCCCGCCGCGAAATCGATCTCGCGTCCCGACACGCTGGAAATGGCCACGATAGACGCAGCCGCGCTCTGTTCGAGGTAGGGCATGGCGGAATTGACGAGATGAACCGTGCCGAGCAAGTCGGTCTCGAACTCCTTGCGCCACGATTCGATGTCGTTGCCGATAGCGAGCGCGCTCACATTGGCGACGATGATATCGATACCGCCCCAGTCCTCTCCAACGCTTTGCACCCAGGTCTCGAGCGCCGCGCCGTCGGCGACATCGACGGCTGCGCCCAGCGAACGCGCACCGCTCAGTTCCGCGAGCGCATCCGCTGTGCTTGCCACGCTTGCCGCATCGCGCGCACAGATGGCGACATCCGCGCCCTCCTTCGCCAGCGTCTGTGCAATGGCAAGGCCAATGCCCTTGGTCCCGCCCGTGACGATCGCTTTCAATCCCTTGAGTTGCAAGTCCATGTCCGTGGCTCCTGTGCCTAACTTTCCTCTCCGGGCGCGGCGCAGCGTTTGAGCTGCAGCACTTCGCCCGCTTGAATGACCGAGTGACAGATATCGTCGATAGTCACGCGCTTTTCCATCGCCTGCGCCCTGAGCATGTCGTAAGCCTGACTCTCGCTGATCTGATGCATGAGCATGAGGATGCTCTTCGCCTCGCTCAAATGCCGACTGTCGAGCAGCTTCTGTTCGAGCTTCGCAATACGCTGCGTATGTTGACGCGCGCGTCGTGCGTGATAGAGCGCCATGACGATGGCGGACAACAAGCCAGACGCGCGTATGGGCGTGGTGATGATGCCGTCCGATCCCATCTTGATGGCCTGATCGATAAACGTCGGGTTCTCGTAGCCGATGACGCAGATGAGCGGCGGCGCGTCGGGACCGAGCCATTCGTCCTGCGGCGCGCGTTCGTCGGGCCGCAACGCGCGAAACACGAGATCCACGTGATCGGGCAGCACATCCGTGGGCGGCCATACGCGTTCGACCTCGAAGCCAATGCGTCGCAAATGGCTCGTCAACGTGAGGCCGTCGTCATCGTCCGGATGCACGACGATCACGCGCGGACTGCGCTCCAGAATGGAGCCAGTCAGACTGCGCTGTCCTCTGTCGCCTCGCGTGCTCACGTCAGTAGTCCCGCAAGCTCAGCTTGGTCACCCAATCGCCGAGCGTCTGATGCGTCATATAAGGATCGGGCGCGACCGCGATCTTCGACTCGCGCAACACGCTGAAGTGACCGTCTTCATTCGCGCGGCCAATACGCGGATACAACGCCATATGATGATTCACCGGGTCGATACGCACGCGTCCCTGCGGTGCCGCATACTCCGCGCCGAGCAGATGCGGCATGATCGTGCCGATCTCGTCCGAGCCCGCGCGCGCGCAGGCTTCGGCGAACATGTGCATCTGATAGTACGCAGCCTCCCAGTTCATGTCGGTGGGTGTATCGGCGCCAAAGCGCGTCTGATGATGACGCACGGCGGCGTGATTCTCCGGCGTATCGATGCTTTGAAAATAAGGCGCGGCCGTGTAGTGTCCTTGTGCGATTCCTCGTTCCATTGCATGAATCTCGGTCTCGGACGTGTTGAGGCTGGCAATGGGCATCACCGCGGGATCGAGGCCGGCGCGCGCATAGGCTTCGTAGAGATACGGCACCGTGGCGCCGATCAGCGTGCAAAAAATCCAGTCGGGCGATTTGCGTTTGATGTCCGCGATGACTTCGGCGAACGGCTCGCGCGATACATCGAGCGGAAGATAACGTTCACCGAGAATCGCGCCTTCCGGATGCTGCAACAGCAACTCCTGCATCGTGCGGTTGCACTCATACGGATAGACATAGCGCGAGCCGACCATATACACACGCGCACCGAACGTCTCCGTCATGAAGTCGGCCAACTGCACGCCATTCTGATTCGGCGATGCCCCGCTATAAATGATGTTGTCCGAATACTCGAAGCCTTCATACTGCTGCGAATAAATGAGCAGACGATTGTGCTTCTCGACCACCGGCAACATGGCCTTGCGGCTCGTGGACGTATAACCGCCGAAGATCACGTTCACGCCGTCTTTCATGATGAGCCGTTCCGCCCGCTCTCTGAATGCCGCCGGGTCGGACGCGGGATCGTAATGAACCGCCACGAGTTCGCGCCCGCCAATGCCACCGCACGCGTTGATCTCGGCCATTGCAAGCGCCGCCCCGCGCCATTGCGAACGTTCGAGCAGTGCAGTCGCGCCGCTCGTGGAAGAAAGCAGGCCCACTTTGATGGGATCGGACAAAGCCATAGCGTGACACGCTCACCGGAAATGTACGGACGCGCAACGCGTGAACTCGAGCGTCGCACGCCTTTATTTGAGTGTTATTTCAGGTAGCGCTTCGCGACCATGGCGCCCACCGTGTATTTCGGATCGACGAAGTTGCCGAGCCGAACCTTGCCTACCTGACTCAGCATCATATATGCATCCCACTTGTCGAAACCATATTCGGCGGCCATCCACAACACGAGCTCACGGTACGCAATGCGTGTGGCGTCTTCCAACGGACGCGCACTACCGATACTCATCAGCGCGTCTTCGTTTTCGAGTCGCGGCCAATCGATCTTCCAGCCCTTGATGAGATCGACGCGCACCGTCGTCGTGCTTCGATACTCCACCGCCGTGCCGCACACTTCGCCATCGCCCTGGCAGGCGTGTGCATCGCCGATAAAAAGCCGTCCGCCTGGCGAGCGCACCGGCAAGTAGGTGATGCTGCCTGGCCCCATGTCGGGCACATCCATGTTGCCGCCGTGCGAATCCGGCGTGAGCGAGTTGATGGAGTCGATCTCCGGCGAAAGACTCAAGGTGCCGATATGCGGCTTGTACGGCAACGTATTGCGCTTGCTCCAATAGACGTTCTCTTCGTCGATCTTGATCTTGCGCACGATCTCGGGCAGCGGCTCGTTGAGAAGCGCCGTGTAGTCCGTGCCCGTGAGGCCGCCGAAGTTGGGGATCATGCAGCAGAAGCCGTGCGGGTCGTCACCGCGCGGCGACATCTTTTCGATGTACACGGCCACCACGTCGCCCTTCTCCGCGCCTTCTATCATGACGGGTCCGTTCTGCGGATTGAGAAACGGCACAGTCAGCAGTTCGGATGGCTTGTCGGTCTCTTCCTTGATCTTGCCTTCGAAGGCATCGCGCGTTTCAACCACGATACGGTCGCCCGGTTTCACATGCAGCACCGGTTGCGAATAAGGACCGATGGTGTAGTGGAACGTCTGCTGCAACTCTTCCGTGAGATGGTGCTCAACCGGCTCGCGGCTCGCGCCGACGCCACGTTTCATCATGATCGAATCTTCAAGCCATTTCATGTCCGATGCTCCTTCACAGTGCCAGATACTGGCGAATCAGTTGTTCGTCTCCGAGTTGCGCCGGGCTCAGGGTATCGACTATGCGGCCCTTGTCCATCACGCAGCAGCGCGACGCAATGCGCTCCACCATGCCCATGTCCTGCTCGACCAGCAATACGCCGATACGCGCCTCCCGCGCAATCCGTTGAATGGTGTCGCCGATGAGCGTGACGATCGACGGTTGAATGCCCTCGGACGGCTCATCGAGCAACAACACCTTGGGCGCGCTGATCAACGCGCGCGCAATCGCCAGTTGCTGTTGTTCGCCGCCGCTCATGGTGCCCGCCTTTTGCCGGTAACGCGCCTTGAGAATCGGAAAGTACTCGACGACTTTTGCCTTCATTTCGGCGGCCTGCGCGCGATTGGCCTGTGCACCGACCTGCAGGTTCTCGGCCACGGTCAACATGCCGAATATCTCGCGCCCTTGCGGCACATAACCGATGCCTTGCTGCGCTCGCACGTAAGGCTTCGCATGCCCGAGCTCGACGCCATCGAGCGCAATGCTTCCCGCGCTCAACGGCACGAGTCCGATCAACGCGCGCATCAACGTGGTCTTGCCCACGCCGTTGCGGCCGATCATTGCGAGCACTTCGCCGCGTTCTATGCCGAAGGACACGCTATTCAACACGCGTCCGCCGCCATAGCCGCCTTCCACGCCCGATACCTCGAAGAAGGCGCTCATTGCTTCTTCCCCAGATAAACCTCGGCAACATCGTCGCGCGCGAGGATTTCATCGAGCGGACCATCGGCGAGAAGGCGTCCGCCGTGCAGCACGCTCACGCGCGTTGCGATCTGCTTCACGAAGGTCATGTCGTGTTCGACGACCATCATCGTGAGACCATCGTCGCGTAGTTGCTTGATGAGTTCGCCGGTCGCGTGCGTCTCTTCCACCGACATGCCGGCCACGGGTTCATCGAGAAAGAGCAGCTTCGGGCGCAGCGATACGGCCATCGCTATTTCAAGCCATTGCTTCTTGCCGTGCGAAAGATTGCGCGCCGGTACATGCTCTTCCTGCGCGAGCAAGAAGCGCTGCAAGAGTTCGTCGATGCTCTCGGGCCTGTCATCTTTCGCGCGATGCAGCGACAGTTGCAGATGCTGGCGCACGGTGAGGTCCGGGAACACGCCGGGTATCTGAAACTTGATGCTCATGCCCATGCGTATGCGCTCATGCGGCAACACATGGTTCATGTCGCGGCCGAGAAAATACACGCTGCCGTCCGATGGTCTATGTTCACCGGTGATGAGCTTGAAGAACGTGCTCTTGCCCGCGCCATTGGGACCGATCACGCAACGTATCTCGCCCGCGTCGATCTGAAAGTCGATACCGTTGATCACGTGCGCGCCGCCGAAGTGCTTCTTGAGCGCGCGCGTTTCGAGTAAGGCCGTCAAGATTTGCTCTCCTTGTGCGCATTGATCGCGCCATGCGAATGCGTCCGGTCGCGTTCGAAGAGTCGTCGCAGCAACTTCGCCGACGATGGCAGCAAGCCTTCGGGCGCCGCGAGCACGACGATCAGCAGGATCGCACCCATCAGAATGAGCGCGTACTGGCTGCCGTACACCGCGAGGTTTTGCGAGAGCCACACGAGGAATGCAGTGCCGATGATCGCGCCGCCGATGCTCTGCCTGCCCGCGGTAGCCACCCAGATGACGGGCATTGCGGCTGCGGTGAGTCCCATCGTCGATGGCGTGATATAGGACCCCCAGATCGTATAGAGCGCACCGGACAGGCCGCCGAGCGTGGAGCCGAATACGAAGATCATCCACTGATGCCGGCGGATATCCACGCCCAGCATTTCCGCGCGCTGCGGGTTCTCGCGGATCGCGACGAGCGTGAGTCCGAAGGTTCCGTCGAGCAGGCGTTTAGTGATCGCATACACGATCAGCAGCAATACCAGCACGAGGTAATAGAAGCTCGCGTTCTCCAGCGTGAGCGTGCCGCCGGGCCACGGAATGGTGAGCTGCGGCATGCCGCCCATGCCGTTGTAGCCGTTGAGCGGCGCCTGTCCTATGGTCCATTGCGGCCCCGCCGTCTGCGCCATGAACGTTTCGAGCACGAGCGTGACCGACAAGGTCACGATGCCGATGAACACACCCTTGATGCGCCCGTAGAAGATCATGTAGCCGATCAACGCGGCCACCACGACGCTCACCAGCAAGCCGACGATCACGCCGAGCCACGACTGATACCAGTAGTCGCCGAAGTTGAGCGTAAAGACGCCATACGTATAGCCTGAAAGCCCGAAGAACGCGGTCTGTCCGAACGAGAGAATGCCGCCGTGGCCCCACATCGCCGCAAGTCCGACGGCGCTGAACGCCCACACGAGACAATAGGCGAGATTGCCGCTTGCGGTGGCGTCGATCACCATCGGCAAGCAAAATGCGACGAGCCACGGCAGACACTTCAATGCGATTGATTTGTTCACACGAGGCTCCTAACGCAAGCGGGTGAACAGATTGCCGAGGCCTTGCGGCATCAGCCGGATGACGACGATCACCGTCACCAGCAAGCCGATCTGCCCGAACAACTGACCATACGATGCAGTGAGCGCCGTCTGTATCACCGCGAGCACGGCAGCGGCAGGCGTGGTGCCCGCAATGACGTTGGCGCCGCCGACCACCACCGAGACGAAAGCCTGCACGATGAAGTTGCTGCCCATCGTGGGCACGGCGGTCATGGTCGGTGCATAGAGCGCGCCGGTCAGCCCCGCGAGCCCCGCACCGAGCGCGAAGGTCAGCGTGTAGAGCCGGTCCGTGCGCAAGCCGAGACATTGCGCGATGTTCGCGTTCTGTATGGTGGCCCGTGCGCAGACGCCATAGTTGGTCTTGAAGAACAGGAGGTACAACGCGAACAGAATCACGAGCGCGATCACCGGCAGGACGGCGCGATACACCGAGAACGAGTATTCGCCGACATAGAACGATCCGAACGGCGTGCCGATGCCTTCTATCGACGGCCCGGCGACCAGCAGCATGGTCTGTTGCACGATAAGGCTGATGGCCCACGTTGCGACCACCGAATCGAAGAGACGGTCGTAGAGATGACGTATCACCAGACGTTCGATGACGACACCCGCTATCGCAGCGGCGATCGCGCCGAGCAGCATCGCGAGCGGTAAGGGCACGCCGCGCTTCGCCGCGATGATCGTCACATACGCGCCGCACATGATGAATTCGCCATGCGCAAGGTTGATCACGCCCATCATGCCGAAGATCACGGCAAGACCGAGCGCTGCGAGCACGAGATAAGCGAAGCTGTCGCCGAATTGATAAACGAGCGAATAAAGTACGGACACCGTGGCCATGAATGCGTCACCCAGGTTGCCGGCGCGTTTCGCTCGTGACGAGCGGCGCGCCGTTTCCTCAACTTACGACTTCTTCGGCAGATTCGTCGGCGTGTACTGACGATGGTCCGGCTTGTTCGGCAGATCGCAGCCGACCTTGCCGAGCCAGTAAGGCTGCACGTCGTCCCATACTTTCGGAATGTCGACCGAGTGATCGTCCTTCACATGCACGAGGTAGATCGTGTGGCTCACGTGGTGGCTCTTCGGATCGATACACGCCTTGCCCTGCGCGCCTTCCGTGCAGATGCCGCTTTCCAGCGCCTTTTGCACCGCCGCCTGATCAGTGGTCTTGGCCTTTTCAGCCGCCGCCTTGTACAGATAGATGGCGTCGTAAGCGTTGGCCGCTTCCTGGTTGATATACGGCTCGTTCGGGAACTTGGCGTGGAAGCGCTTCTTGAAGTCGTTGCTCGCGGGGGTATCGACTTCCTCGACATAATTCGCCGTCACGTACATGTCCTTGAGCGCGGGCGGTTTGAAGCGCTTGTGCTCATAGGCCTGGCCCACGTTGACCGAACTCGCCATCGGCAAGTTCAGATGCGCGGACGCTTGCTGCTCGTAATAAGAAGCCTGATTGGCGCCCACCAGCAAGGTCACGACGAAGTCGGGCTTGGCCTTCTGAATGTTCTGAATGGTCTGGCCGAACTGCGAAACAGAAAGCGGAATGAATTCCTCGCCGACCATCGTGCCGCCATTTTCCTTGACGATATTGCGCACCCATTCCGCCGAGATCTGGCCGAAGTTATAGTCGGCCGCGATGGTGTACACCTTCTTGCCGAACTTCTGCATCATCCACGGCAGCAAGGTCGAGAACTGCTGTTCGGGCACGGCGCCCGTGACGAATGTGGTGCTGTCGCAGACGCCGCCTTCGTACTGGTTATCGTAGAAATAAAGTTGCTTGGCGCGGTCCATGATCGGACGAATGGCCTCGCGCGACGCGCTGGAAAACGCGCCGAAAATCACGTCGGGTTTGTCGGTCTGAACGAGCCGCCGTGCAAGCTCCTGGAACTTCGTATTGTCGGACTGCGTGTCATACGCGATCAACGTGATGGGGCGCCCGAGAATGCCGCCCTTTGCGTTGATTTCATCGACGGCGAGTTGCGTCGCGTGGATCTTCGGGATGGTCGCAAGCGCGAAGTTGCCCGAAGCATCTTCGAGCAAGCCGATTTTCACGGGGTCCGCCGCGCTGGCAGCAAGCGACGACAGACCAAGTCCTGCAAGCAGGGCCAGACGCATCCAGCCAGACGGCTTTGGCAACATTGAGGTTCTCCAGGAAAACAGACAAAAAAAAGCCCCCTGACGAACGCACGGTTCGTCAGGGGGCTTCTACGCCGGGTCCTCAGGCGGACATCGTTGTCGGGCCGTAAGGAATGGAGTCGATACTAGTGCGCCGAAATTCGCGTTGTCAACGAGAAATCAAAATAGTTCGGTGCGCTTCGTGTCTAGTGCGAGTGACGCGGCACCTCCGCGCCCCGGCAGCCCACGAGAAAGTCGAAGTCACAGCCTTCGTCGGCTTGCAGCACATGATCGACATAGAGCTTGCGATAACCGCTCTGGTCCGCGGGCGTCTCGGTCTTCGCCGCCTTCCATGCTGCGAGCCGAGTGTTGATCTCCGCTTCGTCGATATCGATACGCAGCACGCCCTGCATGGCATCGAGCTCGATCCAGTCGCCGTTGCGCACGATAGCCAGCGGACCGCCCGCGCGCGCTTCCGGTGCAACGTGCAGCACGACGGTGCCATAAGCGGTGCCGCTCATGCGAGCATCGGATACGCGCACCATGTCGGTCACGCCTTGCGCGAGAATCTTGGGCGGCAAACCCATGTTGCCGACTTCAGCCATGCCCGGATAACCCTTCGGTCCACAGTTCTTCATCACGAGCACGGAGTCTTTCGTGACCTCGAGTTCGGGATCGGCAATTCTCTGCTTGTAGTCGTCGAAGTTTTCGAACACGACCGCGCGTCCGCGATGCTTGAGTAACGACGCCGTCGCCGCCGACGGCTTCAGCACCGCGCCATTGGGCGCGAGATTGCCGCGCAGCACGCACAGGCCGCCGTCTTCCACGAGCGGTTTGTCGAGCGGCCGGATGACTTCGTCGTTATAGAGCGGCGCTTCCTTGCAGTTCTCCCAGATCGTGTGACCATTCGCGGTGAGCGCGTTTGGATGCGGCAGCAAATTCGCTTCGCCAAGGCGCCGCAGCACCGCAGGCAAGCCGCCCGCGTAATAAAACTCCTCCATCAGAAAGCGGCCCGATGGCTGAAGGTCGACGAGCGTGGGCGTGCCGCGTCCGACGCGCGTCCAGTCGTCGAGTTGTAGATCGACGCCAATGCGCCCGGCAATCGCTTTCAAGTGAATGGCCGCATTGGTCGAACCGCCAATGGCCGCGTTCGCGCGGATGGCGTTCTCGAATGCTTCACGCGTGAGGAGCTTCGACAGTCGCAAGTCTTCGAGCGCCATGGTGACGATACGCATGCCGGACAAATGCGCGAGCACATAGCGGCGTGCATCGACGGCAGGAATCGCGGCGTTGTGCGGCAAGGTCACGCCGAGCGCTTCGGCCATGCACGCCATGGTCGATGCGGTGCCCATGGTGTTGCAGGTGCCCGCCGAACGCGACATGCCCGCTTCCGCCGACATGAATTCGTGAATCGATATCTTGCCCGCCTTCACTTGCTCGCTCAGTTGCCACACGACCGTGCCCGAGCCGATGTCGCGCCCGTGATGCTTGCCGTTCAACATCGGCCCGCCCGACACGACGATGGCCGGCACGTCGCAACTCGCCGCGCCCATCAGAAGCGCGGGCGTGGTCTTGTCGCAACCGACGAGCAGCACGACCGCATCGACCGGATTGCCGCGAATGGCTTCCTCGACATCCATGCTCGCGAGATTGCGTGTGAACATGGCCGTGGGACGCAGGTTCGATTCGCCATTCGAAAACACCGGAAACTCGACGGGAAAACCGCCCGCCTCGAATACGCCGCGCTTCACGTGCTCGGCGAGCTTGCGGAAGTGCGCATTGCACGGAGTTAGTTCGGACCACGTATTACATATGCCGATGATCGGCTTGCCTTCGAACTCGTGATCCGGAATGCCCTGGTTCTTCATCCAGCTTCGATACATGAAGCCGTTCTTGTCCGCGGTGCCGAACCAGGCGGCCGATCGAAGCTTACGTTTTGGCTCATCCATGTCTTTTACCCACTCTTTGAGAGATGCTGGAAATAGCATGACTATTGCGCTTCATCTTACCGGGAAAACGCTAATCGAAACGTGCGTGAACGCTGCATATAGTTTGGCTAATTCGGCGAGAGACAATGCTGCAGCGAAGCAAACCGAGTGCTTCGAGCTTCACCACGCCGAACCTGAAAGCGCGATGAATCGAAGAAATAGAACAACGTCGGAGCTGCACGAGCATCCCATCATTTGACGCAAACCCGCACCACTCACTATCTGAACATGATCGACGATCAGTCGACCCATCGACCAACGAGAAAGGGCTAGGAGGAAGACATGGCGCATGATTCAAAAGACGCGGAAGACAACAAGAGCACGATCAACAACGGCCGTCGCGGCCTCATGCAGGGTGCGGGTCTGGGAGCAGCGCTGTCGCTTCTCGGCGCGGCCGGCGGCGCGGGCGGATTGATCTCGTCGGCGCAGGCCGCGGAAACCGCATTTCCGCAGCACAAGAAATGGAAGATCGTGTTCGTCAATCACGTGACCACGAATCCTTTCTTCGTGCCAACGCAATACGGCATTCAGGACGCCTGTTCGCTGCTCGGCATGGATTATCAGTGGACGGGCTCCGCCACTTCGGATGCGGGCGAAATGGTGCGCGCGGTGAATTCCGCCATCGCGGCCAAGGCGGATGCCATCGCCGTTCCTATCGTCGATCCGACCGCCTTCGACAAGCCCATCCAGGCCGCGCTCGATGCGGGCATCGCCGTGTTCGCCTATAACGCCGATGCGCCGCGCGGCAAGACGAGCCCGCGCCTCGCGTACATCGGGCAGGACTTGTATCTCTCTGGTTATCAAATGGGCGAGCGTATTGCGAGTCTCGTCGACAGCGGCCTGGTGGCGCTTTTCATCGCGACGCCGGGACAGTTGAACATCCAGCCGCGCCTCGATGGCGCGAGCGACGCGATCAAGAAGTCCGGCAAGAAAATCGACGTTCAGACGGTCGCCACGGGCGCCACGGTCAACGAAGAGCTTTCGAAGATCAAGGCGTTCTATCTCGGCCATCAGGATCTGAAAGGCATGTTCGCGGTCGATGCAGGCAGCACGCAAGGCGTGGCGCAAGTGATGAAGGAGTCCAACCTGCCGTCGAAGGGCGTGCACGGCGGCGGCTTCGATCTGTTGCCCCAGACCGTCCAGCTGATTCACGAAGGCTTCCTCGATTTCACCATCGACCAGCAGCCTTATGTGCAGGGCTTTTATACGGTCGTGGAAGCGTTCACGTTCCTGGCTTCCAGTGGACTCGTCGGGCCTGCCAACATCAACACGGGCCTGAAGTTCGTCACCAAGGGCACGGTCGAGCCGTATCTCAACACGTCGACGCGCTATGAAGGCAAGTCGACCAAGCCGCAGATCGTGCCGATGAACGGCGCGATCAAATCATGATGAACGCGGTCAACGAACCGCAGAAGACACAAGCTCCCGCGCGCGTTCCACGGCCGCGCGGGGCCTTGTTGTCGAACTGGGCGGCGGAGTTGCGCATCCTGCTCGTGGCCGTGCTGTTGTGCGCGTACTTTCAGGTCATCAATCACGACTTCCTGTTGAGCAACGCGAGTCTCGTCAACCTCTCGCAGTTCATCGCGCCGGTGGCGATCATCGCGTTCGGCGAAGTGATGCTGATGATCGGCGGCGACATCGATCTGTCGGCGGGCATGGTGTTCGCCTTCGCGCCTTTCATGATGGTGTTCGCCAACGACGCGGGCGCGCCCATGTGGCTCGCGGTGATTGCGGGACTCGTCGCGGCGGCGATCATCGGCTTCGTGAATGGCGCGGTGACGGTATGGCTGCGCCTGCCTTCATTCGTCACCACGCTCGGCACGCTGTTTCTCATCAACGGCATCACGTTGACGCTTTCACGTGGCACGCCGGTGGCCACGCCGGGCGAACCCGGCTTCGCTGCCGTGATGGGCGGATGGGGCTATAGCGAGATCATCTGGACGGTGGCGATAGGCTTCGTCATGCACGTGCTGTTACGTCATACGCGATGGGGACTGCATACGCAGGCGGCCGGCGCGAACGCCATTGGCGCGAGCGAGGCCGGAATTCAGGTGAACCGCTTGCGGCTCGGAAACTTCGTTCTCGCCGCAGTGCTCGCGGGCTTCACGGGCATTCTCGAGGGCTACCGCATTACGTCCATCGACCCGCAAGCAGGCGGCAACCAGATCATGTTTCTGGCCGTCGCGGCGGCCGTGATCGGCGGCACGCCACTGACCGGCGGCTCGGGCACCATCGTGGGCGGGCTCATCGGCGCGGCCGTGCTGGGCATTCTGAACGATGGCTTTACGCTCATCGGCATCAACGCGTTCACGTTCAACATCATTCTGGGCGCCGCCATTCTCGCCGCGATGATCTTCAACATCCATATCGGCCGCGTTCGCCGCAAGGGAGGCCGGGTATGAGCGATGTTTTGCAAACCGCCCCGGCGAGCTATGCGCTGCGTGGCGACAACCTCGTCAAGCGCTTCGGCGCGGTGACGGCGCTCGATGGCGTGTCGTTCTCGCTCGGCTCCGGCGAAATTCTTGGCGTGCTGGGCGACAACGGCGCGGGCAAGTCCACGCTCGTCAAGATACTCACGGGCTACCATCAGCAGACCGATGGCAAGCTCGAGATACACGGTGAAGAAACCTTGCTGCGCTCGGTCGATCATGCGCGTTCGCTCGGTATCGAATGTGTGTATCAGGATCTCGCGCTCGCGAATTCGCTGAGCATCTATCACAACATGTTCCTGAATCGCGAGATCGTGAAGCCGGGCCCGTTTCGTCTGCTCGATCACAAGCAGATGCGCGAGCGCGCCGCGCAATGTCTCGACGATATCGGCGTGCATGTGCCTTCCGTCGATCTGCCTGTGGAGCGTCTTTCGGGCGGCCAACGTCAGGCTATAGCGGTGGCGCGCGCCGTCAATTCGAACGCGAAGATTCTGTTGCTCGACGAACCGCTCGCCGCCATGGGCGCACGCGAGGCTGCGCTCATCATCGATCTCGTCTTGCGTCTGAAGGAGAAAGGCGGCCTGTCGATCATCATGATCATGCACAACTACGCGCAGACGCTCGATATCGCCGATCGCATCATCCTGATGCAACGCGGACGCGTGACGTATGAGCAGCGCAGCGCGAATACGTCGGTGGCGGAGCTGATGGAAATCGTGCGGCGGGAATATCGCGCGATGCGTGCGACCACCGCGTAGCGGACGCAACGGGCGCAACGGGCGCGACTTCAGGACATCGGCCGGATCGATATGGACTACCGTAACCCGGCGAAACGCAAGAGCATGCACGGACGCATCGTGCAGGAACTCGGCATGCAGATCGTGAGCGGCGTGTTCGCGCCGGGACAACGTCTGCCTGCCGAGCCCGCGCTCTGCGAAACCTATGGCGTGAGCCGTCCCGTGCTGCGTGAAGCCACGCGCGTGCTGGTGGCGAAGGGACTCGTCGTCTCGAAGCCGCGCGTGGGCAGCGTGGTGCGTGCGCGCGACGAATGGCACATGCTCGATCCCGATGTGCTCGTCTGGACCGTCGGCAATCTCCGTGAAGGCGAGTTCTTTCGTTCGCTGATGACGGTGCGGCAGATCATCGAGCCTGCCGCTGCGGCGCTCGCCGCCATCTCTGCAACGAACGAGGATATCGAGCGTATCGGCGCGGCATATAAGAGCATGGAAGCCGCGCAGACCGCCGAAGAACTGCTCGAACCGGATCTGTATTTTCATCGCGCGATCATGTCCGCGACGCACAACGACATGCTCGCGTATATCGGCAATATGCTGTCGCTCGCGCTGTCGGAATCGATCAAGCTGACGAGCCGGCATCCGAACACGCATGCGCTGTCGCTGCCGCGGCACAAAGCCATTCTCACGGCAATAGCGCATCGCGATGCGCTCGCCGCGCGTCAGGCGAGCCTCGTGCAACTCAACCACGCGCGCGCCGATGCAACGTCCATTCTGGGCGGCGCAGCCCTGGAACCCGAGCGGCCGCTGTCGGGTTAAGTCAGGATGTCGGTCGCTTTGTGATCCCTATCCACGCCATCGATGAAGAACACCGCGCTGCTCGCGTGCTTCGTGCGTAGCGGCAGGATGCGTTGATAAGCGTCGGATTCGTACCAGGCGCGCACTTGCGCGAGATCGGGAAAGGCGATCACGATGAGATCGCCTTTCCACTCTCCCTCGCGCATTTCCGGGCGTTCACCGTGAATGATGAAGTGACCGTCGAAGGGCGCGAGCGTCGCATCGATCGCTTCCAGGTATTGAACGATATCCGCGCACATCTCGACTTCGTGCAGTTGGCCCACGGCGTATGCGGTAATTCGAATGTCTCCCGTTTGATGAGGTGAAGACATCTTCGCGTGCGCCGTGCCGTGCGTCGATTACCTGAGAGGTAAGGCGTGGCCCGCGCTTCAAGCCGATGCAGCGACCACCGCCACCGACGCCTCGCTCGTCAGCATCAGGAAGGTCAGCGTTTCGCGCAGATAGAGTTGCACGGTCGTGTCCGTATGGCTCGTATAGCCTATGGAGAGGTCCTGCCCGAGATGCAGTTCGTAGTCGCCACCGCGCGTGGAAAGCACGCAGCCGCCCTTGATGGCAGGCGCCCAGATGAGATCGCCATCCACTATGCGCTTGATATGCTGGATCACCGGATAGCCTTGATCGCTGGCTTCGGCGAGCGCCGTGTAGGCATCCGCGCCGAGCAGCACCGTGTACGGACCGTCCACGCCCGCAAGCCGCAATTTCTCCAGCGACTCACTAATGGCACGCGGATAGTCGCTTACGTCGGCAGGCAGTGTCGTCGCGTCGTTGGACGATCCTTCGCGGATGCCCGTGATGTCCGCCGCGCGGAAACCATCGAAAACGGCGCTGTCTTCGGCGATAGCCAGTTCGCTCGCCGCCGTCTTCGCGGGCTGCCAGTCGCCGTCGTTCGAACCGCGCTCGACGCTGTCGATCGATTCGCGCTGCAACGTGAAAGGCACCGTCAGTTCGATGAGCGTCCTCACGTCGTAACGCTTCGCGCTCACGCCCTTGGCAGGCGATGCAATCGCCGTCTGATGTCCCGTTCCCACGCCCGAAAGATCGACACCGCCGGGACCTTTCACATCCACCACGCGCCGGCCGGCAAGCGAGCGCTTGAAGGTGCGCGCCACTTCCGCTTCGATTTGCGACCATGCCGCGCTCGAAATGGGCGCGAGCTCGCGATGCAGGTTATTCATGTCAGGACTGTCCTTTGAGTGAACCGATGTTCAGTGAGCCGTCCGCACGGCTCGGCGTTGCATCGGAAGAAGACGACGATGACGATGCGGGCGCGGGTTGTGCGGCGGGATCGCGGTCGGCGAGTGCTTCGAGCAAGTCGGCCGACGGTACGAAGAACAAGCCGCCCGTGACGGCGTGACTGAAGTCGAGCAGCCGGTCGTAGTTGCCGGGCGGCCTGCCGACGAACATGTTCTCCATCATCTGCTCGGTGGGCGCGGGCGAACGCGCATAGCCGATGAAATACGTGCCGAACTCGCCCGCGCCGGGCCGTCCGAAGGCCATGTTGTGACGCAGGATTTTCACTTCCTGGCCGTTTTCATCGAGCGTGGTGAGCGAACTGTGCGAGCACGAGGGTTTCACCGCTGCGTCGAGTTCGATATCGGACAGCTTCTTGCGGCCGATGATCTTCTCCTGCTGCTCTACCGTCAGCGCGTTCCAAGCGGCCATCTTGTGCAGATACTTTTGCACGATCACATAGCTGCCGCCCGCAAATTCCGCATCTTCCTCACCGATGATCGCGAAGTACTGCGCCGCGCGGCCCGATGGATTTTCGGTGCCATCCACGAAGCCGACCATATCGCGCAGATCGAAGTAACGAAAGCCGTGCACTTCATCGACGACGGTAACGGCATCGCCGAGTGCCTCGAGCATTTGCGCAGCAAGCTCGAAGCACAGGTCCATGTGGTCCGCGCGGATATGCAGCAGAATGTCGCCGGGCGTGGAAATGGCGCGCCGCTCGCCCGAACCGAACTCGCGGAACGGATGCAGCGCGGCCGGGCGTGGCGAGCCGAACAGCGAGTCCCAAATGTCGGAGCCGAAGCCGCACACGCAAGAGAGATTCGCGGTTGGAGCCCGCGTGCCGACTGCGCGGACCAGCGCGGCGATATCGCCGCACCAGGAGCGCACGGTGTCGCCGTGCTCGCGTCCGTGCGCCACCGTGGCGACGATAAAGATCGCGCTGCGCGAAATGGGGTTACAGACAGCTTGCGATTCCGGAATCTCGTTGGGCATCTGTTCTATTCGATTGCAAGGGATGATGTTGTCGTAGGCGAAGCGGCTTCAACCGACGCGCACCACGACCGCTCCGGGCCGATGCTCGAGTTCGTCGTTGAACCAGGTTTGCGCGCGCTCGCGCTCGGCTACGTCGGAGTGGGAAGGATCGTTGAGAAAGCGATGCCGGATGGTGCGACGCGCCCACTCTATGCCGTCGCGTAGCGCTTCTTCGACGGTGCGCCATTCCGGCTGCGTGGTCTGCGGCCATTCGTCGATGACGGACGCGCCATCGCGACGAACGTCGATATCCGCGACCCACGCTTCGCGCTCGTTGCGCTTGGCGCGCACGGAAATCTCGAACCCTGCATAAACGTCAACGGCTGACTCCATGGCTTCCTCCACTCGGCATACATGGACATGGTTTCGAAGTGCGTCGTGCCGCCGTCTTTTTCCTGCTGATGACAAAGCGGTGAACGAAATTCTAGATTACAACAAGTTCGTGAAAATGACGTTGAAACGTGCACTCGGTTTGTTGCCGCAGCCCTGTCGAAAATCATTGTACGGATGGACGCATGATTTATTATTTCGTCATCCGAATCAATTTGGCAGGAAGGAAGCCGCTTTCGATTCACGCTTTCATTGCGCGACCGGAATCCATCGCGCGTCACTTCGCGCTTGAAAGAGCCCTTTGTGTATCTCGACGATGAATGCGAACGTCAGTCTATTCGTCGTGTTCGTTGGCGGTGCGCGTCTCGTTGCGCAAGTGCCGCCCGAATGAAATCGGGGCGACAAAACGATGAAGCGTTTTGTCATTCCCCTCATTGTGCTCGCGGTGTTGATTGCGTTGCTTTCGGCGAACTCGCGGCGCTTGACGTCAGCGCTCATCGACTGGGCTTCGAGAGCGATTGAAGTGGTCATCGACGAAGTCGTGTGCTGAAACGACTCCGTCTCGACTGAGGTTGCTTACTGCTCGTCGGTTGGCGTGGTGGCTTTGCGCGACCGGCTCGTGCGTGACGTCGTTTTGCGCGCTTTTTTTACGGGCTTCGGAATGTCGGTTGCATCGCCAGGCTGCACGAAAACGCCTGTATCCGAGGACGCGATAGCGCTTTCGGCGGCCTTCTTTGCAGCGGTCTTTCGCCCGCCGCGTCGGCTCGCTGAGGGCTTCTTCTCGGTGTGAGATGCAGCGGTGGGTCCCTGGTTGATCGGCGCGGCGGGTTCGTCGGTGACTTCAGACGCGTCGTTATCACTCGATGCGCGACGCTGCGCGTCTCTTCGGCCATTACGCTTGCCCCGCCCGCGTGGATAGCCCGTGGGTTCGTCGGCGAGTGCGGACGCGTCGTTGTCAGGCGACGCTTGCAAGCGCTCCGACGCGTCTTCGCGACTATCGTGATCGCCGGGTACGACTGCGTGGCCCGCAACTTCGAACGTGTCGTCGTCAGCCAAAGCGCGTGCGAATTCGGGCGCAGGACGCTGCGAGCCTCGGCGATCATTCCGCCTGCCACGTCCACGCGAATGGTGGCCCGAGGGTTCGTCGGCAGTTGCGAGCGCGTCGTTGTCGGCAGACTCTTGCGCGGGATATTGCGCGTCTTCGCGGGTATGCTCCGTGAATTCATCCACGACTTCGAATGTGTCGTCATCGGCCGAAGTTTGCACGGCCTCCGCAACGGCATGCTGCTTGTCCTTCCGGCCGCCACGCTTATCGCGTCGGCGCTGATTGCTCTGAGGCTCCGCCACCGCTTCTCCCTGCCCCGCATCCGCGCTCACCGTCTGGGCCGCACGAAAGACAAAAGAGCCGGACTTGTCATCGCGACCGACTTCCAGCAGACCGCGCGAACGCGCCTCGTCGAGCAGATTCCCAAACGCGCGAAAGCCATAGTGCGATTCGCTGAACCCCGGCTTGCGACGCTTAATCGCGCTCTTGAGCACCGACGCCCAAATCTTTTCGCCCTCGCCTCGCTCGGACACCAGCGCCTCGAAAGTCTCCACGGCGATCGCGACCGCCTGCGACTTGCGCGCGTCGGGCTCCTGCTTGGGCTGCCGGTCGGCATCGGCGGGACGCTTGGTTGCCACGTTCGCCTCGCGTTTGGCGAGCGCGCGCTGCTGCTCGCGCACGAGGTCGTCGTAGAAAATGAATTCGTCGCAATTGGCGACGAGCAAGTCGGAGGTCGAGTTTTTCACCCCCACGCCGATCACCTTCTTCGCGTTCTCGCGCAACTTCGAAACGAGGGGCGAGAAGTCCGAGTCGCCGCTGATGATGACGAACGTATCGACGTGCGACTTCGTGTAGCAAAGGTCGAGCGCATCGACGACGAGCCGGATATCGGCTGAATTCTTGCCCGACTGCCGCACGTGCGGAATCTCGATCAGCTCGAAACTTGCCTCGTGCATCGCGGACTTGAAGCCCTTGTAGCGATCCCAGTCGCAATAAGCCTTCTTCACGACGATGCTGCCTTTGAGGAGCAATCGTTCGAGCACGGGCTTGATGTCGAACTTTTCGTACTTCGCGTCGCGCACGCCGAGCGCGACGTTTTCGAAGTCGCAAAAGAGCGCCATGCTGACGCTATCCTGATTCGCGGGCATACAGCTTCCTGGTGAAACGCGGGAGCGCTGTCCCGCTGGCATC
This sequence comes from Caballeronia sp. LZ003, assembly GCF_031451465.1. Taxonomy (NCBI): domain Bacteria; kingdom Pseudomonadati; phylum Pseudomonadota; class Betaproteobacteria; order Burkholderiales; family Burkholderiaceae; genus Caballeronia; species Caballeronia sp. LZ003. The sequence goes on along the minus strand of NZ_JARUXJ010000002.1, from coordinate 700,121 downwards.
GGTCACGCTGGCTTCAAGCCCGCTCTGACCTTCTTCATCTTGTTGAAAACGTGCGAGCAGAATGCATCCGCGACCACGCGATTGACGGTGAGGATATTGTCGGCGCTCAGGGTTTCACGCGAGACGCCCTGCTTCTCGATGAGACGCTGCGGAATCAGTTGACTCACGAACGACTGACACAGTTCGCGCCGCAGCGGCGCATCGGCGGCTTCGAAAAACTCGCGGCCCGCCTTCGTCTCTTCGCCCATCTTTGCGCGGGCCGTGTCGTTCTGTGCCTGGATGCTGGCTTCGAGCTGCGCTTGCGCGTCGGTGTGATCGCGGCGCGTCTTCTTGTCGTCTTCGAGTTGCTTCGCCTTGATCGACGCCATCTTGCGATCCGCCTCGCCGATCCGGTAATTGCCCTCGAGCGCCTTGAACAGATAGCCGCGCGGACTGACCGTGACCTTGCCTTCGTTCAGCTTGAAACGCGTGTATTCGATAGCCTGCTGAAGACGCTCGTCGGTCCAGAGGTCGCGGCGGCTCGCGAGGCGCTCGAAGTCGGGGGTGTCGAAGGCAAATTCGTTGTGGAGCACGAGATACATCGAGTCCTGAATGCCGGCTCGGGCTGCATCGGCGCCCTGCTTCTTCGTGAAGCGAAAACGAATCTTCAGCTTGTCGCCCGATACGCGTTCCGCATTGGGTTCCCAGCTGACATCGAAATCAGATACTTCATTGAGCTGATCGATGGCGGGTTCGAGAAAGCGCTTCTTGAACTCCTTCACCTCTTTTCGCGATTCGCCGACCTTGCCGGGCCACTCGATCACTTCCGAGAACGGAAACCATTCGGTCACGCCGTGCCCTTCGCAGGGAATCAGACGGTCGTAGATGGCGCGCGCAAGCGACAATGAAAATGCCGTCGATGCGCGCAAGCTCAGCCAATGCGCCTTGTACGGGCTGATCAGATACTTGATGACGCGCCCCGCCAGCAGAATGCAAACGACGTTGCGCTCGATATAGCAGTCGCCGAGCAGACTGATGGTGCCCCACGAATCTTTCTCGGTGAGTTCTTCGATAGACGGCGCCGTCATGATTTCGACCCGCGCCCGTGCCGCCGAGCGCATTTGCGCGATCAGGTGGCTATGGTTGCGGCTGTCGTAGCGCATCAGCCACTTGAAGTAGTTGATGTCGGCTGTGAAGGTGTAGACCTTGTCGTCGATCAGTTCATCGGGCGCCTTGGTGGCCACGATGAAGTAGGCGGCGTCCAGCACGCGGCGTGCGGCGATGCCGAGGCCACCGACCCGCGTGAAAATGTTGTTGCGCAGAAAGCCGATGTCCCTCGTGGACTCGCAAATAGCCGAGCCTTGCGAGGACATGTCTTCGTAGATGTCCAAGGCGAGTTGCTGCGGCGTAGCGGTGAGGTCCTGAGCTTGCATGCGTTTGGTTCGGTTCGATTCCCCGGCACTCTATCAGGCGACAAAGGCGTGTCAACACAAAAACCACCCCGGTTGCGTGCGAAGCGATCCGCACAAAAAGCGCCCCGGCAGTCGGACGGCTTGCCCAATTTCCGACCCGCAGCTCACAACTTCCGCCCTGTCGTTCACATTTTCCGGCCTATCGCGCACAAAAACCGCCCTGTACAGCACAAAAAGCGTCCCTATCCACAGGGGTGATCTTTGATTCGAAACGGTTTTTCGGTCTCTGTTTGTAGGTTTGCGGGTTAAAGTTTACAAAAGTACAGAACAAACCGGATCTCGCGGAAAATAGGGATCTTCGAATTTTGGTATATAAGTCCTTGAAATCATTGATTAAGTCGTGTTGCACAAAAAGCGACCCCGGGGTGGTTTTTGTGCAACCGTTCTAAGGTCGACGATGTGTGCGGGCGTCATTGGTCAAGATTAGGCATTGGCGACAAAGTTTGACGCGTCTTCGGCGACAATAAATCGCTAATAAACAAGGAGTTAGGCCGTGCGTGTGTCTGCGTGCGATTAGCTCCGATTTTCGCTACAACCTTGTTTACGCGTTATCGTGTATTCTGCGCTTCGACATCAAAACAAGGAGGAAGCGCAGAATGGCCAACGTAGGCACCCTACCGATGGAAGACCGCAGGGTCACGCTTCGGGAAGTCGCGGAGTTCGCCGATAACCTCGAACCTTTCTCGGACAATCTTCGCGAACAGATCCTAGCGCCTCGTCCGCGTAAACTTGCGCCGTATTACACGATCGGCGAGCTTGCGGAGATGTGCAATCTAACGCGGCAGCAGATTCAATATCTTGTGACCAAGGGCGAAGGCGGCTTGCCGCAAGGCACGCTCAACGGCAACGGCCGCAGCCGTACGTTCACGCTGCCCGAGGTTCGTCTGTGGGTGAAGATGGCGTCCGATATCTATCAGACTCGTCTCGCGGACGGCGAAAGCGATTTCCGAGGGAAAGTGCTGACGACTGCACAGCTCAAAGGCGGCTCTGCTAAGACAACGACGACTGTATGTCTTGCGCAGGCATTGACGCTGTTGGGACGTAAGGTACTGCTGGTTGACTTGGATCCGCAAGCATCGGCGTCCGAGCTTTGCGGACTCTATGCCGAGAAGGAAATCTCCGGAGACGACACCGTGCTCCCCTACATATATGACCAAAATGTCGAAGGCGGTCTGGGCGCGAGCGTTCAGTCGACCTATTGGGATGGACTCGACATCATTCCAGGTCACACGTTCCTCTATGGCGCGGAGTTCTTGCTGCCCGCGCGTCAGAAGACGATTCAGGGATATCGCTTTTGGGCGGTCCTCCGTGAAGGTCTTGAGCCTTTGAAGGCGCAGTATGACTACATACTGATCGATACGTCGCCGTCGCTCTCGTATATGAATCTGAACGCGTTGCTCGCAGCGGATGCGCTTGTCATGCCGATGATTCCCGAGAACCTCGACTTCATCAGTTCGCTCGCATTTTGGCGTCTGTTCTCCGATGTCGCGGAAGACTTTTTGCCCTATGAGGAAGACAAGGTCTATGACTTCATTTCGATCTTGTTGTCCAAGGTCGATTACGGAAAGACGTCTTCAGCTCCGGTCGTTCGTCAGTGGGCACAGAGTGCGTATGGACGGTGGCTCGATCCGTTCGAAATCCCGGCAAGTTCTGTCATGAGTGGAGGAGCTTTGTCCTTTTCAACTGCGCTCGATGTAGTGAGCACGCACTCGATCGCCAAGTCGCTTCAGCGTGTTCGTCAGCCGATGATGCAGTATGCCAAGTGGCTAGATGACATGTTCGTCAAATCCTGGAAGGAGTCGGCATGAGCAATAACATCAGAGAACAACTCATGGCCAAGACGGCCAACTTGCCGAAGCCGGCAGACTTCAAAGGCGAGACGAAGAAGGACAAGTCGGCGCGCGGTCCGCAAACCATGCCGGGAATTACAAGTGCCTTGGCGGCGGCCCAACTTCGGATTCAGGAGTTGGAGGGGAAGGGCGTCGAGACTGAGATTCCGGTGAGTGAGATCGTACCGAATCCCTGGCAGCCTCGTCGGCAGTTCAACGAAGCCAAGCTCTCGGAGCTAGCACGTTCGATTGATGAGGTCGGCTTGCTGCAAGCCGTTACCGTCCGCCGTTTGGGTGATGGGTTTCAGTTGGTTGCGGGCGAGCGGCGGCTTCGCGCTCATAAGCTGATCAATCGCGAGAACATCAGGGCGGTGGTGATCGAGTGTTCGGATCAAGACATGGCGGCGCTTGCGCTGATGGAAAATGTCACGCGAGATGATCTTTCCGATTATGAGATCGCAATTTCGATTCGACGGGCTGAAGCAGAGTTTCCTAATCGAACCCGACTCGCGCAAGCGATGGGTATCTCGCGTAGCGACCTATATCGTTTTTTGGCCTATGACGATCTGCCGGATTTTGTGAAGCGTGACCTTGATTTGAATCCGGCGGTATTGGGTGCTTCATCGGCACAAGATACAGTTAATGCGCTCAAGAGGACCGGTGAATCTGGAGTGCGGGCCCTCGAAGAGTTGTGGCCGCAGGTCGTGTCGGGTGATCTAGTTCAAACAAAGCTGGCGGCTAGTTTGAGCGCGCAGGCGGGACAGCGTGGTTCTTCTACGGATGCCGGCGGAAGAAGCATTTTAAAGATTTTCGCGGGGAAGGTTCAGGCTGGGAGCATTACTAAAGACGTGAAGGGACTTACGTTCAAGTTCAAGTCTGGTGTGATGACCGAGGAACAGGAAAGTCAGCTTAGGGAACATATTGGGAAAATGTTTTCGATTCGGTCGGAGTGATGTTTGAAGACTCTTAACCCGCCGCTGGCGGGTTTTTTTTGCGCGAAGCTTATGTACTGTAGCTACAGCCATCCCAAAGTCGCATCGAAGTGTCCGAACTTGGACAGTTTTCCGAATACGCGTGCGCACTTCAGCGCATAAAGTCATTTTTTGCAAGTGAGTCCACACTCGGTCGGGTGCGGCGACTATCGCTTCGCAATCTCATGTGCTTCTTGTGCATTGTCGACGCGTTAAAGTCCAGAGGTTCTAACAATTTCTCGCGATGAGTGCGGAAAGGGTACTCGCCGTTGTGAGATGAATGTACAAGCGAGATAGATCTGTCTGTTTCCGCGCGGCAGAATATTTCGACTGACGCTGCCGTTTAGCGAGCATTAGCGTGGCGCCTGCCGGTGGTTCCCCTCCGCTACCCTGCCGGCGTCGATGTGGACGCTCGCAAACACTCTGCTGTTCAACATTACTTTAAGCAAATTCGAGTTGAAGAGACCTTCGCACCACCGGCGCAGAGCGCCGTTTCGCTGGTACGTAGCATTAACTAATGAGCAACTCTAGCGAGCGCTTTAGTTAACGTGCAGCGCACGCCTCCCGCCTTGCTCGCGCTTCTCATGACTGTCCGAATTCGGACAGTTTCGTCCGTGAACGAAGTTTGCAGATCGAGACACACGTGCCAGTCCACGATCGCGCGCCGTCGCTAAGACACAATTTACGGTGCAAGACGGATGACGCCACGCTCGCAAAATCTTGAAGCATTGAAATTGCGTGTATGCACAACTTAGGCGATAGCGCTTCGACCGTTATGGGGTGCAGTTGCACGCCGATGATTCAGCACCATAGGCGAGGATCGAGTGTAGCGGTCTTGAGGCGCCGGACCCTGGGTGTCCGAATTCGGACAGGCAGTCGGAGAAGTTGATAGCTTGGCTTTGAGGCATCCGCAACGCATGAACAGACGCAGCAAAATGGGGCGATATGCCGACCTATTCGAGGGGAATGAGTGTCCGAATTCGGACATGCGAACATGGGCTTGTAAGGTTCTTTCGACCAAAAGGCATGCATGGTCATCCTCTTGCGCGACTTTGACGATGGCTTTCCTGATGCTCGCAGATTCCTGTCCCGAGTTTCGACGGCTATTAATCACCGGTTCGCGCACGCCAAACAACAGGTGACTCACGCAATCCAGTACATGTCACGGCATGTGAAATCACGTCGCTGCTCAGGGTTCGTTCAGTGAGGCTGATGGGCATGCGTCGGCCTGGCTTTCATCTCGCGCTGGCGTCGCGGCTATCGCCGGGCGATAAACAGTAAGGCAGCAAAACTTTCTATGGTCGGATTGTTGCTCATTCGCGCGGCGGTAATTCCCCATCCGCGTTTAAGATCGCGTTCCTTGAGCGCCGCTGCTTTTTTCGAGTACATGAGGCAGTGCGGTCGGATATATGTCGCTGACAAATGCTGCCTAAGTGCTTTGGACCCCCAGTGCCGTCTGAGTGCTCCCATCTCCCGAAAGCAATTGGTCGTCCTGGCCGCAGAAACCTAACCATCGATCAAAACCGTGCCGTTATTGCCGTGGCCCAGTGATCTGCCGAGACGAGATGCAGTGCTCCAACTCAATAAACAACGATTCGGCCCTTGAGGGGCAGGCGTCCGCGATGACGTTTGCGAGTTCCGCCTGGTCAATACGTGATACAGGGAGAGCGCATCTAAAGTCGATGATGTATGTGTTGCAACACGTGGGACGACTGCTCATCCAAAAGGGAGTACGGATATTCAGGCGAGTGGACTGCTCGGACTTACTTCGGCGCTGTGTAAGTGACTGGACAATTGAGCTCAAGCGCTGCGTTGGAGACCAATTTCCTCGGCGCTGATTAAGTCGAAGCGTGTTCGAACGCAAGCTCCAGGCGCATTCAATCTGCGCTCTGTCCTCTCCAACTGGCCAAAAGTGAAGGAAGTCCAAGCGTGCAATCGCAACTATGTGCATAACAGCAATATCGACGCTAACTCCGTAAAACTAAGTCAATGACGCAATACGCCGCGCAACTTGAGTTGCGCTCGAGAAGAGGGGAGGGGCGGCAAAGAGCAGCCGCATTTGGTTGGCTGGGTTCGAGTGTCTTTAACCTCCGCGCTCCTCGCCGAATAAGGCAGGTAAGAAACACTAGGAATGGACTCGGCTGTATGCGCACCGGCATTGACATGCACGGCTACTTCCATGGCGCCAGCTTAGACGGCACCTTAGGTATGCCGCAACATCGCGGCGGGGACCATGGATGCTTCACCGCATCAGAAAGACCAAATACCGCCGCACCTTCGTGAAACAGCAAGGCAGAAAGCGACTGGCAGATTTAGCATTCGATGACAGACGGCACTCGGAGGCTTTGCGCCGAGTCGCCAACTACTTTCGCACAGCTTCGCATAACGTTTGTAACGCTGCTGGGGAAGCGCGCCACGCATGCCACATTTGCTTACTGTGTAATGGCCAGTCGATGGTTGATAGAAACGGAGCCAGACGCCGGCTAGTTGGCGACCAAGGCATGATCCTGCAAAGGAAGAAAGTCCTCTTAATCAAGGCCTGACTAGCCATAGATCGACCGAGCCACACCAGACCGGGGCTCGCATCGCGGAATGCATTTGCACGCGTAGTCGGGTTAAACAATGATCACGATCAGGCGTCTTGAACTCCACGCAGCAGAGGTGCCGCGAAAGCCTCCAAACCGGTTTAACTCTCGACCATTAAACAGCTTTGAGTCCAAAATCGCGTGAAGAAATGCTGAGATATCGATGCATCTGCAAGCGCGACACAGTCACGACCGTGAAACAGTGTCGTCTCCTTGTGGCTTCAATTTATCTCTTTTAAATCAGATAGTTAGGAGTAGAAATGCAAGTTGTTTCACGCAACTAAGCAGCCTTTGGCCGGTCAGAACTAGCCGACTTGGCAAAACCTGAACGGAAAACAACATGCAAGCGCTTGATTTCAGTTCGACGTATCAAACAATACGCTTTTCGTATTTAAGTTTGAGAATGCGCAAGACGCCTCATATAAGCTCCGACGCAAATTAGCAACCGCTGATCGGCGAACCAACACATCTGCGGTTCAGCAAAAACAATCAAACTCTCGCCGACTCGCGCGTCGGTGCTTCGGAAAGTTGGACACCAACAGCGACACACGCATCGGGTTTATTCAAAAAGTTCGTCGCAATACAAAGCCCTCGCGCGACGCTGATAAACCGCCGCTCACACCCAAGCACCCACCGAACCCAATCTGACCCACGAAGAATCAAAAGTCCCTAACCAAAGCGACCACCATAACCACGAACAGCAACAACGCACTCACCCCGTCGCCAAATCGCCACCCGCGCATACGTCATCAACCAACACGACATCAAATACGACAAACAACAACCCATCAAAACCGATACCCCACCGAAAGAAACGTCACGATCGGATCGAGCTTGATCTTCGATTCACTCCGCACCGTCCCCACCGCTGAATTCGTCGTCAACGTCGCTCGTGCCGACAGCCACATATAAGACACCGAAAACGCCGCCGACCAATGCTGCGTGAAGTTATAGGCAAAGCCCGCATTCACCACTGGCGCAAACGAACCGCTGATGTGCGCCGTCGTCGGTCCAGTCAGCGCGGTTCCAAATTGCGGCGAGTAAAGAAACGCGCCATTTGACATCGCCGAACTGAGCTTTACATCCGAGAACCACACATAAGACGCGCCCGCGCCGACATAAGGCCGGAATTTGCTCTGCGCGCTCATGAAGTAGTACTTCAGCAAGAGGGTAGGACTCCACTCGCGCGCCGTGCCGAGCTCGCCCAGGCGTCCGAGGGTGCCGTTGCCATCGAGATGAAATTTCGGCGCCACGCCGGCGATTCCCTCGACCGCAATGTGATCGGTGAAGAAGTAAGCCGCCGTGAGTCCGAGCGTGTCCGAGTTACTGACAGAAGCGCCCGCGCCCGGCGATGTCATCGATTGTCCGAGCGCCGAGATGTTGAACGGATCGCTCGAATCCTGCGGCGCAAAGTGCATCCAGCCGGCGTTGAGCTGAATATCCCCGGCGGCCTGTGCGTGTGCACCCGTCGCGCAAAGCGCCGCCATTGCCGCACATGCCATCAATTTGATCTTCATTCTGCTGTTCCAGATTCGGTTCGGATTACGGCCGAGCGCATCCGAACCGCTCAGGCAGCGCCTGCGGAACCGGAGCACCACAAAGGAAAGCAAGCCTCAAAAACAGCAGTCGAGGCTCACCTTGAAATACTCGTAACTCATCTCGATGCTGCGCTTGACCGCATGCACTTCATCGACGCCCGGCGCATTGCCGAGCAACGTCGCCACGATCTCCAGCGCTTCCCACGGATGCGCATCGTCGTAATGGGCGTGCAGGCTGAGCCAGCGCATCGCCTTGCGACGCATCGAAGGCGCAAAGCTCATTGCGTAGGTATCGGTGCTGCAGACCAGCGTGGACCATTCGCCCGTGACGCCTTCGATAGCGAAATTCGTCGCGGCGATGCTCGCAGCCAGCGCATCCGTGCTACTGCTTTTCCAGCACCAGTGGCTGAGCGCATAAGCGAGCGACGGGCCATTGCCCTTCATCAACGCGCGCTTGCTGACATCGTGAGCCGCGGCCCAATCGACCCAGTAATCCGCATGGTTTTGCTCGACGCGAATGTTGCGCGTCAGATAGCGACGCGCCAGATCTTCGCCGCGCGAATGTCCATAGCGCAGCTTCTGCAGATTCATCGCCATGTATTGCGGAAACTGCTCGACGACCGGCCAGCCGTTCACGAGGAACGCTTCGGCCTGACGCGGTTCAAGACGCGCTTCACGCATCGCCGCGAAAATGGGATGGTCGACGACCCGTTGCTTGGCCGCATGTGTTTCAGCCAGGACATCCGCGAGCCATGCCGGATAGCTGGCAATGTCCTTGAGGTCACCGACCCGCTGAAAAGTGGGATCCAAAACTCCTCCTAGTTGATCGCAAGGAACTCGACGTTCTGCGCCCAGAGAGCCGGGCGGCCGACGTGAAAGCCCTGAACGAAATCGACGCCCATCGCGGCGAGTGCGCGCAAGATCGCTTCGCTCTCGACGTATTCCGCAATGGTCAAGCGTCCCATCGAATGGCCGATATCGTTGATTGCCGCCACCATGTCTCGGTTAACGGCATCCTTCAACATGTCCTTAATGAATCCTCCGTCGATCTTGATGTAGTCGACCGGAAGATGCTTCAAATAGCCGAACGAGGACATGCCCGCGCCGAAGTCGTCGAGCGAGAACTTGCAGCCGCGGCTCTTGAGTTCGCGGATAAAACGCGCGGCCGTCGCGAGGTTGGCCACGGCCGTCGTTTCCGTCACTTCGAAGCAGATCGACGAAGGCGCGATATGGCTGACCGCGAACTGATCGTTCAAGAACTGCAGGAAGCGCTCGTCGCCAATGGAGGCGCCCGAAAGATTGATCGCGTACTGCACGCCCTCGTGATTTCCGGTCTTCGCAAGCACCGCGAACACGGCGCGCACGACCCATCGATCGATGGCGGACATGAGGCCATAGCGCTCGGCCGCTGGCATGAAGAAGTTCGGCGGAATGATCTTGCCGCCTTCGCCCACCATGCGCAGCAGCACTTCCACATGCCGTGGATGCGACTCGCAGTGCTCGGGCGCAATCGCCCGAATCTCTTGCGCGTAGAGGCAAAAGCGATTGTTGGCGAGCGCGTCCTTGATGCGCCCGCACCACGACATCGCGCTTGCATGGCGCGTGAGTTCCGCGTCGCCGCGCAGCGCGAGATGAACGCGATCGCGTCCGCGTTCCTTCGCGAGATAGCAGGCAATATCACCGAAACGCATGGCGGTTTCGACATCGAGTCCCTTGAGATCGACGAGGCCGATGCTCACGCTCGTCGATAACGTGTGCGTCTCGCACGACCACTCGAAAGCGGCTATTTCGCTGCGCAGACGTTCGGCGATCTGCAAGGCGTGGTTTTCGTGGCAGTCGAACATGAGCGCGGCGAATTCGTCGCCGCCCAGACGCGCGAGCGAATCTTCGTCGCGCAGACATTTTTTGATGAGCGCGGCCACTTCGCGCAGCATGGTGTCGCCGGCTGCGTGACCGTAGGTGTCGTTGACGACTTTGAACTGATCGAGATCGAGCATCATCAGCATGCAGGCGCGTTCGGTTGCGCTGTCCGCTTGCGGATCGAGCGATGCCGCGAGACGCCGTTCGAATTCCGTGCGGTTGAGCAGCCCCGTCAAGCCATCGTGCGATGCCTGCCACGAAAGGCTCGACACGTACTCGCGCTCGCGCGTCATGTTGCGCAAGAGCAGCACGACGCCGGTGATCGTTTCGGACGTATCGTGCACGAGCGACGTAATGGCCTGCACGACGGTTTCGACGCCATGCACGTTAGTCAGAATGAGATCGCCGCCCGGTTCTTCGCGATCCGCGCCGCGCAGCGCCTTCTCGATGAGATCGACAGGCCGTCTGTCCCATTCCCTGACGATGGTTACGAGATCCGTGAGCGGGCGCTTCACGCAAGCGGCGGCCTCGCGGCAAAGCAGGCGTTCGGCGGCGGGATTGATGAACTCGACCAGTCCCATCGGGCCGACTGAAATGACCGCTTCGCCAATCGACCCGAGTGTCGCTTTTGCGCGTGCCTCGCTTCGACGCAAGGCGTTTTCGGTGGCGATGCGTCCGGTGATGAAGCGCCGCGCGTACCACACCGACAGCGACACCAGAATGACGGCGACCAGCAGATTCAAGACGAACAAAAGCAGCGCGGTTTGCCGGAACGCGGCACCGAGAACATCGGCGAAAGCGCGCGAGATTGGCGCGATGGACGCGTTGATGTTCCACACTTCGCCCGTCAAATAGTCCACTTCATTGCGCGCCGAAACGCCCGCCGCCTTTGCGGTGCGCAACTCGCGCGCGGCGACGGTCAACCGTTCGACGTAAAGATCGCCGCTCGTCCAGTAGCCGACGGCCTGCTCGAAGTAACTCGCGCGGCGAAACGTGCGAAAGACCCAGATCACCGAACCGACATCCGCGGGATAGACGCCGCTTTCGAGCAGCGCGGCGCGCGCCGTTTCGACATCGGGATGAGCACGGTCGAGCGCGAGCCGCGCGCGCTTCAAATTGAGCGGGATTGCAATCGAGCTTTCATATTGCCGATACGCCTCTTCGTCGCCCGTTTGCGCGTAGCGGATGAGATAGAACACGGCGTCTTTCTGGCCTTTCGACCAAGTGCTTTCGCCACCGATATACGCGCGCACCGACGACATGATCGAAAGGCTCGTCGCCACGAGCGTGAGCAACGAGACCACCACGGCCACGAAGGGCCATGTCGTTCTGAACAGCTGTCGATTGGTTCGGGAGGCCGCAGGCATATCGAGCCTTTCTTTTCCGTTTTATTCCGGGGTGGGGCGATGCAGGTTTTGCCGCATGGCAGCCTTCTTGACCTCCGGCTAAGACTTTCTGCGCAGGAAAGGTCCTGTCGCTTCGAGTACTAACGGCACTTTCGGCGCAGAGTTGAGGCTCTATTTCGCAAGAAGCATGAATGGGAATAATAGCCGCGAAGCTAGCGGTTTTTTAATTCGTAAGAAGAAATAGTGGCAACCGTTTTATCAGGCGGTAAGCCTTGCGAGGCGCGTCGTCCACGAGTGCGCGCTAAAAATGCTTCGTCCTCTTTAGCGAAACACGCTTTGGTTCGCGCAACGTTCACGTAAGCGAATCTTTATATGTGTGACGGGCAAGCTTAAAGTCCGGCGCCGCGTCATGGACTTTATGAAGCGAGCTTTTATGCGTCCCGATTTGATGGCATAGTTCAGCACAAACATTCCAAAGGAACTGCGCCATGACGACCATCAAGCAGATTCAATCGAGAATACAAAAGCTGCAAAAGCAGGCCGATGCCATCATCGCAAAGCAGGCGCAGAAGGTGGTCGACCAGATTCGCAATCTCATGCTCGAGCATGGGCTCACTACGTCCGACATTGAAAACGCCGCGCGCAAACGCAGACAGGGCACGGCGCTCGCATCGAAGGACACGGGCGATCAAACCGGGTCGGCTGGCAATAGCAAAGTCGCGGTCAAATATCGCAATCCGAAAACCGGCGAAACATGGAGCGGCCGCGCAAGACCGCCGAAATGGATTGCGAGCGTGAAGAATCGCAGCAAATTTCTGATTGATAAGAGCGAGGCTTTAGCGAGCAGCGTCGTCAAGACGGGCGCCAAAAAGCGCGCTTCCAGCAAAAACGCAGGCGTCGCGCAATATAGAGATCCCGAGAGCGGCGCGACTTGGACCGGACATGGCCGCGCACCTGGCTGGATCGCAAGCGCAAGCGATAGTTCTGTTTATCTAATCGGCAAAGCGGCTAAGACTGCTAAAAAAGCCGTGGGAAAGAAAGCGGTCGTCAAGAAAACCGCAGCAAAGAAAGCGGCTGTTAGACAAACCGCCGTAAAGAAAACAGCGGCAAAGAAAACAGCGGCAAAGAAAACAGCGGCAAAGAAAACCAAAGCCAACGCGGCAAGCAAGACGGCACGCAAGGCACCGACCGCGACAAAGCGCGTCGCGGTACCGCGAAAGAAATCGGCCGCGAGTAAACCAACTGGCGCGCTCGATCCGCAGAACGGCGCCGCATCGTCCACGCCCGAGAGCAACCAGGCGTCCGCGGCCTGAAGTCAACGAGCATCGCTGTCGCGCAATAGCGGCGCGTAATCACTAAAGAACTGAAATTGTTTGCCGATAAGCAGTGCTGGTGCTGCATCGGCAAATTGCGTCGCGACACCGCAGCCGATCCAGTCCAACAACAAACACAAACATAACGAGCGAAGCGCAAGTGCGACGAATCGGGCTTGCTTCCCTGCTGGCGGGTTTCTTGAGCCTGATACTGCTGTCCTTCGCGGGCTGCCGTCAGGACGACCGCGCCACGTCCGCTGATTCCGCGAATAACGCGGCGGCCGCGCACGAGGTCACGACGATCTCCACGCTCGTCTGGGCGCCCGACTGGACGGAAGAAATGCTCCAGATCGCGGCGCAATTCAGCAAGTTGAATCCGGATATCCGCGTGAACGTGCAGTTCATGATCGGCAATTCGGTTGAAGAAAATATCAAGCCGCGCGTGGCATCGGGCAATCTGCCGGATTTCGTGAGCGTCAATCCAAACGCTTACGCCGCCGAACTGGCCGATCAAGGCATTCTCGCGGATGTCGGGAATACGGCGGCTTGGAAAGCCATGCTCACGCCGCTCAAGAGCGATTGGACGAGCCGTCAAGGCCGGCACTTCGGCATATCCGGCGGCGTGGCGACGACGCTCATCTATTACAACGAGGCGATGTTCGCACTCGCCGGCATAAAACAGGCGCCGACAAATTTCCGCGAGTTTCTCGCCGCCTGCGCGCAACTCAAGCGCGCGGGATTCACACCGATCATGTGGAACGGCGGTTTTCCGAACATGCTCGGTAATGGTCCTTTCGGCTCCGGCTTCGCGGATAACGTCGTAGCCCGCGATCCGGCATGGAAAGCGAGAATCGCGGACGGTACGCTCGATCTGAATACGCCCGAAGTCGCCGATATCTTCTCGAAGATTCTTTTATTGCCCGCGCGTCACTACGTGCAGGACGGTTATATGGCAACCGATTACGACGAAGGCATCCGTCTATTCAAGGACGGCGAAGTTGCAATGGCGTTTCACGGAAGCTGGGCCGCCGGTCTTTTGCTGCACGGCAATCCCTTCGAAGTCGGCGTTTTCGTGCCGCCGTGGAATGCGCCGGGCAAGGAAGCGGTGCCGGTCGTCGGCAGCGAGACGGGCTTCGCGGTTTGCGAAACGGCCAATAAGGCGGCTGCCACGCGTTTCCTGGATTTCATCGCGGGCAAGGGCTTTTCGGTGATGCAGAGAAAACGCCGCAATATCGCGCCATTCACGCAGGCGTCGGACGCCAGTCTGAGCGATCCGAAAATCGCCGAGTACACCGTCATGGTCAGTCATTACCCCGTGACATCCAGCCCGTATTATTCGGTGCTGCCGTCCAATTCGATCGAGCGGCTGCATCGTCTGATGCAGGATGTGCTGCTCGGAAAGATCACGCCCCGGCAGGCCGCGCGCCTCCTGGATGAGTCAGTAAAGAACGAAGCAAAGATGCATTACAAATGAGCTCAATCCTTGGTTCGCTACGACGCGCGTTCGAATTGCTGTCTCTAGATCTTCTGAGACGCGTCGAGATTCGCTATCGCCTGATCGCTGCATTCATTCTGGTTGCGCTGCTGCCCATTCTGATTTCGGGCTATATCTCCTACGTGGAATCGACGGCCGCGATCAAACAGAATGCGGAGATGTTTTCGAAGGAAGTGGTGAAGCAGGTATCGCGCAATATCGCGCTGCGCATGGAGCAACTGGAAACGGAAAGTGCATTGCTCGTGTTGTCGGATCGCGTGCAGGGTGCATTGACCAAGGCTGCGAATGGCAGCCCAAAGGAACGCAGCGAAGCGCGGCAGGACATGACGCGCCTCTTGCTGGATCACTATGGTTCGCTCGGTTATATCAACCAGAAGTATTTGCTGGATCAGCATAACCGCATCATGGATACACAGGCGTTCGCGCAATTGTCGCGCGGCGTCACGCGTCTCGTCGCTCAGGTGCCCGATCGTAACGGACGCCCTTATTGGGGCAGTTATGACGACGGCGTCGGCCAGCAAAATCTCGGCATGGTGCGCGCGATCTTTGGCAAGAACAATAATCGGCAAATCGGGAATCTCGTGCTGGTGATTCGCCCCGAGCATTTCTCGACGATCTTCTCCGACGTCGCGCTCGGCAACAAGACCGAAATCTATGTACTCGATGCCGGCAACAACAAGGTGATCGTCCGCGCGGAAGGCGGCGCGAGCACCGATGCATCCGCCGCAAAAGACCTCGTCGAGAAAATCGCGCACACGCGGGATGGCGCGCAGCCGAACGGCTTCGTGCCCTTCGAAGGCACGCGGCAGGACCGCTATTTCGCGGCTTACACGCGCATTCCCGGCACCAACTGGTTCGTGGTCAGCACCATTCCCGAGGAGAAACTGACCGCGCAAGTGCAGTCCGTGCGCAACCAGATCATGCTGGTCGGTATCTCGGGCTTTCTGCTTTCGATCATCCTCGCGTACTTCATCTCTTACAGCATCTCGGCGCCGCTCAAGGACCTCGTGCGCAAGATGAACGATGCCGGCACCGACGCAGGCGCGCCTTCGCAAGACCATACGGACGACGCGAAAGACGAACTCGGCCGGCTCGCGCAACGCTTCGAGAAAATGCGCGAAGCGATCAAGCAGAAGATCCAGAAGATCAACGAGATCAACACGACGCTCGAACAGGCTGTCATCGAACGCACGGCGGAACTGGTGACGCGCGAACAGGAATCGCGCACGCTCATCACGAACTCGCCCGACACGATCACGCGATACGACCGCAATTTGAGGCGTATCTATGCCAATCCGGCGTTCTGTGCGTGGACCGGGCGCAATCCTGGCGAACTGCTCGGCAGGCGGCCTTCCGAGATTCCGGGCGGTCCGAACGCGCAACTCTACGAGGAACGCGTACGCGAAGTGATTGCGAGCGCACGAAGCGCGCAATTCGAACTGCGCGCGGTGACGAGCGACGGCGAGGAGCAGTGCACGCACTTTCGCCTGACGCCGGAAATCGACTGGTCGGGCAAGGTAATCTCCGTGCTCGTGGTGGGCCGCGATATCTCCGAGCGCGTGGCTTTCGAAGCGACCATCTGGAAGCAGGCCAATTTCGATGCGCTCACGCATCTTCCCAACCGGCAGATGTTCCTGAGCCGGCTGGAATACGAAGCGCGCATGTCGCGTCTGTCGGGGCGGCGCATGGCGCTGATGTTGATCGACCTCGACCGCTTCAAGGAAGTGAACGACTCGCTTGGTCACGACACGGGCGATGTCCTGCTGATCGAAGCCGCGCGCCGCATCACGTCCTGCGTGCGCGGCACCGATACGGTCGCCCGTCTGGGCGGCGACGAATTCACGGTAATCGTGCCGAACGTGGATGACGACAGCGAAAGCATCGAAGAGATGGCGCGCACGATCATCGACACCTTGGCGGAGCCGTTCACGCTCGGTCCCGACGAGGCGTTCATTTCCGCAAGCGTGGGCGTGACGTTTTATCCGGACGACGCGGGCGAACTCGACGTGCTCTTCAAGAATGCCGATCAGGCGATGTACGCGGCCAAGAACGCCGGGCGCAATCGCTTCAGCTACTTCACGCCCGACCTGCAAGTGGCAGCGGAAAAGCGCCTGCGGCTTACGAGCGATCTGCGCACCGCCTTGGCCGAAGAGCAATTCCGCGTCTACTATCAACCGATCGTCGATCTCGCGACCGGGGAAATTCATAAGGCCGAGGCGCTGATTCGCTGGCTGCATCCGGAACGCGGCACCATCAGCCCGCTGGAGTTCATTCCGCTTGCCGAGGATACGGGGCTGATCGTGCCCATCGGCGACTGGGTGTTCAGGCAGGCGGCGCATCAGGCGCGCGACTGGCGCGAGCGCTTTCATCAAGACTTCCAGATCAGTATCAACATGTCGCCGGTGCAGATTCGGCACGACAGCCAGATTTGCACGGAGTGGTCCGACTATCTCGCCCGCCACGGCATGTCCGCGCAAAGCGTCGCGGTGGAGATCACCGAAGGTCTGTTGCTGCATGCCGAAGCAAACATCGACGAAAAGCTGCTGGCTTTCCGCGATGCGGGCATCCGCATTTCCATCGACGACTTCGGCACCGGCTATTCATCGCTGGCTTACCTGACGCGCTTCGACATCGATTATCTGAAGATCGACCGCTCGTTCGTGCACAACCTCGATTCCGACCGCGACAACCAGGCGCTTTGCGAAGCGATGGTCGGACTCGCGCACAAGCTCGGCCTGAAGGTGATTGCCGAAGGCGTGGAGACGATCGAGCAACGCGATTTCCTCGCGGCCGTGGGCTGCGATTTCGCGCAAGGTTTCCTATATTCGGAGCCCGTGCCGCCCGCGCAGTTCGAGCTGCTGATGTGGCCCGACGCGGTGATCGTCGACGTTTGAACTTCACGAAGCGCCGGATAAACGGCGTGAAAAAGCCCCTAATCGGCGAATTGGTTTTCATTCGAGAACGTTAGAGTGCGATGCAAGAAACCCCCGTTGCGTCGCCAGACAGCGCAACGGTTCATCGCAACCGTAACGAGCATTCGACCGATCGTGAATACATGGCATGTAGCGCCGCTGCCCGCGAACGAAAAAAAGAGGCTGCGATTATTGCGGAGTATCGACGTGCTCGATACGCCGCCAGAAGAAGTATTCGACCGCATTACGCGCGTCGTCGCGGAGCTGTTGCAGGTGCCTATCGTGCTGGTGTCGCTCGTCGATGAACACCGGCAGTGGTTCAAGTCGCGAGTAGGGCTCGACGTGTGCGAAACCGCGCGCGACGTATCGTTCTGTTCGCATGCGGTGCATTCCGAGGCGCTTCTCGTCGTCGATGATGCCCTCGCGGATGAACGCTTCGCGAGCAATCCGCTCGTCACGGGCGAGCCCTTCGTGCGCTTTTATGCGGGCGTGCCGCTGCGTTCGGCCGAAGGTCTCGTGCTCGGCACACTCTGCGCCATCGATACGAAGCCGCGCACGTTGTCCGCCAATCTGCGTGCCGCGCTGTGCGATCTGGCGGCGACAGTCGAGCGCGAACTCGTGCAACGCGAAGCGGCCCGCGATACGCGCGAAGTCCAGGAGAACGACCGCCGCCGTTTGAGGCTTTCGGAAACGCGCTTCCATACGATCTTCCAGCAGACGCCGACGGGCAAGGCTATCGTCGATCTCGACGGACGCTTCATCGAAGTGAATCCGAAGCTGTGCGAGATCACCGGCTACAGCGCGAGCGAACTCGTGCACATGACCTTCCAGGAGATCACGGAAGAAGCGGATCTTGCCGCCGACTTGCAACTCGTCGCGGAACTGCTGAGTGGTGCGCGTCAAACGTATTCGCTTGAAAAACGCTATCGCAAACGAGATGGCGGCACCGTGTGGATTCACCTGAGCGTCGCGCTATTGCGTGATCACGACGGCACGCCGAGCCACTTCGTGAGTGTCATGCAGGACATCACGAGCCGCAAACATAGTGAGCAGCTTTTGCGCGACTATCAGCAGGAACTCGAACGCCGCGTACTCGAACGCACCTGCGAACTGACGAGCAGCCGCATGGCGTTGCAGACGATCACGGACAACCTGCCGATTCTGATCGCTCACGTCGATGCGAATCTCTGCTACCGCTTCAACAACGAGGTGTATCGCGATGTATTCGGCTTCGATCCCATGGCGCTGCGCGGCAAGTCTGTTCGCGAGACCGTGGGCGATGAAGTTTTCGAGCGCAGTTATCCGCTGTTCCAGCGCGTGCTGGCAGGCGAGCGCGTGACGCATGAGGATATCGTCTACAACGTGGAATCCGGACGTGTGTGGAGCGCGACTTATATTCCCGACATGGAGCGCGGCAAGGTGGTCGGCTTCTATGTGATGTCGCAGGACATCACGGAGCGCAAGCAGCGCGAGAATCAAATGCATTCGGAAATCATGCTCGATGCATTGACCGGCCTGCCGAACCGCCGCGCGTTACAAGAGCAGCTGTCGCTGGCGGTGCACTCCGCGCGCGATGAGGAAATTCCGTTTGCGCTCTTCTTCATGGACCTCGACGGTTTTAAAGCCATCAACGACCGGTACGGTCACGACGCGGGCGATGCCTTGCTGAGACAAGTCGCGCACCGCCTGAAGAAAGCGACGCGCGCGACCGATCTGGTCTGCCGCCTCGCGGGCGACGAGTTTGTTTTGCTGGCGCGCGACATTGCATCGGCGAGTGCTTGCAGCCGTATCGCGCAGGATATCTGCCGCGCTATCGGCAAGACGTTCGATCTGGGTCAGCGCGAGGCGCAGCTCGGCACGAGCGTGGGTATCGCGATGTGCGCGGCAGGTTATGCGACATCCACGGAAACGATGCTCGCGGAAGCCGACCGCGCCATGTACGAAGCGAAGCGCAAGGGCCGCAACGGCTTTCGCTTCGCGCCCATATCGGCCGAAGCCGAACTCGCGACGCCGCGCATGGCGGCCGTCAGCGCCGCGGCGTAGTTCCTCACAGCGCTGCGCTGGCCATGCTTGCCGGGCGATGCGAGCGCGCCGCATCCGCGACGCGTTTTGCATCGTCGGCAATAGCCTGCTGCGCGTTCGGCGAAAACTTCTGCTGCGTCATCAGGCTCTGCGCATTCGCGGCCTGACCGCTCGCGAGCAGATACAACGCCACATTGCTCATGGTCTTCGTGCTGTTCGGCGCGAGTTCGGACGCCTTCATCAGCGGCACGCGCGCGCCCTCCACATCGCCTGCACGCAGCAGTGCATAACCGAGATCGGAAAGAATCGGCGCATCGGTCGGGGCGAGATCGGAGGCGTGCGCGAATTGCGCGGCGGCCGCGTCGAAATCGCCTGACTGACCCGACAGCAAGCCCAGTCCACGATAGCCACGCGCGGCGAGCGGCGTCGACAAAAGCGCTTCGTACGCGGCGCGGCTCGCGGCCGCTTGTCCCGTCTGCCGCAATGCATCGGCGCGGCGCAAGGTGGAATCGGCGGAGCGGTTGAAGCGCTTCTCGTAAGCGTCGATATGCGCGAGCGATGCATAGAACATCCCTTCGCTCTGCATCTTGTCGATCAACGCCAGATACATACCAGGCGTGTCGGGCAACGCGCTCTCACGGTTCGTGCGTTCGAGCGTTGCTTCGTGCTCGGCCTGCGCGCCGAGACCATAGCCGCGATCCTGCTTCGAGGCGCATGCGCCAAGCAAGGCACAGAGAAGAATGGCGCCGATGCGCGCGTGGGTCGTGAAGTTCATGTCTGATCTCGTTGAAAAGGTTGGCCGCGTTACCTGTGCAAGCCGGCCAGCGAATGGAATACGGCGATGAAGCCCGGCCCCGCCGTCATGATGAGAAGCGCGGGCAAGAGCGTCAGCACCATCACGCCCGTCATCTTCACGGTCAATTTGCCGATGCGTTCGCGCAGGCCCGTGCGGCGCATTTCGCGCAGCCGGTCGCCGAATTGCCGCAGCGGTTCCTGCACCGCGCCGCCATGCTGTTCGATTTGAATCATGAGGCGCAGCACGGCGGCGAGATCGTCGCTTTCGTAGCTCGTGGCAAGGCGTTTCATGGCCTGCTCACGCGTGCGGCCCGTTGCGTATTGCCGTTGCGCGAGCGCGAGTTCCTGCGTGAGAATCGGCATCACCTTGGCGAAGTCGCTGACGATGACCGAGATGCTCTGATCGAGCGAAAGTCCCACGCCCTGAAGAATGCGCAACAGGTCGACGAACATTGGCAATTCACCGATGATCGACCGTTGCCGCTTCGTTGCCTTGCGCTTCACATACCACTTCGGCGCCATGAAGCCTACGAGGAGCGCGGCGAAGCACGTCAGCATGAAGCGCGAGCCGTGCACATTGCCGTGCGATGCGAACACGACGAAGGCCGGTAGCACGATCGATGCAACGAGCCGCGCGGCGAGAAAACGGGCGCGGGAGCTTGCATCGGTATGGCCGCAGCGGTCGAGCAGGCGGCGGTCTTCGTCGGCGACGATCATCCGTCCGAGCCGCGATTCGAGCCACTTCGAGCCGACGACATGAGCCATTCCCGTGAGCGAGAAAAAGCGCGGAAATGGTCGCCGATTTGCGTCGTCTTTTTGCACGGGCGCACTCTGACGGTCGAGCGCGCGTTCGAGCACGCCGGACGCGCGGCGCGAGCGTAAGGTCCGCGAGAACGCGTTCACGCCGATAAGCACGCAACCGAGTGCGGCGGCGACGGCGGCAAGCGCGATAACGAATTGAGCGGGCACGATGCTGTTGTCCATGTGTTGTTTCAATCGCGCAGACGCG
This sequence comes from Caballeronia sp. LZ003, assembly GCF_031451465.1. NCBI lineage: Bacteria > Pseudomonadati > Pseudomonadota > Betaproteobacteria > Burkholderiales > Burkholderiaceae > Caballeronia > Caballeronia sp. LZ003. The sequence continues at coordinate 678,995 of NZ_JARUXJ010000002.1, read as the reverse complement.
CGAGGCGATACAGCAGGAACGCGCCGAGCGTCTGCAGAGCGAACGCGCCGTAGACGAGCTTCTTGCCGAGCACGTCCGTCCACATTGCATCGAAATAGGCGGGGTTCAGCAGGATGATCGCGGCGCCGAGTCCGACCGGCAGCGAGCCGAGTACCCACGACGAAAGCCGCGTCTCGGTGGATAGCGCGACGAGTTCACGATCCGCCTGTTCGAGATCGCGCATGAACGCGGCCATGCGTTCGAGCATTACGTCCGAGCGGCCACCGAATTTGACCGAGATGCGCAACACCGAGCCGATCAGTTCGAACTGCTCCACGCGATACATGCGCGCGACGGCCGTCAACGCCTGATCGATATCCGCGCCGCCCTTCAGACGCGGCATGACCTGTTCGAGGCACTCGCGCAATGGATCGTCGGCGGATGCGGCCGCGCCCTGAAAGGCCGCCGGAACGCTATTGCCGATGGTCACGAGCCGCACGATGCCTTCGAGAAACGAAGGCAACTGGCGCACGATGCGCTGATTGCGTTTCTGCGCGCGCCACGTGAGGATCGCGTAGAAGCCGACCGCCGACATCGCGATGGCAACGAGCGCCATCACCATGCCGATACGCGTCCAGCATACGAGCGCCGCCACGCCAGTGAACGCCGCCCACATGGTGAGCGCCGCGCGCGGCTTGCGCACGCTTGCGCGGTGAAAGAGCGCGCCGAGTTCGCCCATGACGCGCTCTATCGCGCGATGAACGTCGCTGCGCGGCGCGACGGCTTCACCCGCTTGCCGATGCTGCGCTTGCGCCACGCGCGCGGAAAGCGGCGGCAACGGTGTCTGCGTACCTGCCGTTTGCATCTGACGCGTGAAGAAATGCTGCGCGAGGCGTGCGTCGCGTTTTTGCAAGCCGCGCATCCACAGCAGCATGCCGCTTGCGGCGCACAGCACGGCGATCATGCAGACGAGTGCGATTCCGCTAGACACCGAAGCCTCCGCTGAAATTGAAGCGGCCTTCTTGCGGCGGGAAGTCTTCGGCGCGCGTCAAGGCGGCAAGCGACTGACGGAACTTCGCGAGCTTCGGTGAATGCGGTTGCAGTCCGAGCGAGGCCCAGTTGTCCGTATCGACGCCATCCGCCGACGTGACCGCTTCATAGTGATAAAGCTCTTGCGTCGCGATGATGTCGTCTGACAGGCCGGTCACTTCCGTCACCGAGAGAATGCGCCGCTTGCCGTTCGAGAGCCGCCCGATTTGCACGATTAAGTCGATGGCATTGGCGATCTGCCGGCGCAAGCTGGCTTCGGTGCCCTGAAAGCCGGCAAAACCCGCAAGCATCTCCAGTCGATAAAGACACTCGCGCGGCGAACTCGCGTGCACGGTTCCCATCGAGCCATCGTGGCCGGTGTTCATCGCCTGAAGCATTTCGAGCACTTCGCCGCCGCGCACTTCGCCCACGATGATGCGGTCCGGCCGCATCCGCAACGTATTGCGCAAGAGATCGCGGATAGCGACGACGCCCGCGCCATCGAAGCCGCCCGGACGGCTTTCGAGCCGCACCACATGCGGATGATTGAGCGACAACTCGGCCGTGTCCTCGATAGTCACGACGCGTTCGTGCTTCGGAATGAAGAACGCGAGCGCGTTGAGCAGCGATGTCTTGCCCGAACTCGTGCCGCCCGAGACCAAAATATTGCAGCGCGCTTCGACGGCAGCCTTCAGCACCGCCGAGATGTTTTCATCGAACGTGCCGTTGGCTAGCAGATCGTCGGGACGCAAAGGGTCGCGGCGAAACTTGCGGATGGAGATTACTGGTCCGTCTATCGACAACGGTTCGATGATCACGTTCAGGCGGCCGCCATCGGGCAGACGCGCGTCGACCATCGGGTTCGACTCGTCGAGCCGTCTGCCGATAGGCGCGAGAATGCGCCGCACGATACGCAGCAAATGCGCATTGTCCGCGAAACGCACGGGCACTTTTTCGAGCATGCCGTGACGCGAAACGTACACGTCGCTATAGCCGTTGATGAGGATGTCTTCCACGGCGGCATCGGCGAGCAAGTCTTCTATCGGGCCGAAACCTGCGAGCTCTTTAGTCAACGCGGCGGCGACCAGGCGCACTTCGCTTTCGTTGAGCGGTATGCGCCGTTGCCGCACGAAGCTGTCCATTTCCGTATCGACGAACTGTTGAATCGTCTGACGCGACCAGCGGCCGAACTCGGCGCCCAATTCCTCGATGCGCGTAAGCAGATGCTCGTGCGCGGCGCTCGCCACATCCTGGAACTGTTGCGAGTGAGCGAAGGCCACGGTTTCGGGGCCTGCTTCGCTCGCGAAGGCAACATCCTGATCGAAGGAAGAGATCATCGCTTAGGCTCGCTTGAAAAGTCTGGCCGATAAACGCGCGAGGCTTGCCGGCGCGACATCGTTCGACGCGCGCACGGGCTCTCCCGCGAGTTGCGCGGCAAGGGCATCGACGGCGCGGACGTAGGGATCGGCGGGCGCGGTATCGCCGAGCAATTGACCTTGATTCACCGCGCGCACGAGTGCTTGCGCACGCGCGGGCAACGTCGCCACGAGCGGCAGCCCAAGACGCGCGGCGAGCGCCTCGGGTCGGAGATTGCAGGCCGGATCGTGCTTGTTGACGATGAGTTCCGGCTTGCGATGACTCGTGCTTTCGGCATCGCGCGCGCTTTCGAGCGCCGTGCAAAGACTCGCCGCCGATACCGCCGACGCGATGTTGGCATCGCAGACGAGCCAGAGCGTGTCGGCGGCTTCGATCAGATGGCTCACGAATTCGAGATTCGAAAAGCCACCGAGATCGACGACCTGATGATCGAAGAACGCGCGCAAGCGTTCGAGCGTTTTGACGGCGGCCGCGTAAGAGACGGTGCGCATCTCGGCGAGATCGGCGGGCAGCGTCATCAACGCAAGGCCGCTCGCGTGACGCGCGAATGCGGTATGCACGAAGGTTTCATCGAAGCGGCGCAGGTTGTGCACCGCGTCGTGAAAATGCAGTTCGCTGCGCGTGTCGAGCAGCAGCGTGCTGTCGGCGGCGGGCAGGCCGAGGTCGAGCAGCGCCGCGCCCTGGTTGCGTTTGCCAAGGCGTTTTTGCAGCAGCACCGAAAGGTTCGCCGCAAGCGTGCTGACGCCCGCGCCCGTGCGTGCGCCGAGCAGTACCGTGAGCTTGCCGCGCCTTGCAGGCGCGCTCATTGCCGATGCTTGCGCCATGATGCGGCTCACCATGTCGAGCGCGCGCAAGGCGGCGATCTGCATGGCTTCGGGCGTCGCGTGGCGGGGTTCGATGTCGAGCAGATCGCGTGCGCCCGCGCGCATTGCGGCAAGCGCGATTTCACCGACGGCTTCCGAACCGAGCGCGATCACGGGCAGCAATGGAAACGCGCGATGAACCTCGGCGACGAGCATCGTGGCTTCCACGGGCGTATCGAAGTCGATGAACACGAGCGCGGGCGCGGCCGATGCAATCTCTTGCACGAGTTGCGCGGCAACGGTCGAGGCGAGCATGACTTCGCCTACCGTGGCGAGCGCGGCGGCGAGACGCGCGATGCGTCCGGGTTGCGCGCTTGCACACAGAAGTCGAGGGCGTGCGCGCTCATCCGCCGATACGGCTTCAGGCGCGAAGCTTTGCGTGGCTGCGGTCATTTGGAGAACCCCGGTGCTTCGTCATCGGATGCCGCGCCTGCCGCGAAGCTGCGCCACACGTTGCCGTCGCGTTGCTCGGACGCGCCCGGCAACGGCGGCACGGCTGCGCCCTTCGCGATAGGCGTGACGAGATGCGGCGTGACGAGAATCACGAGTTCGCGATCCGTCTGCGAGTACTGCAAAGTCTTGAAAAACGTGCCGATGATCGGCAGATCGCCGAGCAGCGGCACCTTGCTCACGTTCGATGCGGTCTCGCGATCCACGAGTCCGCCGATCACGAAGCTCTCGCCATCGCCGAGTTCGACGGTGGTTTCGGCGCGGCGCGTGGTGAGCGCCGGCACCGAGACGCCATCCAGCGTGATGGCGTGTGCGAAGTCGAGCTGGCTTGCTTCGGGCGCGACCTTGAGCGCAATGCGATGCGGTCCGAGCACGGTCGGTGTCAACGTGAGACCCACGCCATACGGCTTGTATGTGATGGTCGTGGTGCCGAGCGACTGCGGCACCGGCACGGGAATTTCACCGCCTGCGAGGAAGTTGGCGCTTTGTCCGGAGAGCGCGACGAGCGTCGGTTGCGCGAGCACGCGCGCGAGATTATTGCTTTCCAGAAGGCTCAGATTGGCGAACAGACCACGCGAACTCGAATTGAGCAGCAGGTTGAACGCGGCGCCGATGGGCGAGGCGGACGTGACATCGAGCGTGCCGCCCGCATTGCGCGACGCGCTGCCGAGTGAACTCGGCGCGAACGTACCGAACGCGAAGCCGGCGTTGTTCTGCGAGAACAGGTTGAAGCCCGCTTCCTTCAACACCGACTTGCTGAACTCGACCACTTTGACATCGACCTGAACGACGCTCTTGGTGGCAACGATGGAGGTATCGACGACCGCGCCGTCCTTGCCCACCGACGCCTTCGCCGCCGCGACCGCGCGTTCATGCGTTTCCATCGTCGCGGCCGAGCCTTGCACGAGCGCCGTGTTGCCGAGCACGTTGACGGTGGGCGTCGCGCCATCGACGAGTGCCGCGCTTGCTTGAGACTCGACTTGCACATGCCAGGTGAGCGGCGTCTTGCGGCCTTGTTCCCACAGCATGACGTCGGTGTTGCCGGGCGCTTTGCCGACCAGCATCACGCCGTCGTTGCCCTTCAGTACGAGCACGTCCGCGACGGCTGGATCGCCCACGGCGACGCGTTGCAACGCGCGTCCCAGCATGAGCGGCTTTTGTGCGCCGCTGGTCAGTTTGATGGCTTCGGCTTGCGCGGGCGACTGGTTTGGCGTCGTCTGCGGCTTCTGTGCGTTCGGCTTCTTCGAGGACGCGTGCGAATGACGCGCTTCTGCGGGCATTGCCGCAAGCATCGAGAGTGCGCAGGCGAATGCGATACGACGCACGGCGCGGGAAAGAGGAAGTTGATACATGATCTCGATGGCCAATCAGGGGTTCGACACGGTTTCGCTATGCGAGCCGCGAATGACTTCGATGCCGCTCGCCGACGCGACCTTGCGCGACGCAACTGCACCGCCGGTTGCGAGCGCGGCGGGAAGCGGCGGGAGCATCGGCGCGGCGGCGAGCATCGCGGAAGCTGGTGGCGCAGGGCGCGATGTGCCGCCCGAAAGTGTCGCGAGCGAGACGCCCGCCGCGGCGCGCGCTATCGGCGACTGAGCGGATGCATTGCGTGCCTGCGAATCCGTGCTGGCCGTATCGGCGGGATTACGCAGCGCGAGCAAGAGACGGCCGCTGTTTTCTGCAAGCGTGAGCGTGTCGATGTCGTCGACGCGCACGCCGAGCACGGCGGTACGCGCGGCCGTTGCATGGTTCGTTGCGTTGGTGGCGTTAGCGGCATTAGTGGCCGCATCGCCCGCGATGACGCTGTCGCCAAAGCCGAGCACGCGCACTTTCGAAAGCAGCAAGCGTGCGTGGCTCGCGGGGATTTCTCCGTCCGTCACGGAATCGCGCTTGAGCACGACGAAGACATCGACGGCATCGCCCGGCTTCACGAGATTGTTCACCGCGTTCGATTCGTCGACGCGAATCGCGATTGCGCGCTCGCCCGGTTCGATAGCCGCCGTGAGTCCGCCCGCGAGCACACCATCGGTCAACGCGCTGCCAGCCGGAACGCGTACAACCGGCACACGGCCAAGCAATATGGATGCCGAACTAAATGCGTCCGTGGGCAGAACGGCTTGCGTCTGCATGGTGAGATCGTCGGCGGTGAGCGCCTTGCCGGGCAAGAGATCGTGCGCCGCGACGATCACCGTCACCGCAGGCGAACCGGCCGGCATGACGAGTGGCGCGCGTGACGCGGGCGCGGCGCGCGTCAACGTGACGGCATAGAGGCCGAGCAGTGCAGCCAGCGCGAACAGCGCGATTGCAATGATGCGGGAAACGTTGGCCATGACATCGGTTCTTCAAAAAAAGTCAGCGTTCAAAGCACGCTGTCGGGATTGAGTTGCACGCTCGCGTTCGCCGTGAGTTTCGCCGGCAACGCTAGCGATAAAAGCGGCAGCGTCGGTACGAGCGGATTCGATGCGTAGTCGTAAGACAGCGCGACGGCGACGCATTGCATCGTCGTGTCGTAGGTACACGGCGCGCGGCTTGCCGTACACGTCGATGCAGAGCCAAGCCAGTTTTTCAGGCCGTTAGCCGTGGTGCAGGTTGCAGCTGTGCGTAGATCGAGCGCTTGCGCCGCGTTGGTCGCGCCACGCTGATAACGCAACGCGGCGCGCGCACCTTCTTCCGCCGAGAGCGTGAGCGACTGCTGCGCGACGAAGATGAGGCTATAGGTGACGATCGCGTAGAAGATGAGAAAGAAGAGCGGAAACACGATCGCGAATTCGAGGGCCGTGGCGCCTTCTTCATCACGCGCGAAACGCGGCACGAAGCGACTTGCGGTCGATTCGTCGTGCGTGTTTCGGATCGTGGTGTCGTTCATGGTTCTCTGCTCGCCAATGCTCTGTTATGTTCGACTGCTAATAACTACTTAACGGTACTGAGTACCTGTCCTTGAGCGCGATAAACGCCGTAGAAACAGGCCTTATCGCTCAATTCAACTGGTACGAGAATGTCGCGTTGACACGCGGACTACGCGATGAACTTTCGATGGGCGCATCGCCTATGGCACGCGCCACCGAGAGGTCGATGTTGTAGTGCTTCGCATCCGAAATGCGGAAGCCGATGCCCACCGAAGACAAGCGACGCGGCGTCGGCGTACCGCCATGCAGGAAGATGCGCGCCATGTCGACGGATGCATACGGCGTGAGCGATTTCAAATACGCCCATTCGAGTGGCAGCGGCCGGTTCACTTCGAAGGACGCGCCCCAGCCCGAATCGCCCGACACTTCGCCCGGTTGATAGCCCAGCGCGAAGCGCTGTGCACCGAACGAAATCTGTTCGGAGGTCGGCAAGGTATCCGGCGAGAACTGCCCCGTCATGGCGACCACCGTGCCGATCTTGAACGGCCAGTCGTTGGTCTGCGTGTAGGTGGCGCCCGTGCGCAGGAAGGTCAGCGAAACCGGGTTCTGCAGTTGCAGGCCGACGATGTTGCTTTCCGCCGTCTTCGATGCGCCGAGCACATCGAATGCCTTCGCTATCTGAACATTCACACGACGCGTGACGCCTGTCTGAATGCCGGTGTAGTCGAGCGACAACTGCGCGACGCGAATTTGCGAACGTTGCGTAAGTTGCGGATTGCCCGCGACAATCATGTTCTTCAAGCGGTCTTCGTCATGCGTGGCATACACGGTCGCCGTGCCGAGCAGACTCTTCGAGTTGCTCAAAATGAACGGATAGATCGCCGACAGCGCGAGCTTGTCGTTCACCACGGTGCGCTCGATATACGAAGGCAGGCCGGGGTTATCGACTGGATGGCCGTAGTAATGCGAGGCATCGACTTTCATTGCGAAGCCGTCGGAACCGACGGGCGCCATCGCATTGATGCCGTAGTAAGTCGAATCGTTGCGGCCCTTCGGTGCGAGCGCGGATGCCGTGATCGATTCGCCGAGTCCCAGCAGCCCGTTCTCCGTCGCACTGAAAATGCCCTGCAGCCCCGGATGATTCACGTCGATACCCGTGCTCACGTTGAAGCGCTTGCGCGTGACGTTGAGCTCCATCGTCGTGGCGCCGTTGGTGTTCTGCGGCGGCGCGACGGTGGCATCGATCTTCGCGCCGGGAATCATGCCGAGCACGTTGATATAGCGCTCGAAGGTGGCTTGACGCAAGGGACGGTCGGCGGCAATGCGCTCTGCGATCGCACGAATGCGCTTCTCGAGATTGCCGGGCTCGCCCTTGATCTTGATGTCCGATACGTAGCCCTCGACGATCGTCACGCGCACGACGCCTTTCTCGAAGGTCTGCGCTGGCACGAACGCGAACGAGAGTGCGTAGCCGCGTTCCTTGTAGAGCGCGGTCACGCCGTTCGCGGTTTCCACCAGTTGCCCGATGGTGATGTCGGTGCCCACGAACGACGTGAAACGTTTGGCGACTTCATCGAAGGGAATCGACTTCACGCCTTCGATCTGAATCGACGATGGCGTGATGTGCCGCGCGAGCAGCTCCTGAAGCTGTTGTTGCGGCGCCTTGACTTCGACTTCGACCGAGGGCGGTCGCGCCGGAGCGTTCACTTGCGGTAAAGCGTCGAGCGGGTTGCTGCCGACGCTCGAGCGCGGCGCGGCGGCCGGTGTCTGGGCGTGCGCAATCTGCGTCATTGCGAGTGCGGCCACGAGTGCGGTCGTTTTCCAGGTACCCATTTCAGTTCCGATTCTCTTCGTATGTCGTCTGACTGTTGATCGCGCGACGCACGCCTCGCGAAGTTGCGGTGATTTGCAGCTTCGCGAGGCTGCGTGTCTTGCTTCGTGCTTCGTTGCTTCGACTTAGCGACGCAGGCCGCCGAGCGCGCCGCCGAGCGTCGTGGTGACGCCCGTCAGCAGGCCGCCCACGACGCCGCCGTTGGTCGAACCCGTGCTCGCCGTTGCGCCCACGCCAGCAGTGACAGTTGCCGTCGTGGTCGTGGCGGCGGCTGCGGGCGCGGTCGTCGTCGCGGGCGCGGTTCTTACGCCGCTTGCGACCGGCGCGAGCACCGTGCTGACCACGGTCGTGACCGGAGCCAGCAGCGAGGTCGTCGCAGGCGATGACGTCACGGTGTTGACGGTGCCCGCCACGGTGGATACGACACCGCTCACGACGCCCGCGACCGGTGTGGTGCCGGTTGCAGTCGTCACGCCGGTGACGGTGTTGCCAAGCGAAGTGCCGAGCGTCGTTGCCGGTTTGCCGCCGACGAGCGTGCCCGTGGTCGCGACCGTCGTGCCGACAGCCGAAACCAGCGTGCCCGTGCCGGACGTGACCGGATTCGAGCTCGCGGTCAGCTTCTGGCCGCCCGCGGCGAGGTTCGAACCGAGCGCAGTCAAAAGACCAGCGGCAGGTGCGCCGACACCGGTTGCCGTGCCGACGGTCTGCGTCGCGGTGCCGATCATCGAGGTGATCGGAGCGATGGCGGTCGTCGCTTGCGTCGTCAGTTGCTGGACAGGTGCGCTGGACAACGCGGCCGTCAGATTGCCGCCGGTTTGCGAGACCACGCCGCCGACACCGCTCGTGAGCGCGCCAACGGGCGTCGTGATGGCGGCGAGCGGAGCAAGCGGGCCGCTGCCGAGGCCCGTGACGGCGCTTCCGCCGCTCGTGACGGCATCGCCGAGTTTTTGCACCACGCCGCCGACGCTTGTCACGGTCGTGCCGACTGCGTTCGGGTTGGAGCCGAGCGAGCCGATGCCATTGCCCACGCCGTCGCCGAGCGTCGAGACCGCCGCGCCCACGTTTTGCACGACGCCGCCGAGGTTCTTGGTGGTGCCGTCGGAGAGGCCGGGCACTTTTGCACCGCCAACAGCCGTGCCGAGACCGGTGACGGTTTCGCCTGCGGCGGTCACGATGTTGCTAGCCTTGTCGACCACTTGCGCGACCGGCTGCGGCGTGACGGTGGGCGTGCCGCCGTTGCCACCATTGCCGCCGCCACCGCCTCCGCCGCCGTTACCACCACCGCCATTACCGTTACCGCCACCGCCGTTACCGCCGCCCGTACCGGTCTTGACCGTCGCGCCGACAGTACCGCCTGCGCTGGCTTCGATTGTCGTGGCGTTTGCGTCGGTGTTCGACGCGGTGCTGGTATCGCGTGCGCCCGTCGTGGGATGCTCCTGCTGCGTGCCGTCGGTCGAAGCGGTGGCAGCCGGATGGCTGGCTGCTCCGCCCGTCGATTTGTTGACCGAGCCCGAGCCCCCGCAGGCGCTCAACGCCAGAAGCAGGGCCACGGCCGCGGCTGCCCCGGTCATGCGAATGGTTTCGCCTTTGAGACTGGATGTCTTCATTTTTCTCTCAGATATATATTTTTGATTCGACGGCTATCCGAGGTAATTGCATCGAGCAAATACCGGTTTGAATGCCGCTTTTTAAAAGCACGTCATTTGCGCGCGGATGAAATCGGAGATTCGATTGCGCGTAAATAAACGCGCGCCGGCCTGCGGAATGGCTACAGGCGTGCACGGACCACCGCGACTTGTGATCGCGGTTCATCGACGGCAAGGCGCTTCCCGACGGAAATGGCGGGAGTACGACGTCCGGACTTAATGGACGGTCGCTAGCTTGGCCGTGATGCTGTTGAAAGTGGTCTCGAGTTGACCGGCAAGGCCGCCGACAGCGGTCATGATGCCAAGCGCAAGTACGCCGGCGATCAAGCCGTATTCGATGGCGGTAATGCCGCGCGTATCCTTGAGATAGCGCTTGAAGAAGTGCGTCATGATGATCCTCGGGTTCTACGTTTTGCTGTCTTCTGCCCGGTGCACGGGAGTCTTCGTCTGCATCGGTAGCCGCCTCTCTCAGTTGACGGATCCGAAGTTTGTGTGTGCGCAGACGCTTCGTCTAATGCCCAGGCCTCTCTAAGGCTCTGGTATTACTCTCGCCCGCTATGTCGGACGACTAGAAGTAACGGTTATCGAGTTCGGCATGCTGCTGGCGGAACCGCAACCTGACTTCATATTTTTGATTACGGCCGTCAACTTGAGGACATTAGGTTTTTTGTGGAAATTTTTGGACCGCATGGTTAACGCTTACTTCGTTTTTACCGATTAGCCGTTTTCAAAGACTTGTCTTGTTGTAAATCCTGTCTTTTGGCTTGAATCAGCCGATAAAACATATATCGGCGCGCGTTGATTTGGCACGTGCGTCCGAATTTTCTGTTTAACGCGGATATTCAAAAATGAAACGGCTTATATTCAGCTTGATGGGCGCTGCGCTGGTAACGAACGCAGGCGCTGTCTTTTCGGAAGAGCAAGAAGCGAGAATAGGCGATGCCGCCAGCGCGTGGTTTGCCATGCAGGCGCAGGGAAGCGCGTCGGCACCATATGAACCGATGCTCGGTGTGGAGGCGAGCGCCGCCCGTGCGCGCTACCTCAAAACCTTCGAAAAAGAGATTCCAGATCGGTTCGGATCGACGGTGAAAGACAGCAGCGCGTCGAACGGCGGAGGTTGAGCCTTATGGTTCACGGCGGGGAGAACCGGGCGGCGTCTCGTTGAGCACGGCCCAGAACATCCCCAGATCGCTGATCGCGCGGAAGAACTCGGCAAGCTCGACCGGCTTCACGACGTAGGCGTTCACGCCGAGTTCATAGCTGCGGATGAGATCGCGTTCTTCGCGCGACGAAGTCAGCATGACGACGGGAATGGTTTTCAGCGACGCGTTCGCGCGGATCAGCTGCAGCAATTCGAGTCCGTCGATTTTCGGCAGCTTCAGATCGAGCAGGATGACGGCGGGATTGCCCGGCACGCGTTCGCGCCACTCGCCATCGCCAAGAAGATAGTCGAGGCCTTCCTGGCCGTCACGCGCCACCACGATGTCGTTGGCGAGATGGGTCTTTGCAAGCGCAAGCAGCGTGAGTTCGAGATCATTCGGGTTGTCCTCGACGAGCAGGATCGGCTTGAACATCATGGTCTCTGCGGTGGCGGCTCGTGAGGGTGCGCGCATTATGGCGCAAGTGGCGTGTGCTTCAAACTGTTGTGCAACGTTCCGTCCGCCGTGTTTGCATAACAAGCGGCAAGACCCGGCAAATACGCCTCATATCAAGTTACTTTCGGTCAATATGACGGCCATAGCGGCGTCACGGATTGCATCGCATGCACGTTCTGCGTTAAAAGAAACGATGCCCGCCGAATCTGGAATCATTCTCAGACGAGCGCGGCCAAAGCAAGCATGCAAATCACGACTGGGAGACGGGGACAATGAGGGTTCGCGCAACTGTGCTGGTGGTCCGCCATGACGCGGTGTTGCTCGTCAGGCAACGCGGTGGCCCGTGGTATCTGCCGGGCGGTGAAGTAAGGCATAACGAGTTGGTGATGGCCGCGGCGATTCGCGAACTGCACGAGGGAACCGGCGCCGAGGCGAGCGCGGCGGCCTTTATGTGGCAGCACGTATCCGCGCAGCATCTGCACCACGTTTTTCGCGTCGCCATTCCAGCGGATGCTCGGCTGTTCACGAATCCGGGGCAGGGCGTCGACGAGGTGCGCTGGGTCAACATCCCCCTGCTGCACACCATGCCGGTTACGCCCGGCACCAAGGCGATCCTTGCACGCGCCGCCGGTATCAACGGCAGCGTGGGTCGTGCACCGCCGTGGGCGAACAAGGGTTTCGGCGCGGGCAGACCGGCCGACTTCTGAAGCCGGCGCGGTCCGCCCGCTCTCTGCATCACCTCGGGTTGCTCTGCACGAAGCTCCGGTAGGCCCAGTACGCGTCCTTCTGCGTCTTGCCGTCCGCTTGCAGCATGCCGTAGTTGCCTTCGCTGTCGTCGTATAGCTCGTACGCCTGGATCGACTGGATGTTGTACTTCGACGCCACGCTCACGAACTGCGCCATCATGTCGTTGCCCGTCAGATACGACGCGATCTGCTGATCCGAGCCATAGTTCGGACGCACGCCAAACTCGTTGATCCAGATCGGTTTGCCCATGTTGTGAAGCACGGCGAGCACATCGTGACAGCCCGTGCCGCCGCATGCGTTCGTGATGTCGCCTTCATTCGAATACCAGTGCCATGCGGTGATGTCCCAGCTAACCGTTGGATGGCCCCATGTGCCGTCAGGCTGCGAGCCGTCCGCGAGCATCTGGTAGAACGAGTAGTGCAGCCACGTTCCGCCAAGCACGATCTGTCCGCCGCTATCCACCGAGCGCACGCCCGCAATCAGGCCGCGAATGACACCGCGTGCAACTTGATACTGGTGGTTGTTGTACTGCTGCCAGAAAACGCCGTCGACGTTGCCATTCAGCGTATTGGCTTCGAGTTCGTTGGAGATCTCGTAGTACGGGTAGTGATACGCGTTGGCCGTTTGCTGGCCGAGCGTGAACGCGGCGTTGTAGGCGTCGTCTTCGCTGTTGAAGTCGATTCCCATCATCATCACGGGATACACCGTCACGCCGCCGTCGGCCATCGTCTTTGCAATGCCGGCGAGCTTCGTCGCGGATGCCTGGTTGTACACCTCGTTGCGATAAATCTTCGCGCCCAAATCCTGCAATTGCGACAACTGTTGCTGCGGGCTGGATGCGTCGTAGGCGCCGCCGCCGTTGTTGTGGCCGTTCATGCCGTAGAAAATAGAGCCATTGTTCGCGGCTTTCGACGTGGCTTTGAGCTCGGACGCGCTCTTGCCCGTGGCGGCATCCACCGCGCTGTCGCTGCTGCCGCCGCATGCCGCGAGCAACAGGTTCGTCGCGACGGCTGCAGCGATTACCGTGGCCTTAGGCGTGGCGAAGTAAGGAAAAACCGGAAGCGATGTAAGTTTCTTCATAAGAGTTCGGCGTACTAATGAAAGTATGGACGTCCATGCGCGAAAAGGCGCTTGCCGATGCTGCATGCGGCAGTATGGATGCCTCGACGACCGCCAACCACATGTCCCATTACTACGGGATGCGAACGGTCGTTAGCAGAACGAACGATTCGTTTCTGCAGTTGAAAAGGGGCTGACCTGCGCCAGACGGATAAACGTTGGCGGGCAACCGCGGCGGCAATACGTATGTGCTGATGCGGCTCATGCCTGCCGCTGCCCGACGGATGACAGCCTGTGAAGCGCATGTCTTCAAAGGCTCGTCGAAGGTCGTGCAAGACGGTCGAGGAGATACGCGCGAAGTCCGCCAGTCATGGCAGCCCGCCCGTGTACCGCACTGCAAACAGCAATGTTGCTGTTGAAGATTTACCGATTTTTCCGCTGCTTCGGCAAGGCTTGCCGAAACTCCTGCAGCGGTCGAAAGAGTACTGCCTCCAGAACTCGATGTAAACCGATGTCACATTTTTTACGCATTATTCCGTCACCGACCAGCCATTTTTGCTTGGTCATATCATCAGTTGGAAACTGTTAAATCCGGTAATTAATAAATCGGAAAACTAATCAATTTACCAAATGGCCGAGATGTATCGACATGGTTACATTTGAGAAACTGAATGATGCGGGAAAGAATCGTCATATTGCTTACATAAGCGACCGATAAGCTTCCCGGCGCTGTGAGACCTTCACGCGCTTTGCGGGAGCCAGATCATGTCGACTTCATCACGTCGCTACTTCAGCGTGGCGCGCTTCGCTATTTGCGCCTGCGCAATCGTTGGCCTGAGTGCCTGCGGCGATTCGAACTCGACCGACATCAAGCCGCCGGCATCCGTCTCAGCAGCCAGCAGCGAAGCGCCCACGACAAACGCAACGAGCAACCTTGAGGACTGGGCGAAACAAGCCACGTCCGGTGCTCCGGTGCAAGCCGAGCAAAGAGGTATTGCGCGGGCTTCATCGGAAGCGCTCGCAACCCCGGTGATCCATACGGTCGACTAGCATCCCTTCTACTTCCCCACTACTCAAATGACGAAGAACCGACGTGAATTTCTGCGCACGGCGATGGAGGCCGCAGGCGCAGCGGCAGCGCTCAACGTAATGCCGCTCGGCATTCGCCAGGCGCTTGCCATTCCAGCGAATCAGCGACATGGCTCGATCGAGGATATCGAGCATATCGTCGTGTTGATGCAGGAGAACCGCTCGTTCGATCATTACTTCGGAACCTTGCGCGGCGTGCGCGGATTCGGCGATAAAGCCGCCGTCACACTGCCGAATGGCAAGCCGGTTTATCACCAGCCTATCGCGGCGGGTGCGGGCGAAGTACTGCCGTTTCATCCGGGCGCATCGAATCTCGGCTTGCAGTTTCTGCAGGACTTGCCGCATGACTGGGTAAGCGGACAGGGCGCGTTCCATAACGGTCTTTACGATCAGTGGGTGCCATACAAAGGCACGACGACGATGGCGCATCTGCGTCGCGACGACATCCCGTTCCACTATCAACTCGCCGACGCCTTCACGATCTGCGACGCGTATCACTGCTCGACGAATACATCCACCGATCCGAATCGCTATTACATGTGGACCGGTTATGTGGGCAACGACGGCACGGGGGGCGGCCCGGTGGTCGATAACGCAGAAGCGGGCTACGGCTGGTCCACGTTTCCCGAAGTGCTGGAACGTGCGGGCATCTCGTGGAAGGTCTATCAGGATCAGGGCACGGGACTGGATTCGAAAGGTTCGTGGGGCTGGACCGACGACGCCTATATCGGCAACTACGGCGACAACTCGCTTCTCTACTTCACGCAATATCAGAACGCGCAGCCCGGCAATCCGCTCTATGAAAAGGCGCGGCGCGGCACGAATGCCGCCGCGGGCGACGACTATTTCTCCATTCTGAAAAACGACGTGCAGAGCGGCTCGCTGCCGCAAGTCTCGTGGATCGTCGCGCCCGAAGCCTTCTCCGAGCATCCAAACTGGCCCGCGAACTATGGTGCGTGGTACATCGATCAAGTGCTACAAGTGCTGACGTCGAATCCGGAGGTGTGGAGCAAGACGGCGCTGCTCATCAACTACGACGAGAACGATGGTTTCTTCGACCATATCGTGCCGCCGTTCCCGCCTTCATCGAACGCGAACGGTCTTTCCACTGTCGATACGAGTCTCGAGATTTTCCCCGGCAGCGCGAAGTATGCGAGCGGCCCGTATGGCCTCGGCGCACGCGTGCCGATGCTCGTCGTCTCGCCGTGGTCCAGAGGCGGCTGGGTGTGTTCGGAGACGTTCGACCACACGTCCGTGATCCGCTTCATTCAGAAGCGCTTCGGCCGCGCGCATGGACTGGCCGAGCCGAATATCTCGCCGTGGCGTCGCGCGATTTGCGGCGATCTGACCTCCGCGTTCGACTTCCGTAATCCCAACAGCAAGCTGCCGACGCTGCCTGCCACGACCTCTTACGTTCCGCCCGACAAGGCGCGTCATCCGGATTACGTGCCGCTGCCGCCCGTCGATCAGAGACTGCCCGTGCAAGAGCCCGGCGTGCGTCCGTCGCGTGCATTGCCTTACGAATTGTTCGTGCGCTCGAAGCCGGATGCATCGAAGGGCGCGGTGTCGTTCGACTTCATCAACACGGGCGATGCAGGCGCGGTCTTTTTGCTGTATCGCAATGCCAGTACTGCTGTTCCGCACACTTACACGGTCGAAGCGCACAAGCGCCTGTCGGATCGTATCGATGCAAACGCGGATGGCAGCTTCGACTTCGTCGTGCATGGGCCGAACGGTTTCTTGCGCCGTGTCGCGGGCAAGGCGAAGGCGCAACATGGCGGCTGGTGGTCGCACGATGACGCCGCGCCGGAAGTCGCGGAAGGCTACGACGTCGCTAACGGCAACCTGCAATTGAGGCTGGAAAACAAGGGCTCGGGCGCGTGCACCTTCAGTATCGTGAATGCCTACGATGCCGCGAAGACCATCACCAAGCGTGTGCGAGGCGGCGACACCGCGCAGCTGTATCTCGACTTGCGCAGCGCGCACGGCTGGTACGACATCGAGGTCAAGGTGGACACGGACAGCGCCTTTCTGCGCCGTTTTGCGGGCCACGTCGAAACGGGCAAGGACAGCCTGAGCGATCCGGCACTGGGCGGCTGATCGCGCCGACGCGCCGCGCGAACAGTCTCGCGCGGCGTTTTTCACGTTCGGGCATATCATTGCGTATCGTCTCCGCGATACCGCAACCATGAACCGACGCACCGCTCCACAGAATTCCGACTGGGTCCGCCATGCCGAATCATCGGCGGGCATCGAACGGATCGAAGCCTTTTTCGGCGGCAAGGCATACGGCTGGCATCGGCACGACACCTATGCCATCGGCCGCACCATGACGGGCGTGCAGAGCTTCAATTACCGGCGCGAATTGCGTCACAGCTTGCCCGGCCAGACGATGGTGCTTCATCCCGACGAAGCACATGACGGCCACGCCGGCACCGGCGATGGCTTTCGGTATCGCATGCTCTATGTGGAACCCGCGATGATCCAGGCCGCGCTCGGCGGTCGCGCGTTGCCGTTCATCTCCGGTGGAACGACGATGGATGCGCGCGTCAGCGCCGCCACCGAAGCGCTGCTCGCACAGACGCTGCGCGAACCGCTCGCACAAAACGATGCGCTCGCCGAACTCGCATTCGCGCTGGCACAAGCAGCGAGCGTGACCACCTCGCGCGACACGGGCGACTACGCAAGCGCCGTGCTGGCGAAGGACTTTCTGCACGCCAATTGCGATCGTATCGTCACGATGGAGGAACTCGAACGCGCGACGGGACGCGACCGCTACAGCTTGTCGCGCGATTTCAGGCTCTTTTTCGGCACGAGCCCTTACCGCTATCTGACAATGCGCCGTCTCGATGTCGCGCGCCGTCTCGTGCTCACGGGCGCATCGTTGGCGGATGTCGCCGCGAGCGCCGGTTTCGCCGATCAAAGCCATATGACGCGGCAATTCACACGCACCTTCGGCATGCCGCCCGCGCGTTGGCGGGCCTGTGTTAGTACGCGTTAGAGCTTGCACGATCGTTCAAGACCCTTTAGGTGTGACAGCGGTAGCCTTGAACGAATTCATCGTCAGGGAGCCGCATCATGCAAACACACGCAGCGACAGCCGAAGCTACACGTGGCCAGCGCGCCGCCATCGATCCATTAAAAAAAGCGCGTTTGATCGACGGCTTCTGGCAGCAACGCGTGATCGCTGAGATGAACGACTATCAGTTCAAGGTCGCGCGTCTGGAAGGCGAGTTCCTGTGGCACGCGCACGCCGATACCGATGAGACGTTCATCGTGCTGGAAGGCGAATTGCGCATCGACTTTCGCGATGGCGAGATGGTGCTCAGAGCAGGGGAGATGGGAATCGTGCCGAAAGGCGTCGAGCATAAACCCCATGCCGCGCGCGAAGTGAAGATCATGCTGATCGAGCCGCGCGGCGTCGTCAACACCGGCGACTCGCGAAACGAGCGCACGGTGCCGAACGACTTGTGGATCTGAAGCGAAAGCCGCTTAGAAGCGATACGTCACGCCGACCTTGACGATCGGATAAAAGCGCAACTTGTCGGCCTTGTCCTGCAAGTCCTGCTTTTCCTGATCGACGAAAGCCTGACCGGTGATCGCGACGACTTCGGCGGGCACGTCGTAATCGACATGCGGACGGCCAAAAGCCACGCCTGCATCGAAGAACGCGGAGAAGCCTTTCTGCGCCACCGGCGTGTGACCGAAGCCGATGCCGACATACGGGCGCACGGTCGGGAATCGCGCCTTCGCGTGAATCTGCTCGCCGGCCACGTTGTAGGTCGTGCCGTGATACGTGTAGGTGTCGGTCGGGCTCGTCGCGACGGCGTCCACGTTGTCGCCGCCGATCAGCGCGCCAGCGGTCAGGCGGAAGGCCACCGTGTTCGGTGCGGGAAAGAAGTCGAGATAAAGACCGCCGTGATAGATGTGCGCGGTGCCGTCGTAATGCAGCCCGCCCGCATTGAAGTTGTGCGAGAAGGCGATGCCGTTGAATTCGGCGCGCACGTTATCACGCGTGCCAAGCGGTTCCGAATAGCCGATACCCACGCCTTCGGTGCCGACTTGTCCATAGATTTCGCGTGCGTGCGCGAGAGGGGCGGAAAGCGCGGCGATACCCGCCGCAAGCGCGACCAACGTTTTCATCATTGCAAGAATTCCTTGAGGATAAGACCCGAGCGCGTCTGTGCGATATGGCAAGAATTGCGCCGGAGAGGCGGACGCCATGATTCACGCGGTCATGTCAGGAGACATCCGAGTTAACGGAGCGGTACAAGGAAACTTTAGAAAACGTTTGCTAACCTTATTCCTGACGTGTCGGCGAGGCCGGTTCCGCAGGCGCGGGAAGTATCGGCGGCAATGTGTCGAAGACGGGCGGCTGCGCTTTTTCTTCCGTGACTTCAGCAGCGGGCGCGGTACGCGTGACGGGTGAACGACGCGCGCGCGGTGCGTGCTGAGGCGTCTGCGCGGGTTTCGGCGCTTTCGAAAACGTCTCGGCAAACCACGTCTTCACACGCGTCGCCATGATGTCCCACATGCCCGGCACTTCCTGCGTATCGAAGCGTGCACGGGCATCGATCAGATGCGAACGCATCGCCCGTTGCGTGAAGTCGCCGATCATCGGCAATGCGCTATGTGCGCCTTGTCCCCAGTAATCGCTACGCAAGGTCACGCGGCTGTCGTTGAAGCCGACCCAAGCGCCCGCCACGAGTTTCGGCTGCATCAGGATGAACCAGCCGTCCGCGTTGTCTTGCGTCGTGCCGGTCTTTCCCGCGACGTCGCCGCGAATGCCGAAGCGCGTGCGGATCAGCGTGCCCGTGCCGCGATTGATGACATCGCGCATGACGTCGACGAGCTTGCGCGTGGCATCGACCGACAGCGCGCGTTCCGGCTTGCTTTCGAATTGCGCGAGCACCTCGCCATCCTTGTTCTCGATGCGCGTCACGAGCAGCGGCTCCATGTAGTTGCCGTCGTTGGCAATGGTGCCGTAAGCCGCCACCATCTCCTTGAGCGTCACCGGACTCGTGCCGAGCGCAAGCGAAGGCACCACGTCGAGATGACTTTCGCGCACGCCCATGTCGCGCGCGAGTCGCGCCACGCGCGCCGGGCCCACCTGCTGCATCAGTTGCGCGGTGATGCGGTTCTTCGAATACGCGATGCCGTCGCGCAGACTCACCGGCCGGCCGCTTGGCGGCGAATCGTCGGTGGGACGCCAGGTTTCCTCGCCCTTGATGGGAATCTCCACCGCCTGATCGATGATCGTATCCGTGGGCTTCGAGCCGCGCGCGAAGGCCGCGCCGTACACGAACGGCTTGAATGTCGAGCCCGGCTGACGGCGCGCCTGTTGCACATGATCGAACGGGTCTTGCGTGAAGTCGCGGCTGCCGACCCACGCCTTGATCTGCCCGTTGCGCGGATCTAGCGCTAAAAAGCCGGCCTGCACGCGCGTCTTGTTCTCGCATAACGCCTGCATGAACGTGCGATTCGCGCTAAGGCTCTTGATGACGTCGGCGTCGTTCGCTCCGCCATCGCGCGCCACGTGATACTCGCTCGTCTCGCGGATGAACGCATGTGCAAGGTCCGCGTTCGCATTCGCGCAGCCACCGCGCCCGCCCCAAGCCGCATTGGCGATGGACTGCAACTGATTGCCTTGCCACGTAAGCGATTGCGTGGCCATCGTCTGCAAACGCGAGTCGAGCGTCGTGCGCACGACGAGACCATCGGAATAGATGTTGAAGTCGTTGTCGTCGGCCCACGCGATCAGCCACTTGCGTAACTGTTGCGCGAAATGCGGCGCGCGTCCCGGCTCCTCGGTCTGACGTTCGAAGTCGATGCGCAACGGCTTCTTCTGCAACGCTTCGAGCTTCGCAGGCGCGAGATGGCCGAAGCGCACCATCTGCCCGAGCACGATATTGCGTCTGTCGAGCGCGCGTTCGGGGTTGATCACAGGGTTGTAGTAGCTGTTGCCCTTCAGCATGCCGATAAGCGTCGCGCTTTCGAGCACGTCGAGTTCGCTCGCGGATTTATCGAAGTAAGTGCGTGCGGCCATCTCGATGCCATACGCGTTATACAAGAACGGCACCGTGTTCAGATACGTTTCGAGAATCTCTTCCTTCGAATAGACCGCTTCGATCTTGAACGCGGTGATGGCCTCCTTCACTTTGCGCGTGAGCGTCTGCGAGCGGCCGATGTCATCGGGATAAAGATTGCGCGCGAGCTGCTGCGTAAGCGTGGAACCGCCCTGTTTCTGGCCTTTGAACGTATGCAGCGCGGCCGATGCCGTGCGTCGCCAGTCAATACCATGATGCTCATGAAATCGCCTGTCTTCAGTTGCGATGAGCGCGTCGATCACTTGCGGCGAGACGTCTTTGAGGCTCACCCATTCGCGATGCGTTGGCTTGAATTCGGCGAGCAGCTTGCCATCGGCGGAATAGATTTGCGCGGGTTGATCCACCTTCGCGCGGCGCAGGTCGCGAATGCCGGGCGTAAAGGGAATCAGCACCAGCACATAGAGCACGAAAAGCGCGGGCAATAGCAGCAGCGTGCGCACACGCGCATGCGGGCGAAGCTTGACGGCAAGGCGAACGAGGAATGCGCGCGCCAGGGCTTTGAATTCAGAAGCGGTCACGAAGATACGGCGGGCTTGCGAAGAAAACGTGCATCGTAGCGTATTCTTTCTACACCCTTGCACAAGCGCTTTTTCCGCGACTTTCCAGAACGAGCCGCATCATGCCGAAAATCGATCTTGCCAATGTGCCCGAGCACCAAGGCTCCGGCTATCCACCGCCTTACGATCAACCATGCGCCGCGCGCATCCGTCGGCGTCTTGGCGATGCTGGCGGCTTGACGGACTTCGGCGTGAATCTGATGCACTTGCCGCCGGGAAGCTGGTCGAGTCAGCGTCACTGGCATTCGCACGAGGACGAGTTCGTATATGTGCTGCAGGGCGAACTCGTGCTGATCGAAGACGAAGGCGAAACCATGTTGCGTGCGGGCGATTGCGCCGCGTTCGCTAAAGGCACGGGCAACGGGCATCACATGATCAACCGGTCGCGGGAAATGGCGGTGTATCTCGAAGTCGGCTCGCGCGCGTGGCCCGATCTCACCACGTGTTCCGACATCGACATGATGAGTGCCAACGCCGATGGCCGGTTCGTGCGCAAGGACGGCTCGCCGATCGAAGCGTAGTCGTATCTGCTCAAACGGTCGTAGAATGAATCACCGTCCGCGATGACGTGATCACTCGAATATAACGATCCGGAGACAGCATCATGCGACGTTGCACTGCAGCAGGCTTGACCCTTTCCCTTTGTTTCGTCGCGGTGCTTGCCGCTTGCGGCGGCTCATCCGACGATCACAACGCATACACGAACGCGCCGAAGATCGTGATCGACTCCGACTTCAACACCATGGGCGACGACGGCCAGCTCTTCGCCATGACCACGCAGTTGATGGGACAGGGCAAGGTGAATCTGCTCGGCCTGTGCGTGGTGACGGGCAATGACTGGTTGCTGCAAGAAGAAGCCGATGCGTTGAAGGCCGTCGAACGCATGGGCGTGCAGAACAAAGTCGGCGTGTACGGCGGCGCGGATTATCCGCTGCAATACGATGTGACGAGCATCCGCGCGCAGCAGGCCGCGAATCCGAACGGATACTTCGGCGCGTGGTCGCGTCCCGAGCCGACTTCGCAAGCGCAGCTCACCGCGCCGCCGGACGGCTTCGCAACCTCGACCAAGCTACAGACGCAAGCCGCCGCCGACTTTCTCGTCGACACGATCAAACGTTATCCACATGAAGTGACGATTCTCGAAGTCGGGCCGCCGACCAATCTCGCGACGGCGGTGCAGAAGGCGCCGGAGATCGTGCCGCTCATCAAGCAGATCGTCTACATGGGCGGCGCGATGAACGTGCCGGGCAACGCCAATGCAGTCGGCGAGCTCAACTGGTGGTTCGATCCGCTCGCGGTGCGCACGCTCTTGCAGACGTCGATTCCGCAAACTGTCATTCCGCTCGATGTGACCAACACCGTGCCGTTGACCGAGAGCATCTACAACCAGATCGTCAACCCGCCGACCGGGCAGACGGCCGTGACGAAGGCGTATGCAACCGTGAATGCGGGTGCGTTCGCATCGAGCACGGATCTCTACGACACGCTGACGATCGCTTACTTCAGCGATCCAACTTACGCGACGCAGACTCAGAGCGCGTACCTGGATATCGACACGACGCCCGGCGAGGATCAGGGTCATGTGCGGGTGTATCCGGACACGCCTGCTGCGGGGGCATCGCCGCAAAAGATCACGTATGTCACGAAGTTCGATAATGATCGATTCTTCAAGCTGTACGTGGACTTGCTGACGAGGCCGGTGCCAGTGGTGTTTCAGTGAGCGGTCTGGCTTCGAAGCTCGCCTGAACACGGCGACAAGCAAGCGCAAATTTTTGTAAGGCTCGCGCGTCCTGACTTTTCAAGTGCAGGTCGCGCGTGTATCGTCTGCTGCCCGAATTAAACGATTTTTTAAACGTCGTTCGCGTTCGGTAATTCGAGTCCGCTTCCATGTGGACAGATACAACAGCAACTAAAGCAAGACATGGAATTCGATAACAACGAAGGCATCAAGGGAACGGTTACGACTGCGGCAGCGGCTGGCTTGGATAAGGATATGGCCGCTTTTGTCGGAAAGAACGTGGAGTATTACGCGGGCAAGTGGTCAGCCAAGGACAAAAATGGAAACATTAAGCCGACGTGGAATGTCGCGGCGTTCTTTGGCGGTCCCGTATGGTTTGCGTATCGCAAGATGTACTGGCAGGCGGTCGCGGTCTTCGTTGGCGGCACGTTTCTGAACCTGCTGCTCGGCTTGATGAGCGATTCGCTTGGCGAGGTGTCGAGTTACGCATTGATGTTCGCGTGGGCTTTTTCAGGCAACTTGATTTATCGCGCGCATGTCGAGAAAGCAGTCGAACGGATCAAGGCTGAGGTGTTGCTGCCGGGCGAGCGCGCAGAGCAACTGAAGCTGCGCGGCGGAACGAGCGCGATGGCCGGCTGGATAGCGTCGGCAGTCTCTCTCGCGATTCTCATCTTCAGCGTCTGGTCGATGATCGGTGCTGTCTGACCGTAGGCGCCGAGAAAAACGGCCAATCATGCCGGATCAGCCGCTTCGCCCCTAGCCTCTAAACCAGGTCAAAGATAACTGCAAACATAATCCAGCGTCTCGACCACTTCTATATCGAAGCGGCTCTTTCCCGGCACCGAGAAAGACTCGCCGGCGCCGTAGGTCTTCCATTCATCGCTACCTTGAAGACGGATACGGCATTGGCCCGCCTGCACTTCCATCAGTTCCGGCGCATCGGTGCCGAAGTCGAGCGTGCCGGGCAGAATCACGCCAAGCGTCTTCTTCGAGCCGTCGGCGAAAAGCACCGTATGCGAGACGCACTTGCCATCGAAATAAACGTTCGCGCGCTTGATGACGGAAACCTGATCGAATTGCGATGCTGCGCTCATGGCGATGAATCCTCGAATGATGGTGGTCCGCCATCATACAGAAGCGCCGCCTGTGTACGCGTCAGCGATCGCTCCACGGCGCCATTGCCTGAAACACGCCGTCGCGCCGGACGAGCGCATGAAACAGCGCCGCCGCGAGATGCACGACGATCAGCGCGAAGAAGCAAAGCGCCAGGTACTTGTGCGCGTCCCAAAGCAGCGAATGCAGCGAGTTGCTATGCGGAAGAATGGAGGGCAATCGCACGCCGAACACCACGACCGGATAATCCGCCGCCGACAACATGCCATAGCCGATGAGCGGCAAGCCGATCATCAGCGCATAAAACGCGAGATGCGAGAGGTGGGCGGCGAGCTTCATCGGCTCCGGCATATTGGCGGGCAACGGTGGCGCGCCGCGCAAGAGCCGCACGACCAGCCGGATCAGTGCGAGCACGAGAATCGTCACGCCGAGCGGCTTGTGGATCGACACCAGCGTGAGATAGTCGGGCCGCACGGTGGACACCATGCCGACGCCGATGAACAGCATTGCCAGAATGCAAATCGCCATGAGCCAGTGCAGCGCGCGTTGCAGGGGCGAGAAGCGTGTGTGGATCGTGCTCATTGATTCGCTCCTTGCGCCGGTTGATGCGGATAGTCCTTGTCCTCGGCGGTTCTCCGGTTGAACGACACCGAATAGGCAGCCGAACGCGCGGCAGGGAACGGATCGTCGGAAACGTGCATGCCGGGCGGAAGCACCACCGGATCGAAATTCAGATCGCGGCATGGGCCATCCGGCTCGGCCTCGATCGCGGTGACGACCAGTGTGCCCGCTTCGACCTTCTGGCGATCGTCCGGCCACGCCTTGCTCGGGTCCGCCGTGGGGTCGCCGGGATTGGCCACCGTCACGACCATGGTCCAGCGTTGCGGCCCGCTCTGCACGCGCTGCGTGATGTCGGCATCGAGAAAGTTCGCGCCTTTCTGCTTCAACTGATCGCCCGTCAAGGTCTCGGGCTTGGCCACCGGCACGAACGACCAGCGCACGACGCGGTCTTGCCCGGAGGCGTCCGTGAAGACGAAGCTATTGAGGCTGTTGTACTGATCGTCCGCGAAGGAGCCGGTGAACGGCGCGCTCGACGCCCATTTGCCGAATGCGCCGATCTCCGGATGCGCGGCGGCGAACTGCTTCATCGCGTCGGGATCGTCCTTGCGGGCGGATGCGCGCTGCAGTTCATAGAACGCTTCCGGCGTGGCGACGGGGAAGAAGGGCGCGTCGATCATCGCGGAGCGCCACTCGCTGTGGTCCGGCATGATGATTCGCAAGCTCAGTCCGCGCACGCGCGCCGATGAATCGGCGGTCTTCGGGTCGGGCGTCGCAAGGTTGAATCGGCCGGTCACGGGGTAATTGCCAGGCGCGAAAAGCTGCGCCTTGGATAGCGAAGCCGCGCCGCCATTCGACTCGAAGTTGCCCGTGAAGCAGATGCCCTTCGCATGGTTGCGTCTGAAGCCGAGCGCGGGTCCGCCCGGTGGCGCGAGGCTATCGACGATCTTCGCAGGCGTGAGTCGCGTAGGCGACAGCCAGCCGGCGGTGTACGCGAACGCGGCGACCACGACGGCCACGACGATAGCGATAAGAATGAGCGGGCGTATTGGGGATGCGGGTTGTTCAGCCATCGGATTCTCTCGATCGGTGGTTTGGCTGGCCCCTAATTTAACAGCAGAAGAAAAACCGCGCCTGAATCCTGCACAGTCGCGGCTCGAGCGCCATGCAAAAGACATCGGCACCTTTGAAGTGTCGATGTCTCGTCTATCCAAGGTCGCGTTATTGCAGGTTATTGCGCGTGCTTTGCGGCGTCCTCGATCACTGCGGCCACCTTAACCGGCTGCGATTCGTACACCGAGTGGCTCGCGCCCGGAATCACGGTCATGTGGCTATGCGCGCGCTCGTAGTACCAGCGCTCCAGATCCGGATTGATGATCTTGTCCGCGCCCGCGACGATGCCCCAGCTCGGCTTCGTGGTCCACGCAGCGGACGTGAGCGGCTCCGAGAAGACTTTCGCTGCGGTCAGCATTTGCGAATGCGCTTCGAAGGTCGCTTCCTTTGGAGAAAGATCGGCGGCAAAGTCCTTGGGGAACGCGGAAGGATTCAGGAACGTATAACCGTCGCTTGTCTTCTCGATCGCGCCGGCCTGCTTGGAGGTGAAGCTCGGCTTGCCCTTGCCGAGCGTGCTTTCGTCCTCGCCGACATTCGGCGCATGCGCGGCCACGTACACGAGTCCGACCACATCCGGATGCTCGCCTGCCTCGGTGATCACCGAACCGCCATAACTGTGTCCGACGAGGATCGTCGGTCCGTGCTGCAAGTCGAGCACGCGCTTGGTGGCGGCGACGTCGTCATCGAGCGAAGTCAGCGGCTCCTGCACGATACTGACGTGGTAGCCGTCCTTCTTCAGAATGTCGTAGACCGGCTGCCAGCCGGAACCGTCGACCCAGGCGCCGTGCACGAGCACGATGTTCTTCACGGGCTTTTCGACTTGCGCCATGACGGGCGCCGAGGTGAGAAAAGCGGCGGATACCGCGAACATCGCGGCAGCGAGCAACAGGTTTTTCATGTGGAACTCCGAGTGGCATTCAGTACGCGTGTGCGGTCCGGCATGACGCAGTGACCGGCGCCAGACCGCTTGGCTTTAGCTGCCGAAATACGGCACGCAGTAGTCCGCGGGGCCGACGCAGTTTCTGGAAGCGGCGGACACCTTCGAGCCGCTGGCGGACGCACCGGTCAATGCCACGCCGCCTACATCGCTCGTGCCATGCGTCGCCGCGTAGCTCGCCGCGACCTTGGCTTCGGCTGCCTGGATGTCTGCGGGGTAGGTTGCGTCGTCGTTCACTGCGGGCTTGTACCCGGCCTTCTCCAGGCGCACGAGATCGGCGCGCACTTCGGCGCGCGTCACCGGCTGATTCGACTGCGCATACGACATGGCGGGAGCGGCAACGGCGCTGACTGCGAAAGCGAGACTGACGAGAAACTTGTTCATGGTGATACTCCTTTAAAGGCTCGGCGTTTCCGTGTGGAGCCGAATGACGTAATGGACAGATGGCATTACTTAGGAAGCCGATTCACTGGCTTCGCATACGATGAGGTCGTCTGCTTGAGCGGTGAGGCTTTCGTTGCTGCGACCTTGGAGTAACTTTATGTCCGGATGCGCGGTGAGCCTATCCCTACGTGCGTTCGCTCATGCGGCCGTTAGAGATGACGCGCCTAAACCTTTGCATGAGTAGTCGGCACGGCGTCGTTGCCTGCGCCGAATGGTTAGGCCGCGCGTATGAAGCGGTATGAGACGCAAGGTTAAGCGGCTCATACGAAGGTATTAGACCGGCTTCGTCTCATACATAAATATGATTTTCACGTCCGATGCTTTTACTTAACATGGCATCACGGTCGACGGCCCGCCGCCTGGTTTATCGCCGCCACCGCACACTAGGCCCGAGGACTTTGTTGCGTGTTCAATAACCCAGTCGTTTCGATCATCGACGATGACGAATCCGTCCGCATCGCGACCTCAAGCCTGGTTCGCTCGCTTGGCTGGGAGGTTCGGCTCTACGACTCCGGCGAAGCGTTCCTGAATTCGGGTTCGATCGCGGATGTCGCGTGTATCATTTCGGATGTCCAGATGCCAGGCATCTCGGGCGTGGAGATGTACCGCAGACTCGTCGATCGCGGCGTCGCGCCACCTATCATCTTCATCTCCGCGTTCGCTTCGGACGCCATGCGCAAACAGGCGCTGGAGGTCGGCGCGCTGTGCGTGCTCGGCAAGCCTGTCGACGGCGCACAGGTAATGCACTGTCTCGACGACATCCGGGCCAGCGGCGCTGGCGCTCATCCTTGAAGTGGCCCGCTTTCCGGGCTCAGGCTCTCTCGTCCTATGAAAGATCCGCGCAATGTGAATCTGGGCAGTCCGTTACTCGGGCCATCGGGCATGAATGAGCGGCCGCTTTCCGCAATGAGGCCGCGATGAAGCTCGACCAGGCAGCCGAGCAGTCTTTCCTCGGCAATCCCACCACCCTCAAGGCGATGGCCACGGTAGTCGGCCTCGCGGTGTTTCTCATCGACGCATTCACGCCGCTCGATATCGCCATTGCCGTGCTGTATGTCGTGGTGGTGCTGCTCGTGGCTTCGGTCGCATCGCGGCCTGTCACGATTGCAGTCGCGTGGGCCTGCGTCGCGGCGACGGTGCTCGGCTTCATGCTCTCGCACAACGCGCAGGACCCTGGCAGTTCCATCGCGCGTTGCGGTGTGAGTCTCATCGCCATTCTGACCGTGTCGTTTCTCGCGCTGCGCAATCAGACGAGCACCGCCACCTTGCGCAAGCAGGTCGAACTCCTCAATCTCACGCACGACGCGGTGGTCGTGTACGACATGGACGACCGCATCACGTTCTGGAATCAGGGCGCGGAACGGCTGTACGGATGGACTTCCGAGCAGGCTATCGGCCAGCCCATTCACGGACTCACGCAGACGGATGCGGCCATGCCCGTCGACGACATTCGCCGCGAAACGCTTACGCGTGGAAGCTGGCAAGGCGAACTCAAGCGCGTGAAGAAGAGCGGCGAGACGGTGGTCGTGTCGAGCCGCTGGACGCTTTCGCGCGACAAATGGGGCAAGCCGCTCGCCATTCTCGCGACGAACAACGACATCACCGACGCCAAGCGCATGGAAGGCGAGCTATTGCGCCAGAAGAACGAACTGCGCGCGACCATCGACGCCATTCCCGGCATGGTGTGGAGTTCATCGAACGATGGCCGCCTCATTTATCTCAACCGCCGCTGGAACGAGTACGGCGTGAAGCTCGCGGACGACGGCCACGACATCTGGCAGGAGATCGTGCATGCGGAAGACTTCGCCGCGTTGCAGGCCGCGTGGCGCGAAGCGCTCGCCACCAGCAGCGGCTTCGAAGTGACGGCGCGCATCCGGCGCGGCGACGGCGTGTTTCGCTGGATGCACATCGGTGCCGCGCCGCTGCGCGATTCCGAAGGCAATCTCGTGCGCTGGTATGGCGTGAACACCGACATCGAGGAACGCAAGCGCGCGGAACAGGCGCTCGACCGCTCGCGCTCGGAACTCGCGCATGTCACGCGCGTGACGACGCTCGGTGAGATGGCCGCGTCGATTGCGCACGAAGTTACGCAGCCGCTCGCCGCCATCGTAACCGCGGGCGACGCCGCGTTGCGCTGGCTCAACCGTCAGCCGCCGAATGTGCACGAGGCGGTGCAGTCGATCAGTCAGATGACGAGCGACGCCAAGCGCGCGACGGACATCATTCGCCAGATTCGTTCCATGGCGCAAAAGCGCGATCCGCAACCCGCGCTGGTCGATCTGAATATGATCGTGAGAGAATCGGTCGAACTCGTGCGGCGCGAATTGCAAAGCCAGCGCGTCGAGCTTTCCGCTACGTTTGCCGAGCCCGCGCCAGTGGTTTGCGGCGACCGCGTGCAGCTTCAGCAAGTCGTCATCAATCTGCTGATGAACGGCGTGCAGGCCATGTCCGGCGTGAGCGGACGCAAGCGCGTCATGCGCGTCGCCACCCGGCTCGCGGACGAGCGTCACGCGCAGCTTTCGGTCGAAGATTCGGGCATTGGCATCAGCGAGAAAGATGCGGGCTCGCTCTTCAACCCGTTTTTCACCACCAAGAAAGATGGCATGGGCATGGGGCTGTCGATCTGCCGATCCATCGTCGAGGCACACGGCGGCCGCATCTGGGCCGAATCGCAGGAAGGTCAGGGCGCGTCGATGCAGTTCGTCTTGCCGCTCGAAGAGGAGACATGCAGTGAGCCACGAAACTGAGGAAGGCGCGAGCCAGTCGATCGCCTACGTGGTCGACGACGACGACTCCATGCGCACCGCGCTCACCATGCTGCTGCGCTCGGTCGGCCTGCAGGTGCAGGCGTTCGCGTCCGCGCAGGAGTTCATGGCCTTCGACATGCCGGACGTTCCAAGCTGCCTCATTCTCGACGTGCGCCTCAAAGGGCAGAGCGGGCTTGCCGTGCAGGAGCAGATTGCGGCGGGCGACCTTTCCGTGCCGATCATCTTCATCACGGCGCACGGCGATATCGCCATGTCGGTGAAGGCGATGAAAGGCGGCGCCATCGACTTTCTCGCCAAGCCGTTCCGCGATCAGGACATGCTCGACGCCGTGGCGAACGCGCTCGCGAAAGACGAAGTGCGGCGCAACGAAGACCGCTCCGTGGCGGACTTGCGCCGCTGCTACGCTCGCCTTACGCCGCGTGAGCGCGAGGTGATGGCATTCGTCGCGAGTGGTCTGATGAACAAGCAGATCGCCGCCGAGATGAACCTGAGCGAGATCACGGTGAAGATTCATCGCGGTGCGGCGATGAAGAAGATGGAATCGCGCTCGCTCGCCGACTTCGTGCTCAAGGCCGAAGCGCTCGGCGTGAAGCCATCCGCGTCCGCGACCACGCCGTCGCGCGTGCAGCGCACCTGAGCATCAACCACACTAAACCTTGATATAGGTTGTCCAAACCTTTCAGCGACGCCGGCAACCCAAGGTACGGCTAGTCGCAGCGGGTCCGTTTGATTAACTTTGATGCATGGGTTCCGGTCTTCCGACCGAGCCGGCAAGCCTCAAGGAAACGAACGGATTCGCCATGATTCTCTTCCAGCAAACTTCAGGCAGCGGCGATGCGCGTCACCGCATCGCGAAGCGCGCACGTCATTCGGTGCGGTGCATCGAACAGGCGCGAGAACTGCTCTTGTTATCGCAGCACATCATCGATATCGCGCTTTCGTGCGGTATTCGTTTTCAGCCTCGTCACACCTCGGCATTCAAGCGAACGAACGGTCAGCGCCACATCAGCGGGCGCGTGAAGACGCGCGCTCTGGTCTGACGTTTCATACGCCATTTGCAAATTCTTAATCGAGCAGGTTCATCCATTTTTGAGGAGTCAGACCATGCAGGCAAGCGCGAAGATCATGGACCCGTGGGCACGGACCATTTTCATGCTGGGCGTGAAGACAGAAGATGCGAGTTTGAGCGGCATCTTGAAGAAGCCGCCCGAGCGTCTGACCAAAAGCGATCTGCTGGAAAAGCGCGGGTTGTCGATCAGCCTGATCGAACGTCCTTCGTCGACGACGGCGATCATCGCGTGGCGCGATTCCACGCACTGCTGTTATGGCGATCAGATGTGGCGCGTCTCGCATGCACGCACCACCGGCGTCTGCGCAATGAGCGGCCAGCCGGTATTGATCGGCGACGCGGTGTATCGGCCGAGTCGGCGCACCGCGCCACGCAACGCCCACGCGATGATTCTGGCATCGGTTCTCGAAGGCGAACTGGTGGCGTGAGCAACATGAACGCGCGATGCCGATTGGACCTTCGCGCTTCGACAAAAACTTGCTCCCTCCAAAAGTGGTTCAGTCTTGAACACTTTTTGCCGATATCCCCGAAGAGCCGCAGCGCTCTTGTGCGCGATGCAACACTTTCAGCAATTTCGCTTGCGGGCCGCCTGGCATCGTTCACAACCCGCCAGGCAAACGGTCGAAGTCGCGCCGAGCGCGCCTCACCGGGCTACTGGCCACATTCTTGCTCGTGCTCCGCGACTCGCGCCTTCGCGGAATGAACAGGTTTGCAACATTTTTGGCCGTTCCCGCTGACGCCTGCTTCCAGGCACGTTTGCATCGCGCGCAATCTACGTTTGATAAGGTGAAACGCGCCGGAAACCTAAGCCCGGCAAGGCATCCCACAGACGAAAGCCGTTTCGGCCGGTAGTGCCCCGCCGTTTGCGCCCCTTCAGCAAATGTTCAGAATTGAATCAAAAATGCATCGCGCGCTTGGCCGCCGGCCGCGCATCTTCCGTGCATCGCCGTCTATGCCTTATCGGACATAGATCGGACACTTCCTGGCACGTCTCTCGCTTATGTACGACAAAGCACGAACATCACTGTAGCCGGTGACGGCACGAAGCGGCGATGCAAGGCTCACGGGGCTGGCCCCACATGTTTCGATGTACGCCACCAGATGCGCTCACGAAACCTGCGAGC
Organism: Caballeronia sp. LZ003; assembly: GCF_031451465.1. NCBI lineage: Bacteria > Pseudomonadati > Pseudomonadota > Betaproteobacteria > Burkholderiales > Burkholderiaceae > Caballeronia > Caballeronia sp. LZ003. The sequence continues at coordinate 646,956 of NZ_JARUXJ010000002.1, read as the reverse complement.
GGACCAGATAAAAGTACGGCGCGAAAGCGCTCTTATAAAGCGAATAAAAAATGTTGACCCTTCAATCCGATCTGCATGGCAACCATCTGCTGGCCGCACTTCCGACTCAGGAATGGCAGGCTCTCGCTCCCCATCTGGAACTCGTCCAGTTGCGCACGGAGCAGTTGCTTTGCGATTCCGGACAACGCATTCACCACGTGTACTTCCCGACCACGGCTATCGTCTCGCTTCTGCATACGATGGAAGACGGCGGCTCGGTGGAAGTCGCGGCAGTGGGCCGTGAAGGCATGACGGGCGTTCCGGTGCTCACGGGCGGCGACACCATGCCGACGCGCGTTCAAGTGCAGTGCGCGGGTTTTGCGTATCGCATGAGCGCGGGCGCATTGCGTGAACACTTCGGCAAGTCGGACTTTCTGCGCCGTGTGATGCTGCTGTATATGCAAGCCCTGCTGACGCAAGTCGCGCAAACGGCCGCTTGCAATCGTCACCATTCGCTCTCGAAGCAACTGTGCCGCTGGCTGCTGATTCAAACAGACCGCACCCCGTCGGCTCAGTTGCGCGTGACGCAGCAAATGATCGCGGACATGCTCGGCGTGCGTCGCGAAGGCGTGACGGAAGCCGCAGGCAAGCTGCACGACGCAGGTCTGATCCATCACAGCCGCGGCTGCATCAAGGTGCTCGACCGCGCTGGTCTCGAAGAGCGCGCGTGCGAATGCTACGGCATCGTCAAGCGTGAATTCGACCGGATGCTGCCGCGCGCCGCCCGCCAGAACGAAGCGACGTTTGCCTGAACGACGCGTCTCACGCGGTCAGTCGCGCGCCACGATCTTCACGTTGGCTTCGGCGGCGACCGCATCCAGCCCGGCGATGGTATCGGCGGGCAGCCACAATCCTTCTTCGAGTTGAGTCTGCTGGGCGCGCGTTTCTTTCTCGCCCGGATAGAACACTTCGTCGACACCCTCGGCGGGCGGCGCGGCCTTGAGCGCTTCCACATAGCGCTCCATGCGCGCGTTGAACTCGTCGAGCGGCTGAAATGCGGCGACATTCAGCGCGATCATCAGATGCCCCGCGCGGCTGCGATTCACCGGATCGTACGGACCGTGCACGTCCGTCAGACACCCGCTGCCCGAGAGGACGCCGGAAAGCACGTCGACCATCGTGCCGATGGCATACCCTTTGTGCTCTGCCATCGGCAGGATGAAACCTTTGAGGCCTTCCACAGGGTCGGTCGTCGGGCGGCCGCGTGAATCCACGGCCCAGCCGAGTGGAATCGGTTCGTGACGCATCTGCGCGAGAAAGATCTTGCCGCGCGCGACGCCCGAGTTCGCCACGTCCATCACCATCGGTTCATAACGTCCGGCGGGCGCGGCCACGGACCACGGATTGGTGCCGATCATCTTCTTGAGCCCGCCCCACGGCGCCATGTTCGGGCCGCCGTTGGTCATGCACAGCATGATGCAGCCGTCTTTCGCCGCCATCCGCGTGAAATACATGCACGTGCCGAAATGATTAGAGTTGCGCACCGATACCGCACCGATGCCATGCGCCTTCGCGCGGCGGATTGCGTCGAGCGTCGCCGCGCGTCCCACCACCGGACCTATGCTGTCGCCGCCGTCCATGACCGCGACGGCGCCTGCATCGACGGGAAAACTCAGGCTGGTCGACGCCTTCATGGCGCCCGAACGCAACCGCGCGTAGTACCAGCCGAGCCGCAACACCCCATGCGACTGATGACCCCAGAGGTCGGCCTGCACCATTGCATCGGCGGCGACGTGCGCGTCCTCGGTGTTCGCGCCCACGCTTCTATAAACCTCGGCGACGAACGCGCGCAAGGCGTCCGGATTCACGCGATAACGCGTGGCGTCGTTCATGTGGTGTCTCCTTGAGTGAGCAAGCGTGCTGGTCTTATCTCTACCAGCTTCAGCTTTCGCGCGCCCTGATGCCTTCGTCGGCGAAATGAAGGGTTGCCGTAGTCCGTTCGCTCGACATCATGTCAAAAAATAGTAACGCTACGTTTGCAACGGACACTTTATTTGCGCTGAAAATTCGCCGAAAGGCTTGCTGCACATAGTATTGCAGCGCGTCAGCTAGTAAACCCTATCTTGTCGCCCGCCCACAGCGTTTTGTATATTTTGTTCGTATTACTACGGTCAAAAAGAAATTTACTACCTGACCCAAGGCGCAAGTCCCGTGGCGAATGTCGCTGCCATATCGGTGTTGAGGAGACAACAACTATGGAAGAAGCACTGGAAGTCGCATCGCGTAGAAAGTTCCTGGCGGGACTTGCCGCAACGGCCGGTTCGGTCGCGCTTTCGTCGGTCTCGGGCAAGGCTTTCGCCCAGCAGAAAGTGTTCGTCCCGTACAGCAACAAGAGTCTGGATTACTACTTCTTCGCCACGCAGCAGGAAGCGGTGAAGCGCGCCGTCGAAGCGAAGGGCTGGACGTTTCAGGCCGTCAACGCCAACTTCAGCAACACGACGCAGCTCGAACAGTGGAACAGCCTGATGTTGAAGAACCCGTCGGCGATCATCGCGGACCCGATCGACAGCCAGGCTATCGTCAGCGTCATCAAGAAGTACAACATGAAAAAGATCCCCGTCGGCATTATCGATACCCCCGCGCTCGGCGGCGATGTCGCGGTGACGGTGGACTTCGACAATCATCAGGGCGGCATCATGGCGGCGGAAGCCATTGTCGGTCTGCTCAAGAAGAAGCACGGGTCGGCGAAAGGCTCGGTGCTCAACTGCTACGGCGCGCTGCAATCGGTGGCGTGGCGGCTGCGCAAGGAAGGCTTCGAGGAGACGATGAAGAAGTATCCGGACGTCAAGCTCATCAGCCGTCCGACCGAAGGGCTTCTGAAGAACATGTTGTCCGTCACGCTCTCGACACTCTCCGAGTATCCCGATCTCGACGCCGTCCACGCGCCGAGCGATTCGCCCGCGCGCGGCATCGTCACGGCCTTGCAGCAAAAGGGCAAGTGGAAGAAGGTCGGCGAGCAGGGACACGTGATCTTCGTGAATATCGACGGCGAGCCGGCCGCGCTGCAGTGGATCGCGGACGGCTACATGGATGCGGTGGTTTCGCAAGACCCGATCGCCTACGCGCAGATCACCGTCGACATGCTCGACAAGTATTCGCTGAAGGGCCAGCCGGTGCCGCTCGGGCCGTATCAGAACAGCCAGTACTTTTGGGAGAAAGCGCAGATCACCAAATCGGAGACCGGCCCGAGTCTCGTGATCCAGCCGTTTATCGTCGATGCCTCCTCGGTGAAGGACAAACGCCAGTGGGGCAACATCGCCTATAACGAATGGGGACTGCGTTACTCCTGATGCACCGGTGATTCACGTTGAGCAGGGCGGCGCGCGAGCTTCGCGCGCCATCGCCAAACGGAGGTTCGCTTCATGGCGGATATGAGCAGCAACGAGTACATCCTGAGAACGCACGATGTCGTCAAGCGCTACAAGGCGGTAGTCGCGCTGGATCGCGTGTCGGTCAACATCCGGCGCGGCACCATTCACGGTCTGCTCGGCGAAAACGGCGCGGGCAAATCGACGCTCGTGCGGCTCATTTCCGGCCAGACCGCGCCGACCGAAGGCAGCATCACCTTCGACGGCGAGGACATGCAAGGCTCGGACGTCAAGCAGATGGAAGCGCGCGGCGTGTTCCTCGTGACGCAGGAACCGATGATCGTCGACTCCATGTCGGTCGCCGACAATCTCATGCTGGGCCGCTGGCCCGTCAAGCGCGGCCTCTTGAAACAGGTGGACCAGCGCGCGCAGATGCAAAGCGTCGAGATCGCGCTCGAAGGAACGGGTTTCGATCCACGCATGCCCGCGCGTTTGCTGTCGGCGGTCGCCAAGCGCAAGCTCAACATCCTGCGTGCGCTGCATAGCGGCGGCAAGCTGCTGATTCTCGACGAACCCACGACCGCGCTGACGCTCGCCGACCGCGAGCATCTGTTCGACTTCATGCGCAGCCTGAAGGCGCGCGGCGTGACCTTCGTCTTCATCTCGCATTACAACGAAGAGATTCTCGATATCTGCGACGGCGTCTCCGTGCTGCGCAACGGCAAACTCGCGGGCGAGCACGACGACCTCTCGCAGATCGACTCCGACGGCCTGTCCGAACTCGTGATCGGCCGCGACGTGCCGCTTTTCTATCGCGACCGCGAAGCCACCCGTGCACGCGGCGCAGGCGACGCGGCGGGCGCCGCGTGGCTCGTCGAAGACCTGGTCGCACCGGGCGTGGACGTGGAGCGCTTCTCGATTGCGCCGGGGGAGATCGTCGGCTTCGCGGGCTTGCCAGGATCGGGCGCGAAGGAGTTCGCGCTGGCGCTCTTCGGCCTGAATCGCGCAAAAAGCGGTCGCGTCTCGCACGACGGCCGCACAAGCGTCATGCCGAATCATCCGGGTCCGGCGTTCGAGCGCGGCATCGCGTATTTGTCGGACGACCGGCATCGCGATGGCCTCGTCGGTCTGCAGAGCATCGCGCACAACATCACGCTGTCGAGTCTCGCGGATGTCTCGCACGGCGGCGTGATCGACGCGGGCGCGGAACGTCACGTCGTCAAACGCTATTTCGAACACTTTCGCGTGAAGGCGGCCACGCCCGAAGTGCTGCTCGGCACGCTCTCGGGCGGCAATCAGCAAAAGGTGTGTCTCGGCCGCGTGCTCGCCACGTCGCCGCGCCTTCTGATTCTCGATGAACCCACGCGCGGCATCGACGTCGGCGTGAAGGAAGAAGTCCACCGAATCATCGATACGCTGACGCGCGAAGGCCTCTCGGTGATCGTCATCACGAGCGATCTCGACGAGATGGTGCGCATGGTGGACCGCGTCTGCGTGTTCGTGGGCGGGCGCATCGAGCGTGAATACACGGGCGCGCAGATAGAGAAGGACGCGATCCTGCAATCGGCGTTCAACGTCGAAACCGCGTCGGTACAAACCGAGCCGGAACCGCTCGCGAGCCAAACATGAGGAGAGAGTCCATGCAATCAGGTAGCGATATCACGCCGGCGCCGGCCACGTTGTCGAAGGCGAACGCGGCGCCGGGCACGAAGCGCAGCAGAGCGGGCGTGCAGTGGGTCTTTCAGAACGTCGTGTGGCTCTGGCTCGCGGCGCTCGTGATCGTGTTCGGCGTACTCAATCCGTTCTTCTTCACGCTCTCGAATCTGCAGAACGTGCTCGTGCAGGCTACCGTGCTCGGCTTGCTCGCGCTCGCGGTTTCGTTGCCGCTGATGGTCGCGGAAATCGACCTCTCGATAGCCAGCAACATGGGCTTTTCGGCGGCCATCGGCGCGATCGTTTCGACGCGGCTCGGCTTGTCGCCCGCTGTCGGCGTGCCGGTGGGCATCGCGGCGGCGACGGCTATCGGTTTTTTCAACGGCATGTGCGTGACGCGCCTCAAGATGGTCTCGCTGATCCAGACGCTCGCCGTGATGATCGTGCTGCAAGGCTCGCTGCTTGCGGTCACGCAGGGCAACACCATCTCCGATATGTCCGCCGGCTATATCTGGATCGGGCAGTACACCATCAACAACTGGCCTGTCATGCCTATCGTGTTTCTCGTCGTGCTGCTAGGCATGGGCTTTTTGCTGCGCAAGACCGTGCTCGGACGTTATCTGTATGCGACCGGCGGCAACGCGCTCGCGGCCAACTCGGCGGGCATTCGCGTGAATCGCGTGAAGGTGATCGCCTTTACGTTGTCGGGCTTTCTTTCGGGCGTCGCGGGCTATCTGCTTGCCGCGTGGCAAATGGCCATTACCTCGGATCAGGGCGAAGGCTTCCTGCTGTATGCGATTGCCGCGCCGATCATCGGTGGCGTGAGCGTGTTCGGCGGACGCGGCGGCGCGCTCGGCATTCTCGGCGGCGTGCTGCTGCTCACGGTGATCCACGTTGGTCTCGCGATCACCGAAGTGCCGTCGTTCTACGTGCAGATGATCGGCGGCATTTTGATTTTCGTCGCGGTGGCCGTCGACGCGATCCGCGTCAACTTCGTCTCGCAATAAACGCATTCACCACTTTTTCGCCATGACAGAACCACGACACTGCGAGATGTATATCGATGGACGCTTCACGAAAGAAGGCGTGAGCGAATGGATCGACGTAACGAATCCGAGCACGGAGCAAGTCGTTTCCCGCGCGCCGGATGCGAGCCAGGACGTAATCGATTCCGCAATCGAAGCCGCCTCGCGCGCGTTCAAAACATGGCGGCGCGTGAATCCGTTCGAACGCTCGCGCCTGCTGCACGCTATCGCCGACGAAATCGCGAAGGACGAACGCGCGATTGCCATGTCGATCACGGTGGAAATGGGCAAGCCATTGGCAGAAGCACAAGGCGAAGCGCGCAAACTCGCGAAGGCGTTTCACTATTACGCGGAAGAGGCGGTGCGTATCTATGGCGAAACCATTCCGAACGAAGAGGATGGCTTCGTCAGTTTCGTGGAGAAGGAACCGGTCGGCGTGGTCGCGGCCATTGCGCCGTGGAATTATCCGGTCGAACTGATCGGCTGGAAGCTCGCGGCTTCGCTGGCGGCGGGTTGCACGATCGTCGTGAAGCCTTCCGAGTACACGCCTTCGAGCGCGGAAGCCGTGTTTCGCTGCGTGGATCGCGCGGGCTTGCCAGCGGGCGTCGCCAATCTGGTGATGGGCGCGCGCGAGGCGGGCAAGCGGCTCGTCGGGCATCCGCGTATCGATAAGGTGGCGTTCACGGGTTCGGGCACGGCGGGCGAGGACATCTATCGCACGGTGCGCGGCATCACAGGTCTGTCGCTGGAACTCGGCGGCAGTTGTCCGCTCATCGTGACCGCGCATGCCGATATCGATCTCGCCGTCGCGGGCACGTTGCGGCGCGCGTTTCGCAATGCCGGGCAAATCTGCATCTCGATCAATCGCGCGTATGTGCAAGAGTCGGTCTACGACGCGTTTCTCGCACGGCTAACCGAAGGCGCGAACAAACTCGTCGTCGCCGATGGCGTGGCCAACGAACGCGCGGATATCGGACCAATGGCCACGCGCGCGGGCGTCGTCAAGGTAGAGCGGCATCTGGACGATGCACGCGAGCGCGGCGCGCGCATTCTCTGCGGCGGCGGGCGTCCTTCCGCGCTCGGTTCCGGCGCGGGCCTGTTTCTCGCGCCGACCGTCATCGCCGATGGCACGCCCGAGATGCTCGTCATGCACGAGGAAACCTTCGGCCCGGTGATCGGCGTTGCACCTTACAAGACGCTCGACGAAGCCATCGATGCAGCCAACGGCACGCCCGCCGGACTCGCGGCCTATGCGTACACGGAGCACGTGAAGGAGAGCTTCACGCTTTCGCGCGAACTCGACTTCGGCAACGTCGCCATCAATCACGTCGATGCGGGCATCATGAACGCGCCCTACGGCGGCCGCAAACAGAGCGGCACGGGCTACGAGCACGGCCGCGAAGGCATGGAAGGGTATCTGCATCTGAAGCACGTGCGTTTGCGACACGGCGCCTGAGCGGAGAGCGACGATGGAACGCTATCTTCTCGGCATCGACGTGGGGACGTCCGCGTGCAAGGTCATCGCGGTGGATGGCAATGGGCGCGTGGCGGCGAAGGCGCTTGCGTCTTATCCGCTCGTCTCGCCGCGTCCGGGCTGGGCGGAACAGGACCCGGAGCACTGGTGGCAGGCCACGCAAAGCGCGCTGGCCGAAGTGCTCGCCGCGCTGCCGGATCGCCGTGCGGTGGCGGGTATCGGCCTGTCGGGTCAGATGCATGGTCTCGCCGCGCTCGACGAAGCCGACAACGTCCTGCGCCCCGCGATTCTCTGGTGCGACCAACGCGCGGCGCCCCATTGCGATGAGATCACCGCGCGCGCGGGCGGTCTCGACGGCTTGCTTGCGATGGTTCAGAACCGCATGCTGCCGGGTTTCACTGCGGGCAAGCTCTTGTGGATGCGCGAGCACGAGCCCGAACTCTTCGCGCGCATGAGGCGCATGCTGAACCCGAAGGATTATCTGCGCCTGCGTCTGACGGGCGAACATATCACCGATGTTTCCGATGCATCCGGTACCGGCCTCTTCGATGTAAAGCGCCGCGCCTGGTCGCAAGCGCTGCTCTCGCTGCTCGACCTGCCCGCGAGCCTCGTGCCGGAGGTCGTGGAATCGACCGAACGCGCGGGCGTCTTGCGGCTTGAGCTTGCGCAAGCGTGGGGCCTGTCCGCCGACACACCCGTCTTCGGCGGCGGCGGCGATTCGGTAATCCAGACCACGTCGATGGGCGCGATCGATACCGGACCGCTCGGCGTGACCATCGGCACGGCGGGTATCGTCGCGGGCGGCATGCGGGAGTGTCCGGTGGCGACAGGCCAGTTGCAGATTTCGTGCGGCAACGCGCCGGGCCGCTGGCATGTGATGGGCGTGACGCTGTCGGCGGGCGGCGCGTTCGAATGGCTGCGCGGTGCGCTAAGACGCATGACGCCCGCGCTGTCGTTCTCGGAGATGACCGATCTCGCCAAAGCCGCCGCGCCCGGATCGGACGGCTTGCTGTTTTTGCCTTATCTGCTTGGCGAACGCTGTCCGCACGTTGCCGCCGACGGCCGTGCCGCGTGGATCGGCCTCACCTCGATGCACGACGCCTCGCACCTCGTGCGCAGCGTCATGGAAGGCGTGTTGTTGAACATTCGCGCCATCGCGGCGCTGGGGTCAAGCGCAGGCCTCGCATGCGACGAAGTGCGGGTGTCCGGTGGCGCGACCGCCGAACCCTTCTGGCTGCGCCTGCTTGCCGACGTGCTGCAACGCGAAGTCACCACCGTCACGGGCGCGTCGGAAGGCGGCGCATACGGCGCGGTGCTCGCGGCCGGCGTGGGCGCGGGCTGGTGGACCACGCTCGACGAAGCCGTCAGCACCTTGCGCGTGACGGAGCGCATCAGTCCCGACGCGCGACTCGGGCCGCTCTACGACGCACGTTTCGAAACCTTCCGCACGCTGTACGACACGTTGCGCCTGGTCTATGAGCGTATCGCAGCCGAACCCGCCTACCCGGAGAGCACCAACCGATGACCGTCAATCTCGCGGAAGTTCCTGTCGATGCCATCGTGTTCGACCTCGATGGCACGCTCGTCGACACGGCGCCCGATATCGCCAACGCGGTGAATCGTCTGCTCGCGACGCATGGCCTGCCGCCGCAGACGGTGAGCTTCGTGGCGCAGTACATCGGCGAAGGCTCGTTCGGGCTGATCGACAAGTTGTACAAGGGCTTGGGTCTCACGCTCGATCATGATCGCGTGAGCGCCGACGTCGAAGCGTATTTGTCCATTTACAAGCAGCACCCGGTTGGCGAAGCGACCGTGTACGCCGACGCGCTCACCGCGATTCCCGCGCTGCATGCGGCGGGCATCAAGCTCGGCGTATGCACGAACAAGGCACAGCATCTGGCGCAGGCGGTGCTCGCGCATTTCGGCATCGAGCAGTACTTCAGCTCGGTGATCGGAGGCGATATGCTTGCACAGAGAAAGCCGCATCCCCGGCATCTGCTCGCGACGCTCGAAGCGCTCGACGTCGCGCCCGAGCATGCGCTCTATATCGGCGATACGCGCATCGACGCCGAATGCGCCGAACGTGCGCAGGTGCGTTGCCTGATCGTCAACTGGGGCACGGGACCCGACGTTCCCGTCGCCGAGGATGCCCGGCTCGACTCGTTCGCCGATCTAGTAACAAGGTGCGCCGCGCTCAATGCGTCGCGCCTGCCGGGAGCCTGATGAGAAACGACCTGTTGCGGCGCATTGCGCTCGAACACCCTGCGCTGACGGGCGCGACCTTGCGTATCGCCGATGTCCTGCTGGGCGCGCCCGAAGCCGCGCTCAAGATGAGCATGGCCGAATTGTCCGAAGCGGCGCAGACGAGCGACCCGACCGTGGTGCGCTTTTTCCGGCGCTTCGAGTGCGCGGATTATCAGGACTTCAAGGTGCGTCTGGGCCAGGGTCTGATTCCGCAAGCGCCCTTCGATTACGAAGCGATCACCAACGCCGACGCGCCCGAGAACGTCTGCAACAAGATCATCAACAACTCGCTGCACGCCATTCAGCGCTTCGCCAAGGATGTCGATGCGAGCGCCATCGAGCGCGCGGCCAAGTATCTGATCGAAGCGAAGGGCATCTTTCTGTTCGGCCTCGGCATCTCCGAAACCATTGCCTTCGATGCCGAACACAAGTTCTTTCGCTTGGGGCTGCATTGCCGCGTAGTGCTCGAAAGCCAGCGTCAGTTGCTGCTCGCGCCAACCTTGCGCAACGACGAAGTGGCCGTGTTCTTCTCGCATTCCGGCTCGACCAAGTCGCTCGTGATGGCCGCCGCCATGGCCAAGGGCAAGGGTGCAATCACCATCGCCATTTGCGCGCCCGGCTCGCGGCTCGCGCAGACGTGCGATCTGACCATTGCCGTGCCCGCCTATGAGAACACCGAGCTGTACACGCCGCTCACGGCGCGGATCAACCATCTGCTCGTGGTGAACATGCTCGTGGCGATGCTCGGCCTCGCTCAAGGCCGCGAGTTGCCCGACAATCTCGCCGCGCTCGACCCGTGGTTCACCGACAAATTCATGGACTAAGCAAGTCAACGGAGACGCAATTGGCTACGTATATCGAACCGGGCTATGCCCAGCTCAAACCCGCATCGAAACAGGACGAAGCAAAACTCGTGTCTGGCAACAAGGCGGTCGATCACTATCTGAAGCCGGGCATGAAGGTGGGTCTCGGTTCGGGCACGACCTCGCACTGGTTCGTGCGTGCGCTCGCGCCGCGCGTGAAGGACGGGCTGGATATCGTCGGCGTGCCGACGTCGAACGCCACGCGTGAGCTTGCGCTCGAACTCGGTGTGCCGTTGACCGATCTAGGGCAGATCGACCGGCTCGACGTGACTATCGACGGTGCGGACGAGATCGATCATCAGGGCAGCATGATCAAGGGCGGCGGCGCGTGTCTTCTGTGGGAAAAGATCGTGGCGGCGGCATCGCGCAAGATGGTCGCTGTCGTCGACGATAAGAAAGTCTTCGATACGCTGGGACGCTTTCCCTTGCCTATCGAGATCATCCAGTTCGGCTGGCAGAGCACGGAGCGTTTGCTGCGCGATCTGTTCGTCTCGGCGGGCTTCGACGAAAGCGTGCGTATCGAGCGGCGCGTGAAGAACGGCGAACTCGTCGTCACCGACAGCGGCAACTGGATTCTCGACTGTCATCTCGAAGCCATTCCCGAGCCGCTCGCGCTGTCGCCGCGCTTCAACGCCATTCCGGGCGTGGTCGAACACGGCCTCTTCACCGGCATTGCAAGCGAGATGATCGTCGGTCACGCGGATGGCTCGGCGGATATCGTCGTCTTCGAAGGAGCGCGCACATGAGTTCGACACTGGATGCCTTCCGTCTGGATGGCGATGTCTGCGTGGTGACGGGCGCGGCGCAAGGCATCGGCTTCGCGATTGCGACAGGCTTGAAGAGCGCGGGCGCGACGGTCGTCGTCGCGGATCGCGATGAAGCGCTCGGACAGAAGGCCGCGCAGGAAATCGGCGGCACGTTCGTCGCACTGGACGTGACGGATTCATCGTCTGTCGATCAAGCCTTCGATACCGTCGTCGCGCGTCACGGCAAGCTCGACGTGCTCGTGAACAACGCTGGCATCGTAAAGAATGCCTCCGCGCTCGAAACCGACGATGCCGCCTGGCGCGCGGTGCTCGCGGTCAATCTAGACGGCGTGTTCTATTGCTGCCGAAGCGCCGCGCGGCACATGACGCGGCAGAAGTCCGGGCGCATTGTGAACATCGCGAGCATGAGCGGGTCGATCGCCAACAAGCCGCAGCCGCAGGCGTCGTACAACGCATCGAAGGCGGGCGTGATTCATTTGACGCGCTCGCTCGCGGCGGAATGGGCCGCGGATGGCGTGCGCGTCAATTCGATATCGCCGGGATATGTCGGCACCGAACTCACCAAACGAGGCTTCGAGAACGAAACGTGGCGCAAGGTGTGGATCGACGGCACGCCGCTCGCCCGCATGGCGACGCCCGATGAAATCGCGCCCGGGGTGGTGTTCCTCGCTTCGCGCGCAAGCGCCTTCGTGACCGGTTCGGACCTCGTCATGGACGGTGGCTACACTGTCTGGTGATCCGCAAAAACAGCATGGAGACGAGCATCAAATGACCGCACGCGAAGCAGTGAGCGCCTTGCGCGAAACCCTTGGCGCGGAAGTCGTCGCGTTGCCCGAAGAGTTCGGCGACCGGCGCGTCGTGGACTGGAGCGGGTTGCCGGGCGCGACGCCTTCGGCCATCGTCCGGCCGCGCAACACAGAGGAAGCCGCCAAGGCGCTCGCTCTCTGCACGAAATACAAGCAGGCGGTCGTTACGCAAGGCGGGCTCACCGGGCTCGTGGGCGGCGCGAACGTGCTGACGGACGAAGTCGTGCTCAGTCTCGACCGCATGAACCGCATCCTCGAGATCGATGAAGTCTCCGCGACCATGACGGTGGAAGCGGGCACGCCGTTGCAAGTGGTGCAGGAAGCGGCGAGCGCGGCGGGCTTTTACTTTCCGCTGGATCTCGGCGCGCGCGGCAGTTGTTCCATTGGCGGCAATCTTGCCACCAACGCGGGCGGCAACCGCGTCATCAAGTACGGGATGATGCGCGATCAGGTACTCGGCGTCGAAGCGGTGCTGGCGAGCGGCAAGGTCATCGGCGACTTGAACAAGATGATCAAGAACAACAGCGGCTATGACTTGCGGCATTTGTTGATCGGCAGCGAAGGCACGCTCGCGATCATCACGCGTGTCGTGCTGCGATTGCGGCCGAAGCCAACGGCGACCGCCACCGCGTGGTGCGGCTTGCCGGACTTTCACGCGGTGACCACGCTGCTGACGCGTGCGCAGGCGGGGCTGGCCGCGGGGGTATCCGCGTTCGAAGTGATGTGGGCGGGTTATCACGATGCCGTTATCGGCAACCTCAGGAACCTGCGCGCGCCGCTCGCGGATGCGCATCCGTTCTACGTGCTGTTGGAGAGCGTCGGCACCGATCCGGTCCGTCACGGCGATGCCTTTGAAGAGTTTCTCGGCGCGATGCTGGAAGACGGCGTGGTGACGGACGCCGCGATTGCGTCGTCGGAAGCGCACGCGCGCGACTTCTGGTCGATTCGCGATGCGCCCGGCGAGTATCAGCGCTTCATTCCGAATCACGCGGCGTACGACGTGAGCTTTTCGATCGCGCAGGTGGGCGATGCCGCGCAGAAGTGCGAGGCGCGGTTGCGCGAACGCTGGCCGCAGGCGCTCGTCCTGACGTATGGGCATCTTGGCGATGGCAACATTCATATTGTCGTGGACGTGCCGGGCATGGGCAAGCACGATCACGACGATATCGACAGTGTGATCTACGACGTGACGCGCGAGTTCGCGGGATCGATTTCGGCCGAGCATGGAATCGGCGTGAAGAAGCGGCACTTCTTGCCGCAGAGCCGTCGCGAGACCGATCTCGAAGCCATGCGCGCGATCAAGGCGGCGCTCGATCCGGATGGGATTCTCAATCCGGGGAAGGTGATTTAGGGCTTTGTTTGGCAGTTCAGACGGTGGTTTGGGCAGATCCGGGGAATCGGTTATCTTGCCCGATCGCAATTAATACGTTCGACGTGATTCCGCCGTTTAGCATGAACGTGACAACGGCTACTTGGTGCCATGAAGTCGATTGGGTCTCTCGGTCGTGGATGCAGACTTATCGGCTTCCATAAGTTTTGGCGGCCGCGCGTCGTAGTGGCAATTTTCTGGGGCCTGCTTGCCGACCTTGCGAGCACTGAGCGTTCCTTTGGGTCGCGCTCGTAGCGTGTCTCGACACCAGCTTCCGTCGATGCCGCCAGCCGGCCGGCATCGTCCCGCAGAAATAGTTGATGTTGCGCACGTAAAACCCGGTCTGCTCGTACCTGCCCGAGCGCGTGATCTCACGATCAGAGCTAGTCAATCAATCGAGCCATGATCGCCCAAGGCAATTATTCGACTGCCGCACGCTGTGAGATGGCCATCCAGCGCAACGTGTTTGCCGTTGGTGTCGGTGAGCATGTCCGAGCCTTGAATGATGGGATTGACGCCGTGTTCGGGACATGACACGAGATCGCCCACTCGCGCGCCTTTGCGTCCGTCGATGTCCATCGTGTCTGATCCGGTGATGATGCGGCCGCCGTGGGTGGTGCTGTCGCCTACGCAAGCAATTGATGTCATTTTGTCTCTAACTTAGATCATGAAAATTGTTATGGTCGGCATAGTGATTGAGGCATTGAATCACTTCCTCCGTGGTCGCCTTTGGCTTTTGCTTATGGGCTAAATCAACAACCGCCTGAAAATTCTCGCCAGGGTAAAGAAAGGCGAGGCTGCGGTCGTTCACTTGGTCTGGCAACGTCCCGAGCAGCCGCTTTTATCCGTGGCTCAAACTCGCCGGGGCGATGGATCGAGCAGGCCGGAATCAGAGCAGGGTAGCGCGTCAAGATCAATGTTGAACACGGCGGCTAACCATTACCGCCGAATAAGAGAATGAAGGACCGCAAGCAGCCCTTCATTCGTCTTAATCAAAGGAATTCTACGTCTATACGATCAACTTTCACGGATACCATTTTCCCCGTCATATACCCGTAATCGCTCAGGAACCGTTGCTCCCGAAATTTGACTCCTGCGTCAAGAACGTCGTCGTGAAGCAGCCCTGTCACCGTGTAGGCAAAACTATTTGCGATTTGACTAAGAGATGGGCGAGAATCATTAGATTCGAGCAATTCTACCTCGTTAAAAAACTCAAGATTTATATCAACTGGATAGGTTTTTCCCTTTTCCACTTGATAGGGTGAATATCCCATAAAGCAAACGAGACGAACATCATTTATTCGCAACGTCACCTCTTCCTCGACATCTTCACCAATATCCTCAACGATCGCATTAACCACTACATCCTCTCCCTTTCGAGTTAATTGTCTTATCCCGCCCGTCACCATTAAGCGTTTTCCATAGATCTTTGCCACTCTTGGTATGGATCGTGGTTATTTGACCGTCTGAGTTTGTCCCGACAAAGACAAACTTGGCATCTCCTCTTGATGAATTACCCATGTATTGCACGTACCCCGTTCGCGTTTCTCCTTTATAGGAATACTCGACCTTATCGCCACTCATGATGGCGTCATGTCCTATGCTTAGATATTCTTCTGGACTTTTCACGCCAAATTCAGCGCCGTGTTTCTCAAAGTGACTTTGTGATTTATCAAGTGAACCGAATTTTGGGCACAGCCCAAGCGGATCAACCCAAGTGACCGGATTAGGCGCGTACTGGAACGGATTCAGTCCACCGGCCAACCCAATCGGGTCCTGCGAGATATAGCGCCCTGTCGCCGGATCGTAGTAACGGTTTCGATTGTAGTGCAGCCCCGTCTCTTCATCATGGTACTGCCCCTGAAACCGGATCGCGTTATCCGTCTCAGCCGGGTCTTCCTTACCATAGGGCGCACCCTTTCGCCCGCCCCACGCCTTATAGCGCGCAAGCCAAACCACCTTGCCAGACTCATCGAGCAACTCCTGCGGTGTGCCCAGATGATCGTTCTGATAGAACACCGTCGCATGCTTCGACTTCGCGGGCACCTGCACAAAACGCCCGTCCGTGCCGGTGGCGAGGAACGCCGGTTCGACCAGTTTCTCATCGAGCCGCGCCAGCGGCACGAACGTCCCCGGCTCATGCAGATAGAGCAAGGCGCGCGTCCACTGGTACTCCGCGTCGAGCGTGTGCATGCGCTGCGCGACCGGTAGCGAGTACGCGTCCTGCGCATCCTCCCGCACCATCGCGTACCGCGCATTCTCCGATCTGCGCTCGAAGCCGCGTTCACGCGGCAACGCCTCGAAGCGCTCTTCCATCAAGAGCACGTCGCCATCCCACGTGAAGACCGTCAGTTCGGCGGGGCCGCTTGCGCGCTGGACGTCCTTGGCAATGCGCCGGCCAAACGCGTCGTAGGAGAACCGAACCACGAGTTCGGGCTTGGGCGGACTGTCGTCCCGTGGCGCATGGTGGCTGCGTTCCCACGGCGCGGGCGGTCGCGCATGGCGGCTGGCCTCTATTAGCCGGTTTTGTTCGTCATATCGGTATCGCCACGGCGCGTGAGCGCCGCCCGATTTCGTGATCAGATTGCCGCGCTCGTCGTAGTCGTAGCTCGTCGAGTCCAATTCCCTCAGTACGTTGCCGATGCACTTGGGCAGC
>NZ_JARUXJ010000002.1:250093-630652 GCF_031451465.1 Caballeronia sp. LZ003 | reverse complement strand
CAATCGATTAGATGAGCCGATCATCAGGAATTTAGAAGCGTCGATTGCTCACACACAACTGGTGCGAGTACGTATCTTCTTGGGGCTTCGTGAATGCGTCGTCGCCAGCAGCTTCTGCAAGAGACACCGTTCAAACCCCTTCGCCCAGGCGTTCGCCCATTGACGAACGCCCTTTGCACCGCTTTCACTTAACCGCTTCAATCTTCGGAAATGGACGTGGTTTGTAAGGCTTATCGGCGATTTGCCGTTGACGGCCTTCACCTACGCTAGTGACATGCCGTAAAGGCATCAGTCACGCGCCAGTCTTCGTGGTGCCCAGTTCCCTTTCTGCAAGGTTATCGTGAAGCCCGTTCTTCTTACTGTCGCGGCAAGCGCCGCGCTCTCGCTCGCTCTCGCCGCATGCGGCGGCGGCAGCTCGTCGCCGTCCACTTCAGGTGGCGTGTACATGGGTCCCGTTGCGAACGCAGCGGTGGCGGTGTATCAACTCGCCGCCGACGGCACCGTCTCCGACAAGCCGCTCGCCACTGCCACAACCAACAACGACGGCACCTTCGCGCTCAAGGGCAGCCTGCACTATCCGCTCTTCGTGCGCGTAACGGGCGGCAGCTACCAGGAAGAAGCGACCGGCACCGATACGAGCCTTTCCACCGAAATCGACGCCGTGTATCTCAACGCGCCTTCGCAGATGGTCGTCTCGGCGTATTCGAACGCAATCGTCGCCGATGCACGCGCGGCCGGCGGCCTCAGCGCCGACAACATCAACGCCGCAGTCGCGCGCGTGAACGCGTTCGCGGGCGACATCGACGTCCAGCAGACCACGCCGACGCTCGTCACCGCAGGCACGACCGGAACGGTCACGGATGGCGCCAAGATGAGTCTCGCGCTCGGCGCCGAATCGCAGAGCCGCACGACGGATGGTTCTTCCATCGATACCAGCACGCAGAACATCGTCGCACAGGCAGCCAATGGCGATACGCTCGCGTCCTGTCACGCAGGCTCGGGCGATATCGCCGATGACGGCACCGTCGCCGCGCCCTCGGGCGGCAACTGCACGATCACGCAAGGCGCCGCGACTTATGCGGGCAGCGCGGGCAACCGCTCGGGCATTACGTCGATGGCGCAGTTCGCGCCGGTCGTGCCAGGCGCGGCGCAAACGGCTATTGGCAGCGCGGCCACTTGCGGCGACCGCATCGCCTTGCTCAGGGACAACGCCGCGATCTTCGCGGGCCGTCAGAACGACGTGCAGGCAAAGCTCACCGGCGGTCTTACCAAGACCAATTGGGCGACCTATCTGACCGCCAGTAGCTGGGGGCCGCTCGCCGCTCAGTACGGCGCGATCAAGGCGCCTGCAGGATGCACCGATACCGACACGTTTTATCGCGAACTCGTGATGGCGGTGGAAAACTTCTGGGTCGATCAGGACATCAACTATTGCCATCATCATGTGCCGGGCTGGCTGCCGCCGGACGATTCGGGCGGAACCGATCCGAAGTACCGCAATTCGTCGGCGGGCAGCACATCGGGTGCGGCCGCGAGCGCGAGCGGCGCCAAGACGCCAAAGTACGGCATGACCTGCACCGGTCAACGCAGCGCGACCGGTTCGCAGCAGATCCAGGCGAGCGGTGTCACCGCCACGAACACGCCGGCTTACAAGCCTGCCGAGGTCATGTGGCATGGCGTGGATTGCTCGGACTTCACGTCTTGGGTCTACAACTTCGCGGGGCTCACGGGCAGTACGGAAGTCGAAACCGGCGTGACCACGCAAGCGTGCATGACGCCCGCGGGCGCAACCAGCACGCCTGATTGGGCGGGACCGAAGCAAGCGGGCGTTCTGCTCGATATCAACAGCGGCAACTTCGACACCACGTCGCAGTATCTGCTGCCGGGCGACTTGCTCTATATCACCGCGTCGCCGATCGTCAAAGGCAAGATGGTTCCCTTTACGCCGACGAGCACCATTGGCCTCACGCACGTCGTGACCTGGACCGGCAAGAAGTGGTCCGATTTGCGCAATGGACCGGATGCCTGGCGCTACGATCCGGCGCATATCGGCGAGCCGGGTTCGCGTCTTGGCGGCGATCTCGCGTCCATCCTCCAGAACGACAACGTGCTGGAGGCGCTCGACAAACTCGATCCGTGGATGATCATCGACAGCCACTATGCGGGGCCTTCGTATCGCCCGTTCATTGGCTGGTATCGGTCGAGCGTGTCGGATGTCCGGCGGATCATCGGTCAGGACGCGGCGCGCGCGAATCCCGATCTCAAGAATCTGATCATCGAACAGCAGCCGACTAAGGCCACGCTGGCCTCGAAGACTCAGTTGGGACAGATCGTGCTCGCCTCGAAGCAAGGGCTCGCGAACGGCTACATCATGCACTACACCCAGGTGCCGAAAAACGGCTTGCCGACGTGCGAGCGCGTGGGTATTCCGAAGTAAAAGCGCCGAAAAAAAAACGCATGATGCGATGCGCCACTCCGGCGCTTCGCATCAAGGCA
The DNA here is from genome assembly GCF_031451465.1 of Caballeronia sp. LZ003. Taxonomy (NCBI): domain Bacteria; kingdom Pseudomonadati; phylum Pseudomonadota; class Betaproteobacteria; order Burkholderiales; family Burkholderiaceae; genus Caballeronia; species Caballeronia sp. LZ003. The sequence goes on along the minus strand of NZ_JARUXJ010000002.1, from coordinate 628,156 downwards.
GATGCCGTCCGATGGCAATCGCCACTGGCGCGGGCGGCGTCTCGCCCTGATTGACCGCGATAAAAATCGCCGCGTCTTTGTGCGGATTCACGAGAATTACCGAGCTGAATCCCGCCGTTCCACCGTTCTTCAGAATTTCCGGATGCAAGCCGGGCGAGCCGTTGCCGTTGTTCGTGACCCACGCCATGCCTTGCTGCGCGATGCCGTTCGGCAACGTGTAGCGCGGCGCTTGAGCCGCGTGCATCGCCGAGATCAGTTCGGCGGGCACCGGACGTCCGTCTATTTCACCGTGTCCGAGATTGGCCTCGCCGAAGCGCAACATGTCGGCGGCGGTGGAGCGCATGGCGCCTGCCGCGTACCACGCGTAGAGCGGCCATTGCGGCGCGCGCTGCCCGTCTCGAAGATGCCCTTCGGCCGTGCGCCCTGGCACGTCGACTGGTCCCGAGAACGAACTCGTCATGCCGAGCGGTTGCAGGATATCCGTCGATAGCTGATCGGCCCACGCGCGCCCCGTTGCCTGCACGAGCGTCACGCCGAGCACGCCGACGCCTGCGTTCGAATACATGTAGGGACGTGGCAGGGGACCGTCCGGCGACCACGACGATACCCAGCGAAAGAAGTCCGCCGATGTGTAGTGGTCGATACCGCGATAACGCAGATTGCGCGGTGCGTCGGGCGGATTGTCGGGCATGCCGGAAGTGAAGTCGGCGAGCTGCATCGGCGTGACGTTCTGCGCGGCGCTTTGCAGCGTGACGCCGTTGGGCATGTAGCGCTGTATCGACGAATCCGGAGCGATCTGATGCCGGCCGATGGCGAGCGCGAAGAGCGTGGTCGTGAAGACTTTCGTGCACGAGCCGATCTCGACGATGCTATCGGCCGTGAAGGGCGCGCCGTTGTCGTTGGCCGAGCCGTATGCGTAGTAGTAACGCTTGCCGTGCAGCGACACGCCGACGATCGCCCCCGCCGCCTGATGCGACGAGAGCAGCGGCTGCAGGTAGGTATCGACGACTTGCCGGATGGCGGCGCTGTCGTCGGCGGGTTGCTGGGCCGCGGCGGGAAGCGTGGCGCAGGCGGTGAGGAGAAGGGCGAGGGCGGTGTGGCGCATGGTCGTTGTTGTGGCTGCTTGAGGCGGTTTGGCTCGTGGGGTCAGCTCATGATCATCACGGTAGGCTGGCTCGGCACCAGCACGACGCCGATGGCGTTACTTTGATTTTGCGTCGTCGGCGAAGTAAGCCGAACGGCGGGATTGCCGGCCACCATTACCTTCATGCTGCCCTCGGTGAAGCGCGCCGGGCCCATGATCGTGCCCGAGGCCACGCCGCCTGCCACGCCGGCCTGATCGCCATTGGTCAACGGAATCTCTGAGCCGAGATTGAGTGCGGGCGCTCCGCAGATCAGCACGGTCTCGGCCGGCGGCGTGCCCATCATGGGCATGGCGATATTCGGAAACGGCGTCGGTACCGGTCCAGCGGGCGTCGGCACTTGGCAGACATCGGGTTCGGCGATCATCTCGCCAGCAGCTATGGTCACTGCAAACACGGCATACCTCCGTTTGTGCGATTGTCTCGTCGCGTCTTGTCGACTGGGGCCGGGCCTCAGCCCAGTTCTATCTTCGAGCCGTCGATGCGCGTCATCTCGTCGGAGACGAGGGTCGTGTGGCGAGTGTGCAAGTGCGCGTCGCCGCTTACGCGCCAGCGAGCCGTGCCCGCACGCAATTCGTCGTTACCCTCAATCCATCGCGAACTGTCGTTTGCACGGAAGATGGCACGTCCGACGGTCGAGAGAAAATGGCGCGCGACTAGCGTAAGACGTTCGATACCCGCGTCGAGCGACGCTATGCGCGCGCTGGCCTGGTGGCTCGTGACCGCTGTCGAAACCGCGTCGAGCGAGAACGCGCGCGTGCTGGCATCGACGGCCTCCTCGCCGTTCAGCGCGATACGCGTGGCACAAAGCCGCAAGTCGCCGTCGGCGGATTCGATCCTTGCGCCGCCCGGCAGCATCATGGTGCCGGCGTCGGGTTGGGCACGGGTCAGCACCGCGAGGAGATACGGCACCGTGGTCGTTGCCGTCACGCCGTCGGCTGCAGCCTGTGCGGGCAACGCGCCGCAGACGAGGACAAGATCGCCCGCTTGCGGTTCGAGCAGACAGCTTTGAGCCTGCAAGGCACGCTCGGCGTGACTGTCGAGCAAAAACCATGGTCCTGCGCGACCGGTCACCGTGGCGGCACGCAGGGTCGTGCTGACTGCTGGCGCGCAGCCGACGGGAACGTCGTTAGGGGTAAGTGGCAGCGTATCCATGTCGTGCTCCAAGACAGTAGAAGTCAAACACCCCAGGTTTCGGCGCGCAGCCGAACCGGATCGGTGGGACGTGTGTGGTTGCGCGACGCGCCCGCCCAATGCGTACGCGAGTCGATCAGCGCATGGAAGTCGGCATTGCCGAAATCCGCGCGTGCGCAATCGGATTCCGTCAGATCGACGTGTGACAGATCGCAGTCCGTGAAGCGTGCCGCCGTCAACGTCGAACGTTGCCAGATGGCGCGCGTGAAGACCGCCTGCGTCCAACTCGCGCCGTCGCAGCGCGACCCGGTCAGCGTCGCGCCGCTGAAATCGGCCACGACGAATTCGGCATCGGTCAGATCGGCACCGGACAAGTCGGCTTGCGCAAAGCGCGCGAATCGGCCGGATGCGCCCGCAAAGCGCGCCGCGTTGAGCTTCGCGCGATCAAAACGTGTCTGCACGAGCTCTGCACCGGTGAAATCGGAGCCGGAAAGGTTCGCATTCGTGAACTGGCACTGATGGAGGTTGCATTGGTCGAAGCGCTGGCCGGCAAGATCGCCGTTCAGAAAGAAAGCTTGTACGAGTTCAGTGCGCAAGAACGTTACCCGCGCGAGCGCGGCGTCGCGGGCCGTAAAGCGCGTGAGATCGGCGTCGGTGAAGTCGGCGCCGTCGAACTTGCAGGCAAGCGCATCGCTGCGATAGACGCGAGCGCCGGCGAAGGTCGCGGCGCTCAAATCGCAGCCGTCGAACATCGCGCGCTCGATTTGCGCGCTCGTAAAGTCGGTGCGTCCGAAGCCGACACGCGTAAAGAACACCCGTGTGGCTTGCGTCTCACGCAGACTCGCACCGGCAACTTGCGTGTTGTGCCATTGGGAACCATCGAGAACGCTGGCATTCAGATTCGCACCCGAAAGATCGCATTGGCGGATGCGCGCCCCATTCAGCTTCGTGCGCGAAAGGTCGGCGCCGCGCAAATCGACGCCCTCCAGCAGACAGCCGCTTAGGTCGCGCCCGGCGAGGTCCGCGCCTGCCAGGCTGGTTCTGGACAGCGCCGCGCCCGGCACGAGTTCGGGAAGCGCGCTCATAAGCGCACCTCACCTTCCACGCGGCCGGGAATCTGCAGCAGCGTGCGATCGACGTTGGCGCCGTCGAGCACGCTGTTGCCGACCGTTGATCCGTAGCATTGCGCACCGTAAAGATTGCTCGAGACGAAGCGCACGCCGTCGAGGCGGGCGCGTCGCAAGTTGGCGTTCATCAGGTTGGCGCGGCTGAAATCGGCACCGCTCAAATCGGCCTTGGACAGACGGATAGACACCGCGCGCGCGTTGACGAAGCGCGCGCCACGGGCTATGACGCCGCTGAAATTCACGTGATCGAGCGCGCTTTGGTCGAAGTTTGCCTGAGATATGTCAATGTCGAGCCATACGGCCGCGTTCAGCCGCGCGCCCACGAAACTCGCGCCGCTGAGGTTTGCGGCGAGGCCCGCGCGCGATTGCGAGAGGTTGGCGTTGTCGAAACGCGCGCCCGCGCCCTGAGTGCCGAACAGACGGAGAACGGAGCAGTCCGCATCGACGAAACTGGCGCCCGCGATTGACGCATGATCGAATACCGCGTTCGCGAGATTTGCCCCGGTGAAGTCGGCGCCCGCAAGGACCGCGCGCGAAAAACTAGCTTTCGCCGCGCCGCATCTGGACGCCTTCACGCCCATCATCTTCGCGTTGCTGAAGATGGCGCGGGCGAGTTGCGCGCCCTCCAGATTCGCCGCCGAAAAGTCCGCGTCCGCGAAGTCACTCGCACTTAGAGACGCGCGTTGCAACTGCGCACCGCCGAAGTTGGCGTTGCGGGCGCTGACGTTGTCGAGCTTCGCGTCGTGCAGTTGCGCCCCGACGAGATCGGCGCCAGCGAGCATCGCGCCCGACAGATCGGTGCCGGAGAGCCGCGCGCCAGTGAGACGGACGTCGTTGAGCACGGCGAGGCGCAAGTCGGCGCGCTCGAGCATCGCGCCTGACAAATCGAGGCCGCTCAGATTCAGGCTGGCAAGCGAATGACCAGCCGCGGCGCGCGCTATCACATCGTCGCGATTCAGCCGTAGCGGTAGAGGCGGCTGCGGCGCTCCGAGCACGGCGCTCGCGGGCGCTTGCGTCGCGGGCGCAGCAGCGGTCGGAGACGCGCCAAGGGTCGAAAGCGCGCCCACGATGCTCTCGAAGTCGATGCTCGCCGCTTCGTTCAGTGCGGCGACCGTCTCAGGGTCGGTGACCTGTGCGGCAAGACCGGTGATCGAACTGCCGCGCGCCGCGAGCGCCTGTTGAGTCTGTGCGAACGCTGCGCGCAACTGCCCGGCGAGCGTCGCCGCGTCGGCGGGAGCGCTGGCGCCGTTCGCGCCGAGCACGGGCGCGGTTAGTTTCTCGACATCGGCTGGCGTGAGTTCGTAGCGCTTCATCAGATCAGCGGCGCTGCTTTCTAGCGTTTGCGTCAGCGATTGAAGGTCACGCTGCATGGATGCCGCATCGCCACCCGACTTGATGTCGAACGGCGGCATGCCCGCTTGCGGTAAGTGTGCTTCGAGCTCGCTTGCTTGTATGCCGTGCTTCGACAACAGATTCTGAGTCGTCGATTCGATCTGCGCGGTGAGCGATTCGAGTTCGGCGAACGCAGCCGGATCGCTCGGTCCCGCTACGGCGGGTGCATCGGGTGCTTTCAGGGCAGGCGGGGTGGCGACGGCCGCCGCAGGGGCGGGCGACGCACTTGCGGCGGCTGGCACGGGAGGCGTCAGACTGAGCCGCGCTTGCAGGCGATCTCGATAGTATTCGGCGGGTAACGGCGCGCTTGTCATGCTCTCGAAGTCGACCATCAACTGCGCGATGTCGTCCGCGTCTTCATCGCCGAGCGCTGCAACCGCGCGATATAACACGATGCCCTGTCCGATCTCCGGCAGGATCCAGACGGTTTCCGGGCGCGCGGCGCACTCCTCGAAGCGCATATCGCCAGCAATACGACGGGTCACGAAGCAGCGCGCCCTGAGTGCCGGAAGGCGCGCCGCCAGATGCGGCTGATCGGGATGCATGTAATCGACAACAATGCGCTCGTCGCCTTGCCAGAATCCCGCGATACGCTGGTCGTGCGGCGCCGTGCAAAAGTAATCGGTCCGGGTGTCAGCCGGAAGATGCGGCCATTGCTTTGCGAGCCAGTCGTCATCGAAGGCGCCGAGCAACGCGGTCCGTTGCGGCGACGTGGCGGGCAATGCCCAATATCCGGCGGGTTCGCGGACATCGCTGGGCGAGGCGATCAGCGCGTCCGGCGTCTCGACGTTAGGTAACATGCGGTCCGAGTCGCCGGCGAACACCGCGCCGCGCCCGGCGGGATTGGCGGCGTGTTCAGGACCGCCGAACGCGCGCGTGGCATCGAGCGGCATGCGGTGGAAAGGCTCGGGGGCCGAGATCGTTCCGAGCGGGCCGAAGCGGCGATCGCCATACACAAAGAGCGATTTTTGCGAAGCGCCTACTTGCACGGTCGTTTCGACGAGTGTCGCGGTCGTGCCTGCCGGCGCGTGGGCTGCGCCATAAGCGAGCCATTCGCCGCATGGCTTCGGGAAGCCGGCATCGAGCGGGCCGTCTCCCGTCGCGCCGGCGCCCGCCTTCCACAAGTCCGGTTCGGAGGCGAGACGTGGCGGTCCATCGTGCGGCGCATCGAGAGCGAACATCACGAGCACGCCCATGGAAAGTAGATCGCGCTCGTTGAAACGCAACGTGCGATAGACGAGTCCGGCGGTATCTGGTTTGAGGATTTTCATGATCGTTCGTCGCCTAGCCGAGCTTGATGAATGCGGAATCGGCCTCGATCGCCTCGGGGCTGATTAGCATCATGGCGCCGGGCGCGGACGCGACGAACACTTCCTGAGCCATGTTGAGTGTGCAACCCGACGACTCGACGAGAAAATCTTCGGGTGTCATGTTCAGAGCGCTCGCGCCGACCTGCGCCGTCAACGTAGCGGGCGTAACGAGCACGCTGCTGTCGCCGCCGCGCAGGGTTGCCTGGTCCGGGCCCATCAGCAACGAAGATGCGCCTGCTGGTCCAGTGAAGTCGAGCGACGAAGCGCCGTCGCTGAAATTCAGCGAGCCTGTGTCGATGCCTACACGCTTGAACCCCGCAGTGGCATTCGTCAATGAGATGGAACTCTGGCCGGCCGGCGTGGTTCGTGTCAGCGTGGTTTCTGCAAGCGACATTCCGAGCGTGCTCTGGGAAGCTGGCAGAAAGTCCGTTCCGAGCGACACGCCGGTCTGTCCCAAGGTCAGGGTCGATGTCTGGCGCAGCGCCTCGCACAGTGTCGAGAGTCGCTTGACGACGACGACCAGGAGCGCGGTGAGCAGCGCATTGCTCACGCCTATGGACGCGGCCTCGGCCGCTTGCTGTTTCACCTTGTCCTTGCTGACGTCGGTGGCGTCGAGCACACCGAGCGCGGTGCCGTACACGAGATTAATCGCGACAGTCACGCCGATCAGCGCCTTGGTCGCCGTCATCGCGGCCTTGAGGATGGCGAGTGCGGACATGCCGAGAGGATGAATGCCGCCCTTGAGGGCTACGGTTCCTTGTGCCTGCGTGGAGGTGGAGTCGCTAAAATCGACCGTTGCACCGTCCTGCATGCCCAGCGTGGTCCCATAAGTCCATGTGACGTTGTTGCCGAGCACTGCAGCCAGATATGTGCCGAGCGTCACCGAATTGTTGGTCGTTGCTGTGAGTGCGGTTTGGCCGGTACAAAACGCGGAGTTGACTTCCCCGACCGCGAGGTTGTTGGTGGTTCCGACCGTCATCGTGTTGACGTCTTCCAGTGTGAACTGAGTGAAGCTCATGACTGTTATCTCCTGAAAGCGCAGATGCGTGGCTGTCGATGCAATGAAAGGAACATGGAAACGCGTGCCTATCGCGCCTTAGTCGCGCGCGCCGATAAAAATATGTGTCGCGCCGTTCGGCGAGAAAAGATGGATCGTCTGGCCACCATCCTTATCTGACATCTCCAAGATGTTTCCACCCTTCGTCACCATTCGATTCATCGCCGGGTTCCCCTGATTCACCACACTCGAATTCACCGAATTCGGCACCGTCCCGACAATCACCGGCTGATCCGGATCGCCGTCGCTGAATGCAAGCAACACCTCCGCGCCCTTCAGCAGCGGAAAATGCATGCCGTGTCCATCGCCGGAATAAGGCGTCGCCATGCGAACGCGCGCCGAGCCTTTCGCCGCCGCCTTGTCCGTGCGGTCGAACGGCAACTGCACCGTGTACTGTCCGTATTCGTCGAGCTCGGCGTATTCGCCGCTGCCCTCCGCATCGACGGTCGCGTTCAGCGTGCCCGCGATAGTCGGCCGCGCCGTGTCGCGCGGCGCGCGATACTGAACGTCCGCCTTGATCGCCGAAAACGTGTTGCGGTAGATGATCTCTTCACGCGCCGCACCGTTTTCGCTAAACGGCGTCTTGATGCCCGCGAGCAGCGCGCCCGCCTGCGATCCTTCATGCGTGATCTCGGTCACGAGATAGCGGCCGTTGAAGTCGTCGCGATAGTGATGCGACATCTGCATGAAATAGCCGCTGCGCAAGCCCACCGCGGTGGCCTGACCATGAAAACGGACGCCGCCGCAAAGAATCCCCTCTGCGCGCAGCTTCGCGTAACGCGTGCCTTCGTCGGCGTCGCGGAAGTTGTCGCCGTAGAACATCGCTTCGCCGAAACCTTGCGCGGATACATCCGCCTGCGCGACGAGCGGCAACGACGCCTTGCGATAGTTGTAGTCCTGCAGCACCACCTTCGCGGGCAGCGGCTTCGTGCGGCACACGAAGCTCTGCACCGAGTCCGGCGCGACGCCCGTATCCAGTTCGTCGGCGGGGCGGTAGTTGACCGGCAGCGCATCGGCGGCGTGCATGGCGCGGTCATCGACGATGGTCAACGTGTCCGCCTCGCCGCTCTGCGCGAAGTAGTAGTACATGCCTTCCTTTTCCATCCAGCGCGACACGAAGTCGAAGTGGCTTTCCTGGAACTGGCACACATAGCTGCGCGGACGATACTCGCCCGTCAGCTTCAGATCGACGGCGTTGCCCGTGAGTTGCGCGTCGCGCAACACGCCGCCCAGAATCTGCGGAATGGTCTGCTCGTTCAGATAGACCTCGCAGGTGCGCGTAAGCGTAAGCCGCCACGCACGCGGCACGAGCACCGCGCGATAAAACGTGTAGCCGCCCGCATGATGCAACTGGTCGAATTCGGCGAGCATGCCGGAATATGGCGTGGTGCGCGAACTGTCATCGGGTGCGCCGATGCTGAAGGTCGCGTTGTTCTGCAACATCTTCGTCAGATCGATGGCGGCGTCGTCGGCGACGAGCGTCACTTCGAAGCGAAAGAGTTGCGAGATCGCCTCGCGCCCGTGCATGCGCACCACCGAGAACGTGTCGGCCGCGTAAGCATCGGAGACGAAGCTGAAGCGCTGATTGTTGGCGAGTCGTGCGGAGAGCGAAGTCATGGCGTTTTATCTGCCGTTCAAGCGAGGAGCGCGCCGCGGTCAGGCCGCGGCGCGACGCGTTACATCAAGCCTTGGGAGCAAGCCAAGAATCTTCGGCTTCAATGCCGTCCGGCTCGTACGTCCACGTGATTTTTTCGTAGGTGAACGCGAGGTCTTCCATGTGGCCCATCTGACGGTTGTTCGGGTCCAGGCAATTGGGCGTCCACGACTGCATGTGCGTGAGGATCGCGTTTTCGAGCTTGGCCGTGTAGTACTTTTCTTCCGTGCCCTTGGGCGAAATGCGGTAGAACTCGAGCGTCACCGACTTCAATTGTTCGCCCGAAGTCAGCGCCTGATACAGCTTCGGGCTCGACTTGTCGATTTCCTTCGTCACCGTCATTGCGCCATGCACGCGCTTGCCGGTCGGCAGACCAGTTTGCGGGCTCTTCGGAATTTCGATGGTGTGATCCACGGCTTGCACGAGGATCTTGCCTTCGTGGCCTTGAACCTTGGTGGAGCCTTCGATCTTTCCTTGGTTCTGGCCTTCGAGGGTGAGGTAGCAGGGCATCGGCATGATTAATCTCCAGTTAGTTTGGGTTGGCGGCGCGCTGTTTGTTTGCCTGGCCGCTTGCGCCTTCGATCTCGTTCAGCGCATGAGTACAGATTAAGGTCGCCGCGTTGCGGCTTCGTTTCGAGTGGGGCGCGGGTTTGTTACATCCGAAACATGGCGGTGTTATCCGAGCCGAACGATCGTCGCTTCGACGTCGTCGCCTTCGGGATAAGGCATGAGCAGCAGCGTGGCCGGGCAGCCGCGCACGCGCACGAAGTACGAATCGTCCGGGCCGATCGCATTCCTCACCGCCCAGCTCACGTAATCCGTGCCGCCAATCTGCATGCCCAAACCCTCCTGTGCGTATTCGAGCGTGGTCTTTGCCGGCAGCGCGCCGCGTGCACCGACCGCCTGAAAGTCGATCGATACTTCGTCGCTGCGCGGCACGCCGAACGCGAAGCCCGCAAGCGGCCCTTCGAGCGAGCCGATCTCGAACCACTGACCGATGTTCTCGTCGCCCCACAGCGTCAGGCGATAGCCGCCGAGCGCCGCCAACGGCGCCTGCTTCGGCGCGCGTGCGAGCGCGGCGACGAGCTTCGCGGGCCACGCGGCGTTCCGATCGGCGAAGGTGAGCGCACCGGCGAACAACGGTGGCGGCACGGTATCGCCCGAAGCGGTGAGGAACAGCACCGGCGGCGCCGCGCCGCGCGATGCCTGCAGGCTCGCGTACAAAAGCGACAAGCCATAGCGCACGGATGGTTTGGCGAGCGTCGCTTCATCGACGAGGACGATCCACGCGTCGGCCGCCTGCATCGCGTCGAGCACGACACGCGCGACGGCCTTGTCCGGTTCGTCGAGCCATACGTGGCCTTGCGCCGCGATTCCGTAGCGCCTGAGCGTCGCCGCCACTTGCGCGATGCGCGCTTCGTCTTTGGCGAGCGCCGTGACCCATACCTGCTTCATTGCGCTTCTTCCTCGATGACAGCGGCTTTCGCCTCGGCAGGCTCGAAACCGAACGACACGACGAACACGCCTTCGTCGTTCACATCGAGCTCGGCGTGCGTCGGCTGCTCGGCTTCGCTCATGCGGATAAGGATCTCGTGCGAGAGCATCGGCATGACGGTGCCGCGCAGAATGAAGTCGATGTTGCGCGCGCCCGTTTCCACTTCCGTGCAGCGCGCGGCGATGGTGTCCACGACCTCGTCCGTGTACGCGAGACGAATCTTGTTGGCGCCCAGGAGACGCTTCACGATCTTGTCGAGCTTCAGGCGCACGATGCCCGCGAGCGCATCCGTCGGCAGCGTGTAGTACGGAATCACGGTCATGCGCGCGAGCAGCGCGGGCTTGAAGTGCGCGGAGAGGATCGGCCGCACGGCGGCGAGAATGGTCTCGTCGTCGGGACGCTCGCCGTTCGCCGTGAGTTCGGTGATGACATCGGTGGCGAGGTTCGAAGTCAGGAACACGACCGTGTTGGAGAAGTCGATTTCCTTGCCTTCGCCGTCCGAGAGCATGCCCTTGTCGAACACCTGGTAAAACAGGTTCATCACGTCGAGATGCGCCTTCTCGGTTTCGTCGAGCAACACGACCGAGTAAGGACGCTGACGCACGGCTTCGGTCAGAAGACCGCCTTCGCCATAGCCGACATAACCCGGCGGCGAGCCGATCAGACGGCTCACGTTATGGCGCTCCTGGAACTCGCTCATGTTGACGGTGACGGTGGACTTCTCGTCGCCGAAGAGAATGTCGGCGACAGTCAGCGCCGTTTCCGTCTTGCCGACGCCCGACGGTCCCGCGAGCAGGAACACGCCCATCGGTTGCTCGGGGTCCTTCAACCCCGCCGCCGACGACTTCAGCACTTCGGCGATCTGATGCATCGCGTGATCCTGACCGCGCACGCGTCTGGCGAGCGTCGTTTCCATGTTCAGAATGGTCTGCGCCTGATCGCGCTGCACCTTGCCGAGCGGAATGCCGGTCCAGTCGCTGACGACCTTCGCGACCACGTCAGGATCGACGTCCACGCGCACCATCGGCTGATCGCCCTGGGCTTCGCGCAAATCGGCTTCGGCGCGCTTGGCGGCGTCGCGCAGGGCGTCGATCTGCGCTTCGGGTTGCGCGGCGGCGCGTGCGGCGGCCACGGCTCCCCGTGCCGCGACGAGCGCCTCGCCCGCTTCCTTCTGCGCGAGCCAGCGCACGCGCAAATCCGCCGCGCGGGCTTCGAGCGAAGGCAGGGCATCGGCGATGGCGGCGAGGCGTTCGTCGTCCACCGGCTGCATGTTGTCGCGATCGCGTTCGAGTCCGCGCCGTTCGCGCTCCAACGCCTGAATGCGGCGCTCGGTGTCTTCGAGCACATCGGGTTTCGCGCTTTGCAGCACCTTGACGCGGGCGCACGCGGTATCGAGCAGATCGACGGCCTTGTCCGGCAACTGGCGCCCGGTGATATAGCGGCTCGACAATTCGGCGGCGGCCACGATGGCGTCGTCGCGCATCACGACTTTGTGCACGTCTTCGTAACGTTCCTTCAGGCCGCGCAGGATCAGCACGGCGGTCGGCAAGTCGGGTTCGTCGAGCTTCACGAGCTGGAAGCGCCGCGCGAGCGCCGCGTCTTTCTCGAAGTACTTCTTGTACTCGGCCCAGGTGGTCGCCGCGATGGTGCGCAACTCGCCGCGCGCGAGCGCCGGCTTGAAGAGGTTCGCGGCGTCCGACGTGCCCGCCTGACCGCCCGCGCCGATCAGCGTATGCGCCTCGTCGATGAACAGGATCACCGGCTTCACCGATGCCTTGATCTCGTTGATGATGCCCTTCAGCCGGTTTTCGAATTCGCCCTTGACGCTCGCGCCCGCCTGCAACATGCCCATGTCCAGACCGAGGATGGTCACGTCGCGCAACGACTCGGGCACGTCGCCATCGACGATACGCAGCGCCAGTCCTTCGACCACCGCCGTCTTGCCGACGCCCGGATCGCCCACGCAGATCGGGTTGTTCTTGCGCCGCCGCGCGAGAATATCGACCATTTGGCGGATTTCGGCGTCGCGTCCGAAAACCGGATCGATCTTGCCCTCGCGCGCCTTCTCGGTGAAGTTCTCGCAGTACTTGGCGATTGCGCTGCCGTCCGAACCGGCCGCCGCGCTCGCGCCGCCTTCCGATGCCGACGAAGTGCCCGCCGCCGTCTGCTCTATCGACGCCGCCGACGCCGCGCCGAATCGCGCGAGCAAGCTCTCGCGGTTGATCGGCCGCAGCATGTCGGCATAGCCGCCGGTTGCATAGAAAGTGGCGCGTGCAAGGAACGCGAGCAGGATCGCACCGGAACGCACGCGCGTTTCGAGCAAGTCCACCGAGGCGATCAGCCACGCATCCTGAAGCAGTTCGAGCAGCACCGGCGAGAACACCGGCCGGCCCGTATTGCCGCCGCGCAAATCTTCTATCGACTGATCGAGCGCGCGGCGAAAGAGCGCGGCATCGATGTTCTGTTCGCGCAGCAAAAGCGGGATATCGCTTTGCGGATCGTCGAGCAGCTTGACGAGCATGTGCTCGACGGAAATCTCGTATTGGCCGCGCGAGATGCACAGACCGGCGCTGTTTTCGAGCGCTTGCCGGCAGTAGCCGTTGAGCCGGCTTACCAGCGGTTTCAGATCGACCAGCAACATGGCTTGGGCTCCTCTCGTGTCTCTTGATATCGGTGGTTCAGATCGCGAAGCTGACCGGACGCGGCACGGCATTCGCGCGCGGCGCGAGCCACGTGTCGCGGCCCAGCGCGTTCCATTGCATGCCGCCCGTGCGGGCGTTCTCGGCGAGACCCGCGCGCAGTTCGAGAAGCACGGTCACGTCGAACGGTTCGGTCAGGTAATAGCGCGTGAAAAAACGCAGACGCTCGTACTCGCGCCGGCCTGGCTGCAACGCTTCGAACAGAGCCAGCGGCAGGCCGCGCAACTCGATTCGCACATGATTGTTGGCATCGCGGCTCTCTTGTCCGAGATAGCATTCGACGCCGAGCGCATGACGGCCATCGCCGAGCGTGAGACGCTGATCGTCGGGAATCGGCAGCCAGCTTTCCACGCAATTGACGATATGCACATCGGCGGGCGCGAAGGCATCGGCGAGCAGCGTTTTCAGGCCAAGCGCCGAATGCGGGCGCTGCGAGAAGAGGCCCGCGTAGCGCAGCATGTCGGAGACGCCGGGCGTGTCGTCGCGGCGCATGGAGCGCTCGTGCAGGCCGACGAACGCATACAGGCGTTCGAGCATCGCCGTGTCGCCTTCCTCGACCACGCGCACGTGCGGCCGGTACTTGACCCAGCTTTCGAACAACAGCGGATACAGCGTGTAATGCAGGATGTCGAGAAACTCGCGCATCCCGCTGCGGCCTTCGCGTTCTTCCTCGATCAGGTCTTCGGTATAGAAGCTCGGCAGCGGCGAGGACACGCCGTATAGCCCGAAGAAGTTCGCGGTAATTCGCGGCGTCGGCGCGGGCTCGGGCGCGTCGTCGTCGATATCGGCATGACGGCGCGGCAGATCGCGCTCGATCTGGTCGATATCGCTTTCGGGAAAGCCGAGCGCAAGACGCGGACGCACGCGCAGGCGTTCCGGATCGTCGCCCGCAAGACGCGCGCGGCGGCGCAGCAGCCGCACCGCCTGAAAATACGCAAAGCGTTCGCCTTGCTCAAATAGCGCGTCGTCTAGAGCAGAGCTTGTTGACCGAGCCGCGGCGTCCATCTGAATACCTCTCCGGAGAAAATGTCTTCCAGCTCGAATCGCGTATACGTGTTCATGCTTGCGTAGGCGCCGAGAAAACGGTCGAGCACGCTGCCGAACACGTAGAGATCGCCCGCGCCCGCGAAGTGATCCATCTCGCAGCGCACGCGGATCAGCTGACCGCGCAGCATGTTGCGCCCGAAGAGCCGCACTTCGGGCGTGACGCTCATCTCCTTCAGGCCCGCGATGCGTCTGCGGTTCGCCGCCTCGTGGCCTTGCTCCTGACGCTCAGAGAACACGTAGAGCGAGAGGAGGGCGCGCAGGTTGGCGGCATCCGCGAGCGAGAGGAAGTTGAGCGCGGCGTGACCGAGCAGCCGCCAACGCAACGCCTCGCCGACGGGCGGATTGACCACCGGTGTCATCGGCCGGATATTGCGGAACTTGAGGCGCTCGGGCGAACTGCTGGTTGGCTCGCTGAGATCGCCGTAACGCAGGCTCTCGGGCAGATAGCGGTTGGTGCAGGTCAGCTCGATGGAAAGCGTTTCGGTCTGCGGCGTGGCCTCGGGCGGATACGCCACCGAGAGATACAGCTCAGTCTCGTTGCCGACGGCGGCCGGGCGCAACGACGTGTGATAGACGAGATCGCCCGGCGCGCGCTGGTCTTCGCTCGCCGTCGCGGCGGATGCCGCGTGCCCGAGCACGCCGAATGGCCGGTACACGCGCTGCTGCGCCACGCCTTGCCGATACGACGTGACCTTGTCGACCGAATGAATCTGGTAATGCTGACGGTTCGCGCCTTCCGGGCTCACGCGATAGTCCATCTGCCGATGATCCAGCGTGATCGGATTGGCGTGATGCTCGAACAGATTGATGACGGGCGTCACGTTGAGCATGAAGGCGTCGGCGCTCAATTCGGTGAGCCATGCGGGCAAACGTTTGAGGCACAGCGTGACCGAGAACGTCGTGCCGGTGGCGCCGCGCAGCTTGTCGATCCCGTTCAGGTCGAGGAACAGGAATTTCTCCGGCTGCACGAAGAACTCTTGCAGACTGCGATACCCTGGAAACGCGTGGCTCGGATACGGCACGAGCTCGCTGTCGAAGCCCGACGGGACGAGCGAACGCGCGCCCAGTTCCGTCGATACCCCGCTAGCCGTCAGCCGCACCGACGTCACTTCGGTCATGAGCAGCATCAGGAGTTTGGACGCATCGCTGTAGCCGCCCGCCAGAAAGAGCCGCAGCGACTTCGTCTGCCAGCGCGCGAGATCGAGCCCGCGCAAGCTGAAGTCGAGATCGATGGAAGGCGTGCGTCCTTCGCCCGCCGAAAGCCGCGCGGCGAGCGTGAGCGGATGCACGTCCACGGCCTGGGTCGTGCGGAAACGGCAGGGCGTGCCGTCCACCGGCGCCGATGCCAGCTCCACGCCCGCCGCCACGCTCGCGGTTTCCGTGAGCGCGCCGCGCGGCTCGAACAGCACCATCGTCGTCGCGGGAACCGGACGCAGATAGTGCGGAAACAGCAGCGTGGAGAGTTCCTGGATGAACTCCGGGAACTCGTCGTCGAGCTTCTGGCGCGCAAGACCCGTGAGGAAGGCCACGCCTTCGAGCAGGCGTTCGACGTCCGGGTCGGTCGAGCGGCCTGCGAGCATCGGCGCGAGCGCCGGATTGGCCTCGGCAAACTCGACGGCAAGCGTCTTCAGCTTGGTGAGTTCGTTTTCGTAATAGCGATTGAGCATCGTCGGGATCGGTCGCGGGCCGTCAAGGCGTCAAAGCACGGTGACGCGGCCATCGGAATTCACGGTGGTGGACAGGCGCAGTGGAATCTCGCGATCGTTCACGGCGAGCGTGCCATCGAGACTGAAGCGGATCGACATTACGTCGCTGCGGTCGCTCAAAAGATGCACTTTCGGGTTGAGCACGCGCGGTTCGTAACGCGACACCATGCGTTGAATCTCTTCCTCGATTTCGCCCGTCGATCCGCCTTCCAGACCGCCCGCGATATTCGTGAAATCGGGCACGCCGAATTGCGGATCGAGCTGCACGCTGCCCTGTCTCGTATTGAGGATGCGCGACAGATGCTCCATCACGGATCTCACGAGCACCTCGGTGCTGGTCTCGTTGGTGCGCACCGCGCCCTGTTCCCAGCCGGATATGCGTTCCAGCAGCCTGCGCTCTCTCATCGACGGTCCCGATCGACGCAGCGGCGTAAGTCCGCCGCCGCGTCATGCGTGATTTGGAATGCGTCAGGCCTTCGGCGCGAGCCACGAGTCTTCGGCTTCGATGCCGTCCGGCTCGTAGGTCCACGTGATCTTTTCGTAGGTGAACGCGAGATCTTCCATGTGACCCATCTGTTTGTTGTTCGGGTCGAGGCAGTTCGGCGTCCAGGACTGCATGTGCGTGAGGATCGCGTTCTCGAGTTTGGCGGTGTAGTACTTCTCTTCCGTGCCCTTCGGCGAAATGCGATAGAACTCCAGCGTCACGGTCTTCATTTGCTCGCCGGAGGTGAGCGCCTGATAGAGCTTCGGGCTGGACTTGTCGATTTCCTTGGTCACCGACATCGCGCCATGCACGCGCTTGCCCGTGGGCAGACCCGTTTGCGGGCTCTTCGGGATCTCGATGGTGTGATCCACGGCCTGCACGAGGATCTTGCCTTCGTGGCCCTGAACCTTCGTGGAACCTTCGATCTTTCCTTGATTCTGACCTTCGAGGGTCAGGTAGCATGGCATCGGCATGGTGGCCTCCAGTTGCCGTTATGGTTTGTCCGCGTGTCGCTTCTTGACTTGATGCATCGACTCGATGCGCCCATTTACGTGTAGGTGTCGGAGCGCATGAACACAGTGTGAGCGCGGGCGGTTACCGCCTCGTTGCAGGTGACCGCCCGCGTGTTACGGATGAAACCTGGCCGAAGCGCCGCTTATGTTCGCGGCTGCCTCGAACCCGATGCGCGCGTCAGGCAGTTTCCAGCTTGCCGACGAGCGACAGCGTGAACGACGCGCCCATGTACTTGAAGTGCGGACGCACCTTCATGTCGACCTTGTACCAGCCCGGTTCGCCTTCCACGTCGAGCACGTTGATTTCGGCCTGACGCAACGGGCGGCGGCTGCGCACGCCCGGACTCGGGTTGTCCATGTCGGCGACGTACTGGCGAATCCAGTTGTTGAGTTCCTTCTCCAGATCGCCGCGCTCCTTCCACGTGCCGATGTTCTCGCGCTGCATCACCTTGATGTAGTGCGCCATGCGGCTCATGACGAACATGTACGGCAATTGCGTGCTGAGCTTGTAATTGAGCTCGGCCTCCTTGCCTTCTTTCGACTGGCCGAAGAACTTCGGTTTCTGCGCCGAGTTGGCGGAGAAGAACGCGGCGTTGTCGCTGTCCTTGCGCATGGTGAGCGCCATGAAACCTTGCTCGGCCAGTTCGAACTCGCGTCGTTCGGAAATCAGGATTTCGGTCGGAATCTTGTTCTGGATCTCGCCCATGGATTCGAACGAATACACCGGCAAGTCCTGCACCGTGCCGCCGCCTTGCGGGCCGATCACGTTGGCGCACCAGCGGTAGTCCGCGAAGCTTTCGGTGAGACGCGTGGCAAACGCGAAGGCCGCGTTGCCCCACAGGAACTGGTCGTTACCGCTCGACACGTCTTCCTTGTAGTTGAATTTCTTCGAAGGCGCCGTTTCCGGGCCATACGGCACGCGCAGGAGGAAATGCGGCGCGGTCAGGCCGACGTAGCGCGCATCTTCGCTTTCGCGGAAGGCGTTCCACTTGACGTACTTCGGACCTTCGAAGATGGACGACAGATCTTTCAGGTTCGGCAACTGATCGAACGAGTCGATGCCGAAGAAATCCGCGCCGGCGGCGGCGACGAAAGGCGTGTGACCCATCGCGGCGACGCTTGCCGAATATTGCAGCAGCTTGACATCGGGCGCGCTTGCATTGAACTCGTAGTTAGCGATGATCGCGCCGAACGGCTGGCCGCCGAACTGGCCGTATTCGGCCGTATAGACGTTCTTGTACAGCCCTGACTTGGTGATCTCGGGCGCGTCCTGGAAGTCGTCGAGCAGCTTCTGCTTGCTCACGCTCATCAACTGAATCTTGATGTTCTCGCGGAAGTTGGTGCGGTCCACCAGAAACTTGAGCGAGCGCCACGACGATTCCAGCTTCTGGAAGTCATCGTGATGCAGGATGGCATCGACCTGCGCGCACAGCTTGCGGTCGAGGCTCGCGATCATGTCGTCGACGGTCGCGGCGGTGACACGCTCCACCGAACGCTGCGGTTCGAGCAGTTGCGCGACGAACGCCTGAATACCCTGGCGCGTGATCGAGTACGCTTCGTCGCCCGGCTTGATGCGGGCCGACTCCACCAGTTGATCGAGCAGCGAGACTTCGCCCGCCGCGGCCTCTGCCGGCGCCGCTGCGCCGGATTGCTGTTGTTCGTCGCTCAATTCAATCTCCTTCATCTACGAAGTGCTGGTTCCGCGTTACTTGTCTTGTGCGCCGAGTTCGCCGAGCAGCCGCGCGCGCACGCCTTCGTCCTGGATCAGCTCTTGCAGACGCTTGCGGAAGTCGGGCAGATTGCCGATCGGGCTTTTCAGCGCCTTCAGGGCGTCGCGCAGTTCGAGCATCTGACGCAGCTCGGGAATGCGTTCCGCGAGCGCATCGGGCGTGAAGTCGTTGATCGAGTCGAACTTCAGGTCGAGCGAGAGCACGTCGTCGGGACCGGCTTTCTCGTCGAGCTTGTTCGGCACCGAGAGTTGCAGGCCGAGCTTTTGGCCTTTCAGCACTTCGTTGAAGTTGTCCTTGTCGACGTTGATCGGCTTCATGTCTTCGATCGGTACGTCGTCCTGACGCAACGTGAAGTCGCCGAGCACGAGCAACTTGAGCGGCAGTTCCACTTCTGCCTGCGCGTCTCCCGTGGCCGGGCGATAGACGATATTGACGCGTTCCTTCGGAGCAACCGAACCATCATTTGCCATTTCCATCTCCAGATTCACGGCGCCGCGCTGGCAGTGCGGACATCGATGAAAACGCGTCTCGCGCACCGTGCGACTGACGCGGGCCGCCGCCACTGCATACGCTCGGGCGGGCAGCCATCGCCTGAGCACGGGATAACTAACGAAATTGCGTGATACGGAATGCGGGGTGCGGCGCGGGGCGGATGTGAGCCGCTTCAGACTGTCGGATGCTCTGCCCGCGATTGAGCGAAAGGATCGGCGAGTCCGGATGGGAAACGGTCCTTGAGGCTTGAGTGCCTGTCCCGGAATTGAGTGCGAGCCATTATAAACAGACGTATCTCAAAAACCCAACGCATTTTTATCAGTTCATATGCTCTAAAGATCGTCCTCGACAAGCCGTATACGGCGGCCTCCGAAGACGCGGCTTCAGCGCTCGAAAACCCTTGTGCGACAAGGCTTTCGAGCGTATGTCCAGCGGCTGTCCAGGTGGCTCAGGCCTTCGGCGCGAGCCATGAATCCTCGGCTTCGATACCGTCCGGCTCGTAGGTCCAGGTAATCTTTTCGTAGGTGAACGCGAGGTCCTCCATGTGTCCGATCTGCCGGTTGTTCGGGTCGAGGCAGTTCGGTGTCCATGACTTCATGTTGGTCAGGATCGCGTTCTCGAGCTTGGCGGTGTAGTACTTTTCCTCCGTGCCTTTCGGCGAGATGCGATAGAACTCGAGCGTGACGGTCTTCAACTGTTCGCCGGACGTCAACGCCTGATAAAGCTTCGGGCTCGACTTGTCGATCTCCTTGCTCACCTTCATCGCGCCATGCACGCGCTTGCCGGTGGGCAGTCCGGTCTGCGGGCTTTTCGGAATTTCGATGGTGTGATCCACGGCTTGCACGAGGATCTTGCCTTCGTGACCTTGCACCTTCGTGGCGCCTTCGATTTTTCCCTGGTTTTGACCTTCGACGGTCAGATAGCACGGCATCGGCATGATTCACCTCTTCTAGGTTGTTCGGGTTGGAGCGCCGTTCTCTTCAGGTCCGGCGCATGTTTGTAGTGTCGGCGGGCGCCGTTGCAGCCGTGTTGCGCCAAGGGCGCCGCTTGTTTCATCCGTAACGAACGCGCAACTGCCTGGGTTCGCGAACGTTCGGTCGCCTGTTGCGCGATTTGTGCGCTGCGTTGTGCGTTGCTTTAGCCCGCATTACACTTGCGACCATTTCTAAGATAAATCTCAGGTCGTATCGGAATGCTTATCGCCGATGCGCTCGCTCAACCGGGGGCCACTGTGACCAATGACGTTCGTGCGGCCGCCGCCGCGCCGCACGGTCTGCCCGCTACCGGCGCGCGTCACTATGTGGCGGGCTTGCGGCGCGCCCTGTTTTTGGGCGTGGTTTACGGCGTCCTTTCGACACCGCTCGACACGCTCGGCACCGGTTCGGCGTTGGCGGCGGTGGTGTGGCCCGCCCCGGCGATGGCGGTGGCCTATCTCTGGCGTCGGCCGCTCGGCGAATGGCCGGCCGCGCTCGTCGCGATCTTCATCGCGATGGTCATCGTCGGTCAGTTCGACGTGTTCCCGCTTTGGGTCGATGCGTCCTTCGCGCTCGTCAACGTGCTCGGCGTGGGCGTGGGCGTCGGGCTTGCTTGGCGCTTCGTGAGCCGCCGCGCGCGTCTCGATACCACCGCGCGCTTCACACGCTTCTTGCTATTGCTGCCGTTTGGCACCGTTTTCGCGATGGCGCTCGCGGGTAGCGCGCTATCGCATGCGATCGGCGGTCGCGATCTCATCGATGTCTGGCGCACCATCATGGGCAGCAACGGTCTGGCGATGCTCGTCCTCGTGCCCGGTCTGCTCGCGTGGACTACGCCGCCCGATCCGGATGCGCGGCCGGTGCGCGCGTGGGTCGTCGTCGTGCCGGCGCTGTGCGGCGCGGCGCTGATGATCGAGGCGTTCCGCATCCAGCTTCCTGACGAGACCGAGCATTTGCTGCTGATTCTGCTGCTCGTCTGGGCGGCGGTCGCCGGGTCGATCCGCGCGGCGACGCTCGCGGCTTTCGTCATCGTGACGACGGGCGTGGCGCTCACGGTGACGGGCAATGGTTCGTACCATCAAAACGGCATCGTCGGCGTGCGGCAGTTGCAGATCGACCTCGCCGTGCTGTGCACGCTGGTGTTTTACGTGGCGGTCGCGCTGCTCGAACGGCGTGGTTACGAGGCGCGTCTGCAACGCGTGCAAAAGCTCGAATCGCTCGGCCTTTTGGTGAGCGGCATTGCACACGATTTCAACAATGTGCTGGGCGCCGTGCGCGGCCACGCCGAATACGCCGATGAACTTCTTCCCGCCGATGCCGATGCGCGCCGTCCGCTGCAACACGTGCTGGCGGCAGTCAGAAGCGGCACCGCGATGACCGAGCAGATGCTGCTCGCGGTCGGGCGCGGCAGTCCGCGACGTAGCGAACCGGTGTCGATGCGCGTGGTCATCGACGAGGCGGTGGGTTTGGCGACGGCGGATCATCGCGGGCCGGTGACGATTGCCGTGGAATACGACGGCGTTCGCCTGGGCGCCAGCGGTATCGATGCGTGGCCTGTCGCGGGCGATCATGCGCAGCTCGTGCGGGTGCTTTTGAACCTGCTGCGCAACGCGGCGCAGGCGGCGCGCAGCTGGGTGATCCTGCGCGTGTCGGCGGGCGTGCCGCGCGAGGAAATCGCGGATGTCGGGCGCGTGCCGGAGCGCACCGCGGTGATTCTGGAAGTGCACGACGATGGGCCCGGGATTGCGCCGGATATCGCATCGCGGATTTTCGACCCGTTCTTTTCGACCAAGCGCAAGCAGAGCGGGCATGGGTTGGGGTTGTCGATCGCGGCGGGAATCGTCGCGGATCACGACGGCGGGATTGCGGTCGGAAACGGGCCGCTGGGTGGGGCGATGTTTCGGGTGTTGTTGCCGGCGAAGCGCGTGAAGGGTGTGGCGACGGGGCCGCGCGGTGGCCTAGGCGACGGGGGAATGCATGAGGCTAGTGATGCGGATGCGGCTTATGTGACGCCGCCGCGGTCGACTATCGGAACCGATGCGTCGCCGTCGGATGGAGAAAAGGCTAACGCGGTTTATTTGGCGACAGCGCCGAGCATTGCGTCCATGTCGCGAACGATGGATGCGGCTCACGCGCCGGGCACGCCCTGCACCGAGCCCAACGCTCCCATCGGCCAAGGCGAGCCCGTCCTCCTTGTCGAAGACGACGACACCCTCCGCGCGCTCCTCGAAGACTGGCTCGCCGAATCCGGCTTCGAGCCTGCGAGCTACGCGTCGCCCGCCACCGCGCTCGACGCATTGCAAGCCGATCCGCACGGCTTCGCGTTCCTCGTCAGCGACATCGAAATGGATGACCTGCGCGGCGACGAACTCATCGTCGCCGCGCGCGAACGCAGTCCCGCGCTGCCCGCGCTCTTGATCAGCGGGGCGCGGCAGGGCGCGCATATCGCCGCGGGCGTGAGCGTGCCGTTCCTCGCCAAACCGTTTGGCCGCGCCGATTTTTCGCGCGCGGTGCAGGCGCTTTATCACTCACACGAAGCCACGCGCTAACGCCATGCCGAGTTCACCCCGCATATTGATCGTCGACGATGACCATTCCTTGCGTGTTCTGCTCGTCGAATATCTAGCCGGACACGGCATGACGACCGAAGGCGCGGCATCCGCCGCCGAAGCGCGCGAATGCCTCGCCGCCGATACCTTCGATCTCGTGTTGCTCGACCTCGGCCTGCCCGACGGCGACGGCCTCGAACTCGCGCGCGAATGGCGCGCGGGCGGCGAGGGCGGCGCCATGCCGATCATCTGCCTCACGGGCCGCACCGAGGAAGCCGACCGCGTGATGGGCCTCGAACTCGGCGCGGACGATTACGTCACCAAGCCGTTTTCGCCGCGCGAAGTGCTCGCCCGTGTGCGCGCCGTGCTGCGGCGCACGGGCGCGGGCACGGCGCAGGGCGCGCCGATCACGCGCGGAAAGCTGCCGCGCGCGTATCGCTTCGGCGGCTGGACGCTGAATCTGAACACGCGCCGCCTCAAGTCGCAGGACGACGAGACCGTTACCCTCACCAACGCCGAGTTCAATTTGCTGGTCGTGCTGCTCGGCGCGCCTAATCGCGTGGTGTCGCGCGAACACATGATCGAGCGCACCCGCGCGTTCGACGATGTCTATGACCGCGCCATCGACGTCCAGATTTTGCGGCTGCGTCGCAAGATCGAGGAAGATGCGCGCGCGCCCAAGCTGCTGTGCACGGAACGCGGCGCGGGCTACTACCTGAATGCGGAAATCGAGGAAGTGTGGTGATCGACCTTTACGTGTTTCCCGATTTATCCTCGACGAATAAGCCATGAGTCCTCCTTTCGATACGCTCGGTTCCGCGCCCATTACGCCGGACAACCCCGCTGGCGACGATGTCCGCGACGATCCCGACTTCGATCGCCTGCAGACCGAGATCGACAAACTCAACAGCCCGAGCGCGGCGGCCGGCACGGACTGGGACGTGGTGCAGCGCGCCGCCACCGTGCTGCTCGCCGAACGCGGCAAGGACTTGCTCGTCGCGTGTTATCTCGCGGGCGCACTCATGCGCCGTTCCGGCCTCGAAGGCCTTGCGAGCGGCTTGACGGTCATCGACGATCTGCTCGCCAATTACTGGGAAACGCTGCATCCGGGCCTCTCGCGCTTGCGGGCGCGGCGCAACGCGTTGTCGTGGATTTTCGAGCGGGCGGTTCAGTTCGTCGTGGACAAGGTGGACCGCGATACGCAGCAGGAGCGCGCATTGATCGATGCGTTGCAGACGCGCCTCGAAGCCATCGATACGCGTCTTGCCGAGAAAGACCCGGACGCGCCGAGCGTGCGGCCGTTGCTCAATCAGATCCGCACGTTGCCGGTTCGGGAAGCTGTGCCCGAGCCCGTGCCTGCTGTAGACGCGCCTGTCGCGTCGGCGGAGACACGACCAGCACAAATCTCGCGTCCTTCTGCGCCGGCCGCTGCCGCATCGCTTGCCGTCGCGCCGCTTTCGAGCGCGGCCATTGTGTCCGATGCCGATGCCGACCGCGCCTTCGAGCAGATCGCCGAGCGGCTGGTGACGCTGGCGGGCTTCCGGCGTGGCAATCGGGCGAGCGATGCGCAGGCGTATCGGCTGAATCGGCTTGCGGCGTGGGGCGCGATTGAAACCGCGCCGCTTGCCGAGCGTGGCCAGACGCGCATTCCGGGGCCGATCGCGGAACTGGCGATTGCGCTGGACCGCCTGCAATCCGGCGATGCGCCCGAGGACACGCTCACGTTCGCAGAGGCGAACTTGCCGGCGTTTCCGTTCTGGATGGATTTGAATCGCGCGAGCGCGCAGGCGCTTGCGAATCTTGGCGAGCCGTTCGCGGACGCGCTCGCCGAAGTGAACGCGGCGACGCTGCAACTGTTGCGCCGCGCCCCGGAGTTGCCGAATCTGACTTTCGCGGATGGCAAGCCTTTCGCGGATGGCGCGACGCTCGAATGGATCACGAGCCTGCAACGCAATGCGGCGACGGGTTCGGGCGGCGGCGCGGCGCCGGATGCGCTCGCGGTGGCGCTCGGCACGGCGCGCTCGCTCGCCGCGGCGGGCGACCTCGAAGCGGCGGCAGTGGCGCTCCAGGGCGCGACGTTGGGCACGAATCCGGAACAACGCCTGCGCGCGACCATCCACTTGAGCGAATTGATGCTGGCGCATCGGCCGAACGCGCCGCTGCGGCCGTTCGCGCAGATGATCGTCGGCGAAGTGGATCGGCATGAGCTCGACCGCTGGACGCCGCAACTCGCGCTGGAGGCGTTGAGCGCGGCGCACGCGCTGTATCAGCAAAACGATGCGCATGCCGAAGCGATTGCACTGGTCGCGCGCATTGCGAAGATCGATGCGGCTGCGGCGGTGAAGTTGGCGTTGGGGGGCGTGTAGGGGAAGGCGGTCGCGCGCGACGCGTGACGACGGCCGCCTGACAACGCCTCGTTCGCTTGCTCAACGCGCGCCACCCACGGTTCCAGTAGCCCGCCTATTCAAGCCATCGTCCAGTGAGGCAAATCCAGAGAACATAGGTTGGAAACTTGGGCGCAGGCCGCCGTTCGAAGCTGCTGTGATACTGCTTATGCCAGTTGGTTGTGCTCGCAGGAGAGCTGCTGCACTGTCAGCACCCGTTCCGCGACAGGCGAACGTGCTTTAGGATCGGCGTTAGTCATATTCAGGCCGTCAAGTGAACTGGTCAGCGGGCCGCGAGTGTTAACTCCCAGCCGCGCTCCATTTACCGCTGTGGTCCCTACCCCTTCTTACTGTCTTTACGCGCGAGCTGCTTCTCACTCTCGGTCACGCGCGTCATTGCGCGCGCCTGATTCTTGAAGATCAACGCATCGAGCACGCCGCGCACGAGTTGCTGATCCTGCTCGGGCATGCGCGCAATGGTTTCGAACTGACAACGCACGACATCATCGGGGCCGCGCTCGCCTTCATCAGAAATTAGCGCATCTAAATTAACGCCGAGCCCGATAGCGAGGCATGGCACTTCATGGCGATACCGCCGCTTCGCTCTTAGCGACGAAGAATGCCGAAGCGGACAAGGACGCGCATTAAAAATATTCAGAAAATACTGGCATTGAAAAAATCAGCGGACAGCCTGATGTCTATGCGGCAGTAAGAACTTAGTTTCCGTTAATTTAGTCGAGGAATTTATTGTGAAAAAGCACGCTTATGTTGCGCATAGGCCGTTATCAAATGAAAAGGGTAAGGGCACGACGCATCACGTGGTAATCGTTGACCGAAAAGAGGTAAAGGAAACTAAAACGCAGAAAGAGGCAGCGGATTGGGCACTGTCAATGAACTACTCGGTACACGTCGCACGAGAGCGGCATTTGCAGGATCAGGATAAGCCCGCGCATTGGCGGCAGTATCCTTGAGAAGATGTAGCAAAGCGGGAATAGCTAGGTGTAGCGGCACGGAAGTTTACTCCGTGCCGCTTGAATGGCGAGAGCGCGAGACGATGCGCGACTAAGAAAGGGAAGAACTAAGAACCAGCGTCGTTGCCGGTGTCTTAGTGTATTCAGCAATAAAGAATAGCCGGCCCGTTGCCTCATCCCAAGCCCCGCCCAGATACCAAAAAACGACGAACTCAAGACCCCGCCCCCGACAACCCCGGCACTGTCGGCAAAACCGGCAAGATCGGCAACGGCGGCACGTCCGGCGCCGTCATCGGTCCTGACTGAATCGGTGCAAACGAAGGCGCCGCCGCCGTCACCAGCGGGCCGCGCGCTTCCAGCAGACTATCGAAACGCGCCTGCAGCGTCTGCGTTCCCGCCGGAGAAGCCGGCGCATTCCAGCACATCCCGATCTGCTGTGGCAACGACACGCGTAGCGGCTGCGGCGTCGTCCCGCCACCATTACCCGCCAGCTTGATCAGCAACAACTGCTGCGTCTGCGCCGCAAGCGTATCGATCGCTTGCTCGCGCAGCTGCGTCTCTTTCTGCTGCGCGTCCTGCAATTGCGCCAGCTGCGTCGCGCCATCGATGATCGCGTCCTCGCCACGGAACTCGTAACGCACCGTGATCTGGTCGATGCCGCGCTGCGCGAGCGCCGCCGCCGACGACGGAAAATCCTGCGGCGTGAACAATCGGTGCCCATCGCGGAAGTCGCGCAGGAAACTGACCACGCCCGCATCGCCGCGATAACGCTTGGAGAGCGTCAGGCCATCGAAACGAATCAGCAAACTCACCTCGCCACACTGGCCGAGTGTCCAGTTGAAAGTGTCGCTCACCGGGAAGTTGAAGTTGGTCAACGTGCGCGCGCCCGCCGCACACTGCACCGTCAGCACGGTCGCGAATGGCCGCATGCGCGCTGAAGGATTCACGTCGATAGGCTGCGCCGTGATCGTCAACGGATACGCCTTCGCCTGCGCCGCCGCAATCTGCTGCTTAACACTCGCAATGGCCTGCTCCGCATTGGCCTGCTGCTGCTTCGCCTGCTCTTGCGCCGCCTGCGCCTGCGCTGCGTCGGCTTCGGCGCGGGACTTGGCGCGCTGTGCTTCCATCAGCTGCGCGGTGCGCTTGCCGACCGCCGAATTGAGCGTCGGCAGGAACGCGGTGGTGAAGGGCACGCTGTAATCGGCCGTCTGCACTTCAGAAATCGCGCTCGCCGAATGCGTCAGGAACGGCTTGGCCGGCCCATCGACGAAACTCCACACCGAACCCTGCGGACCGTACAACTGATCGACGACCTGCGTCATGCTGGTCGCCGCCTGCAACGGCCAATACACCTTGCTGTCCCAATCCGATTGCAACGCGCACGAAGTCTCTTCTTCCGTATAAGCCAGCACGAAATGCAGCGGCCCGCCGATCAGATGCCAGATGGCCTGATCAGCCGCGCCGTTGGAATCGACTTCGTCACGCAGGCGCAGAAGGGCGCGCGCGGCATCGTGTACAGGCGATGTCTTCACCGCCGGATCGACGCCAAAGCCATGAAACGCAGCCGATACGCCATATGCCTTCGCGGTGCCATCGGTGACGGTGGCCGCGATCTGATCGATGTCCTGAAAATAGTCGCGCATCGCGGATGCCGCGCGCGCATTGACGCGCACCGCCGCGGCGCCCGCCAGCGGACTGCTCGCGATGCTGTCGCGGATCGCCTGGCCGCCGAACGAGTTGATGCTTTGCACGATGCCACCAGCACGGCTCGCGATCAGCGCGCCGGTGGCATCGCGCCGCAGGCGGCCCATGCGTCGAGCGGTCTGCAGCCAGTCGGGCAACTGGGCGTCGGCCACGCCTTCGAACTCGTCGTTGACGCGATCGAGCGCGCGCAGATAAGGGCTCGCGTTCTGCGTGATGGTCGCGAGCCGTCCGCGCCAGGCGTCGCGGCCCGGTAGCATGCGTTCGCCCTGCGGCACGGTTTGCACGAAGCTCTGCCACGCCTGAAAGCGCTCGATCTGATAGTCGTGGTCGAAGAACGCCTGTTGCTGCACGAGTTGCGCATCGTCGACGACCGCCTGGTGAATCTCCTTCAGATAGCCGTCGATATCCACCCGTCCCGCGCGTGTGTACGCGGCCGGCACCTTGATCTCCGCGAGCCGGTTCGCTTCGGCGAGTTGCGCGTCGGTGCGCGCGGCTTCCACGGCCTTCGAATCGGGCGCCGTTGCACGGCTCGACGCCGCCGTGATGCGCCCGCCCGCGACATTGCCCGCAACCGGAGCATCCACGTTTGCCAGACGCAGGGATTGCGCGCGCGCCGAGTTCGCGTCGAGCCAGAAGTCGGCGAGCGAGACATCGTGCAGATGCGGGTCGATCGGCGCAAGCTGCGTGAGCCAGTGCATGCGGTTCTGGTACAGCGCCTGGGCAAGCGTCGCCTGCTGTTGCGCCACGCGCGTCACGATGTCGCGCGCATTCGTCGCCGACCACGCGATATAGGAAATGCGCAAGTCGTTGATCTGGTCGAAGAGTTGCGACGACCACGGCGCCATGTCGCTATAAAGCGGCTGAGGCATCGCGGCAAGTTCCGGACGATCCGCGCCCGCCACTTTCGCGCGCAGCAGATTCGTCACGCGCACTTCGTTGAGGATGCTAAGCGGCAGCGTGCCGTCGGTATCGTTGACGAGATCGCGCCGCAAATCCAGATCGAAATCGCGTTCGACGGCTGGTCGGATGTACTGCAGATATTGCTGCGTGTATTGCCGGCGCAGCCGTTCCTGCAAGCGGTCGATATGGCCGGAGATCATCCAGCGCGAACGCCAGTTGCGGTTGCGGCGATCGATCTCGCGCAGCGCGGTGTTGCTGCGCGTGAGGGTAGCGGCGTCATCGACGAGCAAGCCGTCGAAGCGCTGATGAAATGGATAGCTGCGCTCGATCTGCGTCAGCGTGTTGACGTTGCGGATAAACGACATCGTGATCAGCAAGCCGAACGCAACGGCCAACATCACCCACGCGAGCATGCCTAGATGCTGGGTCGCGGCGAACCAGCGATTGACGAGCGCGGCAGGTTTGCCGACGTTGCGGTCTTGCGGCAGGATGCGGCCGAAGAGATCGTGCAGGAACACGCCGGTCGTCGAGGGTTCGTGCGGCGGCATCGGGCGCAGCGTCTCCGGCAGCACCGCAGAGCGCGCGCCGCCGGCCTGCAGGCCGCTCGAAAAGAACAGTCCGCGCAAGAACGGCGATTCCAGATACGGGCTGTTACCAAGGCACGCCTTCACGAAGAGTTCGGTGCCCGCGCGCAGGCGGTCGAGTTCGTTCGGAAACAGCAGCAGTTCCACCGCCGATTGCGGATGCCGCGCAACCAGCGCAACCCGCATCGCGTGTAGTCGTTCGACGATGGCATCGAAGGCCAGTGAGAGGAAGCGCTCGGTCGGCGGATCGTCGGCGGTGGCGGGCGCGAGATGACCCATCGCCTGATTCAACGCGGTCTCGGGCAAGAGCGTGCTCCAGCTTTCGAAGCCATAGAGCTGATCGCACTTGGTGACGAGCACGTACACCGGAAAGCGCCGCCCGAAAAGGCGGATCAACTGTTCTATGCGCGCACGGATCACGCGCGCTTCCTGATCGATCGCCTCGCGGTCCGGCGTGACGAGCCGGTCGGCGGAGATGGCGAGCACGAGTCCGTTGATGCCTTGGCGTCCGCGATAGCGCGACAGCAGGTCCAGCACCAGATTCCACTCGCGGCGGTCGGCGTCTTCGTTGTCGGCATCGACATAACGGCCCGCGCAGTCGAGCACGATGGAGCGGTCGAAGTACCACCAGTCGCAATTTTCGGTTTGCGGGACCGGCGCGCCTTGTTGCGTGTGATCCTGCAGCGAAGTGGACAGCCGCGAGCGCGCGAGCGCCGTGGTCTTGCCCGCGCCCGGTCTGCCGATCACCATGTACCAGGGCAGCACGTAGAGCGGATTGCCGAGACGCTTCAGGCTCGAACCGCGCAGGAGCGCCGCGGCATCGCGGAACTTGCGGCGCAAGGCGCCCGTGCGCGACCCGCGCTGCGCGGCTTCCTGTTCGGCACGCCGCTGCCGCGCGATGATGCTGCGGGAACGATACGCAAGCGTCAGGCGCCGCAGGAAGATCAACATGAAGAACATGCCGAGCGCGCCGAAGAAAATCGCGGCGGACGCCCACAACGGCCATTCGAGATACAGCGTCAGCCCCCAGCTGACGAGCGCCAGCACGACGAGCGCAAGGAGCCACAGCAGAACGGTGCGCAGGACTTTCATTGGATGAGCGGAAGAAGAGCGTTCACCATCTGCACGATGATCAGGTGATAGGTGCCGTAGAGCACGGCGAGCACGACCACGGGCAAGCCGAAGCCGATGAGCGTCTGCCGGCGAAGCCGCCAGCGCACCCGGCGCGCCGCCGGTTCGACGCCGGTTTGCGCCGCGCGCGCCGATTCCTCGCTGACATACGCTTGCGGAAAGAGCACCGCGCCGGTGGCGGCCGGAACGCCGCCTTCGTCGAGCACTTTCTGAAGCGTGACGCGGCGGCGTTCGTCGAGCTGACGCGAGCTGCGCTCCTGCGCATAGCGACCCTTGAAGCCGAGCGCGAGACACAGCGCAAAGACTTCGCGCACATCGGCCTGATCGTCGCGCAGATCGTCGAGACGCGCGTAGAACGAGACGCCGGCGGTCGTCGTGTTGAAGTGGCGGCGCTGCATCAGATGGCGCTGCCAGTGCGGCGCGCCAGCCCATTCGGATGAGATCAGCACTTCGTCGGCCCAGGCGAGCACGGCGAAAAGCGCGTTGTCGAAATCCGATGGCACGAAATTGTGGATGCGCGCTTCGTGCCGTGCCTGGTCGATAGCTTCGTCGATCGCTTCGGCGAGTGCGCGTGCGCGCGCGGCGTCCTCGGCGGGCGTGCCGCTCGATGCGTTCGATACACTCGCCCGTGGCGCGAGCGAAGGAAGCGGCGCGGGCGCCGGCGGGGCATCGGCGATGGCGACGGCGTTGGCGTTGGCGTTAGCGCTTGCATTGCCATTGGCGGCCATCTCGCCGATAGGCTGCGGCGCAAACGGCGAACCGCCAGCGGAAGCAGGCTGCGATGCAACCGGACGCGGCGCGGCGGGCAAGGGCCTTGGAACGGCAGGCGCCGCCGTCGACGGCCGCAAGAAGGCCGGGGCGGCGGCCGTATCGATCGTCTGCCGCACCAGCGCGATGACGGGGATCAAAGTGTCGGTCAGATGCACGTCATCTCCGCAGGATCACGATCTCGGCGCGCAGATCGGCGGGGGCATCGAGCCAGTGAAGAGCGATATCGCCTTCGCGCTCGACGAGTTCCCACTGCTCGCTCACCTGTTCGATACGGAAGTAGAACGAATGCGCGCGACGCGGCAAACCCTGCGGCGCGTGCGGCATATGAATCAGTTCGAGGCCGGGCAGGGCATGGCGCACGAGCGTCGGAATCTCGCCGAGCGCGGACAAACGCGCGCCGTTGACGATGCCATCCACCACCCATTGCGGATCTTCCTGCGTCCGCACGACGAGATAAAAGCGGTTGCGGTTGCCGAACACGCTGCGCGGCACTTGTCCGTGATAGACGCCGTCGCGTGGCTCCAGCACGACCAGAAACTCCGGCCCGACCGTGATCTCGTTGAGCAGATGCCCGATGGTCACGCGCGCGCGCCCGAAGCAGCCGTCGAGGTCGAGGTGATCGTAAGCGGGCAGACCGGCGCCGCCGTCCATCTCGCCGAGCATGGTGAAGCGCTCCGAGAACGAGCTCAGTTCGCCGACGAGTTGCCGCAACACGCCATATGCGAGCCACGGATGCACCTGTTCGCTCTCGATCAGATGGAACAGGCTCGGCGAAAAGCGATTGAGCGATCGCAACGCGAGCAGGAACAGCATGTACGACGCGTCGAACTCGGCCTTCTGCATCTCGCGCGGATTCTTGTACTCCTGCAACTGGCGGGCGCGTCCTGCAAGCTCGTCGCGGATCTCGCGTAGCATCGTGCGCAGCGCATCGGAACCGGCGAGCGCGTAACTCGGCGGGATGAAGCGGTCGGCGAGCACGACGGTGTCGCCATCGCGCACCAGCCGCGCGATGGGAATCAGCTCGTACTGATCCAGATGATCCAGCTCCGATTCGAAGAACACCTTCAGCACATAGCGCAGCGTTTGCAGCGGCGCGTCGGGGCCTTCGGAATAGAGATCGGGCGTCTCGGGAACGGACATCACCGTGGCGAAGCGTGTGGCGACGTTCGCGGCGTCGGCGAGCGTGCTAACTTCGGTGACGTTCTTTTCCTGCTCGCTCGCGCGGCGCACGCCGAGATAGACGTTGAGCGGACGGTCGCCCTGCACCCAGCTTGCCTCGAAGGTGCGCGGCGCGATCACCGCGTTCTCGGGATACTCGACATAGTGATGATCGCGGAACAGAAGACGCGCGCGCTGCACGTCGATGGTGCGATTCGCGATGGCGCTTCTCGACAGTTCGAGCGCGCCGACGCCCCAGAAATGCGGCACGCCGGCTTCGTAAAGCGGCGTCTGCGTGAAACGGCTGTGCTGATCCGCGAGCTGAAAATGCTGCGGCTGCAGAAACATTCCCTGATGCCAGTAGACGGCTTGCTTGTCTTCCACGTCGGGCTCGTCAGTTGGGGAGTTTGATGGTGGCGGTATCGGCTGCGCCGTTCGATGGCGTGAGCGGCACTTCCTTGCCGCCGCCGTCGAGCGGCACGATCTGCTGCTTCGCCTGTGCGCGTTTTTGCGCGGCGACGATCTGCGGCGGTTCCGGATTCAGACGCGCGGCGTCGCTGATCGCATCGCGTCCGAGCGACAGGCGCAACGCAAGCGTTTGCGGTTGCGCCGCATAATCGTGGCCGACGAACGCCTGATTCGATATGGCGAGCGGAATCTCGAAGAGACGCGCGCTGGACGCCGGGTCCATCGTGTAGAAGCCCGCGATCAGCCCGACCATCTTCGCTTTCGCGGCGCGGTCGATCGAGAGGATCGTGTGACCGCCCGGCTGCACGACGTAGCGCGTGAGCTGAAGGATCGCGGGATTCGGCGCCGCTTCGCCGAGCGTCGAGGCGAGCGTGCCGGCATCGGCCGACAGTTTGCGAAACGAATCGGCGTCGGCGGTCTGCACCACGCCGAGCAGGAGCGTATGCGGCTCGTTGTTGTATTCGTTGAGTAGATCGTCGGCGTCGAGCTGCACGAGGATGGCGTCGCCCGCCGCGCTCCAGTCGACGGCCGCGACGGCCTGCTTCGCGCTCGTGCCGCTGAACATGGAGCAGCCCGCGAGTACCAAGCCGAAGGCGAGCGCGCAGACGGTGAGTACGCGTTGCGCCGCGCGTCGCAACGTGGGGGCGACGCGAATCGTCTGCTCTGCTACGCTTGCGGCAAATTCGGCTTGCCTGAGAGTCGGTCTACTCATGTCCCTCGATCTTTCCCGTCGTAATCGTAGTCGTAGTCATGGTCTGGCCAAGCGATCCTTGCCGCCGAAGCCGGGCTTGCGCCGTCTTGCCGTCGCGAGCGCATGCTTGATGACTTTCGCGATGCTTTCGGCCACCGCGCCCGGATGCAGGGCCGCCGATATGGCTAACACGGTTAACGGCAGCGACACCGCTCAACCTGAGGTGCAATCGACCGAAGTTGCGCACACGGGCCTGCCCGTCACCGTGCCGGTCGTTTCCGTCAGCACGCTCACCACGACCACGCTCGCCAGTCAGCACGAGTGCCGCCCGACGCTCACCACCGTGCGCGAGTTCGAGGTGGCGCAGGCGAATGCGCGCCCGTGGTTCGTGCGGCATATCGAAGGTCTGACTGGCGCTCCGCTCGGGGCGGCGGGCGCGGCGTGGCTCGCGGCGCATTTTCTGGCGGAGCGCATTTGGATTTTGCCGGCCGCGCTCGCGGGCGGCGCCGTGGGCTGGGTGGTCGGACCGTTCGGCATCCTGCTGGGTACGGGCGGCGGCGTGCTTGGGCACGCGCTGACGCACAAGATATCGGTGACGGTCGCCGGCGGCGTGGCGGGCGGCCTGATCGGCATGGCGCTCTGGCATTTCCTGATTCCCCCGCCGAAGCCGGCCACGCCCGATTCGCCCGTCGACGTGCCGGTGGAGCACTTCGTGACGAACGACCAATGCGGCGATGTCCAGCACGCCCGCTTTCGCGGCGGCGATCTCTACAAGGTTGATTTCATGCTCGACGGCAAGCCGATGTCCGCCGATCTGCCATACGACCCGGGCAACACGCTCGCGGTGTATCCCGATGGCCAGCCGGTCGTGCGCAACTTGCCGATTCCTTGATTCCCTGATTCCGTGACCGGATGCCAGTACTCCCTAAAGACGATTTGGCGGATCGGGCAAGAGGAATTGTCTTAAAAAAGCGAACCGAGTGTAACACGCGTTTCGCTTGATTTTTGGCGGAAATCGGCGTGACGTTGCGGCGTTGCAGCCTTGATGGGCGTGTAACGGAGCTATGTTTCAGATGAAACCCCCGTGCTTCCTTTTGCTAACGCTCGTGTAACTCTGCTGGCGCAAAGTGCGCTTCATGGAGTCATTCGAGAAGCATGAGCGGGGAACATCATGAAAAAGCGTCTGGGATGGGTGGCGGGTGTGGTGCTGGCGGCGTTGCTAATAGCGGGCTTCGCGACGGTCGGCAATGACGATTTACCGTCGGCGGGGTTCTGCGTGGTGTCGTCGGATGGAGAGGTGTTGCAGGCGCTGGATTCCATGCGCGCGGTGAAGTCGGGGGATTCCGCAAGTTGAATGGATCGCGGCGTAACGCAAAGTCCGCCGTGTTGCGGGTTCCGGCCGTGATTGCGTGCGCTGAGCTCAACGCCGTAGTGAAATCCGCTCATCCCGATGCCGCGCGGATCGTGGTTTCGGAACCGATATCCGTGGTGTGGGATCGACGGCTGTTCGCGGTCGGCGATCAAAGCACGTCGCTTTGCGATTGAAGCGGGCCTTCGTCGAAAAGCCCGCTCATCTGCTTCAAATGCTCAACCCGCCACCGGCAACGCACTCAACTTGGCGATCGTATCCGCGCAAGCATGCGCCGCTTCCGCACCCTTCACGAGAAAGTGCTCCTTGAAGAAGCCGATATGCTCTTCGCCATGATGAAAATGATGCGGCGTAAGCACGGCCGAAAACACCGGCGTGCCGATTTCGAGTTGCACCTGCATCAAGCCGTTGATGACAGCCGTCGCGACGAACTCGTGCCGATAAATTCCGCCATCGACCACCAGTCCCGCCGCGACAATGCCCGCGTATTGGCCGCTTAGCGCAAGACGTTTGGCGTGCAGCGGAATCTCGAATGCGCCAGCGACTTCGTAGAGATCGATATCGTCCGCTGTGTAACCGCGCTTCTGCATGGCTTCGATGAACGAGGTCTTGCATTGATCGACGATATCGCGATGCCAGCAAGCCTGCACGAAAGCGACGCGCGCACGAGTGGAGCCTGCAGCCGATACTGCTTGGGTTTCGTTCGAATTGGAAAAGTTCATGGACATCAGCCTGTTTGGTGTGAACAGGGCGAAGGACGGCCAATGGCCTTCGCACGCGACAAAATAAGCGCGAACGAAGCGTGACGAAGCACACTGACTGTCCTGTTCTCTTTCATCCGGACTATACCGTCGGCCCCGGAATCAAACCGGGTCTGCTGACCTCTCCGACCGTGAAAGCCGGAGAGCGCTCGCGGGCTACGTCCCTTTCGTGAAAACATCGGGAAACGATTACCGCCGGTGGGGAATCTCACCCCGCCCCGAGAACTCGCTCATCGCAACCGTGCGATGAACAGGCTGGAAGTTACCATGAAACGTGGCTTTTTGTGCGGTGCGTTTCGCACATTCAAATCACGAAAAGCGATAAGCGGCAGCAGCCCGTTCACGCCAACGCCACCACCGCGATCTCCACCAGCAACTCGGGCGTTGCCAATTGCGCTTGCACCGTCGCGCGGGTCGGCGCATGCCCTTGCGGCACCCACGCATCCCACACTTCGTTCATGCCGCTGAAATCGCGGGCGATATCCGCAAGCCACACTTGTGCCGACACGAGACGCGTCTTGTCGATGCCCGCTTTCTCCAGGAAGCCGTCGATCTTTTCGAGCACCTTGGCGGTTTGCAGTTTGATATCCGGCGAATGATCGGCGGAAGTCTGGCCGCCGATAAACACGAGACCCGCTGCCTTGACGACGCGGCTCATCCGCTGATTGGTGTCGATGCGAACGATATCGCCCATGATGTTTTTCCTTGAACGTTGAGATTGAAACGAAGTCGCCGCGCGCAAACGCGCGGCATTCAATGCGCGACGAGACGCGCGGTATTCGCATCCGAAGAAGAAGCGGCCGCGCGCCCGAAGCGATCGATGGCGAATGCATCGAGTGAAATGGACGGCGCGCCATCGAGCATGAGTTCGGAGACGAGCTTGCCGCAGCCCGGCCCGAGCTGAAAACCGCTGCCGCAATAGCCGAACGAGTAATAGAGATTCGATGCCTTGCGGCTTGCCGAGATCACTGGAAGCTCATCTTCGGTGAATGCCTCGACACCGGCCCACGCGCGATTGACGCCCAGATGGCGCAGATGCGGGAACAGATCGGTGACGGTTTTAGCGCTGCGCACGAGGCGCACGAAATCCACTTCGCCATGACGCGCAAGCAGGTCCGCAATGCCGATCAGCTTGCCGCCGATCACCACCGTGCCGTTATCGAACTGCTTGAAGGACAGCGGCCGTCCCGTTGCGCCGAGTGTCGCGCGACAGAAGGGCGCGACGCGATGCGTGACCATCAGCATCAGACCTTCGGGATGCACCGGCACCGGCTCGCCCACCTGTTTCGCGAGTTCGCCGGACCACGCGCCCGCCGTGACGAGCAGCTTTTCCGCACTGAACGTGCCGTGCGGCGTGTAGGCGAACCAGCGCGCGCCGCGTTGCTCGATACGACGCACCGGCGTGCCTTCCAGAAAGCGCGCGCCGAGTTTTTGCGCGGCGAGCCGGAAGGCCGTGGTCGTGCGATACGGCAGCGCGAAGCCATCGCGCTCGACCCAGATGCCGCCCGTGACATGCCGAGCCAGAGCGGGTTCGAGTTCGAGCACGGCCTCTCGGTCGATCACTTTCTCGTGCGTGAAGCCATGCGATTCGAGCAGGGCGACGCGCTCGCGGCATGCTTCGAGTTCATCGTCCGTCTCGGCTATCTTGAGCTGGCCCGATGGCACGAAGCCGCCATCCTCGCCAATCAGATCGCGCATGCCATGCCAGATTTCACGCGACATCAGCGCGAGCGGAATCTCGGGCAGCGCGCGTCCGAGCGTGCGTACGCCGCCCGCATTCACGCCGGACGAATGACGCGCGACGTAATCGGCTTCGAGCACGATCACCTTCGCGCCGCGCCGCGCCATGTGGAACGCGCTGCTCGTGCCGTGCAGTCCGCCGCCAACCACGAGCACATCGGCTTCCTGAACGTCGGTTGCGTCATTCACCGGCGAGTTCTCCGAGCGTGAGCGGCTTGATCGGCGGACGAATGCGGTAGTAGCCGACTTCGGCGGGCGTGACGCGCCGCGCATCCGCGATGACTTCGGTCACCGTGAGACCGCACATGCGGCCCTGACACGGACCCATGCCGCAACGTCCGAACGACTTCGCCTGATTCGGTCCGACGCAACCCATCTCGACGAATTTGCGCAATTCGCCCGCCGTGACTTCCTCGCAGCGGCACACGATAGTCTCGTTGCGCGGAATGCGGTTGATATCGCGCGGACGATAAAGGCTGTCGAGAAATGGCCGGATGCGCAGCACGCCCGCCAGCGCGCGGCGCTGCCCGGCCGCTTCGGCGTCGCGCGTGGCGGCGTTCAGCGCGCCGAGTTGCGCCGCGACCGCGAGGCCCGCGAGCGAGCCCTGCAAGGCCGCCGCCTGCGCGCCGCCGATACCCGCGCCGTCGCCCGCGACGAAGATGCCGGGCACATCCAGCTCGCCCCACGCATCGACTTTGGGCGTGAAGCAAAGCTGCGCGTCGTCCCAGCGATGCGACGCCCGCAAAGCCTGCGTGAACTGCGTATTCGGCACGACGCCCTGATGCAGCAGGATCACGTCCGCTTCAAGGCGGTGCGCCGCGCCTTGCGTCGTGAAGTGAAGCGCGGCCGCATGCTCGACGTTATCCGCGCCGATGCGCCCTTCCACGCGCAGATCGTCGGCCGCTTCGAAGATCGGCACGCCGGCGTCGCGCAAGGTGCGGATCAGTTGCAGGCCCTTGCTCAGGAACGGCCACGCGCGCAACGCGGACAGCATGTGACGCTTCGCGCGCCAGCGGTCTTCGTGACGCGTGGTATCGACGAGCGCGCGAATCGGCACGCCGGCGCGCACATATTGCCAGCCGAGCAGATACAGCAACGGCCCGCAGCCCGCGAGAACCGGTGGCGCGGCAGGCACTTCGCCCGCGCTCTTCAGAAGAATCTGCGCGGCACCCGCCGTCAGCACGCCGGGCAGCGTCCAGCCGGGAATCGGAAAGGGCCGCTCCAGCGCGCCGCTTGCGAGAATCACGCGTTGCGCGTCGAAGCTGCCGATCTTGCCGTCCTTCAGATAGTTGATGCCGCGCTCGCGCGTGACTTGCCAGACGCTCGCATTGGTCACGTGACGCGCGCCCGATGCCGCGAACGCACGGGCGATCTCCGCGCCCGCCGCGTAGTCGGGGCCAAGTATTTCCTTGCGACGCGCATCGGCGTGAGCGATGCCACGATAAATCTGGCCGCCCACGGCGTCCTGTTCATCGATCAACACGGTTTTGAGGCCCGCGCGGGCGGCGCGCGTGGCCGCGCTCATGCCGGCCGGACCAGCGCCGATCACGACCACATCGACGGCTTCGGGGGCGAAATCAGCGGCCATGCGCGTTCTCCAGCGGGGTATCGGCGAGTGTCATGGGCGGCAGATCGCGCGCGCCTTCCTGCGAGCAGATACGCATGCCCGCCTGCACTTCGACCATGCAACTCTGACGGCTCGGAATGCCGTCGATTTCGACGAGGCATTCGAAGCACGCGCCCATCATGCAATACGGCGCGCGCGGCGCACCCGACACCGGCGTCGCACGAAAGCGCGAGACGCCCGCCGCGAGCAGCGCGGCCGCGACGGAACGGCCGCCCGGCACGGACAAAGGCTGGTCGTTGAAGAAGATCTCGATGGCCGCGGCGGATTCCCCCGGCAGCGGCTTGAACAGCGTGTGAGTCGATTGGGAAGTCATGTCGAATTCAGTGTGCGGGAATCGGTTCTTGAGCGTTCTCGAAGCGGCGTGCGGAGAAGGTCGGCAATTCCTCGGGCACGGGTGCACCGGTGATCCACGGCGCCACGCGCATGGCATGTGCGGCGGCGAGCGTCACGCCGCTATGGCAAGTGACGACGAACGCGCCGGGATGCGCTTCCGACCGGTCGTAGATCGGAAAGCCGTCCGCGCTGTAGACGCGCAGCGCGGCCCACATCCGCACAAGCCGCACGTGCTGCAACATCGGGAACGCGCGCACGCCGCGCCGCGCGATATCGGCGAGCACATGCGTGGTCGTGAAATCGTTGAAGCCGACTTCTTCCATCGAATCGCCGAATTGCACGCTGCCTTCGTCGGTCTGGCGCACGTTGAGCGTCGGATAGTCGAGAAACGGCGCGACGCGTTCGCTCACCAGCACCTGCCCGCGATTCGGCGCGACCGGCGCGTTCAATCCGACGAACGGCGCGAGCATGCGGTTTCCGAGGCCAGCCGCAAGCACGACACGCCCCGCGCGATACGTTCCGCGCTTGCCATGCACGACGAAGCCTTGGCCGTTCGCGTCCGGTTCGATGCGTTCCGCGCGTTCGCCCGAGACGAGCTTCACGCCGCGCGCCTGCATCGCCGAATGAAGCGCGCGCAAGAGCTTGAGCGGGTTCACATGGCCGTCCATCGGCGTGTAGCTCGCGCCGATCACTTGCGGGCCGATCTGCGGAATGCGCTCGCGAATCTCGGCGGCATCGAGCATCTGATACGGGTAGTCGCCGATCTCGGCCTTGAGCGTCGAGAGACGCTTCTCGCGGTCGGCGAGTTCGTCGTCGTTGAAGCAAAAGTGGAAGCCGCCCGGCTGGCGCAAGGCCACGTCGATGCCCGTTTCGTTCAAGAGGCTCTCGGCGAGTCCGGGCCAGCGCGTGGCCGAACTGCGCGACCAGCGTGCGTAAGGCGAGAGGCCATAGCCCTTGCCTTGAATCCATACGAGGCCGAAGTTGCCGCGCGAGGCGCGAAAGCCGCCGTCGTCTTCGTCGAGCACGGTCACGCGCGCGCCTTCGCGGGCAAGACCGTAAGCCACGGCGGAACCGACCAGGCCGCCGCCGAGCACGAGCACGTCGGGGCTGGCGGAGGTTGAAAGTGTCATCGCGCTTCTCCGATCAGAATGCGGTCCAGTCCGACCATGCGGTCGAGCAGGATCATCAGCAACACCGTGCCGACGATCAGCACCGCCGAGACCGAGGCGACCAGCGGATCGATCGTCTGCGCGATCTGGTTGTACATGGCGACGGGCAGCGTGGTCGTGCCGGGCGTCGCGACGAAAATGGTCATCGTGAGTTCGTCGAAACTCTGGATGAACGAGAGCACCCAGCCGCCTGCCACGCCGGTGCGGATCATCGGCAGGACCACGCGGCGAAATGCGGTGAAGCGGCTCGCGCCACATGAAAGCGCGGCGCGTTCGGCATCGCGATCCAGGCCGACGGCGGACGAAAGCGCAAGCCGCAATGCATACGGCAAGACGATGATGACGTGCGCGCATACCAGCGACCAGAACGATCCCGACAGATGCAGCAGCGACAGAAAGCGCAGGAACGCGATGCCGAGCACGACGGCGGGGATCATCATCGGCGAGAGGAAAAAGCTCGTGAGCGCGGCGCGGCCGGGAAAGCGATAACGCGCGATGGCCAGCGCCGCGGGCACCGCGAGCAGCACGCCGATGGTCGCCGCCGCGAACGCGAGGCGGATCGACAGCCAGAACGCCGAAACGATGTCGCCGTTCTCGACGATCGCGCGGAACCAGCGCAGCGACGCGCCATCGAAAGGCATCGAGATGAAGCCTTTGTCGGTGAAGGCGACGAGCATCACGACCACGAGCGGCGCCATGATGAAGGTCAGGAAGAACGCGTTGTAGACGAGCCCGAGAATGCCGTTCTGTTTCATGATCGTCGTCCGCGTTAGTCGAAGATATGCCGGAACCGGCGTTCGGCGAGGCGGCTGCAACCCATGACGATTGCCACGTTCGCGATCAGCAACAACACGGCGATACTCGCGCCGAGCGGCCAGTTGAGCGTGCCGAGAAACTCGTCGTAGGCAGCGGTGGCGACGACCTTCAGGCGCCGTCCGCCGATCAGCGCGGGCGTGGCGAACGCGGATGCCGACAGCGCGAACACGATGATCGATCCCGACAGCACGCCCGGCATGATCTGCGGCAGCACCACGCGGCGGAACACCGCGAACGACGAGCCGCCGAGCGAGCGTCCGGCCCATTCCACTTGCGGGTCGAGCTTTTGCATGGTGGCCCACACGGACATCACCATGAAGGGCACCAGAACGTGCGTGAGCGCGATGATCATGCCGGTCATCGTGAAGACGAGGCGGATGGGTTCATCGGTGATTTTCAGCGCTTGCGGCACGTTGTTGAGCACGCCGTTGTTGCCGAGCAGAATCTGCCAGCCAAGCGTGCGCACCACGACCGAGATCAGGAGCGGGCCGAGCACGACGAGAAGACACAGCGACTGCCACGGCTTCTTCATGCGCGCGAGCACGATAGTTTCCGGCACGCCAAGCACGATGGAGAGCAGCGTGACCGCGAAGGCGAGGCCGGCAGTGCGCAGAAAGATGGTGTGGTAGTACGGGTCGCTCACTACTTCCCAATAGTTCGTGAGCGTGTAGGCGGCGGTGACGCCGGCCGTGTCGCTGAAAACGCGAAACGACAGCACGAGCGTGAGCGCGAGCGGCGCCAGCAGCAATCCGACAAAAAGCAGCAGCGCGGGGCCGGACAGGAGCCACGGCGCGGCGCCGGGACGGTCGTCGTCAAGCGTGGCCATGAGCACCCTCCGGAGCATCTTGCGTGAGCACGCGCAGATCGTCGTCGGTCCAGGCGAGGCCGACTTCGTGACCTTCCTCGGGCGGCGGCGCACCGTGATTCGGCTGCGCGACACGCAGCTTGCCGAGTTCCGTTTCCACTTCGAGCAGCCACTGATTGCCGACGAACACGCGCGTTGCAATACGTCCGCGCACGCGCGCTGCGCCATTGGCGATATGCACCTTCTCCGGGCGGATATAAACGTTGACCGCGCCGTTCACATGACGGCCTTCGTGCGGCACGTGCAGCGTGGTGCCGAGTACATCGACTTCGGCGCAACGCGGATTGCGCCGCAGGACTTCGCCGGAAAACGTATTGGTGCGCCCGAGAAAGGTCGATGCGAACGGCGTGGCGGGACGCTCGTAAGCGTCGTATGGCGTGCTCAATTGAGCGATGGTTCCGCGATGCATCACCGCAATGCGATCGCTCATGGTCATGGCTTCGACCTGATCGTGCGTGACGAGGATCGTCGTTATGCCGAGGCGCTTTTGAATCGCCCGCAATTCGATATGCATTTCCTCGCGCAACTTGGCGTCGAGATTGGACATCGGTTCGTCGAGCAAGAGCAGTTCGGGCTGCATGGCGATGGCGCGTGCAATGGCCACGCGCTGCCGCTGGCCGCCCGACAATTCCTTCGGATAGCGATGCCCGAGTCCCTTTAGACGCACGAGCACGAGTGCTTCTTCCACGCGCTCTTCGCGTTCGCGGCGCTTGACCTTGCGCATTTCCAGACCGAAGCCGACGTTGCCCGCCACCGTCATGTGCGGAAAGAGCGCATAGCTTTGAAACACCACGCCGATGCCGCGTTTCTCCGGACGTTCGTGCGTGATGTCGCGGCCATCGAGCAGAATGCGGCCCGTGGTCGGCGTGACGAACCCCGCCACCATTTGCAGCGTGGTCGTCTTGCCGCAACCCGAAGGTCCGAGCAGCGCGAGAAGTTCGCCGCGTTCGACATCGAGATCGAGTTGTTCGATCGCCGTGAAATCGCCGTAGCGTTTCGAGATACCTTGCAGAGTCAGGAAGGCCATGCGCCTCGCTCCTTCATGCCGGTGTGGGGTTCAACGCTCGACCGAACGGTTCCAGCGCTCCGTCCACTCGGTGCGATGCTGGTTGATCGTGGTCCAGTCCATCGCGGTCAGTTTCGCGATCTGGTCGGGACCGTAAGGCACGCGCGCGGCGATTTCCGGCGTCAGCTTGACCGTCTTGTTGACCGGACCGAGACCGATGCCTTGCGCCTGCAACGCCTGCACTTCCGGGCTCAGCAGATACTGGACGAACTGCTGCGACAACTGCGGCTGCGCGTTCTCGGCGATGGCACATGCCGCCACCTGCAACGCGACCGCGCCTTCCTTCGGGTAGACGAACTTGAGCGGAAAGCCCGTGTTCTGCAGCGCAACCGCGCGACCGCTGCCGTAGGGCGCAAGCACCACGTCGCCGGATTGCATCTGACCGTCCATTTCGCCGGGCGTGGGCGCCCAGGACAGCACGTTCGGCGCGACATCCTTGGTCATCGCCGCGAAGCCCGGCTCGATATTCTTCTCGCCGCCGCCGTTCAGACGCGCGAGCATGACGAGCGTATGCAGACCATACGTGTTGGTGATCGGCGGCACGCCGAGCTTGCCCTTGATGCGTTTGTCGGTGAGCACCTTCCACGAATCGGGCGGCGGCAGACCGGCCTTCTTGAACGCTTCCTCGTTGTAGCCGATGCCTGTCGCCACCATGCCGACGCCGATCGACGTCGCGCCGAGACGCGCAAGCGGATAGACGTCCTTCATCACGGGCGCTTCGTCGAGCTTGGCGCAGAGATTGAGCTGCATCGCCTGATACATGGGCCCGTCGTCCATCACGGCGACGTTGATCTGCTGATGGCCTTTTTGCGCTTGCAACTTGGCGAGGGTATCGCTGGAATTGCCCGCAACGTAGACGATCTTGACGTCATGCGCTTTTTCGAACGGCGGGATGATTTTCTGGCGATACAACTGCTCGTTCGAGCCGCCCACATTGGCGACATAGAGCGTGGTTTCGGCGTGAGCGAGAAGCGGAGCGGCGAAAGAAAGAGCCGCGAAGGCGGTACAAGCGGGGACGGACAGACGGCGATGCAACGCTCTTTTCATGACGACGATCTCCAGATCCGGGGTGTGGGGGCGGGCTTCATGACCCGTCGTTGAAATGCAGTTTCGCGCCGCCGGACCATATCGTCCAATACGAATAAAATACCTACCTATGCATGGATGATATGGATCGGGGTTCACCCGGAGAGGGAGATCACGCATGAATCTGAAGCACATCGAGGCGTTTCGGGCGGTCATGGTCTCGGGGTCGATGACCGCGGCGGCCAAGGCGCTCTTTACCTCGCAGCCGAACGTGAGCCGGCTGATTTCGCAGCTCGAACGCGAAACCGGCTTGCAGCTTTTTCAGCGCAGCGGCGTGCGGTTGATACCCACGAGCGAGGGCACCGCGTTCTTCCGCGAGGTCGAACGTGCGTTCGTCGGCTTGCAGGGACTGGCGAACGCGGCGGCGCAGATACGCAATCTCGGCAGCGGACGTTTGCGCATAGCGGCGATGCCATCGGCGGGCATGACTCTCGTGCCGCATGCGATCAAGCGCTTCGTCGAGTTATATCCGACGGTGACCGTGTCGTTGCACGTGAACACATCGGGTACGGTCAATCACTGGACGGCGTCGCAGTTCTGCGATCTCGGCGTGGCCGTGTATGTGAGCGAGGCGTCGGATTGCGAGGTCGAGCAGTTGTCGAACGTGGCGGCGGTGTGTGTTATGCCGGAGGGGCA
Source organism: Caballeronia sp. LZ003 (assembly GCF_031451465.1). Taxonomy (NCBI): domain Bacteria; kingdom Pseudomonadati; phylum Pseudomonadota; class Betaproteobacteria; order Burkholderiales; family Burkholderiaceae; genus Caballeronia; species Caballeronia sp. LZ003. The sequence goes on along the minus strand of NZ_JARUXJ010000002.1, from coordinate 583,422 downwards.
TCGGCTGGCGTCGAAACGCAGCATCAAGCCGCAGGATCTCGAAGGCGAGTCGTTCATCTCGCTGTGTCACGGCGACGGCACGCGCACGCTGATGGACGAGGTGTTTCAGCGTGCGGGCGTGGAGCGCGTGCTTGCCATCGAGGCGCAGTACACGGCAATGTGCTGCGAGATGGTGCGTCAGGGGATGGGCGTGACGCTCGCGCATCCGATCGTCGCGCGGGATTTCGCGGGTCCTGGAATTGTCATCAAGCCATTTTTGCCGGCTACGTTGTTTCCGACTTATTTGCTGTTTCCGCCGCATCGGCCGAGGGAGAGATTGGCATCGGAGTTCGTGAAGGTGCTGAAGGGGCTGCATGCGGAGTTGCTGGGGGAGGTGGTGAAGGGGGCGAAGGTGGCTTGAGTCTTTCAAGCAACAATCAACCGATTCACTCATGCCGCCGTGCCGTGCTCGTGACCGCTCGAACCGGCTGCGTCGTTCAAGACGCATCGACGAATGCGCGCGCTCATCGGCTCATGACGAATTGCCAGAGCGCGGCGCACTGTGCGTCAGCAATCTTGTAACGCGGCATCGCCCGACGAAGCACGATGTCCGCTGGATCGACGCCATCCTTGATCGCGCGGCAAAAAGCGATGGGATCGTAATGGCTCATCGGCCCTCCGCGACGACGCGTTTCGCCAAGCAAGGACTCGCGAGTCAGCGGCGGCGCAAAGGCCGCCGCTTTCGATGTGCCCACATGGCAATTGACGCAACGAGTCGTCCACGCAGGCAACGTGCGATCGTCATCACGCAAATGCGCGGACAGCGGATGCTCTCCGTCGAAAATCGCGCAGCCCAGGTCGCGCGGTTCACATGCGGCATGGGCAACCGTTACCATCGCAACGAGCGCGAGGCCGACCAAGCGCTGCGCCATCAATGCACGCGCATGGTACGCGAGAGGCTCGGCACGCCCTTCGCGTTCAGCGCAAAAAGCATGTAATAGCCGGGCACGACGATGCCCGGATCGGACGGAATCTTCAACTTGTACTCGCCAGCGGTGCCCACCGTAAACGTCAGCGGCACGCGTCGCTGTTCGTTGTTCACCGAATGCGTGGCCGACGATGAGCGCATCAGCGCAAATGCTGTCATGCCCTTGGTCGCCGATACGACGATGGTCGTGCCGAGCAACGCATCGGTCGGCGCGGAACTCATGGTCGGTCTGGTTGCGGCGGACCCGTCCGCGTTGAGAAGATAAGGCGGCGTCAATATTTCGACATTCGTGTGATTCGTGGCGCACGAGCCGCACAATCCGCCGCCGCCGCTGAGCACGCGTCCATCGTTCAGCAGCAGCGCCATGCTGTGATAAGTGCGCGGTACGGCTTGTGGCGCGAGCCGCGAAAACGCATTCGTGGTCGGGTCCCACAACTCGGGCGTGAGGATCGCGTTGTCGTCCGAAAACGGCACGGCGAAGGTCTGACCGCCGATCACGACGACCTGCCCATTCGGCAACACGACGCTGTTGTTGAACGCGCGCTGATAGCTCATCGGTGCGATGGTGCGCGTGATCGCCGTTCCGCTGCTGATGTCGATCAGCGTCGCATTGGAGGTGGCCGTCGATTGGTCGTAGCTCGGCGCGCCACCCACGGCAAGTATCTTGCCGACGTCGTACATGACCGCGTTGCCGTTCATCGCGTCATTGTCGCTGCCCCGGTTGCCGGCTGCGGTGACGCTGCCGTTGCCTGCCGTGTCGAACCAGTGCATGGCGCGGCTCGGGCCCGCATGAAACACGCGTCCGTTGGCGACCGCGAAGAGCCAGGCGTGGTTGTCAGCGCGGAACACGCCCGCAGCGTCGTTCGTCAGGATGTAGTCGTCGAGAATGGCGCCGTTGACTTGCCAGCCCGAGCCCGAGGTCCACGTTTCGCCCGTCTTTCCACCGAGCCCGCCATTCCACGAGCCGCCCACTAGAAACACGTTACCGTTGCTCAAGGTCACGCTGCCCTGATAGCCGCGCGAAATGTTCATCTGATTGCTCGACGTCCATGTGCCGGTCGTAGGCGAATAGATGCTGGTCTTTTTCGTGCTCGATCCGCCCGTCACGAAGATGCGGCCATCGGGAAGATTGGCGATACCCGGACAGAACATGTCGTGCCCGGTGTTGGTCACGATCATTTGTTTGCTCGTGCCGGTCGATGGATTGAAGATCGCCGTGTACGTCTTGCCCGGCGTGACTTCGCCAGAGGTGAAGTTGAGGGCGCTGTCGGCCGACCAGACCAGCACGGTTCCATCGGGAAGATTCGCGGCTTGGAGCGGCACGAGCGGCAACGTGATGGGCGCCGTCCATTTCGAAGGCAATGCAGCTTGCGGCGCGGGCAAGCCGCTGACTTTCCATGTCTGCGTGGCGCTTGCGTTACACACCTGCTGCGTCAGTTGCACGCCTTGTGAGGTCGTACTCGACGCGGTCACGCACAAGCCGCTGTGTCCCGCGACGATCGCGTAACCTCCGCCTTGCGGGATCAACGAAAACGCCTGATTCGTGCCGCCACTACAGGTCCATTGAATGATAGGACCGCCGGGATCGGGACTTTGACCCGACACGTCCATGCATAGACCGCTATTGAGATTGATGAGGTTGTAGCGCGTGCCTGTAGCAACCGGCTTCCATTGCTGATTCGCGCCGCCGGTGCAGGGCCATGTAATGACTGGCGCGTTCGGTGTTTTGGATTCGCCGCTCACGTCGGCGCACATGCTGGTGCCGCTTAGCGTGATGGGCGCCGATGTCTGCGCGCGGACTTGGTGCGACACACTCGCTAACGTTAGCGCCAACGCCAGCAGCAAGACGACGCGCGCATGGCGGGCAACGTCAAGCAACACGCTCCCGGCCGAAAGGATTCGTGGCATGGTCCTGCTCCCCGTGGATAAGTCGAATAGCTATGTCAGTGCAAGCGCGCCGAGCACATCGCAGACATCGTTCACGCGTGGAAGATCGGCGCTTCTCCAGCGCAACATCGCATTGGCATCGAAGCAATAGACCTGCGTCGAATGGTCTGCGATGTCACTTGCCGATGCCTTGCTGCCCGACAGCGCCACGCGCATCTTGTCGACATCCGCAAGCGTCGGAGTCGCTGCGATCCACGAAGGACCCGCCTCGAACTGGGCGAGCCATGCGTGCAATGCCTGAGGTGAATCGGAAAGCGGATTGATTCCAATCGATAGCAACTGCACCGCATGACGAGTACGGATGCCCGTTATGCGTTTCTGTACCGCGCTGAATAGCGCGCCCTGCAAAGGACATACCGTGCCGCAACCGGTGTAGACCGTCTGCAACGCAGTCACGCCGTGACGCAACACTTCGTTCAAGCGACGCGTCTTGCCGGTCTGATCGACAAGCACGATATCGTCGAGGCGAAGCGGCGGCGTGACGAGTCCCACCGCATCATGTTGAGCGAAGGCGAAGGGGGACGCTGCACCGAGAGCGAGCGCCGCGATGTCACCGAGCAGGGCGCGACGAGTCAACGACGGGGTGCATGCACGAATGCCGGAACGCACACGATCGGGCATCGTTTTGTGACCTGCCGAACTTGACCTTGTCCACACTTTGATGATCCCCGTATCGAGCTCTATGGCTCTGACCCGCCGTTCGAATGGCCAATGACGTACGTGCCGGGAAGCGTGATCGAGCCGCTTCGCGTTCGCGTATTGGTCATGCCATTGAAACAAAGCTTAGCAGGTCAAATCAGCGTCGAACGTTCATCGCACGAATGGAAATACTCGCGTATGTGTACTCGGACACATTGCGTTTGAGCGCTTAAACAAAGGGTCGAAATTGCGGGAAGTTCTACTCGGTCGGAATTGCTGATGTTGCGATGTGGGGCATTTAGCAGAGGCGATTCAGGGGCCTTTTTAGTGCACGCTAGGTACGCGCTTGGGAGATTTATCGAAAGCCCGAAATGAGAGGACGGCCAACTTGTCGTGTCGGCCGGAAAGAAGCGCAAGCTTTCAACGCGTCATTCCCTTGACGCCATCGAACACCAACCCAAAAAACTCCCCGGCAAACGCCGAATCCAGCCACCTCACGATAACCGCCAGCCGCGTGGAAGGTTCGATCCACATGAACGAACTTCCCGCGCCCACGCCAAAATAGCTCGACTCCGGCACCGAGGGAAACATCTTCCGCCCCGTATTGAGCCAGACAAGAAACCCATAAAACGGCGCGATATCACAAGGCGTGCGCATTTTCTCGATCCACTCGCGGGACAGCACCCGCCGCCCGGAAACCAGACCTTCGTCCAGCAACATCCGCGCGATCTTCAACTGGTCGTTCGCACTGACCGACATGCCGCCGCCCCAATGCGTCCCACCGGGAACGGACTGCATGCGCCGTCCATCGATCTCGGTCCACGCATGGTCGTAACCCACCCATTGCCAACCATCGCTCATGCCGCAGGGCTCGGCAATCGCTTCACGAAACACTTCGGGGAGTGGCCGACGAAACAGATGCATCAACGCAAGCGATAACTGGTTGATCCGCACGTCGTTGTATTCCCAAAAGGTGCCAGGCATCTGCAACGGCCGCAAGTCGCCTTTCTTGCCCGCAGGCGGCTCGCCAAATGTCACCGCGCGATAATGATCCGCCTGATCCGAAAGCCCGAAGCACTCGCCTTGCCATTCGCTCGTCTGCAGCAGCAGTTGCGCCCACGTAACCGGGGCGTTATGCGCGTCGTCGAAGCCGATACCGGGCACGCGCTCGCGCACGGGTTCATCGACATCGGGCAGCAAGCCGCGGTCGTGCGCCACGCCCGCAAGCAAGGCGAGGTACGTCTTCGCAATGCTGAAGGTAAGGTCCGCGCGATCCGGCTCGCCCCACGTGGTGATCACGTGGCCATCGAGCGCAATCGCGCCCGACACCGGACCACGATCATGTACCGGTCCAAGCAGCTTGTTCCACGGCGCGGGATCGTTGATATGCACGCCCCAGTTGCCATCGACGTTCCGGTCCCACTTCGATTCATGATCGATGGAAAACTGAATCGCACGCTTCAATGTCTCGTTCATTTTCAAAGTTCCTGGCAAAGGCTTTAGCGCAACTTGATCCGCATGCGCGCCCACACGAGCGTAAAGAGGCTCACGACCGCAGCGATCATCAGATACAGTCCCGGCGCAAGGTTGTTTCCCGTGACCGCGATCAACGAAGCCACCGCGAGCGGCGTGAAGCCGCCGAAAATGGTCGTGCCGATGTTGTAGCCGAAGGCCATGCCCGTGGTGCGCGTGGCGGTCGGAAAGAGTTCGGCCATCAATGCCGGAATCGGCGCGAAGTAGGTGGCCTTGAGTAACGCGACCCAGATCACCGCGGCGAGCAAGGTCGGCAGCGAAGGATGGGCATTCATGAGCATGAACGCCGGATAAACGGTCAGAAAGAACACGACGCCCGTCACCTGCATGATGCGAATGCGCCCGAATTTGTCCGACAGGTGTCCCACCACCGGCACGAGCACCATCATGATGAAGCCCGCCGTCAACGTGGCGATGAAGCCCGACGACGGCGACAAGCCCAACTGCCGCGTCGCGTACGTCGGCATATAAAGCAGCATGTAGTTGGCCGTGGTCGTGAGCACGAGCGAGCCGATGGAGATGAGCAAGCGTTCCTTCTGCGTCTTGAGCAACTCGCGCACGGGCGACGCCAGTTTCTCGGCCTGCTCGAACTCCGGCGTTTCGTCCATGCGTCGGCGAATATACAGCCCGATCGGTCCGATCAACACGCCGAAGAGAAACGGAATGCGCCATCCCCAGCCTTCGAGCTGCGCAGGCGTGAGCGTGCTCGTCAGCACGGCACCAAAGAGCGACGCGAGCAGCGTGCTCGCGCCTTGACTCGAAAACTGCCAGCTCGACATGAAGCCACTGCGCTCGGGCGCATGTTCGACGAGAAATGCCGTCGAACTGCCGAACTCGCCGCCCGCCGAAAAGCCCTGCAACAAACGCGACAAGAAGATCAGAATGGGCGCCGCAATGCCGATGCTTGCATACGAAGGCATGAGCGCGACCATGGCCGTGCCGACGGTCATCATCGCGATGGACAGCGTAAGCGATGCCTTGCGGCCATGCCGGTCGCTATACGAGCCGAGCACGAGCGCACCGACGGGCCGCGCGAGATACGACAGCGCGAAGGTGCCGAGGGTGAGCAGCAGCGAGACGGTGTGATCCTGCGTGGGAAAAAACAGCTTCGACAATACGCCTGCGAAGTAGCCATAGACGACGAGATCGTAAAACTCGAGCGCATTGCCTATAGACGTGGCGACGATCAGACGCGCCACGTTGCGATGCTTCGCCGGCTCATCGCGCGCGGGGGATATCGTGACGGAATCAGTGCTCATGGCGTGCTTCTCCGTTCGATCGAGGCGCTACGTTGCCATCGCGCGCGCCGAGGTCCCAGTAAAGACCCGCCATGATGCGCAAGCCTTCGCGCACCACCGGCGCGAGCATGTGTTCGTCCGGCGCATGCTGCGAGCATCCGGGATACGAATGCGGCACCCATATGGTCGGCATGCCGAGCACATCGGCGAATACATCGTTGGGGAGCGTGCCGCCGAGGTTCGGCAAGAGCACGGGCGCGCTGCCAGTCGTCTGCGTCAGCGAACGGATCGACCACTGCACCCACGCGTTGTCAGGATCGACGCGCGTGGCGGGCATGCCGCGTTCCACTTCGATATCGACCATGGTGAAACCGTGCGCATCGAGATGGTCACGCACGATCCTGGCAAGCTCGCGCCAGTTCGTGCCGACGACGAAGCGAATCTGCATGTGCGCGAACGCATGCGGCGGAATGGCGTTGACGGGCTTCTCGGGATTGCCCGCGCGAAACGCCAGCACTTCGATATTGTTCCAGCCGAACACGCGCTCGGCGGGCGTGAGACCCGGCTCGCCATAGTCGGCATCGACTTCCGGTTCGCCGGGATTGCCGCCCACGACGATCCCCTCGAGCGCGCGCCGCACCGATTCCGGCACCGGCGGCGGCCGCAATCCTTCGATGACGATCTTGCCGTTCTCATCGACCATGGATGCAATGGCGTTTGCCAGCACCACGGCCGGATTGCGCAAGAGGCCGCCCCAGTTGCCCGAGTGATGCGCGCCATCGCGCAGCTTCACATCGAGACGGAAATTGATGACGCCGCGCGATCCGAGAAAGAGCGTCGGGCGGTTGGCGGCGAGGCGCGGTCCGTCGGATGCAATCAACACGTCCGCCGCGAGTTCATCGCGCAACTTGAGACACACCGCATGCAGGCCGGGTGAACCGACTTCCTCGCCGGTCTCGAACAGCAGCTTCAGATTGAAGCCGAGCTTGCCCTCGCGCGCGACGAGCACGGCCTTCAGCGCCGCGAGATTGATGCTGTGCTGGCCCTTGTTGTCGGCGGTGCCGCGGCCGTACCAGCGTTCGCCTTCCACCGTCACGCGCCACGGCGACCGGCCTTCGGACCATTGCGCGTCGTAGCCGCGTACGACATCGCCGTGACCGTAGCCAAGCACCGTCGGCAAGTCCGCGGCTTCATGGCGATGCGCGATGAGGAATGGCCCCGCGCCCGCCACCGGATTCTCGACGATGCGGCACGCGAAGCCCCATTCCTCGAGCGTGGGCGTGAGTTCTTCTTCGAGGTAAGCGAAGAGGCGCGCGCCGCTGTCGGCTTCCTGACTATCGGTGCGCCGACCGACGCGTCGCTGCAGGTCTTCGAGGAACGCGCCGGACTCATAACGCTGAGTGGCAAGCTGGATGGCGGTATCGCGGGTCACGTCGTTCTCCCTTTAATCGTGACTCATGCTGCCGCCGCCGATATTTCTGGACAATTACAATATTTCTCAAGAACCCTTGCCTAAAAGGCAAATCGAGGGTTATCCCGGAGCGAAACGAGAAGGCAAAAATGGACGAGACGGCGTTGCGTTACTTCCTCGAAATCGCGCGAAGCGGCTCGCTTAGCAAGGCATCGGAGCGGCTGTTCGTGGCGGTGTCGGCATTGAGCAGGCAGATGGCGAAGCTCGAAGAGCAGATGGGCACACCGCTATTCGAACGGCGTCCGCGCGGCATGGTCTTGACCGATGCCGGGCGCTTGCTCGCCAATCATGCGCGCCGCAGTCATCTGGAAAACGAGCGCGTGATCGATGAAATACGCGATTTGAGCGCGGGCGGCCGCGTGACGATACGCGTCGCCGCGTCCGAAGGCGTGGCGCCGGATTTCTTGCCGCAAGCCTTTGCGCGGTTTCTGGAGACGCATCCGCGTGCGCAGTTTCAACTCGATGTCTCGCCGCCATCGGTCGCCACACAGCGCGTGCGAGAAGGCACGCACGATGTCGCGGTGTGCTTCAGCGTCGCGCCCGAGAAGGACGTGCACGTGCATTATGCGCAGCGCGCGCCGGTGTTCGCATTGATGCGCGGTGGTCATCCGCTGGCGAAACGCGAGTCGGTTTCGCTCGCCGATCTCCACGAATGGCCGATGGCCATGCACAATCAGGGCGTGACGCTGCGTCAGTTATTCGATATCTCGTGCAGTCTCGAAGGGCTCGTCTTCGAGCCGGTGTTCATCGCGAACTATCACATGGCCTTGCAGAGTTTCGTGCAACGCACCGACGCCATCACGCTGACCGGCTACCTCACCGTGCGCAGCCGTTTGCAGCGTGACGATATGGCGGCCGTGCCCATCAGCAATCCCGAACTGCATCAGCGCACCTTGCAGATTCAGACGATGGCGGGACGCACCTTGCCGCAAGCGGTGGTGGCGTTCGTCGAATTGTTGACGCGGGCGATCGAGGAGCCCGAGGCGGTTCAGTAACGATGGCGCTCCATATATAAGCGCTAATCCGTGAAAAGCGCCTTGCGGATGATCGCGTGCACGCCCCAGTTGCCATCGACCACTTGCGTCACGCCGAAGTCCACGGCCACCGACATCAACGAGATCGCTTCGTCTTCGCTCAGTCCCTTGGTCGACATGAGAAAGCGGCGCGTCTTGATGAAGGCGTCGCGCATGGCCTGATCGAGCGTGGACTTCTGATAGACCTCGCTCTGCGCGCTGGTGCCGAATTCCGCGAGATAGTCGGCGTGGCTGAAGCCGTGCAACACCCATTCGTCGGCGGTTTCGACAAGCGGATACGTGAGGTCCGCAAAGGGCTGTGAGGCGAGCGTGTGCTTCTTGTGCAGGATCAGTTCGAAGTCGCCCGTAAGCGAGCATTCGATAGCCGTGCCGCACAACTCGGAGTCTCCTTGCGACGCATGCGGGTCGCCGATGGAAAGCAGCGCGCCCGCCACGCCCACGGGCAGAAACACGCTTGCACCCGGTCCCACGCGCCAGTTGTCGAGATTGCCGCCGAAGGCCGAAGGCGGGATCGAATCGATCAGACCGTTCTGGCGAGGCGCGACGCCGATCACGCCGAAATGCGGCCGCACCGGAATGGTGACGTTCTTCAGCACGTTGTGATTTTCGACGACGGTCGAATGATCGACCGGCACGCCGGGATAATCGATGATTGGATGCATCACGCCGAACGGATCGCGTTGCGGCGTCCAACGATAGTTGTAGACGGCGCGCGCATAGGCGCTTGTGTCGACGCGTTCGGTATCCGTATGAAGCTCGTAGATCGTCACGACTTCGCGAGGCTTGGGTTCGGTCAAGAGCTCGCGATAGTGAAAGCCCCACCACGCGGCGGCGTTGCTGCCAAATGCGCGGCCATGATATTTCGGGTTCGCGCAGCGGCGCGGATGAATATCGACGATCCGCACTTCGAGCACGTCGCCCGGCTCCGCGCCGGTGACGGCAATCGGTCCCGTGCAGATATGCACGCCGAAGCCTTCGCCCGCGCCGCGTCCGTAGATCGATGCGTTCATCGGTCCCGCGCCGCGCCGGTCCACGTTCTTGCGCTCGGCGGTCCAGTGGAACACGCTCTCGGCGCCGGGATCGCCCGCGATCATACGATCCCAGTCATCCGCGGCATGTTGCGTGAGCGCTTCCACGGTCACGGTGTCGCCGCTCTGTACTTCGAGCACGGGCTTCAGATCGTGGCTGAAATAGCCCCAATGCACGGTATTTGCCGTTGCGCGCAGCAGATGATGGCGCGGCTTGTCGCGTCCGAGCCGAGGTTCGATATGCACGGCATCGAGTTCTTCACGCACGGCGACGAGCGTATCGCCCGCATGATCCTGACGCGCCTGCGCGATCAGGCTCGCCGCATTGACCGGCAAGCCGCGCGAGAGACTTCGCACCAGATGACGCGCTATTTCAAGGCTCGCCTCGTGCCTGAAGGTGCGCGGCGACGCGCCGTAACGTTCGCGAAACACGCGGCTGAAATGCGCGGGGTCGTTGAAGCCCCAGCGAAAGCAGATGTCCGAGATCGATACTTTCTCGGAGAGCGGATCGGCCAGTTCCGCGCGGCATCGCTCAAGACGGCGTGAGCGCACATAGGTCGAAAAGCTCTGTCCGGCGAGTTCGAAAAGCTTCTGCACATAGCGTGGCGACACGCGCTCGTCCTTTGCAAGCGTGGCGACGCTCAAGGTCGATTCGGCGAGATTTGCTTCGATGAAGCGGCATAGCCGCGAGAATAGCGCCGCCTGCGACGGCGTGAGTCCGTTGAACGAGCCCTTGCGTTCCTGTCCCGCAAGACACGCGACGAGCATTTCCGCGAGCGCGAGTTCGGTGGGACGCAATTCATCGGCGCTCAAGGTCTCGAGGCTCTCGACCACCGAGCGCAAGAAGCCCGAAAAGATATGGCCCATGCCCGTTGCGCCCGGCAGCAGCGCCACGCGCAACGAAAGCGGCGAGAGCAAGCGCGCGTTGATCGCGCTCTTCGGCGCACGCACGATAAAGGCGCGAAAGCGCCCCGCGAAGATCAGCGACGCGCTTTGTCCCGATGCCGCATACACGATGTCATGCGGGCTAACGCGTTCGCGCAGGCCGTCGGCGACGAGCGTGGCGTCGCCATCGATCAGCAATACGAGCATGAGACTGCCGCTTTGATCGGCGCTCAGTTCGAGCGTCTGCGCGGCCGAGGCGATCGTCGTGAACTCGATGCCGCCCGCCGATACACGCGATGTCAGCGTGCCTTGAAGACCGCGTTCGCCGCCTTCTATCTTGCCGTGCCACCCCAGGCGCGCGAGCGCCGCTTTCCATTCATGTCGACGTTCGAACTCGGGATACGACTCGGTGGTGAAGCGCGACAGGTTCAAGCGAAAACTCCACGAATAGCAGGCAAGACGCGCTTTGGAAAAGCAACTCCCGCGCCATCGCGGCCATGCGGCGACGCCATGCAAGGCGTGCCGAACCACAGTGCATGCATGCGCCATCGCGGCGCATGCATGCACTCGCGCGCGACACGGCGGTACCGGCGAAAGCGGTTCTTGGACGAGCGTGCACGTGAGGACCAGCAGTTGTGCGCAGCCAGACAAGTTAGCGGGATTTCGGTCGCCTACGCTCGGGGCATCGCAAGTCAATCGTCATCAGCGGTCAAGAGCCGCCAGGAGCGTATCGATGCAAAGGAATCTCATGGGCCGTTTAGCTCGCGTGTGGCTCGGCGCTTTGTGCGCGTCGCTGTTCGCGTTCGCGGGGCAAGCACACGCCGCTTCGCCCGCCGAATGCAGCGCGTTGCAGGCGAAGTATCCACAGTTCAAGGGCAAGACGCTCACCAACGCGATCAATCCGCACACGCCGGGCTATGAAGCGCTCGATCCGAACGATCCGAGCAAGTACGTCGGCTTCGATATCGACTTGGGCGAGATGATCGCGCAGTGTCTCGGCTTCACGATGGCGTACAAGCCCGTCACCTTCGCCGCGTTGCTCACGACGCTGCAGAGCGGTCAGGCCGACATCGTCATCTCCGACATCTACGCAACCGAGGAACGCGCCAAAGCCGCCGATTTCATCACGTATTCGAAGGTGTTCGACGGCGTGCTCGTCGCGAAGGGCAACCCCAAGAAAATTACCGGCATCAACACGTCGATGTGCGGCACGACCGCCGCTGAAAACACCGGCTACGTGGAAGTGCCGCTGGTTCAGGCGCTCGCGCCGCAGTGCAAGGCGGCAGGCAAGCCGGAAGCCACCGTGCAGCTTTACGACAACAACGCCAACTGCATCCAGGCCATTCTCGCCGGCCGCGCAGATACGTATATCAACGACGTGAACACGGTCGATCAGGCCGTCAAGGCGTATCCGGACAAGCTCGAAAAAGCGACGGCGGTGACCTTGCCGTATTTCGTGGGTATCGGCGTGCCGAAAGACAAGCCTGATTTCCGCGATGCCGTGATGGCCGCGCTCGTCGCCATTCAGAAGAGCGGCGCACAGTCGGACTTGCTCAAGAAGTGGGGCCTCGGCGTGGAGAACCTAGCCGCGCCGCAATTGATCGTCGCGAAGTAAGCACGGGAAGCATCGGCTCATGGACCTGTTCCTTCACTATCTCGGCCTGCCGTATCTTCTGGACGGCATCCGCTTCACGATCGCCGTGACCTTGCTGGGACTCGCGGGCGGCCTCGTGCTGGGACTCGTGCTCGCGGCCATGCAACTGAGCCGTATCGGGCCGCTCGCGGCGATCGCGCGCGGCTACACGGTGATCTTTCGCGGCACGCCGCTGATTCTGCAACTGGTGTTCGCCTACGACGCCTTGCCGCATATCGGCATCAAACTGAGCGCGATCGGCGCGGCGGGCCTCGCGCTCGCCGCGAACGAAGCGCCGTTCATCGCCGAGATATTCCGCTCGGGCGTGCTCGGCGTGGATCGCGGACAAACACTCGCGGGGCAGGCGCTCGGCATGACGCCGGGCGTGTTGATGCGCAGAATCATCGCGCCACAGGCGATTCGTTCGATGATCCCCGCGCTTGGCAACGAAACGGTCAGCGCACTGAAGAACTCGTCGCTGGCGTCGGTGATCTCGGTCGGCGAACTGACCTTGCGTAGCACGCAGCTTGCATCGTCCACGTTCGACTTCTTTTCGATCTTCTTCGCGTCGGGGCTTTTGTATCTGTGTCTCACGGGCGCCATCGCAGCGATTCAGTTGATGATCGAACGAGCGCTCGATCTGGATCGCGCGAGCACGGGCGGCGGTTTCTGGGGACGACGCAAACCCGCGCCCGCACCGAAACCCGCGAGTCCCGGCGACTTGCCGCCTGTCTTCGCGCCGATCACGGCTGCCGAACGCGCGCGCCGCTACGACACGCTGGCTCGCAACGGCGTGGCCGTGCAGATCAGTGGCGTTCACAAGCGTTACGGCGAACAGGCCGTGCTGAATGGCTTCGACCTCGACATCCGCTCCGGCGAAGTCGTCGCGTTGCTCGGGCCGAGCGGTTCGGGCAAGAGCACGCTGCTTCGCTGCATCAACCATCTGGAGCAATGGAGCGAAGGCGAGATACGCGTGGGCGGCCGGCGTCTCGGCTTTCGCGATGACGGGCGGCGAATGAATCCGCGCGAGCTGGCGCGAGAACGTGCGAGTCTCGGCGTCGCCATGGTGTTTCAGCAATTCAATCTGTTCAGTCATCTGACGGCGCGCGAGAACATTGCCTTGCCGCTCGTATGGGTACACGGCGCAACGCTCGCCGATGCCAACCGTCGCGCCGATGCCTTGCTCGAACGCGTGGGCCTCGTGCATCGCGCGGATGCCTTGCCGCGTCATCTGTCGGGTGGCCAGCAACAGCGTGTGGCCATAGCGCGTGCGCTTGCGCCGAACCCGCGCGTGCTGCTGCTCGACGAGCCGACATCCGCGCTCGATCCCGAACTGGTCGGCGAAGTGCTCGAAGTGATCCGCCGTCTCGCGCTCGACGACGGCCTCACCATGATCATCTCGACGCATCAGTTGCGCTTCGCCGATGAAGTGGCCGACCGCGTGGTGTTCTTGAGCGGCGGAACGGTGGTCGAGGAAGGGCCGGCGCATCAGGTGTTGACGCATCCGCATCATCCGCTGACTGCGCGCTTTCTCAACGTGATGGGCGCGGGCAGCACGCTCGAAACGGTGCATTAAAACCCTAAAGCCGAGGACGATTCAATGAAGCATTACACGCTGCCCGTTTCATCATCCACCGTGCATTGGGGATACTTCAGCAAACGGGTAGAGCCGCGTCTCACGCTGAAGTCGGGCGACCGCGCCACCATCGAAACGCTGACGCATCATGCCAACGACGACCACGAGCGCATGGTCGCGGGCGACCCCGGCGCGCAGAGCGTGTTCGAATGGACGCGCGAGCACAAGGGCGTATCGCGGCGCGGTGCTGGCCCTACAGAAGGTCCGTTCAAACTGGGCGATGGCGAAGGCGTCGGCGTGCATCTGCTGACCGGGCCTGTCGAGATAGAAGGCGCCGAACCCGGCGATGTACTCGAAGTGCGCATCCTCGATGTACGGCCGCGCCCGAGTTGCAACGCGTGTCATGCGGGCAAATGCTTCGGCTCGAACGTGGCGGCGTCGTGGGGCTTTCAGTATCACGATCTGATCGAGGAGCCGAAGCCGCGCGAAGTCGTGACGATCTTCGAACTTGATACTTCCGGCGAGCCGTATGCGCGCGCCGTCTACAACTATGTGTGGACGCCGCAGACCGACCCGGACGGCATCGTGCATGCGACCATCGATTATCCTGGCGTGCAGGTGGATCATCGGCTGGTGAAGAAGCGCGAGAACATCCTGCCCGACATACGCGTGCCGGCGCGGCTGCATTTCGGCACCATGGGCGTGGCGCCCGCCGAAGCGGACTATGTCAGCTCGATTCCTCCGAGCTATACCGGCGGCAATATCGACGACTGGCGTATCGGCAAGGGTTCGAAGATGTATTACCCGGTGGCCGTTGCGGGCGCGCTGTTTTCAGTCGGCGATCCGCACGCGGCGCAAGGCGACAGCGAACTCGGCGGCACGGCCATTGAAACGTCGCTCACGGGTGACTTCGAATTCATCCTGCACAAGCAGGCGGATCTCGAAGGCACGTTGCTCGAAGGACTGACGCATCCGCTGCTCGAAACGGATCAGCAATGGTCCGTGTATGGCTTTACGTTTCCGAACTATCTCGCCGAACTCGGCGCCAACGCGCAACTCGAAGTCGCGCAACACGCGAGCCTCGACCGTGCCATGCGCGATGCCTTTCGCAAACTGCGGCGCTTCCTGATGACGGTTCATGGACTGAGCGAAGACGAGGCCATCGCACTCATGTCCGTGGCGGCGGATTTCGGCGTGACGCAGGTTGTCGATGCGAACTGGGGCGTGCATGGCTCCATCCGCAAAGAGGTGTTTGCAAACTACAAAAAGCGCTGAGTATTCCGCGCTTTTGAATCGCGATGTGTAGATTGAATGGACGGATACACTGAGATACATCGCTCCTGATCGGCTGGGATATAAAACCGTCGAGGCCACTCTTCAAGTGGACCCACGAAAATTCCCGAACCAATCGATAAGGAGGTCTGGTCATGTCAGAACCCGTCAATCAACGGCGTCGTCTTATGCTTGGGACGACGCTTGCAAGCGTCGCCCTTGCGGACTTCGGCTTCAGCACGTTCGCGAAGGCGCAATCGTCCACTGTTAGAGCGACGAGCGCGGGCGCGTCGTTTGGCCCGATCAGGCAGATCGATGCGGGCAAGCTCAACGTCGGCTATGCGGAACTCGGGCCCGCCAATGGCACGGTCGTGTTTCTGCTGCATGGCTGGCCTTACGACATCCACAGCTATGCCGAGGTCGCGCCTATTCTGGCCGCGGCCGGTTATCGCGTGATCGTGCCGTATCTGCGTGGCTATGGCTCCACGCGCTTCCTTTCCGCCGATACCGTGCGCAACGGTCAACAGGTCGTGACAGCGGTGGATATCGTCGCGCTCATGGATGCGCTCAAGATCGAGCAGGCCATCTTCGGTGGTTACGACTGGGGTGCGCGCACGGCAGATTGCATCGCTGCATTGTGGCCGGAGCGCGTGAAGGCGCTGGTGTCGGTGAGCGGGTATCTCATCGGCAGTCAGGAGGCGAACAAAAAGCCGCTGCCGCCCAAGGCGGAGTTCCAGTGGTGGTATCAGTACTATTTCTCGACGGAGCGTGGCGCGCTGGGTTATGCGGCCAATCGCGATGCCTTCAACAAGCTGATCTGGCAGCTTGCGTCACCGAAGTGGAATTTCGACGATGCCACGTACGAACGCTCGGCCGCATCGTTCCAGAATCTGGACCATGTCGCGGTGGTCATTCATAACTATCGCTGGCGGCTCGGGCTTGTACAGGGCGAAGCGCAATACGACGCGCTCGAACAGCGTCTTGCGGCAGGACCGACCATCTCCGTGCCCACCATCACGCTGGAAGGCGATGCCAACGGCGCGCCGCATCCCGAACCTGCTGCGTATGCGAAGAAGTTCACGGGCAAGTATGTGCATCGCACGCTGGGCGGGGGTGTCGGACACAACTTTCCGCAGGAAGCGCCGAGGGAGTTTGCTGATGCGATGTTGCAGGTGACGAAGTTGTGAGACGAGTGTTGCCTGTTATGGCGCGCGTGCGAGGATCGCGTTAGGAAGTCACATGACCGCCGTCGGTGGAAGCTTTGACGGCGGCCTTCTTTGGGCGCGTGACTGACTGCAGCCTCGGTAAAGATGTGGCCGATGTATCAGCGAGAAAGCCCTTTGGGTCATCAGAAAACTCCTAAAAATAGAATACTGCGTCGATATCCAAATGGCTTGTTAAGTCGATGAATCTGCAGAAATTCTTATAGTCGAGCATCGCATTGCGGAGAGATTGGCTGCGCACGAGCAGCGATTTTTTCGGCAACAATTCCTTACTGGCCTGAATTGAGTTCGACTAGCGATTCGTCGATCTCAGGGCAAAGAACTACGCAGTGCGATCAGGATGCCGAAACGCTGGATCGAAATGTCGTGCGCATCAAAAGAGATTCATAGGAGATGTATTTAGATGTCGATGGTATTGCCAAGTCAGGCCTATACGCTACAACTCAAGCCGCAGTCCTTTCCCGTCTCCGTGCTTAGATTTTCCGGCAAAGCGAGCGTCAGTGAGCTCTATGAATATCAAATAGATTTCACGAGCCCGGTCGCCGATATTCCAATGGACCAAGTCGTCGGCCGACCAGCGACATTTACCATCGATCCTGTTGATCCCGATCAAGGGTATCTGCAAAGAATGTTCGGTGAGCGCTGGAAGGACTTTAGCAAGATGCCAAAGTCGTACGTCACGCACGGGATGATCTGCCGCTTTGAGCAACTCGGAATGTCCGCCGACGAGACGCGTTACCGCGTCGTGCTCGTCCCCAGGATCGCGGATCTCGCCCGCGCCCGCAAAAGCAGGCTGTTCCAGATGCAATCCGTCGTGGAAATCATCACCGATACATTGCGCCACTACGGCTATCGCCTTGGCGTGGATTTCGATTTTCTGAAGCTTCGCGGCAAATACAAACGCCGCGAGTACGTGACTCAATATCACGAGACGACATTCGCCTTCATTCAGCGACTTTGCGCAGAGGAAGGGCTGTGGTTTCGCTTCGAGCAGAAGTCCAATGGTACCGCCATGATTTTCGGCGACGATCTCGACGCCTACGCGCGCAAACAGCGCGTCGTTCCTTATCGTCTTCATTCCGGTTTGGAAAGCGCGGGTGCTGAATCGCTTCGTTCGCTCAAAACGATCACCCGGCGCGTGCCCGAAGCAATTCAGCTCGACGATTACAACCATCGGCAAGCGGATGTCTCATTGCTAGTCGAGTCCAATGCCGCGCCTGCCGATAAAACCACTGATGGCGTGGACAACCATTGGGGCGAACACTATGAGACGCAAGAAGAAGGCAAGACGATTGCGCTGATTCGTCATGAGGCGCATCTGGCGGAGCAGATCAGCTACTCAGGTCGAGGCAATCCGTTCTCCCTCGAGGCAGGTGAAGTAATGCGTCTGGACGTGAATCCGAAGGACGCGCCGCATGGTCTCTTTGTCACGTCGGTACGCTGCGGAGGTGGACGCGGTACGTCGTATTGGTGCGCTTTCCGGGCGATTCCCGCAGATCGGAGATGGCGCACCAGCATCGACAAGATCGAGCGACCGAAGATCGCAGGAACTCTTCCCGCGCGGATAGATTCTCCAGGCAAGTACAAGTACAGCTATCTCACGGAGAAGGGCCCGTACGTCACGAAGATGCCGTTCGATTTGGACGAGTGGAGTCCGGGTGGACGCAGTCGCCCTATCCGGATGGCACGGCCGTATGCGGGACCTAACTACGGTCATCACATGCCGCTGATCGACGGAACCGAGGTGGCGCTGGTTTTTACGGCACAAGATCCAAACAGACCAATCATCGTAGGCGCGTTGCATGACAGCCTCAATCCGGACCTCGTCAATAACCTCAATCACACGCGAAATATTATCCGCTCGGCTGCGGAGAATGAGTTGCGCATGGAGGACAAGGCGGGGGTCGAGCATATCCACCTGACCACGCCGTATCAGACCAGCGAGCTCAATCTCGGGCATATGGTCGACGAAGGGCGCAAGGAGCGCGGTCGCGGCGCAGAGTTACGCTCGGATGAGCATATAGCGGTGAGAGGCGGAAAGGGTCTGCTGCTGACGGCCGAAGTGCAAAGGAAAGCTACGGGCGCGCAACTCGACATGGCTGCGGCGCAAGAGCAGTTGAAGCGCGCGATCGAGCGCATCGAGTTGCTGAACCAGGCTGTGCAGTCGGCCGAAGCCGTAGTCGCTGACCTGCAGAAGCAGAAAGCGCTCTTTAGCGACGCACTCGACGGGCTCAAACAGTCCGTCGTGCTCATGAGCGGCCCTTCGGGCATCGGGATCACGTCGGGTGAACACCTGCAGTTGAATGCAGACCAAAACTTGATTGCTACTGCCGGTGGCAACGCCGATATCGGCGTAATGCGCAATTTCACGGTGGCAGCAGGTCGCCAGGTGTCACTCTTTGCGCAGTCTCAGGGCATGCGGCTGACCGCTGCCAAGCAGGATATCGTGGTTCATGCACGCACAGGCGGCATGGAGCTGTCCGCGTCGAAGGACATGCACTTCAACAGCATCGACGGCGCTGTTACGGCACAGTCGAAAGGCGCGCTCACGCTCACGAGCGGCGGAGCTTATATCAAGATTGAAGGCGGCAACATTGAACTGGGCGCACCAGGCAGCATTCTGCTCAAGTGCGGCAGCTTCAACTGGTCAGGCCCCGGCAATCTGTCGCTCCCCATGCCCGAAATGCCGATTGGCCCGTGCAAGCAGTGTCTGATGGATGCGCACCGCGGCGTCGAAGCAATGACCGAGGTGGCGTGATGGAAAACATGATCGCGACACCTTCCGCGCAAGATGCCGATATGGATTGGGAGCAATGGCGACATCGGCTGCTGGCTCAATTCGATTCGTTCATGCACGAGCAATCCGTCAATCTATATCTGCTCGTGGATACTCGTGGCAGCCCGGGAATCGACAAGCTATTGCCGAAAGTAAAAGGCCTCGCTTGGACTTCGCTTTGGCATGGTTCCGTGCTCGACTCCTATACGGATATCGCACCGTATTTGATTCATGTCGAACGCCTGGCGCTTGACGAGCCGCAAGAGCTGGCGGGCCGACTTGCTCGACGCATCTGGATGGAAGGCGCCTCGGGATTCATGCTCACCTGGATCTGGTCACCTCTTTCGTTGACAGAGCTGGATGAGCATTTGAAACACTACACGCGTTACGCGATACCCGACAAGCGCGAGTACTTTCTGCACTTTTACGACAACCGCATTCTCGCGCGTATTCGAAGCGTCTGGACCGACGAGCAGGCACATTGTTTTATCGCGCCCTGCAGGGAAATCTGGTTTCGAGATCGCGATCAAGGCGAGATCGTCTGGCGGAGCGATGGGGCTTCGAAGCCAGCGCGAGCGGATGCGCCATTAATTCTGTCGTCGGATCAGCACGCGCGATTATTTGCGCTTGGCCATGCGGACAAACTCGCGATGCAATTGCGCGAAATGTATGGCGTGAGGCTCGACGAGAAGAGCGATTTCGCGCTGTACCTGCTTGTCACCGAGCAACTCGAACGAGCCAGCCGCTATCGTCTAAGAGAGAAAGACGACTTCCTGAATTACGTCTCGAAGGGCATCGTGCTTTCGCCTCGTTTCGACGAGCATCCGGTGATTCAGGAGCGTCTGCAACGAGCGCGAAACGGCGAGATATCGCATCGGGAGGCTTTGAGCGGACTTACTCGTGACGTGATTAAACAGGTGGCGGAGAGTTGAGCGGTTACGGGTTTGCCGTATGGATTCCTCGACTAGTGTTCTTGATACGTGCTTGCCATCGCGACGCACACTGAATTGATGAGATAAGCCAATGGGCTACAAACGAATGAACCTATCAAGGTTGTTCTGGCATTTCCTTTTTTCGGCCCTGGCAACCGTCTCTCTCGCGGGCTGCGACTTCTTTTCTTCTGAGCCAGTGTATGGCGGGTTGAGCGCGGAGGGTATGAACTACACGCCGTACAACCTGACGGAGTTTGTGGTCCGTGACAAATATGGGAATCGAGCCAGTGGAGGCGGGGATCTGCCGCCAGGGTCAGGCGAAGGAAGTTTGAGTTGTTGTTACAAGCTAAAGGGAACGGAGTTCACGGTCGAGTGGCAAGTCTATGACATGGAAGAATTCGCTAAAGACATCTATGCACCGATAAAAGAGATCAAAAAAGTAACCACGGTTCATCTTGATCCTGTGAAGAGGTCTGACCGAGCCGGCAACGACGTCTTTGCTGTGCACTTCTATCCAGACGACCATGTCGAATTCGAGTTTCGCAATGACTTTAGCGGCTCTCGAATCGAATATGGAAAGGTCGATGAGTGGTTTCAAACGAAATACGGCAAGGCTGCAAACCCAGACGATCTTGACTGGGCTGCCGCCTACCGTCGAACCACACGTGTGGCTGTTCAAGGCTGGCTGAAATACCGCTTCACCGACTCCGTCGATCTTGAGCAGTACGTGTACTACACGTTGCTTGTCAATCCGAAGTTTGACGAACACCCGGCGGTGCAGCGCATCGTCATGGAGTCGAAGGGCAAGCCCGGAGCGTTTGGTCTTGCAATGCAGAAGCTGCCTGCAGATGTTGTGCGCGAGATTAAGAGCAACAAGTTCGATCATGTGGCAAACGGAAGCAAAGTTGGCCAAGCCGATTCAATTTGATCTTGCTAACCGCGTGCGGCGTCGCTGGTTGAACGCAGTTGTTGCAAGCAAAAGTGCTTGCCCTATCTGTCTGGTGGAATGGTGAACTAACGCAATCATGCGCATACGAATGAACCTTTCAAGTTTGATGAAACACATCTTTGTTTTGCTTGTGGCAACCGTCTTTCTTGCGGGCTGCGACTTTTTTTCTTCTGAGCCAGTGTATGGCGGGTTGAGTGCGGAGGGTATGAACTACACGCCGTACAACCTGACGGAGTTTGTGGTCCGTGACAAATATGGGAATCGAGCCAGTGGAGGAGGGGATCTGCCGCCAGGGTCAGGCGAAGGAAGAATAAGCTGCTGCTACAAGCTCAAAGGCACGGAGTTCACGGTCGAGTGGCAAGTCTATGACATGGAAGAATTCTCTAAAGACATCTATGCACCGATAAAAGAGATCAAAAAAGTAACCACGGTTCATCTTGATCCTGAGAAGAGGTCTGACCGAGCTGGCAACGATGTCCTGGCTGTGCACTTCTATCCAGACGATCATGTCGAATTCGAGTTTCGCAATGACTTTAGCGGCTCTCGATTTGACTATGCTGAAGTACATCATTGGTTTAAAACGAAGTACGGCAAGGCTGCAAACCCAGACGATCTTGACTGGGCTGCCGCCTACCGTCGAACCACGCGTGTGGCTGTTCAAGGCTGGCTGAAATACCGCTTCACCGACTCCGTCGATCTTGAGCAGTACGTGTACTACACGTTGCTCGTCAATCCGAAATTTGACGAACACCCGGCGGTGCAGCGCATCGTCATGGAGTCGAAGGGCAAGCCCGGAGCGTTTGGTCTTGCAATGCAGAAGCTGCCTGTAGATGTTGTGCGCGAGATTAAGAGCAACAAATTCGATCATGTGGCAAACGGAAGCAAAGTTGGCCAAGCCGATTCAATTTGATCCTGCTAACCGCGTGCGGCGTCGCTGGTTGAACGCGGTTGTTGCAAGCAAGAGTGCTTGCCCTATCTATCTGGTGGAATGTTGAACTAACGCAATCATGCACCTACGAATGAACCTTTCAAGTTTGATGAAACACATCTTTGTTTTGCTTGTGGCAACCGTCTTTCTTGCGGGCTGCGACTTCTTTTCTTCTGAGCCAGTGTATGGCGGGTTGAGCGCGGAGGGTATGAATTACACGCCGTACAACCTGACGGAGTTTGTGGTCCGTGACAAATATGGGAATCGAGCCAGTGGAGGCGGCGACCTGCCGCCAGGGTCAGGCGAAGGAAGTTTGAGTTGTTGTTACAAGCTAAAGGGAACGGAGTTCACGGTCGAGTGGGAAGTCTATGACATGGAAGAATTCTCTAAAGACATCTATGCGCCCATAAAAAAGATCAAAAAAGTGACCACGGTTCATCTTGATCCTGTGAAGAGGTCTGACCGAGCCGGCAACGACGTCTTGGCTGTGCACTTCTATCCAGACGACCATGTTGAATTCGAGTTTCGCAATGACTTTAGCGGCTCTCGATTTGACTATGGAGAGGTCGATGAGTGGTTTCAGACGAAATACGGCAAGGCTGCAAATCCAGACGATCTTGACTGGGCTGCCGCCTACCGTCGAACCACGCGTGTGGCTGTTCAAGGCTGGCTGAAATACCGCTTCACCGACTCCGTCGATCTTGAGCAGTACGTGTACTACACGTTGCTCGTCAATCCGAAATTTGACGAACACCCGGCGGTGCAGCGCATCGTCATGGAGTCGAAGGGCAAGCCCGGAGCGTTTGGTCTTGCAATGCAGAAGCTGCCTGTAGATGTTGTGCGCGAGATCAAGAGCAACAAATTCGATCATGTGGCAAACGGAAGCAAAGTTGGCCAAGCCGATTCAATTTGATCTTGCTAACCGCGTGCGGCGTCGCTGGTTGAACGCGGTTGTTGCAAGCGAAAGTATTGCCCTATCTGTCTGGTGGAATGTTGAACTAAACGCAATCATGCGCATACGAACGAATATTTCAAGTTTGATGAAACACATCTTTGTTTTGCTTGTGGCAACCGTCTTTCTTGCGGGATGCGACTTTTTTTCTTCTGTGCCAGTGTATGGCGGGTTGAGCGCGGAGGGTATGAATTACACGCCGTACAACCTGACGCAGTTTGTGGTCCGTGACAAATATGGGAATCGAGCCAGTGGAGGCGGGGATCTGCCGCCAGGGTCAGGCGAAGGAAGAATAAGCTGCTGCTACAAGCTAAAGGGAACGGAGTTCACGGTCGAGTGGCAAGTCTATGACGCGGACGAGGCGGTAAAGGACCTGTACGCACCCATAAAAGAGATCAAAAAAGTAACCACGGTTCATCTTGATCCTGTGAAGAGGTCTGACCGAGCCGGCAACGACGTCTTGGCTGTGCACTTCTATCCAGACGATCATGTCGAATTCGAGTTTCGCAATGACTTTAGCGGCTCTCGATTTGACTATGCTGAAGTACATCATTGGTTTAAAACGAAGTACGGCAAGGCTGCAAACCCAGACGATCTTGACTGGGCTGCCGCCTACCGTCGAACCACGCGTGTGGCTGTTCAAGGCTGGCTGAAATACCGCTTCACCGACTCCGTCGATCTTGAGCAGTACGTGTACTACACGTTGCTCGTCAATCCGAAGTTTGACGAACACCCGGCGGTGCAGCGCATCGTCATGGAGTCGAAGGGCAAGCCCGGAGCGTTTGGTCTTGCAATGCAGAAGCTGCCTGTAGATGTTGTGCGCGAGATCAAGAGCAACAAATTCGATCATGTGGCAAACGGAAGCAAAGTTGGCCAAGCCGATTCAATTTGATCTTGCTAACCGCGTGCGGCGTCGCTGGTTGAACGCGGTTGTTGCAAGCGAAACTATTGCCCTATCTATCTGGTGGAATGGTGAACTAACGCAATCATGCACATACGAATGAACATTTCAAGTTTGATGAAACACGTCTTTGTTTTGCTTGTGGCAACCGTCTTTCTCGCGGGCTGCGACTTTTTTTCGTCTGAGCCAGTGTATGGCGGGTTGAGCGCGGAGGGTATGAATTACACGCCGTACAACCTGACGGAGTTTGTGGTCCGTGACAAATATGGGAATCGAGCCAGTGGAGGTGGGGATCTGCCGCCAGGTTCAGGGGCAGGAAGTTTGAGTTGCTGCTACAAGCTTAAAGGAACGGAGTTCACGGTCGAGTGGCAAGTCTATGATGCGGACGAGGCCGTAAAGGACCTGTACGCACCCATAAAAGAGATCAAAAAAGTAACCACGGTTCATCTTGATCCCGTGAAGAGGTCTGACCGAGCGGGCAACGACATCTTGGCTGTGCACTTCTATCCAGACGACCATGTTGAATTCGAGTTTCGCAATGACTTTAGCGGCTCTCGATTTGACTATGGAAAGGTCGATGAGTGGTTTCAAACGAAATACGGCAAGGCTGCAAACCCAGACGATCTTGACTGGGCTGCCGCCTACCGTCGAACCACGCGTGTGGCTGTTCAAGGCTGGATGAAGTACCGCTTCACCGACACTGTCGACCTTGAGCAGTACGTGTACTACACGTTGCTCGTCAATCCGAGGTTTGACGAACATGCGGCGGTGCAGCGCATCGTCACGGAGTCGAAGGGCAAGCCCGGAGCGTTTGGTCTTGCAATGCAGAAGCTGCCTGTAGATGTTGTGCGCGAGATTAAAAGCAACAAGTTTATCCATGCCGCAAGTGGAAGTAAGAATGGCTAATACGAACAAAATCGATGCCGCAGATCGCACGCCTCTTGAAGTGCTGGACGCGATTGGCGCCAACACGAAGGCTTATCCTTCCGATGACTGCATCCCATGCGGTGCGGTAATTCACATTGGATTCTTTTTTGATGGATTTGGTCGACACCGTGATCACGATGACGTATCGACGTCGCGATATTCGAACATCTGCCGGCTCTGGGAGGCACATCGGGAAAACGAGGATCGGCGCCGCGAAAAGACCCCCAATCAGTTTTGGTACCGACTCTACTACTCCGGCCTGGGCACGGACCTCAACAAAGAAGCCAGAGATGGCGAAATCGTATCCGCGCTGACGAGCAAGGTCTTGAGTGCGGCTCAAGGTCAGGTATCGAACGCAAAGAAGATTGGCGAAAAAATCACCGGCATCGACCGTCTCAAGCTCGATCCGAAGAGCGCCATTACCGACGGATTCAAAAAGGGTTTGGAGGAGCATTCCTATCGCCCTGTGGTGGATGCATACGATGGACTCGTCAAAGAGGCGAAGGCGTTGCGTACCAATGCCGGACGCGTCTTGCGCTTCTTCAGGACCGGCGCCGTGCTCGACCGTGGCCGCGCGGCCGGGCGCATCCTCGCCAAGGACGCGATGAGAAGCGGCCGTCAGATCCTTTTCGATCTCAGGAAGAATCCGTTGAAGGTTGGCTGGGCAGTGGCGGGCGAGCTGTTCAAATGTTCGTTCGACGTGGTTCCTGTTCTCAGGGACAACTCAGTGGTCGCGCGGCTTTTGGGCACCGGGGTTGAGCCGCGCCTTAAGGCGGCCAAGACCCAGTTTGAGAAAGCGATTGAGGACGCGAGGGCAAGGATGCCCAAGGTCCAGCACGTCAAGGTGTCTGTGTTCGGCGCGGATCGCGGCTGCGTCCTTGCGAGGGCCTTGCTGAATGACCTGAGCGCGACATACAAACATCCGAGCGAAGCCATACTGGAATACAAGATTCCAAAGGACCCGAACGGCGCCACCATTCCTATCGAGATCGTGTTCGTCGGTTTGCTCGACGCGGTGTCGTCGTTGGTCCAGGAGAATGCGCTGATCAGCATGGTGCCCTTGATCGGGGCAATCAAACAGAATTACGGCGACCAAATGCTTGGCGTGCCGCAGGCAGTTCAGCGCTGCGTTCACTTTGCCGCCGCGCACGAACTACGCTTCTATCAACGGCTCGACAGCCTGGAAAATACACGCGGCCTGCAATATCTTTATCCCGGCACGAGCGAAGACATTACTGGCGGCGCACCGCCGGGATCGCTCGGCGCGCGCGCGGAGCTTCAGCGAGTCGTCTTGCGCGACATGCTGAATGAGGCAATTTCTTATGGCGGGGCATTGGACTGCATGGAGGATTTGGCAAAGTTTAAACCTAAGACATTCCAAAAATTCACCTTGGCAAACCCCATCACTGACGGCCAGAACACGTACAAGATCTGGGAACTGATGAAGGCCTACCGTGAGATGGTGCCCTACGTCGCGCGTCTGAATTTCGTCGATCACATGCAGGTCTTTTTACGCTGGATGGCGGTTCGCTATACGTCGTCCGAATTTCGTGCCACCGTCACCAACCAGTTCGACGCGCTGGCTGCAAAGCATGAAGCCATTCTGAAAGAGCGCAACGACGCGACTGCTGCCTATCTCGCCTTGCGCAAGCAATTTCCGGTGCCGGATTCGATCACCTTAGGCAAGGCGCAGAACCGCATGGAGGCGGCAAGGAGCGCTGAAATGGAGGCGTTGCGCGACGCCAGCGCCGAGAAAGCGAGACCGTCGGTCGGCGTGTGGGAGCGTATCCAGGCGGAGTCGACGGACATGATCCAATGCGACACCGCTTTGGCCGGCATGCGCCGCGCGGTGAATCAAGCGCGCGCCGGTGTACAGATCGGCGAACAGCCTTATGACGCGGACCCGGAGTTTGGCGCATCGATTATCGAGGAACACATGGACGCGATGATCAGCGCCGAGCAGCAAAGCCTGGTTCAGGCGTGGAAGATGGGGCTGTCGGGCAAGAACCCGCTTCCGCCCAAGGTCATGGCGCTGTTCGATCTTCTCGTGCACGACACCATGCTCACGAGCTGGCAGGACCATGTGCTGTCTTCCTCGCTTTATTTCCGGTTGCGCGGAGTCGATACGTTCGGCTCGACCGACTACGAGGCCGAGGACAAAGCGCGCAAGCGTACGGAAGAGAACGCAAGCCGCGCGTCGCAGATCAACCGTGGCATGAACCCCGCGCCGCGACCTCCCGCCCGTGTTTGAACGTGGCGGTCATGGCCATGTGTTGCGTAAGCCATGACCGCTTGATTATTTCCTCCTCGGACCAGACATGCCAGGAATTATTCGCATAGGCGACCGCCATACCGGCGACGGCGCCGTCACGCAAGGTTCAGCAACCTGCGTTTTCATGGGACGCGCGGTTGCGCGCCTGCACGATCGTGTCACGTGTCCCCGCCACGGTGACAACCGTATTGCTTCGGCAACCTCAGGGGCTTTCGATAACGGTTTGGAGATCGCGCAACACAACGACCGCTGCGAATGCGGTTGTCGTCTGATCTCCTCACTTCCAAACAGCGGCAAAAGCTAAGCATGGCGCTGGACCTGGATAACCTTCCACCGGAACGCGCCGAACCGGACGAGCCGCCATCGAGGTTCGTCTGGACGGTGGTCTTCTTCGTCCTGGCTATCGCCGGAATCTTCGGCGTGATGGCGTTGTGGCCGCGCGCGGAACCAATGCAGACGCCCTTGTTCTGGACTTGCCTTTTGCTATATCCAACGGGCCTCGCCGCGTTTGTCGTTTCACGTCGGTTCAGCATTCACGAGAGGCAGTGTCTCGATGCGCAGGACTGGAATGAGGCACGAAAGCGGTACAACGAAAAGTTGTTCGCACGCGAAAGCATTCCGATGGCCGTGCTCGCCACGGCCATCCGCGTAACGGATGACGAGACAGCGAAACTCGTGACAAAGATAGAAGAAAACGCGTTGACACTCGAGGCTCAGGCATCGGAGCTCATGGAGGACGCATCGGTAACGGCGCGGTGGCTCCAACCAGACGACGCGCTCTTTGCCGTCGACGACAAGGAGCGCCACGGCCTGCTGCTGTCCTGGCTCTTCGACCAACTTATCGGCGAACTTGCGGACCGTCTCGGGTCGCTTCCGGATGATTTTCCGCTGCGCGTCTTTCTCGATATCGGGGGCTATATCGGGGAGGCAGACGCAAAAACGACCTGGGAAGGCATATGGGCGCGTCATGAGTTGCGTCAGGCGGAAACGACGTACACGCCAGTGCCCGTTGATCTGATGACGGTCGATCAATGGCTCGACGATACGAGTGGCGCCTTGCATCTCTACGCGGTCCTGCTGATTTCGGTATCGCTTCAAACCATGTTGGATGGAGCGCCCAACGCAGGCGAGGCCGAGGCGGGCGTCGCGCTTCTCGTGGCCTCGCATGGATTAGCGGCCGAGCATCGACTCATGCCCGTCGCGCACATGCATCGCCCGTTGAATTCGGCGCGGACCCATCTCGACAGCGCGCTCACACATGCGCTGCAATGGGCAAAAGCCGACGCGCCGTCGTTGGAGTCGGTCTGGATGACCGGATTCGACGGCGAATCGGTCGGGCCTTTGCACTCATCCCTGAGCCACGTTGGCGTGCGTGAGGCAGGCGAAGATCCGCTGACGGAATTCAATCTCGACGGCACGGTGGGACGAGCGGGGAGATCGGCCGACTGGCTCGCCGTAGCGTGCGGGGCGAACAGAGCGGACCGGTTGAGCGCGCCGCAACTCGTCGCCCGTAGCGCCGGCGAACACTTTCACATGGCTGTGGTGCAAAACAGCCGTAATAAGCAGAAAGACGAATGACTCGTAAATTCAAGCTAGACTTTTTAGCCACGCTATCCCTCGTGATCTTGCCCGGCATGCTGGTCTGGGTACGGCCTCAGTGGGTCGGGATCTCAGCTGACAGTCGTGGAGCTGTCATAGCAGCACTGTGCGCTATTTTCATCGTGCTATGGCTCGTGCTCAGTTATAGCGAAGCGTCGCGTGCGGCCGTGGCTTATCGCGCGGTGAAAGACTGGATGCTCAAACACGGCGGTGCTTCCGATGACGCCGCGCAGGGGGCCACGAAGCCTGACGTTGGTGATTTCAGCGATCTCAGGCAATGGCTAGTCGAGCAGCACGGCTGGCGCTGGCGTTGGCGCGAGCGTTGGATCCTGGTTGTCGGCGACGGGGAAGTAGTTCGGCGCGTGGCGCCTACGCTCTTCAAGTTCGGGTATGCCAGCGCGGGAGGCGCGGTTCTTCTTTACGCAAAGCAGACAGACAGTGCCCCAGATGTGCAGCATCTCGCCGCGTTGCGCCGATTGCGCCGCCGCCGTCCAGTGGACGCGGTCGTTGCACTGACCGTCGCCCGTGCGACGGGCCACGATATGTTCGATGTTCAAAGCGTCTCGCAAGCGCTGGCACGTGTCGCGCGCGTGCTTCGCTGGTCTGCTCCGGTGTATTTGCTGAATGCGGAGCCATTGCAGGCGAGTCCGTCTCATACAGATGAGCCGCCGGTCGGGCTTACCTGGTCGCACTCGCGTATGGTTTCCGATTTCGTCGGCTCGGCACTACATGACCTCACCGGCGAATTGGCAAACGCCGGGGTGATGCGTCTGTCGAAGAACCCTGCAGATCGATATCTGGCGGAATTGTCGCAGCACATAAGCACAGCACGGGAATCGCTGAAGCATCTCGTGACAGGCGCTTCACGGTCGCACGATGCTATTCGCGGGCTTTTCTTCACACCGCTGGACATACCCGCGGGACCGACAGAGTATCCGCGCGAGGCCGCGCGCCACCACGCCGGTGTGCCCGAAGCGTCGAATCGAACGCTATGGCAAACCATCGCGAACCACAGTCGCAAAGCTTACGGCAGGCGCGTGGGCCTCTCGTCGTCGAGTGTGGCCGCATATCTCATAAGCGCTGTCGCCGTACTATGGTTTATCGGCTCGATAATCTCCGGCATGTCGAACCGCGCAACCATGCGGGACGTTGAATCGACGTTGAGCAAGGTTTCTTCGCCGCACGACCAGACGCAAGCCTTGCTCGCCCTGGATGCTCTTGACAAGCAACTCGACACACTTGAAATACACCGCCAGCTGGGCGCTCCGTGGCTCGCTCGTTTTGGTCTGAACCGTGACGCCGCTCTTTATGAAGCGCTTTCCCCGGTTTATCAAAGCGTCGCCTCGCGCGTACTGATCGATCCGATCAAGGCAAGACTCGAATCTCGCCTTCAGCAACTCGCTTCCCTGTCCGATGCCGAAATCGCCAGCGGTGGCAACACACAGGTCCAGGCCGCGTACGACACGCTCAAGGCGTATTTGATGCTCGCCCATCCCGAGCATGCCGACGCGTCGTTTATCGCCACACAGTTGCTGACGACGAATGCGCCAGCGCGTCCGCAGAATGCGTCAGTGACGGCGGGCACTTGGGAAGATTTGCGCCAACAGGCTGTCTGGTTTTACGCGAGGCACCTTAAGCGCGGATCGGCGTCAGCCATCGCGCCTGACATCACGCTTGTCGCGGCGACGCGGCAGACGATCATCGGCGTGCGCGGCATCCAGAATTCGACAGACGCGATCTATCAGCAGATCCTCGACGAGACGAAACCGAAATATCCGCCGATGACGTTGGCAACCTTGCTCGGCGATCACCCAAGCCGAGGCTTGTTCAACACGAGCGCGACCGTTCCGGGCGTTTTTACGCGTGCCGCGTGGGACGAACGCATCCCAAAGGCGATCGATGAGGCGAGCGAACAGCGCGCGGTGACGGGCGACTGGGTGCTGTCTGACGCGAAACTTGATAACACCGCGCCGTCAACGCTCAAAACCGAACTCCGTCAACGTTACGTCGATGACTACGCGCGCGCGTGGCAGCAGTTTTTGAACAGCATTCGCTGGCAAAACGCTTCGTCGTTATCTGGCACGGTCGATCAATTGACGCTGCTCGGCGACCCGCAACGCTCGCCGCTGGTCGCACTAATGAACGCTCTCGTTTTTCAGGCAAGTGCGGACGCATCGACGCAATCAATATCGGACGCTCTGATTTCGAAGGCGCAACATCTTGTAGGCAAGGACGAAAAGGACCCGTCCAAGCAGATGCAGCCATCACTTTTGCCGCTGGCAAGCGCGTTCGGTCCTATTCTGCGTCTGACTGGCAGCGAGTTCGCAAGCAACGCACCCGCCAATGCCAGAACCACGCTGCAACTCGTGAGCGATCTGAGCTTGGCTCGCTATCTTGAGCGTGTCACCGCAATGCGTTTGAAGACGCAACAAATGATGGCCAGTCCCGACCCCGACGGCATGTCGCGCGTCGCCGCTCAAGCCGTGCTACAGGGTAGAACGTCCGATATCGCCGATAGTCGCGATTACGCGAGCCGTCTCTCTGCGAGCTTGGGCGAACAATGGTCGGGTTTCGGCCGGCTTTTCGAAGCCCCGCTTGACCAGACGTGGCAAGTGGTCGTGCAACCGGCATCGTCCAGTCTGAACGAAGTCTGGCGCACATCCATCCTTGCTGACTGGAATCACAGCTTCGGCGGCCGCTATCCGTTTGCGGACTCCGACAACGATGCATCGCTGCCCGATATGGCGCACTTCATGCGCATGGACAACGGCGTGATAGCGCAGTTCGTCACGACGCAGCTTGCGGGCGTGATCGAACGTCAGGGCGACCACTGGGTCGCCACGCAAGGCGTGAATCAAGGCACGCTCATGCTTGATCCGGCGTTTCTCGTCGCGCTCAACAAGCTCTCGCGCGTAGCAAGGGTCGTGTTTCCCTCTGGCGATGCGCGGGCGCGGTATGAACTACGCGGCGTGCCGACGCCGGGCATCACTGATTTGACGCTGGTGACATCGGGTCAACAGTTGCACTACTTCAATCAGATGGAGCAATGGGAGCCGTTCGAATGGCCGGGGCAAGCCCTGGACAACACCGCACAACTTCAATGGCAAACGGAGGCAGGCGGTTTGCGCTCGACCATGTACGCACAAGGGCGTTTCGCGCTGATTCGTCTGCTCGAACGTGCGAAGGTCTCGCAACAAGATAACGCGCGTTATCTGCTCTCGTGGACGCCGGATCAGAGTCTTACGCCGCCGCTGTCGGTTCAACTTCGCGCGGAGACGGGCGCTGGACCGCTGGATGTGCTTGTGCTACGGCACTTCGCCCTGCCTGAGCGCATCTTTATGTCAGGCGCGGCGAAGCAAGCATCTGTATCGCCGGGGCGGACGCCACCACCGTTGCCGCCCGGCGCGCTTGCCGCCGCGCAGAAGATCGGCGTCGCGTTGCCGGACAAAGAATGACGACTTCGCTGGGATCAGGTCACGAAGCGTAAGAAGACTTCAACATGCATGGATCATACGGCGATCACGACTTCGGCGCGTTACCCGCTGCCTCTTGCTTACGCATCGGCATGCCGTCGATGGTCGTGAACAATTCGCGCGATGCAATCGGCTCGCGCGATTCGAGCTTCACGCCGCCGTCCTTGCCAACGAGCACCGCGCGAAACGCGCCGGGTTTGACGCCGTATCGTCGACGCAATGCATCGGCGGAATCGCTTGCGCCTTGCACGTCGTTGCCAATTACTTCGATCACTTGCAGGTCGCGTTGCGTGTAGCCATCGCTCGCATCCTGAACCGATGCGCGTTGCTTCGCGAGTGCGGCGGAACTGACATCATCGGCGAAAACGACGAGCAGACGCTTATGCCATGTGTACTGTTCGATGGAAGATATTGCAGCGCTTCCGGCTGCTTGCGAGGTATTGATCACGCCCAAGAGCAGGCTTGCAGCTACGGTTGCGGGAATGAGATAGCGGTTCATTAGCGGCTTCCTGTGCGGTTTATTTCCGTGCACGCAGGAAGCGCGCCAACGACGTTACAGCCTTTCAAGCGTGCGCAAGCACTTGACCAGAAATCTACTTAACCGCGAGCTTGTCCTGCGTCTTCGTTTCAAAGTCGCCAGCATCATGC
Source organism: Caballeronia sp. LZ003 (assembly GCF_031451465.1). Classification (NCBI taxonomy): domain Bacteria; kingdom Pseudomonadati; phylum Pseudomonadota; class Betaproteobacteria; order Burkholderiales; family Burkholderiaceae; genus Caballeronia; species Caballeronia sp. LZ003. Next base: position 550,619 of record NZ_JARUXJ010000002.1, on the reverse strand, counting down.
CGCTCATGCAACTGGCTCGAAAGCTCGCCGAAGGTCCGGTTCACCATGCGGCCGCGTTGCACGGCGGGACGCGCGCCGATCGCATCGGCCCAACGTCGCACATGCTCGTATTCATGCACGGCGAGAAACTCGGCGGCACTGTAAATCCAGCCATTCACGAGACCGCCGTACCACGGAAAGATGGCGATATCAGCGATGGTGTATTCGTCGCCCGCAATGTACCGGCTCTCCGCAAGCCTCCGGTCGAGCACGTCGAGCTGACGCTTCACCTCCATGGCGAAGCGGTTGATCGGATACTCCATCTTGCTCGGCGCATAAGCATAGAAGTGACCGAAGCCGCCGCCAAGATACGGCGCGCTGCCCATCTGCCAGAAAAGCCACGAGAAACACTCGGCGCGTTCCGCCGCGCTGGTCGGCACGAATGCGCCAAACTTGTCCGCGAGATACAGGAGGATGGCGCCGGATTCGAACACGCGCACGGGCTTGGGGCCGCTGTGGTCAATCAGCGCGGGTATCTTCGAATTGGGATTGGCTTGGACGAAGCCGCTGCCGAACTGGTCGCCGTCGCCGATCTTGATGAGCCAGGCATCGTATTCCGCGCCACTGTGACCCGCGGCGAGCAGTTCCTCCAGCATCGCCGTGACCTTGACGCCGTTGGGCGTGGCAAGCGAATAAAGCTGCAGCGGATGCTTGCCGACCGGTAGATCCTTGTCATGCGTCGGCCCCGCGATTGGACGGTTGATGCTTGCAAACTGCCCGCCGCTTTCCTTGTCCCAGGTCCAGACCTTGGGCGGTACGTATTCGGGTGAATCGCTCATGCTGCAGCCTCCTTCGCGTCAGGTTTTCAATGTCGCCCGAGGTTAGCAGGTCGGGTAAAAACCTGCTCGACACGAAGGAGGCTCGGCCGTTCAAGCGTGCAAGAAGCGGTGCGCTTGCAGCGCTTTCCAGTACGTGATGAAGCGTCCCGCGAACATCCCGGCGACGACGCCCGACACGAGTGCGTCGATGGATGCATAGGTTCCGAGGAGCGCCGTATCCGTCACCGTTGCCATCTCGAAGCCGAGCCAGAACTTGGCGGCGAAGATGGCGAGGATCAGCAAGAGCGGCACGACCGAACCCGGCAGCGTGACGGTGCGCGCCACCATATCGACGGAAAAGCGCGTGCGCGTCGCGTTGAACACGCCCGCCGCGATGCCCGCAAAAATCCCGACGATCCACGCGCTCACCGCAAAGAGGCTCGCGTGCGGATTGTGAGCCAAATGCACGAGGCCGAAGCCCGCAAAGATCAGCGGGATGATCGCCAGCTTGGACAGCGGCGTGGTACCGCCTTTCATTGCCTTCACGCCGCGCGAAACCAGATAAGCCAGCAGCAGCCAGACCCAGACCGGCGTGCCATGAACGATCATTTGCAGTGTCATTTTCGTTTCTCCTTCAGTCGGATGATTCGTTGTCGAGCAGATGAAGGCATCGTAAAGCGGCTGAATTAGAGAAGAATGAGAGCGCGCGAGCGTTCGCGGCGCGGTCGTTTAACATGATCGCCATCGCTCGAACGCGTCAAGGAGACTGCCATGAAGAAGCTCATCAACAATCCCGCCGATGTCGTGCGCGAGATGCTCGAAGGCGTCGCGCGGCAGTCGCCGCATTTAGCCATCCTCGGCAATGAAAACGTGCTCGTACAGCGCGCGCAGCACGAGGCGAAGGACCGGCAGGTCGCCGTCATCTCGGGCGGCGGCAGCGGTCACGAACCCGCGCACGGCGGGTATGTCGGCGCGGGCATGCTGAGCGCGGCGGTATGCGGTGAAGTCTTCACCTCGCCGCCCACGGATGCCGTGCTCGCCGCGATCCGCGCTTGTGCCGGTCCGCGCGGCGCGGTGCTGATCGTGAAGAACTACACGGGCGACCGCCTTAACTTCGGTCTCGCGGCGGAACTGGCGCGCGCGGAAGGCATTCCGGTCGAAGTGGTCATCGTGGCCGACGATGTCTCGCTGCGCAAACAGGCCGCGCGCAATCAGCGGCGCGGTATCGCGGGAACCGTGCTCGTCCACAAGGTCACAGGCGCGGCCGCCTCGCGCGGATCGTCGCTCGAAGAGGTCGCGGCGATCGCGCGCCATGCGGCGGCCAATCTCGGCACCATGGGCGTCGCGCTCGATGGCTGCACGCTGCCGGGCGTCGAAAAGTCCAGCTTCACGCTCGCCGACGACGAGATCGAACTCGGTCTCGGCATCCACGGAGAAAAGGGCGTGGAGCGCACCGCGCCGCTTCCCGCCGACCAACTGACCGACGTTCTGCTCACGAATATCGTCGACGATCTCGCGCTCGAAAGCGGCGAGCGCGTCGCACTGCTCGTGAACGGCCTTGGCGCGACGCCGCAAATGGAACTGGATGTCGTGTTGCGCGCCGCCTTCGACAATCTGTCGCGGCGCGAGATTCACGTCGAGCGTGCATGGTCGGGCACGCTGCTGTCGGCGCTCAATATGCCGGGCTGCTCCGTTTCGCTGTTGCGTGTCGATGACGCGACGCTCGGTCTTATCGATGCCGCGACCGAATCGCGCGCGTGGCCGGGCGGCGGCGCGGTCGGACGGGAAATCCGTATCGCTATGGCGGCGGATACCGTCGCGGAGGGGCACGGAATCGCGCGGGAAAGCGACGGCGGCCGGGCGCGGGTCATCGAGCCGGCGCTTCAGTCGGTGGCGCGTGCGCTGATCGACAACGAACCGCGCCTGACCGAACTCGATTCCCTCGCCGGCGACGGCGATCTCGGTGCGAGCATGAAACGCGCGGCGGACGCGATCCTCGGCGTGCCGGGATCGGCGCTCGGCACGCCGGACGGCGCGCTTGCCGCGCTCGGGGCGTCCTTGCGCCGGGCGATAGCGGGAAGCTCCGGCCCGTTCTACGCGACGGCGCTCTTGCGCGCGTCGCGCCATCTCGCGGGAGTCGCGCAACCGAAGCCGGCCGATTGGGCCGCCGCGTTCAGGGAAGCGGTGCAGGCCATCAGCGACCTGGGCGGCGCGAAGGCGGGCGACCGCACCATGCTCGACGCGCTGTTCCCCGCATCGGCGACATTCGAAGCGGTATTGAACGAAGGAAAGTCCGCGCGAGACGCCTGGGAAGCGGCTTTATCGGCCGCTGAAGAGGGCGCGCAGGCCACGGCGAGCATGACGCCTCGGGCGGGTCGCGCAAGCTATCTGGGCGAGCGCGCCGTGGGTTCGCCCGATGGCGGCGCGGTCGCGGTGACGTACTGGCTCCGCGCGCTCGCGCCGCATATCGGCGTGCGGTGATCCGCCGCGCGCGGCCGTAACGCGAGGTCCGCGTAACGTAGCAAGCGCCCATTGCTTTGGTTTCCTCATGCCGCCCGAGCCTTGCCCGGCGCGGCTTGCAGGCAATCGGCGACCCGTGCGCCGCAATTGGCACGGTCTCTGCATTGTCTGGTGTGCACCGTAGCGCTAGCAACCTGAGAGGCTTGGCGCTAATAAAAACCAGACAACGCACGGATAACAAGATGATTGCCGCCACCCTCCCGAGCCTCGACGCCGACCGTACCGCGACCCTTATCGACGAATGCTATGCGCAGCGCCATCCGTTGCAGATCGCGCTTTGCCTGCGCAGCCTTCTGTCGCGCGGCGACTTTCTCACCGTGGAATTCGAAGGCGGGCAGATCGTGACGCAGGTCCTTGACGTCGATTCGCGCAGTGCGCGCTTTGTCTTCGATCTCGGCTGCTCGGATTCCAGCAATGCCGCGCTTGCCCGCGCGGACGCCCTGACGTTGCGCAGCCAGCCATCGGGCATCCAGACGGAATTCACGACCGGGCCGGCCGTAAAAGTGCTTTTCGATGGCCGTCCCGCGTTCGAAGCGCCGATGCCCACGCTGCTGTATTACGTGCAGCGGCGGCAGTATTACCGGGTCGAGACGCCGCTCGTTAATCCGTTCGTCGCGCACGGGCGTGACGAAGCGGCGATGCCTTCCACTTCGACGTAAAGAACCTTTCGCTCGGCGGCGTGGCCTTGCGTGTCTCCGATGATCGCTTCGAAACCGCCGAACGTGGCGGCGTCTGGCGAGGCGTCACCCTGCGGATGGGCGCATTCGGCGAAGTGAGCGTCGACCTCGAGATCGCCGCGCCGCGTTACGAACTCATGCAGACCGGCGAGCGCCGCGCGATTCTCGGTTGCCGCTTCGTCGACCTGAGCGGCTGCGCTGAACGCGCCTTGCAGCGAACCATTACGCAGCTCGAACTGAAGCATCTCGGGCGCGGCGTCTGAACCCGTGACACACCGATAGCCGACTGTCACCTGACGGCACGCTTGCAAAGTGGCAAGCCTGCTCGTTGTCTAATCGATCATGTAAGCGTTCCCCAAAATCGGGCATGTGATGTGCTGTTCATACGGAGTCAGAAGGCAATGCACGCCGCCTTCCGCAACCGATGCACGGCCCACTGCCTAATCTTTTTTTGGGGTACTCACTCATGAGCACGACCAGCCTGAGATATCGATCGCGGACGGCGACAGCCCTCTTCGATTTACTCAATCCCATTCCCTACGGACTCTTCGTCGGGACGCTGATTTTCGACATCATCTTCGTCATCACCGCCAACGTGTTCTGGGCGAAGGGCGCCGCGTGGCTCGTCACGACGGGGCTCATCCTCGCGATCATTCCGCGCTTCATCAATCTCGGGCATGTGTGGTTCGGCTCACGCCACGTCGTCACGCGCACCGAGAAGCTCGACTTCTGGCTCAACCTGCTCGGCATCATCGCGGCGGTCGTCAACGCGTTCGTGCATAGCCGCGACGGTTATGGAATCGTGCCGCTCGGCGTGATTCTTTCGGTTATCACCGTGGTGCTGTTGAGCGTTGGACATATCGCGCTTGCCTTCGATAAATTCGGCTTCCAGGAGGCGGCTCGTGACTAAGCAAACCACTTTGACGAGCGTTATCGCGCTCTCTATTGCAGCACTCTTTGCGGGATGCAACGAGCACGCCGAATACGACAGCGCGCATCAGGCTGGCGCGAATCCGCCACTGCCTACCGCCAAGAGCTTCTTTACTCCGCCGATGCAAGTCCCGAAGTTCGCGGGCTGGAAAGACAACGAAACGCCCAAGGTCGCGGACGGACTGAAGATCGAGAAGATCGCGTCTGACCTCGAGCATCCGCGGCAGGTGTATGCGCTTCCGAATGGCGACATTCTCGTGGCCGAATCGGGCAGCCCGAACGCGGAGCCGGTCACCACGCCGAAGCAGTTGATCGCGGGCATGGTCCAGAGCCGCTCAGGCAAGGAATCGAAGGGCGCGAACCGCATCACGTTGCTCAGAAAGCGTGGCGATGGCAGCGGGGAATGGGAAAAGCACGTGTTCATCGACCATCTGCATTCGCCCTTCGGCATGCAGTTGATAGGCGACACGCTCTATGTCGCCGATACGGACGCGCTGCTCAAGTTCCCGTACACGACGGGCGAAACGAGCATCTCGGCGGAAGGCGTCGAGCTCGCCGATCTGCCTGATCGCGTGAACCATCACTGGACCAAGGCGCTGCTCGCGAGCCGCGATGGCAAGAAACTTTATGTGGGCGTCGGGTCGAACAGCAACGTCGGCGAGAACGGACTCGACGTGGAGTATCGGCGCGCGAACGTGCTCGAAGTGGATGTCGCGACCGGCGCGAGCCGTATCTTTGCGGCAGGCATTCGCAACCCGACCGGCTTGCAATGGGAACCGAAGACGGGGCAACTCTGGACCGTGGCCAACGAACGCGATGAGATTGGCGCGGACCTCGTGCCGGACTATCTGACTTCGGTAAAGGATGGCGCTTTCTATGGCTGGCCTTATAGCTACTACGGCCAGCATGTCGATACGCGCGTCAAGGAGCAGCGTCCCGATCTCGTCGCAAAGGCTATTCCGCCGGATTACGCAATCGGTTCGCACGTCGCGCCGCTCGGGCTGATGTTCTATACGGGCAGCAATTTGCCGGCGCAGTATCGCGGTGGCGTGTTTATCGGCGAGCATGGCAGTTGGGATCGCTCGCCGCTGTCGGGGTATGCGGTGACGTATATCGCGTTCGAGAACGGCAAGCCTGTAGGCACGCCCAAGCCCGTGGTAACAGGCTTCGTTTCCGATGATGAGAAGGAACTGCGCGGCGCGCCTGTCGGCCTGACTCAGGACAAGGACGGCGGACTCGTCTTTGCGGACGATGCCGGCAATACCGTTTGGCGCGTGACGGGCGCGGGCGGCTAGCCTGCGAGCTTGTTGCAGAGACGCCGCATGCCGTTGAAAATCGCTTCGGCAATGTCCATCGGGAAGTCGCGGGGCAGCACGCTCGCGACTTCATCGACGACTTGTTCGGTGCGCGCCGTGACTTCGGCGATCAGCGCTTCGACTTCCGGCGCGGCGAGTCCGACTGTGCGCCCTTGCGCGATCCAGTGACGCGGCAAAATCTCGGCGATGACGTAATGAATGTTCTTGCCATGCACGGCCATGGCGAGTTTCGCGCGCTGCGCGGCAAGCTGATTGCGTCCCCGTCCGATGATCGGATGCGCGGACAGCACGTCATAAAGCGGCGTCGATTCGTAACGATTGCCGGGCAGATGCGCGATGCTGAAGTTCTTCGCGTGACCATCGGTGGCGGCGAGCAGCCAGAAAACCAACTGCGCCATGAAGAAGTCGCGCCGGTCGTCGGCCGCGCGCCCCGAGCCCGACAGCACTTCCATGACATGGCCGATTCCCGGTCCGCCATCCGCTTCGTACTTTTGTAGCGCGGGCGTGCCGGTGGCCTGACACATATCCTCTTGCGGGAGCCGCAAAATCCAGCGCTTGTCGCTCGACAGACGGCGATCGAACCGTTCGACGACGAGCACTTTCTGATCTTCGAAGACTTCGATCTCGCACCGCGCGATAGCCAGCCCGAATGCCGCGACGATCTTCGAGCAAAGCCATTCGTTCTCCACCGATGTCCGCATGTCCGCTCGCATGTTGCCGACGAGCCCAAGCGGCAATTTGAAAATGTGCGTGGTCGGCGTGCTGCCCTCGGGCAATAGCCACTGCTTGCCGCGCCGAAGCAGGGCGGTCTTTTCTTGCGCGCCTGCTATCGAGAGACGCAGGTCATCGAGCGGTTCGTGTTGTCCGAGTTGCGGCGTGGCGGTCGTCTCGCGCAGCAGCCGGGCGATCTGCGATTCGCTCATCGCGCGTCCCGTTATGCTTTCGAGATCGACCGGCGTCTCTCCGGGCGGCAGCATTTGAAGGGCGCCGACGCAGTCGCGACCCAACTGCGCGAGCAGCTGAAACGGCGCCGTGCCGCCCGTTCGATAACGCATGGCAATGCGACGGCGGATTGGCTCGCTGTCGGGCAGAAGGTTGTCGAAAAAGTTCGCGACGACTTGCCCGCGATACGGCTGGTTGCCCGGCGTGAACGGCAGCGACAGCGAGAGCGGACGGCCTTGCGGGTCGGCAATCCACTCATCGCGATAGACGAGGCGCTCGCCACCAGTGCTGGATTCCCAGTGGCCTACGGGCAGTCCGTTCATCCAAAGGTCGAGCCGGTTCGAGTCGGTGCGGCGCGCCATGCTTACCAGTTCTCCCGCTTTTTCGCGGCTCTGGCCCGCGCCGACGTTGCCTTCGCCGCGATTTTCTTCGTGATGGGCGGGACTTTGTCCGCTATGACGCCATCCGTCAGCATCATCTCGACGCCCAGCACGCGCAAGACTTTGAACATGCGCTCCATGCTTGCCGCAGCGGGATTGGCTTCCAGTTGCGCATAGGTCTGCTGCGTCACGCCCAATTGCGCGGCCATGCTTGCCTGAGTCAGCCCGGCGGCTTTGCGAAAGCCTTTGAGGATGGGCCGCAATTGGCTGAGCGTCTTTACCGGATAGTCCACGAAGATCCCTACAGTCTTAAGACTGTTAAGCGTTTATACAGTTTATGACCTGTTAAAGCAAAAAACAAGTTTTAGACTGTAAATAGTAAAAACAGCCTAAAACCTGTTTTTCGAAAAAGTCTGACCCAATTAAGCATTTTCAGAAAACCTTAGCCCGTGCCGGTTAAAATTCGACGTTTTTCGCCCGCATCGACAGACCACGACACGCCACGACATTCAAGGACCGCCTTTCATGCTTGCCCGCATCACCCGCCTGTTTCCGCTCTGGGCCGTTCTGGTCTCCGTTGCCGCCTACTATTCGCCTTCGTCCGTCACGGGCATTGCGCCGCATGTCACCACGCTCCTGACCATCATCATGCTGTCGATGGGCGTAACGCTCTCCGTCGACGACTTCCGGCGCGTCTTCACGCGTCCCGCGCCGGTAATCGCGGGCATCGTGCTGCATTACCTCGTCATGCCGCTTGCCGCGTGGGCTATCGCGAAGGCGTTGCACATGCCGCCCGATCTGACGGCGGGCATGGTCCTGGTTGGCAGCGTGGCGAGCGGCACGGCGTCCAACGTCATGATTTATCTGGCGCGCGGCGACGTCGCCTTGTCGGTGACCATCAGCGCGCTCTCGACACTCGTCGGCGTGTTCGCGACGCCGCTGCTCACGCGCCTTTATGTCGATGCGTCAATCTCGGTCGATGTCCACGGCATGTTGATGAGCATCCTGCAGATCGTCGCGCTGCCTATCGTGGTCGGACTTATCGTGAATCATCTGTTCGAGAAGTTCGTGCGCAAGATCGAATGGCTGCTGCCGCTCGTGTCGATGGTATCTATTCTGCTCATCATTGCCGCCGTGGTCGGCGGGACGCAGAAGAGTATTGCGTCGGTCGGGCTCGTGGTCGCGTTCGGCGTGGTGATGCATAACGGCATCGGGCTCCTGAGCGGCTATTGGGGCGGTCGCTTGCTCGGCTTCGACGAGGCCGTGTGCCGCACGCTCGCTATCGAAGTGGGCATGCAGAATTCGGGGCTCGCGGCTACGCTCGGCAAGCTTTATTTCACGCCGATAGCGGCCTTGCCCGGCGCCCTGTTCTCCGTGTGGCACAACCTCTCGGGCTCGATGCTCGCGGGTTATTGGGCCGGCCGTCCGGCGAAGGGTTCGACACGCGATACGGATACGGCCGCGGTCGTCGCTGCAAAACGAAACTGACTTGCACGATGCGTGGTGCGCTTCGAGGCGCGCTAGTTTTTGGCGCCCCGACCTTTCCACGTCGCGATGGCCACACCGAGAACGGCGACGCCCATCGCCCACCAGGCCATTGTCGGCAACACTTCGCCGAGAATGAAGTACGACATGATTGCCGCGCCGGGCGGCACGAAGAAGAACAGCGCCGCTACTTGCGACACCTTTCCGGCGCGTGTCAATGCGAGCAGCAGCGTGATCGCGATCAGCGAGTTGCCGATCACGAGATAAGCGAGCGTGACGGCGAGCGTCGGGTTCCACTGCACTTCCGTGCGCTCGAAGAAGAACGCCATCGGCGCACAGCACGCGAAGCCCACTGCATATTGAACGAGGTTCGACGTGAGCGGGTCCTGCGCGGTGCCCGCGCGTTTCTCGTACAACATCGCGGCCGTGATGCCGATTAGCGCGCCCACCGCGAGCAATACCGGCCCGAGTGCCGATGCGTGCAGCGTGCCGCGCGACAGGATCACGCCGGCCGAGCCGCCGAGCGCGAGTATCAAGCCCAGCCATTGCCGCACGCCAATACGCTCACCGGTCAGCGATGGCGCAAGCACGCTCACGAGTATCGGCTGCAACGAAACGATCAGCGCAAGCCATGACGTTGCAATGCCCGCTGTCATCGACAGATAGCTGAGGCCGAAGTACATCACCTGCACGAGCAGGCCCATGACGACCAGGTAACGCCAGCTTCGCATGTCGCTTGGCCAGAGCGGCCGTCTGAACACGCACACGCCGATGAGCACCGCGATGCTGAGCGCAAAGCGTATCGAGAGAAACGTGAGCGGCGAGGCGTAGTGCAGGCCGGTCTTGGCGACGGGAAAGCCCGCGGACCACAAAAGCAAAAAGACAATCGGACCGCCGATGGCAAGCCAGCGTCCGCCATCTTGTGCTGCTTCCTGCGTGACGCGATGCGCGTTCGGCCCCTGTGCCATGTCTCGCTTCCCTTTAGGTTTTGATCGTCTTGCGACCGGAGCAAACGCGCGTTCGACAAGACGTGGACGGTTCAATGCCTTCCACGTATGGCTTTGCCGGGAACAACGTCTGCTCTTGCTTACGAGCTAAGGCACTGTTGAAAGCCTTCGCATGACGAGCACTTTCTCTCACAAAAATAGCATTAGCCGCGTCTTGCACATTCGCGAAGACATTCTCGCGAACCCACGCGCGGACTGCCTACGGAGCCCACCTATGCGTGACCTCGACCTCGATCATAACGTCCGACCCGCCCTTCGAACGCCCGCCCCGAAACTCATGCGTCGTGCCGCATTCGGTGTGGCTGCTTGCTTGTCGTTCTCTCTTGCAGCATGCAACAGCGCACCGGACAAGCCGTCACCCGTGGCGAACGCGGTCGCCAATGCAACCGCGGCCGTGCGCGCGGACGACGACATGAAGACCGTGCTCGACGCTTATGCGGCACTCGATCCGAAGGCCATCGAGAAGGTCGATGTGCCGACGGCGCGCGCTCAACCTACTATCGCCGATGCTGTCAACTCCGTGTTGAAGACGCAGGGTCGCAGCACTTCGCCGCAAGCGTTGGTACCGGGCGTCACGAGCCGCGACATTACCGTGCAGGGCGCGGCCGGCAGCTTGCCCGCGACGGTGTACAAGCCCGCAGGCAATGGCCCGTTTCCCGTCGTGACGTATTTTCATGGGGGCGGCTGGGTAATCGCGGATCGCAAGGTCTATGACGGCGGCGCGCGCGGACTTGCGAAGGCGGCCAATGCAATCGTCGTATCGGTCGATTACCGGCGTGCGCCCGAGGCGCGCTTTCCCGCCGCGTGGGATGACGCCTTCGCGTCGTACAAGTGGGTGGCAAGCCACGCCGCTTCGCTTGGCGGCGACCCGAAGAGGCTTGCGCTCGCGGGCGAAAGCGCGGGTGGCAATCTCGCGGTCGCGACGGCCATCGCCGCACGCGATGCGAATGCGCCGAAGCCGCTTGCCGTGATCGCCGTGTATCCGGTGGCGCAAACGGGCAGCATGAACACGGAGTCGTATATCGAGAACGCAGTGGCCAAGCCGCTCAACAAGCCGATGATCGCGTGGTTCCTCGACAAGCTCTTGCGCACGCCGGCCGACAAGCAGGACACGCGTCTCGACCTGGTTCACGCCAATCTCGCGGGCTTGCCGCCGGTCACCATCATCAACGCGCGTATCGATCCTTTGCGTGACGATGGCGCGCAGTTGCAGAAGGCGATTGCAGCGGTGAACGGGCCGGTCGATCGTCGCGTCTATGACGGCGTGACGCACGAGTTCTTCGGCACGGCGGCTGTGGTGCAGAAGGCGAAAGATGCGCAGCAGTATGCGGGGACGCGCTTGCAGCAGGCTTTTGGCACAGGTCAGTAAGCGCGGGTGATGTGATTCGCACGCGGGACGGCTTCGATGTTTCCCGCGTGCGCCTCGTGGCTCATGGGTTGAATGTCATTCCTCGCACGGCACGTTGCAAGCCGCGGCAACAGGCCGTGCCTCCGCGCCGATGCCTGCAAGCGTCGCAAGTCCCAGCAACGCCAGCGCACCGCCCACCATGAAGTCCGTCGGAATGCTCGCGCGATCGACGACCGCGCCGCCGACGAACGAACCCATCGCAATCGCCACTTGGATGATGCTCACGAAAAGCGCCGATCCCGCCTCCGGATGCTCGGGCGTCGCGCGCTGAATCCACATGCTGAAGCACAGCGGCAGCGCGCCGAATGCAATACCCCACGCCAGCACAACCGCGCTGACCGCGAGCGACGAATGCCGCAGGATCGGCATCAGCAGCAGCGCGAACATAAGGAGCGACACCATCGTGAGAAGCGTGCCCTTGAGATTGCGCTGCACGGCGGACGACGCCGCGAAATTCGAGAAGAACCCGATGATGCCAAAGCCGAGCAGAAGCCACGTGACCGTCGCCATGTCGAGGTGTGCATCGCCGAGCAAGAAGGGCGTTACATACGTGTAGGAAGAAAAGTGCGCGCCGAAGACGAGCGCCACCATCAAAAGACTTCTGCGCGGATGCGAGTGCTTGAGAAGCGCCGTCAGATCGCCGAAGCGCAAAGCCGCAGCCGATGGCAACGAAGGCACGAGCAACCACTGCGCGACGAGCGCGACGGCAACGAGCCCTCCCGTCGCCAGAAACGACACGCGCCAAGACGCCACGCTCGCGATGAACGTACCGAGCGGCACGCCAATGACCGTCGCGCACGTCACGCCGGTGAGAATGGCGGCCATTGCGCGTGCACTGTCTTTCGCCTCGACGAGCCTTCCCGCCGCCGATGTCGCGAGCGTCCAGAAGCCGCCGAGCGCGGCGCCCAGAAGCGCGCGGCCAAGCAGCATGACAACGAGATTCGGTGCGAACGCCGACAGCAGGTTCGAGCACAAGAGCAACGCGGTGAGCAACAGGAACACATGCCGCCGGTCCATGCGTCCCGCGCCGAGCATCAAAGCGGGTGCCGAAATGGCCGCGACGATGCCGGGAATGGTCACCATCAATCCCGCCACGCCGGGGAGAATGTTCAAGTCGTGCGCGACGTGAGGAAGCAATCCAACGGGTAAAAATTCAGTGGTGACGAACGCGAACGCGCCAATCGTCACGGCGGCGACCGCGAGCCACTGACGCAGCGACGAGTTTTTGTCGTCGGTCAGGGGCGTGGCGCGTTCGAGCGTCGAGTCTTCCATCAGCATGGCGTTTTTCGATCCGGATTAGAAGTGGGTGCGGGCTTATCTTCAAGCATCTTTGCCGGCAACATAACACTGCCTTTCATCTTCTGCACAAGTGACCCAAACGCGGCTTATGGGGCCGGGTTAGCAATGCCATGCATGTTCTTAGCAGAAGTGCTTGGTTCTATTTTTGGCGGCGCTGCGCTACTTTCGAGGCTTTGGCTTTTATCCGCGTCTCATGCCCAGCAACTCCACTTCTCCGCTTCTTCAAGTGCGTCACCTCGATGTCGACTACGGCGCGCATCGCGCGGTGCGCAAGCTGTCGTTCGACATCGCGGCGGGGCAGGCGGTGGCGCTCGTCGGCGAATCGGGCTGCGGCAAGTCCACTACGGCGATGTCGCTCATGCGCCTTCTGCCGAAGCATGCGAAGACCGGCGGCGCAGCGCTCTTCGATGGCATCGATCTTTTGTCGGCGCCGGAACGCAAGCTCGCGGACCTGCGTGGCCGCCGCATGTCGATGATCTTTCAGGAGCCGATGACTTCGCTCAATCCCGTGCTGACTATTGGTGCACAAGTCGCCGAGGCGCTGATTCTTCATACATCGATGTCGCGTGCCGCTGCGCGCAAGCGTGCCGTCGAACTGCTCGATCTTGTGCGCATTCCCGAACCCGCGCGCCGGGCGGACGACTATCCGCATCATCTTTCCGGCGGACAACGCCAGCGCGCGATGATCGCCGCAGCCATCGCTTGCGAGCCCGCGCTTCTTATCGCCGATGAACCCACCACCGCGCTCGATGTCACCGTGCAGGCCGGCATCCTGCGTCTGCTCGATAACTTGCGGCGCGATCTTTCGATGGCATTGCTGCTCATCACGCACGATCTGGGTATCGTGTCCGACTGGGCGGATCGCGTAGTCGTGATGTATGGCGGCGAGGCGCTCGAACAGGGTTCGGCGCGCGACGTGCTCGATCATCCGCGTCATGCCTATTCACGTGGATTGCGCGGCGCGGCGCTGCATCTCTCGGCCGACAAGCATTATCGTGAGGCGCGCTTGCCGGAAATTCGCGCGCTCGCTTCGGCCACGGGCACGACGGATTTCACGCTACATGTGCCGACGCGTGCGGCGCATTCGGCACGGCCCATCGACCACGATGCAAGACCGCTGCTCTCGCTCGACAAGGTCGACACGGCTTACGCGACAGCGCGTGGCACGCGTCATGTGCTGCACGATATTTCCTTCGATATCGCGCGTGGCGAGACGGTGGGTCTGGTCGGCGAATCGGGTTGCGGCAAGTCCACGCTCTCGCGCACCATCATGCGGCTTTTGACGCCGGATGCCGGACGCATCGTGCTCGATGGCGTCGATATCGCGCGGCTGACGCGGCGTGAGCTGGCGTCGCATCGGCACAAGATGCAGATGGTGTTTCAGGACCCTTATGCATCGTTGAACCCGCGCAAGACGGTAGGGCAGATTCTGCATTTCGCGCTCGATGTTCAGGGCACCGTTCCTACCCGCGATCGCGACGCAAGGATCATGAAGATGCTCGATGCAGTCGGTTTGCCTTCGGGCGCGGCGCGTCGTTATGCGCACGAGTTTTCGGGCGGGCAGCGGCAACGCATCGGCATTGCGCGGGCGTTGATACTCGAACCGGCGCTTCTGATCTGCGACGAGCCGGTATCCGCGCTCGATGTCTCTATTCAGGCGCAGATACTGAATTTGCTCAGCGATCTGAAGGATGAATTCGGTCTGTCGATGCTCTTCATCTCGCACGATCTCGCTGTCGTTCGCTACATGGCGGATCGCGTGCTGGTGATGAAAGATGGACGCATCGTCGAAAGCGGCGGGCACGACGAGATCTGGGACGCGCCCAGGCACGCTTACACGCGCACGCTCATTGCATCGGTGGCGGGGCAGCGGCAGCGTGCGGGCAGCGATTCCATCGCCGCATAAACAGTTAAGCGCTCAACGCTCCGCATGCAAGCCGAACAAGGAAGCAAGACCATCGCCGAGCAGATTGAGCGCAAGCACCGTAACGACGATAGCAAGACCCGGCAAGGTCGCGATATACCAGTCCGTGCGCAGCACTTCGCGGCCCGCGCCGACCATGTTGCCCCAGCTCGCCACGTTTGGGTCGCCAAGCCCGAGAAACGCAAGCGCGGACTCCGTGAGAATGGCGGTGGCAACCAGCAATGTCGATGACACGAGCACGGGCGTCATCGTATTGGGCAAGACATCCGACACGATGATGCGCAGGTCGCTCGCCCCAAGCGCGATGCTTGCCTGCACCATCTCGCCGTGCCGCAGCTTTTGCGTTTCCGCGCGCACCAGCCGCGCGAGGTTCGGCCACGAAGTCACGCCGATAGCGAGCGCAATCGTCATCACCGAAGGCTGCACGATGGCGACGATGGCGAGCGCGAACAGAAACGGCGGCACCGTCTGAAAGAACACGGTGACGCGATTGATTTCACGATCGAGCCAGCCGCCGAAGTACCCAGCGAAAAGGCCCGCCACCACGCCGATGACGACGCTGATGAACGTCGAAGCCGCGGCGATCACGAGCGAGGCGCGTGCGCCATACAACAATCCCGAGAGGATATCGCGGCCCAGCATGTCGGTGCCGAGCGGAAACGCCGCATCTTGCCCCGGACGCAAAAATGGTTCGGCGACGAGTTCTAGTGGATCTCCGGGACGCAGCCACTGCGCACAGAGCGCGACCGCGATGATCGCCGCGAGCAGCACGCCGCCGATCAACGCGGAAGGCGCGCGCAGAAAGCGCAGAGCGGCATGCCAGCGGCGAGGCTTTTGCAGCGCGGAGAGTTGGGACATGGTGCGGTTCTCAGGAGATGCGCGGGTCGAGCCAGCGGTTGATGGCGTCGGTGGCCCAGTTGACGAGGACGACGAGAATCGAGCTGCACAGCAGCACGCCGAGCAGCACGTTGAGATCGCGCCGCACGAGCGCATCGAAAGCGAGCCGCCCGAGCCCCGGCCACGAAAACACCGTTTCGACTACCACCGCGCCGCCGATCACCGAGCCGATCTGCATGCCGAGCATCGTCACGAACGGAATGAGCGCATTGCGCAGCACGTGCACGCGAAAGAGCCGCAACGGCCGCACGCCGCGCGCAATAGCGGTGCGCACATAATCCTCGCGACGTACTTCGATGACGGTCGCGCGAATCAAACGCGCATACGTGGCGACGTAGAAAAGCGCGAGCGTGACAGCGGGAAGAATAAGATGATGTGCGACATCCAGCACATGCGCC
The DNA here is from genome assembly GCF_031451465.1 of Caballeronia sp. LZ003. Classification (NCBI taxonomy): domain Bacteria; kingdom Pseudomonadati; phylum Pseudomonadota; class Betaproteobacteria; order Burkholderiales; family Burkholderiaceae; genus Caballeronia; species Caballeronia sp. LZ003. The sequence goes on along the minus strand of NZ_JARUXJ010000002.1, from coordinate 534,639 downwards.
CAGCCTGTGAGCCCGGAGGAAATGGTCTGCATACCCCCGACCGGCAGCCAGTCGAGCCACACCGAGAACACGACCACCAGCATGAGCCCGGTCCAGAAAAGCGGCGTGGCGAAACAAAGCAGCGAAAGCGTGGAGATGACGACATCGACGAAACGTCCCGCGTACCATGCAGCGAGCGCGCCGAGCAGCAGTCCGACGATGGCCGCGATCAGCACTGCGCTGCCCATCAGCAAAAGCGTGGCGGGCACGCGGTTCCAGATGAGCTGCGCGACGGGCATGCCTTCGCGGAACGAGTAGCCGAGATCGAAGCGCGCGAGATGTCCGAGGTACTTTGCAAACTGCACCCAGAGCGGTTGATCGAGCCCGAACTGCTGACGCAACGCGGCGACGTATTGCGCCGACGCGCCGCCGGATTCGCCCGCGATGACCTGCACGGCATCGCCGGGGGCGAGCCGAAGCAGGAAGAAGTTGACGACCGCAATGCCGAGCACGACGCCCACGAGTTGCCCGAGCCGACTCAACGCGATGGAGAGCCATCGCGCGGTGCGCTTTGTATCGGTCGCGATGAGCTCACTCATGCTTCGAAGGGTCGGTGTACCACACGTTCTTGAACGAGCCATAGACCTGATCGACGCCGCTTACCGTATCGTTGAGGTCGGCCGATTGCACCGTGAAGAAGTGCAGTTCGAGCAGCGGCAGCGACGGCAGATCGGTCTGCACCTGACGCTGGAACGCTTTGAAAAGCGTTACGCGTTCGGCTTGATCGCCGGAGGCTTGCGCATCGCGAATCAGTTGATCGACCTTGGCGTTGCGATACCCCGAGCCATTCGTGAAGGGAATGTTCTTGCCGATACTGTCCGACTGATACTCGCGCGTCACGCCCACTTGCGGGTCCGAGAAGCCTGCGTACCACTGGATCGTCACGTCGAAATCGCGGTCGCCGTAAATGCGGCGCGTGTAGGTCGGCGTGTCCTGATTGCGGATATCCGCGTCGATACCGATTTTCTTGAACGCTTGCTTGATGAACTCCGCGCTGCGAAGAAACTCGTCACCGTACGGCAGATAATCGATAGTCAGCTTGAAGCGAGTACCGTTGGGGCCTGCCTTGTAACCGGCCGTATCGAGCAACGCGTTGGCCTTCGCAATGTCGTAGGGATACTGCGGCACGTCGGGCTCGAAGAACTCCTTGAGCGTCGATACGACAGGGCTCACCGCGGGTTTGCCGAAGCCTGACCACACCACGCGGTTATACGCGTTGCGATCGATGGCCAGATAAAGCGCCTGCCGCACGCGCGCATCCTTCAACTGAGGACGATCGTTGTTGATGTCGAGAAAGAGCCACGGCGAGAGCCATTCATAACCCTTCGTTTCCACCTTGAGGTTCGGCAGTTTCGCGAGACGTTGGGCGTCGCGAGCGGGTACGGGGCTCAGCGGCGCGTATTGCACTTCGCCCTTTTCGAGCGCAGCGGTGCGTGCGCCGCCATCGGGAATCACACGATAGATCACCTTGTCGAGATACGGCTTGCCCTTGTCCCAGTAGTCCGGATTGCGTTCGAGCAGAATGTAGTCGCCTTTCACCCATTTGCGGAAAATGAATGGACCCGTGCCCACTGGCTTGTTGTTATACGGATTGTTGAGGACGTCCGTGCCTTCATAAAGATGCTTCGGCAACACTTGCGCGCCGTTGCTGTTGAGCGAACTCAGCACGGCAAGCGATGGCTTCGAAAAATGGATGATGACGGTGTAATCGTCCGGCGTATCCACGCGGTCCGCGTTGGCGAACAGAGCCTGATTGCGCGGATGATATTTCTTCCACACGTTTTCGAGCGTCCACTTCACGTCGGCGGAAGTGAAGGGTTTGCCGTCGTGCCACTTCACGCCCTGACGCAGATTCAACGTGAGCGTCTTGCCGTCGGTCGAAAGCGCCCACTTGACCGCGAGTCCCGGCTTGAGATGAAAGTCGTTGTCGTATTCGATGAGGCCGTCGAAGACATTGGTGCTGAAGGTTCCCGTCGGCGAAGACGTGCTCAGTGCTGCCGTCAGAATGACAGGCTCGGGCTGCGAGATGACGGTGAGCGTGCCGCCGCGTTTGGGCGTTTCTGCGTGAGCCAGGCTCGATCCCGCGATGAGCGCCACGAATGCGAGCGGGCGCGCCCAACGCTGCCAGAGCCTGAGTGTTGTGCTGGTCGACACGTGCGATTCCTCTTGTTGTGATGTTGCGCGATATTTGCGTAGTGTTGATTCGATGTTGCGGTAGATGGCCGCTGCAAGACAGGGCGAGCACCTTGCGGGATCGCGAACGATAGCAACGACTCGCCACGTGAGGAACCAATAAAAAGTGCTGTGCATATGACGCGGCATGCTTCGCATCGGTCCGGTGGATGAACGCTGCGTGGCCACGAAGAATGGTGTACGTTTCGTGTCTCGCCTGGCTTTCATATCGAACGGATCGCACATGACTCATCAAGCCGATGTCCGCGCGCTCGCCGCGCTCGAATCACGTAACGCGCATGCCGGGGCGTTTCGCCGCCTCTCGCAGGCGCATTGGAGCGACGGTCGTCTGTCGAGCCGCGACAAACATTTGGTCGCTGTGGCGGTGGGGCAGGTGACGCGCTGCGAGTACTGTATCGAGCATCACGCGGAGATCGCGAAGCGCCTGGGTGCGTCGCTCGATGAGTTGCTTGCCGCTTCGTATATCGCTGCGGCGCTAGAGACTTTCGGGCGCGGGGAAGTAAAGATCGATGCCGCCTTCACGTTCGAACAACGCGAGTCGGTGATCAACGGCACGGCTATCGGCGCGGGCCGCGATACGTTCGCAAGCACCGTCTTTCGCGACGATACCTTGCCGCGTGAATTGCGCCTCGTGACCGCCGCCGCTGTCGCGCAAACGCAAAATCACGAGCCGTTGCGGCGGTCGCTGCACGCGCTTGCCATCGAAGCAGGCGTCACATCCGAGGCGCTCGAAGAAGCCTACGCGGTCGCGATCATTCTGCGTGCGGGCGCGGTCTACGCGCATACCTTGCCTATCGCGAGATTGTTCGAAGCGAAGTGATGCAAGCCGGGTCCATTCATCGTGGCCCGGCTTTTCTTCATCCCAAAATAGCTACTAACGGTCTCTCGCCAACACGTCAGTGAATCGCGCAAAGCCGTGCGAATAGAAAAACAACGCGCTTGGTTCGGAGAGCCTGCAAGTCAGGCGCGATACTCTATGGTTTTTGCGCTCAACGTGACCGAGATGACACCGACTTCGCCTGGCAACGGCTTGGCTTCGGCCAGCAGGTTTATCGTCGTGACCGTGCTCGTGGGTGTGGGCGCGGGCATCGGCGGCATGTTGCTCGCGTTGTTGCTGCACGCCATCCAGCACATCGCGTTCGGCTATAGCCTCGATGCGGTCATCAGCCGGGAGAGCTTTCTCGAAGGCGTGACGGCCGCGCCACCCGAGCGCCGGCTCGTCGTGCTTACGGTGTGCGGTCTCGTTGCGGGAATCGGCTGGTGGTGCGTGTATCGCTTCGGCAAGCCGCTCGTGAGTATCCGCAAGGCCGTCAAATCGGACGATCCGCGTATGCCGGTGATCAGCACGCTCGCGCATACGGTGTTGCAGATCGTCACGGTAGCCATGGGTTCGCCGCTCGGCCGTGAAGTCGCGCCGCGCGAGATCGGTTCGCTGTGGGCGGGATGGCTCGCGCATTACGCGGGACTCACGCCCGCGCAGTCGCGCATCATGGTGGCGTGCGGCGCGGGTGCGGGGCTCGCGGCGGTCTATAACGTGCCGCTCGGCGGTGCGGTGTTCGTGCTCGAAGTGCTGCTCGGCACCTTCGAATGGTCCATCGTCGCGGCGGCGTTCGCGACCTCGGCAATCGGCGCGCTGGTGGCGTGGGTCGGTCTCGGCGATGAACATCAGTATCGGTTGCCCGCGCTCGCCTTCAATGCGCAGATCGTCGTGTGGGCCGTGGTCACGGGGCCGCTTTTCGGCGTCGCTGCCTGGGTGTTCGTGCGGCTGACATCGGCGGCGCGCAATGCCGCACCGCGCGGCAATGCATTGCCGGTGCTTGCACTCATCAACTTCGCGATGATCGGTGCGCTCGCCATGTATTTCCCGCAACTCGTCGGCAACGGCAAGGGGCCGGCGGGCCTGTCGTTCGACAATCAGATGACGCTCGGGCTCGCCGCCGTGCTGCTCGTGCTCAAGGTGATGGTCGAAGTGAGTACGTTGCGCGCGGGCGCGGAGGGCGGTCTGCTCACGCCGGGGCTTACGAATGGCGCGCTGCTGGCCGTGATTCTCGGTAGCGTGTGGAATGTGCTCTGGCCGGGAACGTCGCTTGGCGCGTTCGCTGTGGTGGGGGCGGCGGCGTTCCTGGGGGCATCGATGCAGATGCCGTTGACGGCCATCGTGCTGATGATCGAATTCACGCGTTTCAGCCAGGACTTTTTGATTCCGGCTGCGCTCGGCATTGCGGGTTCGACGGTGGCGTACCGGGCGGTCGAATCCTACGCGGCCCGCGCGGTCGCACGGCCGGAGCAACCGGCCAATGGCGTCGACGGGATCACGCCTTGATACATCGCGGGCTTCGCGCGGCAGCACCGCACGCGGCCGCCGAAGCCCGCGACGACCTCAATCGTCCAGCAGCGAAGCGTCCCGCACCGCGCCCTTATCCGCCGACATCACGAGCTTGGCGTAAGCCTTGAGCGCGGTCGATACCTTGCGCGGACGCGGCGCGGCCGGCTTCCAGCCTCGGGCGTTCTGCTCTTCGCGGCGGCGCGCGAGCTCGTCATCCGACAGCAGCACGTCGATAGTGCGATTCGGAATGTCGATGCGAATCTTGTCGCCATTGCGCACGAGGCCGATAGCGCCGCCCGCCGCCGCTTCGGGCGAGCAATGACCGATTGACAGCCCCGACGTGCCGCCCGAAAAACGCCCGTCCGTGAGAAGCGCGCACGACTTGCCGAGCCCCTTGGACTTGATGTAGCTCGTCGGATAAAGCATCTCCTGCATGCCGGGTCCGCCCTTCGGACCTTCGTAGCGCACGATCACCACGTCGCCCGCCTTGACCTTGTCGTTCAGAATGTTTTCGACCGCCTCGTCCTGCGATTCGGTGACATGAGCCGTGCCTTCGAACACCAGAATGCTCTCGTCCACGCCAGCCGTTTTCACCACGCAGCCGTCCAGCGCGATATTGCCCGTGAGCACCGCCAGTCCGCCTTCGCGCGAGAACGCGTGTTCATACGAGCGGATGCAACCTTCGGCGCGATCCGTATCGAGACTCGGCCAACGCGTGTTCTGGCTGAACGCCACTTGCGTCGGCACGCCTGCGGGACCGGCCATGTAGAAGGTCTTCACGGCATCGTCGGGATTGCGCTTGATGTCCCACTCGTCGAGCGCGTCCTTGAGCGTGTGCGCGTGGACCGTCGGCACGTCGGTATGCAGCTTGCCCGCTCGATCCAGTTCGCCGAGGATAGCCATGATGCCGCCCGCGCGATGCACGTCCTCGATGTGATACTTGTTCGTGTTCGGCGCGACCTTGCACAGTTGCGGCACGACGCGTGAAAGGCGGTCGATGTCCGTCATGGTGAAGTCGATTTCCGCCTCGCGTGCAATGGCCAGCAAGTGCAGGATCGTGTTGGTCGAGCCGCCCATGGCGATGTCGAGCGTCATCGCGTTTTCGAACGCCTTGAAGCCGACCGAGCGTGGCAGCACGCGGTCTTCCTCGTGCTCGTAATACTGCCGCGCCAGACCGACGATACGGCGCCCCGCGCGCTTGAAAAGCTGCTCGCGATCCGCGTGCGTGGCGACCACCGTGCCGTTGCCCGGCAGCGACAGACCGAGCGCTTCGGTCAGGCAGTTCATCGAGTTGGCCGTGAACATGCCCGAGCACGAACCGCACGTCGGGCACGCGGAGCGTTCGACCTCGGCGACATCGGCGTCGGAGTAGGAGGCGTCGGCGGCGATCACCATGGCATCGACCAGATCGAGCTTCTTGAACTCGATTGCCTTGGTCTTCGGATTGGCAAGATGCGTCTTGCCGGCTTCCATCGGTCCGCCGGACACGAAGACAACCGGAATGTTGAGGCGCATGGCGGCCATCAACATGCCCGGCGTGATCTTGTCGCAATTGGAAATGCAGACCATGGCGTCGGCGCAGTGCGCGTTGACCATGTACTCGACCGAATCCGCGATGATTTCGCGGCTCGGCAGCGAATACAGCATGCCGTCGTGACCCATGGCGATGCCGTCATCGACCGCAATGGTGTTGAATTCCTTGGCGACGCCGCCCGCTGCCTCGATCTCGCGCGCGACGAGCTGACCGAGATCTTTCAGGTGGACATGTCCGGGAACGAACTGCGTGAACGAATTGACGACGGCGATGATCGGCTTCGAAAAGTCTTCGTCTTTCATGCCGGTGGCGCGCCACAGCGAGCGCGCTCCCGCCATGTTACGGCCGGCGGTGGAGGTTTTGGAACGGTATGCGGGCATTGTAATTTCGAGGAGTCGCGGGGAAGAATGTGGGCCAGGGGATGAGCGGCCGGACATGCGCCCGTGCGAACGACCTTTTGAGCTTCGCCGCGGGCAATCCCAATATTATCCCACAGGCCCTGAAACGACCGCTGGATGCGGCTTTGGCGGTTTTATCGCGATACGGGCGGCTGGGGCGGCTGGGGTGGCCGGGGTGGCGTTACCCACATGGCGCTCGGCACGATGAAATACTGCGGCGCATTGCGCGTGGAGAGCGTGCCAGTAACGGCGATAGGAACCCGCACCGGAGGCGGCGGCACGCCAATGAGCTGTATGCGCGGGACCATGAGCCGTCCCAGCGCGTCCTGCGAAAACCGCCTGTCCACGACGCACAGGGGCGGGTCCATTGCGAGCATCCAGGCGGTCCTGACGGAGCCATCGCTCGATTCCACATCTTCACGCACGGCGGTGCCGAAAAGCGTGATTGCCGTGCCGACGGGATAGCACGCCACGTCGGCCCGGACCGCGCCGGCCCACAACCACAGTGCAACAAACAAGGGGCCGGTCTTCACGGATAAAGTGCGCAACGCGTTGTTCGTTACGCGCGTCGCGGACGCTGCACGCGCGCCATCGGCGTACGTTCGTCCGTCCTTCTCGGCGGCAGCGTATGCGGCTCGCACACCGTGGAGATCGCGTTCTTGTAAATGGCCTGCGAGCCTACCGGCGACTGCACGGCAATGACGTACTGATCGAAAGACTCGATGACGCCGGTGAGTTTTATACCGTTCACGAGAAAAACCCAGACGGTTTTTCGTTCGGCTATCAGGGCATCCAGGAATGCGGATTGAATTTCATGTTCGACTTGTGACATAGCGGCCATCCTCGACTTGCGTTATTCGCCTAAAAATTGTTATCACAGGGGCGTATCTGTGTAGTAAAGCATATGTGCCGGCGCTCATTCCGGGTAAGTCATCGGTACTCCGGTAAGGAGCGCCCTGAGGTCGTCGGTATTAAACGGTTTCGCCAGAACGGTTACACCCAGGCGACGCGCCTCGGCGAGATGATCAGCGTAACCTGTCATAAGCACGACCGCTTGCCGGGGCAAATGTTTTCTTATCCATTCGGCCAGGCAAATTCCGTCGCAGCCCGGCATCTGAATGTCGGACAGTACCAGAGTGAATCGGTTTCCCTCCTTTAATACGCGCATGGCCGCGTCTCCGTCCGACTCGTGGCGCGCGTGCCAGCCGAGCACGTCCAGCACCGCGACGAGTCCCGCAGCCACTTCCTCGTTGTCCTCGACCAGCAGCACGGACGTCTCATTGTCGATCAAAGGCACGCTGACCGGTTCCGCTTCGTCTGCTTCGAGCGGCGCGGCGCCCGTCCAGCGTGGAAGGTAGATGAAAACGGTCGTGCCTTTTCCCCATGTCGTCTCCAGTCGCGCCGTGCCTCCGGCTTGCTCGGCCATGGCCAGTACCTGAGCGAGTCCGAGGCCCGTGCCCGCGCCCGCTGCCTTCGTGGTGAAGAGCGGCTCGAAAGCCTGGTGCGCCACTTCGTCGCTCATGCCTGTTCCGGTGTCGCGGCTTTCGATCACCACGTAATCGCCGGGCGGAACGCTGTAGCGCCGGCTGCTGAACGAGGCATTGCGCGCGGTGACGATGAAATGGCCGCCGCCACGCATCGCGTCTTTCGCATTGACGGCAAGATTGACGAGCGCGGACGTGAGCTCGACAGGATCGACCTTGACCATCCAGAGCGCGTCCGGCGCATTGATTTGCACCGTGATCTTGCTGCTCATGGCCGAATGGAGCAGCGGCTCCGCCTGTTCGAGCCAGCGGTTCAGATTGAGCACGCGCTGTTGCAACGGCTGCTTGCGTGCGACGCTCATCAGCCGGCGAGCCAAGACTCGCGCATTGATGGACGCGCGCTCGACCGCGTTCACCTCGTTCCTGACGCCGATATAGTTCTTGCGCCGCACGAGCTCCATGTTGGCCGTGACGACCATCAGCAGGTTGTTGAAGTCGTGTGCCACGCTCGCCACGAGATTACCGAGCGCGCCCATGCGTTGCAGATGCCGCGTCGCGTCTTCGGCGCGCTGGCGCATCGCCAGTTCGCGGCGCCAGTTGAGCCAAGCCGCTTCTTCCGCCTTGAGGCGGCGCAGCGAAAATACGACGAGAAACCACAGGCAGACGCATGGCACGAGCGCAAGTCCGGCCACCAGCATGTCGTCGTGCCACCAGTCGTGTATCACGTCGCTCATCGCATAACTCGCCGATACATAGACCGGGTAATTCGATGCCTCGCGAAACGCCATCATGCTCTGGCCGCCATCGAGCGGTGAATCGCCTCGCAGGGAGCCGATGGACACCTTGCGCGCGAACGCGTTGGCGAGCGGCACATGATGCGTCGGCGCATTCATGAGCTTCGGCGCCGGCAGACGCACGAGAATGCCGCCGTCCTGTCGATACAGACCGAGCGTAAGTCGAGGATTGTCCACGAGCAGCTGGCGATAGAAGTCGAGCAGATAATTCCGGTCGAGCGAAACGACCACCGCGCCAATAAAGCGCCCGTCGCTCGCGGTCCGCGCGACGAGTTCGTTCACGATATCAAGGCCTGCCATCCGGCCGCGCACTGGCATCGACACATACAGCGGTGCGTGAGCGGCGCGCGTGGCCAGAAAGTCGTCCCGGTCGCCTATCGATACGGCAGGCGCGGGCGTCTGCTTACTTGTCGCGAGTATCTGGCCGGTTCGTCCCACCACGGAAAGCGCCGCCACGTGCGGCAGCTTGGTGACAAGCGCACTCAGCGTGTCGTGCAACTGCACCTGTTGGGTGCGCAGCGTGGCCTCGTCGGTCGAGCCGATTGCCTCTCCGACACGTGCAAAAAGTTCGCGATTCAGATCGAGAAGGTTGACGAGCTTGCACTCGGCGATCCACGCAAGACGGTCGAGCGCAATCTGCTTTTCGTGAATGGCGCGATCGTACGTAACGTAGCCGTACAATGCCGCGCACAGCAGGGGAACCGTAACGGAGGTGACGAGCGCGGCCATGAGTCGCCGGCGCGCGGTCTGGAAGTCGGGGGTATGTCTCGAAACTTCGTCGGATGCGTCTTTGGAGGACGTGGCGGCGCCGGTCATTGAAGACCTCCGGACGAGCGCACCCGATTAGCCATGTCGGATGGCGGGCCGATATTGGTACGCATGTCACTGTCCTCGGAATAGGCGAAAACTTCGCATTTCAATACGGCTTTCGCTCTTTGTCTGACATCCCGAGCCGGTCTCTCAGGTCGGCTCTTGAGCTTCGCCTTTATTTCGCGGCGAGGCTTATTCGTAATCCGTAGCAATCGTCATACCGCGCAAACAGGCACCAGCAGGTCGCATTTGCGCACGCGGCAGTACTTCCTGATAAGAGTAGAGGAACAAGTTGAGCGTTGTCGATCAAAAATTCGTGGCCGGTATCGATGTCGGCGGGACGAAGAAGGGGTTTCATCTGGTCATCGTGAGGGGCCGCGGCATCGAATGCGTTTTGACCAGCACGCATCCGCTCGAATTACACGAGCAGTGCCTGCGCTTCGGCGTCGCTGTCGTCGCCATCGATGCCCCTTGTCGTTGGGGAGCGGAAGGCGTTGGGCGCACGGCCGAGCGGCAACTGGCGCGCGAACGCATCTCCTGTTTCTCGACGCCAACGCTCCAACGCGCAGAATCGAATCCGAGCGGGTTCTTCGACTGGATGATCAACGGCGCGCGTGTGTACGATGCATTCGCGAACACTCATCCCATTCTCGAAACGAATCGATACTCGGGCAAGGCAGTCGCCATCGAGACGTTTCCGCACGCGACGACATGTGCGCTGCTTGGGCGCGAAGTCGCGTCGGCGAAGCTGAAGCGCGTGCAGCGCCGACGCCTTCTCGAAGACCTGGGCTTTGAAACGACGCGGCTGAAATCGATCGACTTCGTGGATGCAGCTCTATGCGCGGTCACGGCGCAGCGCTTTGTCGAAGGCAACACGCGCGTCTTCGGCGACGAGGCCGGAGGCTTTATCGTCGTGCCGGATAAGACGCTCTAGATGGCCACATCCGTCCAGCGTCCGGCGTTCGCGCTTTGCACCGCCGCCGCGACGAAAGCGAGGCCCTTCACGCCGTCGATGACACCCGGGTAGAGCGTCGCTTCGCCGGAGACATCGCGCCCGGCCAATCGGTTGGCAACACGCTTCGCGAACTCGGTGTACAGATTCGCAAACGCCTCGAAGTAACCTTCGGGATGCCCTATCGCAATGCGTGTCGATTGCTGCGCGCCTTGGCTCGTGGCGGGCCCGAGTCTGCGCGTGATGATCTGTTCGAAGCCATCCTTGCGCCGATGGATCAACCGGTTCGGCTCTTCCTGATGCCATTCCAGGCCGCCCGCGTCGCCATGAATTCGAAAGCTCAGGCCATGCTCGGAACCCGCGGCCGCATTGGTCACGTATAACGAGCCACGCGCGCCGTTGCCGTAGTGCGTCAACGCGCCGACATAGTCGTCCACCTGGCGGCCGGGAATGGCCGAGCCGAGGTCCGCGCAGATTTGCGTGACGTCTAGTCCCGTGACGAAGCCGCCAAGATGAAACGCGTGCGTGCCGATATCCATGAGGACGAGCGACTCGCCACCGCGTTTGCCCTCGGTGCGCCATCCCGAGGGCAAGTCGTGGTCCGCGAAATAGCCCTGGATGTATTGCAGATGCACTTGCCTGATCTCGCCCAGTTCGCCCGCCGCGACCATGTCGCGCGCTTGTCGCACCATCGGGTAACCGGTATAGCAGTAGGTCACGCAGAATTCGGCGTGTGTCTCGGCGACTTTGCGCGCAATGTCCCGCGCGGCGGCGAGCCCGTGCGCGAGCGGCTTGTCGCAGATGATATGAAATCCGCGATCCAGCGCCTGCATGCAGATGTCGTAGTGCGAGTCGTTGGGCGTCATGACGGCGACCACGTCCATCCGGTCGGGACGTTGAGCTTCGGCTTGCAGCATCTCCTGCCACGAGCCATACGCGCGTTCTGCAACGATGCCAAGCGCAATGCCCGCCTCGCGCGAGCGCACGGCGTCCGAAGTCAGCGCACACGCGACAACCTCGTATTGACCATCGAGCCGCGCCGCGATCCTATGCGTCTCGCCGATTATCGAGCCCGGTCCGCCGCCTACGAGTCCAAGACGGATGCGCCGTCCGATGATGTCGATCGTCATTGTCGAGTCCCGTTGGAAGGTCAAGCGGTGCGCCCGAGCGACGCGTAGTGGGTGAGCGCGTCATCGAACCGTTGCGCGGACCAGGCTTCTTCGATTGCCTGGTTGAACAGATCCTGCTGTGTGGCCGGCGCAAGACCGTTGAGCGGCGGATTGATATCGAGGTTCGTCGGGAACGCGTAGCCTCCCGCGCAGGAAGCGATGATCGTCCGCGTTTCCGTATTCGTGATGCGTCCTTCGGCACGCATCTCGCGCAGCACGGAATAAAGCGCGGCGCACATGCGGTTGCGGTCGAGCGACTCCATCGCACGTCCATACGCCGACGACACCTGTAGCAGATTCGCCATGCGCTGAACGTCCGTGGTCCGGTTCGAGCCGGCCGCATGAAATAGCGCGGGGCTGAAGAAGATTGCATCGCCCTTTTTCAGCGGCAACTGCACGAAGTTCGCTTCGAAGTAGTCGCGGAAGTCTTGCCGCCGCCACGCGACGTAGCCTTCGGCATAGCGCTGCGAACAAGGCAGCAACTTGGTGGGACCGCTTTCAACCGGCATGTCGCCATGCGCGACCGCGCCTTGCAAAGTGAGAAACGGCGACATTGCGTGAACGTGCGCGGGAACGCGCTGCGCCTCGTCGACCGTGAGGAAACCGAGGTGGAAGTCGCGATGCGCTTGCTGCGCCGCACCGCCCGGCCGCACGACATTGACTTGCGATGTCATCTGATAACCTGGCCCCAGCCACGCTTCCGATGCAGCCGCGATCACGGGGTTGGCGAAGTATCGGGCGAAGACGGCTGGCGCTTTCAGGCAGAGCTTTTCCTGCGCGTTCCAGATGCGGTCGTTCGCTCCGGCCTTGGCGAAGTGGTCCGCCTTGCCGCCGCCCGCAGCGCGTTCCTCGCGAATGATTGCTTCGAAGACTTCGGTAGCTTCGTCGATGGGCGCGGTATCCGCATACGCTTCCCGAAGCACGAAAACACCCGCGCCCTTCGACAGCACGTGCGCCCATTCCGCGAGCAAGGACTGGCGACGCGCGGCATCGCCGAGCACGTTCTCGAGTTCGGGGCACGCATAAACAGGGATGCGCTCGCGCACTTCGGCGCAGTACTCGAGCGCTTCAATGTCATCCGCGGCTTCGACCTGCGCCACGAAGTCGCTCACCGAACAATCCTCTTCCCGATACCAGCCCGACCGCTGCGCCGACGTCATGGTGTCTCCTCCACTCTGGCGACAAGCTTAGTCTTATCGACGCGGGCTGCGTTATCATCGAAACATCAAAAACACATCATAACGCCGGGACGCGAAGCCATGTCTCACCCGTTTCTGATCAAGGAAATCGCGCTTCAGGCGGGTGTCGGCACCGCCACCGTGGACCGCGCGCTGAACGGGCGGGCGCACGTGCGCGAACATACGCGGCGGCGTATCGAACAGGCGATCAGGGAACTGGAACAGCAGCAATTCCAGCTGGCGACGACGGGCCGCAAGATAGTCGTCGATGTCGTCGTGGAAGCGCCGCGCCGATTCGCCGACGAGATTCGCGAGGCGCTGGAGGCCGAAGTGCCGGGCCTGCATCCCGCCGTGTTCCGTATGCGCTATCTCATGCGCGAAAGCATGGTTGCGTCCGAGGTGGTTCAGGCGCTGCGCGACATCGCGCGCCGGGGCAGTCACGGCGTCTTCCTGAAAGCGCGCGATGTGCCGGAGATTGCGAGCGCGATTGCCGAGCTTCAATCGTGTGGCATTCCGGTGGTGACGGTTTTCACCGACATCCCGTCGTCCGGCCGAATCACCTACGCGGGTCTCGATAACCGCGCGGCAGGCGCCACGGCGGCGTATCTCATCGGACAGTGGCTGGGTCGGCGGCCGGGCAATGTGCTCGTCACGTTGAGCCACGAACGTTTTCGCGGCGAAGAGGAACGCGAACTGAGCTTCCGGCGGGCACTACGCGCGCGCAACCCGCGGCTCGCCTTGATCGATGCCAGCGGTGGCCACGGTCTCGACGCGGCGACGGAAGAACGCGTGAGGCAGGCTGTCGGCGGTGGCCAAAAAATCGCGGCGGTTTATTCGATCGGCGGCGGCAATGTCGCGATACTCCGAGCGCTCGAAGCATTGGGGCTTCGGCCGAAGTGTTTCGTCGCGCACGATCTGGACCGGGAGAACACGCATCTGCTGCGCGAGGGCGCGATCTCCGCTGTGCTGCACCACGATCTTCGTCAAGACATGCGTTCGGCCTGTCAGCACGTGATGCAGTTTCACAAGCTGCTTCCTGCTTCGGGCGTGGCGCTGTCGTCGTCGGTCGTGGTGGTCACGCCCGAAAACATCCCGGCCTTCGTGGCGTCGCGCTTTTCTGCAAACACGGGCACGCGGCCTAGCGTGTGACCGGGTGAACGCGGTCCTGTCGTGCCGACCTTCTCCTCGATGCCTGACGCGCCTTTTCGCGCGGCGAGTTCGACAGACGCATCATCAGGCGCAGCGCCATCATCGCGCCGACGGTTTCCAGCACGGCGGCTGGCACCCACATGATGAGTCCGCCGAGGCTCTGATCGAGCGCGGGCGGAACGGACGTGAACGCGCGACCGCAAACTTCGAACACTGGGTAGAGATCGCGCGAGCTGAAGGTGATCAACGCACCCGCCAGAATTTGCGGCGTCATGGTGATGACGGGCGACAACACGCGCAAGCCAGGCCGCGTGCGGCTCGGCGGGCTCGGGCGATGATCGAGGATCATCCACCAGTACATGAGTCCGCTGATCGTGACGGACCAGTTCATGAAGCGATAGATGCGCCAGTCGAGCATCGACACGAATTGGATTGAAGGCAGCAGCCACACGAGCACCGACACGATGAACGCCATGCCGATGACCGTAGGATTCAGCAGTACCGCTCCGAGCAGACGCGCGCCGCGACTGCGTTGCCAGTTCCGTAGCAGGGGCCGCCAGGCGAACGGCAGGCCCGCACGCAGCGCGGCGCCCGGATACGAAGCCATGAGAACGAGCGGCGCCAGATGATGCAGCACGAGATGCTGCAAACGATGCACGAAGAACTGATGCTCGGCGTAGTAGTCCACTTTCGTGTGCAGCGCGACGTAGAAGAGGACGATTCCGGTCCAGAACGCGATGCGCCGCGCCACGCTCATGCGCGCCTTTCGCGCGCCGCGCGCAAACAGCCCGGCCACGACGATAAACACGGCAACCAGCGCGTACGACGGCTCCCACGGTTCGAGCAAACTGATGAGCGACATAAGAAGACAGGCGAGAGTGCGAGTGTGCAATGGCGTGCATGGTATCAACCGCGCCTTGAATTCTGCTGACCGCCGCCGCGTATTCGACGCGAACGCGCCGTATGACATCGATTGCATGCGACGGTAAGTCGCGCCACGCGCCGGCCGAATCCCGCGCGAAAACCCATATCCGCTTAAACTCGTCGGTCACCGCGACGCACGCCTTCACGTTGCCGACAAAACGGTATTATCGTCGGCGAATCGCTTGCATTCGGCACGCAGAGTTTCTTTTGAAAGCCTTTAGTCTTTAGTCGATGACAGACGAATCTTCCTCGCATCAGGACGTTGCGGCGCTTCAGGCCGAAATCGAGTCCTTGCGTGCGCAACTGAATTCACGCGACGACGCGCACGAACAAGTGCTGTGGCAACTCAGTCGCGATCTATTGGCCGTCGCCGACGAACAAGGCTCGCTCGCGAACGTCAATCCCGCGTGGACGCGCAATCTCGGCTGGTCGCTCGACGAAATCATCGGCCAGAATCTCGGCGAGTTCGTGCATGAGGAAGATCGCGAGGAAACGCTGGATGCACTGCAAAAGCTCGATCGCGACGGTTCCACCGCTGAATTCAAAAGTCGCATGCGCACGGCTTCGGGCAGTTATCGTCTGCTGGACGGTCGAGTGGATCGCATGCGCGGACGCATTTTCATCGTGGCGCGCGACATCACGGAACTGCGCGAGCGCGAGATCGCACTGAACGATTCTCGAGACTTCGCGCGGCTTGCGCTGTCGGCGGTCAGCGGCGTGGGCGCGTGGACGTATGAGGTCGCAAGCGACTGCTTTTTCTGCGATGCAGCCGTGTCGGAGCTCTACGGCATCGACGCCAACGAAGCCGCGCGCGGCATCAGGCGCGAGGGATTTCTCGCGAATGTCCATCCGGACGACCGCGCCGCGTTGCAGTCCACGATGTCGGGCGGCCTCGTGCGCAGCGGCGATCTCGAACTCGAATATCGCATTCGTCATCCCGACGGTTCTACCCGTTGGGTCTTGTCGCGCGGCAATACGCATTTCAACGATGCAGGCGTGCCGGTGCGGCGCACGGGCGTCGGCATCGACATGACTTCGCAGCGGGACCTCGAACAGCAGCTGCGCCAGAGTCAGAAAATGGAAGCGGTCGGGCATCTGACCGGCGGCATCGCGCACGACTTCAACAACATGTTGCAAGGCGTGATCGGACCGCTCGAACTCATCCGGCATCTCGTCGCGAAGGGCAATACCGCTGGCCTCGATCGCTTCATCGAGATGGCGATCTCTTCGGCCAAGCGCGCGGCGGGGCTCACGCATCGTCTGCTGGCGTTTTCGCGCAGGCAGCCGCTCGCGCCGAAGTCGGTGGATATTCGCGAGCTCGTCGTATCGCTAGAAGACCTGATTCAGCAGATGGCGAAGGAGACCATCTCGCTTTCCGCCGTCGCGGATGCCGAGCCGTGCTTCGTGCTCTGCGATACGAACCAGCTCGAAAGCGCCTTGCTCAATCTCGCGATCAACGCGTGCGACGCCATGCCCGACGGCGGGTCGTTGTCCATCGAGACATCGCGCAAGACGATCAGCGAGAAAGAGGCACGCATGCACAAGGATGCGCGCCCCGGACAGTACGTTTGCATCGCGGTCACGGACACCGGCTCCGGCATGCCGCAATACGTCGTCAATCAGGCGTTCGAGCCGTTCTTTACGACCAAGCCGCTAGGGCAGGGCACGGGCCTCGGATTGTCGATGGTCTATGGCTTCGTCGGCCAGTCCGGCGGCTTCGTGACCATCGATAGCAGCGTCGGCGTCGGCACCGTGGTGCGACTGTTTCTTCCTGAAGAGATGGAACAGGCGGACGCGGCACCGGACGCGTCGGTCCACCGCAAGGAGATCGGCACGGGCGCGGGCGAGACCATCCTCATCGTCGATGACGACGAAACCGTTCGCCAGGTGCTCCAGGATTTATTCGAGCGCCTGGGCTACAGGACGATGACCGCGCACGACGGTCCCTCGGGGCTCGCTGTCTTGCAGAGCAAGACGCCGGTCGACTTGCTGATTACGGACGTGGGCCTGCCTGGCCTAAACGGCAGACAGATGGCCGATGCCGCCCGTATGCATCATCCCGCGTTGCCGGTGTTGTTCATCACGGGCTATGCGCAAGCGGCGACCGCGAACAACTCGCTGGATACAGGCATGCAGATGCTCACCAAGCCGTTTTCGACGGAGGCGCTGCTTGATCGCGTACGCGCCATGCTCGGCGCCTGAACTTGCGAGAAGGCGCGCGAATCGGCTAAAAGCCGCCTCGCAACAAGTGCAGCGACGCCATGCATTGCAACAGCGCACCGCCAGCGAGAAAACACCCGACGACGCTGAGCCGCACGCGCATTCTCCAGTCTTCGACCGATGTGTCACCCATGATTCGGCGCTCCTTTGAGCGGTAAAAGCAATTCCGCGCGACTCCCATGCAAGCGAGCCGCGCGATGAACCTACCCGTGATGCGAAGACTTACACGAAGGCACTGCTCATGTTCAGACTGCCATTGACGCCTGCCGGGAAAAAGCCGCCTTTGTTCACTGCCGCCTTGCTCAGATAAACGATGTTGAGCACATCGTCATACGAGCGGCTGAACGCGATGCCGTTGCTATCGAGCGGGACGATGTTCGAGATTTGCGACGACGCGCCCGCAATACCCTGATCGACATCGCTGGATGAATCGAGCGAATCGCGCGCATCGGAAATGGCTTGCGTCGCGGTTACGAGGCTCGGTGTCTGAATTCCCTTCGTATAGAGCACCGTTCGAACGAGACCCGCGTGATAGGCCTCGGCCGCGAGAATGCCCGCTGCCGCTTCCAGATAGGTCTTGTTCGTAATGAGCGGCGACGCGCCCTTATAAGCGGTCACGCCCACGTCCTCGAAAATATAGGCGCCGAGGAGGAAGTTGTTGTCGTTCAGATAAGGGTTGAACGCCGTGCCAGCCGGAGCCAGGCCCGCCGCTTGGGCCGCGAGCGAGAAGGCCCCGTTCGGATCGACACCGCCGACATCGAGCGCGGGCATCGCCACCGCGGATGCGCCTAACGCCGTGCGAAGGAACGCCACGTGCTCCAGTTCATCCTTGGCAATCTCGCGTGCATAAGCGGCGACGACGGGATCGGAGAACTGGACTTGTTGTCCGGCCACGACCTTGCCTGGCGTGCCCACGCCGCTCATGAGATTGGCGGGGAGTCCTGCGCCGGTCGTTGCGTAGGCATAGAACGTTGCTTCGAGATATTCGAGATTCAATGCGAAGTTGAGAATCTCGGCATCGGTTGGGCCGGTCGCGGCATTGGCGTTATCGCCCGAGCCGCCTCCGCAGGCGCCGAGAATCGTGCCGCCGACGAGCCCTAGTCCCAGGCCGCCAGCACTCCGAAAGAACTGGCGCCGCTTTTCACGTCGTTCCACTCGACGGTCGAGCACCGATGTCACCGCAATATCTTCGAGCATGTCAGTCTCCTTTATCTCAGGTAGATGGGCGTACATGTTTTCCGCATGGACGAAGGGGCATGCGCCGCGCTTCTCCAACGGACTGTTTCGATGGTGAGCAGACTCGACCGATATGTCTGGCAGCCACGTCGACGGATACGTTGAAGATCGTGCGAAGAGATTCGCGCTGTAACACATGCTTGCATCTATCCGGTGATTGACGAGTTCTTTACTCGATGCGGGGACGAGCATCGGGAAACATGACGGTGCTCGAATAAAGATGTTTTTGCATCCGCAAGACACGCACTTGCGTATAGCGTAAGTGGCGTCAATCGCTCTCTTCAACTTCTTCATCCGACATGCCGTATCTACAGTCTCGCCGCTTATCGCTCAAGCTCGTTTCCTGCGTTGCCGTGTTGTCGGCGCTGACCGCATGCAGTCCCGTCAGGCTCCTGAATGCACTCGTGCCAAGCAATGATTTCGATGTACAACGCGCCGTTCCTTATGCAGAAGGCGACAGGCACGAAGCCGATATCTATGTGCCGCGCGCATCCGCGGATAACCCACGCGGCCGGCCGATGGTCGTGTTCTTCTATGGCGGAAGCTGGCAATCGGGAAGCCGTCGTGACTACCTCTTCGTGGGCGAGGCGCTGGCGTCGCGCGGCATCGTCACGGTCATTCCCGATTACCGCTTATATCCGTCCACCCTTTTTCCAGGTTTCGTCGAGGACGCCGCTGCTGCCGTTGCATGGGCGAAGGCGCATGCGAAAGACTACGGCGCAGACCCTGAGCGCATCTTCCTGATGGGACACTCGGCAGGCGCGCATATCGTCATGTTGCTCGTCACGGACAAGCACTATCTGGCCGCCGATGGCGTGGAGACGAATTCGCTTGCTGGTGCGATAGGGTTGTCCGGTCCATATGATTTCCTGCCCTTGAAGGACGATGCGCTCAGGAGCATCTTTCCCGCGAGTCTCAGAGCGGCGAGCCAGCCGATCAATCATGTAAGCGGCCACGAGCCGCCGCTCTTTCTGGGCGTCGGTTTGTCGGATGTAACGGTCGATCCCGGCAACACGTTCCGGTTCGCGGCGCGTGCCAACGAAGCAGGCGACAGCGTCGAGGTGAAGCAGTACGCGGGCATCAATCACGCGATGATCGTCGGGAGCGTGGGGCGACCGGTGCGCGCGCTGTCGCCGCTCATCAAGGTCGCACCGGTGCTCGACGACGTCACCGCGTTTATCGATCAGACGTCACTCAACGCAAGCCGTGCAGCGTCGGCGAAGTGACGCGCGTCATGTCCTTATGATGCGATGCGGCGAAACGCGCGATCGAACATCAGCCGGTCCATCAGCCAGACGGCGAGCATGGTGAGTCCCATCAACGGGAATACGATGCCAAGCAGCGCGAGTCCGGTCTTCCATGCGCGCATGGGCGGCGCCAGTCGCTCACGCGCCGGTGCGCCGAGCGTGCGTTGCGGACGACGCTTCCACCACATGACGAAGCCGGTCACGGCCATTGCCGCGAGGCCGAGCGAAATCGACGCGCACGCAAGTTGATTCCAAAAGCCGAAGTATCGGCCCATGTGCAGCGACGTGCCGTACGAAACCGCCTGCGCAACTGCGCCATAGTCCCGATAGCGGATGTCCTTGAGCACCGCGCCGCTGTATTGATCCACGTAGAGGGTGCGTTCGAGTTTCGGATCGGCGGGGAACCAGGAGACGGTGTAGACGCCCGTTGCCGTCGATGGCACCACGATGTCATAGCCGCTTCCCACGCCAAGCGATGCCGCGATATCCATCACGCGCTGCAACGGCAGGCGTGCGCCTTCCGCTGCGTGCGACTCGGGAACAGCGGCGTTCGTGACGGCCCACGGTGTTTGCGTCAAGGGTAGATCGCTCATCACCATGCCGGGCATGGAATCGCCGTTGCCGGCGTCGTGATGATGTTCGCCGGCATTGTTCGAAGCGGTCGCGACGCTGGCCTTGCCCGGCACGGATGATTGCAGGGGCAAGCCGCCCCAAGCGCCCGCCGGCGTACCGATATTCGCGCTCGTCGCAAGCGCATTGAAGTTTTTGCCCCAGGAGCCCGACCACGGCAAACCCGTCACCACGAAGAACAGCGCGCCGAGCGCAAGCCAAATGCCCATTACCGCATGCACGTTCTTCCACAAGGGCCGGCCTTTAAGTGAGAGCCGCGGCAGCAGCGCATCGCGCGCGGTGGTCTTCGTGCGTGGCCACCATAACGCAACCCCGGTGCCGATCATCACGAGCGTCCAGCATGCGGCGAGTTCCATCAACAGCTCGCCAGCCTTGCCGAGTAACAGTTTGCGATGCACCATGCGATCGAGCTGGATGAACCGGTTCTCGACGCTTAGCGTGCCGAGCACCGCGCCGGTGTACGGATTGAGGTAGACACTTTCCTTTTCGCCGCTCGGCAGCTTGAAGACGAATTCGGCGCTGCGAGAAGGATCGTCGAGAACATGCACTGTCGATATGACCGCGCCATGCGGCACTGCCGCGCGTGCATCGTGCATCAGTTGATCGGGAGGCAAACGTGGCGTGGTTCGCGGTGCAACCACCATTTGTTGTCTGTATAACAACGGCTCGATTTGCGGCTGAAAACAATAGATCGTTCCCGTGATGGCGAGGACGATCAGAAAGGGCATTACGAAGAGCCCCGCGTAAAAGTGCCAGCGCCATAGCGTTCGATAACTGCCTTGGGATGCGCTGGCCGCCTGGGCCGCACTCGAGGCGGCGCTGCTGGTCTTCGCGTGCATTGTGTTTCTCCATGCCACTTTCGGTGGCGTACCGTGGGATCGGGACATCACGATGCGATGCGCGCGCATGCCTGCGCGGCGTTCGGCATCGATCAAGCGGATATCGGCTTCAGGAGAAAGCGGGCGGGGCGCGCGCATGGCGCGAGGTGCGCGGCTCGATGCGTAACGTGCTGATAAAACGCGTGGCG
Source organism: Caballeronia sp. LZ003 (assembly GCF_031451465.1). Classification (NCBI taxonomy): domain Bacteria; kingdom Pseudomonadati; phylum Pseudomonadota; class Betaproteobacteria; order Burkholderiales; family Burkholderiaceae; genus Caballeronia; species Caballeronia sp. LZ003. The sequence continues at coordinate 513,329 of NZ_JARUXJ010000002.1, read as the reverse complement.
ACGAGTTGCGCGATGGCGCGAGCGGTGACCGCAAAGCTCACCGGCAAGCCCGGAATGAAGGGCACATGCGCAAGCAGGCCGCAATAACCGCATGCTTGTCCATCCGGCATCGTGGTGTGCGAGTGAGACGCGTGGTCTGCGTCGTCGCTCATCGATTGCGTTCGTTGCATCGGGCAGTCCGCGTCCATCGTCATGGCCGGCATGCGCGCGGCGACGACGAGTTGCGAAACCGTAGGCGCGAGCGTTGCCATGAGGATCGCAAGCAATCCCAGCAAGCTGCACCATGTCCGAAAGAAGCGGCTCTGCATGTCGCGGTGGGTCAATGAAGATGCCTTAGAAAGCGTAGCGCATGCCCGCGAAAATGCTACGTCCTTCGCCCGGATAGAAAATTGCGTTCGAGGTCGTGCGAGCATCGGCGACCGTGCTGATGTCGCTCACGTAACGCTTGTTCGTCAAGTTGCGCGCATCGACGAAAACCGAGAGACCATTGCGAAAATCCATTCCCGCCTGCACGCCGAGGAGCGTGTAACCGGGCACGCGCAAGGTGTTGGCGTCGTCCGCCCATGCGCCCGCCGGAACCCAGTCCACCGATGCCGATATATGAAACCCGTTGGGCCGCGAATAGCCGAGCGCCGCGCGGATCACGTTCACCGGCACGCCTGCGATGCGGTTGGAGCCGTATTGCGGATCGTCCTTGAAACGGAAATCGCTCAGATTCCAGAGCCCGGACAACGTGATCTTGTCGCCCGCGCCGGCATGCGTGATGTCGCGCAGCACATCCACCGATACACCCGCCTCGATGCCTTGCAGCACGGTCTTGTTGGCGTTGAACGTGGAGGCCGGAATGTCGGGATCGGTCGTGTATTGAAGCAGTTGATCGCGCACGAGCGAGCGATATGCGGTCAGGTCCCAACTCACGCGATCGCGCGTGCCGCGCGTGCCGATCTCAAGCGTCCATGCATGTTGCGATGCCAGCGGCGTGAAGCGCGTGGTGTTCGAGAAGGTCTGCGTGAGGTCGGTGAAGTCCGGAACATCCTGGCTGCGCGTGACATCCACGAATGCCTGAATGTCCTTGTTCGGTTGCCACAGCAGGCCGAGCTTCGGATTCACGCCGCTGAAATTTTCGCTCGCCGACTTGTAGTTCGGATCGGCGGCGAGACCGCCATGATCGACATATTTGCGCACGTCGCGCAGCGCCTTGAAGCCAGCCATCACGGCGAAGGTCGGCAGAAAGAAGAGCCGGTCTTCGACATACGCTTCGTAGTTATAGGCGCTTTGCGTCGAGTCGAGCGTTTGCGTGCCGCGCTCGCCCGACACGTTCACGTACTGCCGCGCCTGGGTGTTGCCGCCGAAGAAACGCGCACCCGCGATCACATCGTTGCGCATGCCGCCCACGTCGATGGTCGCCGTATAACGCGGCGCGAAGCCGTAGGTCCAGCCATCCTGATCGATCACCTGGAAGATCGGGTGATAAAGGCTCTTGTGAATGGCCCACGTGACGAAATCGAGCTGTCCGACATCGAGCTTGACCGTCGTGCGATTGGCAATGCGCTCGGTGCGCGTGTCGCGCGCCTGATCGCCGGCAAGCGCGCTCGCGGAAGCCTTCGTGGGATTGTTCAGGGCATCGCTCAGCGACAGCGTGCCGGGCAGTTGCTGATCGATGATGTACGCGCCGAGATAGAAACGCGTTTCGACATCGGGCGAAAATTTATAACCGATATTCGCGTTGAACTGCTCGTACTGGCCGCGATCGTGATCGCGATAACCGTCCGCATGATTCACCGAGAAAGTGCCGGTGAAGTCCAGCGGCCCGACCACGCGCGAGAATTGCGCGCTGCCCCGGATGGTGCCGTAACTGCCGCCCTCCAGCCGCACGATGTTGGGCGCATCCGCCGTGTAGGCGGTGGGCGTGAGGAAATCGATGGCGCCGCCGAGCGTCGACGAGCCATACGCGAGACCGTTGCCGCCTTTATAGACCTCGGCGGATTGCAGCGCGAGCGGGTCGATCTGGTAGTAGTCGCCGCTGCCATCGGCGAGATTGGTGGGAATGCCGTCCTGAAGAATTTCGAGGCCGCGCGTGTGGTAGCCGCGTGCGATACCCGAGCCGCGAATCGACAAGCGCAACTCTTGTCCGTAGCGCGTCTGCACGAACACGCCGGGCACGTTCTTGAGCACGTCGCGCAACGTGAACGCGTAGGTGTCGCGGTAATCGGCGCTATCCACGAAGCCCACGGAGCCGACGGTCTGATCGAGCGTCTGCTTTTGCTTGACGACAGTTTGCGATGTCAGCGAGTTCGCGGACTGGCCCTGGACGATGACTGCGGGAAGTGTGGCGGTCGCGTCGTCTTGCGGCGTCTGCGCAATGGCGCGCGTCGCGAAGAGCGCCGTCATGCCTGTCATCAGCGCGCCCTTTCTGGCAAGTCGTCTCATGATCGCGTCCCCCGTGCGGAAGACGCGGAAGACGTCCCGGCGGGGACGTGCGTATGACGCGTGGACGGCAAAGCGCCGCCACGTTCGAATGTGGTGAACATGGTTCATCTCCGAGTTCGATTGATCGGGACTCGCACGAACAGATGAACGTGCGAGACCGCGCAACACCTCACGGCAGTGCGGCATTGCGTTGGCGGAACGAAGTCAGATCAGAACGGGAGGCGCGCGCGGTTGCGCGGTGGTGAACGGCTGTGCGGGACGCTCGATCTCGGTCCGTGCGACCGCGATAGCGCGTGCTGCGGGAACATCGAGCGCGAAGCTCGCGCTTGCGCCCGGTACGACGGGTGTATGCGCGAAGAAGTGACAATAGCCACACGCTTTGCCGTCGAATTGCGAGAGCGCGTCGGGTGAGTGATGACCGGAAGCAGCATCGCCCGATGCAGCATGTGCGGAACACAATTCGGCGAGCGGAACGCCGTCATGCGTATTGGCTGCGATCAGCTGCGAGACCATCGGCGCGAACGTAATCAGCAGCATTGCAAGCAATGCCAGCAGAGAACCCGTTCGTTGATGAGTGCGGCTGCGCATGGAGGCCCAGGCGGGGAGGCAGATGAAAGTCAGCCGATTATGCCATCCGGCTAACTGTCTTTACACGCCGCTAGCGTGAAAAATTCCCGCTATAAGAAATGCTGCGTGGATCCATGTCGCAGGCTGGATCAGCCGCGCGCGTCGATCCAGTCGCGTGCCCAGATGCGTGAGTAATTCACGGCGTCGGCTTCTTTCGAAAAATAGCCGAGCGAATAAAAACGATACTGCGTGTCGATGGGATCTTCGTCGGAACGCTCGAGGAGGAGATTCGCCGAGAAGCTTTGATCGCGCAAACGATGCGCGGACGGATATACCGCATAACCGCGGTAGTTTTGAGAATGTGCCATTTTAATTTTAATGAAGAGGCCTTCCGGCAATAAACACGGAAAGTCAGCGGACTAATGCCGCAAAAACGAAAACTGAAGGATGTCAGGCGAATTAGCCTGTTTGATGAACTGCGCGGGAGAAATCTGGACTGCGAGATTTGGACTGCGAGGCTCAACTAAAACCCAACTGATATAAAAAAGGACCCGGTTTCCCGGGTCCTCACGCTACGAAGCTACTTGGAGCTTACAGCGGCGTGATGTTCGAAGCTTGCATGCCCTTCGGGCCGCGCTTCGTTTCGAAGCTTACCTTCTGTGCTTCGACCAGGGTCTTGAAGCCTTCCGAACGGATTTCGGAAAAATGGGCGAAGAGGTCGTCGCCGCCGTTATCCGGGCTGATAAAGCCGAAGCCCTTGGTGTCGTTAAACCACTTGACGGTACCGGTATCCATGATATTCCTTGGAAAAAATTTGGATGAAAATTGCTTTGAAACAGCGAAGCTGCAAGGAGGGAATGGACAACGAATACCGCGGAAAACGCACTATTGATGAGCAGCAATCAACTTCTTGAACTTCAGAACGGATTATCACAATTCCACATATTTTAGTCAAGTATATATTTGTCACCGTGAATAAAAGGCGGACCGGAGGTCCAAAAACCCGGCTCCGAACCCGCCCGTAACCCATGCTCAGGCTGCCGCAAGCGCGTAGCGCCGGCAATGTTCGAGATAGCCGGTTTCGTGACTGCCCACGAGTTCGACGATGCTGCTCCAAAGCCACAACGGCGCGTCGATCGATTTGGTCTTCGTGCGCCGTAGCTCCGAAAGCCAGCTGCGGCGGGTGTTCTTGTCCATTTGGCGCGCGTGCGCCTGACCGACGACGAGCGCGAGATAACGCGCGACTTCCATCGCCTCCGTTTGTCCGATCTGCTCGATCTCCAGCTTCAAATCCTGCGGCAACAATTCGCGCAGGATTACCGGCCGTCCCTGCAGACTCGCGGCGCGCATGCGTTCGCCGAGATGAGGCGAGAGATGGCGCGCGCCTTCCACGACGCGTTCGGCGTGATCGCGCGGCATCGACGTGCCGGGATAGCGCGGCGCGGCGGCCTTGACGCCTTCCTTGATGTCCATGATGCACAGATCGTCGCCTTCGATCACGCCGCCGTCGACATCCAGCAGCACGGCGTAGCGCAGACGTCCGAGCGAGCTACAACCCTTGACCCAGTAGGCGGCGTCGAGCACCGTGACTTCGCCGGTATCCGGGCGTCCGCGCAGGCTCGTCGCGAGTTGCGTCACGCTGGCCTTTTCGAAGAGCGATACGATTTCGGCGCGCTCTTTCTTGCTGATCGGCCAGAAACGGTTGCCGAATGGAATGGTGGGCTGCACGTCGTCGAGCCGCTCGCGGGCAAGATGCTTCCACGAACGGCGTACCGCTTCGCGCATCACCACGCGCACGACTTCGGGCCTGCGCACGGAATTGGCATCGCTATCCTTGTCGAAGGCTTCGGCGTAACCCGCGAACAGCGCTTCGATCATGTTGATGGTCGTAACGCCGGGCAGCGCCGATCCGCGCGCGGCCGTCGCGAGCGACAAGCCAAGCCGGATCAAATCGTGCGCGGGATTGCCGATAACCGTCTGGTCCAGATCGCGTATCTGGATTTCGATCTTCCCTTTCGCGTCCGCGATCGGGCCGAGATTCCCGGTATGACAATCGCCGCAAATCCAGATGGCCGGACCGTGCGGCAAACTGCGAATCTCGGCTTCTTCGAGCCAGTCGTAAAACTTGATCGTGTTACCGCGCACATAGGCGTGCGTCGAGCGCGCCATCTTGGCGTTGCGCTTGAGCTTCAGGATGTCCTGACGGCTTTCGGAATCAGGCACCTTGGTTTTAGGTTTGAGCATGTGGAGCAAGTAGTCGTGGGCAGAACGGGCGCATCGAGCGCGATTCGACGCTGGCTGCCGATCATCCGGCGCGCCATGTCGTTTTCGAAGCGATGCAATCGCACACCGTGTGCCTGAGCGGCAGACGCGGATTACATCTCCGGAATGCGGATATCCGCCTGGACGATTTCGCTGCCGCGCGCCGATGCGGCGTTGACGGCTTCGTCCTTCTTGCTATATGGACCAATGGTTTCGGCGCCATCGAACGGAAAGAGCAGACGGCCGTCGGTCTTTCTGACGACTTTCAGCGTGCCGAAAAATCCGGAGGTGGGCGAGCCGCGGTACGACGCATAAATTTCGAAGTCGCCGGCGCTGACGCCGGGCGCGGGAACGGTATAGCGGGAGGGGGAAAGCACGAGCTTCGGTCTTCGTCCAGTCATGATCTTCATCGGTAGCGTACGAGGGCTCGCCGGGAAGCAGCCGGACACCGGGGCAACGGTTTGAGCATCGCGCCGCTCGGGTTTGTCGATCTTCCCGACGAGCGGTGCGAGTACTGACTACCCAGCACTAACCGTTCCAGTCATCGGCCGCCTTGCCGTGCGGGTTTCGACAGGATGAAAGAAAGCGGTATCCGCTCAACGCGACGCTTATGGCGCAAGCAACGGGTCGATAAGCTTGGTGGACCAGGGAAGGATTACGGGCGCGGTTATGGCCAAATGCTGCACGGACAAACGCGAATGCCACGTAACGTGCGACGCGGAACGTGCCGTTACTTCGCGCGGCCCGCAAACCGTTCCATTGCCTTTTCGAAGCGCGGATCGCCGAGATAGCCGACGTTGAAGCGGAACCACGGCGAGACGCTATTCGCGTGCGCCGAGAAAATGGTGCCGGGCGCGAGAATCACGTGCTTGTCGAGCATCTCGCGTGCGAAGGCGATGGAGTCGTCGCAACCGGGCAGCCTGGCCCACAGGTACAGACTCTGATCGCTCACCTTGTAAAGCGTCGCGCCGCAACGCGTGAGCACTTCGACGCCATTGGCCGTCGCGCGCCGCAGCCGGTCTTGCAGGCGATTGGTATGCCGCAGGAAATGACCGTCGCTGACGATGGCGTCTAGCGTGCGTTCGCAGTATTCCGAGCTGCTGACGTGCGTGAGCATTTTCACGTCAGCCAGATCGCTTGCCAGATCCGCGCCGCACGCCAGAAAGCCGACCCGCAGTGCTGCCGATACCGACTTCGAAAAGCTGCCGACATAGATCGTGCGCCGCAATTGATCGAGCGCGCAGATGCGCGTGGCCGAGCGCGGCTTGAGATCGGCGAGGGCATCGTTTTCGACGACGATCAGATCGTGCGCTTCGGCAAGCCGCAAGATGCGATGGGCCTTGGCCGCGCTGATATCGGTCGCGGTCGGATTATGGCCGACCGATTGCGTGAAGAAGAGCTTCGGACGATGCGTCTTGAGCTGCTCTTCGAGCGCCAGGATATCGGGCCCGTCCACACCGCGCGGCACGCCGACGATATTCGCGCCCGAGAGTTTGAGCTTGCCGAAGAGCGCGTAGTAACCGGGGTCATCGACGAGAACCGTGTCGCCCGCGCGCACGAAGTAACGCACGACCATGTCCATGGCCTGATTCGCGCCATGCGTGAGGACGATCTGCGGCGGCGCGGCCTCGATCTCGTATCCGGCCAGCTTTTGCTGCAAATGCTGGCGCAACGGCAGATAACCGAAGCGGCTGCCGTACCGAAAGAGCGACGCGACGCCCGTGCGCACCACGCGCTGATGAAAGTGATCGAGCCGCGTCTCTTCGAGCCACGCGACGGGCGGAAAGCCTTCGCCCACGTTGAGAAAGTCGGGCTTGCTCTGCAACTGTTCGCGCATGAGCCAGACGGAATCCATCGCGCGATCGAGTGTGGGCGCGTCTTCATCCGGTAGTTGCTGCCCGGCGACGCTCGCGACGAAAAAGCCCGCGCCGCGTCTCGGTTCGATCAGACCGCGCGCGGTCAACGCGTCGAACGCGCTGATGACGGTGTTCTTCGAGCAACCGTTCGCCTCAGCGTATTCCCTGATGGAAGGCAGTTTGTCGCCGGCGCGCAGGAGCCCGTCCTCGATCTGTCTGGCCAGATTGTCCGCCAGTGTTCCTGACAGGCTGGGCTTCTCATGGCGCATTGCATCTTCCTCTTGTCGCATGTTCGCGTCTGTCATGGGTACAGTACGCGCGCTGTCTTCTCGAATTGTACCTTTCCATTGGGTACAGCAAGCCTATTATTCGCCCAACCGCCGCACGCCCGCAAGCTTCGCGGACAACGGAACGGACATCCATCGAAAGAGATAAGAGGAAGACACATGACAGATTCGCAATTGCCCAACTTTCGCGCGATGTCACCCGCGCAGCGCCTGAGCCATATTGCCCAGGCGACTGGCATGGACGACGCCGAGCACGCGCTACTGAAGACGCCCGGCGCGCTGCCGCTCGAAACGGCGGACGGCATGATCGAAAACGTGATCGGCACGTTCGAGTTGCCGATGGCCGTCGCAGGCTACTTTCAGATCAACGGTCGCGACGTGCTGGTGCCGATGGCGGTGGAAGAGCCGTCTATCGTCGCCGCAGCCTCTTATATGGCGAAGCTCGCGCGCGTGGAAGGCGGCTTTCGCACGTCGAGCACCGGTCCGTTGATGCGCGCGCAGGTGCAGGTGGTCGGCGTGTCGGACCCGTACGGCGCGCGTCTCGCTATCCTCAAGCATCGCGACGAGTTGATCGAGATGGCGAACGCACGCGACAAGGTGCTGATCGGTCTTGGCGGCGGTTGCCGCGATATCGAAGTACACGTGTTTCCGGATACGCCGCGCGGCGCGATGGTCGTCGCGCATCTGATCGTCGATGTTCGCGACGCCATGGGCGCCAACACCGTCAACACGATGGCCGAAACCGTAGCCGGGCGTATCGAGGAAATCACGGGCGGCAAGGTGCGGTTGCGTATCCTCTCGAATCTCGCGGACTTGCGGCTTGCGCGCGCCTCCGTGCGCTACAGCGCCGCCACGCTGCAAACGAAGGAGTATTCGGGCGAAGACGTGATCGCCGGTGTGGTCGATGCATATCTCTTCGCCGCCATCGATCCGTATCGCGCCGCGACGCATAACAAGGGCATCATGAACGGTATCGATCCGGTGATCGTCGCGACCGGCAACGACTGGCGCGCGGTCGAAGCGGGCGCGCATGCCTATGCGAGCCGCGGCGGCCGCTATACGTCGCTGACCACGTGGGAGGTGGCGAACAACGGCGACCTCGTCGGCGCCATCGAAATGCCGATGCCCGTGGGGCTCGTCGGCGGCGCGACCAAGACGCATCCGCTCGCGCGGCTCGCGTTGAAGATCATGCAAGTCGAATCGGCGCAGGATCTCGGCGAAATCGCCGTGGCCGTCGGCCTCGCACAGAACATGGGCGCGTTGCGCGCGCTTTCCACGGAAGGCATCCAGCGCGGCCACATGGCGCTGCACGCGCGCAATATTGCGCTGGCGGCGGGCGCGAGCGGCGCGGATATCGACTGGGTCGTGAAGAAGATGGTCGCCGCGCGCAACGTGAGCGTCGACTACGGCATGAGCCTGCTGCAGGGGCCGCGCGATGCATGAGCTTCCGAAGCGCGTGCGGATTGTCGAAGTCGGTCCGCGCGATGGCTTGCAAAGCGAGCCGTCGCCCGTCTCGGCAACGGTGAAGGCCGAACTGATCGAGCGTCTGATCGATGCTGGCGTGCGCTATGTCGAAGCCGCGTCGTTCGTCTCGCCGAAATGGGTGCCGCAAATGGCCGATGGCGCGCAAGTGCTCGAGCGCGTGTTGCCGTCCGCGCGCCGCACGGGTACGACGCTCGCCGCGCTCGTGCCGAATCTCAAGGGACTCGAAGCCGCGCTCGCCGCACACGCGGATGAAGTCGCGGTGTTCGCGGCGGCGTCCGAGTCGTTCTCGCAGAAGAACATCAACTGCTCGATCGACGAAAGCATCGCGCGCTTCGAGCCGGTAATCGGCGCGGCGCGCAAGGCGGGCGTGCGCGTGCGCGGCTACGTGTCGTGCGTGCTCGGCTGCCCGTTCGAAGGCGAAATCGCGCCGGAAGCGGTCGCGCGCGTCGCCAAACGGCTTTACGATCTCGGCTGCTACGAGATCAGCCTAGGCGACACCATCGGTGCGGGCACGCCGCTCAAGACGCAAGCCATGCTCGACGCGTGCGCCGCGCAGGTTCCGCTGCAGGCGCTCGCCGGCCACTTTCACGACACGTGGGGCATGGGTGCCGCCAACGTGCTGGCCGCGCTGCAACGCGGCGTGGCGACCTTCGACAGCTCGGTATCCGGTATTGGCGGATGCCCTTATTCGCCGGGCGCGACGGGCAATGTCGCGACCGAGGACATCGTCTACCTGTGCGAAGGCATGGGCATGACGACGGGCATCGACCTCGACAAACTTGCGGATGCGGGCGCGTTCATTTCGGCAGCGCTCGGACGCGCAACATCGTCGCGCGTGGCGCGTGCACTGGAGGGCAAACGCCAGCGGGAAAGCGCGGCGCGCAAGGTTTGACGCACGACATCAATACGATACGAACTCCGTATAAGGAGGAGACATGGAACAACAACTCGCCGCGCCTCAGCGCGGTCATCGGGCAACGACGAACGCGGCCGAGGCCGACTACAAGCTCGTCGAAATCTGGGGCGATACCGTCGATACGCGGCATCTCGCTTGGTCGGTCGTGCTCGGCATCGCGATCAGCTATGGCGCGTTCGCGGCGGCCAATCGCGTGCTCGCGGCCTATGTACCCGACCCGGCGATGGCGCGCGCCTACGCAATGCTCGTCGGTCTCGCGGGATGCCTGATTGCGGGCGCGGTCTGCGCGAGGCTGTTCCGCCCGAAGCGCGAAGTGATCGAGGAAGCGCATGGCGCGGCGGGCCGCGAGGAAGTGCTCGCGCAACTTGCAAGCGAAGCGGGTGGCCTCGGACGCGTCGCGGATCTGCCGCCCGCGGTGGCGGCGGAAATGAAGGAACTCGGCCTCTACGAACTCTTCGCCGATTACGAAAAGCGCGCCGATGTGCGCGAAGGAGCGCGCTGATGGAACCGCTCGTTCAACAACTGCTCGTCGCGCTGTCGATGGGTCTCATCGGCGCGGTCGTCTTTGCGGGCATCGGCCTCATCTCGGGCACGGACGAAACCACCACGCTCGCGCCGCTCACGCTGCTCGTCGTGTTGCTGGGTGTGCCGCCTGTCGGCGTATTCTCGTTCTTCATGGCGGGCGCGGTCTCCAAGCACATGACACACGCGATACCCACCGCGCTGCTCGGCATTCCCGGCGACACGCTCGCCACGCCGCTTCTGCAACAAGCGACGATGCTGCGCAATCTCGGCGTGCCGCACATTGCGCTGCGCAAGATGATCTCGGGCGCGATCATCGCGGCATTCGTCGCGGTCCCGCTCGCGGTGCTGTTCGCCGTGCTGCTCGCACCGTTCGGGCCGGTCATCACGAAGGCCGCGCCGTGGGTGTTTCTGGCGGCGGCCATTGCCATTGCATACTCTTCGTCGGGACGCTGGGCTTCGGTGCTGCTGCTCGTGCCGTTCGTGCTTTTGATCATCGGCTTGCAGGCGCTCACGGGCAAATACGGCGTCAAGCTCTCGGTCAGCTACTTTCTCGGCATCGCCATCGGGCCGCTTATCGCCGATCTCTTTTCGATACTTTCGCCCGTGGGCCGCGCACATATGCGGCGCGATCGTCCGCGCACGTTTTCGCTCGCGCCCGATGTGAAGGGCTGGAGCGGTTACTTCCCGAATCCGCTGAAGGTGCTCGATGGCCAGCAACGCGGCTGGGTCGTCGCGACCGCCGCCATCTCCAGCGCGACCTTCGTGTTCAGCCCGGTCGCGATGACGGTCGTGCTCGGCGAACTCGTCGGCTCGCGCGTGAAGCATGCGTATCACCGGCTCACGACCGTGATTTCGGCGCGTAACGGTGTGACCGAGGCCACGTATATCGCCGAGGCGCTGATTCCGCTCATCGCTTTCGGTCTGCCGCTGAGTCCGGTCGCGGCGGGACCGGCCGCGCCGCTCTTCAACGCGCCGCCGCGCTTTACCGTGGATACCGCGACGGGTCACATCAACAATCTTCACACGATGATGACGACTTGGCAGTTCCTCGGCTTCGGCTTGCTTGCAGTGGTGCTGGCGGCACTCGTGGCCTATCCACTGTCGATGAACTACGCGCATCGCGCGGCGTCGTTCGTCGCACGCAAGCTGAGTCACGAGGCGATCATCGCGACCTTCGTCGGCTTGATCGTGGTGATCAGCGTGTGGGAAGGGCAACTGCTGGGGCTGCTCGTGATCCTGACCGTGGGGCTGATCGGCGGACTATTGTCGCGCTTGTTCGGCTTCAACACCGGCGTGCAGTTCATGGGCTACTACACGGCGGTCCTGAGCGTGCCGGCCATCACGAAGCTCTTCGGCGGCTAGCCGCGCGTGGACGTATCCTTGATGGTTCACGCCATCGAGGAGCGAATGTGACGAGTCAGGACTTGAAAGAGCGCGCGGTGTCGCCTCCCGTGGTGCGGCACGCCGCGCCGCAAGGTCCGTGCGATGAACTGATCATTCGCACGCAGCCTGAAGCGACCGATCGACCCTGCCGGCGCAAACGGCTCGCGCTGGCGGCGACGATCCTCGGTTCCAGCATGGCCTTCATCGACGGCTCGGTCGTCAATGTCGCGCTCTCGTCCATTCAAAGCCAGCTTGGCGCGAGCGTCGCGGCCATGCAGTGGGTCGTGAACGCGTATCTGCTTTCCCTCGGCTCGCTCGTGCTGGTCGGCGGGTCGATGGGCGACAAGCTCGGCCGTCGCACCGTGTTCATCGCGGGCATCGCCATCTTCATGCTGGCTTCGGCGGTATGCGGCTTCGCGCCCGATACCGCGTGGCTCATCGGCGCGCGGGCGGTGCAGGGCATCGGCGCGGCGCTCCTCGTGCCGAGCAGTCTCGCGATCATCGGCGCCGTGTTCGAGGGCGAAGCGCGCGGACGCGCCATCGGCACATGGGCGGGCGTTGGCGCAATTACGTCGGCGCTCGGTCCGGCGGCGGGCGGCTGGCTCGTCGATGCCTACTCATGGCGCGCGATCTTCTTCCTCAATGTGCCGCTGGCCGCTGCGACCATCGCGCTCGCCATGCTGGCCGTTCCCGACAGCCACAAGCCCGACGCGACACAGCGCCTCGACTGGCCCGGCGCGGCCTGCGCGGCGGCGGGACTCGCGGCGCTGACCTATGGACTCACGGAAGCATCGGCACGCGGTTTCGGGAATCCGCTCGTGCTGTGCGCGCTGGCCGTCGGCGTGCTCGTGCTTGCCGTGTTCGTCGCGATAGAAGCGAAAAGCGCGGCGCCGATGATGCCGCTCGATGTCTTCCGCTCGCGCGACTTCAGCGGCGCGAACGTCGTCACGTTGCTGCTGTACTTTGGCTTGGGCGGCGTGTTGTTCTTCCTGCCGTTCACGCTGATTCGCGCCTATGGCTATACGGCGACGCAAGCGGGCGCCGCGCTCTTGCCGATGCCGCTCATCATCGGACTGCTGTCGCGCGTGACAGGCGGCGTGACGGGGCGCTTCGGCGCGCGCACATTGTTGACCGTGGGGCCGTGCGTCGCGGGCTTCGGCTTCGGCATGCTCGCGCTGCCTTTCGTGAGCGGAAGCTACTGGACGGGCTTTCTTCCCGCGCTCGTCGTGCTCGGCATCGGCCTCACGATCACGGTCGCGCCGCTCACGGCGGTAGTCATGGCGTCGGTCGAAAGCGAACGCGTGGGCGTGGCATCGGGGATCAACAATGCGGTTGCACGCGTGGCGAGCCTGCTTGCGATTGCGCTGCTCGGCATTGTGTTCGTGTGGTCGCACGACGCCGCGATGGCTTCCAAGGCAGCATCTGTCAGCGATGCCAGCGCGGTCGCCGGCGCATTGCGCGCCGTCGCGTTGCTGTCCGCGCTATGCGCGTTCGCAGCGGGAGGCGTCGCGGTCGCGACGATTCGCTCCGCCCGTTAAGTGTTGTTTATGTTCATTCGACGCTCGGCGGCGTGACGCGCGATGAGCTCGTCGAGCCGCGATAGGAAGAGGCGCAAGGTCGGCGACTGATTCGACTTGCTATAGCCGACAGCCAGGTCGATAGTCGGTGCATCGCCTGCCAAGGGACGGCTGACGACCGACCACGGCATCAAATTCTGAACGTACGATGGAATCAGCACGAGACCGCGCGTCGATGCCACGAGCGACATGACCATCGCCGGGTTATCGACGCTCTGCGAAGGCAAGATTTGCACGCCCGAGCGTTCGAGATAATCGTCGACGACGGAACGCAGCACCTTCGCCTTGCCCGCCATGGCAATGAACGGTTCGCCCACGAGGTCTTGCGGCGCAATCTCGGCGCGTTCGGTCAACGCGTGATCGCTCGGCATCAACACGACGAGCGGTTCTTTATCGACGATGTAATACGCCAGATCGAAGTCCGGCTCCGCGCGCATGAAGGCGAGGTCGAGCTTGCCGCGCGCGACACCTTCCGCGAGTTCGGTCGAATAATCGCTCGATACCGTGACATCGACGTTGAGCAATTCGTCGCGAAGAATATGCATGGCGCCCGGAAGCCAGTTCATCTCCTGGCCCGTGAGAAAGCCGAGCGCGAAACGTTGCTTGCTTGGCGTCGCGGCACGGCGCGCGGCTTCGACGGCGGCATCGACCTGATTCAAGGCGATTTTCGCGTGCTCCATGAAGGCCTTGCCAGCGGGCGTCAGATCCACGCCGCGCGCGGTACGCTCGAAGAGGCGCGTGCCGACCTGATCTTCCAGATCGCGGATCTGTCTGCTGAGCGAAGGCTGCGACGTGAACAGCCGCTGTTCCGCCGCTTCGGTCAGACTGCCGGTTTCCGCCACTGCAATGAAGTACCGCAGATGCCGCAGTTCCATGGGCTTCCCGTGCGAGTCGTTGAACGTATCACCCGGAGATTATCCGGGCAATCGTCCAACTGCACGAGTCGTCATGCGCGTTCAAAGGTCAAAGCTTCGAGCCGCCGTCCACGTGTAGCGTCTCGCCCGTGACCCAGCGTGCGGCATTCGAAGCAAGAAAGACCACGGCGTCGCCGATATCGTCCGGCTGCGCAATGCGTTTGAGCGCCTGCATGCCGAGCGTGAGTGCGCGGCCATCGTCGGTCTTCGTGAAGTTCGACATATCGGTTTCCACGACGCCCGGCGCCACCGCATTCACGCGAATGCCGCGTTCGCCGAGCGTCGCCGCGAAGTGCTTGACGAGCGTATCGACCGCGCCTTTGGTCGCGGCGTAAGCGGACAGCGAGGTCACGGACGCGCGCGCCACGAGCGACGACAGCAAGACCACGCTGCTGCCATTGCACATCGCGGGAAGCAGTTGCTGCACGAGGAAGTAGGGCGCGCGCACGTTCACGGCGTAGAGCGCGTCGAAGTCATCGACGGTCGTATTCTCGATGCTCGCGGCCTTCGAGATGCCCGCGTTGGCAACCAGGATGTCGAGCCTGTCGCCGACCACTTCACGTACACGCCGTGCGAGTTGGTGCGGTCCGTCTGCATCGCGCAAATTCGCCTGCACTTTCTGCGCGGTGCCGCCTGCGGCGCGAATCTGCGCGACGACGGCTTCGGCTTCCTGTTCGCCGCTGCTGTAGTGAACCAGCACGCTCGCTCCCGCACGCGACAGCGCGAAAGCCGTTGCGCGACCGATACCGCGCGATGCGCCCGTGACGAGCGCGGTTTTGCCTGAAAGATCGTTCATGTCGTTGCTCCTTTGAATGGGGAAGAGAACGCGTCAGCCCGCGGTCTTGCCACCATCGACGGTGACGATCTGACCCGTGACGAACGAGGCCGCATCCGAAGCAAGAAAGACGATTGCGCGCGCGATATCGACGGGCGTGCCAACACGTCCAAGCGGCACCTTCGATGCAAGCGCGGCCTTGCGTTCGGCTGTTCCGGTGAAGCGGTCGAGCATGCCGGTATCCGTGGGGCCGGGCGCCACTGCGTTGACGCGCACGCCGAGCGCCGCGACTTCGAGTGCGGCGGACTTCGTCATGCCTTCGACCGCATGCTTGCTGCCCGCATAGACCGACGCGAACGCCGCGCCTTCATGCCCGTAAGTCGACGACACGTTCACGATGCTGCCGTGCTTCTGCGCCTGCATGACGCGCAGTTCGTGCTTCATGCTAAGGAGCGTGCCGAGCACGTTGGTATCGAAAGTCGATGCATAGCTTGCGGCGCTCTGATCGACGATCGCACCGGGCTGGCCTTCGGTGCCCGCGTTGTTCACGGCGGCATCGATACGGCCGAAGTGCGCGACGGCTGCATCGACGAGATCGCGCACGCTGTCTTCGTGGCGTACGTCGGCGGCAACGAAGAGCGCTTCTCCACCGCGTTCGCGCAGTTCGGCTTCGAGCGCGCGTCCTTCGGCTTCACGCCGGCCCGATACGACGATGCGCGCGCCGCTGTCGGCAAAAGCAAACGCCGTTGCGCGGCCAATGCCGGTGAGCGCGCCCGTGATGAGAATGACTGGCTTGTCCATTTCGTGACTCCATCGAGGTCTGAGAGAGACGGGGTTGTGTTGCAGACCCGTCGGTGGAATCAAATGTAGGGTGCGTGCTTGCTCAAGAAAAAGACTTTCGAGGCAGCCGGTCATGCCTGCGAGGCATGACGCATTGGAATCACGAACTGGCCTCGCGTTCGGGAAAACGCCACTCCTGTCCCGCGACGCTATGTGCGTCACGTCACATTCAATCGCCAGGCGCGAGTCTATAAAGACTGGTCGTGACCATCCAGACGTTGCGCGTCATTCGTCGTACTTGCGTACATTCGCAGCCCGCCCCCAACGGAGTTTCCATGAACACGACGATGAGCATGAGCTTCAAAACCCGAATGAAACGCACGATCAAATGGCGGCTGATCGCCGTGGTCGCCGCGTTGCCGGACTGGGTTCAGACGCTGCTCTTCGTCTCGTGGATCAGGCGCTTCGGCGAACGCGTGCCCGTCTTGCGCGTGCTTTATAACGGCTGCTATAGAACGCATCCTATCGACCGCATGCTCGGGACCGATACAGGCGGCATTTATCCGCCCGAATCCGACAGCGGCCCCGGCGCCGATGCGGGCAATCTACCGTATATGGGATCGCAGCCGAGCATCGTGCGGCATGCGCTGCAGCAACTCCGAGACGTGCGTGGCAGCACGTTCATCGATATCGGCTGCGGAAAAGGGCGGCCGATGATCGTGGCCACCGAGTTTCCCTTTGACGCCGTGCTCGGTTATGACCTGGCCGAGCCGCTCATCGAGATAGCGAACCGCAATGCCGAGATCGTTGCGCGCCGGTTTCCGCAGAGGATACGCATGCAGGCCTTCGTCGAGAATGCGCTCGAACTCGCATTTCCGAAGGGCGATCTCGTTGTCTTCCTGTTCAATCCCTTCGGCGCCGCGCTCATGGCGACGCTTCTGAACAATCTGGAGAAAGCGGTTGCAGATGCAACTATCCGCAAACTCGTGGTGGTTTATATCTACCCCGTCTGCGCGCATGTCTTCGATCAATCGCCGATCTTGACGCGACACCTCTCGTGCTCGATTCCCTATGACAGTCACGAAATAGGCTATGGGGCAGAGTCGGAGCAGACTGTGATCGTCTGGAGCAACGCAGCACGAACGGACGTTTGAGTTCCGGCAATGTGCGCTAGTACACGTTCACTTTCGTTGGGTATTCTAAATATTCGTTGAACCCTGCGCGAAGTGAACCATACTTCCTTGGCATTTTCCGATCACTACTGCCACGTCGGCTGACTCATTAGAAGAGTCGGACGCGGAGCGTTCGCGGGCAATCCGCGGGCGCGAGGGGACAAACATGGCTTCCACGATTACCCGGCGCTCGTTCGTCACGGGGACGGCGTCGGCGCTTGCGCTTGCGTCCATACCCGAACTCGGTTTCGCCGCGACGCCCAATGTCATACGGCTCGAATGGCAAGTCTTCAAGACAACGCCTCACTACGCGTCGTTTCTCAATGCCATCCGCACCATGCGAGCCACGGCCGACAGCAGCAAACCGGCATCATGGCAGTACTGGAGCAACGTGCATTCGAATTATTGCCCGCATGGCGTGGCGTACTTCCTGACGTGGCATCGCGGTTATATCTATTACTTCGAGCAACAACTGCGCACTGTGTCAGGCGATAACACGCTGACGCTTCCGTACTGGGATTACTACACGTATCCCGTGATGCCCTCCGAATTCACCGATACCGCGAGCGGCAATCCCTTATACACATCGCGTGTGAACACGAACGTCTATCAGGCGCTCGATTTGAGCCCGTTCGCGCGCAGCGTCGCCAATTTTCAGCGCGGCACGAGCAACGCGTTCGAGACTAAACTGGAGAATGCACCGCACAATCCGGTGCATGACATCATCGGCGGATACATGGCGGATATCATGACCGCGCCGCTCGATCCCATTTTCTATCTGCATCATGCGAATCTCGACCGCCTGTGGAATGCGTGGTCGTTGCGCTCGACGAGCAAGGTTCCTGCAGCCAACAACAAGTACTGGTCCGGCAGCTTCACGTATGCGACCAACCTCACGATGACGAAGGCCAAGACGCGGACGACCACGGGGCTGGGATACGATTACGCCAACGATACCGTTCCAGTCATCTTGCCACCGCAAGCAGAACGCGGCGGAATCATTCGGGTTCAGGCGCAAATGTCACCCATAAGCGGACGTCCTCAGATCGGCACCTTTACCGCAAGCGCGGGGCGCACGGTGTCATCCACGCGGCGTTCGCTTGGCGGCGTGAAGGGCGTGGCCCTTGCCGACAACTCCATCAGCGCGCGCATTCCGCTTCAAGCCGCCAATGCCACGTTGCTGCGCGATACGCTTGCCGTGGCTCCGGAAGCGGACGACAGCAGCGCGATCGAATCGCAAGCGCAGTCGCAATCGCAAGCGGCCAGGCCCGCCGCTTCGGGATTTCGTCATGTGAATCTCGTGCTGGACGGCGTGTCCATGCCGGCGGCGGCACGTGCCGGCGGATTCTTCTACAACGTCTATGTGAATTTGCCCGCAACCGGCGACCCGGATGCTCAACGCGATGCTCACTTCGTCGGCACGCTCGGCGCGTTCGAGGTATCGACAGCGACGCATCACGGCGGCAGCTCGATCGAGTTTCCCGTGACTGAATTGCTCGCGCGCGCGGGCGTGACGAACCCGAGTGAAGTGGTCGTGTCGTTCGTGCGCGTGAGCGGTGTGAATGCGGTTAAGGGAACGGCGATATCCATCGGCGAGATGCGCGTCGAACTGGCCGCGGACGCCCCATAAGCCGCGCTCACTGCGTTGTTTTCTGTCCATTTCTCGCGGTGAGTTGCTCGTACACGTCGTGCGACACCGCGAGCAATTGCGGCCGTGCAATCGCGCCCGATACCGCATAGCCGAAGTCGCCATCGACCCAATAGAACACGTTGACCGAGCCGTCCTGATACAGCTTGAACGCGGTGACGTCGCGGCTCACTTTGCGATGAGACACGTTGAGCGTGATGCGTTCGCCATTGGCATCGTGATACATGAACTGCGCGATAGGACCTTCATCGCCGGGCAAGAGACGGCCGCCCATCAGATTGAAGCCCACGCGCGTGAGCACGGGCGCGTGCACGTCGGTGCCGAGGCGGCTCGATAGCCACTTCACGAGTTCTTCTTCCTGATCCGCGCCGACTTCGACAGGACGCGTGACCATCGGCGCATACGTGACATAAGCGATAGCCGATTGCCGCGCGAACGATTCGTCGCGGGAGAGGCTGACGTGACGAAGCGAAGCGTTCTCGCCATTCGGCATGAGCATGTCGCGCGCTGTTTCGCTGAACATGCCGCCCACGCCGATGCCGATACCCAGCACGAGTGCCGCAGCAAGTCCCGCAAAGCGCGGCCAATTCGCGGCTTCACGTCGACCCGCATCGACCTTCGTGACAGTGCTGGATGCCGATTCGAGCGGCAGCACGAGACGTTGCGGCAGCGGCTCTTGCAATACGCGATCGTACCGATCATGCAGCATGCTGTTGAGCGAAAAGTAGTCGCTCACGCGGCCCGCGAGCGCGTCGTCGGTTTCAAGCAGCCGATCGATTTCCTCGCGCCGTTGTTCGGCGATCACGCCATCCACGTAAGCCTGGATTTCGTCCTCGCTGACGGGAGTCGATTGTCTGTTCATCGCACCACCTTCAATTGAGCGCTGTCCTGCTTGCCTGCCATTAGCGCGCGAAGCCGCTCGCGTCCGCGCGAAAGCCGCGACATTACCGTGCCGAGCGGTATTTCGAGGGCGAGCGCCACTTCCGCATAGCTCATCTCTTCGAGCCCGACAAGCAGCACCACTTGCCGCTGTTCGATGGGCAGACGCTGCAGCGCATAGTCGAGATCGCGCATTTCCAGCGATTGCGTGTCGCGGCTAGCCACCGCGAACTCGCTTTCGTCGATAGCTTCTTCATCGACGGAGACATGCACGGCTCGCGCATCCGCACGGCGCGTTTGATTGGCGAACACGTTGTGCATGATCGTGAAAAGCCACGCGCGCAGGTCGGTGCCGGACTCGAATTTTTCGGTGTTGCGCAGGGCGCGTTCGAGCGTGTCCTGCACGAGATCGTCGGCGAGTTCCTGATTGCGGATGAGCGCACGCGAATAGCGCCGCAAACGCGGTACGTGGTCCATCAATTGGTCTCGCACGCTCATTGCGACTCCTTGCAGCGGGCGGTTCGATTGGTGACGCGTGCTTTCACGAGGCATTCCCTTGCATGTTCTGTTGCTTCGCCAGCAAGTCGGCCGCGCGCATCAGTCCTTGCGTGCCCGCTCTAGCGCCCACCACTGTGCGCACGCCAGCGGTCGAAGTCCATTCGAGAAGGCGCGCCGCATCGATTCTATGCGCCTGCCACGGCGTTCGCATGGATGCCGCGGGTGCGCGCATCGAGAGCAGGACGAGCGGTTCATTTAAGGCGTTGCGATACGTGATCACGCTGACCGTCGAGAAAGCGCCGAGCGTCACGTTGCGTATGCAGTTAGCGCGAAATCCAAGCGACGAAAGATCGGGCGCGGCAGCGGCGGGAACGGGCGTTGTCGCTGTCGGTGCATCTATTGATAGTGCTTCGACAGCTGCGCGTTCGAGCGCCTCATCAGGGACGCGCACGGTGACCCAGATCGCCGAGATCATGAGCGCGAAACACCCCAGGATCGCCGCGAGTAACCGGAAGCGCAGGTCGATCGTGGGACGGCGCGATGCTGGTTGAGCGTGGCTGACGTCGTACATCGAACGCAGTTGCACGTTCAGTCGATCGTAAAACACGACTCTGCGTGCTTCATCCGGCCGCCGCGCCAGATAGGCGTGCAAGCGTTCGGTCCGTTCCGACGCGAGTACGCCGTCCGCGAAAGCCTGGACATCTGCTTCGGATAGACGCATTTCAGAGGGCGGATTCACGATTGCGGGCCTGTTCGAGGATCGGGGTTCAATGACGCAAACAGCGCCACGCCGCGTTTATTCCGCAAGACGCGAATATTTTTCGATGCAGCGACGGGCGAGCTTGCGGCCATCAGGAACCGGCGTAGATATGGCAGAAGCTGTAGGGCCCCACGCATTGCGAGACGCTCATGTTCATGCGTGCGTTGCCCGAGTCTCTCGTGGACGCGGCGCCGCCGTATGAGGTCGTATCCGCGGACTTCGCATGCGCAACCTGGTTCTGATAGATCGGGCTGACGTCGGGATACGACGCATCGACCACGAGTCGCGAGCCGTTTTGCTCGGCCTGAACGAGTTGTGCGCGGACTTCGGCGCGTGTGAGGCTCTGCGCGAAAGCGCCTGAGGAGAGGACGAGTGCGGCGGATACAGCGGCGAGTTTGACGAGGTTCATGTTCGGCTCCTTGAGCGTGTTTAATGGGCTTGCATGTAGACAAACAACCGTTGCGGCGAATCTATTCCCGAGAATTTTCGGCATGAACGTGCTTGCTGACTGAGGGTTGGTTACTTCGCTTTGTCGTCACGTGCGAGCAGTGCGCGAATCTTTTGCTCGGTCTGCGCGTATTGACCTTCGCCGAAGTGGCTATAGACGAGTTTGCCGTTCTGATCGATGAGATAGAACGCTGGCCAGTATCGATTCCCATAGGCTCGCCATGTCGCGAACTCGTTGTCTTGCGCAACGGGGTATTCAATGCCATTGCGAACGATGGCTTTCCTTAGATTGCCCGTATCGCGTTCGAAGCCATACTCGGGCGAATGCACGCCCACCACGACGAGTCCTTTGTCGCGATAGCGCGCATGCAAGTCTTTCACGTAGGGCAGCGTGTGAGCGCAATTGATGCAGTCGAAAGTCCAGAACTCGACGAGCACCACCTTGCCGCGCAGTCGCTTAAGATCGAGCGGCGCGCTGTTGAACCAGTTGTCGATACCCTTGAAGTCCGGCGCGCTTGCACCGTTCGCTACCGTTGCGGTAGTGGGCAACGAGACATGAGTGGATGCGAAGACCGCGAACGCCGCGCTGCCCGCGATGCCCGCTGCAACAGCGGCGATCTTGAAACGACTGTACATGATTTACTCCTTTGGAGTCGATGTCAGGTCGTATTGGATCGCGGCGGTGTATCTCGCTTGTGGTGGTTATGGATCGGCGTGTGTCGCTCCAGGATGCGGATACGCTGTGATACGAAGAGTATCCGCAAGGCATCAGCATGACGACGCTGTAGCGCAAGCTCAATGGCTCGCGTTGTACGTAAGATAGCGCCAGACGAATTCATCGCCGATGCGCTGCACCTTGCCTGCTGAGGTCATCGGGAAATGCGCGGGAAAGACCGTTGCATTCGTCTCGGCTGCATGGTTCAAGAGCCATTCGCGCGAAGCGCGTGCGAGATCAGGTCGAAGGCAGAAGGTCGAACCGAACTGCGGTCTTGAAACTTGCAACGGGCTATGCATGACATCGCCCGAAAAGAGCGCACGCTCGTTGCCGGACGTTATCTCTATCGCCATGTGTCCCGCGCTATGCCCGAAGGTTGGCCAAAAGCGGATGCCTTCGCGAAGGATTGCGCCTTCGTCCGGCACGGTAAGCGCGATGCCCGCATCGATCAAAGGCGCAACGCTGTCATCGAACACCATGCGTCGCGGTGCGCCCGCGGGCGTGTCGAAGAACGCGCGCTCACGTTCGCCGAATACATGAGTCGCGTTGGGAAACACAGGCGTCCAGCGCCCGTTCTCCCAATGCGTATTCCAACCGACGTGATCGACATGCAAATGCGTGAGCAGCACATAGTCCACGCGATGCCGGTCGAAGCCCGCCGCTTCGAAACGCTGCAACACAGGGTTGTCGAGCCGGTCGAATAGCGCACTGAAGGGTCTTGGCTTTCCGTTGCCGATGCCCGTATCCACCACGAGCGTCAGCCCGTCGATCTCGACGACCCATAGATGTGTGCGTAGCGTCACTTGCTGATTGTCCGAACCGATGCTCGCCAAATCTTCGTTGGAAAACAACACGTCGGCCCTTAACGAAAATTCCGTTTCGTCGATACGCGTGACCCGCATTTCATTAAGACGCCAGTCGAGCGCTGTGTTCATGCGTTCTTCCTCGTAGTCGATGCAATGCGCGTCGTCGCCAATGCGTAAAGCAGGGCGCTCGCAAGCGCGGATACACCGCCGACGATGGCGAGCGCCGTGCCTAAGCCGGCATGCGCACCCGCGAGATGCTCGTTGAGGTAGCCTACCGCGAGCGGACCGACGCCGCCGCTTATCGCATTGGTCATGAAGACGAGCAGCGCGATCGAACGGCCGCGCATGCGATTAGGCACGGCGATTTGCAGCGGCACGGGTGCGAGCGCCATCGCAATGCTCGCGGCGAGCGCGCATGCGCCGTAGAGCAAGATCGCGAGCGTGCTGTTGGTCACGAGCGGCATGGCGATGGCGGCGGGTACCAGCGCGGTCACGGCACATGTCGACAGCATGAGGACTTTGTGTAGCGTGCGTTCGTCGGTGACGCGCGCGGCGAGCATGCCAGCAAGCGCCACGCCCATCATGCCGCCGATCATGTATGCAGGCGCGGCCATCTTTCCGACCATGGCGGGCGCAAGATGAAAGTGCCGCATGAGCAAGGTGGGAAACCACGCGGCATGCGAATAGAACAGCGTGATGAGCGCGACATAAGCGGCAAAGTACGGTGCGCAGAAGCGATTGCGCACGAACAGTTCGGCGAGCACTTCGCGTAGCGAGGGCAGAGCTTCATCAAAATCCGTATTGGCGATGCTGATAGTCGTGGCTTCGCGTCTTGCCGGCTCGCGAATCGTCAAGGCAACGAGTGCTGCCAGCACGAGTCCTGGTGATCCGACGAGCACGAAAACCGCTTGCCACGGCTGAAAGCCATGCGCGGCGAGCCATGTGCTCACGTCGCCGCCAGCGGCGGATAACAGCATGCCGCCGCCGAAGAGTGCAAGCCCGCCGCCGATATACGGTCCCAGCATGAAGACGCTGCTCGCTCGCGCGACCTTACGCGGCGCGAAGATATCGCTGAAGATGGAGAGCGCCGCAGGACTCAGCGCCGCTTCCGCGATGGCGGTTCCCGCGCGCGCGAACAACAGTTCGGTGAAGCTCGTCGCGAAGGCGCAAAGAGCCGTGGAAATGGCCCAGATCGCGACGCATATGGCGATCAGCCTGACGCGATTAGCGCGATCCACGAGACGCGCGACGAACACACCCGCAGTCGCATAGCACATGGTGAACGAGAAGCCTTGCAGCAGTCCGATTTGAGTATCGGTAATGCCGAGCGTGAGTTTGATCGGCTGCACGAGAATGCTGACGATCTGACGGTCCAGATACGAAAACGCGAAGCACGTGAAGAACAACAGCACGACGTACATCGGATGACGGACGTCGAGCGGGGCATCGGCGTTAGAAGCCGACGCAAGCGGATGAGCGCTCATGCGAATGCTCCTTGAAATCAGTCGAGGGATGCTTCGGCGGCAAGAAGCGCAATGCAATCGCCGGCTTCGACGCGGGCAAAGGTGCGCGCACACATCACGCGACCATCGCCACGAAATGCGATGTCGCGCGGCGCGCGCCACGGTTCTTGTGGATCGAAGAGACGGCCCGCGAGCTGACCCGAGCGCACTTCGTCGTTCAAGGCGAAGGCGGGTTCGAAGACGCCCGCATGCGGCGCATACACGTAATGCTGCGTGCCTTCCACGCGTAGATAACGCGTCCTGGGCGGCGCATCGTGCGCGGCATCGTGCAATACATCGAGGCGATGCAGCACGCGCTGCAAACCGCTTTCGACGATAGCGAGATTCGCCGCGTCGCAGCCGGCATGGCCGCCGAATTCGCCGCATAGGAAGAGCGTGTCGTGGCGTTCGGCCGCGGCTGCGAAGGTGCGATCCTCGCCGAGCAGATCCATGATCATGGTGTAGGGCGCGCCAAACGCGCGCACCAGATCGAGATAGCGCGCGCGACGTGCGGCATCGCCCGATGGCGGCGATGCAAGCAGTGTCGGCGCATGTTCGAAGCTCGCGCCGCCCGCGTGCAGGTCGATGACGACATCGGCGCGCGGCAGCAGTTCTGTCTCGACATAATGCGCAATCATCTCGGTCGGCTTGCCGTGACGTGAGCCGGGGAAGAGCCGGTTGAGATTGCCGCCGTCGATAGGCGATGTGCGCGAGCCATTCACGAACGCCGGAAAATTCAGCCCCGGTATGACGATAAGACGACCTCGAATCGAAAGCGATGGCATGCGCTGCATGAGCTTCATCAACGCGACGGGGCCTTCGTATTCGTCGCCGTGATTGCCGCCGGTAAGAAGCACCGTGGGGCCGTCGCCCGCGTTCAGGACGGCGAGCGGAATGGGAATATGACCGTATGCGGAACGGTCATGCGACCACGGTAGACGCAGTGTGCCGGTCTGAAAACCGTGGCGTTCGTAGTCGATATCGGTTGCAATGAGCGAGGCTGTAGTGGACATGAGCGGATCTCGAATCGAGTAGGTTCGTATCCACTATTGCCGACGAAATATCCGCTGGCCAATGCCGTTTTCTGCAGCGGGCGATGCCTTCAGGGCATCACGCTTCAGGGTGCTTTTGCGCTTCGAGCATTTCGATGAAGCGTTGCAATGCCGCGCTGCCGTGCTGCGCAAGAAAGCAGAATTCGAGCGGCAACGGCACCGACAGGTCCTCCACTTCGACGAAGCGCACGCGTGCGGGCGGACGTTCGCGATTGGCCGCATTTACGAGCGCCGCGCCGACGCCTGCCGCGACGAGCGAAAGAATCGCGGTTTCGGTGGAGGCTTCCTGGCGAATATTCAGCGTGAGACCGCGCTCGGCGCACGCGGAGATGAGGCGGTCATAGTAGGCCGCATAGACGTGTCGCGGAAACGCGATGAACGGCAGCGCGGCAAGCTCGCTTGCACGCACCTTGGCTTGCGCGGCGAGCGGACATTGCTCGGGCACCGCAAGCACCACGTTCTGTTCGAGCAGCCGGATGCTGGCGAAGCCATCGGGCAGCGCGCCGAAGCGGTAACAAAAGCCGCCTTCGAGCCGTTCAGCGGCGATGGCATTGAGTTGCTCGGGCGTGTTCATCGGCTGCAATTCGAGCGCTATGTTGCGAGCGTTCTGCTGAAACGCGTTGAGCGCGGACAGCACGAGACCGCTCCACGATGCGTTCTCGACGAAGCCCACACGCAAACGTCCTTGTTCGCCCGATGCAATGCGATGCGCGAGCCGGTTCGCGGCATCGACATGGGCGAGGATCGCACGTGCTTCGGAGAGATAGGCAATGCCGGCAGCGGTCAGCTTCAGGCCGCGCGGCGTGCGTTCGAAAAGCGTCGCGCCGATGGTCTGTTCGAGATCTTGAATCTGCCGGGAAATGGCGGGCTGCGTGACATGCAGATGCTCGGACGCGGCGCGCACGCTGCGCAATTCGGCAACGGCAATGAAGTAACGAAGATGGCGCAGTTCCATGTGTTGGTCTGGCGTGAGACGGCCATGTGAGCGGTGAGAGACACGAAGAAGTCTCTCACTTTGCCCGGGGAACTGCGATGCGAATGACCTTGGAAGAAGGCTTGGTGTTATGCGGCACGCGCCTGCAACGCGGCGCTTTCTTCGCGCGCGGCCTTCGCGGCCTTGGTCTTGCCTGCACGCGACGGCGGCTGGCAGATTCCGCAGACCATGCCGGTCGTGATGTCCTGCGAGTGCGCCACGAACTTGCCGTGGCAGCGCTTGCAGCCCGCGAGGCGCAGCATGCCGGCTTCCTTGAAGCGCACCAGCGTCCATGCGCGCGTCAGGTCCATTTGCAGCGGCTCGCCTTGCATCGTGAAATGCTCGGCATAAAGACCATAGGCGCGGCTCAAGAGATCGACGCGGTCCAGTTCGCGGCTGTTGGCTTCGAGAAACGCATAGACATTGGCGAACATGGATGCATGGATGTTCGGCCCCCATGTCAGATACCAGTCGGCGGAGAAGGGCAGCATGCCCTTGGGCGGTGAAGCACCCTTCACTTCGCGATAGAGGCGAATGAGACGGTCGCGCGAGAGCTTCGGAAACTCCGACTCGAGCACTTGCATGCGTGCGCCGAGCTTGATCAGCGTAACCGCGCGCAGTACCTGGCTGGCGTCGTCGGCGAGACTCTTCGTCGATGCAGTCGTGCTCATGTTCAGGCCACCAAAAGCGATGCGTTGGATGCGGCAGAAGCGCTTTGCGCGCGTTCCGTGAGACTGGCGAGGCCCGTGAGCAGCGCATCGCCGCCAAGGCGGAAGAAGCACAGCAGTTGCGACGACGAAGCCAGCCGCACGGTCTGATCGGGCGACAACTGCGTCAGCGTTTGAGCCATTTCGGCGGACAGGCCGAGATGAGCCTGCGCCGCGTCCCGGTCTTCGGTCAGCACACGCTGCGCAAGCAGCAGATAAGACAGGTTCAATTCACGAATCGAATCGAGGGTTTGGCTGTCGTGCGTCATGGCGTTGGACCGAAGTTGACTGTGACGGGGAGTGTCGGAAACATCAGTTGTTTCAGAGCACGGAACCGATTGTGAGGCGATTCTATTTGTCATGCAACACAATGTTACAGAGGCAAACCTTTGCGATCGGACTATTTTGAGTAGGCAAACGTTTGTGGAGAGAAGATAAATACTTTATTGGCGTCCTATCCGGCGAAAGAATCTTCTCGCATGGACGGAATTTGGGTCCGCCAGTGACGCTTCTAGTCTGATCAATCGTAAATATTTCCGCTGGTTTAAGAAAATGCTTCTCAGGGCTTCGACCGTTAAAAAAATCACTTTCGGCAAAATGTGCCGTAAAAATTTTTTTCGCCTGATGTATGAAAACGACAGAGTTACCACCCATGAGGCGGAATTGTTTCCGCAAAACTTGAATCCAGATGTGATTCAGCGGTTCTTTACAGAAGGTTGTCGGTAGGCGAAAACGAGAGTGGGTATCTGCAATGCAACAATTTTGGCCGGGTTTTTGTCACCCCTTCTCCTCAAGGCGCTCGGACCGCCGAGATGCCGCAATTGCTGCGCCGCCTGCCTTGGCGGGGCGTTCCGCAGTCTAGTTCTTCCCTATTTTGGTTTCAGCGCGCATCTATCGTGCAGCACTGCAACAATTTTGAAGCGAGTCTTTAACGGGCTCAAAAACATTGCCATTCAAAAAGCACCACTGGCCGATAAAGGCGCGCAAACGCTAAAACGGTATTCGAGAAACACTGAAAGACGCTTGAAATGTAAGCAGGGTCATTAAGCGGCGATTTAACGTGTTCGAAACTGAATCATTTTTCATCGCCCGCACTTCGTATGGCCCGGCACATTCCGGCTGACGCCTTGCTGGTATGAGGATTGAGGGCTCCTGGCACGCCTCTCGCTTATGTATGACAAAGCACGGTAAATAGTCGCGAACGGGAATCGAACAAGCGGCTAACGGTGCTACGGGGCTGGCCCTGAGGTTTCGATGATCGCCGTCAGATGCGATCACGAAACCTCAAGTGGCCAGAAAAAAGCACAGCGCAATGCGCACAGACCAAAAAGTCAAAATCATGTTGAGCCTTCAATCAGACCTGCACGGCAACCATTTGTTGGGCGCGCTTCCGGCGCAAGAATGGCAAGCAATCGCTCCTCATCTCGAACTCGTCCAGTTGCGCACGGAACAGTTGCTTTGCGATTCCGGACAACGCATTCACCACGTGTACTTCCCGACCACGGCTATCGTCTCGCTTCTGCATACGATGGAAGACGGCGGCTCGGTGGAAGTCGCGGCAGTGGGCCGTGAAGGCATGACGGGCGTTCCGGTGCTCACGGGCGGCGACACCATGCCGACGCGCGTTCAAGTGCAGTGCGCGGGTTTTGCGTATCGCATGAGCGCGGGCGCATTGCGTGAACACTTCGGCAAGTCGGACTTTCTGCGCCGTGTGATGCTGCTGTATATGCAAGCCCTGCTGACGCAAGTCGCGCAAACGGCCGCTTGCAATCGTCACCATTCGCTCTCGAAGCAACTGTGCCGCTGGCTGCTGATTCAAACGGACCGCACCCCGTCGGATCAACTGCGCGTGACGCAGCAAATGATCGCGGACATGCTCGGCGTGCGTCGCGAAGGCGTGACGGAAGCCGCAGGCAAGCTGCACGACGCGGGTCTGATCCACCACAGCCGTGGCTGTATCAAGGTGCTCGACCGCGCCGGTCTGGAAGAGCGTGCGTGCGAATGCTACGGCATCGTCAAGCGTGAGTTCGAACGCATGCTGCCGCGCACGCGTCAAGCCGAGGCACTTGTCTAAAGGCCAAAGCGCTCAGATTGGAAAGCGCTCGATGGTGTCGCGTACCTGCTTCAGTACGTGTTCGAGCGTTTCCATGGGCACTGAACTCAAGCCTATACGTAAGGCTCGCGGTGCATGCCGCGTCGTCGCATAGGACTCTGCTTTCGATACGGCGATGCCCTGCGAAGCCAGCGCCGTCGCTATGCGATCCGCGCGCAAGTCTTCGGGCAAGCGAAGCCAGAGGAACAGCGAGGACGGGTGCGCGAGCATCTCCATGTTCGCGAACACGTCTCGCGCGATCGCTTGTCTGCGGCGCGCTTCGCGGCGCAGCATGACTTCGTGCCGCGCGACGGTGCCGTCGGCCATCCAGCGCGTGGCTATCGCGGTGACTATGCTCGGCATGCTCCAGTAACTTGCGCGGATCGTGGCCTTGGTGCGGCTCGTGCAGTCTTCTGGCGCGACGATAAAGCCAAAGCGCAGGCCGCTTGCGAGACTCTTGGCCAAACTCGATACATACACCGTTCGCTCAGGCGCCAGCGCCACGAGCGGCGGCGGTGCGTCGTTCACGAGATACGCGTAGGCGGCGTCTTCGATCAACATACAGTCGTGACGCCGTGCGCTCTCGACCAGACGATGACGCTGTTTAGCCGACAGCACCCAGCCGAGCGGATTGTGCACGGTTGGCATGGTGTAGATCGCGCGTATGCGGTGACGGCGGCATAGCTTGTCGAGCGCGTCGAGATCGGGACCGTCATCCAGGGCGGGGATCGCATGCACAACGCGGCCTTGCGTATGCGCGAGCATCTTGAATCCCGGATAAGTCAGCGCGTCAGCCGCAACGGAATCGTGCGGCTCGAGCAGTGCGCGCGTCGTGATGTCGAGACCTTGCTGCGCGCCAAGCACTAAGAAGATTTGCTCGGCTTCCACGCGAATTCCACGCGCTTTGGCCAGAAACTTGGCGACAATGGCGCGCTCATGAAGCCGGCCACCAGGCGGTTGCTGATGCATGAGCGCGGCAAGGTCGCCTGAAGATGCGAGTTCGCGCAACATCGAGCGCAATAGGTCGGCCTGACCCGGCCACGTTGGATGATTGAACGACAAATCGGCGGTGCTGCCTGAAAGCCGCGCTTCATCGCCGATATCCCACTCGCGTTTTTGCGGCCGGTCGCGCACGAAGGTGCCACGACCGGTTTCGCCGACAACTAGACCCAACGACTTCAGTTCCGCATAGACCTTGGTCGCCGACGCGATGGCAATGCCGTAACGCGTGGCAAGCTGCCGATGCGTGGGCAACAACGCTCCCGGGTGCAGTTTGCCATTGCGTATATCGGCTTCGAGCGTGGCTGCAACTTTCCTGACCTGTGTCGTTGCGCTCATGTGTATGTAGGACAATTATTTGATTGTCCTAGTTTAAGCGATTATCTTCGGCAAAACACCGAGTTGGAGCCGACATGACCGATAGCGCACACCGCCACGTTCCCGTCCTCGAGTTCCTGAAGCGTCAACTAGACGGCAGCCTCACTGCCGATACCGTCACGCACATGCGTTATCCCACCGCGATATCGGCGCTGCTCAAGTTTCGCATCGTCGAAATAGGCGAAGCGCTGGCCGTTATCGAGCTCGATGCCGATTGCGCCATTCACGGCAATCAACAAGGCACCGTGCACGGCGGTCTTTTGTGCGAACTCGCCGATGCGGCTATCGGCACGGCGCATTCCACTGTGATGGACATCGAGGAGAGCTTCACGAGCATCGACCTGAGGGCGACCTTTCTGCGCCCCGTGTGGAAATCGAGGCTTTCGGCGCGCGCATGGGCCGAGCATCGCGGCAGGACCATCAGTCATTACCGATGCGACATTCAGCGCGAAGACGGCAAATTCGTGGCGAGCGTCGCGAGCACGGTAATGACATTGCGCGGCGCATTAGCAAAAAACCGCTAAGTACCAAGCGGGAAAACACCTACGGATCACGAAGGGAAATGCCTTTGACGTTCTTTCGAATCGAAACTAGACTCTTACGGAACAAAATACATTTCGACTCGACGATTCGATGCTCACCAACAAGAGTTCGCTTAAGCGGCGGCTGCAGATCGTCGAACTTGTGCGCAAGCGCGGCGAAGTGTCTGTCGAGGAACTCAGTCAGGCGTTCGACGTTTCGAGCGTCACCATTCGAAGTGATCTGACGTATCTCGAGCAGCAGCGTTATTTGCTGCGCTCGTTTGGCAAGGCGCGCTATCTCGTGCAGAAAACGGGCGACGATATTCTCGTGCCGGCGTCGGATGGCGCCACGCGCAAGGCGTCCGAGAGCATGATCGCGCGAATTGCCGCTGAAGCCGTGGGCGATCACGAAGCACTCTTGCTGGGAGCGGGAGAGATCATTCACAAGATCATTCCGTTTTTGTCGGACCGCGCCAACCTGTCGCTTCTCGTGCAGGACGTCGCGGTCGGCGGCATGGCGCAGCGCTTTCTGCATTGCGAGTTACTTCTGACCGGCGGCCAACTGGAGCATGGCGCAACTGCCATGACTGGACCCGACGCCGAGGCTTCGGTGGCGCGTCATTCGCTCGATCTGTGCATTCTTCAGGCGTCGGGGCTCGATCGCGATGGCAATCTGCTGGCTGCCGACCCTGCACAGGCGCGCGTTGCGCAAGCGGCAAGACGTACGGCCAAGCGGACGGTCGTCGTCGCTTATCAGCCGCTGCTCGACGAGCGCAACGGCGAAGTCTTCGCAAGCGTGGCAGATATCGACACGTTGATAATGGATGACGGTATCGATTCGCCGACGCTCGACACCGTGTCGCGCAACGGTCTGCAATTGCAGCGAAGGGATAGCGGCATTCTGGAGTTTAGGCAGAATTAAGTTGAAAGCGCGGTACGCCCTGAACGTCAATCTGCCTTGTTGGCATCCTGACCAAAGAACGCCATGGACGAAGCTCAAGCTCAAGCGCAAGAGGCCGGCCGCACCGGCTACATCGTAACGATGGGCGAGATCCTCGTCGAAATCCTGGCGACTCAAATCGGGCAGTCGTTTCGCCGGCCAGGCACGTTGATGGGACCGTATGCGAGCGGCGCGCCTGCCATCTTCATCGATCAGGTGGCGAAGTCGGGCAGTCGTTGCGCGATCATCGGCTGCGTCGGCGACGACGACTTCGGCGTGCTCAACGTCGAACGGTTGCGTGACGACGGCGTCGATGTGTCGGGCATCTCCGTGATCAAATCCGCGACGACAGGTAGTGCCTTCGTGACGTATCGCGAAGACGGCGACCGCGACTTCATCTACAACATTGCGAATAGCGCGTCGGGGCATTTGTCAGTCGGCGAGATCCGCGAGCACTTGCTGAAAGAGTGTGGTCACTTTCATGTGATGGGCTCATCGCTGTTCTCGTTTCGCATCATCGAGGCGATGAAGAAGGTGATCGAGACCGTGAAGGCAAACGGCGGTACGGTTAGCTTCGATCCAAACATTCGCAAGGAAATGCTGCGCATTCCGGAGATGCGCGAGGCGCTCGACTTCATTCTCGACTACACCGATGTGTTTCTTCCGAGCGGCCACGAAGTAATGCTGCTTGCGAATGCGCGAACGGAGCAAGGCGCAATCGACGAACTGCTTGCGCGCGGCGTGCGCGAGGTCGTCATCAAGCGCGGCAAGGACGGCTGTAGTCATTACGACGGCAATCACGCGAGCCACTTCGCGGCATTGTCGGCTACGGAGGTCGATCCTACCGGCGCGGGCGATTGCTTCGGCGGGACATACATTGCGTGCCGCGCGCAGGGCTTTTCCGTGGAGCGCGCGCTCGAGTATGCAAGCGCGGCGGGCGCGCGGGCCGTGACGTTCCGTGGTCCGATGGAAGGCACGGCGACACTTGCCGAACTCGATGCGTTCATCGCCGCGACATCGGAGGCAAAGCATGACTGACATCGTCACGCGCTTGACCGGCGACGAGCGCGCCGCCGAGCGCCTGAAAGGCATCTATTCGATTTGTTCGGCGCATCACTGGGTGATCGAAGCCGCGATGAAGCAGGCGCTCGATGACGACACGCCCTTGCTCCTGGAATCGACATCGAATCAGGTGGATCAGTATGGTGGTTACACCGGCATGAAGCCTGCGGATTTCGTTCGCTTCGTGCATGGCCTTGCCGATCGCATGGGCTTTGATCGCCATAGATTGCTTCTCGGTGGCGATCATTTAGGCCCTAACGCATGGCGTAATCTGCCTGCCGAAGATGCCATGCAACGCGCCGATGCCTTGATCGATGCTTATGCCGCCGCAGGTTTCAGAAAGCTCCATCTCGATGCAAGCATGCCCTGCGCCGATGACCCCGCGCGTCTATCCGACGAGGTCGTGGCCGAACGTGCCGCGCGTATGTGCGCCGTCGCCGAAGCGGCTGCCGCGCGCGCGGGGCTCGCCGAAGGTCCGGTGTATATCATCGGCACTGAAGTGCCCGTTCCGGGCGGTGCATCGGAAGAACTCGCCACCGTGGAGGTTACGCACGCGAGCGCCGCGCTCGAAACCGTCGCCGTGCATCGCAAGGCTTGGGATGCATGCGGACTCGGCGCGGCGTGGGAGCGTGTGGTGGGACTCGTCGTTCAACCCGGCGTGGAGTTCGATCATACGAGGGTCGTCGACTACGCCCCCGCGCTTGCAAGCGGACTTTCCAAGGTGCTCGAAAGGCTACCGGGTATCGTGTTCGAAGCGCATTCCACCGATTATCAAAAGCCCGAGGCGCTCTCGGCGCTGGTCGATGATGGCTTCGCCATTCTCAAGGTGGGACCGGGCGTAACCTTCGCTTTGCGTGAAGCGCTTTATGCATTGGCGGACATCGAGTGCGAACTCCTCGCGCCGAATGTCCGGTCGAATCTGCGTGAGATAGTCGAACGCGTGATGCGAGAGAAACCCAACAACTGGGAGAAGTACTATCACGGCAGCGACGAGGAGAAGCGGTTGCTGCGAACCTATAGCTATAGCGACCGCGTGCGCTACTACTGGTCCGACCATGATATCGATGAGGCGACGCGCAAGCTGGTGGCGAACCTCGCGAACATCGGCATACGGGAAAACCTCATCAGCCGCTATCTGCCGGAGCAATACTGGCAGGTGAGGCGGGGGTCGATCGATGCATCGCCCATGAGCCTTATCTACAGCAAGGTCCGCGACGTAATCCGTGTTTATGCGGAGGCCTGCCGCATGCATACGCAGGCAAAGTGATCGAATGAAAACTAAGGAATCCAATATTTGAAAGCAGGTTCATAGGTGAACCGGATCGCGCCTCAAGCCCGGCAGGGAAAACCCGCTTTGACTGGGTTTCGACCCGAAACTAAACTCTTTCAGCACAAAAACAGCTTGTCCTTGACATGCGACGGGCGCACAGAGGCACTGGAGGCGACACCATGAGCAAGCCAACGCTGGCAGCCAGCGAGCGGGCGAGACCCCGTCGCGGGTTCGCCGCTCAATTGCTGCACTCGCGCGAAACCGGTATCGTCGGCGCCCTGCTGATCATGGTCGTGCTTCTGTCGATCTTCGCGCCCGACTTCGCGAGCAAGGGCAACCTCCTCAACGACGCGCGCAACCTGTCCTTCATCGGCATCGTGGTGCTGGGGCAGGCAGCGGTGATGATCACGGGCGGCATCGATCTCTCGGTCGGCAGCGTATGGGGACTGGCCGCCGTCGCGTCAGCCGCGATGATGCAGGCCGGCATGCCTGTGTTTCCCGCTTGCGTGCTGACGCTGCTCATAGCCGCGTGCGTCGGCCTCTTCAACGGCTTCTGCGTCACCAAACTGCGCATGCTGCCCTTCGTGCCTACGCTTGCCACCATGAGCATTGCGCGGGCGTTGGCGCTCGTCATTACGCGCGGCAAGGCTATCGACGGCTTTCGTCCCGATGGCGATTCGTTTTTTGCCCTCGGCGGCGGCGACTTTCTCGATCTGCCCGTACCGTTTCTGATTTTCGTGGCGCTCGCCATCGTGTCCGCCATTGTTCTCAAGCGTACCGTCTATGGCCGCCAGTTGTACGCGGTAGGCGGCAACGAACGCGCGGCCATGCTCACCGGCCTCAACGTCGACCGCCTGAAGATGAGCGTTTACGTGATGTCGTCGGTGCTCGCGGGTCTCGCGGGCATCATCGAAGTGAGCTATCTCTCGTCGGCAATCTCCAATCAAGGACTGGGCAAGGAGCTGAGCGTGATCGCGGCGTCTGTCATCGGCGGAACTGCTTTGTCCGGCGGCGATGGCAACGTGATCTGCGTATTCGTCGGCACCGTCATTCTCGAAGTGCTGCGCAACGGTCTCGTTCTGCTCGGCACGGACGCTTACTGGCAAGGGGTGTTCGTCGGTTCGGTGATCGTTCTTGCCGTGTTTATCGATCAACTTAGAAAAGGCGTCTGGCGACGTCGATGAAAGCTGTATTACAACGACTCTGGAGAAGACCATGACACGCACCATGCTCAGTGCCGTAGCCGCTACGCTCCTGCTCGGGATCGGCATTGCCCAGTCGCAGGCGGCGGACAAGAAGGTGTTCGCCGTCGTACCGAAAGCGCTCGGCGTCGCGTTCTATGCCGACGCGGAAAAAGGCTGCAAGGAAGAAGCCGCGAAGATCGGCGCCGAATGTCTGTTCACCGGCCCGGCCCAGCTCGACGACGCAGAACAAGGCCGTATCGTGCGCGATCTGATCACCAAGAAGGTCGCGGGTATCGCCATCGCGCCGAACAATGCGGATTCGATCAGCGGCGTCATCAGCGCGGCATTGGCGAAGAACATCCCGGTCGTGACCTTCGACTCGGACGCGCCGAAGTCCAAACGCATTGCTTTCATCGGCACGAACAACGAAGCAGGCGGCGAAGCGGCGGGCGAAGCATTTGCTAAGGCGCTGCCCAAGGGCGGCACGTATGCGGTTCTGACGGGCGGTTTGTCGGCGGCGAATCTCAACGAGCGCATCAAGGGCTTCAAGTCGAAGCTCAATGGCGACTTCAAGGAAGTGTCGGGCTCGCCTTTCGCCTGCAACGACGATTCGAGCACGGGCGTGCAGCTCATTCAGGACATGCTCGCGAAGAACCCGAAACTCGACGGCATCTTCTTCGCTGGCGGCTGGCCCATGTTCGCGCCCGAGGCCTATATTCGCGCGGTTCGCAACAAGGCTGCCGATATCAAGGCGGGCAAGTTCGTGATTGTTTCGTTCGATACCTTGCCATCGCAGATCAAGCTGCTGAAGGAAGGTTATGCGACGACGCTGATCGGTCAGCGGCCGCTCACGATGGGCACCGAATCCGTCAAGCAACTCGATGCGCTGACCAAGGGTGGCAAGGTGCCGCCGGTCACGGATACGGGCGTGGATATCGTCAACTCGTCGAACGTCGATAAATTCGTCGGCGGTAAATGAACCGCGCGCGGGGCTGGCCACGCGCTGCGCCCCGCGTCATTCGTGAGAAAGAGTGCTGCCATGACCGTGCTGTTGAGCGTTGAGCAGATAACGAAGACCTATCCCGGCGTGAAAGCGCTGCAGGAAGTGTCCTTCAATGTCGAGGCCGGCACCGTGCATGCGGTCATGGGCGAGAACGGCGCGGGCAAGTCGACCTTGATGCAGGTGATCGCAGGGGCACATGCGCCGACCTCGGGACGCATGATGTTCGACGGTCAGGAAGTCGAGTTTTCGAGTACGCGCGATGCCGCCGCCAAGGGCATCTCCATCGTCTTTCAGGAGTTGATGCTCGCGCCGAACATGACGATTGCCGAGAACATCTTTCTCGGCGCGGAGCCGCGCATGGCGCGCGTGCTGGTCGATCGCGGCGTGCTATTGACGAGAGCGAAGGCCGCGATGAAACGGCTTGGCATCGCACTCGATCCCGATACGCGGCTCGGCGATCTCACCATCGCGCAGCAGCAGTTGATCGAGATATGCAAGGCGTTGATTCACGAGCCGCGCCTTTTGATTCTCGATGAACCGACTTCGAGTCTTTCCGAAGCCGACTCCCTGACGCTCTTCAAAGTGGTTCACGAACTGCGCGCGAGCGGCGTGACCATCCTCTATATCTCGCATCGCATGCGCGAAGTGTTCGACAACTGCGATGCGGTGACCGTTCTTCGCGACGGCAAGCACGTGCGTACCGCGCGTCTTGTCGATACCTCACCCGATGAAGTCGTGCGCCTGATGGTGGGCCGCGATCTCGCCGAAGTACGGCGCATCAAGCCCGATAACGCGCATCAGCCAATCGTGCTGCAAGTGGATGGTCTGGGCGATGACGAGCGTTACCGCGACGTATCGTTTTCGTTGCGACGCGGTGAGATCGTGGGACTTGCCGGACTGATCGGCGCGGGACGTTCCGAAGTGGCGATGGGTATCTTCGGTGCGCCGCCGCCGAAGCATGGCAACGTCACCATCGAAGGCAAGCCGGTCAGGATCGCGAAGCCTCGCGATGCAATGAAGCTCGGGATCGGGCTCGTGCCCGAGGACCGCAAGGATCAGGGGCTCGTGCTCGGCATGTCGGTGGGCAGCAACCTTTCGCTCGCTGCGCTGGGGCTTGGGCGTCTTTCGAAGGGCACGGTCATTCGCCCGTTGCAGGAAGCGCGCATGATCGACAGTTACGTCGGGCGCTTCAACATCAAGACGCCGACCATCGAACAACTCGTGGGTCTCTTGAGCGGCGGCAATCAGCAGAAGGTGGTGCTGGCGAAATGGCTCGCGTCGAAGCCGCGTGTCCTGATCGTCGATGAACCCACGCGCGGCGTGGACGTCGGCACTAAAGCCGAGATTTACGCGCTCATGCGCGAACTTGCCCGAGAAGGTCTCGCCATTCTCGTTATCTCCAGCGACCTCCCGGAGATACTGACCATCTCCGACCGCATCCTTGTCATGCGGGGCGGTCAGCTTGCGGGTGAAGTCGGCTTCGACGACGCCTCCGAGGAACGCATCATGTCGCTGGCCGCGCTCGAACATGCTGACCCGGCACATCCCGAGGTCAAGCCAAAAGGCTTCGTGGCCTAGCAAGTCAGGCAAACATCAAAGGAGTCGTGCCTTGAATAAAGTCGGCATGTTCTACACGTATTGGTCGACCGAATGGCTGGTCGATTTTCCGGCCGTGGCGAAGCGCATATCCGGCTTGGGCTTCGACATGATGGAAATTTCGCTCGGCGAATTCAACAATCTTCCCGATGCGAAGAAGCGCGAACTGAAGACCGTCGCCGACGATCTCGGCCTCACCGTGATGTGCTGTATCGGTCTCAAGCCCGAGTACGATTTCGCCTCTCCCGAGCAAAGCGTGAGAGATGCAGGCACGGAGTACGTCAAGCGCTTGCTCGACGATTGCCATATGCTCGGTGCGCCCGTTTTCGCGGGACTCACTTTCTGCGCGTGGCCGCAATCGCCGCCGCCCGGCATGACGGACAAGCGTCCCTACGTGGAGCGTGCCGTGGACAGCGTGCGTCGCGTCATCAAGGTAGCGGAAGGCTATGGGATCATCTACGCGCTGGAAGTGGTCAACCGCTTCGAGCAATGGCTTGCCAACGATGCGCGCGAAGCGCTCGCGTTCTGCGATGCGGTCGACAACCCTTACTGCAAGGTGCAGCTCGACACGTTCCACATGAATATTGAAGAGCACTCTTTTCGCGATGCAATCCTCGCCTGCAAGGGAAAGCTCGGACACTTCCATCTGGGCGAAGCGAACCGCTTGCCGCCAGGCGAAGGGCGTCTGCCGTGGGACGAGATTTTTGGCGCGTTGAAAGAGATCGAATATGACGGGACAATCGTCATGGAGCCTTTCATGCGCAAGGGCGGAAACGTGAGCCGCGCAGTGGGAGTCTGGCGCGACATGTCGAACGGTGCGACAGACGAACAAATGGACGAGCGCGCACGCCGCTCCTTGCAATTCGTGAGAGGCCATTTGACGTGAACTGAGGCCGCATCGGAACCGACTACATGGCATCTTTGGAACGCGCTCGCCGCCTGCTTGCACTGGCGCAAACCGGATTGCACTACGCAACGAGCGTTTTCGATACCGAACGTTACGATGAGATCGCGCAGATCGCGCACGCTGAACTCGCCGCGCTCTCATCGACTGATTCGATCAAGATAGCCGAACTTTTCGCGTTCGAAACAGGCTATGCCAATCCAAAGCTCGATGTGCGTACCGCGGTATTCAATGAAACGGGGCAGATTCTGCTCGTGCGCGAAATGGCGGACGGCATGTGGTCGCTTCCAGGCGGCTGGGCCGACATAGGCGTTTCGCCCGCCGAGAACGCGGCGAAGGAAGTGCGGGAAGAAAGTGGCTATACGGTTAAGATTCAGCGCTTGCTCGCGGTATGGGATGCAGACAGACATCCGCATCCACCATCGGTCTTTCACATCTGGAAGCTGGTTTTTCTCGGCGAGATCGTGGAGGCGGGCGAGGTCATCGGTGCGGAAACGAGTGCCGTCGGATTCTTCAGCCTCGACGATCTTCCCGCGCTATCGCTTGGGCGCGTGCTGCCGCAGCAAATTTTCAGGCTGGATGAGCTGAGACGAAGCGGTCATATCGACTTCGACTGAAGCGACGAAAGAAGCGACACTGGAAGCGAGCGGTCAAAGCCCGAGACATATCGCGCCCGCCGCGACGACCATGCATGCGAGCCAGCGCTTCACGCTGACCGATTCGCGCAGAAACACTCTGCCGATCAGCACCGCGAACACCACGCTCGTCTCGCGCAATGCCGATACCGCGCCCATCGCACCCGACTGCATCGCCCAAATGACGATGCCATATGCGCCGATCGATACCAACCCGCCCGCAAGCGATGAACCGATCGACATCGGGGCGGTGCGTATCGGCGTCCATAGTGCAGAGAGCCCGCGCGTCGCCATGAAGAGCAGCGGCATCAGCCAGTAGAACATGAACATCCACGCGGTATAGGCAAGCGCGTTGCCCTCCGACAAGCGCACGCCGATACCGTCGATCACGGTATAGACCGCGATGGTCACGCCAGTCAGAAATGCCGCCAACGCACCTGCGCGCGATACGTGGCTACCTTGCAGCGCCAGCGAGATGATGCCGCCCGAGATCATCACGATGCCGAACGCATGCAGCGGCCCGATGGCCTCGTGCGCGAAGAGCGCT
This sequence comes from Caballeronia sp. LZ003, assembly GCF_031451465.1. NCBI lineage: Bacteria > Pseudomonadati > Pseudomonadota > Betaproteobacteria > Burkholderiales > Burkholderiaceae > Caballeronia > Caballeronia sp. LZ003. The sequence goes on along the minus strand of NZ_JARUXJ010000002.1, from coordinate 473,282 downwards.
GCGCCGAGCGTGACGAGCAGCGGCGACGAACCACGCGCAATCGGGTAAGCCTGCGCGAGATCGCCTCGCCGATACGACCGCACGAGGCTCACGTTATAGACGATATGCACGAGCCCCGATGCAACGATGCATGGCCACGCGGCGGAAGCGGGCATCGGCAAAAAAACGATCACGATGGTCGAGACCACCGCGATGGCAATGCTCATCCACGTCATGGAGAGGAAGCGGTCGCGATTGCCATGCAACATCGCGTTCCAACTGGCGTGAAGTACGGCGGCGATAAGGACGAGACCGCCGGTATAACTGAGCATGCGGATTCCAGGCTAAGGACGCGAAAGAGGGATGTAAGCAGGTTATCTATCTTGTGAGCGTGCGGCAAACCAGTTAAATTGGCCGCTCGCGTTAGATAAACTCTTTCGAATGAAACGAGTCCTGCCTCCGCTCAATGCACTGCGCGCGTTCGAAGCCGCAGGGCGTCTTGCCAGCTTCAAGGAAGCCGCAGCCGAATTGCATGTGACGCATGGCGCAATCAGTCAGCAAGTGCGCCTGCTCGAAGAGTGGCTCGGCGAACCGCTGTTCGAGCGGCATAACCGGCGCGTGGTGTTGACTCCCAAGGCAAAGGCCTACCTGGATGAAATCGGTCCGCTCTTCGAGCAATTGTCGCAAGCCACTGCGCGATACGGTTACCCTGGAACGGTTTCGCGCACGCTGTCCGTGAATGCGCCCGCCACTTTCACGTTGCGTTGGCTGGTTCCAAGGCTCGCGAAGTTCCACGCCGAGCATCTCGATGTAGACGTCAAGGTGGAGACATCGAACGCATCGGTCGAGAGCCTGAAAGATATTCACGACATCGTGATTCGCGGTGGTCCCGACACGTTCTATGGCTACTCTATGCGGCCGTTCCTCGTCGAGGAAAGAGTGCCTGTGTGCAGCCCCGCGTTAATGCAACGCGTCGCGCTGCGCACGCCGGAAGATTTGCGGCAGCATACGTTGTTGCATACGTCGAGCCTCCCGCGTTTATGGCCGGACTGGCTCGCGCGTGCGGAGATTCCCGCGTTGCGGCCTGCCGCGATCCTGACCTTCGATCACTTTTATCTCACCTTGCAGGCGGCCATCGACGGACTCGGCATTGCGATGGGACCGACCGCGCTCGTTGCCGACGATCTGGCCGCTGGCCGTCTCGTCACGCCGTTTGCCGAGCCGCGCCTGCCGTCGCGGAGCTATTGCACCTACGTGCCGGATGCGAAGTCCGACGACGAACTCGTCGTCCTGTTCCGCTCATGGCTCGAAGGTGAGGGAATACGCTGATTCACGCGCGGTACACGATATCGACATCATCGGCCTGTCACAGACCTCCGTCACACTCGCGCCACACGAATTTTCGTCCGTCTCAAGTCGTCACGCTGACGAATCGCTTACGTATGGGAGTCACGCAATGAGCTTCGATCATCTGGACTCACAGCAGGTCCGGCGCTTTCAACGCAAGGTCACGCTGCTGTCCGCCGGAGGCACTTTCCTCGATGGCTTCGACTTGACGATCGTCGCCGTCGCGCTGCCTTCGGTGATCAAGCAGTGGCATCTCGGCGCGGGCGTGCAGAGTCTCGTGGTGTCGTCGGCGATCATCGGGGCCTTCATCGGCGCGGCCTGGCTGGGGCGGCTGACGGATCGCTTCGGCCGCAAGGCCATGTATGTCGTCGATCTGCTGGCGTTCGTGCTGTTCGCGCTCTTGACGGCCGTCTCACAGAGCGCGTGGCAACTCATCCTGTTTCGCTTCTTGCTGGGCGTGGGCATCGGCGCGGACTATCCTATCTCCGCCACGCTCGTCGCCGAATTCAGTTCGCGGCACAAGCGCGGACAGCACGGCACCTTTCTCGCGGCGATGTGGTTTGTCGGCGCGGTGGCCGCGTATGTCGTGGGGCTTGCGTGCCTGCCGCTCGGCGATAACGCATGGCGTTACATGCTGGGCGTGGGCGCCATCTTCGCGTTGGTCGTGTTCTTCTTTCGCATGACGCTGCCGGAATCGCCGCGCTGGCTGCAATCCAAAGGCCGTCACGAGGAAGCCGAAGCCGTCATGCTCGCGGTAACGGGCGAGCGTGTCGTGCTTGCGCGCGAGGTCGAGTCGAAGGGCAGTCTCGCATCGCTCTTTTCCAGGCCCATGCTGCGCCGTACAATCTTCGTGCTTGGCTTCTGGTTTTGTTATGCAACTGCTTATTACGGCATCTCCATGTACGCGCCGACCATCATCTCGCCGTTCTCGCATGGCTCGCGCGTGCTGACGATCATCGGGTCGGGTCTCATCGCCATTCTCGGGATGATCGGCGCGATCATCGGCATGAATCTGGTGGATCGCTGGGGACGCAGGCCGCTGCTGATCACGTCGTTTGCCGGGCTTTCCGCCGCGCTTCTCGTGCTCGCGCTCAACTCGAAGCCGACCTTCGGCTTTCTCGTCGTGCTGTTCAGTTGCGCGGTTCTGTTCGCCAATTCGGGCGGCGGCATTCTCAACTTCGTCTATCCGACCGAGCTCTTTCCGACGAACGTGCGTGCGGGCGCATCGGGTCTCGCGACTTCCGTAAGCCGCATCGGCTCGATTCTCGGCGTACTCGTGTTCCCCAATTTCGTCGCGTGGTGGGGCGCGAGTGCGGCGCTGTGGTTCTTCTTCGGCATCGCGCTCGCGGGCTTGCTGATCTCCGTGTGGCTCGCGCCTGAAACGCGCAATCTGAGCCTCGAACAACTGAACGCGCTCGAAGAAGGGAACAAAGGCAAGCGCGCGGCGAGTGCGTCGAACGCAGCCGATGATCTCGGCATGGTGCGACGCTGAGAGCACCGCTTAGTCGATGAGCGCGTCGTTCTCGTCATAGAACGGATAAGCACCGCCGTAATCGCCGATGAATGCCGTATGCGTGACGAGCCCTTCGCCCGCGACATAGCGATGCAACTGGAATGCGGGCGGTTCCATCACAAAGCGCGACGGGCCGCGTTTGCGCAAGTCGAGCGCGACTTGATGCGCGGTCGACGGACACACGCTCGCGATCGTGCCGGCAAAGCGCATTTGAATGGCGCGATGCACGTGCCCGCACAGTAGACGCTCGATCTGCGGATGACGCGCGACGATAGCCGCGAGCTTCGCTGCATCGGCGGCATCGAGCTTTTGCTCGTCCATATGCTCGATACCGCAATTGAACGGCGGATGATGCATGGCAAGCAAGGTCGGCTGCGCAGCGCTTCTTGCCAGCGTCTCTGCAATCCAGTCGAGCCGTTCATCGCACAGCCGGCCGCCTCCGTGTGGCGGGTCTTGCGAGTCCGCGACGACAATGCGTACGCCGCCTAGCTCGAACTCATACTGAACAAAACGCGCTTGGTCTCGCAGATACGCATGATCGCCGAATACCTCGCGCAGCGCTTCTCGTCCATCGTGATTACCGATGCAAAGGTAATACGGAATCGCAAGCGGATTCAGTAGCGTACGTAGATAGGCGTATTCCTCGGTATCGCCGAAATCCACGAGATCGCCCGTGATCAGCACGGCGTCGGGTCGCGGATCGAGTGCGTTGAGGTGCTCGATGCATCGGCTGAGATAGGCGGCGGTATCGACACGTCCATAGGCGAGCTTGCCGGGCCGCTTGATATGAAGATCGCTGATTTGCGCTAATAGCATGAGAGTCGACAGGCCGTGCGGGTGCAGGGTCCATGCGAAGAATGGGCTAATCAGCAGGATAGCGCGGACAGGTGGGTAGTGCGCGGGAAAACGCGAATGCGAACGCGCGCGATGCGCGTCCGCATGTTCCTCAATCAATGATGGTCGTGATCGTGATCGCGGTCGTCGTCGGCCCTGTAGAGCAGCGAGAGATCGACAGCATTGGCCATGGCCGCATAGCCCGCATCGTTGGGATGCAGATGATCGCCGCTGTCATACACTGCGCGAATGTCGATCGGATGCGCAGGATCGCGCAGCACCGCATCGAAATCCACGACCGCATCGAACGCGCGGCTCGTACGTATCCAGGCATTGACGGTCTGACGGATCGCTTCCTTTTGCTGCGTCCAGTAGCCTTGGTTCGGCGTGCCTTGCAGCGCGTTGTGGAACGGTGTCAGTGTGCCGCCCACGATCTTGATGCCGCGCAGATGAGTCCGCGCGATGATCTGCTTGTATCCGTCGATGATGTCCTGCGCCGGAACGAGTCCCGCCGTCGGGTCGAGCACGGTCTGAGGCCAGCCGATATCGTTGATGCCTTCGAGGAAGATCACTAGCTTGACGTTCGACTGGCTGAGGACATCGCGGTCATAGCGCGCGAGCGCACTGATGCCCGAGCCATCCTTGATCACGCGATTGCCGCTGATCCCCTGATTCAGCACGGCATAGCTGCGCCGCGCCGAGCCGCCATTCAGCCGTTGCGAGAGATCGTCGGGCCAGCGGCGGTTCGCATCGACGGTGGAGGCGTAGCCATCCGTGATCGAATCGCCGAAGGTCACGACGGCGGGTGTGTCGCGGTCGGTATCGATCAGCACGCCGGACAGAAAAAAGCGGTTTGTGTATTTTTGCGGAGAAGGTTGATCGGCCGTGGCGGTGTTGTCGCCACTCGATACATACGCGTTCTGCACGGCCAGTTGATGCACGGTTTGTGCTTGCGTGGCGTCGGGCAGGAAGAAGCTCACGGCAATGTCCGCGAACGGCGGCAGCTTGATATCTACCGGATCGCTGAGAATCGGCGCACCTGCATAAAGCGCGACCGTGGTCTTTCCGCCGAAGGTAAGCGTGCGATCGGAGTTCGGCGCGATCTTCGCGCCGCCGACGGATAACGCAATATGTACCGGTCCCACCGTTACTGGCGTCGTGCCGAACTCGTTGGTGAGACGCACGCGAACGCGGTCGCCGCCAACGCTCAAGTGCACGACCTGGCGAATGGTCGTCGACGCATTGAAGCTCTGCGGCGTGGTCAGGTTGTTATTGCGATCGGCACTTGCTGTCCATGTGGAGATCCATCCATCGTCGCGGCCGTCTCCTCGCGATGCCGAGACGTTCGGCGCGGCGAGAACGAAATACGCTGCGCATAGCAGCGCCATCGCGCGGCCAGCCGCGCGGAAGAACAGACGTTCGCTCATGGATGTCTCCGTTATTTATTTGACCATCCTGTAAGGATAGCCAAGTAAATATGGACGACGAATTGGACGATGTCACTATCGTATACCCCGCTGCTTGCGGGCGTGTCATGTGCTTTCGCGGTCGATGATCGTAAAGCCCGTGTCGATCTTCACGCGCGAGGAAACGGCGCCCGTGCGGCCCTGCAAAAAACGCGCGAGCAAGGTATCGGCCGCTTTCATGCCGATGGTCGCGCCATCCACACGTACCGTCGAGAGTGCAGGGTACACGTGCGCGGCGGTGCTCAAGTCGCCGAAGCCCATCACGGCGATATCGTCCGGTACGTTCAACTTGCGGCTGGCGGCTTCCGCGAGCACGCCCTGCGCGAGCGTGTCCGAACTGCATACGACGATGCGCGGCGGCCGTGCCTGCAACAGCTTTGCCGTGCCTTCTCGTCCTGCCTGCAACGTTGCCGGCGCGGGCATTATCTCGAACGCGGTGTTCCTGATTCCCTGTGCCGCGAGTTGCGCGATCAAACTCTTGCAGCGCCGCAAACCGCGTGGATCGTCCACGGACAACACGCCGAAGTCACGATAGCCCTTCGCGACGAGATGTTGCGCGACCTCTTTACCCACCTGTTCGTGCGAGAAACCGATGACCGTATCGATAGGTTTGCTCGTGAGATCCCATATCTCGACAACGGGTATGTTGGCCTTCACCAGCCGCGCGACGGTGGCCTTGCTGTGACTGGTGCCAGCGAGCACGATGCCATCCGGGCGGCGTCCGAGAATGGCTTCGACGAGCGCTTCCTCGCGCGAGATTGAATAAGCGGTCACGCCCAGCAACGTTTGATATCCCGATGCCGTCAGACGGTCCACCAGCGCCTGCACGGTGTCGGCGAAGATGGAGTTGGCAATGGTCGGCAACAGAATGGCCACGAGACGGCTCTTGCTGCTCGCCAATCCGCCAGCGAGCAGGTTGGGCACGTAACCCGTCGCGCGAACAGCGTCGAGCACCTTCTTCTGCGTGTCGCTGCGCACGAGTTCCGGCCGGTTCAGTGCGCGCGACACGGTCATCGGCGCGACGCCCGCCACGCGCGCGACATCGATAAGCGTCACGCTTTCCGCCGTCGCCTGAATGCCTTCGTCTTTCTTCGCCATATTTCCCCGACTTCGTTTGTTTCAAAGCGCCACGCTTCGGATTAGACCATGAAGGCCCACCGATCAAAGGCGTTCGCACCCATTCATTAAGCGTAAACCATGATGATTGCGCAATCAATAAAAATTGAATGATTGCGCAATCATTGTATGATCGACTCATCGCTCAAGGCTTCGAACTCGTCATTCAAGGAATCGGCACATGAACGCAACGTCTTCGCTTCTCGCAGGAACATCGAACGATTCAATCAGGTGGATTCGCGTCGCCTCCACGTTCTTGCCGCTCGCCAATCCCATCAGCGACGCCAAGGTGCTGACCGGCCGGCAGAAGCCGATGACCGAGATCGCCATTCTTTTCGTGGAGATCGAAACGGCCGATGGTCAACGCGGACTCGGCTTCAGCTATTCAAAACGCGCGGGCGGTCCGGGCCAGTTCGCGCATGCGAAGGAGATCGCGCCCGTGCTGATCGGCGAGGATCCGAGCGACATCGCGCGGCTGTGGGACAAGCTCGCGTGGGCGGGGGCGTCGGTGGGGCGCAGCGGCATGGCGGCGCAAGCCATCGGCGCGTTCGATGTCGCGCTGTGGGACCTGAAGGCAAAGCGCGCGAACCTCTCGCTTGCCAAGCTGCTGGGCGCACAACGCGAGTCGGTGCGCTGCTACAACACGTCGGGCGGTTTCCTGCATACGCCGCTCGATCAGTTGATGACCAACACCGACATATCGCGCGAAAAAGGCATCGGTGGCATCAAGCTCAAGGTGGGCCAGCCGGACTCGGCGCTCGACATTCATCGCGTGCAAACCGTGCGCAAGCATCTGGGCGATGCCTTCCCGCTCATGGTCGACGCCAACCAGCAATGGGACCGTCCGACCGCACAACGCATGTGCCGAACGTTCGAACAGTTCAATCTCGTCTGGATCGAGGAGCCGCTCGATTGCTACGACGCCGAAGGCCATGCAGCGCTCGCCACGCAATTCGATACACCGATCGCCACAGGCGAGATGCTAACGAGCGTGTCGGAGCACTGGGAGTTCATCCGGTTGCGCGGGGCGGATTATCTGATGCCGGATGCACCGCGCGTCGGCGGCATCACGCCGTTTCTTAAAGTCGCGACGCTCGCGGATCATGCGGGTCTCATGCTCGCGCCGCATTTCGCCATGGAACTGCATGTGCATCTCGCGGCAAGTTATGCACGCGAGCCGTGGGTCGAACATTTCGAATGGCTCGAACCGCTCTTCAACGAACGGCTCGAAACGCGCGATGGCCGCATGCTCGTGCCGACGCGTGCCGGTCTCGGTCTCACGCTCAGCGACCGCGTTGCGGGCTGGACCGCGCAGGAAGTGGAGATCGGCGCACGCGCCTGACGTTTCCATCGGCCAGAAAGAACGCTTTTCGACAGGAGTAGCGATGAAGGATTCCGCGGTTGCAAGCCCAGGCCTCGCGTCAGCGAGTGCGCCGGAGGTCGACAGATCGAGAGTCGCGATCAAGCCGATCATTCAGGTCGTCGCCGGCAATGCGCTGGAAATCTACGACTTCATGATTTACGGCTATTACGCGAGATACATCGCGCAGACGTACTTTCCGAGCGACAACGAATACATCTCGCTGATGATGTCGCTCATGACCTTCGCGTTCGGGTTTCTCGCGCGGCCCGTGGGCGCTATCGTGCTCGGCGCTTATACGGACCGTCATGGGCGCCGCAAGGGTCTCATTCTCGCGTTGTCGTTGATGTCGCTCGGCATCATCTCCGTGGCATGCACGCCTTCCTACGCGAGTATCGGTATCGCGGCGCCGATCATCGTCTTGCTTGGACGGCTGATGCAAGGGTTCTCCGCAGGCGCCGAACTCGGCGGCGTAGTGGTCTATCTCGCGGAGATCGCGCCGGCCAGACGCCGCGCGTTTTATACGTGCTGGCAAGCCGGCAGCCAGCAAATCTCCGTGATGGTGGCGTCGCTCGTCGGACTCGTTCTGCTTTACTGGCTGACGCAAGACGAACTGCACGCATGGGGATGGCGCGTGCCGCTTCTGCTCGGCTGCATGGTCATTCCCGTCATGTTCTGGCTGCGGTCGAGTCTTCAGGACACGTCGGTGTTCGCGGCCAGACAGCGCGCGCCGAAGATGTCCGAGATCTGCACGAGCCTGGTCTCGGACTGGCGCACCATCGTGCTGTGCATGGGCATGGTGTCGATGGCGACTGTGACTTCGCAGACCATCACCACTTACGCGCCGACCTTCATCAAGAGCCTGAATCTGGGCGCATCCGCGGGCTTCATCATTCTCTTCTTCGGCGGTTTGTCGGTGCTCGTCTGGCTGCCGATCATGGCGCTCGTGGCCGATCGCTTCAACCGTCGCACGGTGCTGATCGTCGTAACGTTGCTGGCCGCCGTCACCGCGTATCCGCTGATGTCATGGCTCGCCACGCATGCAACCGTGCTGAGGTTCGCGGTGGTCGAACTGTGGTTCTCGTTCATCTATGCAGCCTACAGCGCCGTTCAGGTCGCGGCCATGGTCGAACTCGTGCCGCCCAATGCGCGCACATCCGGCTATGCGTTCGCGCAGGCTATCGCAGCGGCCGTGCTGGGCGGCTTCACGCCCGCCATCCTCACATGGCTCACGCACACGTTTCATAGCAGCGCGATGGTCGGCGTGTGGCTCGCGATCAACGCGGCGATCAGCCTCGCGGCGGCGCTTTGCCTGAATCACGAGAAGACGGGAGCGCGGCAAAAGGTCGAGTTACACTGAACCTCCGACCTTGCTGGAGTAGCGACCCGCCATGCACATCGAGCCATTCAAGATTGCCGTTCCCGACGAAGCGATCGACGACCTGCGCCGCCGGCTACGCGATACCCGCTGGCCACCCATGACGCCATCCGAGTCTTGGAAACAAGGTATCGATATCGCGTGGCTGCGCGAACTCGTGCAGTACTGGACCGATACGTTCGACTGGCGCGCCGCCGAACGCGAGCTCAACCGGCAACCGCAATTCATTGCGGATGTGAACGGTCAGCGCGTGCACTTCGTGCATCGGCGGGGCGTGGGTCCAAAGCCGTATCCGGTCATCATCACGCACGGCTGGCCGGGATCGTTCTTCGAGTTTCATGCGCTGACGGAGATGCTGTGCGATCCCGCATCATTCGGAGCGGACCCGGCCGATTCCTTCGATGTCATCGTGCCGTCGCTGCCGGGCTTCGCGTTTTCCGCCGCGCCCGCGCAGCCCGGCACGTCCGCGTTTCAAGTCGCCGATATCTGGGCCGCGCTGATGCAAGGTCTAGGCTACGAGCGCTTCGGTGCGCAAGGCGGCGACCTGGGTTCGGCGGTATCGGTTGCGCTGGCGTTGCGGCATCGACGGCATGTCGATGGTATTCATCTCAACTTTCTGCCGGGCTCTTACGAACCATCCGTGGATCCGGCAAACGCGCCGATGAATGCTGCCGAACAAGACTTCGTGCGCGCGCGAAGCGAGTGGGTCGCACTAGAAGGCGCCTACGCGCACATGCACAGCACGAAGCCGCAGACGCTTGCTGCATCGCTCAACGATTCCCCCGTGGGACTCGCCGCGTGGATCTGCGAGAAATTCCGCGCATGGAGCGATTGCGACGGCGATGTGGAGCGCAGTTTCTCGAAGGACGAGTTGCTGACGAATCTCTCGCTCTACTGGCACACGCAGAGCATTGGCACGGCGGTGCAGATGTACTACGAAAACCGCCTGCAACCCATGCGTTTCGCTGCGGGTCAGCGCGTGTTGCCGCCAGTGGGTTACGCGCGCTTTCCCAAAGAATTGAGCCGGCCGCCGCGCGAATGGCTCGAACGTGTCTTCGATGTCGCGCAATGGACCGAGATGCCGCGCGGCGGCCACTTCGCCGCGATGGAAGAGCCCGAACTTCTTGCCGTCGAAATGCGCACGTTCTTCAGGCGCTTTCGTTAGTCATGCCGCGGCGGGCGCCGCTTCGTACAAGGTCAGCGTGAACGCCGCGATCTTGCAGACCGACGCGGTCAAGCCAAGATCGGTCACGACGCAACATTCAGCGTGATCGACCCGAGCGCGGCGCCGAGTGAGAAGCCGATACATATGAACCATGCATTGAGGGATAACGCGACAGGCGCACCGCGCAACCCCGCAACATGCCGAGCGCGAGCCAGCAGAGTGGCGTCAGAGAGACACCGGCGGGGAAGTAGCGTTCATGGCGGCGTCCGGCTTACGCGGCCCGTGCTTCGGCGCGATGGAACGGATAGTCGGTATAGCCAGCTTCGGTTCCGCCAAAGAACGTGGGACGGTCATACGCATTGAGCGGCCACCGATTACGAAGGCGTTCGGGCAAATCCGGATTGGCGATGAAGTCGCGTCCGAACGCCACTAGATCGGCATCGCCTGCTTGCAGGATGGCTTCGGCCGTCGGCCCCTTGAAGCCGCCCGCCGCGATGATGACGCCCTCGTAATGCTTGCGGATCAGTTGCGCGGCCACGGGTGCGGGGTCTTTGCTGTCGTCATCGACATTGCCGAGCACGCGCGGTTCGATCAAGTGCAGATACGCCAGATCGAGCTTCGACAATTCACGCGCCACGTAGGAGAAGAGCGCTTCGGGATTGCTGTCCGACATATCGCCCCACGTGCCGCTCGGCCCGAGGCGCACCGCGACGCGCTGGCTGCCCCACACGGAGATGACGGCGCGCGTGACCTCCAGCAGAAAGCGCGCGCGGTTTTCGAACGAGCCGCCGTAGATGTCGGTGCGCATGTTGCTGCCGTCTTGAAGGAACTGATCGAAGAGATAGCCGTTCGCGGCGTGCAGTTCGACACCATCGAAACCGGCTTTCTTGCCACGCTCCGCTGCCGTGCGGAAGCGCTCGACGAGTTGCGCGATTTCCGGACTGGTGAGCGCGCGGGCCGGGGTGTTGGGAATCCAGCCAGCTTCCGTATAAGCGACGCCGCCATGCAATACCGCCGACGGTGCCACCGGCGCGCCGCCATCCGGCTGCAACTGGCTATTGGACTGGCGGCCCGCGTGATAAAGCTGAAGGAAGATGCGGCCGCCTCTTTCATGCACGGCTTCCGTGACTTGCTTCCAGCCTTCGATCTGGCTGTCGTCGTGAAGGCCGGGCGCGCCGAGGTAGCCGTTGCCGTTCGGCGCGGCAATGGTCGCTTCGCTGATCAGGAAGCCGCCTTTCGACGTGCGTTGCGCATAGTACTCGGCCATCAACGGGCCGGGGATGGCGCCTTCCTCGGCACGCATGCGCGTGAGCGGCGCCAGCACGACGCGATGCGAAAACTCGTAGGGACCGACTCTGACGGCTGAATGAAGTTTGGACATGTTCTCTCTCCGGAATGCGGATGACCGTCGAATTCCTCGACGGCAGGTGTTAAGGCTTGAAGAGAGTGTATGAACCGGACGACATAAGAAAAATGGGCTAAGGTTCCGAATATATCGGACAAGAACTTCCTTAATCGGCGGATCGCGTCGCGCGAGTCGGCCAGTTCTTCGGGATACTCATGGACAGCCTAGGCGGCATTTCGATGTTCGTGCAAGTCGCTGAAACGCGCAGCTTCACGGAGACGGGACGGCAATTGGGCGTGTCGTCGTCGGCGGTGGGCAAGGGCATTGCACGCATGGAAGAGCGTCTCGGTGTGCGGCTTTTTCATCGCAGCACGCGCAGCATTACGCTGACCGCCGAGGGCGCGCTCTTTCTCGAACGTTGCAGGCGCATCCTCGGCGAAGTCGAAGCCGCCGAAGCCGAACTGTCCAATGCAGCGGGCAGCCCGCGCGGGCGTTTGCGAATCAGCACGCCGCAGTTGTCCGCGCTCATCATGCCCGCGCTGGACGGGTTCATGGCGAAGTATCCGGATATCGAAATCGATGTCGATTTGTCAGACCGTATGGTCGATATCATTGAGGAAGGCTTCGACACCGTGATCCGCACGGGCGCGCAGCACGATTCGCGGCTCGTTTCGCGGCGTCTTGGTTCATGCGGGCAAGTGATCGTCGCGTCACCCGGATATCTGAAGCAGCATGGCGTGCCGCGTCATCCGGCGGAACTCGTGAATCACGCATGCCTGCTGCATAAGTTTCCCGCCACCGGCAAGCTCGAACGCTGGCCGTTTCAGCTCGGCACGGCGGAAGCGGAGCCCGAGTTGCCGCAGACGTTCGTGAGCAACACTATCGAAGTGCTGGCGTTCCTGGCGCTGCAAGATAAAGGACTTATCTTCGTGCCAACCTTTCTCGTGCGCGATGCGCTTGCAAGCGGCGCGCTGCAAATCGTGCTGGACGATTACATCGATCAGACGGTGACATTCTGGATTCTCTGGCCGGCGACGCGTTATGCATCGCCGAAGCTGCGCGTGTTCATCGACTACATCAGCGAGCATTTGCGGATTGCTTAGTCTCTATCGCGAATGACATCCGCTTTCGAGCGTGTTCGATATCTCGTAAGCGCCACGTGAATCATGCGGATCGTATACGCTAGCTGTCATCGAACGTCTACGTCGAGGATAAGCGCATGATCAACCGCATCGAGACCGACTTGCTTGATATCGCTTATGAAGAGTCCGGGCCGACAGACGGCTGGCCCGTTGTGTTGCTGCATGGCTTTCCCTACGACATTCATTCATTCGATGAAGTCGCGCCGCTCCTCGTGGCACAAGGCGCGCGCGTCATCGTTCCTTATCTGCGTGGTTACGGTCCAACGCGCTTCCTTTCCGCCGATACCCCGCGTTCCGGTCAGCAAGCGGCGTTGGGCGCTGACCTGCTCGCATTGCTCGATGCGCTCGACATCGGGCGCGCAATGCTCGGCGGCTACGACTGGGGCGGACGCGCCGCGTGCATCGTCGCGGCGCTGCATCCCGAACGCGTCAGGGCGCTCGTCACGCTCAACGGCTACAACATTCAGGACATCGCGGCATCGGGCAAGCCGTCGTCGCCGGAAAACGAGCTTCGCTACTGGTATCAGTATTACTTTCATGGCGAGCGCGGCCGTGCCGGCCTGACCGCGAACCGCCGAGAACTCTGCCGCTTGCTGTGGACGCTATGGTCACCGAGCTGGCGCTTCGAAGACGACACTTACGCCGCGACGGCCGCATCGTTCGACAACGAAGACTTCATCGATGTCGTGATCCATTCGTATCGGCATCGCTATGGGCTCGTGAATGGCGATCCGCGTTACGACGCGCTCGAACAGCAACTCGCGAAGGCGCCGCCCATCTCCGTTCCCACGATCTCGTTCGACGGCGCGGACGACGGTGTCATGTCCACCGGCGGCACCGCGCATCACTCCGTGCATTTCAGCGGACCTTTTGAATATCGCGTCGTCGAAGGCGCGGGACACAACCTGCCGCAAGAAAAACCCAAGGCATTCGCCGATGCCTTACTAACGCTGCACGCGCAAACCTAACCCCTCGCCGTCGCCTCCGTTCAATCCGGTCCGCGCTCAATACACGGACCGCGCCTCCGCACGCCCGTCCCCTTTATCTCCGAGATCGTTACTAAGGGTAATCCCTCATTTGCCGATTATTTTTGAACCCGGCATCGTAAACGTATGTTGTCAACGATGTACATTTAAGTGCCCGGTGAAAGCGAAGCAACGCTTCGAACCGAAAACGCAGCGCTCAAAGGAGAAAAGCAGATGGCCAAGGAAATACTCGTAGCATTCGGCATCGACGTCGATGCGGTCGCCGGATGGCTCGGCTCATACGGCGGCGAAGACTCGCCCGACGACATCTCGCGCGGCCTCTTTGCGGGCGAAGTGGGCTCCATGCGCCTTCTCAAGCTCTTCGAGCGCGAGAAGATCAAGACCACATGGTTCATTCCCGGCCATTCGATCGAGACTTTTCCCACGCAGATGCAGGCGGTTGCGGACGCGGGCCACGAGATCGGCATCCACGGCTATAGCCACGAAAACCCAATCGCGATGACGCCGGAGCAGGAAGAAGCCGTGCTTGATCGCAGCATCGACCTGGTGACGAAACTCGCGGGCAAGCGGCCGACGGGCTACGTCGCGCCGTGGTGGGAGTTCAGTAACGTGACGAACGAGTTACTGGTGAAGAAGGGCATCAAGTACGACCACAGCCTGATGCACAACGACTACCACCCGTACTACGTGCGCGTCGGCGACAGCTGGACGAAGATCGACTACAGCAAGCATCCGGATACGTGGATGAAGCCGCTTTCGCGCGGACAGGAAACGAATCTCGTGGAGGTTCCCGCGAACTGGTATCTCGACGATCTCCCGCCGATGATGTTCATCAAGAAGGCGCCCAACAGTCACGGCTTCGTCAATCCGCGCGATATCGAGGAGATGTGGCGCGATCAATTCGACTGGGTGTACCGCGAGCACGACTACGCGGTGTTTCCCATCACCATCCATCCCGATGTATCCGGCCGCGCGCAAGTATTGCTCATGCTCGAACGTCTGATCGCGCATTTCCGCAAGCACGAAGGCGTGCGCTTTTGCACCTGCAATGAAATCGCCGACGACTTCCTGCGCCGCCAGCCACGCAAGTCCTGACCCTACCGATACGAGCCCATCCCATGACTCCTTCCGAGCTCAGCAAGAGCGCGCCGGCGAAAGCGAACCCGCTGTCGGCATCAAGTTTCAAACTCGAACAGATAACGCCCGGCGACGTAAAACGCGCAACCGTGGTCGCTTTTTTCGCGTGGGTGTTTGCCGTGTATGACTTCATCCTGTTCGGCACGCTCTTGCCCGAGATCGGCAAGCACTACAACTGGGACGCCGCCTCGCAAGCCGAAATCGCCACGCTGGTGGCAATCGGCACGGCGGTGATCGCCTTCGCCATCGGACCATTACTGGATCGTCTCGGCCGCAAGGCAGGGCTCTTGTGGACGGTGGCTGGCGCGGCGTTGTGCTCGGGACTGACGGTCGTGGGCGGCGCAATGGGTCAGTGGCCGCTCGTGTTCATCCGCGCACTCTCGGGTCTCGGTTATGCCGAGGAAACCGTCAACGCGACTTACCTCAACGAACTGTACTCGACCGCCAACGATCCGAAGCTCAATCGCAACAAGGGCTTCATTTATAGCCTCGTGCAAGGCGGCTGGCCTATTGGCGCGCTGATCGCATCCGGTCTTACGGCGCTCTTGTTGCCGCGTATCGGTTGGCAAGGGTGCTTCATCTTCGCGACGTTCCCGGCCATCGTCATCTTCTTCATGACGCGGCGTCTGAAGGAAAGCCCGCAATTCCTGCTACACAAGCGCATCAAACAGCTGCGCGAAGCCGGTCACGACGGCGAAGCGCGCAGTCTCGCGGGCACGCATTCGGTGGACTACGAGGAGCACAGCCGCGCAGGTCTTTCCGAAGCGTTTCGCGGCAGCGCATTGCGTGCGACGCTCGTGCTCGGCGGCGGCATTCTGCTGAACTGGTCCGCGATTCAGGTGTTCAGCGTGCTCGGCACGACGGTGCTCACTCGCGTGCATAACGTGTCGTTCGAAAGCTCGCTGCTGATTCTCGTGTTGTCGAACGTGATCGGCTATTGCGGTTATCTGAGTCACGGATGGATCGGCGACAAGATCGGCCGGCGCAACACGCTCGCCATCGGCTGGATGCTCGGCGGTCTGTCGTTCGCGGGCATGCTTTATGGTCCGAGCAGCCAGGGCGTGGTCGTCGCGCTCTATAGCCTCGGTCTCTTCTTGCTGATCGGACCGTATTCGGCGGCGCTGTTCTTCATCGGCGAAAGTTATCCGACGGCAATTCGCGGCACGGGCAGCTCGATCGTCCATGCAATGGGTCCCATCGGCGCGATCCTCGCGGGCGTCGGCGTCACCTCGATGCTCAATCACGGTAGCGACTGGCTGCACGCGGCGCTCTGGTTCGGCGCATTGCCGTGTTTCCTTTCCGGCGTGCTAATTATGTTCGCGCGTCATGTCGATCCCACCGAAATCAAGTAACTCCACTGGAGGTCTTTCGTGAAAGCAGCATTGGTAACGGGCGCGGCGAGCGGCATTGGGCAAGCGCTGGCCGTGGCATACGCGCAGATCGGCGTGGCCGTGGTCGGCGGATACTTTCCTGGCGATCCGCATGACCCGCAAGTCACGGCAGCCGAAGTCGAGAAGGCGGGCGGTCAGTGCGTGATGCACGCGGTGGACGTGACTTCCGCCGAGGAAGTCGAAGCCTTCGCGAACGAAGCGATCACGCGCTTCGGACGCATCGACTATGCGGTGGCGAATGCGGGCTTGCTGCGCGCATCGCCGCTCACGGAGATGAGCGACGAACAATGGCATCAGATGCTCGATGTCGATCTGTCCGGTGTCATGCGCACCTTCCGTGCGGCAGCGCGGCATATGACCGATGGCGGCGCGATGGTCGCGATATCGTCCATAGCGGGTGGCGTCTATGGATGGGAGAACCACACGCATTATTCCGCCGCGAAGTCGGGCGTGCCGGGACTATGCCGCGCAGTGGCGATGGAACTCGCGCCGCGCAACATCCGTTGTAATGCGGTCATTCCGGGCCTGATCGAAACGCCCCAATCGCTCGATGCAGTCAATTCGCTCGGCCCCGATGGCTTGCGCGAAGCCGCGAAGGGCATTCCGCTCGGACGCGTCGGCAGGCCGCAAGAAATTGCCGCGCTGATTCGCTATCTGACGAGCGACGACGCCTCCTACATCACCGGACAGTCGATCATCGCGGATGGCGGACTCACCGTGCGCTGGCCCGGCTGATTCTCACGCACAGGAACAACAGCACATGGCATCCTTTTCACTCGAAGGCCGTCGCGCGGTCGTGACCGGTGCGGCAAGCGGTATCGGCGCGGCAATTGCGCTCGCTTATGCGGAAGCGGGCGCGCGTCTCGTGCTCGCGGACCTCAACGAAACGCGTCTGGCCACACAAGCGGACGCATGCCGCGCGCTCGGCGTCACAGTGCAAACCGTGATCGCCGATGTCGGCGAAGAGGCGGGCGCGCACGGTATCGTGGATCGTTGTATCGAGGCTTATGGCGGCATCGACATTCTCGTGAACAATGCGGGCATGCTCACGCAGGCACGCTGCACGGACCTCACCACGTCAATGTGGGACGACATGATGCGCGTGGACTTACGCAGCGTGTTTCTCTGCTCGCGTCGCGCATTGCCTTCGATGACCGCGCAGCGCTGGGGACGCATCATCAACGTGGCGTCGCAGCTCGGCATCAAGGGCGGCGCGGAACTCACACATTACGCGGCGGCCAAGGCGGGCGTGATCGGCTTCACCAAATCGCTCGCGCTCGAAGCCGCGCCCGACAACGTGCTCGTCAACGCCATTGCGCCGGGGCCGATAGAGACACCGCTCGTCGATGGAATCAGCGCATCATGGAAGGAGATGAAGGCGAAAGAACTGCCGCTGCGCCGCTTCGGCCGCGCGGAAGAAGTTGCGCCCACAGCGGTCTTGCTCGCCTCCGACCCGGGCGGGAACCTGTTCGTCGGGCAGACGCTCGGACCGAATTCCGGCGACGTCATGCCTTAAGAGGGAGGTTTCATGTGCGGCATGTGCGGATTACTGGGCGGCGGACGGCACTGGTCGAACACGGTTTCGGCGGGCGCGGGCGTGAATGCGCGCGCGCAGCGCTATGCGCAGGTCGCGCATGCGAACCGCGTGCTCGAAACGTTTCGTCTGCGTCTTGCCGACTTTCACGGCCAATCGTTCGTACTCTCTTCGCCGACCGGCGCGCAATTGATGATCGAAGACTTCATGCAGATATGGAAGGCCGCGGAAAGCATGCTCGGGCGTCCGCTCGATCCGCTGACACTTTTCGCCGATGACGAGACCGCGCCATGAGCCTTGCCTACGATGTGATTCCGGTGATCGTCGTGACGGGCTTTCTCGGCAGCGGTAAATCGACCTTGCTTGCAGATGTCCTCAAGGGCGATGCCGCGCGCGATACGGCCGTGCTCGTCAACGAATTCGGCGAAGTCGGGCTGGACCATTTGTTGATCGGCAAGGTGGAAATGGAGACCGTGCTGCTCGACAACGGTTGCGTGTGCTGCGCCATTCGCGGCGAGTTGAAGGACGCGCTTGCGCACCTGTTCTCACGACGCGCACGCGGTGAAGTGCCGCCGTTCTCGCGTGTGGTGCTGGAAACGACGGGGCTTGCCACACCCGCGCCGATCATGGCGACCTTGCTCGGCGATCGCGTGGTATCGAGTCATTATTCGATCGCGTCGGTCGTCACCGTGGTCGATGCCGTCAACGCGCGTCAGCAACGCGAGCGGCATTCCGAATGGCTCGCGCAAGTGGCGGCTGCGGACCGTCTACTCATCAGCAAGACGGACCTCGTGGATGAAGCTCACGTCGCGGCACTCGAAGCCGAACTCGAACGCGTGAATCCGGCCGCGAGCATGGTGCGCCGTACCGTTCACGACGATGCATCCGCGGTGCTCGGCCTTGCAGCGCATGTGCCGGATTTCGCGGACTTCGTGCGTCGCACGGGCATGACATCGAACGCACGACGTGACGATGGCGAGCGTCCATTGGCGCGTCTTTCGCAACACCGGGAGAACCTCTCGACGCTGACTTCCTTCTCTATCGATTTCGACGAGGCACCCGACTGGCCCGTGTTCACGTTATGGTTCACCATGCTGCTCAACCGTCACGGTGATAACATCCTGCGCGTCAAGGGACTGCTCGCCATTCGCGGCGAGTCCCAACCGGTCGTGCTGCATGCCGTGCATCATCTCGTGCATCCCGTATTGCATCTCGACGCTTGGCCTGGCGGCGCGCCGCTTTCGCGACTCGTGTTCATAGCGGAAGGACTGGATCGCGACGCAGTGGCTGCTTCCTACCGGCGCTTTTGCCGGCACCTCGAGACAGAAGCCATAGATTGAATCCCGTCCGCTCGAATCTCTCCGGTCCACAAGCGCCCGCCGTGCATCCGTCGAAGGTCGAGCTGCGCGTGCTCGGCACATCCGTCACGCTACAGGAACATCTGCGCAAGCGCGCGGAGCAGGACCTTGGTATCAAACTGCGCTTCATCGTCGATGACGGTTCGAGTGTGCAGCGCGAAGGCGTGATGCACCCGGACCGCTACGAACTCTACGATCAATGGTTTCATAGCATCGAATGCCTGTGGCCCGCGCATGCGTTGCAGCCTATCGATGTCGCGCGCATTCGTCGTTGGGACGAGGTCAACACACTTGCGCGCACCGGACATACCGGACGCAATTTGAGCAATGGCGTGGGCTGCGTGCCCGCCGACCGCCTCTTCGTGCAGACGGACGGATCGCTTGCGCGCAAGCCGAGTAAACGCATCAGCATGCTGCCGCTCACGCACAATGCAGACAGCTTCGTCTACCTCGAAGATGCCATGCCGCCTTCGCTTCTTGCAGGCGAGGAAAGCTGGGCATGGCTGCTTGCGCCCGAACTTGCGGGACGCGTGGCGCTGCAGGCGGATGCGGCCATCGGCGCGATCGATGCCGCGCTGGCGGTGCAAGCCTGCGGGCTGATGCGCTTCGAGGATATCGGCAACCTGAGTATCGAAGAGATCGATGCGTTGATCGCCACGCTCATCGACTTCAAACGGCGCGGTCATTTCGCGGGCTTCTGGTCGAGCTTCGCCGAAGCCGCGCAATTGATGATCGCGGGCAAGGTCGTGATTCAAAGCATCTGGTCGCCGGCGACGGTCGAACTGGAACGCGCCGGTTTGCGCTTTCGGCTCGCGCGGCCGCGTGAGGGGTATCGTGCTTGGTTCGGCGGTATCGGTATATCGCGGCTCGCGCATGGACGCATGCTCGATGCCTCCTACGAATATCTCAACTGGTGGCTCGAAGGATGGGCAGGCGCGACCATGGCGCGTCAGGGCTTTTATATCTCGAACCCGGAGCGTTCGCGCGAGCACATGAGCGACGCGGAATGGGCGTACTGGTACGATGGCAGGGAAGCGCCCAAGGACCTTCCCGGCCCGACGCGCAAGCATCTCGTGCCTGCCGGACAGATGCGCGACGGCGGCAATTACGTCTCGCGCATGAGCCGGGTCGCCGTGTGGGACTCGGTGATGGACGAGCATAACTATCTCGTACGCCGCTGGACCGAATTCATGCGGTCCTGACAGCGAAGTTCGTTCAACGATGACAAGACGCGCAAGCGCTTCCCGAACCACCGCTCCTCTCGCAGACGCAGAGGACACGGCAGACGCATCGATGGCATCGGTCGACTCTATCGAACCGGACAGCCGTCTGCGCTACCGGTTGATTCACGATCATCTCAAGACCGCGATTGCACTCGGCAATATCGCGCCGGGTCTCGTGCTGCTCGAAGGTCCCGTCGCGCGTATCTTCGGCACGAGCCGCGTGCCGGTGAGAAAGGCCTTTGAGATGCTACATGCGGGCGGCCTATTGCATACCTTCGACGGACGCGGTTATCTCGTGGCGCATCCCGATGGCGGCGTGCCGGAGCCGCTACGTGCGCCGCTTTCCGAAGATGCGCTCGGCTTCGACCGCCCGCCCGAGCCGCTCGACATTCCCTCGAATAGCGAGCGCATTTACGACGCGCTCGAAGGCGTGATTTCGCTTGGCATCGTGTTCGGACATTTTCGGATCGACGAAAGCGACGCGGCCGAAGCGTTCGGCGTGAGTCGCGGCACGGTGCGTGAGGCGCTCAACCGTTTGCGCGATCGCGGGTTGGTGGAGAAGTCGGCGTATTCGCATTGGCTATGTGGGCCGCTTACCGCGCGTGCCGTGGCGGAAGACTACGAGTTGCGCGTGTTGCTCGAACCTGCTGCGCTGCTGGCAAGCGCGCCTTCGTTGTCACGCGCGCAACTGGAAGCGGCGCTGGTTGAGATCGAGCGTGCGATTGCGCTGCCCGATTCCGTCGATGCCGCAGCGCTCTATCGCATCGAAACCACGCTGCACGACAGCTTGCTGAGTTTTTCGCGCAACCGCAAATTACGCGCGGCCATCGGTCATGCGCACATGCCGCTCATCGTGAATCATGCCTTTTACGATGCCTTCAATCTGCATCCGGAAGCGGGTATGTTGAGCGAACATCGCGAGGTCGTTCGTCTTCTTCTGAAGGGCAATGCGCAGGCTGCCGCCGATGCGCTCACGCAACATCTTCGCGCCGGACAGAAGCGCACGCTGCAGCGCTTGAAAGTGCTGGCGGTCTTGCCCGATCCCGACTTGCCGGCGTATATGCAACGCATCGCCTGATAGTCACGTGACAAGCGCGCCGCTGTGCGATGATGCGACGTATAGCCCGAAGGAGCCCGAGCGTGCGTCGAATGCCTCTTGGCGGTTGCATCGTTGCTGGCGTTCTTGCGAGCGTGGCCATGCCTCGGGTCGCGTTTGCGCAGTCGGCCGCGGATCAGGTCGCGGGCGTCCGGCTCGGCTCGGGCTATGCGCAACTGCTGAATCTCGCCGCCACGCCGGATATCAATTCCGCTCACTTCGACCTCTCCAATGCGGGCATCAAGCCCACCATCGACATCTTTCGCGTGCCGTATGAGTCGAAGCTCGCCACGATCACACCCGGAAGCGATATCTTCTGGCGTGTTTCAGCGGGCTATCTTTCCAATCGCGCGACCTTGCCAGTGGATTCGCCATCGCCCGGAGCGGGCAGTATCGGAAGCAAATGGTCCGCTTTCAGCCTGGGCGGCGGCGTAGTGTTGCGCCAGAAGCTCGGCTATGGCTTCACACTCACGCCCGCCATCGATGCCGGACTCGCGCGCCTCATCAACGGCGCCAGCTACGAAGGCTCCGCGAAGCCGCTGAGTTCACTCACCGATGGTGTGCTCTTCAACTGGCATACGAATGCATGGCTCGTCACGCCGAACGCCGGCATCGAATGGATGCGTGAGCAGGACGAGCAAAGCCTCAGCGTCAAGGCACATATTGCATGGTCGTGGATCTCGACCTTCGATGAATCGCCGGGACTCGAGGGCTTTCGGGAAACCGCAGGCGTGTACTCGCTGCGTGTGGAATATGCACGGCCGACATCGCTCAGCGTGTTCGAGCGCAGGCTCGACTGGTTCGTGCGCAGCGGCTACGGCGGCTTCTTCGGCGCGAACCGAAGTGCGCTCGGCTTTTCCACTGTTGCCGAAGTTGGCCTCGGCTTGCTGACTCCGTTGAGCGCCAAAGCTCAGGGTGGAACCAGCGTGAAACTAGGCGTGAGCTATTTGTTCGGACCAAACATCCGGGGTTGGTCGGCAAGCCTGGGCCTGCAGTACTGAACAAAAAAAAG
The DNA here is from genome assembly GCF_031451465.1 of Caballeronia sp. LZ003. Classification (NCBI taxonomy): domain Bacteria; kingdom Pseudomonadati; phylum Pseudomonadota; class Betaproteobacteria; order Burkholderiales; family Burkholderiaceae; genus Caballeronia; species Caballeronia sp. LZ003. Next base: position 450,900 of record NZ_JARUXJ010000002.1, on the reverse strand, counting down.
CGCACGGCGCAATGCCGTGCGCTCCGGCAGCAAAGGGCGGGGGTTGGAGGAGTCCACCCATCGATGCCTGCAAAGCGGACGAGAAACAACCTCTATCCGCAACCGTTGACGGCTCCATGACGAGAGCCATCACTCGCCACACTACAGCACGGCATTCGCAGCATAAATCGCTCTGTCTGAACACACATGACACGGCGCGCGAACAATCGCGCAGAGCCTTGTCCGGCCGAAGCTTGCGCACGTTCCGTTTTTCATATTCCGGTTGCGACTATTGAAAACGCTTGACCAATAAGATTGTATACGTAATCTAAACGCCTTTAGACGATGGTTGACATCCAAACGAGCCGGACGGGACACGTCTTCCCGAGCGGCGCTCGGCGGACGATCCCAATTCTCTTGAGGTGAACGCAGGTGGATACGAAAGCAAAACTCGATGACGAGGCAGAGGCGGGGCAAAGCCATCGTCCGCCAGCCCGGCGCCGCACCGCCACGTGGATCGCCATTGCAGCCATGCTGGCCATAGGCGGCGGATGGTTCTACATCAACCATCGCAATGCCGGAAGCACCGCAAGTGTGCAAGCCGCACCGCCTCGTCATGACGTGACCGTGAGCAAGCCAGTGGTGCGCGACCTCGATACGCGCTTAGGGTTTCTCGGTCAGTTCTCGGCTGTGGATCAGGTCGAGCTTCGCGCGCAAGTGGGCGGAACGCTCACGGGCATCCACTTCAAGGATGGCGATGTCGTCCGCAAAGGCGATCTGCTCTTCACTATCGATTCCGTGCCGTACGAGATTCGGCTCTCTCAGGCAAAGGCGCAGCAGCAGACCGCGCAAGCGCGTCTCGTGCTTGCGAAGCAGGAACTGGAGCGCGCGCAGGAGTTGCAGCGAGGCGATGCCGGCACGCGGCAAAGCGTCGAACAACGCACTTCCGAACTGCATGGCGCAGAGGCCGCGTTGGACGATGCCGCCGCGCAGATTCGCGACGCGCGCTTCGATCTCGATCACTGCAAGATCTTCGCGCCGTTCACGGGACGCATTGGCAGGCATCTGGTGTCGGCGGGCAATCTGATCGCGGGCAGCCGCGCGGCGACGAGCCCCACCACGCTGCTCGCCACGCTCGTTTCGCTCGATCCCATCTATCTCGACTTTGACATGAGCGAGTCTGACTTTCAGTCGTTCTCACGCTATCGCGCGGATACGAAAGGGCCGCTTGCGAACAGGGTCGAGCTGGCCTCCGGCGAGGGCACGGACGCGGACTATTCGCGTCAGGGCACGCTCGACTTCCTCGATAACGTGATCGACCGCGCGAGCGGCACCATTCATGCACGCGCCACCGTGCCGAACGCCGACTTGCGGCTCACGCCCGGCGAGTTCTCGCGCGTGCGGCTTGCCGTGGCGCATCCCGCGGCGACCTTGCTGGTGCCGGATGCATCCGTGTTGCCGGATCAATCCGAGCATGTCGTGATGACCGTTGCAAACGACGGCACCGTCACGCCCAAGCGTGTGGAGATCGGCGAGATGCGCGGCGGCTTGCGCGTGATCCGTGCGGGACTGACACGCGATGATCGCGTGATCGTGGATGGTCTGCCATTCGCCGCGCCCGGCTCGAAGGTGACTACGCGCGACGGTACCGTCCGCTATGAAGCGAACGACGCGCAGACGACGCGGACCACGCAGACAGCGCAATCGAAATAGCGGAACGACACACTCATGCGTATTGCTCACTTCTTTATCGACCGTCCACGATTCGCGACGGTCGTCAGTGCCTTCCTGACGTTGATCGGACTCGGCGCCATGTACGTACTGCCGGTTGCGCAGTATCCCGAGATCGTGCCGCCGACCGTGCAGGTGACGACATCGTATCCGGGTGCGTCGGCGGAGACGATCGCGCGTACGGTAGCGACGCCGCTCGAACAGCAGATCAACGGCGTCGAAAACATGCTCTACATGGGCAGCCAGTCGACCGGCGACGGCAGGCTCACCGTAACAGTGACATTTCGCATCGGCACCGATCTGAACGTTGCGCAGATGCTCACGCAGAACCGCGTGCAGGATGCCTTGCCGCGCTTGCCTGAAGACGTGCAAAGACTCGGCGTGCAAGTGCGCAAGTCCACGCCGAGCATTCTGCTCGCGGTGCATCTCTATTCGCCCGACAAGCTGCGCGACACGTTGTATCTCTCGAATTACGCGACGCTGCATGTGAAGGACGCGCTTGCACGTATTCAGGGCGTGGGCGATGTGCAGTTCCAGGGCGCACGCGAATACGCGATGCGCATCTGGATCGACCCCGATCGTGTCGCGGCGAGCAACCTCACCGCAAGCGAAGTGCTGACGGCACTGCGTGCGCAGAACCTGCAGGTCTCCGCGGGCGTGCTGAACCAGCCGCCATCGGGCAACAGCGAGGCGTATCAAATCAACGTCGAGGCACTGGGGCGTCTCGCCACGCCGGAGCAGTTCGGCGATATCGTCGTGAAGTCGGACGGACAGGGGCGCATCACGCGTATTCGCGATATCGGCCGCGTGGAAGTGGGCGCGGCGGACTACGGTTCGACCGCGTTCATGGATCGCAGCGATGCGTCGACCTTGCTCATCTATGCCGAACCCGGCGCGAACTCGCTCGCGGTCGAGAAGGCCGTGCTCGGCGAGATGCGTGAACTCAAGCGCGACTTTCCGGCGGGTCTCGACTACAAGATCATCTATGACCCGACGATCTTCATCGGCAAGTCCGTCGATGAAGTCGTGACGACCATCTTCGTTGCGATCCTGCTCGTGGTGGCCGTGGTCTTCGTGTTCCTGCAGAACTGGCGTGCGACGATCATTCCCGTGGTGGCCATTCCCGTGTCGTTGCTCGGCTCTTTCATCGTGCTCGCTGCGTTCGGGATATCGCTGAATAACCTCTCGCTGTTCGGGCTCGTGCTTGCGGTGGGGATCGTGGTGGACGATGCCATCGTTGTCGTCGAGAACGTCGAGCGGAACATGCGCGCGGGCATGTTGCCTGTGGAAGCCGCGCATCGCACGATGGACGAAGTGGGCGGTGCGCTGCTTTCGATTGCGCTCACGTTGTGCGCGGTGTTCGTGCCATCGGCGTTTCTGAGCGGCATCTCGGGACTTTTCTTCCGGCAGTTCGCAGTGACCATCGCGGCGTCGACGGTGATCTCGTGTTTCGTTTCACTCACGCTGAGTCCGGCACTGTGCGCCGTGCTTTTCAAGCCGCATAGCGAACACGATGCCGAGCGTTCGAACTGGGCTTCGCGCATCATGCACGGCGGCTTTGCGCGCTTCAATCGCGGCTTCGAGCGCCTTTCGTTCGGGTACGGTAACGTCACGCGAAGGCTCGTGCGCGGGTTGACCGTGGTGCTTGCAGTGTATGTCGCGCTCATCGGATTGACCGCGCTGCAATTCGCGCGCACGCCGACGGGCTTCATCCCCGAGCAGGATCAAGGTTACCTGATTACCGTCGTGCAGTTGCCGCCGGGTTCGTCGCTGCAACGCACTGAGAAGGTCGTGCGTCAGGCCATCGATATCATCTTGTCGACACATGGTATCGAGCACGTAGCGCCCTTCGTCGGGCTCGATGCAACCACGCTCACGGTGGCATCGAATTCTGGCACGGTGTTTTCAGGCTTGCCTTCGCTCTATAGCCACTCGCTGCCGGGCGTGACGGCCAACACCGTACTCGCCGATATGCGCAAGCGCCTCTCGGTCATCAAGGACGCTTACGTGTTGACCATTCCGCCGCCGCCGGTGCAAGGCATCGGCAATGCAGGCGGCTTCAAGATGATGCTCGAAGATCGTGCGGGCCTTGGACCGGAAGCGCTCGTGAAGGCCGCGAACGCACTCGTCGCGGCGGCCAATCGTGATCCGAATCTCGCGGGCGTGTTCACGCTCTTCAATGCGGGCTCGCCATCGGTGTTCGCCAACATCGACCGGGTCAAGGCGCAAAAGGTCGGCTTGACGCCCACGGATGTGTTCTCCACCTTGCAGGTCTATCTCGGCTCGCAATACGTGAACGACTTCAACTATCTGGGCCGCACGTATGAAGTGATCGTGCAGGCGGACGGGCGTTTCCGGCGGACAGGTGAGGACATTACGCGGTTGAAGGCGCGCAATCAGGCCGGCGATATGGTGCCGATAGGAACCGTCGCGCATCTGGAAGACCGCACGATTCCGTATCGCGTGCCGCGCTATAACCTCTATCCGGCAGCGGAAGTGCAGGGCGTTGCAGCGCCGGGCGTGGCGACGGGCACCGCGCTGCATCGCATGGAAGAGCTTGCGCATCAGGTGCTGCCGCAGGGCATCGGGTTCGAATGGACCGAGCTTGCATATCAACAGCAACAACGCGGCACGCCCACGCTCGTCGTGTTCGGCGCGGCGGCGCTCTTCGTGTTCCTCGTGCTCGTGGCGCAATACGAGAGCTGGAAGTTGCCGCTTGCCATCGTGCTGATCGTGCCGATGTGTATTCTCGCGTCAGTCACCGGGCTTTCGTTGCGTGGCATGCCGATAGATATCCTCGCGCAGATCGGCTTCGTCGTGCTCGTCGGGTTGGCGGCGAAAAACGCGATTCTGATCGTCGAGTTCGCGAAGCAGAAGGAAGACGAGGGCGTGTCCGCCGTCACCGCTGCGGTGCATGCGGCGCGTACCCGTTTGCGGCCCATTCTCATGACCTCTTTCGCGTTCATTCTCGGCGTCGCGCCGTTGGCCGTGGCAACCGGCGCGGGCGCGGAGATGCGGCAGTCGCTCGGCACCGCCGTGTTGTTCGGCATGCTGGGCGTGACAGGCTTCGGTCTGCTCTTCACGCCAGCCTTCTATGTATTCATTCGCCGGTTCGGCAAGGGGCGTGCATGATGAAGCCATCGCTCACATGGATTGCGTCATCGACGTTAATCGCGGCGCTTGCCGGTTGCGCAGTCGGCCCCGACTACGTCACGCCTGAAACGGCCCTGCAACCGCTGCAGCACGTGCCCGCACAAACCGGCAAGACCGCTCCACCGCTCGATACCTGGTGGACCGGCTTCGACGATCCCATGCTCGTCACCGTGGTCGAGCGCGCGTTGTCGCAGAACCTCGATCTCGCGGCGTCGTTCGCGCGAGTACAGCAGGCGCGGGCGGCAGCGGCATCGGCGGGCGCGCAGTTATTGCCGACGGTGGACCTCGATGCATCGGCGAGCGCGCAGCATCAAAGCCTCGTCAGCCCGCTCGGCTCGCTTGCGCGCACTTTCCCCGGCTATAGCCGCGATCAGCGCGAATACACGGTAGGCGCGGCGGCAAGCTGGGAAATCGATCTGGCAGGCGGTCTGCGTCGCGATGCGGCCGCCGCCACGCGCGAGGAAGAAGCCGCGCAGGCCGAGCAGGCCGGCACACGCGTGACAGTCGCCGCCGATGCCGCCGATGCCTATCTGCAAGTGCGCGGCTTTCAGGCACGTCTTGCGGTGGCGCAGGACCAGATATCGACGGATGCGAGACTGCTCGACATCGTGCGTCTGCGTGTGGCCGCGGGCGCTGCCGACGAACGCGAAGTCGCGCAAGCCGATGCACTGCTCAAACAAGCGCGCACCGTGGTTCCGACGCTCCGTGTGCAACTCAACGCGCAGTTGAATCGACTGGACGTGCTGATGGGCGTGCAGCCCGGCACGTATGCGAGCGAATTGGCGACAGCGGCGGATATCCCCGGCATTCCATCCATCGATGCGTCGCCCGATGCCACCGCGCTGTTGCGTCAACGTCCCGATGTGATCGCGGCGGAGCGGCGTCTCGCGGCATCGAATGAACGTATTGGCGCTGCGATTGCCGACTATTATCCGAAGCTTTCGCTAACTGGTCTGCTCGGCTTCGATAGCGGCGGCTCGCATGAGCTGTTCACGGCGCGCGCGTTTCAACCGGCGATTACGGCGGGACTGCGCTGGCGTCTCTTCGACTTCGGCAAGGTGGATGCGGAAGTCGCGGCGGCGCGTGGCGCGAATGCGGAGGCGCTGGCGGTTTATCGGCAGAGCGTGTTGCGTGCGGCGGAAGATGTCGAGAACGCGTTCGTCGCATTGAGCGAAACGCAGAACCGGGGTATTGAACTCGATGCCGAGGTGGCCGCGCTCACGCGCGCACGCGACTTGTCGCAGCGCGCTTATAAGGCCGGTGCGATCACGCTCACGGACGTGCTGGATGCAGACCGTCAGTTGCTCGTGGCACGCGACGATCTCGATGCCACGCGCGCCGATGCAGCGCGTGCGGCGGTCGGCGCATTCCGCGCGCTTGGCGGCGGCTGGCGTACGCAACCTGCCGCTACCGCAGACGATGCCTCACTGAGCGAGCGCCTTTCTGGCCTCGCGAAGGATGGTGTCAGATAGCGCTGGCTCGTTGACCATGCGCGCCAGTGTCAGCGCGCCGATCATGGTGGAGAGCATGACGAGCGCCTGCTTCCTCGCGGCGGCGGGCGGCTCGTCGAGACTACCGGCGAACAGTTCGACCAGGCGCTCGATGCCCGCGGTCGCGGCGGTGCGCACTTCGTCGCTGGAACGCGCGAGTTCGCTCGACAGCGCGACGAACGGACAACCCGCGCCCGCGTTGTCGCGATGCTCCGGCGAAAGGTAATCCGCAACGGCGGCGTTGATGCCGCTCTTGCGCGTAAGCGCCGACGACATGGTCTCGCGCAACGTGTCGCTCGCCAGTTCGAGCGACTCCAGCACCACTTGTTCTTTCGATCCGAAATGCTTATAGAAGCCGCCGTGCGAGAGGCCGGCTTGCGCCATGAGATCGGCGAGCGCGGTGCCATCTATACCGTTCTCACGAAAGCGCGTGGACGCCGACTCCACTATGCGTTCGCGCGTTTCGGCTGCTTCCTGTCGGGACTTGCGCATGACGTGTCTATCTCTCTTCCAAATGGATGTAATTTAACATCCAAAAGCGTGCGTGACCAATCGCATCTTCAACGCTTTTTCAAAGGCGCGCCCACGCTGCCGATGTCGTTCAACGCTTCGAGAAAGGCCGCGACCTTCGGCAATTTTTCGCGGCCATGCGCGTAAGCTGCGAAGACTTCGAGCGGCACGAAGGAAAGTTCGGGCGCGGCATCGACGACACTGCCATCGGCCAACGCAGACCCTATCGCATACATGGGCAGGACCGCGACGCCCAGCCCCGCGCGGCAAAAGTCCGCAAGCGCAAACAAATCGCTCACGACCATCTTCGGCGTGAAGCTGATCTCGGTTCGTTTGCCCTGCCAGATGACATTCCAGCTCGTGCGCGGCGCGTAGGTCTGCAGCGCGAGGCATTCGTGCGCGACGATCTGCGCAGGCTCGGTGATCGGTCCATGCATGGCCACGTACGCCGACGACGCGCACAAGCAAAGATCCGCCGAGGCAATGTACCGCTCGCTGATTCCCGATTGCGATGTCGATGCAAGGCGCACGGCGACATCGAAATTGCCTTCGAGCAGGTCGGCATAGCGATCCGAGAGATCGACCTCGAAACGCAGCCGCGTATGACGGTTTGCAAGCCGCGTAAGACATGGAATGACGCAGGCGCGGCCGAATGCGGTCGGCATCGTGATGCGCAACAGGCCTTCGGGTTCGGCCGCGCCGCGTTGCGCTTGCGCTTCGGCGTGTCGAAGACGCAAGAGGATGTCGCGTAACTCACTCGCGTAGGACTTGCCGGCATCGGTCAATGCGACGTGTCGTGTCGTGCGTTCGATGAGGCGCACGCCAACTCTGCTCTCCAGAAGCGAAATGCGCCGGCTGATGGTGGATTGCGTGACACCCAGTTCGCGCGCCGCAGCGCCGAACCCACCGTATTCGGCGACGAAGAGAAACGTTTCGGCTTCCAGCAAGCCTGTGCCATTCATGCGTTTCCTCGATTTCTCATATCCACGCTGGCGATGTTAATCGAGTTAGCGGATGGATGTACTCTGGCTTCGTTCGCTGCATCGTCGTCGCAACGCTCAAGCGCACGCACCGAAAAACCATCAAAGGAGTATCAGATGAATTCCAACGATCGAACCCGCATTCACTACGCAAGCGCAACCGAACTCGCGCGTCTCATTCGCACTCGCGAATTGTCGAGTGTCGAAGTGATCGAGGCTCATTTGCATCGCATCGAGGCCGTGAATCCCAAAGTGAATGCCGTGGTGACGCTAATGGGCGAACAGGCCCTCGAAGCCGCCAGGCAGGCGCAACGAGCCGTGATGAGCGGCGCCACGCTCGGGCCGCTGCATGGCGTGCCTTTCTCCATCAAGGATGCACTCGATACCGCCGGCGTGCTCACGCAGCGCGGCTCGCGGCTCTTTGCCGGCAACGTACCCGCGCAGGACGCTACGTCGGTCGCGCGCTTCAAGGCCGCAGGCGGCATCCCGCTCATGAAAACCAACTTGCCCGAGTTCTCGGCGTGGACCGAGACCGATAACCTCGTTACCGGCCGAACCAATAATCCGTGGAATCTCGAACGCACGGCGGGTGGTTCGTCGGGCGGCGAGTCGGCGGCGATCGCGGCTGGCATGTCGCCAATCGGTATCGGCAGCGATGTCGCCATTTCGGTGCGCGGGCCGGCGGCGTTCACTGGCATCGCCGCACTCAAGGCCACGCATGGCCGCGTGCCTTATACGGGCCACTATCCGGGCGTGATTGCGCGCTGGTGGCATGTCGGGCCGATGGCTCGCACGGTCGGCGATGTCGCGCTCGGTTACTCGATTCTGAAAGGCCCCGATGGCTTCGATGGTTACGCCGTGCATGCCCGCAACGCCGACGCGGACCGTGCCGGGATTGCAGGTCAACCCGTGCGGGTAGGATGGGTATCGGAAGCCGCGTTCGGCCCGGTCGATCCCGAGATCACCGCCGCGGTCAAGGCTGCCGCCGCGCGTCTTGCCGATCTCGGCTGCGATGTCGAAGAGGTACGCCTGCCGTTTCTCGGCGAGCCGCTCAGTGCGCTGATGACGCTTGTCTTCGGCGAACTCGTGCCGTCCGTCAAGGCCATAGTGAAAGGCCGCGAGAACGACTTGCACGCGATAGGCAAGGGCATCGTCGAGACGCCGGACCCTGCGTTCGCCGACTTCATCGGCGCCGAAGCGAAAGCGGAAGCGCTCAGGTCTGCGTTCGCCGGATTCTTCGAGCAATACGATGTGCTGCTTTGCCCCGTGAATCCGATGACCGCAACGCCGCACGGCGCGCAGGAACTCGTGGTCAATGGCGTGACGGTGCCGTGGACGCATGTGATGAGCGCAACGTCACCGTTTAATCTGACCGGCTTGCCGGCGCTTTCGGTGCCCTTCGGCTTCAGCTCGGAGAACTTGCCGATCGGCGTTCAGTTGGTCGCGAAGTGGCTCGATGAAGCCACGATCTTGCGGCTCGGCGCGCTCATCGAGCGCAAGGGCGGCCTCGGCGAGCGGCGGCCTGCTATCTGAGCGGTGCGCAGCATCGGCGAATGTGTGCGCTTGCGTACGCAGACGAATGCAAATCGCGAGGGTTCGTCGCCTATCGCCTAAGCTTTCAGAGCGCCGGGTTCGTCCCGGCTGCCTTGAGCTTGCATGACGAAAAGGGCGGGGGAGACGATGCCGGACAAACTGACAGTGATTCAGTCGCAGCAGATGAACGCGCACGGCGAGCCGGACGTGGGCACGTTCAACTGGCAGTTCCTGGCGCAAGGGGACTCGTGGTTCACGACCAATACGGTCGAGCATTGGAGTTCGTCGAATCTGCTCAAAAACCTGGAGTTCGCGCAGGCGGCGGTCGCCGTGAATTGCGCCGACCCCGGCGATACGCTCACTCACATGGTCGACCTTCGTCGAGACCCTTTGTTTTATTCGCTGCTGGCCGGTCCCAAGGAACAGCCGTGGAGCGCGATTTTGCTTTCGGGCGGCGGCAACGACCTCATCGATGCCGTGCAGGTCGCGGCGATCGGCGACAACGGTGTGCCTGTCGCGCCGCACGAAAGACTGCTTCTCACGAGCGACGAATGGGGCGGGCCGCTCGCCGCCGCCGATAATCGCTACATCTCGGCGCAAGGTTGGGAGACCTTCAGGCTGCATCTGGAGCAGCAATTCAAGGCGCTGGACTTCATGCGCTCGAAGAGCAAACACAACACGAATACGCCGATCTTCACGCACACCTATGATTACGCGACGCCTCGCGCAAGCGGCGCGGGTTTGGGAATTGGACCGTGGCTCTTGCCTGCGCTGACAGACTATAAAATCCCTGCGAACGACTGGAACGCCATTGCGGACGCGTTCATCGACAAACTTGCTTCGATCAGCATGAGCCTCACGTTGCAAAATTTTCATGTGATCGATACGCGAGGCATCCTCACGCGCGCCGACGCGCAAGCGTCGGGCATCAGCAATGATTGGGAAAACGAAATTCACGCGACCGAAGCCGGATACGGCAAGCTCGCGGTGCCTTTCGTCAGTCGCGTGAGCACGGTGCTGGGGTTGGCTGCGCCAGCGTCGCCGCTCGGTGTGATCGAGACGGCGCCAGCGCCCGTGGTGACACCGGCCGTTGCATCGAAGCGTCGCGGGCGAGGCACCGGCGTCAGACCGGCGTAAAGGTACTGCGGTCTATTTTCGATGCGCGCGCTCGACGCGCGTCATCGAAGCGCGTTCGTCCGTCCGTTTGGGCGGGAGCGTGTGCGGTTCGCAAACGGTCGATATCGCGTTCTTGTAGATGGTCTGTATGCCGTTCGGCGATTGCACCGCGAGCACGTATTTATCGAACGATTCGATCAGTCCTGTCAGCTTGATCCCGCTCACGAGAAAGACCCATACGGTTTTTCGCTCGGCGATCAAGGTCTCGAGGAAAGTCGACTGAATGTCAGTATCGGCTTGAGTCATGGCGGCCGTCCCTTTCCGTGAGTACATCGCTCCCAGAATACGCGCCGCGCAAGCCCCGACGTGTGGGGTGGGCCACAGGCAAAACCGGTCTCTCTCGGAATCTCCGTGAAAATACGGTGTTTCGTGTTGATTATTTCCTAGTATGTTTAGGTGGACTGGGTTTTAAGTGTTGATATAAAACGGGTGAACGCCGGAACACGTTGCCCTCGGCTGCTACTCCTTCTTGTCATCCACCTGCATGATCCAGTGGCCGCCCGCATTGAGAAACCGCGCCTCGGAAGTCTCGCCGCCACCGCTGCCAAGCGTCGTGAACATGCCACGCATGGCATCGGCGGGTCCGCCCGATATGTTCATCGAATAGTCGCAGACATAACCCGGCTTGCCCGATGCCGGCGCGCAACCGAGCTTCTGAAACGAGTCGATCCGCATGGGTTCGTTACCGCGCACCGACTTGCTGCCCATGAACATGGTGGTCAGGCAGAGCATGGCATCGCCGCTCGTGAGCCTTGAACGGTCGGCCTGCTGGCAACGCTCGTTTTGCGACGAGATACCTTGCGCGATGGCCTGCGCCCGATTGTTGACCGCATCGTACATTTCCGCCGCCGTGGGTTCGCCGCCCGAATGCGATGCCCGCTCGGATGACTTCGATGTGGCGCGCGGCTGTGCATCGGCGACAGCGACCGGACGCGCCGAGTCGTTGCCGGACGATGCCTCGTAAGCATCGCCGAGCGCGCTGCGTTTGCGCAAGTCTTCTTGCTGCGCGACCATCGCTGTGGCAATCGCCACGCCGGCCGGCGCGTTGGCATCGCTATCCATCAGATAACGCGACTTGATCTGCGCGATCTCCTCGCCCGAACGAGCGTGCCTGATCTGCTGCTCGATTTCTCCTCGCGAGCTTTCGAGCGCCTGGGCGCGTCGGCTCAGAAAATATTGGTAGGTTTCCTGAACGCTCGGCACACGCTCCATGCCGTCGTAGCGCCGGCGGAAGTCCGCGCTCCACGTACGACCCTGCTGCAGGCCGGCCAAGCCAGTGCCGAGCGCATCGATGCTCTGCCGCTCGACGGCTTCCTGCGCCGTGCCCAACTGATTGAGCGCGACGCCGATCTTCGCCATCTCGGCGTTGCGCGATGTCGTGAGTGCCGTGGAGAACGCTGGCCGGTTTTGCATGCGATACAACTTCGCCAGTTCCACCATGCCGGGATAACCGCGCGCGTTGTCGATGGCCTGCGCCGTCTGCGCGTCCTCGACAGGTATCGCCACGCGTTGTTCGACAACCGTCATGCGTTTCGCGAACTCATCGCGCTCGGCGCGGGGTGCTTGCGGCAGAATCTTTTGCGCCGATGCTTCGATCTCGATCAAACGCGCGTGGCCCGTTTCATCGGCTTTGAGCGACTCCGCTTCCGTCGCGAGTTCCGTGAGTCCGCCAGTCGCGGCGCGCGACTGCGCGAGCAGGCGCAGATTGCTGTTATAGCGGAAAGAAGTCATCGCGCGAGTGGCGGCGGCCTTCTGATCGGGTGGAATCGATGCGAGCGGTCCGGTCGTGCTGAAACAGTGCGGCAAGATCTTGCTGGTGTACTCCGTCAGCATCTTCGGGTCTATCTGATCGTAGGTCTTGCCGAACACGGGAGCAAAGCGCGCATCCTGAATCAGCGCTGTCACGGCCGGGTCCGATTGCGGCGATTGCGCCGCACTCATGCCACCGCCGCCAGCGGGAAGCGGTCCGGATGTGAGCCACGTTTTTACGTCGTCGCACTGCGCCTTTGCTTCGTATTTCTCGTATTGTCCCTTCGCTGCGTTGACGAGCGGTTGCACATGAAGGTTCGCTCCGCCGCCACGCAGACTGTTCATGATCTGGCCGAAATTGAGGCCGTCGGCAAAGGCGTCGGGCGCGAGCGTCGCACAACAGAAGCCGGCGAGCACGACGCCGGTGCGGCGCAACGACAACGAACTTGCTACGACGCCAGCGCGCGCCATATTCCGGGCGGTAATCATGTTCGCTCTCCCAAATGACTGATGAATTGCCCTGGTATCCGCATCTTATGAAGGATGTACAGCACGAAGACCACGCGACGATCAACCGACGCGGGCCGCTCGTAATGCATGGTCTCCTCGCGATACGATTCGTCGCGCCAGCATGAAAACGCAGGGCGGCTCACCCAGAACAGGGCGGCCATGTCGTGCTCGCGCTCGGTCGTGAATGACGCGGTCGGAACGCGAGACGCTATGAATCTACGGCGGACGGGGCGGGCAGTCGTCTCCCAAATAGGAGATGCGTGAGGGCTTACGGATGAGGCGAAATGCTCGCGACGCTACGGGCCACCAGTGCGGCAAGCGCGCCTTGTCTGCTGGTGCCGGTCTTGGAAAGCACTTTCTTCAGATGCGAGCGCACGGTGCCGAGCCCGACGCCGAGCGTGGCGGCAATCTGATCGAGCGATTGTCCTTCGCCGATAGCGACCGCTATTGCCGCTTCCGCGCGCGTCAGTCCGAACAGGTCCCGAAGCGTGCGCGTGGCGGAATCCCCGGAAACCTCAGGATCGCGAATGAAAATGCTTGCCGCTGGGCGTGACACATCCGCCGACGCCCAATTGGCACGCCACGGCGCCACGAGCAAGGTGAGCGGCAATCTGCCTTGCCGTGGCACGGCGAGCGCCGCGCCAGCCGCGTGAGCCGCGCCGTTCGAGGTTTGCACGGCGTCGCGTATCAGCTTTGCAAGCCGGCTGTTCAATGCGGGATTGTTCATGCACACGCGCCGTGCATGCGTGCGAATCTCGGATGACGAAGCCAGTAGATTCTCGGCAGCGCGGTTCGCATACAAGACCATGCACGATGCATCGACCACGAGCACGCTGGTCTCGATGCAATCGAGCGCATCCACTGCCGCGCGTTGTGCGAGCGCGGTGTCGCGCAACCGTTCGCGCAAGCCGAGCGCGCGGCGCACATGCGGAAACAACACGCCCAGTTCCTGACGATCGTTCTCTACGAAACGCCCTGCGGAAAGCGGCCGATGCACGCCAAGCACACCTGTCTCACCATTGCCAACGGGAAACAGCACCCCAACCATATGATAAATATCGAGCCGCCGCGTCCAGTCCTGATAGAAGCCAGTGCGCTCGAATTGCGTATCGGGCATGAGGCTTTGGCTCGTGAATACTTCGCCCGGATGAAGCCGCGCGGAGTGTTCGACCCATAGATCGTTCCGATGCCAGTAATCCGCCCAGGCCTGTTCGTTCGGCGCGACACGCAGATTGTCGGTCACGCTTGCGAGCTTTGGACCGCGAGGACCGCCGCATGTCTTGAGCACGCCGCTCGTGGCGTCGAACGCTCGTGCAATGGCCGAAGCCACGCCGGCCCATTGAGCGTCGTCGAGCGCGGCATCGTAGAGAAGGCTGATTACCGGACCGAGCCGGTCTTGATGTCCGACCGGTTTATTGTCTGCGTCCAAGTTCTTTGCCTCGCGGTTGCGCACGAGTTCAGGACCGAAGCGTGGTCCGAAAACGAAGGCCTTCGGGTTGCAAGGCCTCGAATGGAATTGCAGATTACACCTTAGGTAACCGAACTAAAAGGGAAAGCTTGGAGTGAGTAGTGCACCGGCAGAGTGCGAACGTGTCCGCAATGTATTTATCGTCGCAGCTCGCCAGGCCCTTTGCCCGTCCACCGCTTGAGCGCGCGGCGGAAGTTCGCCGCATCGCTGAAGCCGAGAAGCATCGCGACATCGTCGGTGCTCATCTTCGTCGTCTTCAGATATTCGAGCGCGAGCGAACGTTTTACATCGTCCACGATAGCCACGAACGACGTCCCTTCCTCATCCAGACGACGCCGCAACGTGCGCGTGGTGAGATGCATCGATTCGGCGACCGCTTCCATGCCCGGAAAAACGCCGGGTGTGCTCATCAGGACCTGATACACCTCACCCGATACACCGCTCGATGTCTTCGCTTGACCGATCAACCGGTCGCACGTCTCCTGAAGCAGCGCTGCCGTGAGCTTGTGCGCGAGTTGCGGCTTGCGGTCGAGAATGGCGCTGTCGTAGACGAGCTCGCATTGCGGCTGATCGAAATAGCACGGGCAGCCGAGATATTTCGGATAGATATCCGCGTGCGCGGGTGCAGGATACGAAAAGCACGCCTTGACCGGCGGACAGACGCTGCCCGCAACATCCTGAAGATGCGTCACATGCTGCGTGTATTGCTGTTCGATGATGAACTCGCGCAGTTCACGCGAAGGGCTCGAGATAAATGCATCGGGGAAAGTCCAGACCATTCTGTCGGGATATTCGGTCCATTCGATAGCGACTGTCGGTGTCGCGAGCCGGTGATACCGCACGCCCAGCTTGAAGTAGTCGCGCAACGAGAGACACGACATCAGCGCGTATCCATACATGCCGTAAGCCGACAGATGCAGCTTGCCGCCGACCTTGAACGGCGTGGCCGGTTCGCACGATAGCGCCACTGCATTCCGGCAAACGGTAGCGTATTGCCCGATGGAGGTCAGCACGGAAGCGTCTTGCAACTCCTCCGCGCTCACGCCCACGCCGCGCAGACTGTCCGCCACAGCAATGCCTTGCTCCGCCAGCACCTCGACCAGCGCGGCGATCTTGTAGGGCGCGTAGATGCGCTCGTTGAGCGGCGGGCGGGTCGTCGCCATGGCTCTCCTCGCAATGTCCTCACGGGACTTCCGTGTGTCCGAAAATGACCTTTTCGACGAGATGCTATCTCACTACTATAAGTGTCACAAGAGTTCGTCCGTCGATACGGGCGGCATCGAGACCCGATGAAAACTCAATGGAGACAAGGATAGTCAGATGAGCAATCCGGCCCGCAAGGTCATCATTTCGTGCGCCGTCACGGGCGCGACCCACGTTCCGTCGATGTCGGAATATCTTCCGCTCACGCCCGCGGACATTCGCGATCAGGCAATCGAAGCAGCCGAGGCGGGTGCCGCGATCATTCATCTGCATGCGCGCGATCCCGTAGACGGAAGGCCCACGCCAAGCCTCGATATCTTCAGGCAGTTCGTTCCCGCCATCGCGGAGGCGACCGACGCTGTCATCAACATCACGACAGGCGGCAGCACGCGCATGACGCTCGAAGAACGGCTTGCTTATCCGCTGCATGCCGCGCCGGAGATGTGCTCGCTCAACATGGGTTCGATGAACTTCTCGATTCATCCACTCGCCGCGAAGATGTCGACGTGGCGTTACGACTGGGAGAAGGACTACGTCGAAGGCATGGAGGACATGATCTTTCGCAATACCTTCAGGGATATCAAGCGAATCCTCCAGCAACTCGGCGACAAGGGCACGCGCTTCGAGTTCGAATGCTACGACCTTGGGCATCTCTACAATCTCGCGCATTTCGTCGATCAGGGGCTCGTCAAGCCGCCGTTCTTCATTCAATCCGTGTTCGGCATTCTCGGCGGCATGGGCGCGGACCCGGAGAATATGACGGTCATGCGCACAACCGCGGATCGTCTCTTCGGACGCGACAACTATCACTTCTCGGTGCTCGGCGCCGGACGTCATCAGATGCCGCTCGTCACCATGAGCGCCATTCTTGGCGGCAATGTGCGCGTGGGTCTGGAGGACAGCGTGTATATCGCAAAGGGCGTGAAGGCCGAATCGAACGCGCAGCAGGTCAGAAAGATTCGCCGCATTCTGGAAGAGCTTTCGTTCGAGATCGCGACACCTGCCGATGCACGGCAAATGCTCGGTCTCAAGGGACGTGACGAAGTCACGCTCTGAATCCCATGCTCAACGCTGCCACATAAAAGAACAGCAGCGGACTTATCAGGAGACGACATGAACCATGGCATGGTCAAAGACAGTATCGATGCGTTGCATCGCGTGGCGACGAAGAAGGCGATGCTGAAGCTGATCCCGCTCATGTGCGCGATCTACTTCATGTCCTTTCTCGATCGCACGAATGTCGCGCTTGCAAAGGCGCAGCTTGCCGCCGATGTCGGCATCAGCGCGGCGGCATATGGGCTCGGCTCCGGCATCTTCTTCATCGGCTATGCGTTGCTGGAAGTGCCGAGCAATCTCGCGGCGCATCGCGTGGGTCCACGGCGATGGATCGCGCGTATCGCGGTGAGCTGGGGCATTCTTTCCACCGCGATGATGTTCGTGCAAGGCGAATGGTCGTTCTATGCGCTGCGCGTGCTCTTGGGCATCGCCGAGGCCGGGCTCTTTCCGGCGCTCATGTACATGGTGACGTTGTGGTTCGCGCCCGCCGACCGGCCTATCGCGGTCGGCTGGATTTACACGGCGCCCGCGCTTGCACTCGTTCTTGGCAATCCGCTCGGCGGCGCGTTGATGCAACTGGGCGGCATGGGCGGTCTGCACGGCTGGCAATGGATGTTCATGATCGAAGGCATCCCGAGCGTGCTGGCGGGCGTGCTGCTCTACTTCAAGCTGCCGGAGCGTCCGCGCGATGCCCGCTGGCTTTCGACCGATGAAGCGCAAGTGCTGGAAGCACGCGCCGTCATCGATACGCACGGTCATTCCGAACTCACTTCGGAAGACTGGCTCGCCGCGATCAAGCGGCCGACGACCGTGCTCATCGGCCTCATCTATTTCTTGAATCAGGTGGCGTTCGTCGGGCTTTACTTCTTCACGCCTGCAATGATTCAGCAGATGCATGTGAAGACGCCGTTTATCGTCGGCTTGTTGTCGAGCAGCGTGGGTATCGGCTTTCTGCTGGGCGTGTTGATCTTGCCGCGCATTCATCGGCGCTACGGCAACGACTGCGTGTATCTCGGCATTCTGACGGCGGGACTCGTCGCGGCCGGATGCGTGTTCGTCGCGACATCTGTTCCCGCGGCGCGCATGGTGTTGCTCGCGGTCACGGCGTTCTTCGCGGGCGGCGTGTTGCCTTCGTACTGGGCTATCGCAATGAAGCGACTGCAAGGCATTCAGGCGGCGGCGGGGCTTGCTTTCATCAACACCGTCGGGTTGATCGGCGGTTTCGTCGGGCCGTATTTGTTCGGTATGACCGAGACCATCACGGGCCGCAGCGATTCGGGTTTCATGGTGATTCTCGGGGCGTCCGTGCTTGGACTGGCGCTCATTCCGGTGTTCGCAAGAGCGATTCGACGCGAAGATGTGAGTGCATCGCGTGTGACCGAAGGCGGTGCGGCGAGCGCGCATTCGTAAGCGGTCGAGCAGTTGCGGCGTGATTCTTCGCGAACGCATGGAATGCACGATTGCCGCGTTTGCGGGAAGCGCTGGCGTCGCCAGCGGCGGCAACATCACAGGGCAGGCCATCAGTCTCGATGGCCTGCCCCATGTACGAACCTTAGCCAGGAATAACCTTCGCCGCCTTCAGCTTCTCGAACAACTCAAAGAATGAATCAGGCGTGCTTTGATAGTCGAGAAATCCGGCTTTGCGGCTCTTGGTCATATCGGTGAGCACTTCCATTGGCCGGCCAAGGTCGGCGTCGGTATGCCACCACGAAGCCAGCTTCTCCACGTTCGCTTCGATAAGACCGAAGCGCGCCGCGATATCGGCCCACAAACGCGGCGCGTCCTGCATGCGCGATTCGAGCGGACGCGTTTCGCCATCGAACGGCGCGGCCTCGATGCCGAAGTATTCCGCGAGCTGCGACCACATCCAGTTCCAGCGGAAGACATCGCCATTGACCACGTTGAAGTCTTCGTTACGCGCATTGGGCGAAGTCGATGCCCATTCGAGATGACGCGCCAGAAGGCGTGCATCGGTCATGTCCGTGAGACTGTTCCATTGCGCGGGTGAACCGGGGAACACGAACGGTGCGCCGGTTTCCTTGCAAAGCGTCGCGTACACGGCAAGCGTGACGCCCATGTTCATGGCGTTGCCGAGCGCAAAGCCGATGATCGTATGCGGCCGATGCACGCTCCAGCCGAAGCCATATTTCTTCGCGGCTTCAAAGACCTTATCTTCCTGCTCGTAATAGAAGTTGTCGACGTCCTGCCGCCCTTGTTCCTCGCGAAACGGCGTGAGCGGCACCTTGCCTTTACCATATGCTTCGAACGGGCCGAGATAGTGCTTGAGGCCGGTCACGAGCGCGGCATGTTCGAGCTTGCCGGTGGGTCCAAGCGCATCGAGTACATGTCGCACCATGGCGCCATTCACACGGATGTTTTCTTTCTCGGTGGCTTGCCGCGCCCATGCCGTGAAAAACACGTGGCTGAAGTGCTGCCCGTTGAGTGCTTCGCTGACCGACTCCGCTGAAGTCAGGTCGGCGGTCACGGATTCGACGCCTTCGCGTAGGGCCGAGCGGCCGCGCGAAAGACCGGTTACGTGCCAGTCGTCGAGCGTTAGAAGATGTTCCGCGAGATTGCCGCCGACAATACCCGTCGCGCCGATGATAAGTGCTCGTTTTTGCATGGAGATGTGCCTGTGATGAGGATCGATGCGAATCTTGGTGTCGCTCGATTGTAGGCGGGATCGTGCAAACGCGTACTTTGCATACGGCGGTGCTTCATCGGACGAGCCTCACGCAAAAAGAGCGAAGCCCGCAAAGGCTTCGCTCTCGCAGTACCGCGCTGGCTGTCGGTCAGAAGATCAACCGCAAGCGGGCGCCGCCTTCTTGCAGGCATCGGCCAATTGCGGCGGCGGGTCTTTCTTGAACACAGTCTTGTAAGACTCGAGCACATTCGACTGCACGACCGGCAGCGACTGCACGCCAATCCACGCGGGCGGTGTCTGGCCGATCAGCGCCTTCATCATCGCCATGGCTTCGGCTGCGCCCTGATCGTACGGACGTTGCGAGCCCGTCGCCTTGAGCGGACCGCCCTTGGCGATCTCGATTGCCGATTCGAGCCCCAGGTCCACCGTCGTCACAGGCGTGTTGATGCCCTGCGCGCGCATCGACGTAAGCGTGTCCAGCGCGGGCTGATCCCACACGGCGAACACGCCCTTGACGTCCGGATTCGCCGTGAGAAAGTCGCCCGCAATCTGCCCGACTTTTGACGGATCGGTGAACGCGACCTGCTTGATCTTGATGTCCGCGCGATTCTTCTTCAGCCAGTCGTTGACGGCTTTGGTCCGCTCCGTCGTGCTGAAGTAATCGACGCCGAAGTTCACGAGACCGACCGTGCCGCCTTTCGGCACGCACGACGCAAGCACCTTCGCCGCTATCTGGCCGTTGCCTTCGCTATCGGCCGAGACCATGGCCGCGTATTGCTCGGGATGCTTGAGGCCGGTTGGCACGTTGTCCATGAACACGAGCTTGATGCCCGCCTGCGAGACCTTCTTGTAGGTCGCGGCTGTTGCCGTGCCATCCACGGGAATGGAGATGATGCCGTCCGGATGGCGCTGGATCGTGTTCTCGATATCGGCGATCTGCTTGTCGACCTGATACTCGGCCGACGCCGTGCCGATCACTTCCACGCCGTACTTCTTGAGCGTATCCGTAATGCCTTGCACTTGAAGTTGCGACCAGTCGAGGTTCATCGTCTGCATCGAAATGCCTACCTTGAACTTGCCGGCCTTGACCTTGGCGGCTTCGGCATCGGTCAGCTTGACGGCATCGACGGCTGCCGCCTTCTCGCCATTCGGTCCCTGGCCGACGATGCCCGTTGGCCCGATCGACGCCACATTCAGCTTTTCGCACGATTGCGCGAACGCCTGCGCACAGCACAGAGCCATGGCAGTCGCCGCCGCGACACTCGCCAGCTTTACACCTGATCCACGACGATAGTTCATGTCTTGCCTCCATTGGTCGCGTTGTACTTCGTCTCCTGCTTTTTTGACTTGCCTTTCGTGGTCTCTCACGCAATGTCGATCTGCGCGGGAAACCAAAACTACTTGCGCGTGAACGCGACTGCCGCGACGATGATCACGCCCTTGATGACGAGTTGCAGCGACGAACTCACGCCGAGCAGCACGAGCCCGTTATTCAGCGTGCCGATGATGAGACTGCCAAGCAGCGTGCCTAGAATGAAGCCGCGTCCGCCGAAAAGACTGCATCCGCCGAGCGTGACGGAGGCAATCACGTCGAGTTCCATGCCCTGCACGACGTCCGGGCGCGCCGCATGCGAACGCGCGGACAAGACGAGCGCGGCGAGGCCGGCAAGCGCGCCCGTCAGCACGAATGCGAGCGTCGTCACGCGGCGAATGTTGATGCCCGAGTACAGCGCGGCCGTGGGATTGCCGCCGGCTGCATAGATTTGCCGGCCGAACACGCTGTAATGCAGAAGCAGAATGCCGCCGATCACGGCAAGCAAGGTCCAGATGATCGGCACCGGCACGCCAGCAATGTCGCCTTCGCCGAAGATCGCAATGAAATGATCGTTCGTGATGATCTCGGGCCGCGTCGTCGTGACCATCAATGCAAGTCCGCGCGCCGCGCTCAAGCTGCCGAGCGTCACGAGAAACGAGGGAATGTTCAAACGCGTCGTGACGAGACCGTTGATCGCGCCGACGATCGCGCCCGTGCCAATGCCCGCGATCGCGCCGATGACCCAGCTATCGCCGATATGCGACATCGCGAGCGCGGCGGCCATGCCGGACAGCGCGAGCGACGATCCCACCGACAAGTCGATCTGCCGCGCGATGATCACGGATGTCATGCCGATAGCGATGATCGACACGAGCGCCGTCTGGCGGCCGATGTTGAGGAAGTTGTCGATGGAGAGAAACCACGGCGACGCGAAGCTGAACACCACCAGCAGAATCGCGAACGCAAAGTACAGCATGTAGGGGCGGTCGCCCTGCAGCAGAAGCTGCGCAATGCGCCGTGCGCGCGAATGACGCTGAGCGCTTTGTTGTTCGGCGGGCATCGGCGAAACAGACTCGTTCATGTTGCAAGCTCTTCGGTAGGGCGGGCCAGTTGTATGAGATGGTGCAGTTCTTCCGCGTGACGAATCTCGGCGCGCTCGACAGTACGTGTAATCGCGCCATTGGCGACGATGGAAATACGGTCGCAGAGCCGCAGCAGTTCGTCCAGATCCGACGACACCACCACGACGCCCGTGCCTGCGCGCGCCGCGTCCTGTACCACGCCGTAGATTTCCTCGCGCGCGCCGACATCGACGCCGACCGTGGGTTCATCGAGCAACAACAACTTCGGGCGCGGATGATTCCACTTCGCGAATACGACCTTCTGCTGGTTGCCGCCCGAGAGAAACTTCACGTGTGTCGATGCATCGGGCGCTTTCACGGAAAGCTGCTTCATCGCGACGCGTGCTTGTTGCGCGGCGGCTTTCGCGCGCAGCCATCCGCCGCTCGAAAACCGCGGCAGGCGCGGCAAGGTCAGATTGCGTTCGATCGAATGATCGAGCACGAGCCCTTGCAGATGACGGTCTTCAGGCACGAGCGCGACGCCGCGCCGGATTGCATCGGAGGGATTGCGCGCGCCGAGCGGTTCGCCGTCGAGATCGAGGCTGCCCGACTCCACGGGCAGCAGACCGAAGATGGTTTGCAGAATCTCCGTGCGGCCGCTGCCGATCAGTCCGGCAATGCCATGCACTTCGCCCTTGCTCACGGACAAGTCGACGGCGCAAAGATGCGCGTTGCTTACCTTCGACAGCTTCAGCACGGGCGCATCGGCAGCGCGATCGGCCATCGCGACTTTGGTTTGCGCCGCCGCACCAGCCGAGGTTTCCTGTCGCGCCTGCATGGCCGCATGACGCGGGCCGACGATAGCCGCGACGAGCTGCTTCATGTCGGTTTCGGCGGTGGCGAAACTTCCGGCGTTTGCACCATCGCGGAACACGGTCACGCGCTGCGAGATGCGAAAGACCTCGTTCAGCCGATGCGTCACGTAGATCACGCCGACGCCGCGCGCCGTCACGGTGCGAATAGCGTCGAAGAGAATCCGTTCTTCGCCGCCTGTCAACGCGGACGTGGGTTCGTCGAGAATCAGCACGCGCACATCGCCCATCAGCGCCTTGCAAATCTCCGTCATCTGGCGATAGGCGAACGGCAAGGAATCCACGGGCACGCGCGGATCGAGCGGAATATTGTGTTCGCGCAAAAAGGTGCTGACCTGGGCCATGAGTTCGCGTTGCCGGACGAAGCCGAGGCGCGTGCGCGGTTCGCGCCCAAGCATGAGGTTGGCGCCGACGGACAACGATTCGACCAGACTCAAGTCCTGATACACGACGGCAACGCCTGCCTCGCGCGACTTTGCGGGCGATTCGAATGCGACCCGGTTGCCCGCGATTTCGATCGATCCTTCGTCGTAGGCGTGGACGCCGCTCAATATCTTGATGAGCGTGGACTTGCCCGCGCCGTTTTCGCCGAGCAGCGCGTGCACCTCGCCCGGCAGAACTTCGAGATCGACGCCGCGCAGCGCCTGCACGCCACCGAACCTTTTGGTGACGCCGGTTACACGGATCAACGGAACTGGCGGCGATGAAGCGGCCGCGACCGGCTGACTCATCCTGATGTCTCCTTCGTCGAATAGACGAATTCTTATGTTTTCGCGGTCGGGCCGCGTGTTGTGTTGTGATCTTCGCATCATGTAAATGGTGCGTCAATAACAGATAGCCCTAGTTTTCGTGTTCTGAACGGGAGAATCGCAACAATATCGACCGGTTTTGTGATGATCCTATCGTTCCGGGGACGGCGTTCTTTGACGGAGAGCTACGAGTAATTGTCCGTCAGGCGCGCAGACGCTCGACTACATTGCCGATGCGAAGGAGCCGCCGAGTAGGGAGCGGTGCGCGGGAGTATCGTGTGCGACAAGCACGCCTTCTTTGGGAGCGCATGATGAACGACGCCCGACGACTCGCCGCCTTGCGCATCGCGCTGATTGCCGTGGGTTTAATCGCCATCTTCGCGTTATGGCCGCTCATGATCCTGTGGCCTTCCGGATGGAGTTGGCAAAGCGGCCATTCCGACTACCCGCTGATGATCGTCGGCATCTACGCGACGCTCGGCGTATTTCTACTGATGGCATCGCGCAACCCGATGAAGCATCTGAGCCTGATCTGGTTCACGGTATGGTCGAGCGTCGTGCACGGCGCAATCATGGCTGTGCAGTCGTTCGGCGCCGAGATGGACGGCACGCGCCACGTCGGTCATTTGCTCGGCGATGTGCCTGCGCTATTTATTGTCGCGGCCGTGCTGGCTTTCCTTATGCCGCGCGAAAACAAGGCACGAGCGCTTTAATCCGCCGATGCAGTGTTCGCGGTGCGTCCCGAGTCTGTAGGACGTACCGCGACCAATACCTTATATGCGCTCAGGCTTGCGCTTGAGTTTCCTTCAACGCTTCATGCTTGTGCGAATGCGTCGCTCCGTATTTCAACTCGAAGTGCGCGCCTTTTCCGTTTCGCGTGGGCGGAAAATGTTCGCCCTCGACGCAGGTGACTTCGAAGGTATCTTTCCCGTCCTCATAGACCACTGAGTAAATGCCCGATACTTTGACGATTTCACCGGGCTTGTACGAACTGTCGCCTGCCATTTAGCTTCTCCTTTTGGAACCACATACGGACCGACGAAAGAGCAATCGGCGTTCCGAGCGGCGTCATGCCGGTCGGTAAACGGCGCAGGGAGCCGAGTTGGTGTGAACGCGAGCGGGCGTTATTCGCTCGCTTCTCGTCGTGCGTCAGCCGAAATCGCCGATTATCAGTCGTTGCCTGCGGGAGGTCGCCAAACTGTTATTTATGGGCACGGGAGCACGGCACGGGAATAGCGATTGCGCTAGTCCAGCGGTGAAACCGTCGCCCACAACAAGAGAAAGACGATACGGTTCGAACGACAACGCGACATTAGTTTGACCAACGAAGTTTCAAGGCGGGCGGTCAAGGTCTGATCGATCCTTGTCGATGCAGGCGAGATCGTCTCCCTGAAGGACGCTTCCTGGCTTTGGACTTCATCAGGAGCAGGGCCATGATGCACGAGTTTCTCAAGAATAATCGAAGCATCTTGCTTGAACGTTGCCGCATCATGACTTTCAAGCGGAACGCTGAATCTCCGGCGATGGCGGATATAAAGATCGTCCTTCCCGAACTGCTTACGCAAATTACCGAACTTCTGCGCCAGCACCGCACCGCCGAAACTCAGAATTCGACAACGGGGCTTCCCGAACGGGGTAGATCGAACGATACCCCGATAGGCAGAACCGCACGCGAGGCAGGCAGGGTGCTATTCGGAACGGGACTCAAGATCGAAGACATCGTAGTAGGTTACGGCGATCTATGCCAGGCGATTACCGAACTGGCCGTAGAACGGGATGCGCCTTTCACGGTACAGGAGTTTCGAATACTCAATCTGTGCATCGATACGGCGGTTGCCAATGCCGTGATGGCTTATTCAGCCGCGCGAGACAACGCGCGCACGAATAGCGGCGCTCAGACGCAGACCGATGAGAACAGAATGCTCGCGCACGAGATGCGCAATCTGATCCACACTACGCTGCTTGCATTCACCGCTTTACAAAGAGGAAATCTCAGCGCGAAAGGAGCCACCGGACTACTTGCTGAGCGTAGTCTTTTGCGACTCGGCAAGCTGACTGATCGAATGCTTCGCGACTCCGCAGACCCGGCGACCGTACGTTATGACGACGTTATCTTCAGTCTTGCTCCATTAATCCTCGAAATCGAGGGAGCGGCGCGAGTGGACGCGACAGCCCGTGGAAAAAGCTTTTCCGTTACTCCGGTCGACGCGCTCATCAAGGTTCGTGGAGATCGCGACCTGTTGTATGAGGCGATAATCAACCTCTTACAGAATGCGTTCAAGTTCACCAAGGAGAAAAGCGCGGTCGCGTTGAGAATCTACGTGAATCACGACGTCTTTATTGAAATCCACGATCAGTGCGGAGGACTTCCTTGTAAGAACGGCGAGTCGATGTTCGATCCTTTCGTGCAATTCAACGCAGATCGCAGTGGACTGGGCTTAGGACTGACTATTGTGAGGCGCAACGTAGAAACTTTGAGGGGAACCGTGGAAGTGAAGGACATTCCTGGCCACGGTTGCGTCTTCATTATTCGCTTGCCGCTCGTTTCACACGCATGAAGTCGAGGTTGGCAGCATTCATGGCGCGATCCAATGACCGTGCCACTCGTTGCGTTCGAGCCAGAAGTTTGCGCGCCGGTGCATTTCGCCCGAGACGTCGAGGAAATCGATCTTACTGACGATGACGTCGATGAGGCAGAAGTGTTCGAAGCCATCCGTCTGAGTGTGCGCTGTTGTGTCGTCGGGCTTCGGGCGCGCATCGGGCGGACTGTCCACTAGTGTTCCCGGAGGCAACGGCGCACGATAAAGCGCGAGCGATCCGGGGCGGCTCGCGTTCCACACGGCGAGTCTTTCGTCATCGTCGATGACTTGTTGCGCGCGCCCTTCGAGTCGAATCTGGATGCCGGCACGCCAGTCGCCGACAAGCGCGGAGACGTTCGGCTCCTGTTCGATCTCAGCGACCTTTTCCGATCTCACGTCCGTGTGAAAGCTCACAAGCGCGCGGTCCTGGATGGCACGCCGCATTACGACCGTGCGCAGTTTCGGCGCGCCATCGAGCCCGATGGTCGCGAACTGCATCAACGTGTAGGCGGAACGCTCGCGGCCGGGATTGGCGCCTGAAAGCAGATGGCTCCACGTCTGCGCCAGAATCGCATCCAAAGCGTTGCTCAACTGACGCCTCCGTTGCTTGATGCAGTTGTAGTGACAGCGGCGATTAGTCAGCCTTGAAGACGATGGCGGCTGTGTCGTCGATCTGCGTGAAGCTGCGCACGAAGCGATACGACTGCTCGTCGATTTCGATTCGATTTGCACCTGATGAGGTCAGTTCCAGCATTTCATCGGCGAGCGATTTTGGAATCGAGCCTACTTGTTTCAACTCTTCCTTGGGCCCGGATGGGTCGCCGAGATAGACCGTGCAAACGTCGGCGGTATGCCGAATAAGGACGACGCTTGTCGCCTTGTCGAGCGCGCGTTCCAGATAATCGGCGAGTGGGCGTAACGATTCGAGTTTGTGATCGGAACGGTCGTCAGCGAATCCATTGATGTCTGGCACTGCGGCCTCCCTGATTTGATCGTCTGCACCGTGGTTCGATACGTCGAAGCGCACGATGGTGCAAGCGACGAAGTTTCGATTAGCGAACCGGCTCTTCGGCTTTTTTTCCCGATAGCAACGATTCGATGGCGGCGACGGATAGCGGTTTGGACAAGTGGCCATCGAAGCACGACATATCGAAATGTTCGTGAATGTCGTCGTGTGCGGTCAGCGAGAAGATGCGCCGGGAGGCATATTTCTCGGATGCGCGGAGTCGCATGCACAGAGCGTGGCCATTGATATCGGGAAGCCCGATATCCAGAAGAATGAGTTCGAACGCGCCTTCGCCTGCGGCCGCTTTCAGCGCCTCGGTGCCGGTGTAGGCGCGAGTAACCGCATGACCCATGGACCCCGCGATTTCGGCGAGCATGTCGGTGGTATCGGTGTAATCGTCCACTACGAGAACTTTCATTTGAAGTGCTCCCAACAGTGAGGACCGAGGTGCGGGGGTTTTTGATGTTGAGGTTGCAGTCTACTCTAGGTTGCTGGGTTGGATGCCGGCGGCTGCTGAGCACCAACTTGCGTTGCTTGGTGTCACTGAGAATCTTTGACCGAGACTTACCAACTTCCGTTATATGTCGTTTGCGGCCACTTCGTCTCACGAAATTTCTTGCTGATTCTTTATGTTATTCAGAAGCAGACAGCCGATGGATCATCGCCTGTCTGCGGACAACCCGACGGTGGAAGGTCAGTGCTTCCGTCTCGACAGTCACCCAAGCGTCATCGTAAATTTAGAAGTCGGTCCGGACACTCAACATGACGTTACGCCTGTCGCCGAATACACTGTAGAACTGGCCGGGTGGGCGAATGTAATAGCCGCGATCGAAGATATTGTTCAACTGCAGTGTCGCTTCGAGATGCTTGTTGAAGCGATATCCGACCTGCGCATTGAAGATGGCATACGCGCCCTGTTCGACGCCGCGCGATATGCGTGTCTGCGCGAGCATGCCGCCGCCGACCGATACCCCGCGCATGACGCCCTGCGTAAACTGATACCGCGTCCACAGTTTGAAGAGATGCTTGGGGTCCGTGCCATCGGTGAGGCCGGGCGCATCGTTCTCGAAGTGCTCGTTCAAATACGTGTAGCCCGCATAGACGTTCCAGTCCGGCATCGGCTGTCCGGTGACTTCGAGTTCGACGCCCTGACTGCGTGCCTTGCCGGCGGCAAGGTAATAGAACTGATGATCGGGATCGTCGACCGCGCGGTTGTTGTCGTTGATACGGAACAGCGCCATGTTCGTATTCAGGCGTCCGCCGAGCACGCTGCTCTTCACGCCGACTTCGTATTGCTCGCCGGAACGCGGTGGAATGCCCGCGCCGGAGAATGTCGTCTGCGTCTGGGCGTCGAGGAAGCGCGCGTAATTCGCGTACGCGGTGACCGCCGGCACGATATCCCAGACGAGTCCCGCCGACGGCAGAAAACGATGGTTGATCTGCGAGTTCGTCGCCCAGTCCGAGAGGTCGGGCAGTGTCGATTGCGTGCGATCCTGTACGAACGCCTCGCGCGCGCCGAGCACGAGTGTCAGCGGATTCGCGAGCTTGATGCGCGCCTGCGCGTAGATGCCGTACTGGACGGTGCGCTCGTTCGTGCCGAAGCTGAAGGGCGTATCGACCTGCGGCACGGCGTTGGGATCGAACAGGCTGAAGGTGCCGCCGTTGAACGGGCCATCGACGGACTGGAAGCCCGAGAGCGCCGTCGACGACATCACCGAATAATTTGCGCCGACCGTCAACGTGTGCGTCTGCCCGAAGAGCCAGATGGGACCGGACACGTTGCTGTCCGCGCCGAACCAGTCGTACGTGTTGCGCTGATTCTGATCGCCGTAGAAGCTGAGGCCATCGGTGGTCGCGCCCGGTCCCGAGTACGCGTAGTACGCCCGCGTCAGCATGTGCCGGTAGAACAGCGTCGTGGAGGACTTCCAGCCGCTTTCGAAGCGATGCACGAGGTTCGCGTTGGCTTCCTGAATCGACGTGTACGACGTGTTCCAGCTCGGGCTGAAGTTCTGTGCATACGAACTCGGCACGCGGCCGACGAGTGCGGTCTGATCCGCATTGAGCACGCCGCTCGCGCCGTAGTCGAGGCCGTACATCGGCAGGACTTCGTAGCCGCCCGAGAGCGAGAGCGTCGTGCGCGGCGTGAAGTCGTAGTCGATCGCGCCATAGGCCATGAACTCCTTGCTGCGCGCCCGGTCGATCGATTGATGCCCGGCCTCGCCGACGATCACCGCACGCCCGCGCAGGCTGCCGTCCTTGTTAAGCGGTCCGGTGACGTCGATCATCTGCCGCACGCTGCCGAAGGAATCGACTTGTGTGTCGGTCGTCAGATGGAATTGATTTTGCGGCCGTTTGCGCACGAGATTGACGACGCCGCCGGGCTCGCCCGCGCCGTCGATCACGCCGGCCGGTCCGCGCAACACTTCCGCGCGGTCGTACATCGCGAGGTCGAATTGCGTGAGATATTGCAGGCCGCTGACGATGGGCGTGCCATCGAATTCGATGCCGAGTTGCGAGCCCCGCGCGCGGAAATAAGCCGTGCCGTCGCCGTAGCTGACCGAACTGACGCCCGTCACGTAGCGCAAGGCTTCTTCGATGGTCGTGTCGTTGCGGTCGTCCATTTGCTGGCGCGTGACGACGGAAACCGAGTACGGCGTCTCCTTGATCGATTGCGCGCTCTTGCCCGCGATGGTCGCGCGTTTCGCGGCGTACGAGCCGCTGTCTTCGGTCGTCGCATCGGCGCCGGTGCTGTCGGTCACCACGACGGCGGGCAACGTCACATCGCTGCCCGCCGGGTTTTGCGCGCGTGCGGGCGGCGACGTCGCGCCGAGCATCGTCAAAAGCGCGAGCGCAAGCGGCGTCATGCGCGGCGCGCGCACGCGCCATCCCGTCGTCGGCGCGGGCATCGCGCCGCGCGGGTCATTCCCTCTTCTCATGTTTTCTCATCCCATCGTTGAATAGACAAACGGCGTCGTCCCGCTGCATGCGGGCTTGAATCGGATGGGGGACATTGGTTGTATGGTGCGAGGCACGCGCGGCCCCGTTCTATCGACTTCGATGCAACCGTCATGTTTGCCGCGCACCGCGCAGCAGGATCAGCATGACGAGCCACGGACCGCCGAGCAGTGTCGCGACGAGACCGGCCGGAAGTTGCTCCGGATAAGGAATCTGCCGTCCCAGCCAGTCCGCAACGACCATCAGCAGCGCGCCGAGCATCGCTGCGAGGTAGACCTGCGGCAGCGGACGCCGCCCGCCCGAGAGCCGCGCGATATGCGGCGCGATCAGCCCGACGAAGGACAGCGGTCCGACCACGACCGTCGCCGCCGCCGTCGATACCGCCGCGAGCAGCAACAGGCCGAAGCGCGCGCGCCCGACCGGCACGCCGATGCTCGCCGCCACCTGCGGACCGGCGCCGAGCGCCGCCAGCCAGCGCGCGAACAGCGGCGCCACGGCGAGTACCGAAATCGCCAGCACGGCCGTGAGCAATGCCATCGCCGGCTCGATGTAGTAGGTCGACCCGACCAGCAAATCGAGCAGCACGCCCGCGCGTGGATCGCCGCTCGCCATGACCGCGCCGACGACCGCCTGGAACAGCGCGCTGATCGACAATCCGACGAGCAGCAACCGCTCTGGCGCGAACCGCGCGCGCCGCCCGAGCCAGAGCAGCAAGCCAAGCGTGGTGCACGCGCCGGCCACGCTTCCCGCGAACAGCGCGGCCGGTTCAAAGCTGCCCGCGATCAGCAGCACCGCGACGACGCCGAACATGCCGCCCGAGCCGACGCCGAGCAGGTCTGGGCTTGCCATCGGATTCGCGGTCATGCGCTGCAACAGCGCGCCCGCCGCGCCCAGCAGACTGCCCGCTGCGAGCGCGGCCAGCAGGTGCGGCACGCGCCAGAAGAGGAGCGCGTCGATGTCGGCCGGATGCGCGAACCGCCAACCGTCCGGTCCGCGCGTGACGACGAACGACAACGCGCACGTGATCGCGAAGAGCGCTGCCCATACGAGCGGCATCGTGTGCACGGCGTGCGGCGAGGTGCCGCGGTCATGCGTTTCGCGGATGTCCGGCGTGGTGCGAAGGCGCGGCAGCAGGACGACCAGGAGCGGCACGCCGATCATCGACGTGACCGTGCCGGTGGGAATCAGATGCGCTGAGAACAGCTCGCCCTGCGAGACGATGCGCACGAGTTCGTCGGTGAGGAAGAGCAGGGCGGCGCCCAAAAGCGGCGCCCACACGAGGCGGTCGCGCAGGCGGCGCGCGCCCGTGAGCCGCGCGAGGAGCGGCGCCGCCAATCCGACGAACCCGATCACGCCGACCTGCGCCACCACGCTCGCCGTGAGCACGACCGCGACCAGCAGCGCCGCGCCGCGCATCCAGCCGACCGCGGCGCCGAGATTGCGAGCGGTGGCATCGCCGGCATCGAAGAGTTGCAGCGGTCGATGCAGCAGCGCCGACGCCAGCGCGCAACCGCCCACGCTCGCCGCAACGCGCGCGGCGCTTTGCCAGCCGGTCTGATCGAGTGCGCCGCCGCCCCAGATCTGCAAGCCTTGCAGCAGATCGAAATGCATGACGCCGATCGCGAGGCTGATCGCGCCGCAGTACAAATTCACCACCATGCCCGCGAGAATCACGGCAAGCGACGACATGCGTTGCAACCATGCCAGGCCGAGCACGAGGATCATTGCCAGCGCGCCACCCGCGAGCGCGATGGTTTCGCGGCCCGCTGCGAGCCAGCCCGGCAGCCACACGCTCACGACGGCGAGCCCGAGATACGCGCCGGGGAAGATGCCGAGCGTCATCGGTTCGGCAAGCGGATTGCGCAACACCTGCTGCACCAGCACGCCCGCAAGCCCGAGCGCCGTGCCGCACAGCAGCGTCATGGCGATGCGCGGCAGCACGCTTTCGTGCACCAGCACGTCGCGCATGTCGGTGAAATCGGGCGAAACGAGCGCCTTCCAGAACGATGCGCCGTCGAGCGCGCCATGCAAATGCAACGCGGCGAGGCACACGGCGGGCAGCATCAGGCCGGCGAAAAGTGCAAGCCGCCAGTCGCGTGGCGGCGCCGAAGGGTGAGTGAGTGCGACGCGGCTGCTACGCAAGCCCACCTCCGCCGTTATCGATGATGGCGCGTGCATTCGCCATCGCGGTCGCGAAGCGTTGCATCGAAATCAGGCCGCCGTACGGGGCGATCACCGGCAACACGGCCACGCGCTTCTCGCGGACCGCTGGCAGCGCGCGCCAGAGCGGGCTCGCCGTCAGCGCCGCGCGGATGTCGGGCGCGAGCGGCCGAGTCAACGCGATATCGGCGCCGGCGGCTTCGAGGAGACGGGGCAACGGCACGACGGTGGAACCCATCGCGTTCGTCGTCCAGCGCACGCGCGCAGTCGCGGCGTTCGACAGCCCGATCTTCGCGAGCACGTCGTTGAAGAGACTGCCTCCGCCGTACACGCGCAGATGCCGCTCGTCGATCACGTCCGCGACGATCACCGGCCGGCCGCGCGGCACGCGCGCCGCGACGTCGCTCATGACGCGCTCGGTCGACGCGAAGAGCGCGTCGGCCCGGGCGCGGGCGTCGAAGGCATCGGCCATCACGCGGGTTTCGGCGCACAGGCTCGCGTAAGGATGCGCGTCGGTCATATACGCGCCGAGCGTGAGCGTCGGGGCGATACGCCGCAGCGGCGCGAGCAGTCCCGCATGCGCGGGCGTGACGATCAGCAGGTCCGGCGCGAGCGCGAGCAGCGCATCGAAATTGGGTTGATAGAGAAGGCCGATATCCGCGACATCGGACGGCAGCGGCGGCACCGCGATCGTGTTCGCATACCACGCGGGCAGCGGAATGCCGACCGGCGCGCGCCCGAGCGCGAGCAGCGTCTCGGTCAGCTCCCAGTTCAATACGACGATACGTCGCGGCGCCGGTCCGGCCACGACGCGCGCGGCACGCGAGAACGCGAGCAGCGCGGCGGCGCCTCGCAGCAGCGTGCGTCTCGGTGGAGACTTCATGACGGAAAACACATGCGACGGCCGGTGGACGCATCGGTCGTAACCGACATCGGCACGCCGTAGATGGCTTCGAGCCGCGCCGGATCGACGATGACCGCCGCGTCCTCGCGCATCAGCAGACGCCCCTCGCGCAACGCGACGATCCGGTCGCAGAAGCGCGTCGCCATGTTGATGTCGTGCATGACGATGACGGCGGTCATCGCGCGTTCGGCGCACAGCGTCCTGACGAGTTCGAGCACCGTCAGCTGATGGCCGACATCGAGCGCCGACGTCGGTTCGTCAAGCAGCATGCAGCGCCCGTTCTGCGCGACCAGCATCGCGATCCACGCGCGCTGGCGCTCGCCGCCCGACAGGCTGTCCACGGTGCGGTCGGCGTAACAATGAACATCGGCGGCTTGCATCGCCCGGTCGACGTGCGCGGCGTCGCCGGCCGTGAAGCGCCCGAGCGCGCCGTGCCACGGATAGCGGCCGAGCGCGACGAGCTCGCGCACCGTCATGCCATCGGTCGATGGCGTCTGCTGCGGAAGCCAGGCGACTTCACGCGCGAACTCGCGCGTGCTCCAGTCGGCGAGCGGCCGGCCCGCGCATCGGACGACGCCCGTATCCGGCGTAATCTGTCCTGCGAGCAGCTTGACGAGCGTGGATTTGCCGGAGCCGTTGTGCCCGACAAGCCCCGTCACGCGGCCCGGTTCGATATGCAGATCCAGCGGATGCAAGAGCGTGCGCCCGCCCGCCGAGCGCGACACGCCTTCGAGCGAGAAGGCGGGCGGCGTCGCGGTCGCGTACGCCGTCTGGTAGACGTGGCCGTTCATGCGAGCGCCGCCTTTTTCGTGGAACTCACCTGACCGCTGTCGAGCTTGACGATACGATCGGCGAGATCGAAATAACGGTCGTCGTGGGTGATGACGAGCACCGTTTTGGCGCGCGCCTTCAGTTGCGGCAGTAGCACGCGATAGAAGACGTCCTTGAACGCGGGGTCCTGGTCGGCGGCCCATTCGTCGAAGAGATAGAACGGGCGGTCTTCCAGAAACGCCACCAGCAAGGCAAGACGCTTCCTCTGGCCTTGCGACAGATCGAGCGTCGAAAAACGGCCGTTGTCGATGCGCACCTTGTGCTCTAGTTGCAATGCCACGAGCAGCGCGCGCGCCGTGGCCTCGCTGTGCGCGGGCAGGCCGAGCAGCGAATCGAACAAATGGAAATCGCTGAAGACGACGGAGAAAAGCTGGCGGTAAGCGGCGCGATTGCCGTCGTCTACCACCGTTTCGTCGATGACGATGCGTCCCGACTCCGGCGCATACAGCCCGACCAGCACCTTCGCGAGCGTGGTTTTGCCGCTACCGTTGCCGCCCACGAGATAGACGAGTTCGCCCGCCCGGAACGTCAGATCGATAGGTCCGAGCGTGAAAAAACCGTCCTCGGCTTCGCGCACGTAGCGATGTTCGACGCCTTCGAGCGTAATGCTCGCGAACGCGTCGGCGTCGAGCGAGGCGCTTGCGGGCTCGGGCGGCAGGGCTTGTTCGAGCTGATCGATGCGCTCGAACGCGATCCGCGCGCTGCCAATGGCGGGCAGGGCCGCCAGCAATCCTTCGACCGGCATGATGAGGTAAAGGAAGACGAGCGCGTAACCGGACATCACGTGCGCGTCGGCATCGAAGAGACGCGCGAGCACGAAGAGGGTCAGGCCGACGAAGCCGAACAGCAGCAGATTGCCCCAGCTCGCGGCCAACGCGTGCAGCATGTAGCCGCGCGTGCGCTGCGCGCGCACCGCTTCCACATGCGGGGCGAGATCACGCGCGACGAACGCTTCGGCACGCGCGCGATGCAGCTTCAGTTCCTTCGCGCCGTCGAAGAGCGAGCGAAAGCGTTGCAACAGGCCGTCTTCACGCTGCCGCGAATCGCGCAGATGGAGAAGCGCCCGCGAGCCGATCAGATGCGTGCCGAGCGATCCCGCGCCGATCGCGACGAGCGCGAACAGCAGAATCGGCAGGGACAGCATGCCGAGATAGACGAGACAACCCGCGATCACCGCGCCCTGCATGACGATCGACGGCAGACTGATGAAGAACACGACGATGGTATCGAGGTCCTGCGTGAGCGCGTTGATGGCGCGCGACGCGCCGCATCGTTCGAGATCGCGGTACGACGCGCCCGCGATGCGGCCGATCGTCTGCAAGCGCAACCTCGCCTTGGCGTGCTGTCCGAGATACATGAACAGCATCTGAGAAACGACCCGCGTGAGAATGACCACGACGCCCAGCGCCGCGAAGCGCACGCCGAGCGTGAGCAGTTCGTCGCCGGTTGCGCGAAGCGCCTGATTGATCAGCGCGACGAGCGCCGCGTTCGCCGCGCCGCTGACGAGACTGACGACCAGCGCGACAGGCAACAACCCGCGCGCGCCGCGGATCGACGAGGCTATCAGAGACACGTGCGCACACCCTCGTTGAAAGCAGCCAAGGCAGGCGGCTGCCCACAAAGCGCATTGGGCGGCAACAAAAATGCGAGAATGCGAACCATTAACATTTCAACCGATGGGTCGGCGCAAAGTGTTGAGTGACGACGAGTTTAGCGTTTCGTCGAAAAATCAGGCCGACACCGAATATCGAATTTCTGACAACTATTGGTGTTTTATCGATAGTTTTTTGCGTACCACTTTTTCGCGACCATGAAAGAGTTCCTGCTCAAACGCTATCCGATCGAACGCGTCCCGCTGTCGCGAGACGTGATGGCAACCCTCGTCGACTATCGTCATGGGGAGCGTATAACCTGGCATCAACACAAGCACGGACAACTGGTGTTCGCCGTGCGCGGCGTCGTGCGTGTGCTCACGCCCTCGCGCACCTGGACGCTGCCGCAGTCGCGCGCAGTTTGGCTGCCATCCGATGTCGATCACGAACTGCACGCGGTCGGCGACACGCAACTATGCAGTGTGTATTTCGAACCGCGTGTGTTTCCGTGGTCGTGGCATCAACCGGCCGTGATTGCAGTGTCGCCGTTGATGAGAGAGCTGGCCATCGTGCTGGGCGCCGCGGGCGACCGATACGCCGAGGGAAGCCATGCCTCGCTCAGCGCGCCGCTGTTGCTGAAGGTGTTGAGAGAGACGCCCGCGCTCGCCGAGCCCGGCGTGCCATTGCCGCGCGATGCACGGCTGCTGCAGATCTGCGAGCACATGATGAACGACCCGGCGAGCGAACTGACGCTCGATTTCTGGGGCGAGCAGTTTCACACCAGTGGGCGAACATTGGCGCGCTATCTAAATGCCGAGACTGGATTGACCTTTGGCGCATGGCGTCAGCAGATACGAGTCGCGGAGGCAATCACGCTCCTTACGCTGGGACAGCCTGTGACGCAAGTTTCGAAGAAGCTTGGCTATCGCAGTGCCAGTGCTTTCATCGTCATGTTTCGTCAGGTCACGGGAGAGGCGCCACAACGTTACCTGGCTTCGCGCTCGTCGAGCAGATAAACGGAGAGCGGGGCGTCTTATGCAGACTTCGAGTTGGAAACTTAGATGTAGATCGCACTATTGCTCGAATGACGTTCGTATAGCTGCGGTCTTCGTTCGGGCCTCGATAGCTGCATGTCGAATGACCGTTATAGCGTTGAAAGCCGTCGTCGTCGGTACATGGGGGAGAAGGGCCGTTGAGGGTCGTGAAGACTCATGCGCGCCTGCGGACGTTCGATTCAGCGGTGCGAGCCGGCAAATAACCGCAGACGGACGGACTGCAGCCACACGGTTCGTAACCGGGCCGGCAGCTCGGAGCAAGTCGCGCAGATCATCTCGGTCATCGAAGGCATCGCGTTCCAGACCAACATCCTCGCATTGAATGCGGCAGTGGAAGCCGCGCGCGCAGGCGAACAAGGTCGCGGTTTCGCGGTGGTGGCGGGCGAAGTGCGCACGCTTGCACAGCGCAGCGCGACGGCCGCAAAGGAGATCAAGGATCTGATCACCGAGTCCGTGGAGCGCGTGAACAATGGTTCGGCGCTCGTGGACAACACGGGCCGCACGATGACGGAGATCGTGCAGGCCGTGAAGCGCGTGGCCGATCTGATGGGCGAGATCAGCTCGGCATCGGGCGAGCAGCATCATGGCATCGAACAGGTCAACACCGCAGTCATGCAGATGGATGAAATGACGCAGCAGAACGCGGCGCTCGTCGAGGAAGCATCGGCGGCCGCGCAGTCCATGGCGTCGCAGTCGGCTTCGTTGCGTGATCTCGTCGCGGTATTCAAGGTGGATGCAGCGGCTGCGCGCGCGGTTCCGGTATCCACGGCGGCGAAGCCAACGAGCGCGTCTCGCGTCGCTCTCAAACCTAGCGCTCCAGCGCCGACCAAGCCTCGCGCCTCAGCGAAGACAGCGCCGAAACCTGCGCCGACGCATGCAGCGACTGCGAGCGCGGAAGGGGACTGGCAGACGTTCTGAGAGCGCGAGCGCGTACAGAGGTTGTCCGTCATATAAAAGGCGGCACAACCTCAAGTTCGCATCGTTCAAGCCGTAAACATCGCCAACGCCTGCACGGTAAACATCTAAAACTACAACTGGAACTTCCATGATGAGAAGAGCCGGACTCGCCACGCTGCTTTGCGCCGCATCGATACTGTCGGGCTGCGCAAGCGGCCCCGAAGTGCTTTCGACCGTGAATGCGCGACAGCAGCCCACAAAAGTACGCAGCTTGCTGATCGTGGTGGACAGTTCGCTGTTCGGCGATTCATGGAACGCAGGGGCCGGTAGACATTTTGCGCACACGCTCGGCGACACGTTAAGAGAAACGGCCGGTTCGATTCCTGTGACGCTGCTGCGCCTGGACTCCGAAGCCGATTCACGCGCTCTGCCGAAGATCATCATGTCGTCGCATGCGACGCAGTTGATGCAGGTCAAAGCGGTACGCGTCACGTCGCGCTCGCGCGGCGACACCGAGGCCGTATGGCAAGTCACGCTTTCTGACGTGAAAGCGTCGCTGGTTCCCACCGAGCAGGACCCTTCGCGCTTCAATACGCGTGTCGAGATGAACACGTTCTATCAGCAAAAGATCAGCGCCAGTGTCTCGGAGCACATGGACTTTCTTCTTGGTGGCATCGACAAAAGTGCAGCGGAAACGGGAAACGCTATTGGCGCTCGCTTGCGCGCAGCACATGTGATGACACCTGACCCTGCGGTCGGCGCTGCGCCGTTGGTGTCGTCGAATCCCTCTTAGTCAAAGCGTTTGGCCGCTTCAAGTGCACACCCAAGCAGCACGTCCCGCACCATTCCCGCTCCACCATGCGCCGCCATCGCGCAACGCGGCGCTAACTCGAGCACGCCACCAAACGGCCACGTGTGTCCGTCCCAGCTGCTAGCGACCGAAACGGCCACAAACCCTTCCCAACCCCGCCAACAATCGACAGCACACAGCCACCTCGCCAAACACGGCGTGGAAGTCGCTAAAGAGTCATCCGTTCACAAACTGCGCATCGCTGCGAAGCACGCGCCAAGGATGACTCCGCCATGCAAATCCGCAGAATTCCCACTACCGTCGTCACCGGCTTTCTTGGCGCGGGCAAGACCACGCTCGTCAATCACATTCTCGATTCAACGCGGCCGATGCAGATCGGCATCGTGGTCAACGAGTTCGGCGAAGTCGGCATAGACGGTCAGTTGATCGTCGCCGACGAAGAAGCCGTCATCGAGATCAATAACGGTTGCGTGTGCTGCACGGTCCGCACGGATCTCGTCGCAAGCGTGCGCGATCTGCTCACGCGCTTCGGCGACCGGCTCGAACGGCTGATCATCGAAACGTCCGGGCTCGCCGATCCCGCGCCCGTGCTACAGACCTTTCTCGCAGACCCCGACGTGCGCGAACGTCTCGAACTCGAAGCCGTCGTAGCCGTTGTCGATGCAATGCACGCATCCGCCCAGCTTCACGATGACATCGCGCGCGAACAAATCGTGTTTGCGGACCGCATCATCATCAACAAGACGGATGTGGCCGTGCCCGCGAAAGTGGCCGCGCTCGTCGAAGAACTCCGGCAAATCAATCCCACCGCGCAGATCGACTTCGCGAACCATTCAGCCGTCGACGTCGATGCATTGCTCGGCGTGCGGAGTTTCTCGCTCGATAACCTGCTCGCCGTCGAACCCGGTTTGCTCGATGAAGAAGGCCACGATCACGAACACGACGACAGTATCGCTTCTTGCGCGATCGTCGTTCCAGGCGCCATTGACGCAAGCCGCTTCAATCAGTGGATCAACCAGCTTGTGCAGACGCAGGGGCAACAACTGCTGCGCATGAAAGGCGTGCTCAACGTGCACGAGGAAGCAAGGCGTCTGCATTTTCATAGCGTCCACATGCTGCTCGATGCGAGCTTCGGCCGCGCATGGAAGCGCGACGAAGCGCGTGAGAACCGCTTCGTGATGATCGGCAGAAACATCGACTCACGGCACATGCGCGATGGACTTCTTTCCTGCATGCATTGACCCATTCATTCATTTCTTATCGAGGAGCACGCGCATGAAAAAGCCCGAAGCATACACATTGAGCATTGGCGTACTGGCCGTCGCGGATACATGGCTCACCGGGACCGTATTTCCCGTACCCGTCTGGGTGACGTTCATTGCATGGGCGTCGTTCTTCGTGCTTGGCGGCGGTCGCGCGGGCTTCGTGAAGAGCGTCGCGTCGAATCTCACGGGGCTGGTCATCGCATCGCTCACGTTGCTCTGCATTGCGACGACGAGCGGTGGCGCGTTTGCGGCGGCGGTGTTCGTCGGCATCGGCAGCGCGGCGATGGTGCAGGCAGCAAAGATCAGATTACTCGATGTCTTGCCGGCCATCGTGTGGGGCTTTGCATCGACGGTCGGCACGACGGTGGCAACAGGCAAGGCGATCACGACCGCTGGCATCGGCAATCCTGCACTCGTGGCCGCAGCGGCGCTCGTGACGGGCGCGGTCTTCGGCTTCGTGTCGGAAGTGGTCGGCGAAGCGCTGTTGTTCAAACGCGAGCATCGGCTGAGCTGAACTCGTTTCTTTACGCACGGAGCACATCGTGAAACTACAGCATCATCTTGGCGGCATCGAAAATCTCGGCCCTGTCAGCACCGAACGGCGCGTGTTCGTGGAACCGTGGGAGACGCGCATCTTCGGTATTCATACCGTGATGATGGCGGAAAGCGCGCATCTCTCCAACGCGCTGCATCGCTATCCTGTCGACACGCTGCCGACGACGTTCAAGAACGACTGGACGTGGGCCTCGCTGCGCACGGGCGCGGAAGACATGCAGCCGTTCGAGTATTTCAAGTATCGGTACTACGAGAAGTGGCTCGGCGGCATCTCGCAGTTCTTCGTCGATCAAGGCTACATCTCGGCCGACGAACTCGCGCAAAAGACCGCGCACTACCGCGCGAACCCCGATGCCGCGCTGCCTGGGAAACCCGACGCCGCGCTCACCGCGCAGATCGACGCGTATCTGACGAACGGCGACTCCGGTTATCACGCGCTCGAAAGCGCCGCGCGTTTTGCGAAGGGCGACGCGGTACGCATAGCCGACCCCGAAGCGGTCGATCACACGCGTCTGCCCGGCTATCTGCGCAACAAGACCGGCGTCGTCGATCTCGTGTATCCGGGCGCGTTCTCGTATTTCGTATCGACGGGACCGGACGGTATAGGCGCACCCATGCCCGTGTATCGCATTGCGTTCGATACCGCCGACATCTGGGGCGCCGACAAGAGCGAAGCGAACACCACCCTTTATGCCGACTTGTACGAAGCCTACGTACAAGCGGCCAACTGATCCGGAGCCACCGCAGCATGAGCCAACTCTTTGAATTTCCCGACGACCGCGAAGCGTCGAGCGCGGCAAAGGTGCGCGCGCTGGAAGCATTGTTGATCGAGAAGGGCGTGATCGCGAGCGATTCCGTCGATGCCGTGCTCAAGCACTTCGAAACCATGGCCGGGCCGTTCAATGGCGCGAAGATCGTGGCGCGCGCATGGACCGATCCGGAGTACAAGAAGCGCCTCGTCGACGACACACCGAAGGCCATCGCGGAGCTTGCACTGCCGCTCGGCATGACGGGTGCGGAAGGCGAGCACATGGCCGCCGTCGCCAACGACGAGAACGTGCATAACCTCATCATCTGCACGTTGTGTTCGTGCTATCCGTGGCCGGTTCTCGGCTTGCCGCCGTACTGGTACAAGGATCCCGTGTTTCGTGCACGCGGCGTGCGCGAGCCCCGTGCCGTGCTGGCGGAATTCGGCGTGAACGTGCTTGCGGACAAGGAAGTGAAAGTGTGGGACAGCAGCGCGCAAATCCGCTGGTTCGTCGTGCCCGAGCGTCCCGCCAACACGGAGCACATGAGCGAAGCGGAACTCGCCGCGCTCGTGACGCCGGAATCGATGATGGGTGTCGCCCTCATCGAAGCGCCCACGACCTGAGGCTCGTCATGTTCACTCGATTCGAGGAATACGCGGCGACGTCGATGCTCGGCGCGCCCGATTCGCCGCCGCGTTTCGACGGCAAGCTGTTCTTCACCAACCGCTGGGAGCGCGATGTGTTCGGGCTTGCGCTGTCGTTATCGAAAGCGGGCTGCTTCGAGTGGGAGGACTTCCGGCAGAGCTTGATTGCATCGATTGCACAGTGGGAAGCGATCGGTTGCATCGACCAGCCGCGCTGGGACTACTACGAACGCTTTCTCGAAGCGCTTTTGAACGTGGTCGAAACGAGCGGCGTGTTGTCGCGCGATGAACTCCTGAAGGTCGTGACGGCGCGGCGCGTCAACGTTGACGCCTGAGTCTTGCGCATCCATCCAATCATCATCATCGATTCAAACGAGGTCTTCAATGAACGACGCTATTGCTTTTCCTACCGAACCGGTCACGCCAATCCCGTTGCGCGAGCTACTACCCTGGATCGTGTTCGGCGGTCTCTTGATGTTGCTCGCGCTGTATTTCGTCGGCGCGGAAGAGGGAGCGACCTCGATCGTGTCCGGCATGTACGTTCACGAGTTCGTGCACGATGGACGCCATCTGCTCGGCTTTCCCTGTCACTGACGCGGAGACGATCATGGTCGGCAAACTGTTGATGCGCGGCATGCTCGCGGGCGTGGTCGCGGGACTGCTTGCGTTCGGTTTCGCGAGAGTGGTGGGCGAACCGCAAGTCGAACGCGCGATTGCAATTGAAGAGCACGCGCACGCCGCTCACGGCGATGCGCCCGAGCCCGAACTCGTCAGTCGCGAGACGCAGGCGGGCATGGGCTTGCTGACGGGTGTCGTGGCCTATGGCGCGGCTTTCGGCGGGCTCTTCGCGCTTGCCTTCGCATATGCGTGGGGCAGGGTGGGCAAGCTCGGCGCACGGCCGCTTGCCGCGTGGATGGCGCTTGCGGCGTTCGTATCGCTCGTCGTGGTGCCGAGCCTCGTCTATCCGGCGAATCCGCCATCGGTCGGGGACCCGGAAACCATCGGTTATCGCACGGCGCTGTTCTTTCTGACCATCGCCATCTCGCTTGCGATCATGCTGTTGTCGCTCAACGTGCGCAGTGTCGCGGCGAGGAAGTTCGGGCAGTGGAACGGAACGCTCGTCGGTATTCTCGCGTTCGGCGTCATGCTTGCCGTGATGATCGTCGTGCTGCCCGGGATCGACGAAGTGCCGGCCGGCTTTCCCGCCACGCTGCTGTGGAAGTTCAGGATGGCGTCCATCGGCATGCAGGCGATCGTCTGGACGACCATTGGCGCGCTGTTCGGTGTGCTCGCCGAGCGTAGCGAACTCGCCGGCGCTCGCCAGCCTCGCAAGGCACCGGCTTTCGCGCCGGCGGTGCGCAATCGATGACATGCGCGACCGCGTGTTTTTGGGCGGTTAGACTAATCGTTCAGGGCGACGGTGTTCCGCCGCCGCCCGCTTTCAGACGGACACCAAAACTCCGATGAAACGCATCAAGGTCGGCATGCTCGTCTTTCCCGGGTTCCAGTTGCTCGATATCGCCGGGCCGAAGGACGCCTTTGCCGAAGTC
Organism: Caballeronia sp. LZ003; assembly: GCF_031451465.1. Lineage (NCBI taxonomy): Bacteria > Pseudomonadati > Pseudomonadota > Betaproteobacteria > Burkholderiales > Burkholderiaceae > Caballeronia > Caballeronia sp. LZ003. Next base: position 408,168 of record NZ_JARUXJ010000002.1, on the reverse strand, counting down.
CGCGTGTTGAGCAAGGGCGAATGCGAGTACGAAATGATGACGGTCGGCACCACGCGCGGCAGCGTGCAGTCGTCGAGCGGCCTCACGACCGTACCGGACCGCACCATCTTCGACCGCTGCCCGGAGTTCGACACCATCATCGTTCCGGGCGGGCTCGGTATCTTCGACGCCTTCGACGATCCCGCGCTCAGCGAATGGCTGCGCGCGCAGCACAAGCAGTGCCGCCGCGTATCGGCGATCTGCAATGGTCTCTTCGCGCTCGGTTCGGCGGGACTGCTCGACAACAAAGTCGTGACTACGCACTGGATGGACGTGCCGCGGCTCGCCGCGACGTTTCCGCGCGCGCGGATCGAGCCGGACCACATCTTCGTTCGTGACGGCAACATCTTCACGACGGCGGGCGTCACGGCGGGTATCGACTTGTCGCTCGCAATGATCGAAGACGACTTCGGCCGTCAGATGGCGCTGGATGTCGCCAAGTATCTGGTCGTTTATCTGCGGCGCGCGGGCGGTCAGTCGCAGTTCAGCCCGCTCCTTGAAACGCAGGCCGCGCCCGGCTCGCAGACCATGGCGCTGCAGGAGTTCATGCTCGACAACCTGCATGTCGCGCATACAGTGGCATCGCTTGCGGACCGCGCGCATATGAGCGCGCGCAATCTCTCGCGCATCTTCGCCAAGGACTGCGGCACGACGCCGATGACCTTCCTTGCCAATGCGCGCATCGACGCGGCGCGGCACTATCTCGAAGCCACGGAATTGCCGATGCGGGAAATCGCGCGCCGCTGCGGCTTCGAGGATACCGACGGCTTTCGCAGAACCTTCTTTCGGCGGCTCAGTATCAATCCGGTGGATTATCGCGACCGGTTCAGATCGAAAGCCGACACGGTTCAGGCAGCCAACGGACGCGCCTGAGGATCAGCTTCCGAGCGCGTTCGGATCGCGCCACGCACGCTCGAACGGCAGCCGCCAGGCACGCGGCGCGACGAGCTGATGAATCGCATTCGGCCCCCACGAACCCGGCGCGTAAAACCGCACGGGCGGCGGCGATTCGAGCAGCGCCGTGGATACTTCCCACAGCCGCTCGATGCCTTCCGCAGTCGTGAACAGCGTGCGATCCCCGCGCATGGCGTCGAGAATCAGGCGCTCGTAGGCTTCCAGCACTTCGCCGATCAAGCCCGTGTCGCGCATGGCGAACTGCAGGCTCAGTTTGTCGAGACGCATGCCGGGGCCGGGCCGCTTGCCGTAGAACGAGAGCGACATCTTCGAGGCATCGGCGAGATCGAAGGTCAAATGGTCCGGTCCCTGCGAACCCACGCCCGAACCTGCCGGAAACATGCTCTTCGGCGGCTCGCGAAACGCAATGGAAATGATTCGTTGGCCTTCCGCGAGCCGCTTGCCGGTGCGCAGATAGAAGGGCACACCCGCCCAGCGCCAGTTGTCGATCGAGCATTTCAGCGCAATGAAGGTCTCTGTTTCCGACTCGGCGCTCACGCCTTCCTCGGTCCGATAACCCGTGTACTGACCGCGCACGACATCGTTAGGTTGAATCGGCAACATGCTGCGAAAAACCTTATTCTTTTCCTCGCTGATAGGCGAAGGTTCCAGCGATGTGGGCGGCTCCATTGCCATGAACGCGAGAATCTGGAACAGGTGCGTGACGACCATGTCGCGAAACGCGCCCGTCTGCTCGTAGAAGCCCGCGCGCTTGCCGAGGCCGAGCGTTTCCGGCACGTCGATCTGCACGTGATCGATGAAATTGCGATTCCATATCGGTTCGAACAAGCCGTTGGCGAAGCGAAATGCGAGGATGTTCTGCGCCGGTTCCTTGCCGAGAAAGTGATCGATGCGAAAAATCTGCGCCTCTTCGAAGACCTCGTGCAAGTGAGCGTTGAGCGACACGGAACTTGCCAGATCGGTGCCGAAAGGCTTTTCCATGATGATGCGCGAGCGTTCCACGAGTCCCGCTTCATGAAGCATGCCGACCGCCGAAAGCGCGGCGTTGGGCGGAACGCTCAGATAATGCAGGCGCCGGCATTCGCCGCCGAAGCTTTTCTCGGCGTTCAGGACCGCCGCCTTCAGCGTTGCGGCGCCGGCTGTCAGGGGCACGTAATCGAGATTGGCGGCGAACGTGTCCCACTCTTGCGGCGTCACCTTACGACTCGAAAACTCGTCGAGCGCGCCTTTCGCCGTGACGCGGAAGTCGTCCACGTGAATGTCGTCGAGCGCGACGGCAATGATCTTGCAGCCGGGGATGAACCCCGCATTCGACAGATGGAAGAGGCCAGGCAACAGCTTGCGTCGTGCGAGATCGCCCGTGGCGCCGAACAGCACGACCACTTGCGGAAATTTCGGACCTACGCCTGCGGAGATCTTGGCCATCGTGCGAATCCTCGGTGGGTTGTCACGGCTCGTCAGCAACAGCGTCGCGTCTCATGCGTTCCGACAGTGTCAGTATCGCTCAGGCGTGCGCGATTCAATAAAGCGCATTCGAAGCGCGTTCGCGCGTGGTCCACATTGCGGGATCGTGCTTCAACGCAGCTCGCGTTCCCTCGGCGGTTTGGGCTGCCATGCATCGACGAGTCGGCCGATAAAGAGCCGCACCTTCGGACTCGGATGCCGTCGCGTGGGAGACACCGCGCTAATGGGCACGCCCTCGGCGCCAAGCCGGAACGCAGCGGCGCGAGCGCGATTGCGCTCGGTTCGCTCGGTGGCGGCGCGGTCGTCGAACATCTCGGCATTGCTTCGACGATGCGCTTCAGCGCGATCCTCGCGGCGCTGAGTCCGATCGTGGTCGCGACGTTCGGCACGCGCCGCGCGCCGCCCAGCGAGCCTTCGAGGAACTGAAGGGTGCCGCCGATGCCGCGCATGGAGCCGGCTTTTTTGGCGGCTTGCCAAACGCGCTGATTGACTTTAGCCTGCATCGGCAATCGGCGGAACTCATCAACGCAATACCTTCCGGTATAGGACAAGAATGACGATGAAGCGTATCGGGACAGGCCGTGTTTTGTGCATCTGCGCCACGGCTGGATTGGCCACGGGCAGCATCGGTCAGGCTGTGGCGGCGCCAACGGATGCGCTCATCGCAGCCGCGAAGCAGGAAGGGCAGTTGACCACCATCGCACTGCCGCATGACTGGTGCGGTTACGGCGCGGTCATCGCCGGGTTCCAGAAGAAGTACGGCATTCACGTCAACGAACTCAACCCCGACGCAGGCTCGGGCGACGAGATCGAAGCGATCAAGGCCAACAAAGGCAACAAGGGACCGCAGGCACCGGACGTGATCGACGTCGGTCTTTCGTTCGGCCCGACGGCGAAGAAAGAAGGCCTGTTGCAGCCGTACAAGGTGTCGACGTGGAGCGCGATTCCCGCCGAATCCAAGGACGCCGAAGGCTACTGGTACGGCGATTATTACGGCGTGCTTTCATTCGAAGTCAACACCGACATGATCGACAAGCCGCCGGCCGACTGGAGCGACTTGCAGAAGGCCGACTATCGCAACGCGGTTTCGCTCGCGGGCGATCCACGCTCGGCCAATCAGGCCATTCAGGGCGTCTATGCGGCGGGCTTGTCGCAGACCAAGGGCGACGCAAGCAAGGCGGATCAGGCAGGACTCAAATTTTTCGCCGATTTGAACAAGAGCGGCAACTTCGTGCCGGTGATCGGCAAGGCGGCGTCGCTGGCGCAAGGCACGACGCCGATCATCGTGCGCTGGGACTACAACGCGCTCGCCGACCGCGACACGCTCAAGGGCAACCCGAAGGTGCAGGTGATCGTGCCGAAGACGGGTGTCGTGGCGGGCGTTTATGTTCAGGCGATCAGCGCGTTTGCGCCGCATCCGAACGCCGCGAAGCTGTGGATGGAATACCTCTATTCCGACGAAGGCCAACTCGGCTGGCTCGCGGGCTATTGCCATCCAATGCGCTACAACGAACTCGTGGCGCAGAAGAAGGTGCCGCAGGCGCTGCTCGACAAGCTGCCGCCCGCATCGGCGTATAAAGGCGTCGTGTTCCCGACGCTGCCGCAACAGGACGCCACCAAGGACGTCGTCACCAAGGGCTGGGATCAGATCGTCGGCGCGAACGTGAAGTAAGCGTGACGCACGAGATCCTGCAATGAGCGTCTCTCCTCCGCAAGGCGCCGGGCCGGATCTGCTGGCGCCGGCCGCGCCCGTGCCGCCGGCCGGTGCCGCGCGCGCAAGCGGCGGCGCGAGTTGGCTCACGTATATCGGCGTGCTGCCGTTCTTCGTGTTCGCGCTGCTATTCCTTCTGCTGCCCACGGGCTTCTTGATGGTGGGCGCGTTCCAGGACCCGCAGGGACACTTCACGCTCGTCAATTTCCGCGAGTTGTTCCAGCCCGGCGTGCTCGATGCCTACTGGATCAGCATGAAAGTCAGCGCGGCGTCGGCCGCGGGCGGCGCGATACTCGGCTCGCTGCTCGCGTGGGCGGCGGTGAAAGGCCAGTTACCCGCATGGATTCGCCCGACGCTCATGACCTTCTCCGGCGTGGCGTCGAACTTCGCGGGCGTGCCGCTCGCGTTCGCTTTCATTTGCACGTTGGGGCGCGTGGGTCTCGTCACCGTGCTGGCGCGCAAGTACCTTGGCTTCAATCTCTATTCCACCGGCTTCAGCATTCTGAGCTTCGCCGGACTGACCATCACATACCTGTATTTCCAGATTCCGTTGATGGTGCTCATCATCACGCCCGCGCTCGACGGTCTGAAGCGCGAATGGCGCGAAGCCTGCGATTGCCTCGGCGGGACATCGGCGCAGTACTGGCGTTATGTCGGCTTGCCGGTGCTGTGGCCGAGCTTGCTGGGCGCGGCGCTGCTCTTGTTCGCCAACGCGTTCGGCGCGGTCGCCACGGCTTATGCGTTGACCGGCAGCTCGCTCAATATCGTGACCATTCTGCTGTACGCGCAGATTCGCGGCGACGTGCTGCATAACCAGAACCTGGGTTACGCGCTCGCGCTCGGCATGATCGTGGTGACGGGGCTTTCGAACGGCGGCTATATCTGGTTGCGTGCGCGCGCCGAAAGGGGACGCCGATGAAATCGCAGTCGCGCGCGGGCGCCGCCATCGCGATGATCGTCGGCTCGCTATATTTTTTGATTCCGCTGATCGCCACATTCGAGTTCAGTCTGCGCATGCGTCGTGGCGAATACAGCTTCGACGCGTATCGCGTCGTACTCGGCGATCCGCATTTTCAGGCGTCGTTCGGCTATTCGGTGCTGATGGGCTTTCTCACCATCGTGATCGGCGTGCTGCTCGTGGTGCCGACCGCTTACTGGGTGCAGCTGCGCTTGCCGAAGCTGCGGCCCGTGGTCGAGTTCATCACGTTGCTGCCGCTCGTGATTCCGGCCATCGTCATCGTGTTCGGCTATCTGCGCATTTACAACAGCAGTTCGATCCTGCCGCTCACCGGCAACGAACGCGCGACCGACCTTTTGCTCGTGTTCGGCTATGTCACGCTGTCGCTGCCGTATATGTATCGCGCGGTCGACGCCGGCATGCGCGCCGTCGATATCCGCTCGCTCACCGAAGCCGCCGAATGTCTGGGCGCGGGCCGCGCGACCATACTTTTCAAAGTGATCTTCCCGAATGTGCGCTCGGGCATTCTGTCGGGCGCGTTCCTTACCTTTGCGGTCGTCATCGGCGAGTTCACGCTCGCGAGTCTGCTGGATCGTCCGGCGTTCGGCCCGTATCTGCAGTTGATCGGTGCGAACCGTGCCTACGAGCCGTCGGCGCTCGCGATCATCGCGTTCGTCGTCACTTGGGCCTCGATGGGACTGATCCAGGTATTCGGTTCGGCGCGCGCGCTGGCCGGCCAGAAAACTTGAGCCTGAGGCACGCGACGCATGGCATTTCTCGAAATCGACAATCTTCACAAGGCGTTCGGGCCGAACATCGCGCTGCATCAGTTCGACATGAAAATCGAGCGCGGCGAGTTCATCACGTTCCTCGGTCCTTCTGGATGCGGCAAGACGACCGTGCTGCGCATGATCGCGGGCTTCGAGACGCCCACGCGCGGCACCATTCGTCTCGATGGCCGCGACGTCACGCATCTGCGTACGCGCGAACGAGCCGTCGGCATGGTGTTTCAATCGTATGCGCTCTTTCCGAACATGACGGTGGCGCAGAACATAGGCTTCGCGCTGCGAGTGGCGAAGCGTCCGCAGAAGGAGATGGACGAGCGCGTGGCGCAAATGCTCGAACTGATCAAGCTGCCGCATCTTGCCGAGCGTTATCCGTGGCAACTGTCGGGTGGCCAGCAACAGCGCGTGGCGCTGGCGCGCGCGCTTGCGAGCAAGCCGCAAGTGTTGCTGCTCGACGAACCGCTCTCCGCGCTCGATGCGAAGATCCGCGTCTCGTTGCGCGAAGACATTCGCGCGTTACAGCGCGAACTTGGAATCACGTCGATCTTCGTCACGCACGATCAGGAAGAGGCGCTATCCATTTCGGATCGCATCGTCGTGATGAACGAGGGGCGCGTCGAACAGGTCGGGCCGCCGCTCAACATCTATAACTTTCCGCGCACGCGCTTTGTCGCCTCCTTCGTTGGCACGCTCAACATTCTTGCGGGCCGCGTGATCGATCCCGCGACCGGACGCATGGCCGTGGACGGTCAGGAACTCGTGACGTCGCGCCAGTTGCCATCGGACGATGCCGGCCGGGAGCGGCTTCTCGCGTTGCGTCCCGAAGCGATCGTGCTGGAACCGCCCGCGAGCGGCCGCAATTCGCTGGCGGCAACCGTCGAGGAAATCAGCTTCCTCGGCGCGGTGGTGCGTATCCGCGCGCGGGTGAAAGACGCGGTAGTGTCGCTCGATGTCTTCAACGACCCGAACCGGTTGCTGCCCGAACGCGGCCAGCCGGTCGCGCTCGGCTTTTCGCACGAGAATCTCCTCGTGCTTGACGAGGACGCGCGTTAGGCAACGCGCCAAACGTGCCGTTGCGCAGCGCACCAGCGTCGCGGCGCCGTTCGGCGGGCGCGAGACTCGATCCTGTCGCTGCATTGCGGCAAGCGTAGCGGATATATATGCGATGCATCGATGCCATCGCCGCGCATTTCGATTCCGGCAATTCAAACACCTTGCATGGCGGATTACGCCAATGCAATTCCCTTTTTGTTAAGGCACACTAAGCGGCAGCATCCGGTTTCGAGCTTTGCATCCCGCAAACCATCAAAGCAGTGAATGGAGGCTTCGAGATGAACCGAAAAAATAATGCGGCCATCTGGATCCTGGTCGCCATGCTGTTGGGCATCGGGATCGGCTACATGATCTACTCGAGCTTTCCGGACAAGAAGACTGCTACAGAAATCGCGGGCTACATCTCGCTCATATCGGACGTGTTTCTGCGACTGATCAAAATGGTGATCGGTCCGCTCGTGTTCTCCACGCTCGTCGTGGGCATTGCGCATATGGGCGATGCAGCCTCGGTCGGGCGCGTGTTTGCCAAGGCGCTCGGCTGGTTCGTCACCGCGTCGCTCGTGTCGTTGCTGCTCGGTCTCATGATGTCGAACCTGCTCAGGCCGGGCGAGAATCTCGGGCTGCCTTTGCCGGATATCGGCGCGTCGGCGAATCTGGCGACTTCCAAGTTCACGCTCAAGGACTTCGTGAGTCACATGGTGCCGAGGTCGTTCGCCGAAGCGATGACCAACAACGAAGTGCTGCAGATCGTCGTGTTCTCCATGTTCTTCGGTGTGGCGCTCGCCGCGCTGGGCGACAAGGGCAAGATTCTCGTCGCCGCCATCGACCAGCTCTCGCACGTCATGCTGAAGATCACCGGCTACGTGATGAAGCTCGCACCGCTCGCCGTGCTGGCCGCAATGGCGTCCACTGTCGCCGTCAATGGCCTGACCATTCTGCTCAAGTTCGCGGTCTTCATGGGCGACTTCTACTTGAGCCTGTTCATGTTGTGGGCGTTGCTGGCGCTCGCGGGTTTCCTGTTTCTCGGACCACGCGTGCTCAAGCTGCTGGGACTGATAAGAGAAGCGTTCATGCTCTCGTTCGCGACCGCGAGTTCGGAAGCGGCGTATCCGAAGATTCTCGATGCGCTCGACCGCTTCGGCGTGAAGCGCAAGATCTCCGCGTTCGTGATGCCGATGGGCTATTCGTTCAACCTCGACGGCTCGATGATGTACTGCACCTTCGCGACGTTGTTTATCGCGCAGGCCTACAACATTCCGCTTTCCATCGGCACGCAACTGACCATGTTGCTGGTGCTCATGCTGACATCCAAGGGAATGGCCGGCGTGCCGCGCGCGTCGCTCGTCGTGATCGCGGCAACGCTCAACCAGTTCGGCATTCCCGAAGCGGGTTTGTTGTTGATTCTCGGCGTGGACACGTTCCTCGACATGGGCCGTTCGGCCACGAACGCGGTGGGCAATTCGATTGCGAGCGCGGTGGTCGCCAAGTGGGAGGGCGAACTGATGACGGAAGCGGAAGCCGACGCCAACGCGGCGCGCATCGAAACCGAGCTCGAAGCGACCATCGCCCATCCGGCAGAAGGTTGAGCGGAGCCGCGCCATGAAGATGCAGCGATTCTGCTCGATGCTTGCGCTCGCGGGGACCTTGATCGCCTGTGCCGGAGCGCGAGCGCAGGACGATCCGCAAACGTCACGCGCTATTCCCGATAGCTTCGCGCCCGTCGCGCTCACGGGAACGCTCGCGAAGGTGCGAAAGAGCGGTGTCGTCGCGATTGGTTATCGCGAGGCATCGGTGCCGTTTTCGTATCTGAACGCGCGCCATGAACCTATCGGTTATTCCATCGAGTTATGCAAGTCGCTGGTGACGGCCATCGGCGATGCAATCAACCTGACGCCGACCATCCTGTGGGTGCCGGTTACGCCTGATAATCGTATCGACGCCGTGACGAGCGGCCGTGTCGATCTCGAATGCGGCTCGACGACCAGCAATATCGAACGCCAGAAACGCGTGGCGTTTTCGCCGATCATCTTCGTCGCGGGCACGAAGGTGATGGTCAAGAGCGGCTCGCCTATCGGCTCGTTTCGCGATCTCGCGGGCAAGAAGGTCACGTTGACCGCCGGCACCACGAACGAGAAGGCGCTGCGCGATCTGGACAGCAAGTTCCGGCTCGGCATTCAGTTGCAGATCGTGCCAGACCACGCGCAAGGCTTCGCGCAAGTGGCCGACGGCCATGCCGACGCATTCGCCACCGACGACGTCTTGCTCTACGGGCTGATTGCCGAGCACGCGGGCGCGGGCGGGTCGTACCGGGTGGTCGGCGATTACCTTTCGTATGAGCCGTACGGCATCATGTTTCGCAAGGACGATCCGCAGTTGGCGCAAGTGGTGAAGGACACGTTCCAGGAACTCGCGGCGGATGGCGAAATGGACCGGCAATACAAGCGCTGGTTTTTGCGCCGCCTGCCATCGGGCACGAGCATCAATCTGCCGATGAGCGCGCAACTCGAGACCATCATTCAGACGACCGCGGGCACGGACGCGCAATGAAGATGCGCGCTATCCATAGACCTGTATGCCGCGCCAGAATTGCGGCCACGGTTGGCGCGGTGCTTCGCATAGGAAGATATCGCGGCCACTTACCGTGCTGTTTGCAATGCCGAAGCGGTTCGTGAGACGCGCGGCCATACGGCACGACGCCAACTCACGCTGCACGATATCGCTCGGAAAACCCACGACGATCAGCGGCTTCGGCGGCGGGTCGCCGTATCCGCGAAACCAGTGTGAGTTGGTGCCGGAGATCGGGCTCGGCAGCTTCAAGCGCGCGCCGAATAGATCGATGGCGCCGGCCTGGCCCGTATCGGCGACGAGAATGCCGACGCTCGCACGTTGCCCCTCCGGAAGTGTGTCGCGAATGCGCGCGACGCTTTCCGCCATGTCGGGCCACCCGAGCTCTTCGTTGAAGTTGCCGCCATTGACGCGATCCGCAAAGCGCCACCATGTCGATCCGACCGGAGCAATCGGCAGTACGGGTGCGGCGCCCAGCACCGCGCCGATTGCGAGCACGACGCACACGGACCAGCGAATCGCCGCTGCGTGGCGCATGTTGAGCGATGCCATCCGTTGCTCCGCCCACACCGCGCCCGCCGCGAGCAACATCGGATAAGCAGGCGCCATATAGTAGTCGCGGCCCTTCGCCACGACGAACAACACGAGCGGCACGACGAACATCCAGCCAAGCACGCGAAACCGCTTGCCTTCCCCGACGGCGAAAAGATAGTAGAGTCCCGCGAGCCACAAGGGAACCGTGAACGGGCTTGTCGTGATCCAGAACTGACCGAGCAGGAACCCGTTGCCGCGTCCCATGCGGACGTCGCGAGCGTGAATGCTCTGCAGGAAATCCAGTGTGATGAAGTCGTGCTGAAACTGCCAGATCAAGTGAGGCAGCGCGATCACGCCGACGAGCGCGACGCCGAGCCATAGCCACGCGCTGCGGAAGTATCGACGGGCGGGTGTGAAGAGCAAGCCCGCGGCGATACCCGCTGCCAGAAACGCGATGGTGTACTTCGTCAACAAGCCGATGCCGATGGCAGCGCCAACGCCGAGACACCATCGTGCATCGTCCGTGGACAGCAGGCGCACCGCGCAGTATGCGGCCGCGACCCACCATAGATAGTCGAAACTGACGTACTGATAAAGCGCGCCCGCGCTCAACGCGACACTGCTAATAGCGGCGGCCAATGCGGCGACGATCTGCGCCCGTCTGCTTCCTCCGAGCTCGCGCGCAATCAGGCCCGTGAGCACGAAGGCGATGCCCATTGCCAGCGACGAGAAAAAGCGCAAGCCGGTCAGCGACGGCCCGAACAGCGCGAACGCGCCTCGCGCAAGAAACGGAATGAACGGCGGGACGCCGACGTAACCCCACGCGAGCGAGCGCGCGTCTTCCAACGTGGAGAGCTCATCGCGATGAAAGCCGTATTCGCCATTGGTCGCGATATGCAAAATCACCAGCGCCGCAGCCCATGGAAGCAGTGGCGCGGTGTCGGCGAGTGAATGCGTTTTCAGGCTACCGGCTGGCCGCATGTCTCCTCCGTTTTGCGGGCGACTTCAGCGTGCCGAGTCTCGCATCGTCCGACGCACGAGGCAAGTCGCGTGGCGCGCGTGATGCGAACGTTCGTGCCCGTACACGAGCGGATCAACGGCGGGCGCCGCGTTTCTTGCGCTCGCGCATGAGCTTGCCGGCATCGACGGGAATGAACGGCGCCTGAAAGCGCTCAACCAGGAAGTCGATGAACGCACGGGCGCGTGCGGTCTGGTTGCGTTGCCGCGGGTAATAGACGAAGAGATCGGCCGATGGCAGCACGGCGTTCGGCAGCACGAGTTCGAGCCGTCCGCTCTGTACGTACTTCGCCAGGTCCCATTCCGAGCGGATAAGAATGCCGTGTCCGTCGAGCGCCCAGCGCAGGACGATATCGCCATCGTTGCTGGATAACGCGCCGCGCACTTTCAGCGCTTCCGTGTGGTCTTCGTCGATGAATCGCCATACGCCATGGGCATCGTCGTTCTGCCGATGAATGATGCAGCGGTGCTGCAGCAAGTCTTCGATCTTTTCGGGCGTGCCGAAGCGTTCGAGATATTTCGGCGATGCGCAAAGAAAGCGCCGGTTGCTCATGATGCGTCGCGCGCTCAAGCGGCTGTCGGGCAGTTCGCCGAAGCGTATCGCCATATCGAACGCACCTTCGATCAGATCGACGGGCCGATCCGTCACTTCGAACTGAACCTCGACCTGAGGAAAGCGCTTTGCAAACTCGGACACGAGCGGCGCAATGGTCGTGCGTCCGAAGCCGAGCGTCGCGTTGATGCGCAGCAGCCCTTGCGGATCGGTGCGCGCGCCCGTGATCGCTTCTTCCATTTCGCGCACTTGTTCCACAATCTGCGTTGCATAGCGCAGATAGGTTTCGCCTTCCGGCGTGAGGCTGACGCTGCGCGTGGTGCGGTTGACGAGCTGCGCGCCCAGCCGCTTTTCCATGATGCCGAGCCGCTTGGTCGCTGCGGGCGGCGTGAGATCGAGTGCGCGCGCCGCGCCGGACATGCTCTTCAGTTTCGCGAGCAAGATGAAGAACTCGAAGTCCGTTGCCGAATCAGTATTCACTTTAAGTAAAAAATGAAATGAATGTGGGTGAATCTTAACCCGGCACTTCGCGGCTAACCTAACGTCTTCAATGAGCGAGTGCCGTCAGGAGACATTTATGAAGATCGTCGAAATCCGCGAAAAGACCGTTCCGATCAGTTCGCCCATCCGTAATGCATATATCGACTTCAGCAAGATGACGCTGAGTCTCGTCGCGGTCGTGACCGACGTGATCCGCGACGGCAAGCCTGTCGTCGGTTACGGTTTCAACTCGAACGGCCGCTACGGTCAGGGCAAACTCATGCGCGAGCGCTTCATTCCGCGCATCCTCGAAGCAGACCCGGGCACGCTCCTCGACGATACCGGCAACAACATCGATCCCCACAAGGTGTGGGCGACCATGTTCATGAACGAGAAGCCGGGCGGTCACGGCGAGCGTTCGGTGGCTATCGGGACCATCGACATGGCGATCTGGGACGCGGTCGCGAAGATAGAAGGCAAGCCGCTTTTTCAGTTGCTCGCGGACCGTCATGGCAATAGCCAGCCGGACCGCAAGGTATTCGTGTATGCGGCAGGCGGCTACTACTATCCGGGCCAGGACCACGGCAAGCTCAAGGACGAGATGCGCAGCTACATCGACCGGGGCTATACGGTCGTCAAAAAGAAGATTGGCGGCGCTTCGCTCGATGAAGACCTGCGCCGTATCGATTCGATCTTGAGCATTCTGCAGGACGGCCAGAAGCTCGCGGTGGACGCCAACGGCCGCTTCGATCTCGACACGGCCATTCAGTACGCCAAGGCGCTCTCGCAATACGATCTCTTCTGGTACGAAGAGCCGGGCGATCCGCTCGACTTCGAGTTGCAAGCCACGCTGCGCAACTACTACGACAAGCCGATGGCCACCGGCGAAAACCTCTTTTCGATGCAGGACGCGCGCAACCTGGTTCGCTACGGCGGCATGCGTGCCGACCGCGACTGGCTGCAGTTCGATTGCGCGCTGAGTTACGGTCTCGTCGAATATCTGCGCACGCTCGACATGCTGCATCAGCACGGCTGGTCGCCGAGCCGCTGCGTTCCGCACGGCGGGCACCAGATGTCGTTGAATATCGCGGCAGGGCTGGGGCTTGGCGGCAACGAGTCGTATCCCGATCTGTTCCAGCCCTACGGCGGTTTCCCGGATGGCGTGAAGGTCGAAAACGGCTATATCACCATGCCCGACTTGCCCGGCATCGGTTTCGAGGGCAAGGCCGACCTTTACGCCGAGATGACGAAGCTGTCGGCGTGACGCGTCACCAGATGGTGTAGCCCGCATCGGTGAGCAGGATGGTGCCGGTGATTGCGCTCGCCGCATCCGACGCCAGAAACGCAATCGCCGATGCCACTTCCTCCGGTTCGACCATGCGGCGCATCGGCGTGTTGTCCATCCACGGCTTGAAGAAGCGCTCGTCCTTTGCCGTCACGTTCGACATGACCGTGTTGACATAGGTCGGCGCGACGCAATTGACGCGCACGTTGCGCTCCGCCCATTCGCCCGCGAGCGACTTCGTCAGATGATGCACCGCCGCTTTCGACGCGTTGTATTGCACCTGCCGTTGCGGTTTGTTGGAGATGACGCCGGACATGGAACCCACGGTCACGATGGAGCCTTTGCCCTTGGCGAGCATATGACGCCCGAACGCGCGGCACGTCCAGAACGTGCCGTTGAGATTGGTGTCGATCACCTTGAGCCACGCTTCGTTGCTCATCTCCTCGGCGGGCGTGTCGGGCCACGCAATGCCTGCGTTGGCGACGAGTACATCGACCGCTGCGCCGCCATTCAGTTCGAGCGCGACGCGGTCGCATTGATCCGGGTCGGTGACGTCGAGCACCACGCCGCTGGCATCGACGCCGGCCGCGCGCAGCTTGTCGACGGCTTCGCTCACCGCATGATCCGTCAGGTCCGATACGGTCACCGCCGCGCCCGCTTCGCCTAACGCGATGGCGGTCTGAAAGCCAATGCCCCGGCTGCCGCCGGTGATGAACGCGTGCCGCCCTGCGAAGCTTTGCTTGTCCACTTTCATGCGAATCTTTCCACGGGTTGTGTTGGGATAGGGAAACGGGTCCGGCCTCATGCGCGTCGTTTCGATGACGCGCGAACCTCGCTGCACTATATTTCAATTTCTTCAACTCATGGATCGCGACGATGAGCGGTGGCTACCTGATCGGCCTGGACTACGGAACGGATTCGGCAAGAGGCGTGCTGGTGGATATCGAAAGCGGCGAGGTGTGCGCGACGCATGCGCATCGGTATCGGCATGGCACGCTCATAGACGCGCTTCCGGGCGGGTTGCCGCTGAAGGCAGGCTGGGCTTTGCAAAACGCGCCGGATTATCTCGAATGCGCCGAGGTCGTTCTCGCGGCGCTCGGACGTGGGAAGCGTATCGAGGCTATCGGCATCGGGTTCACGGCGAGTTCGCCATTGCCCGCGTCGGCGGACGGAACGCCGCTTTCCACGCGATTCCCCGACGATCCGCACGCTTACGTCAAGCTCTGGAAGCATCACTCGGCGCAGCCCTGGGCCGACGAGATCAGCCGTGAACGCGGCGTGCATCTGACTAAGTCGGGAGGCAAGACTTCCGGCGAATGGTTGCCCGCGAAGGCGGCGCAGCTTGCCGCGGAAGCGCCCACACTTTGGGCGCAGACGGAGCGATTCATCGAGGCGGGCGACTGGCTCGCGTGGCAGCTCACCGGAACGGAGGCGCGAAGCTCCGATATGGCGCGCTACAAGGCCCACTATTCGGATGCGGGTTATCCACCCCTCGGCGTCGATGGACTCGCCACGCGATCGAGCGCGCCGAAGCGTATCGGATCGTCGGCGGGAACGGTGCGGCGCGAGTGGATCGAGCGCACGGGCATGCTAGGCGAACCGGCCGTGGCGGTCGCGGCTATCGATTCGCACGTGATTCTTCCCGCGCTCGGCGCGACGCAAGCGGGCACGCTCGTCGGCGCGCTGGGGACATCGGCGGTGTACATGTTGCTCGATGACACCGAGCGTCCCTTGCCCGACGGTATCGAAGGCGTGGCGAAGGATGCGGCGCTTCCCGGTCTATGGTGCTACGAAGCAGGGCAGGCCGGTTTCGGCGATGCGCTCGCGTGGTTCGTCAAAACCGCGCCGCTGGCGGAGGACTTGCCAGCGAACTTCTCGGCGTACAACGCGAGCGCGGCGCGTTTGCGGCCGGGTGGGTCGGGGCTCCTCGCGCTCGACTGGTGGAACGGCTGCCGCGTGCCGCTTTCCGACCCGCAGGTGAGCGGCATGCTGCTTGGCTTGCGCACGACCACGACACGCGCGGAGATTTATCGGGCGATGATGGAATCGCTGTGCTTCGGCGCACGCACGATCATCGAGCTGATGCAGAGCGAGGGCGCGCCGGTCACGCGGACCATCCTCGCGAGCGGCTTGAGCGAGAACAATCGCTTCCTGCTCCAGTTGATGGCGGACGTGCTCGGCAAGCCGGTCTCGGTGCCCGACATGCACAACGCAACGGCGGTCGGCGCCGCGATTCATGGCGCCGTCGCGGCGGGCGTGGTGCGGGATTTCACGGACGGTGCGGCTCGCTTCGGCGCGCGGGCGTTCCAGCATTTCGAACCGGACGCCGCGTCGGCGGATGTTTATGAAGCGTTGTTCGAGCAGTATCGGATGCTTGCCTCGCGTGCGGAATTGCGGGAGGCCATGCACGTGGTTTCGCGGCTTGCGTTGCCTCGGTGATTCGATTCAATGCGTTCGGGCGCACGCTTTCAAAAGCCAAATAGCCGACGCGGCGTCTCCCACTGAATCTGCCGCCGGACCTGCGCGTCCGGGACGATCTTCTCGAAGAGCGCAAGCAGCGGCCCATGATCCATCCGCTCTGGCGCGCGCAAGAACGGCCAGTCGGAGCCCCAAATGCAATGCTCCGGTCCGAATGCGCGCAACAACGCGTGAGCGTAGGGCCACACGTCCTCATACGGATACGCTTCGTGCGCATACTTTTGCCAGCCCGACAATTTGACCGTCGCGCGCCCGGTCTCTGCGAGCCGAAGCACCGCCTGAAAGCCTTTCTGATCGATGCCATCCGCGCTATCGGGCCGGCCGGCATGATCGATCAAGACATTCACCGGTTGCCGCGCGAGCCAGGGCTCGAGCGTCGCCATCTGATCGCCAACCACCTGAACCTGCGCGAACATCTCGAGGTCCGCGAGCGACGCGAAAAGCTCGCCTGCATTCAGCACGAGTTCGACGCCTTCCATCGCCGGGTTGAACGCGACGCCGACCACACCCGCATTGCGCAGCGCAGTCAGTTCGCTTCGGCCGATGTCGTTATCCACCACCGCAATGCCGCGAAACCGCGCCGGGTAAGTCTGCAACGCGTCGACGAGACAACGGTTGTCGGTCCGGTAGCCGCTCGTCGGGCCAACCAGCAGCGCATGACGCACGCCGTAGGCATCCATTACGCGAATCAGTTGCGCGGCGGTGCCGAGTTCCTGACCTTCAGGGCGATACGGCGTGTCGTCGCGATACGGAAAGCGCGCAGGATCGAAGATATGGCAATGACAGTCGATCCTGTCTTCATCGAAAAGGCTCATGGGTTGATCCGGTTGGAAGATTGACCCGCTCAGAGCGAGCGCTGAATGGCTTGTCCGAGCAAATCGAGACCGAGGTCGATCTCTTCCTCGCGCACGGTCAGCGGCGGCGCAATGCGGAACACGCCGCCCATGCCCGGCAACTGCACGATATTCATGCTGAGGCCGAGATTCATGCACTCGCGCGTGATCTTCGCGCCGAGGCCGTCATCGGGCTCCTTGGTGCGGCGATCCTTGACGATCTCCACGCCGAGCAGAAGACCGCGTCCGCGAACATCGCCGATACAGTCGAAGCGCTCCATCAGATTTTGCAAGCCGCGCCTGAGTCTTTCGCCCATGATGTTCGCACGCGCGACGAGTCCTTCGCGCTCGACGACGTCCAGCACGCGCAGACCGACGGCGGCGGGGAGCGGGTCGGACACGTGCGTCGTATAGAAGAGATAGCCGAGTTCGTGCGCGCGCTCCTCGATGGCCGCCGACGTGACGATGGCCGCGAGCGGCAGCCCCGCGCCGAGTGTCTTAGACAAGGTGAGAATGTCGGGCGTGACGCCGTCGCGCTGGCACGCGAACATGTTGCCCGTGCGGCCGATGCCCGTTTGCGCTTCGTCGAGAATCAGCAGCATGCCGCGCTCCTCGCACTTGCGCTTGAGCGCTGCCATGTAACCTTCGGGCAATTCGATGATGCCGCCCGAACTCAGGATCGGCTCCGCGATGAACGCGGCGAGATTGCCGCTCGACTGCCGGTCGATGAGTGCAAACGCGTAGTCCAGTTCCGCGAGGTGATCGTAGGCGCCGTTGCGCTCGAACTGCGGCCGGTAAGTGAACGGAGCCGGAATCGCGAACGAGCCGACCGCAGCCGGGCCCACGCCCTTGCGGCCCGCGCTGTAGGTCGCGGCGGCCGCGTGCCCGGTCATGCCGTGCCACGACTGCGCGAAGCCGACGACCTCATAACCGCCGGTGACGAGCTTCGCCATGCGGATAGCTGCTTCGTTCGACTCGGCGCCCGTGCTGAGCAACAGCGCGCGGTCGAGGCCTTCGGGCGTGATGTCGGCGAGGCGCGTCGCCAGATCGACGACAGGCCGCGAAAGCATCCCGCTGAAGAGATGGTCGAGCTTGCCGGCGTATTCGCTGATGACCGCGACGATCTCGGGATGGCTGTGGCCGAGCACCGCGCTCATCTGTCCCGAGGTGAAGTCGAGAATGGGACGATCATCCGCGTCGTAGACGAAGCTGCCCTTCGCACGTTCGATGATCATGGGTTCGAACGTGCCGCCGTAGCGGATCAGATGCTGCTTCGCGTTGCGCCAAAACGTTGCGTCGTTATTCCGGGACACCGTGCATCTCCTCGCGAATGGGAAGAACCTGCAGTCTAGACGACGCTTCACGAATCGCCCACACCTTCCCTTCAGACGATGACAGGCGGATGCGTCACGATCGACTTCAATTGCGGCACCGGCGCGCGCAAGGCGCTCAAGTCGGGCGTCGGGCGCTCGAGCGATTCGTCCCCGGCGAACGCGGTTTCGAGTGCTTCGGCGATATCGAGCACGCGCGCGTCGCCACGCAGCGCGCCGACCAGTTGCAGACCGAAGGGCATGCCCGCGTGATCCATTCCGCAAGGCAACGAGAGCGCGGGATTGGTCATCATCGAGATGACGTATGTGAGTCCGAGCCAGCGATAGTACGTGTCGAGCGGCCGGCCGTTGATCGCTTCCAGATGCCATTGCGACCATGGAAATGGCGTAATGGAAGTGGTCGGCGACACGATCACGTCATACCGTTGCACATGTTCCTGAAAGCGCCGGTACAAGCGGGTCTGCGTGACGTGCGCGCCCACGACATCGGCGAGCGTCATCTTCACGCCCATTCCGTAGTTCGCGCGCGTGTTCGGGCCGAGCAGCGACCGATCGCGCTCATAGGCTTCGCGAAACTGCGCGACGAAGTTCTGCGCGCGGATCACGTCGAAGCAGCGGTCGCTGTCACGCATGTCGATATCGACCGGCTCGCACACCGCGACATGCCGCGCGACGGCTGCCATTTTCTTGCGAAAGGTGGCGCGCGTGGCGTCGTCGAGCGCGCAGGTGCCGAAGTCCTCCGTGAAGCCGATGCGCAACGTAGCGGCATCGATTGGACGATGCTTCGTGAAGGTATCGGCATCGACTTCGTGGGAAAGCGGATCGCGCGCATCGAAGCCCGCTTGCGCGGCGAGCAACAGACGCGTGTCCGCGACGGTACGCGCCATTGGTCCACTGACGGTGATGGGCGCCCAGCCCAGGTCCTTGCGATCGCCAGGCACGAGTCCCGGCGATGGCCGAAAGCCCACGACGCCGCAATACGCAGCCGGAATGCGCAACGAGCCGCCGGTGTCCGAGCCCGTGCACAGCGGCAACATGCCGGTGGCAAGCGCAACTGCCGACCCGCCCGACGATCCTCCCGCGTTGAGCAACGGCGCGAAGGGGTTGCCGGTTGCGCCCCACACGACGTTGCGCGTGTTCGCGCCCGCGCCCATTTCCGGCGTATTGGTCTTGGCCGTGACGATGGCGCCCGCCGCGCGAATGCGCGCGACCATGGCGTTGTCGGCCTCGGGCACGTGGTCGCGATACATCGCCGAGCCATATGTCGTGAGCACGCCCGCGGTCTCTTCGAGGTCTTTCACGCCGATGGGCAGACCATGCAGCAAGCCCGGCGCTTCGCCGCGCATGAGCGCGTGTTCCGCGTGCCGTGCCTCGATGCGTGCGCGCTCGAAGCATGTCGCGGCCATCGCATTGACCGAAGGGTTGAGGGC
Source organism: Caballeronia sp. LZ003 (assembly GCF_031451465.1). Taxonomy (NCBI): domain Bacteria; kingdom Pseudomonadati; phylum Pseudomonadota; class Betaproteobacteria; order Burkholderiales; family Burkholderiaceae; genus Caballeronia; species Caballeronia sp. LZ003. The sequence continues at coordinate 388,737 of NZ_JARUXJ010000002.1, read as the reverse complement.
CTCGATACGCGCAATGCTCGCATCGAGTAATTCCACCGGCGAGATTTCGCGAGTGGCGATGAGCCTGCGTGCATCGACAGCGGAAAGAGAAGCGAGCGTGTCATCCATGATCGATCAGGCCGCCGCTTGGGCGAAAGATTGTTCGACGCACGCGGCTATGGCATTGCGCGTGTTTTCGAGGTGCGCGCGTGTCTGCTCGTGCACGGCGCGGCCATCGCGCGCGCGGTAGGCATGCAGCAAGCCCGCGTGCTCGTGATTGTTGCTGTCCATGATATCGCCCTTGACGTACATCGACAGCGACACATAAGGCCGTGCGACGAGCGACAACCCTTCGACCAGATCGAAAAGGCGCGTGCCGGTTTCGCTCCCCATCAGATGCTGATGGAACTCTTCGTTGAGAATAGCCCAGGTCTCGGAAGAGGTCGTCGCGCACATCGTCTGATGCACGGCTTCGGCGGCGGCAAGACTCGTTTCGCTTGCGTTGGCGCAGGCACGTTCGGCGAGCATCGGTTCGAGCACCATGCGCAGTTCGTAGATCTCGGTGACATCGGCGGCAGTGAGTTCACGCGTGACGACACCCTTGTTCGGATCGATAGCGACCAGCCCTTCAGCGCGCAGGTCGCGAAACGCCTCGCGCACAGGCGTCGTGCTGACGTTGAGCCGCTTGGCCACTTCCTCCTGGCGAAGCCGCGTGTTCGGCGGATAAATACCCTGCAAGATTTCCGCGCGCAGCGTGCCGAGAACATATTGCGCGATGGTGCGAAATGGCTGGCTCAACGTCGTCTCCTTGATTTGTGTGTTCAGTCGGGCAGCGCGCGTCGCTCGAACCCGAGCATGCCTTCGACCGATGCAGCGATGCGGAGCAGCTTCAGATCGTCGCCATATCCGCCGACGAGTTGCAAGCCGAGCGGCAAGCCCGCGTCGGTCCAACCGGACGGCACCGTGACGGCGGGCGCACCCATCAAACTCCACGGCGCGCAGAAGCGTGCGTCGCCCGTATCGCCGAGACCTTCGGGCGCCGCGCCGCTCGATGGCAAGGTCACGAGCGCGTCGCAACCTTCGAGCAACTGCTGCGAACGCACGCGCAGTTCGGCTTGCAACAGCAACGCGTCCTGATAGCGTGTGAGCGACATGGCGGCACCCTCGGCAAGCAATGCGCGCATGTGCTCGCTGATCAGTTCGGGCTTGCGCGCGGCCGCGTCGCCAATAGCGCGATACGCTTCGATCGCGAGTATCGTCAGCGTGGCTTCGCGCATCTGTTGCAGGTCCGCGCCGTAGTCCAGTTCGACGATACGCGCGCCGCCTTCGCGCAGACGTTGCAGCGATGCCTCGAAGCTCGCGCGTTGATGCGGCGCGATCAGTTGGTCCCAGAATGGCGTGCGTACGACGCCAAGCCGGGGCGCTCCGTTGCCGCCATCGAAATAGGCGCGCCAGGAGGCTTTGTCGGCGATGGTCTCGGGCGCGGCATCGACGAAAAGGGCATGGGCTACCGCGACATCTTCCGCCGAGCGCGCGAAGAAGCCGATGTGATCGAGCGAAGCAGCAAGCGGATGCACGCCTTCGGTCGCGATCTTGCGATACGTGGGCTTGTAGCCGACCACGCCGCAATAAGCAGCCGGACGAATGACCGAGCCGACCGTCTGCGTGCCGATGGCAAGCGGCACGATGCCCGCTGCCACCGCCGCCGCCGAGCCGCTCGACGAACCGCCCGGCGTATGCGCGCGGTTCCACGGATTGACCGTCGCGGCGGGACCGCGCCAGGCGAACTCCGTCGTCGCGGTCTTGCCCAAAACGATGCCGCCGAGCGCGCGAATGGAAGCGACGATGCGCGCGTCATGAGCCGGACGATGGCCGCTGTAAATCGCCGAACCATAGGACGTGGGCATGTCGTGCGTATCGGCGAGATCCTTCACGCCGATTGGCACGCCCGCAAGCGGGGCCGTTACGGCATCGCGCACGCTATAGACATCCGGACGATGCACGAAGGCGCGCAGCCACGGATCGAGCAAGTCGGCGCGCGTCTGCGCCTCTTGCAAGGTGGCGCTCACCGCCGCTTCGTCGTGGCGATTCGCGAAGAGAGTCGCGAGCAATGAGCGAGGCTGATCGGTCATCGCTTACTTGGCCTTCACCGAAGCTGCCGCGAACGAGTTGTCGACGCCGCCCGCATAGGTAATCGCGCCGGGCTTGATGTTGCCGATGGATTCCTGCAACGCGAGCGCGTTCTTGAACGCCTGTTCCGATATTTCAGGCGTGGGTGCGTAGATGTTCTGATCGATCAGACGCTGCACCGCCGAATCCACGATCTTCGGGTCGAGCGACGGGAACTCCGTGCGCGCCACGGCCTTGGCCGTATCGTGCGATTGCTGAATCAGCGCTTCGGCTTCGCCTATCGACTTCACGAAGGCCTCCACCATCTTCGGCTTGTTCTTGATCGTGGACGTAAGCGTGTCGAGGGTCGAGAACGCATAGCCGCCCGGATAAGCCTTCGGAAACGCATACACGATGCGATAGCCTTGCGAGATGCCGGTTTCCGCTTGCGGCATGTACAGCGCTGCCGCTTCCGAACGTCCCGCCGTGACAGGCGCGAGTTCGGTGCCGATCTGCACGGTATTCATCTTCACGTCGGCAAGCTTTTCGTCGTTGATGAGCCGTTGCAGCAGGTATGTGCTCGTAGAAGGCGGCAAGGCCGTGGCGACGCTCTTGCCGTTCAAGTCCTTCAGATTCCTGACCGGCGAATCCTGCGGCGCGATCACCCACACCGGCACGCCGGCCACGACGTTGGCCACGTTGATGAGCGACGCGCCCTTTAGGTTTGCAAGCATCGCGGTCATCGGGTCTTGCAACGAGAAGTCCGCGTGACCGCCGATCACCGCCGCCACGCCCGCTGCACCGCTACCCGCCGTGATTTTCTGCACGGTGAGGCCGTTCTTCGTGAAGATGCCCTTGTCGATGGCGACATAGAGCGGCAAGTATTGAATCGACTGGAATGCCTGATAGACGACGACCGGTTCGGACGATTGCGCCTGTGCGCCTTGCAATCCAAAGACGGCCATGCAGGCAGCCGCGACACCCGTGAGCAGAACGTTTTTCTTCATTTTCTCTTCCATGAAATGATCTTTGCTTCAGCAAATTGAACGATCCAGCTAAGAACCGATGCCATCAAGGTCAGCACGATGATGCCGAGCCAGACGGTGTTCAGATCGAAGAGCGAGCCCGCGACGAACACGGCGTGCCCGAGCCCCGCTTGCGACGCGATGTACTCGCCGACCACGGCGCCGATCAGCGCGAAGCCGATGTTCACGCGCAGTGTCGAGAAGATCCACGGCAACGCGCTCGGCACGATGAGCTTCATGAAGATCATCGAGCGCCGCGCCTTGAACGAGCGGAAGAGGTTGAGCAAATCGCGATCGACTTCGCGCGCGGCGGCGCATGAAGAGATCATCGCGACGGCGAAAGTGGAGATCGCCGCGAGCCAGATTTTCGACGACGCGTCCGAGCCGAACCAGATGACGATGAGCGGCCCGAGCGCGATCTTCGGAATGCTGTTGAGGATGACCGAGAGGCCTTCGGCGACGCCCGAGATCGCGGGCAGGAACCACAGCAGCAAACCGAGCCCGATCCCAAGCGCACTGCCTATGGCAAGACCCGCGAGCGTCTCGTAGAGCGTGACCCAGGTATCGGATGCGAGCGTGCCTTGCGACAGCCCGAACACGGCGGCGTCGTAGATGCCGGCGGGTGAGCCGAGCAGCTTGCCGTTGATCCAGCCCGAGGCGACGGCGAATTGCCACAACGCCACCAGCAACACGACGATGCCGATCACGGCGCCAGTCGTGCCGAGCTTGCGCGGCGCGCGGCGCGTGGTCTTTCCGGGCGTGACGGTGGTGGACAGCACGGCTTCACTCATGTGCGGCTCCTTGTGGTGTACGTGAGTCGGATTGCACGGTGGCGCCGCTGCGCAAGCCGTTCCAGACGCGCGCGTGATAGGCGCGGAACTCGGGCGCTTCGCGCGCGGAGACGGCGGTGCACGGGCCGTGCGTGCTCAGCGTGATGTCGATTTCGTCCTGCACGCGTGCGGGGCGCCCGCCGAGCAGGATCACGCGGTCGCTCATGGCAATGGCTTCCTCGATGTCGTGCGTGACGAGCACCACGCTCGTGCCGGTTTGCTCGCGCAGCGCGATGATGTCGTCTTCGAGCGCGAGGCGCGTCTCGTAGTCGAGCGCGGAGAAGGGCTCGTCGAGCAATACGAGCGTCGGCTCGACGAGCAGCGTGCGAGTGAGCGCCACGCGTTGACGCATGCCGCCCGACAGCGAATGCGGATATGCGTCGGCGACGCTTGCAAGACCGTAGCGCGCGAGCATGTCGCGAGCGCGAGTCACGTCGTCGGGCCGCACCTTGCGATACAGTTCGACGCCGAGCAGCGCGTTTTGCAGCACGGTGCGCCACGGCATCATCAGGTCTTTTTGCAGCATATAAGCGATGCGTCCGGGCGAGCCGTCGGCGCGCGCGCCTATCGTTACGTGGCCGGATTGCGGCGTCAGCAGGCCGGAAACCAGGTTGAAGAGCGTGCTCTTGCCCGCGCCGCTGCGCCCGACGATAGACACGATCTCGCCTTCGCGCACGGCGAAGTCCAGGCGGTCGAAGATGGTGGTGCTCACGCCGTCGGCGGTCTGGAATGTGTGACTCAACTGGCGCACGTGCAGCCGGTTCGCGTCGGGCGACGCCGCACGCGCGGGTGCTTCGGTGGGGTTCATCTTCAATCCTCGCGAGTCGTCGGTTATTGCGATGCACAACACATAATGCACAATCAAAAATGACGGTAGGGGTTTGTCAAAATTGACGAGCGTGTGAAAAGCAGGCAGACGAACGCGCGGGAATCGGGTTGCTTCAGAAGTGCCGGGTTGGTGTCAGATGCTCGTGAAGCTCGCGCGTCAACGTTTCGATGCGCTCGGCCAACTGGCGCGTAAGCTCGGTGAGTTCGGTGTTGCGTCGAAGGAGTTCGGCCATCTGCGACGTCTCGCGCGCAAGCTCGGTTTCACGTTGCTGGCACGCGAGCGCGATATCTTCGCGATGATGCGCGTCGGCTTCAGCGAGCGCCTTGTCGCGATCGGCCTGACGCGTTTGTGCAAGCAAGATGAGCGGCGCGGCATAAGCGGCCTGCAAGCTGAACGCGAGGTTCAGGAGAATGAACGGATACGGATCGAAGCGCGATATGCCGAGCATGTTCGCCACGATCCAGCCGCCCACGATCAGCGTCTGCGCGATGAGAAACGTGGGCGTGCCGAAGAAGCGCGCGAAGGCTTCGGCCTTCAATGCGAACCAGTCGTTGCCGAACACGCTCGACAGATGCGCGTGGGGTGCGTGAAAGCGCAGAGGATGCCTTGCTTCCTCGGGCGCGGGTTCGGTTGCGTGAGCCATGTTTCCTTGCCGATGGGTTGGTGCAGGCGTTTGCCGTATCAACTGCCGTTATCCGACCAGCCGATGCTGACGATGGGGAAAATATCCGTCGGCGTACGGACGATCGCGACCGAGCCGAGAATGACAAGCAGCACGGCGAGCACGATGTAAGTGTGCGGTCTTTTCAAGGCGAGTCGGACGATCCGCATGACGGTTTCCAATGGTTTCGAGTGACGCACTGGCGCGCCGGCGTGCGGTTGGATTGAATGGAGCTTAGGGCTTTCGAAGGCGGCGGTTTCCGTAAGGCGCACGGTCGTTGCCGATTCGCACGGTGGCCGCGCGTTGGAGGTTTTTGTGAGCGGCGGTCGGCTGTTTTCCACGCGCTCGTGTTCGATCGGCCCCGATGCGCGGGCGGAAACCGTCGAGATTCGTCCAACTCAAAACATAGGCCCTTGCCGTCCTTCGAGTCTCCCTGTACCTCATGCCTGCGCGGCATACGTGCTATGCCGCCGCCCCCTCTGTTCATCCATGCCCGCCAACTCCATTCTCTTGCCTCGGCTTGTCGCGAAGCTAGCTTTGCGTCGAGCACCATCCACGTCATTCGGAGAATCATCATGGGTAAGCTTCAAGGCAAGATTGCGGTCATCACGGGCGGAAGTAGCGGGATTGGACTCGCAACCGCAAAGCGGTTCGTCGCGGAAGGCGCGTATGTCTTCATTACGGGGCGTCGTCAAACTGAACTCGACAAGGCGAAGGCTGTCATCGGCTCGAACGTAACGGCTGTTCAAGGCGACATCTCGAGTCTTGAAGATCTCGACCGCCTCTACGAGACGGTGCGACGCGCGAAAGGCGGCTTGGACATCGTCGTCGCGAGTGCGGGGTTTGTCGAGGTGTTGCCAACAGAGTCCGTGACACCCGAACACTTCGACAAGACCTTCGGCATCAACGCACGGGGCACGTTCTTCACGGTGCAAAAGGCGCTGCCGCTGCTGCGCGATAACGGCTCCATCGTCATCGTTTCTTCCGGGATGCACATCAAGGGATTCCCGGACTTCGGCGTATATGCCGCAACGAAGGCGGCGATCCGCTCGTTCACGCGGACTTGGGCATCGGAATTCAAAGGCCGCGGCATTCGCGTCAACACGCTGAGTCCGGGAATGATCGAAACGCCGATCGTAGACGGCCTGTTCAGTTCGAAGGAAGAGGCGGACGGCGCACGAGCAATGTTCAAGCAGATCACGCCACTGGGCCGAATCGGCCGCGCTGACGAGATGGCCGCGGCGGCGCTGTTCCTCGCCTCGGACGAAAGCAGCTACAGCACAGGCATCGATCTGATCGCGGACGGAGGAATCACCCAGCTATAAACTGCATGCCATAAGCCGTGCTGATGCCTTGCGTTTCTCGTTCGTCCCGCCGCGTTTATATCGTAGGAGGAAAGTTCCAGTGGATCGAATCGATGTCATGCGGCTCTTCATCCGTGTTGCCGACACCGGCAACTTCTCGAAGGCGGCGCGTGCGGCCGGAATCAGTCAGCCAACGGCAAGCAAGACGATTGCGGGTCTCGAAGCACGGCTCGGCGCGCAACTGTTGCGCCGAAGCTCGCGAGGCCTGGGCCTGACAGAGGCGGGCCAAAGCTTCTACGAAGGTGCGGTTGCGATCGTCGAGAGCGTGGACGATGTCGAGGCTCGCGTCGGCAGTGGCGAAGCGTCGCCGTCCGGCATGGTGCGGGTTGCCCTGTCTCCAGCCTTTGGGCGTATGTGCATTGTTCCGCACCTGCCGCGCTTTTGCGCTCAGTTCCCGGACGTCCGCGTCGAGTTCACGGTTGCGCAGCGCTACATCAATCTGATTGAAGAAGGCATCGACGTCGCCATACGGATTGGTCCGCTGAGCGACTCGACTCAAATTGCGCGTCGAATTGGCAGCACCGAGTACCTTACTGTCGCTTCGCCGGCTTATACCGAACGCATGGGCGTGCCAAAGACGGTAGATGATCTCGTCAATCACGAATGCATTGCTCTGATGTCTCGCGACTCTCCGCGAGTCTGGCCGTTTGCCGGCCCCGACGGCGCGAAGGAACACGTGCCGCAAGGTCCATTAAGAAGCAACGACGCCGAATATGTCCGAGCGGCGGTAATTGCGGGCTTGGGCATTGGGCATAACGCGGGCTGGCTTTATTCGCGGGACGTCGAGGAGGGCAGGCTCGTACCGCTTCTCAAGGCATTTCGGCCCGCGCCTTTTCCGATCAACGCAGTGTGGCCCGGAAGCAGGCAGTTGCCTGGCAGGACCCGCGTTTTCATCGAATTTTTAGCGGACCTGTTCGCCGCCGATCCCCGGTTGAAGGTTCGATAACTCTCGTGGGGATAGCGCAAGCGACGCTATTCGGAGACTGAATACGTCCTATGCCAACACGCCCTCTACCGAAAGCGTCCGCGCGAGACTATCTTTGATTTCAAGCCGCCGCGAAAGAATATACGGCGACAGGCAGAAGTCGGAGTCGAGGCGTCATTCGCCGAACTCCTCCCCTTCAGGCACTTTTCGATGACTTGCTCCGGCAACGCATCGCGTCTTAGTGACAAGTGCTCTTTCGAATAGCCTTCCCAGGAGTAGAAAATGGTCGATGAAAATGGTCCTCATTATTTCGTGGCGTTTCAAACGCCGGGTCCGAAGTGGATTCAAAGCGTGAAGTACAACGAGCAACCGGACTTCATGAAACACGTGGCTTATATGGCCGAGATGCAGGACAAAGGGCTGACCGTGATGAGCGGTCCGTTCATGGAGAAAGCCGGCGGTCTCTCCGGTGTTCTGGCGGACGGCGGCATGACGATCTTCAAGGCTGCTGATCTTGCGGATGCCCGAAAAATAGCAACCGATGATCCGACAGTACAGTCGGGCATGCTCAACGTCGATGTAAAAATGCTCTGGGTTCCGTTCCACGATTAGCCCACGCATCTAGCGATGCTGCCGGGCGAGCGTTGATTTGGCGTGCGCTTGGTGAGCAGTAACACGGTATGAGGCTGTGAATGACTGATTCGCAGCCTTTGCGAGAAGCCGGCGTTTTCGTGCAGTGTTCAGCGAACGGCTGTCAAGCAACATGCAGCCAGCTTGCCGCCACCACTCGCGGCAAGCCGGTCAATGCTGGAGAATGCTTCTCCCCCGATCAAGCGACGAATGGATCAGGCAGGAACGCCATGCCGTGCCGTCAAACGATCGAGATACGCGGCAATCGTATCTGTTTCACTAGCCGAGCAGGCGAGATATCCATCGGGCCGCACGAGCGAGATCGTGTCGGCCTGCAATGGTGGTCGGACGTTGTCGTCGAGCAGGCCCGGATAGGCGTCGATCAATTGCTTCACTGCCGCAGTCGGCGCCGCGAACAGCGCGAATACCGGCCGCACGCCTGATCCTGCTGGTGCGTGGTCGGACGTCGGCGCAACGCGTTCGCCAGGCTTCATCCCATGCACGGACGGGCCGTTGAGCGGGCTATGCGGATAGTGGACCGTCACTTCCGACATGGTTTGAGCAACGCCACGGGTGAAATGCGAGAAGCCCAACGCAAAGTGCCCGGCAAGGTTGCGCAAACGCTGTGCAATCGGGTTGCGAAGCGTGGCGACCGATGTCAGTCGTTCCGCGGCTTTCAGTACCTCGTCGCCAACCGCGCTGCGCTCCGGGCTGTAGGTGTCGAGGAGCGACTCGTCCGCTTCGTTGCGCAGCACGAGTGCAAGTTTCCAGGCAAGGTTGATCGCATCCTGCATGCCGGTGTTCATGCCTTGACCGCCAGCGGGACTGTGAATATGCGCTGCGTCCCCCGCAAGGAACGTGTGGCCGTGTCGATAGCCCGTCACCTTGCGACCGTTGATGCGAAAGCCGGACAACCATACGGGATCGTGGAGTTTGGTACCGGCCGGGCCGCGCCGGTCTACGAGCTGCTGCACCTGTGCGAGCGTTGGCGTCGGTGGAACCTTATCTGCCGTCGCCGGCAAGTCGCCGATGACGCGGTAACGGCCAGCCTGGATGGGAAAAATCAGCAAGACGCCATCCTTATGCCAGTGGACAGAAGCGTCCGTGTCAGGGCGCGGATACCCCGTCATGTGAACGTCAGCAAGGAACCAATCGCTCAGCAGCGTTTCGCCCTCGAAAGGCACGTTCAAGGCGTGTCTTACGATGCTGTGCGCGCCATCGCAACCAAGCAGCCAGTCAGCACGCACGGCCTCTTCGCGGCCGTCCGGATGGCGCAACACCGCATCCGCGCCAGAGGCATCGGGCGTGATCATCGTTACTTCGACGCCGCGCTCGATAGATACGCCTTGGCTCGCCAGACGCTCCTCCAGCAAACGCTCGGTCTCGGATTGCGGCAGTGCCAGCGCATAGTTGTGCGTGCTGGGGATCGTGTCCATTGCAACCCGACCGACCACCTCGTCCTGCGCCATGAAGACGACGCCGTCGATCTTAAATCCTGCGTTCACGAACGGCGCGGCGCCGCCTTCGCCCCGGTCGAGCAATTCGAGCGTCCTGCTCCAAAGCACCATGGCTTTGGATTTATCGGTACGGTGCGGCGCCTTGTCTACGATGCGCGCGTGGACACCGTAGCGGGCGAGTTCGGAGGCGAGCGTCATGCCGACTGGACCGGCGCCAACGATCAGAACGGAAGCAGTCATATACGTCCTCTCAAAGCAAAGAATTGAGCGATTCAGTCGGAGTCTTCAGGGTAGGCGCCGTGGCGCGAGTACGAGCATGACGTCCATGTCCGCGCTTTGTCGGTCGTCCGCTATCGGTCAGGGAGCAACGGCAGGCTCCGCGCGCTTAGACCAAGAGTGCGGTGACGAAAGAGCAGTCATTGCAACGCTTACGGCAGCCTCGAGAAAACCTGAAGATGAACGAAAGTTTGACCTATAGGGAAAACGTTTTTTCCGGTCATTGTCTGCGGTAAGGGTCACGGCATTGCGGAGAAATAGCGCCGCGCAGCAGTTCAACTCATGGTGCCAGATAAAAATCCAGGGGAATAAGCTCGACGGCCCATCCGCCTTCTTCGCCCAATGTCGCGGCCGGATGCATGGACGCGATGCGCACCGCCTCGTCAGGACTATCTGCCTCGATGATGAACATGCCGCCCACGACTTCCTTCGCTTCGGTGTAAGGCCCGTCGGTAACGCGTGTCGTGCCACCAAGTGGGCGAAGCGTCTTCCAGTTTTCCAGATCGCCGAGTGAGGCGGAAACCACGACCTTGCCGGTGGCACGCATCTTCTCGTCCAATGCCGGGCATTGACTCACTAGCGCCTTGATTTCGTCCGGTGTCATCGCGGCGAACTTTTCGGGGGTGAAGTAGGCGAGGCCGAGGTATTTCATGGCAAATCCTTTTGATGAGGTTCACTGACGACGGATTAGTGGAGCGGAAATCGACAACGGCGGTGTGCCAATTGCGCTGAATCAAACCCGCCACCAATGAGTAATTCCAAATGCGGTCAACAAAGCCAAGGTTCGCATCGATCGAATGACGGGGCAACCGGCCCTGGCCAGCGGGCCGATACGAATTCGGGACCCAAATTCCAAGCCGCTCTAAATCATTTGGCCGGAAGATGTGCCGCTACGGTAAGCTCAAACGACTATCACGCCCCGCGCAAATACTCCCCCAAAAATTCCACGAACGTCCTGAGCTTGACCGAAAGCTGATTGCGTTCGAGATAAATGGCGTGAATGTTCGCGTCCGGCAAAGCCCATTCATCGAGCAGGGAAACGAGCTCACCGCGCGCAAGATGTTCGTCTATCTCCCATTGCGAGCGCGTCGCGATGCCGCGACCGTCCAGCGCCCACTGCAACACCGCGCTGCCGTCGTTGCTCGATAACGAGCCATCGACCTTGACCGTCTCCGTGCGCTTGCCGCGCGAGAAATGCCACGTGCCGTAAGCCGACTCGTTTTCGCGCAACACGATGCACGCGTGACGCGCGAGATCATGCGGCGCCGATGGTCGGCCATGCCGCGCGACGTAAGCCGGCGATGCACACAAGATGCGCCGATTCGCCAGCAGCAGACGCGCGTTGATGCGCGCGTCCGGCACTTCGCCGAAGCGGATGCCGACATCGAAACCTTCTTCCTGAAGACTCACCGGACGGTCCGTCAGATGCAGGACGATCTTCATCGCCGGATAGCGCGCAATGAACTCCGACACCGCAGGCGCTATACGCGCCCGCCCGAATCCGAACGACGCGTTCACACGCAGAAGACCAGTCGGTTCGCCGCGACTTTGCGTGACGAGCTGTTCGAGTTCCGAGAGCTCATCGAGAATGCGCGAGCCGTTCGACAGGTACAACTCGCCCTCGGGCGTGAGGCTCAGACGCCGCGTCGTGCGATTCATCAGACGCACGCCCAGACGCCGCTCCAGTTGCGCGAGCCGCTTGCTCACGGCTGGCGGTGTCACACCCAACTCGCGCGCCGCCGCAGCCAGATTGCGATGCCGCGCCACAAGCGCAAACAGGTTGAGGTCAGAAAAGCCATCCATCTCGCATCGCTCCAAATCTGCCTGATTCGTTCCTGCCGGTTACGACCGAAATGCTTTCGAGGAAACCCAATCTCGTAAGGCATCAATTAGACTCGAATCAACGTTGGGAGACAACCATGTTCGAAGGCTTCGATGAGCTATCGATTTCCGTCGATGGCATCAGGATTCACGCGATCAAGGGCGGCCAAGGCCCCGCGTTGCTGCTACTGCACGGGCATCCGCAGACGCACGCGATTTGGCACGAAGTGGCGCCGGCACTCGCCGAGCATTTCACGGTGATCGCCGCCGACTTGCGCGGCTATGGCGACAGCGACAAACCCGCAGGCGCGCCCGATCACTCGAATTATTCGAAGCGCCGCATGGCGCTCGATCAGGTCGGGCTGATGCGCGCATTGGGCCATGCGTCGTTCGCGGTCATCGGACATGACCGTGGCGGGCGTGTCGCGGCTCGCATGGCGCTGGATCATCCGGCTGTCGTGACGCGTCTGGTCACGCTCGACGTGGCGCCGACGCTCGCCATGTACGAGCAGACCTCGTTCGATTTCGCGCGTGCCTACTGGCACTGGTTCATGCTCGTGCGGCCCGCGCCATTTCCGGAAACGCTCATTCGCGCGGACCCGGACCTGTATCTCAGGCAGACCATCGGCGCGCGCAGCGCGGGTCTCGCGCCGTTCACGGCAGAGGCTTACGCCGAGTATCTGCGCTGCTTGTCCGATCCCGCCACGGCGCATGGCATTTGCGAGGACTATCGCGCGAGCGTGAGCATCGACCTCGAACATGACCGCGCGACGCTGGCTTCGAACGAGCGAATTGAATGCCCATTCATGGCGCTGTGGGGTGAGGAGGGCGTCATCGAACAATGCTTCGATCCGCTGCGCGAATGGCGTGCTTACGCGCCGCAAGTCGAGGGCGAAGCGCTGCCTTGCGGTCACTACATTCCCGAGGAAGCGCCGGCGATCTTGCTCGAGCACGTCCTGCCCTTTCTGACGAACTAACGCCATGTCGAACCGAACCCTGTACCAGAAGCTCGTCGAATCTCACCTCGTCTCGCGTATCGACGAACAGAACGTGCTGCTCTATGTCGATCTGCATTTGATGAACGAGTACACCAGTCCACAAGCGTTCAGCGCGCTCGATGCGCGTGGCCGCGCGGTGCGACGCCCGCATCAGCAGCTTGCGGTCGTGAGCCACATCATTCCGACGCACGCCGAGTCGCCGCGCGTGATTCGCGATGAGGCGTCGTATCTGCAGGCGCAAAATCTCGCGCGCAATTGCGAGCGCGCGGGCATCCGGCTTCTCGCGGCCAATGATCCCTTGCAGGGTATCGAACACATCGTGGCGCCGGAACTCGGGCTCATTCGTCCGGGCATGGTCGTGTTGTGCGGTGACAGTCACACCACGACATACGGCGCGCTTGGCGCGTTGGGCTTTGGAATTGGCACATCGGAAGTGGAGCATGTGCTCGCCACGCAGACGCTCGTCTATCGGCTGGCGAAAACCATGCGCATCGATATCGATGGCGCGCTGCCTTACGGCACGTCGTCCAAGGACGTGGTGATCTGGATCATCAGCCAGATCGGCGCACAAGGCGCGCGTGGCTATGCTGTCGAGTTCGGTGGATCGACCATTGCGTCGCTGTCGGCCGAGGCGCGCATGACCTTGTGCAACATGACCGTCGAGGCGGGCGCGCGCGCCGCGCTCATCGCGCCGGATCGGACCACGTTCAACTATGTGCGCGCCCATGCAAAATCACTCGATGAGGCCGCCTGGCAAGCCGCACTCGCGGACTGGCGCGAACTCTACTCCGACGCAGATGCGACCTTCGATGCCGAATATCGCTTCGACGCGCATGCCATCGCACCTTTTGTCACATGGGGCACGAGTCCGGATCAGGCCGTCGCGATAGACGAGCCCATTCCCGACGAAGCCGCGCAGGCCACCCCCGAAGCGGCGGCATCGTTGCGACGTGCGCTCGATTACATGGGGCTCACGGCGAGCCGTTCGTTGGCGGGAACGCGGATCGACCGTGTGTTTATCGGCTCGTGCACGAATGGGCGTATCGAAGACCTGCGCGTGGTGGCGGACATCGTGCGCGGCAAGCGCGTGGCGCCCGGCGTGCGCGCGATGATCGTGCCGGGTTCGGGCAGCGTGCGACGCGCGGCGGAGCGCGAAGGTCTGGCGAAGACGCTGATCGATGCGGGTTTCGAATGGCGCGAGCCTGGCTGCTCGATGTGCCTTGCCATGAACGACGATGTGCTGGACGCGGGCGAGCGTTGCGCATCGACCACCAACCGCAACTTCGAAGGTCGACAGGGACGTGGCGGCCGCACGCATCTGATGAGCCCGGCAATGGCGGCCGCGGCCGCGATGACCGGCTGTATCACCGACGTTCGAACGCTCATGGGAGAGGCATCATGACGCGACTGACGAAGATTGCAGGCAGCGCGGCGCCGTTGTCCATCGACAACCTGGATACCGACCAGATCATGCCGAAGCAGTTTCTGCGCATTATCGACAAGGCGGGTCTAGCGGATGGTTTGCTGTACGACTTGCGTTTCGATGAAAACGGCGCGCCGCGTGGGGATTGCGTGCTCAATCGGGCGGAGTTTGCAAAGGCGCGCATTCTGATTGGCGGCGCGAATTTCGGATGTGGTTCCAGCCGGGAGCATGCGGTGTGGGGTTTGCAGCAATATGGTTTTGCTGCGGTGATTGCGCCGAGTTTCGCGGAGATTTTCTATTCGAACGCGATGAATAACCGCTTGCTGCTCGTGCAACTGGAACGCGATGTCGTCGATATGCTTGCGCGTGAAGTGACCGAGACGCCGGGTGCTGTTATTTCCATCGATCTGGAAGGGCAGACGGTGGTGTCGGCATCGGGTAAGCGATATGCGTATTCCATCGGCGCGCGTCATAAACGCATGGTGATGGAGGGAATGGATACGGTCGATTTGACGCTTCAGTCGCTGGCGCAGATCGAAGCGTTCGAGACGGTGCATTTTAAACGACGGGGATGGGCGCGGGTGATGTGAATTCATGAAGCGCGCTTTAGCAACCTCTTTCCTGAACTTTCCCCCAACTACGTATAGCATCCCCATTGCAGTGCCGAACAGCATGCACGCGGCTCGCCCAACGCCGCGAAGTTCCTCCCACACCAAGGAGCAAACGATGCCAACGATGCACGCAGTGCAAGTAGCGAAAGCCGGCGGTCCGCTCGAACTCGTGGAACGCGACATACCCGATCCGCCCGAAGGACACGTGCTCATCAAAGTGCAAGCCTGTGGCATCTGCCACAGCGATTCCCTCACGAAAGAAGGCCAATGGCCGGGTCTCGAGTTTCCGCGCGTACCCGGTCACGAAATTGCAGGCGTCATCGAGAAACTCGGTGCGAACGTCGAGGGATGGCAGGCCGGGCAGCGGGTCGGCGTCGGTTGGCATGGCGGGCATTGCGGGCATTGCGAAAATTGCCGTCACGGCGACTTCGTGCTTTGCAAGAACGCGCTCGTTCCCGGTATCAGCTACGACGGCGGTTACGCGGAATACATGGTGGCGCCGCAGGAAGCACTCGCGCGCATGCCCGACGATCTCTCCGATATCGACGCCGCGCCGCTTCTCTGCGCCGGCATCACGACGTTCAACGCGCTGCGCAATAGCGGCACCCGCGCGGGCGATGTCGCGGCGATCCTCGGCATCGGCGGGCTCGGGCATCTCGGCGTGCAGTTCGCGCGCAAGATGGGCTTCGTCACGGTCGCCATCGCGCGCGGCAAGCACAAGGAACCGCTCGCGAAGCAACTCGGCGCGCATCACTATATCGACAGCGAATCGCAAAACGTCGGCGAAGCGCTGCAAGCACTCGGCGGCGCACGCGTAATTCTCGCCACCGCCACGAGCGGCAAGGCGATGAGCGCGGCTATCGGCGGGCTCGGCATCAACGGCAAGCTGATCATGGTCGGCATCTCGCAAGAGCCCGTGGAAGTGCCCGTCGCGCAGTTCATCATGGGTCGCAACTCGGTGCAAGGCTGGCCGTCCGGCACGGCGGCGGACTCGCAGGAAACGCTCGCGTTCAGCGCTTTGTCGGGCGTGAAGCCGATGACCGAAGAGTACCCGCTCTCGCGCGCGGCCGAAGCCTACGACCGCATGATGAGCGGCAAGGCGCGCTTCAGAGTAGTGCTCATTCCAGGCAAGTGACCTCCGCCGAAGCATCGTTTCATTGACCAACGAACATAGAGTCAATGTCGCCCGAACCATTGGGCGACATGTAGCACGTCGCTATCGTAGTGTTCATGCGGTCGAATCCATCCCGGCCGCTTCAACACGATCCAGTTCCTTGGAGACACGAAAATGGCGACCCCCACCGTCGCGCCGCTGACGTTTCAGCGTGCGCCCAATCTTCCACGCAATTGCACTTTCGATCCGCACGACTGGCAAATCCTCAGCCAGTACTGGCATCCGGTCGCGTTTGCTTCGCAGGTCGCGGACAAACCGTTGAGCGTCACGCTGCTCGATGAGCCGCTCGTCGTGTTTCGTGCGAACGATGCACTCGTCGCCGCGCGCGATGTGTGTCCGCATCGCGGCGCGCCGCTGAGTCAAGGCTGGGTCGAGAACGGCCATCTCGTGTGTCCTTATCACGGCCTCGAATACGGTGCGGACGGCAAGTGCAAGCATATTCCGTCGCAGGAAGGCGGCACCATTCCCGACCGTCTGCGCCTGACCACTTACGCGGTGCAGGAAGCCTATGGCCTGATCTGGGTGTCGCTCGGCGGTGGAGAGCAAGCGCTGCCCGATTTCCCTGCATGGAACAGCGAAGGATTCCAGCAGATCTTGCCGCCTTCGATCGACATCAAGGCATCCGCGGGACGTCAGACGGAAGGCTTCATCGATGTCGCGCATTTCGCGTGGATTCATCATCGCAGCTTCGCGGACCGGCGCAATCCCGTGGTGCCGAGCTACACGGTCGAGCGGCGCGGCAACGGCATGCGCGCGGAGTATGTCAGCACCGTCAGCAACTTTCCGAAGTCGATGCAGCATCGTGCGCCCGAAGGCTTCTTGTGGCGCCGTATCTTCGAAGTGGATGTGCCGTTCTTTGCACGTCTCACCGTGCTCTTTCCCGAAGGCGGCCGGCTCTCGATTCTCAACGCCGCGAGCCCGGTATCCGCGCGTCTGACGCGTCTGTTCGTGCCGATCGCGCGCAACTTCGACAAGGATCTGCCGCTCGATGATGTCTACGAGTTCAATCGTCAGGTGTTCGAGGAAGATCGCGCGATCGTCGAATTGCAATGTCCCGAAGATCTGCCGATAGACCGCGCCGCCGAAGCACCGATTCTCGCGGATCGTTCCTCGGGCGCATATCGCCGCGCGCTAGCCGAGATCGGTCTCGGTCAGGCGTACGTCCGCTGATCGCCATGGCGGATACGGAGAGCATCATGAAAATCTGGGAATGCGTGATCTGCGGCTTTCGCTATGACGAAACGCTGGGCTTGCCGGAAGCGGGTCTTGCCGCCGGCACGCGCTGGGAAGACGTGCCGGACGACTGGCTGTGTCCCGATTGCGGCACGGGCAAGCAGGACTTCGAGATGCAGGAGGTGTCGGCATGAGTCACGATATGGGTCTACCGGTCGTTATCGTGGGAACGGGGCTCGCCGGTTATACGGTGGCGCGGGAGTTGCGCAAGCTCGACGCGCAAGTGCCCATCACGCTCATCAGCGAGGACGACGGCAGCTTCTATTCGAAGCCGACGCTTTCCAACGCGCTTGCCATGAACAAGGCGCCGCACGCGCTCGTCACTTTCGATGCGCGCGCCATGGGCACGCAGCTGAACGCGAGCATTTTGTCGCACAGCAAGGTGGAGCGCGTTCTCGCGGATACGCACGAACTCATCGTCGATGGACAATCTTTTCGTTACGGCAAGCTCGTGCTCGCATTGGGCGCGGATGCGCGGCGCATTCCGCTCGCGGGCGATAGCGCAGGCGACGTGCTGTCGGTGAACTCGCTCGACGACTACGTGCGCTTCAGAAAGCGGCTCGAAGGCGCGCAGTCGGTCGCGCTGCTCGGCGCGGGCCTGATCGGCTGCGAGTTCGCCAACGATCTCGCGCTCGCGAATTACAAGGTCACGCTGATCGATCCCGCGGCCACGCCGCTGTCACGGCTGCTGCCCGAACGCGCGGGTCATGCGTTTGCACAAGCTCTCGAACGACATGGCGTGCGGCTGCGTCTCGGGCGTTCGGTGGCAACGGTGAATCGCGCGGAACGCGGCTACGCGCTTACGCTTTCCGATGGCGAGGCAATCGATGCCGACGTCGTGTTATCGGCGATAGGTCTCGCGCCGCGCACGCAGCTCGCGGAACAAGCGGGCATCGCGATAGAAGGCGGCATACGTACGGACGCCTATTGCCGCACGAGTGCGGCCGATATTTACGCACTCGGCGATTGCGCGGCTATCGAAGGAAAAGTGCAGCCGTATGTGTTGCCGATCATGCACGCAGCACGCGCGCTTGCCCGCACGCTCGCGGGCGAGGCAACGCGCGTCGCGTTTCCGATCATGCCGGTGACGGTTAAAGCGCCCGCATCTCCAACGGTAGTCGTGCTGCCCGACGAAACCGGAACATGGCGCTATGCAAGCAACGTATCCGACGAATCGCTCGACGGTCTGCACGCGCTTTGCGAACATGCCGCCGATGGCCGGCCACTCGGATTCGCCTTGCTGGGTTCGGCCACGCAAGCCAAGGCCGCGCTTCTCAAGGCGATGACATCGGGCAGTTTCGAGTCCGCTCTACAACGATAACGACGCAGCTTGCCTCTGACCGACCAGCGTCGCGCTTGCCGGTGGCTTGAAGAACCTGTCACTTCGATGCCGCACGGTAGACGTTTCGACGCCGCAGCCAAAAGCTTGCGGCGTCGTTTTTCATGGTGCTATGCATCGGGCGTGACCGCGAGCTTGCGCGCAACGTTCGTGACGAGGCGGCGAAGCCATCGCGTGGCCGCGCTGCGATGCGTTCTCTCATGCCATAACTGGTAATACGTGAGTGCGGGCGTTGCGCCGGGAATCGGCTCCATCTTCAAAGGCAAGAGGCGCGCGTAGTGGGAAGCGAGCGCGCGCGTCGTCGTGAAGATAAGGTCCGAGCGCACGAGCACATAGGGCGCCATGCCGAAGTAAGGCAGCGTGGTCGTGACCGTGCGCGTAAGACCGTTGCGCGCGAGTTCCGTATCGATGGTGCCCCACGCGGTCGTGTTGTAGGTCGTGACAGCGAGATGCTCGGCTTTCTCGAAGGCGTCCTTCGTGAGTTCGCCCGGCTTGACCGGATGATCCGCGCGCATCAGGCAAACCAGTTCGTCCTGACACAGCGGTTGCAGATGCAGATGCGCGGGCGGCGTGCGCCAGTTGCCGATCACGAGATCGAGCAAGCCTGTTTCGAGGCCGTTTTCGTAGCCGCCATCGACCATCATGAGGTGCTTGAATTCGAGCTTCGCGGATGGCGCGGCTTGATGGAACGCGTCGATCACGGCGGGCACGAAGAACACATCGAGATAATCCGGCGAGCCGATTCGAAACGTGCAGTTGCTCGACGCCGGATCGAATTCGGTGTTGGGATGAAGGATCGCGTCGATATGACTGAGCGCCTGCGCGGCAGGCTCGATCAGCGTGAGCGCATGACTCGTCGGCACCATGCGGCTGCCGCTGCGCACTAGAAGCGGATCACCCGTCATTTCACGCAGCCTGCGCAGCGCAATGCTCACAGTCGGCTGCGATTGCCCGAGCAGCTTGGCGGCGCCCGAGACGCTCGACTCCGTGAGGAGCGTATGCAGAACGCGGATCATATGGGAGTCGATGCTTTCCCTGGACATCATGCGGCGTCACCTTTGACATGGGGGATGCGCGGGCGATCTTGTGATTCGTTATGGCGCCCGGCTGCGCAAAATATACGGACGGATATAGCGCAGGTCAACGCTGGGGCAAACGCGTATGTCGCCGCGAAAGCCTTGTGCCGTCTGACTCATGGCACCGCGTTTATGGTGAGAATGGTCGCAGGGTTATGCAAGGCGCGCCGCTGTGTGCACAACGCGCCATCGCCATGACGTAAAGGATCAGAACGGCTTGTACGGCAGGAACTTGCCGTCGAGCGTGATCACGGCGCGTGATCCGCCTTCGGGATCTTCCACCTTCTTGATGTCGATACGAAAGTTGATCGCACTGATAATGCCGTCGCCGAATTGCTCGTGGACGAGCGCCTTCAACGTCGTGCCATACACCTGCACCATTTCATAAAAGCGGTAGATGGTCGGGTCCGTCGGCACGTTGCCCGGAATGCTGCCGCGCAGGGGAATGGTCTGGAGCAGCGCGGCGGCGGCGTCGCCGAGTTCGAGTTTGTCCGCCACGCTCTTTGCGGCTTGCTCCGGCAACGGGTGCTGGCCGAGAAGCGCGGCTGTCACGTAGGGCACGCTGAGACTCGTTCCTTCCGCGAGTTCGGCGTAGGTGAGTCCCTTGCGCGCCTTGGCATCGACGATATGTTCGGTCAGCGTGGAACGCGACAACTGCGAAATCTGCGATTGCATGACGACTCCTTTGCCCGGATGGCCGGTCGGTTGAACAAGCCGACAGTTGACCACGGCAAAAAAGCTCAATCCAGCGGCGGCACGACGCCTTCGTTCAAGGTTTTGAGCAGACGCGCGCGGCGCCGTTCCAGATCGGCGATCTGACGCTCTATCGACACCAGGCGTTCGCGTTGCAATGCGGTGGTCTCCGGACACGTCACCGCGCCTTCGATTAGGCGCATGCAGTCGGGAAACGCGAGGATATCGGCGAGGCTGAAGCCGGTCGCGATCATGCGCTGTATCTGCTTCACCTGAGAGATGGCCGCGTGCGGGAACACGCGATAGCCGTTGCTTGCGCGAACCGAAGTAAGCAGCCCATGCTCGTCGTAGTGGCGAATCGAACGAACGCTCGCGCCGGTTTCGCGAGATAGCTCGCCTATAGTCAGTAGCGTGTGTTCAGCGGATCGTGTCATGCAAAAAGACTAGCACTTTTTCGCTTGACCCTGACATTAGTGTGAGGCGCGACACTCAGGACTTTCGAATGAATGAGGAGTGTCATCGTGTCTTTTCGCATGGTTCGTTACCTTGTTTCCACGTTGATCGCGACGGGCGCGTTGAGCGCCGTATCGTCCGCTGCGTTCGCGGAAGAAAAAAGTTTTACCGTCAATGCACCGGATGGCGTCGCGCTCGCCGTGCAGGAATCCGGCAACCCGGACGGCCCCGCCGTCGTGCTGATTCATGGACTGCTGGGCAGCCGCCTGAACTGGGATGCGCAGGTGAAAAGCGCGCGGCTGAAGGGCTACCGTCTCATCACTTACGACATGCGCGGTCACGGTCGCTCAGGCAAGCCCACGAATGCCGATGCCTATACCGACGGCCGCCGCTGGGCCGACGATCTTGCAACAGTCATCGAAACGTCGCATGCAAGGAAGCCGGTGCTCGTTGGCTGGTCGCTCGGCGGCGCGGTCATCTCGAACTATCTGGCGGCCTATGGTGACGGCAAGATCGCGGGCGCCGTGTATGTGGATGGTGTGATCGAGCTTACGCCCGAGCAGATCGTGGCGCATCCCGATGTCTATCGCGACATGACATCGGCCGATCTCAAGACGCATCTCGACGGCGAGCGCACCTTCCTGAGCCTTTGCTTCGACACGCAGCCGGACAAGGTCACGTTCGAGCGCCTGCTCGCCAATGCCGCGATGGCTTCGTGGGACATGCAGGCTGCCGTTCAGTCGATGAGCGTAGCCGCCGCCGATGGTCTCGGTCAGGCGCATGTTCCGGTGCTGCTGATCTACGGCGCGCGCGATGCGCTCGTCAAGGCGCAACCGGCTATCGCGCGGGCGCGTCAGATCAACCCGAACCTGCGGAGCGTGCTGTATGCGAAGTCGGGCCATGCGCCTTTCATCGAGGAGCCGAAGCGATTCGATAACGATCTTGGTGCGTTCGTCGATTCCGTATCGAATAAATGAAAAGTTCCCACTCGTGAATAAAAATCTGCACTCTACGGTACGGATTCTTGACACGAAGCACGGCGCAGTTAAACTGTTCCTCTATATGAACGAGGAGCAGCGCATGCGTCGTGAGGAAATCGAAGCCAGCAGCACGGTCAAGTCGGCGGACCGCACACTCGATCTCTTCGAGTTGCTCGCGCGCTGGGGCCGCGAGATGTCGCATGCGGAGATTGCCGAGGCGCTCGACATTCCCAAGAGCAGTCTCACCAAGCTCATCCGCAATCTGACGGATCGCGGCTATCTGCGTTTCGTGCCTGAAACGAAGGGGTATCGGCTGGGCGATGCCATTTTGAAACTCGCGCAGCAGTCGAATCAGTTGCGCAGTTTGATTGCATGCGCCGAGCCGGTCCTCGGCGATATCACGCAGCAAACGGCGGAATCGTGCGCGCTCAATCAGCTCAAGGGCGAGCAGGTCGAAGTCGTTGCAACGGTCGTGAGTCAGCAGCGCCTGCAATCGCATATGCGGCTCGGCGATCTCGCCCCCTTGTATGCGGTATCGGGCGGCAAGGCAATACTCGCCTTCCTGCCCGATGTCATGCGCGCCGAATATATGCGCTCGGTGTCGTTCGAGCGCTTCACGAAGAACACCATCGGCACCAAGAAAGCCTTGCTGAACGAGTTGGAATCCGTGCGTGCAAACGGCTTCGCTCATTCGCTCGAAGAATTCACGCCGGGCATCGTGGGTCTTGGCGTGCCCATTTTGTCGTCCACCGGGTTCCCGCTCGGTTCGCTCAATCTCGCGATACCAGCCGTGCGTTACTCGCCGGAAATAGGCGAGCGGTCGATTGCGATACTCAAGGCATCCGCGGTGCGCATCCAGCGTCAATATCTCGCGGAATAGAGTTACTGCGCTTTTGCAAGGAAGCGCTTCATGCTCGACATGATCGTGCGTGCTTGCTCATCGAATGGTTGTCCGCGCAATGCGAGCGTGGGCGCTTCGACGGCGAGCGTCAGGTCGGCGGGCAGCTTAACCAGCACATCGTGCAACGGAAGTTCGCCATCGCCGGGAAGCAAACGCGCGGTGCGTGCTTCGGTTCGCCGGTCGGCCACCGCAACCGGCGAGGCACGCGGTCCATCGCAAATCTGCATGTATTCGATAAGCGCGGGGTCGATACTATCGATGTCCTCAACCTTCGCGCCCGAGCGGAAGTACTGCAAGGCATCGATCAAAAGCCGCGCGTTCGGCTGACCGCTTGCCTGGATGGTGGCGAGCGCATCGTCCAGCGTGCCGATGGCGCAATACGTGATCAACTCCAGGCCAACCGTCATTTCGAAGCGTGCTGCCACTTCGCACAGCGCCCGAAAGTTGCGCATGAGACGCTCGCGGTCCTGATCGAAGCCAACGGTAAGCACATGCTTCGCGCCAAGCCGATGCCCCGCTTCGAGTGCGGGTAAGAGAAGGTCTATGTTCGTGCTCTCTTGCAGCCAGATGGCTTCGATATCGAGCAGGCGAACGCCCGTCGCCTCCATGCGTGCGGCGAGTTCGCGGATGAGCGCCGGATTGCCCGCGACATCGACGATGCTATCTGCCGCCGTGGGCGCCACGACGCGCAAGCCGTAATAGTCGAAGCCACCGGCGTGCGCGGCATCGACGAGTTGCAGCGGATGCGCATCCAGCATGGTGAGGTGATGCAAGGACAGTTTATGCATTGTCGTATTCGTGAGTCTTTAGCGCTTTGCGGGCAGAACAAAGGGGTAAGCAAGGAGGGCCGTGCCCGGCGTGACTTCATGTCCGGCCGGGCTCATGCTGCCTTCTATCGTTTCGAGTCGCGCGATCAGGCCATCCTTCACGCCGAACACGACATCCGAATCCAGATAGCGGTCGCCTTCGATAAATACGTGCGTGACGATCGTTTCGAAGCCCGGCGCGCTGACCTTGAAATGCACATGTGCCGGCCGGTAAGGATGCCGTCCTTGCGCATCGAGCATCTTGCCTACAGGGCCATCGTTCGGAATCGGATAGAAGGCGGGCACGATCGAACGGAACCAGAAACGTCCATTTTCATCGGCGTGAAAACGGGCGCGCATGTCGAGCGCGGTCAGGCCCGCCTCGCGTTGTACGTCGTAGAAGCCGTGATCGTCCGCGTGCCATGTCTCGATGAGCGCGCCCGCAATCGGCTCGCCATGTTGATCCGACACACTGCCTTCCACGATCATCGCCGGCCCGTCCGATGCATGCGAAATGCTCGCGCCCAACGGAAGATCGCGCGCCTCTTCGACATAGAACGGCCCGAGCACGGTGGTCTCGGTGGCGTTGCCCGTGAAGCGATGATTGAGCGCATCGACGAGCATGGACACGCCAAGCGTATCGGAAAGGAGGATGAATTCCTGGCGCGTCTCCGAACACATTTGGCCCGTGCGCGTGAGAAAGTCGATAGCGCCGGCCCATTCCGCTTCGGTCGGTTCGATCTCTTTCACGAACGCATGCAGATGCCGGACGAGTGCCTCGCTAATTTGCCGTGTCCGTTCGTTCTCGCAACCGCTCAAGCGTTCGAGCACCGCTTGCGTGATGTTGTCTTCGTTGAAATTTCGCATCGAGTGTCCTTATTCGACCAGCGCGGGCGGCAGGCCTTTCCATGCGCGTTCGAGCATGGCGCGAAGCGGTCGGCTTTCGGGCGCGCGCGGATTTGCATAGGCGTTGCGCGTGACGAGGTCGATTGCGTGATCGATGCCCGCTTCAGGCATGCCGATCGCTTCGAGCGAACGCGGCACGCCAAGCGATGCCGCGAGATCGTGGAGACCGGTCCACGAATGCTCCGCGTTCAATGCGCGGGCAATGCGCTTCATTGCGGGCGCGGCGGCATCGGCGTTGAAAGCGGCGACATGCGCGATCATGATGGCATGGGTCTGCGCGTGCGGCAGATCGAATGCGCCGCCAAGCACATGGCAGATCTTGTGATGCAGACCCATGCCGACCGAAGCCAGACACGTGCCGCACAACCACGCGCCATATTGCGCGGCGCGTCTTGCGTCGATCGATTCGGGCGCGCGCGCCACGTCGGGTAACGCCGCCGCCAGCGACGCGATACCTTCCTCCGCCATCAGCGATGTGATCGGATTGCCGTCCATGGCATAGAGCGCCTCGACCGCATGCGCAACGGCGTTGAGCCCGCTTGCCACGCTCATCGCAACGGGAAGACTCAAGGTCAGCTCGACATCGTAGATGACGATTTCGGGCAGCACCTTGAGCGTGCGCTGTGTGCGTTTCTCGCCGTCACGCGTCTCGCCGATGATCGGCGTGACTTCGGAGCCCGCATACGTAGTAGGCAGCACGATCTGCGGCAGGTCCGTCTGCAATGCAATGGCCTTGGACAGACCGACCGCCGAGCCGCCGCCAATTGCGATCACACAGTCGGCGTGCGCGCGGTCTACGGCTTGCAAGGCGCGCGCCGTGACGTCCCAGGGCGTGTGCATGGTGGCATCGGCGAAACGGTGTGTCGATTCCGGATCGAACTGCTGCGCGATGGCATCGCCCAATGCGGCCTGTTCGCGCGTCGTCACGATGAGTGGACGCGTACAGTCGAGCCGTGCGGCTTCGGCGGCCGTCTCCGAGCGCCGGCCCGCACCGAAGATCACGCGGGCGGGCAACGCGTTATAAACGAACTCTGTTGCCACGGCGTTCATCACAGCGTGCCTGTATCGAGCCACGCACGGCCACGCGCATAAAGCGCTTCGACCACGGGACCGGTTAGTCCCGGCATGTCGCGCTTGACCTTGTAGCCGATCTTCGTCTGAATGTACGCGAGATGCCGGTAACCCTCGGGAAAGAGCCCGAGTATCTCGGGATCGAGTTCGAGCCGCACACCCGTTTCGACGGGGTCCAGACGGTCTTTCTCGTAGATAGGCTGACGCAGGCGCAAGAGCCACTTGCCGTCCACTTTCTCGTAGAAGTCATAGAAGCGCCCGGTGCAGACGACATCGCAACGATGACCTTCGACCTCGCCGCGCTGCGAGATGGTCATCTTCGTCTGCGCAATGGCACGTGTGCCTTCGAGATCGATAGCCGTGCCGCCGAGGAAGTGAAGAATACTGACGCCGCGCGCCCAGCCTTCTTGTGTCACGCGGATGAATTCCGGCCCCGTGCCTTGAAACCACGTGGCCATCATCACGCCCTCGGGATGCCAGAGCGTGGCGAAGCGTTCCCAGTCGCCCGCGTCGCGCCACACGGCCCAATTTTCGATTGCCTCGCGTATTGCCAGCCGTTCCAGCAGTGTCTCGTTCATTGTGTGACCTCGTGTTCTCATATGGAAAGTGGTTTCCATGGTGAGTGAGCGCAGGCCGTGCCGTCAAGCGTTATCTGGGCTTTGTAGGGACTATCCCTAGTTTGTTCTCATACGGGAATTGTGCGTGAAAACGCGTTGACAGTTTTCGATGTGAGTTTCTAAGATGGAACGAAAATACGGATGAGAACGCACCTACATCACCAATGGAGACATCGATGTCCAACGCAGCAGACCATGAGCCGCACGGACGGCATCAGTCGAAACTGGCGGCCGCGAGCGGCTGGATCGGTTCGGCGCTCGAGTACTACGACTTCTTCATTTACGCGCAGGCCGCGGCGCTGATCTTTCCGCAGATCTTCTTTCCGAAGGGCGATCCCAAGGTGGCGATTGCCGCGTCGCTCGCGACTTACGGCATCGGCTACGTTGCGCGTCCTATCGGCGCGGTCGTGCTCGGGCATTGGGGCGATACGCACGGTCGTAAGTCGGTCCTGCTCGTCTGCATGTTCCTGATGGGCTTCTCGACGATGGCCGTCGCGTTCCTGCCCACTTACGATCAGGTCGGCTTGTGGGCGCCCGCGTTGCTCGTCGTGCTGCGGCTCGTTCAAGGCTTTGCGGTGGCGGGCGAAATCTCGGGCGCGAGTTCCATGATTCTCGAACACGCACCGTTCGGGCGGCGCGGTTATTACGGCAGCTTCGGCATGCAAGGCGTCACCGCCGGGCAATTGCTCGCGGCCGCCGTGTTCCTGCCGCTGAGTCACTTCATGCGCGAGGACGCCTTCAATTCATGGGGCTGGCGCGTGCCGTTCTTAATGAGCGCGCTCGTGTTGGTCGCCGGTTACTTCATTCGACGCAAGGTGCGCGAGACGCCCGCGTTCGCGCAGGAAGGCGAGCGTGGCGCGGTGCCGCATGCGCCCGTCAAGCTCGCGTTCAGGCATTGCTGGGACGACATGCTGCGCGTGATGTGCATGTCGATCATGAACGTCATTCCCGTGGTCACGACCATCTTCGGCGGCGCGTATGCGGTGCAGCAGGCCTATGGCATCGGCTTCAGCAAGAGCCTTTATCTGTGGATTCCGGTGCTCGGCAATGTCGCTGCCATGATCGTCATTCCTTACTGGGGACGTCTGTCGGACAGAGTGGGCAGAAGGCTGCCGATCATCGTCGGGTCGGTCGGTTCCGGGCTGCTTTCGTTTGCGTATCTCTATGCCATCAGCATTCATAGCGTGACGCTCGCCATCGTTTTGTCGATACTGATGTGGGGCCTCGTGTATCAGGGGCAAAACGCGGTGTATCCGAGCTTCTATCCCGAGCTCTTTCCAACGCGCATGCGCGTGACGTCGATGGCCATTTCGCAGAACGTGGGCGTCGCCATTTCGGCGCTGCTGCCGGCGCTGTTCACGACGGTCGCGCCGCCCGGCTCGCAAAACATCTGGCTGATCGTTGGCGGTATCACGTTCGGCATCACGGTGTTGTCCGCGTTCGCGACATACTCGGCGCGCGAGACGTATCGCATCCATATGAACGATCTTGGCCGGCGCGATGCGGTGCCGGTCCCCAAACACGAATACGAACGCCTGCGCGAAGAAGCGACGCAAGAGCGCGCCAATACGGCGAAGCCGCTAAGCGGACAGGAGCGCGGCGCATGACGGCGTTCGACACACAAGAGAAGGCCATGACGACGACATCATCCGGTTTGACCGAGGAAAGGCTGAGGCTCGATGCACCCGCCGACGCGCTCACGCGCCTCTTCCATATCTTCGGCTCGCCGATTGCGCATGTGCGCGCCCCTGTCGTGTGGAGCACGTTGATGAAGCGCTACGGCATCAACGCGCTGATGCTGCCCGCCGATGTCGATAGCGCGCACTTCGATGCCGCGCTCGCCGGCACCAAGGCCATTGCGAACGTGGACGGCGTCATCTTCACCATGCCGCATAAAGTGGCCGCCATGCGTCATGCCGATACGCTCACGGAGCGCGCCGAGCGCATCGGCTCGATCAATCTGCTGCGGCGCTGCGCGGATGGCGGATGGGAAGGCGACAACGTGGATGGCGCGGGCTTCGTCGCGGGCCTGCAGGCGGATGGCGTGCGTCTGGAAGGCGCGCACGTCTATATGCATGGCTGCGGTGGAGTGGGGCGCAGTATCGGCTGGTCGGTCGGGCTGGAGAAAATCGCGAGCCTGACTATCTTCGATATCGACACCGAGCGTGCGCGCGAATTGGCCGATGCCATCGCCTCGGTCAGCGATGCGCGCATCGAAGCCGGCACGCCGGATATGCGCGGTATCGGTCTCGCCATTAATGCAACGCCCGTTGGCTTGCATGCGCATGACCCATTGCCCTTCGCGCTGGATGAACTTGCACCGCACGCAGTCGTCGCCGATGTAATCATGGAACCGCGAATGACGGCTCTGTTGAAGGCGGCTCAGGCACACGGTCTGAAGGTTCATCACGGACGCAACATGATGAACTACGCGATGCCCATTTCCGCGTCCTTCCTTGGCTTGCCTGCATCGTTCGACTGGAACGGCAAGTCACTGCAAGGATGAGCCATGAATCAAGCTGCGAATGAATGGTTCGAAGGATTTTCGAAGCTGGATGTCACGGCGGGCGATGTGCACTTCAACGGCATGATTGGCGGCTCTGGCCCACCTGTGTTGTTGTTGCACGGCTATCCGCAGACGCATTTCGTCTGGCGTTATATCGCGCCTGTGCTTGCGCGCTTCTACACGGTGATTGCGCCCGACCTGCCCGGCTATGGCGCAAGTGTCACGCTCGCGCACGAACAACGCTGGACCAAGCGGCGCGTGGCGCACGCTCTCGTTGAACTCATGAGCGCACTCGGTCATGAGCGCTTCGCTGTCGTCGGACACGATCGCGGCGCGCGCGCGGGTTATCGGCTGGCGCTGGATCATCCCGAGCGTGTGGCGGCGTATGCCTCGTTGACGGTGGTGCCGACCATCGACGCGTTCGCATCCGTGAATAAAGCCTTCGCCGTCAACGCTTGGCACTGGTTCTTTCTCGCGCAGCCGGCTGACTTGCCTGAACGCATGCTCGCCGCCGATCCCGACGCCTTCATTGAACGCGCGCTCGGCAAGATGGCAGGCGGCCTCGAACGCATGGATAGCGACGCACTCGATGCCTATCGCCGCGCCTTTCGCAACCCGGACGTGCGCCATGCAATGTGCGAGGACTATCGCGCGGCAGCCGATGAAGACTCGGCGCACGACAGCGCGGATCGTGCGGCGGGCCGCAAGCTCGTGTGTCCCGTCATGGTTCTCTGGAGCCTGGAAGAGCGTAAAGGGCAGGCTCATACGCCAATCGAAATCTGGCGCGCATGGGCCGATGAAGTCAGCGGACGCGGCATCGGCGGCGGCCATTTGCAACCGGAAGAATCGCACGAGGAAGTCTTGCATGACCTCGTGCCGTTCCTTCGGCAACACACCTCATCGTGATAGATCAAAAGGTTGGATACATGGAGAAGATTGGAATAGCCGTTATCGGCGCGGGCGTGATTGGCCGGCGTCACGTTCAGGAGATCGCGCGTAACGAGTCGTGCAGGCTCGTGGCTATCGCCGATCCATCGCCCGGGTCGGCGAGTTATGCGGCGTCGTTGTCCGTGCCGCTTTATGCCGATTACCGCGAGTTGCTGAAGCACGAACGTATCGACGCGGCTATCCTGTGCACGCCCAATCACACCCATCTCGAAGTGGGACTCGCGTTTATCGAACGAAAAATTCCCGTGCTGATGGAAAAGCCCGTTGCAGACGAT
The DNA here is from genome assembly GCF_031451465.1 of Caballeronia sp. LZ003. Taxonomy (NCBI): domain Bacteria; kingdom Pseudomonadati; phylum Pseudomonadota; class Betaproteobacteria; order Burkholderiales; family Burkholderiaceae; genus Caballeronia; species Caballeronia sp. LZ003. The sequence goes on along the minus strand of NZ_JARUXJ010000002.1, from coordinate 358,821 downwards.
CTCGAATCTGCAAACGCGCTTGCGGATGCATCCAAGGAAGCGGGCGTTGCCATGCTCGTCGGGCATCATCGGCGGCACAATCCGGTAGTGCGTGCAGCGAAGGAAGCCGTGGCAAGCGGAAAGATCGGCACGCTCGTCATGGCGAACATCATGTGCCTGTTGTACAAGCCCGATGACTACTTTAACGTGCCGTGGCGCAGACAGCCAGGCGGCGGTCCTATTCTCATCAACCTGATTCACGAGATCGACTTGCTGCGGTTCATCTGCGGCGAGATCGTGTCGGTGCAGGCGGTATCGTCGAACAAGGTGCGCGGTTTCGACGTGGAAGACTCGGCGGCCTGCACGCTGCGACTCGCGAATGGCGCGCTTGCCAACATCAGTCTCTCCGACACGACCGCGACGCCTTGGGGCTGGGACACGGCAGCGGGCGAGGACCGTGAACTCTTCGCTTATCGTCCCGTGCCCACGCATTTTTTCGCGGGCACAAACGGCGCGGTCACCATGCCGGACCTGACGATGTGGTCGTATCAAGGCGCGAAGGGACGCGACCAGCCTATTCACGATGCGCGCCTTGCCGTGCCCGAGGAGAACACGTATGCAAACCAGCTCGAACATTTCGTCGATGTCGTGAGAGGTTCGGTGCGTCCCGTCATAGACGGACACGACGCCGCACGCACGCTTGCGGCAACGCTCGCCGTGGAGGAATCGGCGCGGCTGGGGCGCCTGATCGAACTGAACGTGACCTGATGCGGCACGCTCCTTGCGCCAGACCTCTATATGTCACCACGCCAAGAGGATTGCGCCATGAACGATAAAACCATCGACGATACCAATGCACAAGCCGGCCCGTCCGACGACCCGAAATCGCACCCGACATCGAATGCCGAAAAAGACCCGAGCGATTGGGTTACGGGGGACGAAAAGATGACGGGCGCGCAGGCTTCCTATCTGAAGACGCTTTCCGAGGAAGCGAAAGAAGAGTTCGACCCGTCGCTGACGAAAGCGGACGCCTCGCTCAAGATCGAAGAATTGCAAGCGAAGACGGGGCGCGGCCAAAAGTCTTGAAGTATTCGAACGCTGCCATCTAAACAAAGCATGTTTTGTTGGTTTGCGCGTCGTGACTGCTGAGTGAGAATCGCGGAGTACGGTGCTGGTTTGAATCCAGCGCCGCCTCTAACCGTGCTCTCCCAGCGGAAATCATGATGGCGTCCCTTTTGCACCGCCGGCCCCGTCGCGCCGGAAAGATTCTCTTCGCGGCTTGCGCGGCTGCCGTACTCGTTCTGCAAAGCGGCTGCAAGCCGGACACCGAGAAAGTACAGAGCTCGTCGGCATTGGTAGACAAGTCGGCGAAGCAGGAAATCACCTACTTCAAATATCCCGACAACCCCGCGTTCGACCTCGTCTATCTCGCCGACAAGCTCGGCTACTTCGAGAACACGAGCACACGGCCCAAGTACGTCGGCAAAATCTCCGCACCGCAGATCATTCCGCTCGTCGGCACGGGCGAGATCGACTTCGGCACGCGCATGGTGCCGCTCGTCATCTCGGCCATTGCGAGCGGCGCGGACATCAAGGTGGTCTCGGCTGGCGGCGAGACGCTGCCCGATGCACCGCACATGAAGTATTTCTCCCGCGCCGATTCGGGTATTCGCGGACCAAAGGACTTCGAAGGCAAGACGGTGGCGTTCAACAGCTTCGGCGCATGCGCGGAGTTCGTGACGAAGAAGTATTTGTCGCAGCATGGCGTGGATGTCTCGAAGGTGAACTGGCTCGTCGTGCCCGACAATCAGTCGCAGCAGGCGCTCGTAACGAAGAACGTGGATATCGCCATCATTCACCCGCCGTTTTCCGGCGCGGCGGAAGCCGATCCGCAATTGCACAAGTTATGGAGCGATTGGGACGAAGACGGTGGCCTCGGCGGAATGGCGCCGTATAGCGTGAATGGCGCGTTTGCGCGGGCGCATCCGCAAGCGGTGAAGGACTTCGTCACGGCTATTGCGAAGGCGGGGAACTGGGTCAACGCGCACCCTGACGAAGCGCGTCAGCTTACGGCGGAGCGGTTGGGTATCGACGTGAAGCTGGTCGAGCGTTATGCCTATGTGAAGGATCTCGTCGTAACCGAGCCGCCGATCCAGTACTACATCGACATTCTCGAACAGGCTGGCAAGATCCCGAAGGGCAAGGTTGCAGTCAAGGATGTCTACACGAACGACTACAACCCGTACGCTGGCAAGTCGTCGCAAGCGAGCGCCAGCACGCATGCGCAGGGCAATCCGTCATGAGCGAGAAGATCGTCGCGCGTGGCCTCGGCCTCACATATGAAAACGAGGCGACAGGTTCGAGCCTCACGGTGCTCGATAACTTCGATCTGAGCGTGCGCGAGGGAGAGTTTCTCGCCGTGCTCGGACCGAGCGGTTGCGGCAAGTCGACGTTCCTGAGCATTCTTGCCGGCCTCGTGCCGCAGACAGCGGGCGAGATTACCGTGGATGGCGAACCTGTCAGCGCCGCGCGGCAAAAGCTTGGCGTCGTGTTTCAGGGCTACGCGCTCTTTCCGTGGCGCACGGTGCGCAAGAACGTTGAGACAGGGCTCGAGATTCGCGGCGTGAAAGCCGTGCAACGACGCAGCGAAGCCGAACGTTTTTTGCGTCTCGTCGGGCTGCTCGACTTCGCCGATCACTATCCGCATCAGCTATCGGGCGGCATGCGCCAGCGTGTGGCCATTGCGCGCGTGTTGGCTTATGGTCCCGAGATACTGTTGATGGACGAACCCTTCGGCGCGCTCGATGCGCAAACCCGCGAGTCGTTGCAGCAGGAGTTGCTCGCCATCTGGGAGCAAAGTGCAAAGACGGTCGTCTTCGTCACGCACAGCATCGACGAGGCGATTTTTCTCGCGGATCGCGTGGCCATCATGGGACGCGGGCCGGGCCGCGTGAAGGAAATTATCGATATCGACTTGCCGCGTCCGCGCGATGCCTCTTTGCGCCATTCCGCCGCTTTCATGGCGTTGCGGCAGCGTGCATGGGCAAGCCTGAGTCTGGAACTCGGCGAAGCGCTTGTTCCGTCGCGCGAGCAGCACGATGAACTGAACACGGGGGCATTCCGTGCCTGAGCAAAACACCATCCGCAAGCTGCCGGGCCTGATCGCGCCGCAAACGCCGCAAACGGCACAATCGCCCAGGGTTCGCACGGCCGCGCCGCGGCGGAGCATTCGGCTTTCCATGGCCTTCGAACGATCCATCGCGCTTATCGTCTTCGTGCTGCTGTGGGAGTTGTTGCCGCGGCTCGGTGTCGTGAGCACGGCGTATCTGAGTCCGCCTTCGCAAGTGGCGGTTGCCATCGCGCATCTCGTCGATAGCGGCGAAGTGTGGAAGCACCTCGGCGCAAGCGCGCTGCGCTCGCTTAGCGGGCTCTTGCTGGCCGTTGTCGGCGGCGTGGTGTGCGGATTCGCGCTTGGGTGGTTCCGGCGCGCAGAGCGCATCGTCGATCCGCTTTATCAACTGCTGCGGCAAGTTTCCGCGTTCGCGCTCTTTCCGGTGTTCATGCTCTTTCTCGGGATCGGTGAATCGTCGAAGATCGCGATCATCGTATGGGCGGCGTTCTGGCCCGTGCTGCTCAACACCATCTCTGGTGTGAAGCAAGTCGAACGCGTGTTCATCGATTGCGCGCGTTCCATGGGCGCGGGGCAAGGCTTCATCTTTACCAAGGTCGTGTTGCCCGCCGCGTTGCCCGAGATACTGACAGGTATCCGGCTCGCGGGCGCCTACAGCATCACGGCGCTCGTCGCGGCAGAGATGATCGGCGCGCGCTCGGGTCTCGGTTTCTACACGCTCAACTCTCAGGAGACGTTCCAGATTCCCGACATGTATGCGGGCATCGTGCTGCTCGCGCTGTTCGGCCTTCTGATCAACAAGAGCCTTTCGCTGCTCGAACGGCGTTTGCTGCGCTGGCGTGTGGGCCTCGCACAGAATGGCTAGAGCCGGACAAGCGGCGTCGCATGAAGGCGGCTGGCGGCTGTGGATGCCGCTTGCGGCAGTCGCGTTATTTGCCGCGTTCCTGTTGTCGCCCTTGAGCGCAAGCTGGCGCAATTCACTCGCCGATGACCGGCCGTTCGCAGCCGCCTATGCACGCGGCAAGCTGATCGTCGCCGTGCCGTCCCAACCCGCGCCTATCCTGACCGTCGGCCACGTCGACCGTTCCGTGCGCGCACCCGAGGCATACTCCGCCGCGCTCGCCGAGGCACTCGGGCGCCGCGCCGGACTGCCCGTCGAACTCGTGTTAGCCGAACAAGCCGATGCGCGCCACGCCGTGCAAGACGGTCGCGCGGATGTCGCCATCGCCGGGCTGGCGTTTTCGCCGGATGCGTCCGTCGCCTTTGCGCCCGGCAACTACGCTTCCGGGCGAGGCGTTGCGCTCGTTCTTCGGCACGGCAACATTCAGGACTGGCGCGATCTCGAGGGCCGGTCGATCTGCGCGTCGCGCGAGAGTCCGTTTGCGGCGCGCGCCGCGCATCGGTATCGGGCGGCATTGCAGGGCTTCGACAGGCCGCTTGACGCATTGCTCGCGTTTCAGGCGGGAGAGTGCGCCGCGCTCGTGGACGACGAACTCGTCGTGCGCGCGCTCCTCAAGCAAGCCGACTGGTCGTACTACCGGACGCTGCCGGGCGCGGTTGCGCCCGCGCCGGCGTTCATCGCATCGCGCGGCGGCGATATCGCGAGCGCGGCGTTCATCGAACGGACGGTGAACGGGTGGCGGCGCGAGCGCTGGTTCACCACCGTGCGGCAGGATCAGGCCACTCGCCTTGCGTTCGAAATGTTCAACGCACAGAACGATTTGTATTGCCATTGAAGAGTCGACAAAGGGGCGGCGGTCGCCTCGTCGCGCCCGCCCAGCCTTGTAAGGAGCGGTTTTTGCTGAATGCTCGATGCCTGGATCTACCTGTCATCGATTATGAAAGCCACGATTGTTTCGCACGAGGAGCCGCATGGCTCCGCCGCCGAGATCCACCGCTTCCGCTTTCTGCTGGAAGACGGCAACGAAAAGCCACTTGAGGAAGCCATTTCACTACGTACGGCACGTGTCATCGTCGAAAATCTCGCCGATGGCAACGCGTTCATCAAGATGCTCCATGCCATTGTTTCCTCGGACCCCGCCGACTACGACGCGCTGATCGGCAAGGCGTTTCCGGATCATTTCCGCGATCAGCCCGCAGCCAACCGCCCGATGCCGGGAAAGGAGAGCGAAGGCCCGTGCCCCTGACCAGGCAAAAAATGCCACTGCCGTGCCGATTCCGGGAATTACGGGGAAATTCGTCCGTTTATCGGGACTTCGAATTTCCTGGACGTAGCTAGAATTCATTCTGTTGCCACGCTCTTCCACCCCCGGGACGAGCGATTTCCGCGCCGTGCGCTTCTCCTCGCGCACGGCGCTTTTTGTTTTTTTAGCGCCGTCAGGCCGGGTACGAAGTTGCGCGCTCGGCAGGCCCGATGCGTCTGCGTTGCCCTAATTCGACATCAACGAGCGCGCCTGCTCCAGAAGCGCGGCGGCCGCGAGAAATTCCTTGCGGCCTGCCATCGTCAGCGCGGCCATCGCGGAGTCTTTGAAAAGCTCGTCGTTCGAGATCAGCGGTGTAGTCGTTTCTATCAGTCGATGCTGCCGCAAACGAAAGAACGCGAGCGACTGGAACGCGCTCATCTTCTGGTCTTCAGGCATTCCAGAGACGACGAGTTCGGCGGCGCCAATCAGTTGGGCGAGGGCTTGTTCGTAGTCGGTGCGGTTCATCGTCATTCCCTTCGCGGATGAGTTGCATGGGGCAAGGTTAGCATCGTGCGGATGCACTCATGCCAAGCGAACGCAGTGGTGCAGGCAAACCGTTGAACCGCTTCTCCAGCAAGCCTTACCGACTGGCCTGCGGGAGATGCTGAACGAAAATTCGACATCCGCCGAATCCCTGAAAATCCCCCATTCCCAAGCGAAATCGACGCTCGAAAACGATAAAGCCGCACCCATCCGTGCCGTTAAAGGAGGCTTAACTGAGTCCATCCATCAGAAGCCTTCGTCGCTCGTCACATGATCTTTTTCGAACACCGGCTGGCTCGCATCGCACGCGTCGCGGTTCTTCTCGGAGGCGTTTTCGCCTCGATGACCGCGCGCGCCGACGATGCTCCCAAAATGTTCACGCTCAGCGGCTTCGGCACGCTCGGCATGACGCATTCGTCTCTCGATACCGCCGACTATGTGAGCAGTCCGCTCGAACCGAACGGCGCGGGTGCATCACGCAAGTACGACTTCGAGAACGATTCGAAGATCGGCCTGCAACTGAGCGCGCGCCTCACGGACAAGCTCTCGGCCGTCGTGCAGGTGATCTCGCAGCATGAATACGACAACACCTTCAAGCCGCGCCTCGAATGGGCGAACGTCAAGTACGCGTTCACGCCCGACTTCAGCGTGCGCGTGGGCCGTATCGAGTTGCCCACCTTTCTGAACTCGGAATATCGCAACGTCGGTTACGCGTTTCCGTGGGTGCGTTTGCCGGTCGAGATGTACAACACGCAACCGCTCACCAATAGCGACGGCGCCGACGTTGCTTATCGCATCGCGGCGCGCGGCATCTCCAACACGGTGCGCTTCGTCTACGGCTACTCGGTCTTTCACGTGAACCCCGGCGCATTCCGCACCGAGGGCAAAAACATTCTCGCCTTCGACGATACCGTGGAGATCGGCAACTTCACGGGTCACGTCGGTTATCAGCACGCGTCGGTCAAGCTCCCATTCCTCGCCGACCAACCCGTGAACGTCTACAGCATCGCCGCCGCCTACGATCCAGGCGCGTGGTTCGTGCAGGCCGAACTTGCACGCGTGACGGTCGAGCAGGTGACGCCTGGCTATATCAGCGGCTACGTCACGGGCGGCGTGCGCTACGCGAAGGCCACGTTTTTCGCGACCTACGCGCAGTCGCACGGGCTCAACCGGCCCACCGCCATTCCCAACTACAACAACGGCCAGCGCGATGTTTCCATCGGTGCGCGCTGGGATGTCGTCAAGAATATCGACCTCAAGGTGCAGTTCGATCATGTCTGGGTGCCGTCCAATTCGACGGGCACGTTCCTCAATCAGCAGCCGGGCTATCAGTTGGGAAGCGGAAGCAATGTCTTCAGCGCCGCGCTCGACTTCGTCTTCTGAGGAGCCCGACATGCCACTCCTCAAACTCATCGGAACAGCGTCGCTCTTCGCGGCCCTTTGTATGTGCACGTCATCGGCGATGGCGGATGTCGTGGTCGTCGTATCGGCAAAAAGTCCGCTCACGTCGCTCAACGAAAGTCAGATCGCGGATATCTTCCTCGGTCGCGTGGGCGCATTCCCCTCGGGCGACGAAGCCGTGCCGCTCGACTTGCCTGACGACTCGCCCTTGCGCGCCGATTTCTATCGCGATTGCACGGGCAAGTCGGCGTCGCAATTGCGCGCGTATTGGTCGAAGCTCATCTTCACTGGCCGCGCGCAACCGCCGCGCGAGATGGCCGACGCAGCCGCGGTCAAGCGTTATCTGCAAGCGCGTCCATCCGCCATCGCCTACATCGACCGCAAGGATGTGGACGCGAGCGTGAAGGTCGTCCTCAGCCTGCGTCCGTGAAGCGCGCCCGTTCATGATCTTCAACATCGACAAGATGCGCGCGATCAAGCGGCTGATCGAACCGGACGCGGCGCGCGGGCCTTCGCACGTGCAAGGCGACAGCCAGGAAGCGCGCTTGCCGCCTTCGCTGCGCCGGGCCATGCGCCGCGCGCTCGAAGCGCACGTGATGATTCCGGTATTCGCGGTCTTTCTGCTGGCGATCATCTGGGTGATCGTGCTGCAACTCGTCCACACGCAACGCATGGCCGCCGAAATCGCCGCGAGCGAGCTCGGCCGTGAACTCGCCGATACCTACGAAGCGCAACTGGTGCGCAATCTCGCGACCATCGACCAGACGCTCAAAACCGTGCAGTTCGCGTACGAGACGAACGGCGCCGCAAGCTTCAAGCGCCTCAACGATCAGGGGCTTCTGCCGTCCGCGATCGTGTTTCGCGTCGCTATCGCCGATGCAAACGGTCAGCTCGCCGCGTCGAACCGCTCGGGCATGCCGCCCAGCGTGGCCGACGAGCCGTGGTTCATCGCGCAACGTCAGCGCCAGGACGACGCGCGTGCGCCGTACATGAGTCTCGTCGCGCCTTTTGAACACGCGGACATGCCGGAGATCATCTTCAGTCGCCGTCTTCGCGATGCATCGGGACACTTCGGCGGCGCGGTCATGCTCTCGCTCGATCCCGGTTATCTGACGAGCAACTACGACACGGCGCGCATGGGCAAGCATGGTCTGCTCGCGGTGTTGGGCGCGGACGGCGTCGTGCGTGCGCAGCAGATCGGCGATACGGTCTCGTGGGGCCAACGCTATCCCGACGCGGCATTGCGCGCGGTGCGCGATACGCCGGTCAGCAACGCGGTCGTGCATGAGTGGGACAACGACGCACACCGCTATACCAGCGTGCGCGAACTGAACGGCTACGCGCTGATTGCGCTCGTCGGTCTCGACCAGGACGAACAACTCGCCGATTTTCGCAGCCGCCGGCGCGCCGACTTCATCTGGACGAGCGTGCTGAGTCTCGGCGTCATCGTGATCGCGTTCATTCTCAGTCGTTCGAGCTGGCAACTCGCTGTCAGCCGCCGACGCGAACGGCGCGCGCAACAGACTTACTACGCGGCATCCGAATCGAGCATCGACGCGTTCCTCGTGTTTCGCGACGAGCGCGGTCCGGCAGGCGAGATCGAGAAGTTCATTCTGACCGGCACCAACCGGCGCGGCGTCGAGATTCTCGGCGTGGCGCGCGAACGGTTGATTGGCAGCACGCTCGACGAAGCGTTCGTCGACGCGCGCGACGGCGGCGTCTTCGACGAGTTCGTCGAGGTGGCCGAGTCGCTGCAGGTGCGCGAGCACGAATGGCAGTATCGGCGCGCGGATGGCGAGACGCTGTGGCTGCATCGGCAAGTGGTGCCGGTGGAAGACGGCGTCGTTGCCATCGTGCGCGATCTGAGCGCGCGCAAGCGGTCGGAAGCGCGCAGGCAGGAGCAGAGCCGAATCCTCGAAATGATCGCGAAGAGCGTGCCGCTCGAAGAAGTGCTCGTGCGCGTGGTGAGCGTGCTCGAAACGCAGATTCCCGGGTCGCGCTGCGCGGTGCTGCTGCGCGACGGCACGAGCAACTGGCTGCGCGTCGGCGCGGCGCCGAGCATGTCGGAGCGATACCGCGAAGTGGTCGGCCAGTCGCGTATCGACGAAGATGCGTTGTTGAGCGGCAAGGCCATTCATACGCGTCAGACGGTATGCGTGATCGACGTGGCGCGCGACGAGGCCCTGAGCCGCGAACTCGCGCGCTGCGGCCTCGCCGACGTCATGTCGTGCTGGGCCTTTCCCGTGCTCTCGCACGACGGCTCCGCGCTCGGCGTCATCACGCTGTATATGCAGGAGAAGCACTATCCGAGCGAGCCGGAATCGCAGGCGGTTGCGCTGTCGACGCGCATTGCGGGTATCGCGATTCAGCGCAGCGAGGCCGAGGAGCGCATTCGCCATATGGCGAACCACGACGCGCTCACCGGTTTGCCCAACCGCACGCTTCTAAGCGACCGTCTCAAGCAGGTGCTGTTGCAGGCGGAGCGTTATGGGCGCGGCGTGACGGTGATTTTCATCGACCTCGATAACTTCAAGCTCATCAACGATAGCCTTGGCCACCGCGCGGGTGACGATCTCCTGCGCACGGTCGCTTCGCGCATGGTGCAATCGGTGCGCAGCACGGACACGGTCGTTCGTCTGGGCGGCGACGAATTCGTGATCGTGTTGCTCGAAGACGATCAGAGCGGCGCGGGCGTCACGGCCATGGTCGAGCGCTTGCGTCAGACCATTTTGCAGCCTGCGGAATTGCAGGGACAGCATTATCAGGTGAGCTGCAGCATGGGGCTTGCGAGCTATCCGAACGATGGCCGCGACGCCGACACGCTCCTCATGAACGCCGACGCCGCGATGTATCACGCGAAGGAAATGGGCCGCAACAATTATCAGGCCTACACGGCGGACATGAATCAGAAGGTGCATGAACGCCTGCGCTATCAGGAGCAGTTGCGCCACGCGCTTGCCAACGACGAGTTCCGGCTCGTGTATCAGCCGCAGGTGGATCTGGAGACGCATCGCGTATTCGGTGTGGAGACGCTGCTGCGCTGGGAGCATCCGACCGAAGGCCTGATCTCGCCCGCGACCTTCATCCCGATTGCGGAAGAAACGGGTTTGATTCTGCCGATTGGCGACTGGGTGTTACACGCGGCCTGCCGACAAAATCAGGCGTGGCAGGACGAAGGTCTGCCGCCGGTGACGGTGGCGGTGAACGTATCGGCGCGGCAGTTTCTGCAAAAGGAACTCGTGGAACGCGTGCGGCATGCGCTCGACGAAAGCGGGCTCGACCCGCAGTATCTCGAACTCGAGATTACCGAGAGCGTCATCATGCAGGATCTCGATGGCGCCATCGCAACCATGTGCCGGTTGCAGGAAATGGGCGTGAAGCTTTCCATCGACGACTTCGGCACCGGGTATTCGAGTCTCTCGGCGCTGAAGCATTTTCCGATAGCGCGTCTGAAGATCGATCAGTCGTTCGTGCGCGAGTTGCCGGGCGGCGACGACGATCGCGCCATCGTCATGGCCGTGATTTCGCTCGGACGCCAGCTCGATCTGAACGTGATCGCCGAAGGCGTGGAGAGCGAGCAACAGCTGAAGTTCCTGCAGGAAAACGCGTGTTCGGAGATTCAAGGGTATCGATACAGCCGTCCGCTCACGCCCGATGCCTTGAAGACGCTCTTGTTGCAGCCATTCGAGTGGCCCGCCGAAGCGGCTTGAGTGCGGCGCTAACGACTTTAGTCTTGACAGTGTTCCCGGCCTACACAATCATCGTTCGTTGATGCGCGGCGTTTCATCGGCGCGCGACGACGGTCAACGCAAGGACGACGAATATGGCAAGAGAACTGGAAGGCAAAGTAGCCGTGGTGACGGGCGCGGCCTCGGGCATCGGGCTTGCCAGCACCGATGCAATGCTGGCGGCAGGGGCGCGCGTCGTGCTGGTGGACCGCGACGAAGCGGCACTGACGAAGCTCTGCGCCGAACGCGGCGATGCGGCGCTCGCGCTCGTCATCGACCTTCTCGACCCCAAGGCCTGCGCGACGCTCGCGCCGCGTGTCATCGAGATGGCGGGGCAAATCGACATCCTGCATGCGAACGCGGGCACTTACGTGGGCGGCGATCTCGTCGATGCCGACACGAGCGCCATCGACCGCATGCTCAATCTCAATGTCAACGTCGTGATGAAGAACGTGCACGACGTGCTGCCGCATATGATCGGCAGGAACACCGGCGACATTGTCGTGACGAGTTCGCTCGCGGCTCATTTTCCGACACCGTGGGAGCCGGTTTATGCGTCGTCGAAATGGGCCATCAACTGCTTCGTCCAGACCGTGCGGCGTCAGGTGTTCAAACATGGCATTCGCGTCGGCTCCGTTTCGCCAGGGCCGGTGATCAGCGCATTGCTGGCCGATTGGCCGGAAGAGAAGCTCAAGGAAGCGAAGGAGTCGGGCAGTTTGCTCGACGCGAGCGAAGTCGCAAACGCCATTCTCTTCATGCTGACACGACCGCGCGGCGTGACCATTCGCGACGTTATCCTGATGCCGACGAACTTCGACTTATGACGCGCGAAACGGACGCGTTCGCTACCAGTCGATGCGATGCTTCTCGTCCGTCTCGCGGTGCCGCCGGTCGTCGTCCATATGCAGATAAAGACTCGTCGTGGCAAGCGATGCGTGCCCAAGGTTGTCGCGCACGAGCCGCAGATCGACTTTTTGATCCGCCATATGCGAACCGGCGCTGTGACGCAGCCAGTGCGCCGACGCCTTCTCCAGCAAGTCCGCGTTCGCGGATGCGCCGTCGCGTTCGCGGAGCCGGGCCGCTGCGCTCGCAAAAATATCCTTCACGATGGAATGCAGCGCGGCGCGCGTGAGCGGCGCGCAAGTCTTCGTGCCGTCGTTCGCGGCCGTTGCGCCGACGGGCAGCACGAGCGGCGTGTCTTCGCTGGGCGAGGGCATTGCGCTCAAGCCCAGATGCTGACGATAGCGCGAGAGCTCCGTCATCATCTCGCGCGTGGCGGGCACGAGGCGCTCCTTGCCGCCTTTGCCGAGGATGGTGAGCCACCAGCGCATCGTGCCGTCCGCATCGCGTCGCACGAAAAACTGCCCCATGTGATTGCCGCCAACTTCCGCTATACGCAAGCCCCCAAGGTAGAGCAGCGTGAAGAGCCAACGCGCGCGCGACGCATGGGCGCGAGCGCGGTCAGTTTCGCGCGGCATGGCCGCGATGGTGTCCTTCACTTCCTGCCAAAGTGCCGGTTCCAGATAACGCGTGATGCGCGGCGCGGCATGCTTTGCGCGTTGACGAGACAGCGCGAGCGGATTGCCCGCGAGATAGCCTGCTTGTACCAGCCACGAAAACAGCGCGTTCAGGATGACGACCGCCTGACGCTGACTCGCGGGCGATAGCGGCCCGTAAAACGGCCGCCAGCGCGCGTCGCTGCGCGCATGCTTGCGCCCGCCGCCCGCGACCCATGTCGCCGCCGGTTGCGGGTCGGCGAGAAAGTGCTGATAGCGCAGACAATCCTCGTGCGAGAGCGACGACAGCGGCTTGCCGAGCGTCACGATAGACCAGAGCAGAAGGCGTTCGGCTTCCTTGCGATAGTTCTCGAAGGTGGTCTTCGTTGCGTGGAAGCGCGACAGCCAAGCGCGGATGGCGTCGAGGTCGCTGTCCGCCTCGATTTGCGCGTGCTTGCGAAGCTCGCGGTTCGTGCCGTCGCGGCCATCTATTTCCGCTGGAATTACGAGCGCTTCAAGCGGCATCGGCTGAAGCGCGACGCGGGACGATGCTCGCAGAGTTTGGTTCAAGGTGGGGCGTCGTCGGTGGGTCGAACTGAACGACATTATAGGTGGATGTGCTTGCCCCGATCCATGTTCAGCTCCCGCGATAAGTCCCGAAGCTCCATGGCGAACAGAGCAGCGGCACATGGTAATGCTGTGTCGCGTCCGAGACGGTGAAGCGCACGGGAACGACATCGGCGAAGACATCCGGCGTGCGAAAGTAGTCGGCGACCCAGAAGCGCAACTCGAAGCTCCCGGCGCGCGCCTGAGCGGCGGGCAAAATCGGCGCGTCGGTGCGGCCATCGCGATTCGTCCGCGTCCGCGCGATGAGCGTCGGCGGCTGCGTGGTCGTATCGAATAGCTCGATCTGCATGCCGGCAGCGGGCTTGCCGGTGGATACATCGAGGACGTGTGTGGTGATGCCTGCGGCCATCGTGATGCTCCTGTTCGAAATTACGGAATTAGCTGCCGCGATAATAGTTGTAGCTCCACGGCCCGAAGAGCACGGGCAGATGGATGCGCTGCGAGGCATCGGTGATGCGAAAGCGCAGCGGAACCTTCGAGAGGAACAGCGGCGTCGGCAGCTCGGTCTTGAGCGCGGCGAAGTAGTCGTCGGCGTGCAGCAGTAGTTCGTAAGTGCCGACGCGGTAGGTTTCGTCGATCAGAAGCGGCGGTTCGCTGCGGCCGCTTGGGGCGAGCGTGATCGTCTGCATGAGTTTCGGCTGGCCATTTTCAATGCTGAACAGGTCCGCGCGCATGCCTGCGGCCGGCGTGCCGTGCCAGGTATCCAGTCCATGCATGGTCAGGCGCGGACTCAGGCCGTCCTGCTGCACGGGACCGGTGTTCTGATTCGGCGCGGGCGCGGCCTCCATGCCAGCGGCGTGCGCGGTTCCGGCAAAGAGCACGCTGCTGCCGAGCGCCATGGACTGCAGCGCGAAGCGCCGGCGGCGGGCATCGAAGGCGGGAAGGGTGGTGTCGTCGCTCATGTCATGCCTCTTGTCGTGTGCCGCCAAGCTTGCGGATACCCGCGATGACCAGCACCGCGGCGAGAATTTCGATGATGGCCACGAGATACAGCCCGGTCGTGACCTTGCCGGTGGCGTTTTTGATGAGCCCCATTACATACGGCGCGCCGAAGCCCGCGAGATTCGAGACCGAGTTGATCAGCGCCACGCCGACAGCGGCCGCGCTGCCCGCCAGATAGCGGTTCGGCAACTGCCAGAACACGGGAATGGCGCTCATGGTGCCGGCAAGCGCCAGAGTCATCGCAATGAGCGAGACGATGGCGGGCAGTCCCGGCACGCCCATGAACAGCGCGAGCGCGGCCATCGACACGCCGCCTGCTATCGCCGGGCCGCTGAAGTGCCAGCGCACCTCGTTGCGCCGGTCTGAGCGCGCGCCGTTGAAGATCATGCCCGCCGCGCCGCACAGATAGGCCACCGCCGCAATCCAGCCCACGGCAATCGGCGAGATAAAGCCCACGTCCTTGATGATGGTCGGAATCCAGAACGTCAGCGTGGAGTTCGCGCACAGCAGGCAGAAGAAGATCGCAATGAGCAGCCACACCTTGCGGTTGGTCACGAGCGAGCGCCAGTCGTGTCCGCGCTCGCCCATCGAAGCGTTGTCGCGCTGCAGGGCATCGAGCACGACGCGCTTTTCATCTGCCGTGAGCCAGCGCGCTTCATCGGGCTTGTCGGTCATGTAGAAGTACGCGAAGAAGCCGGCCAGCACGGAAGGAATGCCTTCGATGATGAAGAGCCACTGCCAGCCGTGCATGCCGTGAAAGCCGCCCATCGAAGTCATGATCCAGCCGGCGATGGGACCGCCGAGCACACCCGCAATCGCGGATGCCGACATGAACGTGCCGAAGGCGCGCGCACGGCGCTGCGTGGGATACCAGTAGGTGAGATAGAGGATCACGCCCGGATAGAAGCCCGCCTCGAAGGCGCCGAGCAGAAAGCGCAGGAGATAGAACTGTGTCGGCGTGGAGACGGTCGTCTGCAGCATGCAGATGACGCCCCAGCAGATCGTGATGCGCATGATGGTCTTCTTCGCGCCGATCTTCTGCAAAAGCATGTTCGAGGGCACTTCGAAGAAGAAGTAGCCGAGAAAAAAGATACCGGCGCCGAGCCCGTACACCGCCTCGGAGAAATGCAGCGAGTCCAGCATCTGCAGTTTGGCGAAGCCGATATTCACGCGGTCGAGCCATGCCAGCACCCAAAGCACGCCTAGAAACGGCAGCAGGCGCCACGAGACTTTGCGATAAGCGCTGGCCTCCGCGTTCGCGATGACGTCAGCCGTTGCGCTGACCGTTGCGCCGTTCGGCCCATCGGCGTACGCCGGCATGACTTCCTTGATGATCGACATGATGAGTCCTCCAAGCGCGATGAAGTAAGCCGCCGCGGCGGTGCGTTCGATGGAGCCAGTATTGAAAATCAAAAAAAGCTTGGGAACGGCGGGCGTTTGAATAAGCCCGATAGCAACTTCGATATGCGCCGCAAAGCCTTGCGGCGCAAGGGTTTGCGGGGTTAGACAGAGGTGCGTTCGCCGTTATGGATTACCCTTGGGGCGCGCGTTCAGGCGTTGTTGCACCGCCTTCGTGCAGGAATCGGCCGAACGCATCGAATTAATTCGGCACGTTGCCCTCGATGCTTCTACACGTTACAACGTCAAACAGGCAAGCGCTGCCCCGACGCTGCGCTGTTCACGGGCCACGGACCTCAAAACATGAATCGCGCAGACGATCCATTCGATACCTATCTGTTGCGCGTGCTTTGCACGTTGATCGCCGAGCGCAGCGTGTCTCGCACGGCCATTCGCATGAATCAGTCGCAGCCGGCCATCAGCAGCGCGCTCAAACGGCTGCGTACGATCTTCAACGACCCGCTTCTCACGCGCGAGAAGAACGTGATGGTCCCGACCGAGCGGGCGCTACAACTCGCCGAGAACGCGCAAGCCGCGCTCGGCGCGCTGGATAACCTGCTGGTAGCGGACGACCGGTTCGATCCCGCCACCACCGAGCAGACCTTCACGGTCGGCATGCCCGACTATCTGGCGCCGCCGTTCTTCGCGCATGTGGTGCGCGAGTTCCGCCGCACGGCGCCGAGGGCGCGTCTCGTCGCGATGCCGCTGTCCGCGACCTTCAACTACGAGCAGGCGTTGTCGGAAGGCTCGCCGGATATCGTCATCGGCAATTGGCCGAATCCACCGGAGCATCTGCATTTGTCCGTGCTGCTTGAGGACGAGGTGGTGTGCGTCGTGGCCGAGGACAGCGTGCATGCGCGACCCGGCGAGTTCACCGCGCAGACTTATCTGGACGCGGCGCATATCGTGCCAACGCCATATTCGCGCGATCAACGTGGCGTCGTGGATACCGGACTCAGCACGATGCGCGTGCATCGGGACAATCGCGTGAGCTGTCCGTACTTCAATCTCGCGCCTAGCCTCATTCCAGGCACGGACCTGATCCTGACCACGGGCCGCCACTTCGCCAACTATCACGCGCAATCGCTGCCGGTTGCCGTGCTCGAACCGCCGATCGAGTTCCCGCTCATGCGGTTCTATCAGCTGTGGCATCCGTCGCGGCATCGCTCGGCATCGCATGTGTGGCTGCGCGGCACGTTGACGGCGGCGTCGCAAGCGCTGCGCGAACTGCGCGACATGAAGCGTTAGGGTAGCCGGCGCTCGTTATCGGGTTCTGCTATGCGGTCTATAAGGCCGCGGTTCTCGCCCGCCGCGCTTGCGCTTCCTATACTCGGCCCGTAATCGTCATCCACGCCTGGCCTCGATCAAGCGGGCTTTACGGGAGCACTACATGTCTCAGTCGATCGATCTCGCGCCGATCAATGCGCTCGATCATGCAACCTTCCTGCGCGCCTTCGGGAGCGTCTTCGAGCACTTTCCACAGGCAGCGAGCGGCGCGTGGGAACGGCGGCCGTTCGGCTCCGCGCCGGAACTGCATCGAGCGATGATGGACGTCATCCGCGCGCTGAACGAGCGAGGCCAATGCGACTTTCTGAACTTGCATCCGCTATTGTCGGGTTCGAACATTCGTGCAGGCACGATGACGCGCGATTCGAATGCCGAACAAAAGGGCGCCGGACTGGACGCGCTGACGCCCGCGCAAGAGGCCGCGCTCGACCGGATGAACGCGGACTATCTCGCGCGGCATGGCTTTCCATTCATTATCTGCGTGCGGCATTACACGCGGGAGGGGATTTTCGCGGCGTTCGAACGCCGTATCGGGCGTGACACGCCACAGGAGATGGACGAGGCGCTCGCGCAGATCGAGGCAATCACTCGGGCGCGGCTTTATAAGCGCTTAAGCGCTCTCGTCTCCTGACGATCGGAACGACGAGCGGGGAAAGGAGCCGTTGAGTTTGCGGCTGAACTTGCGGCTCACCTTGAGCGCGAGCAGCGCAGGCTTGGTGATATGCGGACGCAAGATGGCATGCTTGCGCACGTATTTCGGAACGTACCATTCAGAATGGGTTCCGGCATAGAACAGCGCGGCATGGCCTTCGCGCAGCGTGCGCGGTTCCTGACCTTCGGCCGTGATGATGACTTCGCCTTCGATGACGTAGATGGTCTCATCGGCATTGAAGTACCAGTTGAAGCGCCCGGCGGTGCAATCCCAGACCCAGGAAGTCGTGGTCGTGTCGGGACTCTGCGACCACTGACCGCTGCGCGCGACGGGATTGCCCTCGAGTATCCACGCCGGGTCGATCGGGTCGGGCTTGAGCAGAACGTCATCCAGACGAACTGACTCGAAAACGGGAGTGGCCATGAGAGTTCCTTTGCCGGTACTGGCGATCGATTAAATAGGGCAGCAAAAAAAGCGCCTACCCGGCGAATTCATCGCCATGACTTGCGGGAACATGGGTTCGGTCGATGTCGGCGTGCTCGGTCAAGACCATCAACGGATATGCATTGGTCCGCGTGAGCGTTATCCGCAAAGGGTTTTAAGTCTTTGAGCATGTCGTGATAGGTTGGTCGGCATGTGCTTCGTATGAACAAACCAAAGTAATCTTGCGACGCCCGGCAAAGCGTCGACAACTGGCTGGCCATTCGACAACCTACTGAAAATTCTTCCCGATGCCAAGGCTTTGCGTGATGACGTGCATCGCCTCAGGAACGGTCTGACGCTTATATGCCCGCTGAGTTCCGTTCTTGATCACGGCTGACGCGCACATGTATCATGCCGAGCGCTATTTTGAATAACCCGGCGGCAAAATTAAACGACTGCTACACTTCATTTGTCATTCAAGTGCGGTGGCGGCCGACTTTCGATGCGCCGCTCCGGTTCTTTGGTTATCGCTCAGCGCGGGTGCCGTATGGGATTTTCCCAACAACGCTTTACCGTGCAAGACCGCGTCAACCGGTCTGCATGGCGCACCCGTAGCGCGCTCCGATGGTACGACAAGCTGAGCGATTGGACCGATCCTGGCGAGGCTGCGGCTATCGCTTATGTGCGCGCGGAAGTACGCGATCAACCTTTGCTCGATGTCGGTGTAGGCGGCGGACGCACGGTGCCGCTGCTGTCGCGCGTGAGCCCGGATTACACGGGTGTCGATTACACGCCCGAGCTGGTCGCGATATGCCAGAGAAATTATCCGAGCGTCCAGGTGCGTGTCATGGATGCGCGCAACCTGGCCGAATTCGAGGACAACAGCTTCGCGCTCGTGATGTTCAGCTTCAATGGCATCGATTCCATCGACAGTGAAGGCAGACGCAAAGTGCTAAGCGAGTTTGCACGCGTGCTCAAGCCAGGCGGTCTCGCATTGTTTTCCACCCACAATCTCGCCGGGCCGGGCTACAGGGAAACGTTTGCGCAAGCTTCGCATGTTTCGCAGGCGGAGAATGTCCTCGAATTCGGCATCAACTGCGCGCGAGCTTTATATAACCTTCCAATGGCGGCGTTCAATTATCTGCGTTATTCGCCTCTCAACCGCGAATACGACGGCTATGCACTACGCGTCTGCGCCGCTCACAGGTTCGGCATTCTGATCCTTTACACGGATATCCAGACGCAGCGCCAACAATGTGCCGAGGCCGGCCTGCTTACCGAGGCCGTTTTCGGAAGTAATAGCGGCGCTCAAGTATCGGAACTGGCCGACGTTAGCGGCGAGAACTGGCTGCATTTCGTCGCGCGAAAGGTCTAGCGGTTCACTTCTGCGTTGCAATCGATTGATTTCTGCGTCGTCGATCATCTCGCCGTCCAGTCCCTAAGGAACGTGGCCATCGTTCGCGCTAGCGGCGATTGCGCATCGGCACGATACCGAAATGACTTTCGATGAGATCGGTGAGTCGCCAGAGCGAACATGGGCGACGGACGTGACCGTCGAAGCCGGCTTCTTTCATCGATGGCAGCGAATCGAGTGGTTGAATGTTGCTCATTGCAATGATCAATAAACCCGCCGTGTGTTCCGTTCGACGCAACTGCCGGACAGTTTCAAAGTCGGGTGGCGTGTCCATTCTCGTGTCGAGCAGCAGCGCATGAGCTTTCCAGTGCTGCAGGAAACGCTGGGCGTCGCCCATTTCGCTTGCGTGTATTGCTTCGAATCCTCTCGTGGACAGAAGAAGCGCAAGCGACTTGCCTATTGGTCTGTCCTTATGCCCGATTACGATTCGCCTTTTGCTGGTCACGACAACCTTGCTGTCGGGCCGCCACAGCGCGAACTCCTGCTCGTCGTCCAACGGTAAGCGCCCTGTCACGATGTGCTCCTCTGACCTGCGTTGATCGACTAATCATTGATTGCGGGTCTTTGCCGATGCGGGCGCCGCGTTGCCAACAGACGTTGTCACACAGTGGCGCTATTCTGACCTGATCTAAACCGCGAACCGGTAATGACGTGCATCTCGCGCATTGCTGTTGTAAGTGCTTGCAGCACTCGGAACGAATCCCGGCGTGCTAGGTTACGCGCTCTGCGTGCGGGGCATAGAGCCAAAGCCGCACTGCGCTCCCTCATTGGTATTCATAGATATCAGATGAGTTCGGAATTGCCTAGATCATTCCTGTTGTCGTTGTCCAACGTGTCGGAGCCCGCGAGCACTTCCACATCAGGTGACTCGCATTCTTCACAACGAAGTGCCTCTTCCGACAATTGCGACGAAAACAATTTTCCGCAAGACTGACAGTGGCACGTGAGCATTAGGCCTCCGAAGTGCAGCGCATACAACGTTCTGAGGAAAGGTTAGCACGTGGTTTCGCCAGTTTCAGATTCTTCTTCTCAATGAAGCAAAACGATTCATGCATTCCAACGAAGTGGGATGTGTGGAAATTCTTAAATAAATAACGTCAGTTGATTGAAGAGGTTGCGCGTGATCGTGAGCGTCGAACGAGCGTTATTGAGCCAGGCAATGAGCAATCGATCTGCATATCGAAGTAATTAGTCTTCTGCCGCTTGTCCGTCGCGCGCGTATTGCGACGGCGAGCGGCCGACATGCCGGGTGAACGCGACGCTGAACGTGCTGGCGGAGCTATAGCCGACACGCTGCGCGATCTCCGCGATACGCCCTTGACTTCGCCGCAACAGATCCTTGGCGAGCGCCATGCGCCACCGAAGCAGATATTCCATCGGCGCCACGCCCACCGCGCGACTGAAGCGCTCGAAAAAGGTCGAACGCGAAAGCGCGGCCTCTTTCGCCAACTCGGCCACCGTCCACGCGTGCGCGGAGCGTTCGTGCATTCCGCGTAAGGCAGCCGCTAAACGAAGGTCCGACAGCCCACGCACGAGACCCGGTGACGCGTCCGTTCCGGCCGTCGAGCGCAGCGCCTCGATCAGCAGCACTTCGAGCAATCGAGAAAGCACGACTTCGCGCGCGGGCCGCTGTTCGCGCGATTCCTCGCGAACCAGTTGCACGAGCGTGGCAAGCCGCCGTTCCCCGCGAACATGCACGAAGCGCGGCAACAGCGAAACGAGCAGAGCCGCGTCGGGTGAACCGAAGCTGCAGTGACCCGCCATCATGCGCGCGTCGATCGGGCTATCCGGCGGGCCGATCCTGAACTCGCCATTGCCGAGCGCAACGGGCGATTGCGTTTCGGAACCGGGCGGCGGCGCTTCGAGACTGGACACCGCAACGCCGTAAGCGGCGGGAATCAGCATGAAGTCGCCGGACAACAGTTCGATCGGCTCGTAGCCGTCGATTGAGATACGGCATCCGCCTTCCAGAATCACGCAATAAAAAGGCTGACCTGCGTCCGAGCGGCTGATGTGCCAAGGACTTGCACCATGAACGAGCTTGGAGAAATTGGCAGCCGGTTGAAGCAGCGTCACGACTTCGGCCAACGGATCGATCATTGCCGGACTCCTGCAAATGAAATCTGGATTATCGATTGTAGCGAGTACGAGAGCGGCGATCTATTGTGGTGGCACACGCAAACCACTTCAAAGGAGTCGTCATGCAAACCGTGTTGATCACCGGTTGTTCGTCCGGATTTGGGCTCGAAATCGCCCGTCACTTTCTGAGTCGCGGCTGGCAAGTCATCGCGACGATGCGCACGCCGCGCACCGATGTGCTGCCGCCGTCCGAACGCCTGCGCATCTTGCCGCTCGATGTCACGAACGCCGAAAGCATTCGCGCGGCAATCGAAGCCGCAGGACCGATCGATGCCCTCGTCAACAACGCGGGCGTCGGCGCGGCGTCGCCCGCCGAACTCGTGCCCATTGCCACGGTGCGCGACATCTTCGAGACCAACACCATCGGCACCATTGCAATGACGCAAGCCGTGCTGCCGCAGTTTCGCGAGCGCGGGGCGGGCGTCATCGTCAACGTGACGTCGAGCGTGACCATCAAGCCCTTGCCGCTGATCGGCGCATATCGCGCGAGCAAGGCGGCGGTGAACGCCTTCACCGAGTCGATGGCGCTTGAACTCGAACCGTTCGGCGTGCGCGCGCGCCTCGTTTTGCCGGGCCGCGCGCCGGACACGCGCTTCGGCGACAACGCGCGCGCGCATATGCATGGCCTGGAGCACGCGGCCTATGCCGATCTCGTCAAGCGCGTCTTCGAGCAGTTCCAGGACACCGCGTCGCCGACCACGCGCGCGGAGGACGTTGCCGAAGCGGTATGGCGCGCGGCCACCGACCCCTCGGCGCCGATGCGTATTCCCGCTGGCGTCGATGCCGAGGCATGGGCCGCCGAAGCGCGCCAAAGATGAAGCGAAAAATAATCCCAACGAATCGACAGGCTCGAAATGCGCGGGGAGGGTAGTGTTGCCTCGTTTGACGCGGGCGGTCCGCGCGTTGGGAAAATCAAACGATTTCACCAAGACGTGATCGTTCGCGATCGAAGCCGGGCCTGACATCGTGCTTCAGTACCGCACGATGTCGGGGCACGAATACATCCAGCGCGCGATCATGGTGCCGGCGTCCGCACTGAAGGACGTCATTAACACGTTGAAATTACCGATTATCCCCACTCCCCGTTGTTTGCATTTCACGCTTATCGCTAAAGAACTCGTAAGCATAATTACAGCCCGTTGAGCAAGCCCTGAAAACGATCATCTTTCGTCTTTCGATATGGACATTACGCTCTGTTACACTGCACTACCAACTAAAAAAAGCTGTCTACTTAGCGATTAAATCGGGGAAACACTCTGTTGGGGGCGGTATGCGTCTTTTTGTTTACCGTCTCGCGGGCGTCTCGACGCTCGGCGATGCGGCCTGCGTCTCTACGTTTCGCGCACCGGGCTTTACAGTTCGGGCTCTTCCACTTCTCATCGCACTTGCATCTGCTGGCAGTTTCCTTCACGCGCCGGGAGCCGAAGCTGCACCGCCTCTTCCTCAAGGCGGTAAATATGTCGCGGGCTCGGGAACCGTCGCACAAAGCGGCGGAACCCTGAATATCAAGCAGTCGGGCACGAACGGCATTATCAATTGGACGAGTTTTTCCATCGGCGCGGGCAATACGGTTTCCATCAACAACGGAACCGGCGCAACTCTCAACCGCGTCACCGGCAACGACATGTCGGCTATCTACGGCACGCTCAAGAGCACCGGCAGCGTCTACCTCATCAATCCGCATGGCGTGCTCATCGGGCCGACGGGCGTGGTGGCGACCGGCGGACGTTTCGTTGCATCGACACTCGATACCGATAACGACTCGTTCATGAACAGCCCGGATTACTTCACGCTCGGCGGCAGTTCGAATGCCAGCGTGATCAATCTCGGGAAAATCAGTTCGTCGGGCGGCGACGTCCTCCTCATTTCGGCGAAGAGCGTCATGAATGCCGGATCGATCAGCGCGCCGAAGGGCACGGCCGAACTCGTCACGGCGCGCGAAGTCGTGCTTGCGGACAGCGCATACGGCCAGCAAGTTGGCGTGCAGACGACGGGCACGGGCGGCGACGTGACCAACTCGGGCACGATCCAGGCGGCGCTGATCAGCCTGCAAGCGGCCGACGGCAACATCTTCGCGCTTGCGGGCAAGTCGGGCGCGCTGCGCGCCACCGGCACCGAAACGCGCGATGGCCACGTGTGGCTCGTGGCGCAAGGCGGTACGGTGGACGCACGCGGCGCCACCATTTCCGCGCGCAACGCGGATGGCAGCGGCGGCACCGTCGACATGACCGGCAACGCCATCAAGCTGAGCGAGGCGAAAGTAGGCGCGGGACAGTGGAACATCACGGCCCCGACCTTTACCGCCGACGCAGCGCCCGCCCGCACGCTGGCCGCGAACCTGAGCAGCGGAACGTCGATCACGGTCCATGCGAATGGCGCGGATGCCACCAAGGGCGCGGGCGACATCAACGTGACATCGAATATTCGGTGGATCGGGTCGTCGTCGCTGACGCTCGACGCCGGGCATTCAGTGACCATCGCGCCGGGCGCGACCATCGCCAACACGGGCGCGGGCAGTCTCACCTTGCGTGCGGACGCCAGCGCGGTCGACAACGGCGGCAGCGTGACCAATCGCGGCACGCTCGACTGGTCGCACAGCACGGGTATCGTCTCGGCGCTGTACGACATGACCGGCAGCTACACGCCCGGAACCGTGCATGGCAACGCGAGTTGGAGCGCGGCGCCGTTCAGCGGTCTGCTCACGCAGGTCACGGCTTATCAGCTCGTCAATTCGATTGCCGATCTGCACGCCGTGAAGAACAACCTCGGCGGAACTTACGCACTCGGCTCGTCGCTGGAGCTGGATGGCGCAACGGGCCTCTCGGGCATCGGCAGCGCGGCGCAACCGTTCACCGGTCAGTTCGACGGCATGGGGCATCTGCTGAGCGATCTGAACATTCCGAGCGGAGCGAATACGGGCTTGTTCGGCGTGGTCGGCCCGACCGGCATCGTGCGCAACGTACTGGTGGATAGCGCCACGGCGTCGTCGTCGGGCGGTCCGGTCGGTGTGCTTGCGGGCACGAACTACGGCTACCTGGTGAATGTCGCGAGCACGGGCATCGTCAACAAACCCACGGGTACGGCCACGGCAGCGGGGGGGCTGGTCGGCATCAACCGCGGACGTATCGAGCGTTCGTGGAGCGGCGCGCAAGTCAATGGCGATGGCGAAATCGGCGGTCTAGTCGGCGAAAACGATGGTTACATCGGCCAGTCGTACACCATCAACTTCATGACGGCTGCCGCAACAGCGACGATCGGCGGGCTCGCGGGCGTGAACAGCGGCACCATCGAGCAGTCGTATTCGCAGAGCTTCGTGAATGGCGGCGCATATATCGGCGGTTTGGTGGGCAACAACACCGGCACCATTCGCCAGTCGTACAGCACGGCATCGCTTTCGCCGGGCACGGGGTCGCATAAGCCGGGCGCCATTGCGGGCACGAATAGCGGCACGATTGCCAAAGACGTCTTCTGGGACAAGGAAACGTCTGTCGCGACAGCGGGTGTCGGCAGCGGCAAGGCCATGTCCGCTTCGAGCGGTCTGACGAGCGCGCAAATGGCCACGCCGGCGAGCTTCGGTCCTACGTGGGACTTCAGCTCCAAGGGAACGTGGTCGCTTCCGGATGGCGCGGAAGAGCCGGTCCTGCGCTGGACGGCCGGGCTGTAACGTAGAACGGACGCGGGCGGACATCGTTCCGCCCGCGTCGATATCGAGATCGACGTGGGCGCGCATAAGCGTCGTGCCGTCGCGCTAAGTCGTCCTGGCGCGCGCGCCGCTTTCGCACACCGTCATCGCTAAGGTTTCCCCAGGCGCTTGCCGTTATCCAGACAGGCTCAGGAAAACGGCATGTCAGCGATGGCTTCGACGCACACGCATTACGACAATCTCAAAGTGACGCACAACGCGCCGCCCGAAGTCATTCGCGCGGCGTACAAGGCGTTGAGTCAGCGCTATCACCCCGATAGGAACACGAGTCCGGACGCGACAAAAATCATGAAGATGCTCAACGACGCCTACGCCGTCCTGAGCGATGCCGAATCGCGGCGCGGTTACGACGTGACGATTGCGCAACAGCTTCCGAAATCAGCTGCTTGGGGCGAGGTCGGTTCGCGTTCGTCGATCGGTGAATCGAATGCGACTATCAAGCGCGGGAAGCTGCGCGGCTGGGCGTGGCTTCTGGCCGTCGGCGTCGTCGTGTCGATACAGTGGTCGGTCAGTGAACCGGCGACGCACAAGCCGAGCGTCGCTGCCGCCTCTTCTGGCGAGCAGGTTGCCCGCGTCGCGGCAAAGGCGGATGAACCCGTCGCAACGGTTGGCTACGCCGAGCGCGTCGGACGGCGCGTGCGGACGAATATCGCGTGGACCAATGGCGTGGCTGGACTCGAAACGGTGATCGGCGCGCGCTGTGCGCCCAATGGCGCGTTGCTGTCCGCGTCCATCGTACATTCGAGCGGCAACGCGCAATGGGACGAAACGGCATTGCGCGCCGTTCAACGCCTCGACCCGATGCCTGACGATACGAACGGCGAGACACCCGCCGCATTCGCCGTCACCGTGCGCTCGTCGGGCAATTGACGCGAATTTCTCAACCAGCAACCCTGGCGCGATGTTCCCGCATCGAGCGTCTCTGAGCGCTTGTGCGCTATTGCGGGACTATTGTCGAGCATGTCTGCTCCGCAGATTTCCAAGGCATCGAAGAAAAGCAGGTCTTGCGCAGATCGGGTTATCGTGCGACAGGCGTCGGCGGCTTCTTAGCCTCTACATTCTTTCGACGATAGGGGCATGCGCTTCTCATGCGGCCTGGCGCGCTAAGTCCGTGCTGTTGCCGCCACTAAAATAGCCACCGTGCGAAAGGCCTCTTGCCCAACATCGGTTCGCCTGTTCCGGAGAGTACATGTTCGAGAATATGCTGCGTGTCGAAAGGGGACCAGACTGGCAGTTCCACGTCTACACGGATAGCTGGCTGGTCGCGGTCATGCTCGTGGCCGCCTTGCTGCTCGCCATTTTGCTGGCAAGCGCGATCTGCTACTACCTCACGCGCTGGATCATGCTCATGATCGTCAGCCGGCTCACGCGCAACGAAGGGCGCAAGTGGTTGATCGCCGCCGAGCGTCATCGCGTGTTTCACCGGCTTGCGCCGCTCGTGCCCGCTGCGATCGTCTATGCATCGGCGCCGACGCTCTCGGGTCTCACAATACCGTTTATCGCGGTGCTCGGACGGCCATTGGGCATTCTCGCCGCTTGCTACATGGTCTACACGCTGCTGCGCGCCGCGCTGGCACTGCGCGACAGCATCGACGAACGCTATAGTCACTTTCCAACTGCGAGCGAGCGGCCAATCAAGAGCTTTCTGCAGATCGCCACCATCGTGGTGTATCTCGTCGCGCTCATCTCCGTGGTCTCGCTCTTGATCGAGCGTTCGCCGGTCTATCTGCTCACCGGCCTCAGCGCGGTGACGGCGTTGCTCATCATCATCTTTCGTGACTCGTTGCTCGGCTTCGTGGCCAGCATCCAGCTGGCAGCCTACGACATGCTGCGCGTGGGCGACTGGATCGAAGTGCCGGGATTCGTCGCGGATGGCACGGTCATCGATATCGCGTTGAATACCATCAAGATACGCAACTTCGACAACACCATCGTGATGCTGCCAAGTCAGCTCTTGCTCACGAACAGCGTGAAGAACTGGCGCGGCATGAGCGAGTCGGGCGGGAGGCGCTTGAAACACGCGATTCATTTCGATGTCGATACCGTGCGCTTCCCCGACGACGCAATGCTCGCGCAAATGCACGACGCCATCCGCTTGCCGGTGGGCGCTTTCGAAGGCGAGCGTCGCACGAACCTTGGGTTGTATCGTCGCTATCTGAGCGCTTATCTTCGCGATCATCCGGCGGTGCGGCGCGACATGCCGCTCGTGATTCGTCATGTCCAGACAGCGGCGCCGGTGGTCGCGCTGGAAATCTGTCTCTATCTCGACGAGATACGCTGGGAGCCGTACGAGGCGATGCTCTCGGATATGCTCGATCACGCGTATGGCGTCGTGCCGTTGTTCGGTTTGCGGTGCTGGCAAGAGGAGCGTAAGGGTTCAGCGGTTTGAAGACGGCGTTGCAATCAGGCGGCGTGCGTCTACAGTCAGCGTCGCGCGCGCCGCATGCCTTTCACCCAACGCTCCGGCCAAAACCGCCACACGAGCAACAGCAAGGCAAGCGCTGCCGGAATCCAATTCAGCTTGGTCGGCACGCGTTCCGAATGCGCAAAGCGCGCATCCGTCATGGCCATCAGCAAGTCCTGCGGCAATCGCAAACGTCGATAATCGAAGCCGATTTCTTTCGCAATCGACGCCAGATATTGTCCGCGCAATTCCGACAACTCTTCGTGACTCTCGACTTGAACGCTCGCGCCAGGTTGTGTCGGCACTTGAATGACTTCATCGGCGCGCCAGTAGCCGATACGATTGCCGTCTTTATCCGTTCGCGGGATGGGCGCGGGCTGATCGCCGCCTATGCCAATAAGCCAACCCTTGAGTTGCGAGCGTGGAATGTCGCGCACGCGCTGATCGCCGGGAAGAATGGGCGGTGCTTCCTGGCCGTCCGTGATCATGAGAACACTGGCGTCTTGCCCGATACTGCGCGCCGTACGCACAGCCGCGAAGATACCGCCTTCGGCTACTCGGCTCCAGTTGGTCCAGCGCATCGTGCCATCGATAACGGCAAGCGAGGCAAGCAACGCATCGAAGTTGGCGCACACCTCGACGGGCGGCACCAGAAGCAAGGTGCTCTGGCCTGTGAAGATGCTCCAGCCTATCTTCGAGCCGCACGGCAAATGCTCGATGCTTTCGCGCATCGCGGCCCGCGCGAAGTCCAGTCTGCTGATCGGCGCGCCGCCGACGACGCCCACGTCCTCGACGCTCATGCTCTGCGTGATATCGAAAGTGACGATATAGCTGAACACGTCGCGTTGGAACATCGCGCCGGGCATCCAGACGGCGGCAAGCAGCAACGGCACGGCGGCTACCGTGGCCCAGTGTCGCCGCCGAAGGAACGCGAGTGTCGCCGCGACTGCCTTCATGGCAGATCCTCGCTTTGCGCGCCACGCGCCTTCACCGTGGCCTGATGCTTGTAGTCGCGCTCTTCGTCGCTCGTCTGGCCCTCGGGCGCGAGCCACAACGCGCGTTCGAGGTTATAACGCGCGTCCCAGTCGTCGGGCGTGAGCCGCAGCGCCGAACGATAGCGTTCCTTGGCTTGTTCGAGCAACGGAAGCGAGCGAACAGGACCGCCCGCATCGGGACCGGCCGCCTGACGCAACGACATGTTGGCAAGATCGAATAGCGCGGCCGTCTGCAACGCGGCATCGTTGTCCTGCACGAGCACGGAGTCGTAAAGCTTCTGCGCGCCCGCATAGTCGCCTGCCTTCGACGATACGACCGCACGCGCCAGCCGAACTTGGGCGGCATCGTCCAGTGACTGCGGCTGCGCGCCTTTGGCGCTTACCGCCGACACCGCGCGCGCGACAGCATGCGCATGCTGCAATGTCGCCAAGTCGAAGAGCGCGACTGCTGCAAACACGAGCGTTGCGCCGCCGAAGGCAAGATGAACGGCCAATCGCTTCATGACCAGCTCCGTACCTGAACCGCGCGCAGCGCAAGCAACGCCGCGCAACCGAGCAATGCGGCGGCATAGCACAACGCGCTTTCGTCTTGCCGCGGCAAGCGCTCGTCGAAAGATACGACCGCGTTGTGCTGCTTGTTGATCTCCGACATGGCGGCGGCCATTGCGCCCGCGTCCTCCGCCTGATACAGCCGATACGGCGAGCCCAGCGTCTGAAAATAGCGATGCAGTTCAGCTTCGGCCGAGGCGTCGTCGGCGGGCGCCATCTTCGTCAGATCGGGGCTGTAGACGCCGCTGCGCAGATACACGAAGTAAAGCGCGATCTGATTGCGCGCAAGGCCCTCGCTGATCGCCGCGCGTGCAGCGGCATCGAGATGCGCGCCGCCATCGGACACCAGCACGATGGCGCGACGGCCCGCGTATTGCCTGCCATCGAACTGTTTGATCGCCGCGATGAGCCCGCGATCGAGCTTCGTATCCGGCATGCCGCGGCCTATTCCCGTGCCTGAGATCGCCTGCGTGATGATCTCGTGATTCGACGTGAACGGTACGGCAAGAACCGGGCTGATGCCGAACATTAGAAAGGCAAAACGGTCGTCGGGTCGCTCGGCGACGAAGCGTTCGAGCGAGTGGCGAGCCACCGCGTTCTTGGACTGGCCGCTCGGTTCGGAGACAGGCGTCTTCGACATCACCGAGTCCATGCTCGCGCTACGGTCCATCAAAATGAGAATGTCGGCCGCCGTGCTCGTGCGCAAGACGTGCAGATGTGAACGTCCCGGTCCCGCGAGACCGATGATGATGGCCAGCATCGCGAGCACCGCGCACGCACGCCGCAGGTGTTCGACGGTCGCGCCGACAGTATCCGCTGGCAGCCAGTTCACCGACGAGAAAGCGAACGCCTCGCTCGGTCTCGGCAACAGCGGCAAGAGCGCGATTGGCAGTATGAGCAGCAGCCAGGGCCGGAGAAAGTCGATGGGCATGAGGTCATTGCCCTCGCTCGGCCCGATACAGCGCACGCGCGAAGTCACGCAAGTCGAACGGCGCGGGAGCGGCATCGCGGACAAAGAAGCGTTCCTGCGAGCGCGTGTAGAACTCTTCGAGTCGCGGCTTCATCGATTGCAGATACGGCGCGCGCATGAACAACGTCGGTAGCGATGCCGCATGTACGACTTGCCCGGCCGTTTCGTCGAGCGCGCGATGCACGTGAACCCAGGCATCGTCGTTCGCATCGGCGTCGGTGCGTATATGCCGCCATGCGCGAGCGAACGGACGTTGCCTTGCATAACGGCGGCTCGACCACCACCACCACGCGACCCAGCTTGCGAGCGTGACGAGCAGCAACGCAAGCATGACGATCATGCGCCGATGAACCGCCGGATCATCCACGGGAATGACGAGCCGATCGGGCCTGAGCGCTTGCAGATCGCCCGCGCGAAACGAGGCGCGCGGCGTCAACGGCCCGACGCTGATCGGCCATGCAGGCACGCGCAGCACCGCGCCCGCAGCCGGCCTCAATTCGAGCGCGGGCAATTCGATGTTCGTGAGAGCCTGAGCCGCGTTGGTTATCTGATATTCGAGCACCAGCCACGAGCGGCCCTGCGTGTCCTTGACGATTCGCGACGCACGGCGCTCGAACCACACGCCCACGCGCCCGACCGATGGCAAGGCGACATCGTGGCCGTCGGTGCTCAAGAGGACGCGCTGCGTCAAGACATCGCCGAGAATGTGGCCGAAGGCGCGCGGCTGCTCGACCGTCGCGTTGACCGTCTGTTCGGCTCGCGCCGGTTTTATGCCGATCAGACCGAAGACGATCAGCATGAACGCGAGGATCATCGCCCGGTTGCCGCGCATCATGCGGACGTTTCCAGGAAGTGGCGCGAGAGGGCTTCGGCATTGAAGGCGCCTTCGACAAAGAAGGGATACGCGCCGCGTCTGCCGAAGGCCGTCTTCAAATCGTGGCGCCGCTTGGCGACGTTATTGCGCCATTGCTGAACCACGCGAGCACGCAGCCAAAGCGTGCGGTTTCTGCCGGTCTCCAGATCGCGGACCGAGAGAAATCGGCCTTGCGCAGGCGGCTCGATTTCGGCCGTATCCCAGATGACCATCGGCACGACTTGCGCGCTGACGAGACGATCCAGCGCCGTGTCGATACGGTCGAGCGGCCAATGAAAATCCGAGACCAGAAAGACGAGACCGCGACGCCCGGCAAGACGTTCGAGTGCGCGCTCCAGCCCGGCGTTTTCTGGCGTGGCGTGCGATGCCCCTTCGAAACCGCGCAGCAGCGCCGCCATGTCGTCGCCGATGCCGCGTCCGTGTCGCGCAGGCATGAAGAGGTCTTCGCGCTCCTGCTCGTCGAACGCGAGCATGCCGACCTGATCGCCCGCGCGAAACGCGCTATAGCCGAGTGCTTCGACGAAATCGGCGGCCAGATCGAGCTTCGAACGTTCTGCGCCGAAGAGCATCGATGCCGATACGTCCACCACGACTTGCACCGGCACCGCGACCCGCTGCAAATGCAGACGCACGAGCCACTGCGGCGGAACGGAGCGCTGGCTTGCGCGCAAGTCGAGGCGTCGCGGGTCGGGATGATCGAAGAGACGCGCGTGCATCGCGAATTCCTGCCCCGCGCCGAAACTCGTGCCGGGATGCGAGCCGGGCCGGAATCCGCTGGCGCGCCCCGGCAGCCGATAGTGGAATTCGACTGGGTTCTTCATGGCATCACGGCACCGCGATTTTCCGCATGATCGTCGCGGTCAATGCCTCGGCGAGTTCCTGCCGACGCATCTCATAGACGGGCGTAAAGAACACGCGATGACCGAGCGCGGGCAGCAGCACCGTATGAACGTCTTCGGGAATGGCGTGCAGACGGCCGTCGAGCCAGGCGTTCACGCGCACGGCGCGCACCAGCGCGCTCATGCCACGCGGACTTGCGCCGGCAAGGATCAGCCGCTCCATGTCGACGCCATCCAGTTGAATGTCGAAGCGCTGAGGCGTTTCCGTCGCCTCCCAGATCTTCAGGATGTAGCTTTCCATGCTCGGACTGAGCGTCACGCTACGCTGGATCGCCGCGCCGATATCGTTGAGACGCGTCGAATCGATCACGGCGGACGGGACGCTTTCGATGAGCGCATCGGCGTCATGGAACGCAGGATCGAAAACGAGCGCGCGACGCACATCGGTGTCCGAAGGCGTCGGCATGTTCAGTTCGAACAGGAAGCGGTCGCGCGCGGCGGAAGCCAGTTCGAAGGTCTCGTCCTTCTCCACCTTGTTGCGGTCCGCGAACACCGTCATATGCGGAAAGCGATATTCGCGGCCGAAGGCGGAGACGGAACGCTCGGCCATCGCCCGAAGCAGGAGCGATTGAACCTGCGGGCGCGACCGGTTGATCTCGTTGAAAAAGAACGTGGTCAGACCTTCGCCGTGCCGCAAGAGCGGACCGGGATCGATGCGCGGTTTGCCGTCGGCCTCGACGAAGGTGTGATAGATGAGATCGCCCGGCATCAGGTCGATGGTGCCTTCGATCCGTTCGAAGTCGCCGCCGGTCGCGCGAGCGAAGGCGCGCAGCAAGGTCGTCTTGCCAACGCCGACGCCGCCTTCGAGCAACACGTGCCCGCGAGCGAAGAGCGCAATCTTGATTAGATGGATGGTTTCACGCTGTCCCACCACGGCGCTCGCCACGGCCAGTTCCAGCTTTTGTGCGGCGCGGCGCCAGTCTTCCAGTTCGGTTTCCGATGCCATGGTCGTTGTTATGAGGCAGTGCGGTCTTTTCAGGATTACCGAAGTGAATGCATAAGATATGCCGATGTAGTCCGGGCTTGGCTTTCAAGCGGAAAAGGGGAGAGTAGAGCGGAGCATAGTGTCATCCATCGACAACACTGTGTGGCAGCGTTTCGGTGTGAAGCGTGTGAGGCGTGTGAGCGTTCAACTCGCCTTCGCAAGCGGCGTTTCAGTCTCGACAGCCGAATCGATCTGCGCGAGCAGGGCTGACGCGACGGCCAGTTGCGCGGGCACCAGATGCCTCGTTTCCAAAATCTGCATGACACGCCGCCGCCAGTATGCAAGCGGCAGCACGCGGTTTCGATCGCGCACTTCGTCCGGAATGACGATGCGCAAGTGCGCCAGGTCGGCGTCCGTCAAGCGCAGTTCGTATGATCCGGTGGGAAATGGGTCGTTGGGTTTCATGCCTGTATATCGGCAAGGAACATGAATTTCCTAAGTGCTTTGGAAGCCTGTCTCCAGCCCAATGACCGGCACTAAAATTTTTACACGGTTGCTGAAATGTTTTTCCGATTACTGGAAATCGCTTTTCGCGTGATCAAACGAAAAAGGCCGCATTCCCTGAGGAAAGCGGCCTTTTCACGCGGCGCACGATGCTGTCTCGCCGCTATCTTCACGCCAGGTTATTGACCCGCTGCCGGCGAAACCACGCTCGGGGTAGCCAGCGTGTTATTGGTCTTCGGTGCGCTCGTGGCCGACGTCGAAGTGCCGTTCGTGCCGCTAGGAAGCCCCGAATTCGGCGCACGAGCGCCCATGCCGCTGTCCGAGTTCGTCACGCCCGGCGTGCCGTAGCCGCCCGTTGCGCGGTTCACCTGATTCGCCGGGCTGGCCGTGCTCCCGGAAGAACCCGCGCCACCGTTCGAACCGCCTGCCGACTGCGCGAAAGCGCCGGCCGACAGGGTGAGTGCGGCGACGGCCGCGACTAAAGTGCTGATTGCTTTGCTCATGATCCGTCTCCTTTAAGGGATTGGAATATGGAAACAGACGAATGCCGCCTGCTTGCTTTTGAGGCAGCAAACAGCGTGCCGCAGGCTTTCAATTCGCATAGAGCAGGCCGGCATCAAGTGAGGAGCTTTTTCAGCATGAAAGCCGTGAAGCCAGCCCCCATGCGACGCCTATCT
Organism: Caballeronia sp. LZ003; assembly: GCF_031451465.1. Classification (NCBI taxonomy): domain Bacteria; kingdom Pseudomonadati; phylum Pseudomonadota; class Betaproteobacteria; order Burkholderiales; family Burkholderiaceae; genus Caballeronia; species Caballeronia sp. LZ003. The sequence goes on along the minus strand of NZ_JARUXJ010000002.1, from coordinate 325,018 downwards.
CATGCATCGATGTTCGATCGTTAGCCAGCTTCAGGCATCCCGTGGCCCATTTCGTCGATGACGTCACAGATTGACGATAGTCAATGTCGTAATCTCGATTCGCCCACATCCTCCATCAACATCCGCGCGCCTTTCTCCGCCACCATGATCGTCGGCGCATTCGAATTGCCGGACGTGCAACCGGGCAGAACGGATGCATCGATCACGCGCAAGCCTTGCACGCCGCGCACGCGAAGCCGGGGATCGACCACGGAATCTTCGCCGCCGCCCATTCGACACGTGCCGACCAAGTGATACCCCGACACACCGCGAGCCAACGCATAGTCGAGGAGCGCATCGTCGGCGATGACGTTATCGCCCGGCAGCGTCTCGTGCTCGATGTATCGCGCAAGCGCGGTCATCGAAAAAATCTTGCGGCCAAGTTTGAGGCCCGCGACGACGGTCGCTTGATCGCGCGCATCCGTGAGGTAGCGTGGAGAGATGACGGGCGCCGCGTGAGCATCGGGCGAAGCGGCGTGCACGCTGCCCTTGCTATGCGGGTACGACTGATAGATGGCGAGTGTCATGCCCGGCTCGCGTTCGAGCGCATACGTGCCTGGCTCGAAGCTCGCGGGCGCGAAGCTCAGTTGCAGATCGGGCGCGTTGGCTTCAGCGCTGCTGCGGGCAAACGCGGCGCACGTGCTTGCGCCGCACGTAAGCAGGCCCTTTCCCGCCACATAGCGCGACAGTTCCTTGAAGAGCGCGACGCCATGCGTGCGTTCGTTGAAGGTCGACTGGCCGCGCACGCGTTGAGTGACGCGCACGGAATAGTGATCGCGCAGATTCTCGCCGACGTTGTCGTTCTCGTGCACGACGTTCACGCCGAGCTTCTGAATCAGCGAGCCCGGCCCGATGCCCGACAACTGCAATAGATGCGGCGAGCGGATCGCTCCGCACGCCACGATCACCTCGGCACGCGCGCGAACCTTGATCGTGCGTCCCGCTTGCGACACCTGCACGCCAACCGCACGCGTGCCATCGAAGAGAATGCGTTCGGCAAGCGTGTCGGTCATCGACCCGAAATTCGCTCGTTTGCCGATACCCCGAAGATACGTCTGCGCCGGCCCCGCGCGAAACCGTCCCGCGCGATTCTGCTGAAACGGCGCCGCGCCTTCGCGCTCGACGCCGTTATGACTTGCGCGGACCGTCATTCCGGTTTGGCCGCACGCATCGAGAAACGCCTGACTGAGCGGATGCGTCTCCATGAAATCATTCACCGGCAAGACGTTCGCCGGGCTCGCACCGCCCGCATTCTCCATCTGTTCGTAGATGGGCAGGATGTCGTCGAAGGACCAGCCCGCGCAACCTTCATCGACCCAACGCGCATGTTCCGCTCTGGCCGAACGCACATAGAGCATGCCGTTCATCGACCCGGTGCCGCCGAGCATGCGCCCCTGCGGATAAGCGATCACGCGCGAATCCATGTGCGGCTGCGGCGCCGACCGATAACGCCAGCTCAGAACCGGATGCTCGATCAGCGAAAGAAAGCCAGCAGGAATATGGATCATCGGATGACGGTCGCGCGGGCCGGCTTCGATGAGAAGCACGCGATGCGCGCCGCTCGCCGATAACCGGTTCGCCAAAACGCAACCCGCGCTGCCGCCACCGACGATCACGAAGTCCGCTTCTCGATCCCATTGCGTCGACATGTGGCCTCAGTAACTCGTCACATTTGCGCGCCTGCCGGCAAGCGGACCCGCAGCGGCGGCTTCGGCGATGAGCGCTTCGCTTGCACGGCGCAACGCACGCGCACGCTCCACGGGCGGCGCGAGATTCGGCAAGCCGTGCATCGGAATCTCGACGGATATCACGGTGTCGGGCGGCAGCGCGCGGACCATCGAGCGCAGATCGATACCGCCATCGCCCGGTGGCAAGCGCGCCTGCCGCGCCTGGAAGATGAGTTCGGCGTCGGTCGTCGGACGTTCGCGCGGCGCATCGCATAACTGAAAATACGCGAGCTGGTTCGCGGGCAATGCTGCGATTTCCTCCGCGCTGCCACCCGAACGATCGACATGCATGGAATCGACGATGATCGAGCCGGTGCCCGCAAGCGTCAGCACGCGACGCGCGGACGCCATGTTCTTGATGCCTGTCCACGGCATGAATTCGAGCCCCATTCCAATGCCATAATGCGCGCCGAGTTCGAAGAGTCGCGCATAGCGATCCGCGATGGCCGCTTCGTCCGGACTGTCGCCCGCAACCAGCATGTGACGCGCGCCGAGTTCGGCGGCCGCCGCAAGCAAGGGCTCGTGCGCGTCGATGTCGGTATCGGGCAGCAGGCGCACGATTTCGACATCGTGCACGGCTACGTTCAGATCGCACATGCGGGCGAGGGTCTCGCGCATCATCGGCGTGAGCGTGGCGCCGATCATCGGATGCTGATGCTCGCCGGGCGCCACGGGCGCAAGCCGCAGATTCACCGAACGAAAGCCCGCCGCGCTGGCGGCCTCGATCATTTCCGGCGGCGTGAGTTCGATCAGGGTCAGGTGCGCAAGGGAGAGCAAATGCGTCATGGCGTCAGGCGTTCAGGCTGATGGGTTGAATGTCCTGGGCGCTTTCAGCGCCGTCTTCGAGCGTGTCATGCTTGGCGAAGAACGCGAGCGAGCGCGCGACGCCATCTGCGAGCAAGGTCACGGGCAAGCCGGGAAGCACGCGGTTCAAGTCGTCGGGCGGAAGGTCCGCGACAATCGGCAACGGCGGGCCGCTAGCGGAAAGACGCGCGCCGGGCACTTGCCTGCCGATCTCTTCGATGAGCGCATCGGTGCTTTGCACGTCGCCGCATAGATTGAAGACATGCGCGCCTTCGACCACGCGCGTGAGGGCGGCCCAGAAGGCTCCGACGACATCGTCGACATGGATCATGCCGGTGCGGCCGGTGAAGGGAATCGTGTAGAGCTCGCCGCGCGCCGCCGCCTGGCACGCGAGACTCACGCCCGCGCTTGCGCCGTCTTCGCGCCCCGGACCGTAGACCACGAATGGACGAAAGCCCACGCTGGCCACCGCGCGTCCGTCCGGACCGGCGTTGTACCAATAGCTACGCGCGCAGCCTTCCGTGGCGAGCTTGAATGCGCCGTAGTGCGTGGTCGGTTCGGGATACGCCGCGTGCTTCGGTCCGTAGACGCCCGCCGAACTCGTGTAGACCACGCGCGCGATGCCGTGCTTCTTCGCGGCCTCGAAGACGTTCAGCGTGCCGATCACGTTGATGGTCGCGCCGCGCACCGGATCGTTCTGGCAGAAGGGCGTGAGCACGCCGGCGAAATGCGCGACGGCATCGCAAGCCGCGAGCGCCTGATCGACCGCGCGGGTATTGCCGATATCGCCTTGCAACCATTCCACGCGTTCAAGCGATGCACCTAGCAGCACACGAATCAGCTTGCCCGGCGGATTCAGGTCGAACACACGCACCGTTTGTCCTTCGGCGAGCAGGCGTCTGACCAGCCACGCACCGATAAAGCGATTGCCGCCCGTCACGCAGACTCTCATTGCCGCCTCCGATGTCTCGTTCGTTCCTCGATTTCACTGACTAACTAGTAGGTTCGTTAAATCGGTGGTGGTAGATTAATCGATGGAGAAACATGGACACTTGGGGATAACCCCAGTCGCCAGCCATCTACTTGAACGACCCGATGCCATCCGATACCTACGAACCCGTTCCCGCGCCCGAGCCGAAGCGGACGAATCAGCGCGATCTGGCCGCTGTGCGCACGCGCGCCGAGATTCTGCAAATCGCCACGGAAGAGTTCGCGCTGCACGGCTACACGGGCGCGCGCGTGGACGCGATTGCCGAGCGCATGCGCGTATCGAAAGCGATGATCTACTACTACTTCACGAACAAGGACGGGCTCTATCTCGCGGTGCTTGAGCACGTTTATTCGTTGATCCGCGATGCCGAGGAAGCCACGCGTCTCGATCAAGAAAGTCCGGCCGAGCAGTTGCTCTCACGCTATATCGAGAACACGTTCGAGTTTCACGAGAATAATCAGGTGTTCAGCCGCATCATCAGCATCGAGAACATACACAACGCCGCGTTCCTGAAGAAGTCGCCGACCATCAAGGCGACGAATCGTCCGGTGCTCGAAACGCTGACGAGCATTCTCCATCGCGGCATTGCGGCGGGTACGTTCCGACGCGACATCGGCGCGGTGGATTTGCACTATCTGATCAGCGCGCTGTGCATCTATCGCGTGTCGAACCGGCATACGTTCGGCACACTGTTCGATGTCGACTTCGCCAAAAAGTCGACACGCAAGAAGCAGCGGATGCTCGCGGTCGAGTCGGTGTTGACGTTGCTCATGAAGCCGGCCGCGGATTGATTGGCCGTTCGTAACCGTCGCACGAAATTAACCCCTTGGAACAAAAGTTGCGCCTTCCCTGAGTCTCACGGCCGGCGTTCGGGCGCATGCCTGTCCGTCACCGTCACTCTCCAAAAGAGGCGCAACGATGAGTATTTTGTCCGCAGTAGGTTTGGGTTCGAGCGAGAAAGTCCGCTATGCGATCGTAGGTTTGGGCGACATCTCGCAGGAAGCGATGATGCCCGGCGTGAGTCACACGGATAACTCGGAGATCACCGCGCTCGTAACGAGCGATCCCGAGAAGGCGCGCAAATTGAGCGAGCAATACGATGTAGCGCACACCTATGGCTATGAGCAATTCGATGAGATGCTCGCCTCCGGCAACATCGATGCCATCTACCTTGCCACGCCGAACTGGCGCCATGCGGAGTTCGTCATTCCGGCGCTGAAAGCGGGCGTGCATGTGCTCGTCGAAAAGCCGCTGGAAGTATCCACGCAGCAATGTCAGGCGATCATCGAAGCAGCGAAGGCATCGACGGCGAAACTGATGGTCGCTTACCGTTTGCATTTCGAACCCGGCACGTTGTCGACCATCGAACGCATTCGTTCGGGAGAGCTCGGCGACATCATTCTTTTCACGTCCACGTTCGTGCAGAAGGTGGACCCGGCAAACCATCGCGCGACGAGCGGCATCACGGCGGGCCCGATCTTCGACATGGGACCGTATCCGCTCAACGCCGCGCGCTACGTGTTCGAGGACGAGCCGACCGAGGTTGTTTCGGCTGTCGGCGTGCGGCATCCGGAAGCCGGTCTCGGCGATTTCGACGACACCGTCGCCGTCACGCTGAAATTTCCCGGCGACCGGCTCGCGCAGTTCGTCGTGTCGTATGCGGCCAACGCACTGGAGTCGTTCTTTGCTGTCGGCACGAAGGGAAGCATCGCAATGCAGCCGTGCTATACGTACGGCAAGCCGCTCGAACAGGCCGTGACCATCGGCCAGGACGAAGAGAATCATTCGTTCAAGAACACGGACCACTTCGGCGGCGAGATGAAGTACTTCTCGGAGTGCATCTTGAACGACACGCATCCGGAGCCCGACGCGGAAGAAGGTTTCGCCGATGTGCGCGTGATCGAAGGCATCGTCAAGGCACTTGAAACCGGTGGACCGGTCAAGCTCGATCCGTTCGTGCGCACACGGCGTATCGACACGTCCGCGCAGTTGCAGACGCTGCGCGCCGTGAAGTCGCCGGAACTCGTGAACACGAGCAATCCGGCCGAAGGCATCGACAAGGTGCCGAAAAATTGAATTCGCGCAAAGAGAAGACTCGACGTGACGCCGATGGCTTTCTGCCGCTCGATGCCTACGGCGCGTTGGGCGATGGCCGCTCCGTTGCGTTGAGTGGAGCGGATGGATCGATCGACTGGTAGTGCGTACCGAGCATCGACTCGCCGCCGCTTTTCGACCGGTTGCTGAATCCGCAAACAGGCGGTTTTTTTGCCATTACGCCCGCCGAAGCCTTCGAAGTCGAGCGGCGTTATCGCGACGACAGCAACGTGCTCGAGACCGTCTTCACCACCGCGTCGGGCCGCGCGAGGCTGGTCGAGTCGCACAACAGCGGCGGCGCGGGCAGACTCCCCTGGGCCGAGTTAGCACGGCGCATTGAAGGCATCGAGGGTGAGATGCGATTCGACTTGCGCATCGTCTTCGGGCGTCAGGACGATACGATCAATCCGTATTGTTCGATGATCGGCAAACGCGCGGTGTTTCATGCGGGCCGCGTGTTGGGGCTCTTTCTGCATAGCGAAGGTGTGGTCGTCGACGAACGCGCGGATGCCGGTGTCGTCGCGCATGTGGTCGTGCGTGAGGGACAGCGCGAGACCGTGGCGATCGTCGCGGGCGAAGACGAGCCGCTCGTCGTGCCGCCAATCGAGGATATCGACAGGCGCATCGACAAGTCCGACAACGAATGGCGCGAGTGGACCACGAAGCTGCGCTATGACGGGCCGTATCGGCCGCTTCTGATTCGCAGCGCGCTTGCGCTCAAGCTCTTGCTTTTTTCGCCGAGCGGCGCGATTGCAGCGGCCGCGACTACATCGTTGCCCGAGCGGATTGGCGGCAAGAAGAACTTCGACTATCGCTACGCCTGGATACGCGACGCGGGCTACACCATCAAGGCGTTTTTGCGCATGAATGCGCAGGAAGAAGCGAAGGCGGCCTTTACGTGGCTGCTGAAGCGGATCGAGACGCAAGGCGCGCGCGTGTTGTTTTCATTGTCGGGCGACGTCGTCGCGGATGTGCACGAGACCGGCCTTCCTGGTTACATGAATTCTGCGCCGGTCATCACAGGCAATGCCGCGACCAATCAGCATCAGCACGGCATTTACGGCGATATTTTTGGAACGGCCGCGGCTTTCGTGCGCGCGGGGAATATCCTCGATTCACAGAGCGCTCAGACGCTCTCGCGTCTCGCGGATCAATGCGCCGACCGCTGGCGTCTGAAGGACGCGGGCATTTGGGAACTCGAGGAAGCGCAGCATTACACGATGTCCAAACTCAGCGCGTGGGAAGCGCTCGCGCGTGCGGTCGAACTGGCCGATAGCGGGCAGTTGCCGACCACATGCCGCGATAGATGGGCGCGTGAGCGCGATCGCATCGAGCAATGGATCGAGGAACATGGCTGGTCCGAAGAGAAGGGCGCATATGTGATGTATCCGGGCAGCGACAAGCTCGACGCGTCCATGGCGCTCGCCACACGCTTTCGCTATGACGGCAAGGAACGCGCCGAACGTACGCTCGACGCCATTCAACGCGAACTGGGCGAAGGCGCATATCACTATCGATACAGCCGTGCGTCGGAAGAAGAAGGGTGCTTTCTCGCGTGCACGTTCTGGCAGATCGAAGCTCGCGCGTTGCTGGGACAGAAAGACCGCGCGACGAAGGCCTTCGATGCGGTCATCGAAGCGCTCGCGCATGGCGTCGGAATCTACCCTGAGATGGCGGACCCGCAAACCGGCGAGTACCTCGGGAACTTGCCGCAAGGGTTGACGCATCTCGCGATCATTCAGGCTCTTACGGCATTGCAATCATCGGGGCGAATGGAGGACGACATCTAATTCGTGGCGAACGGTGCCGTCTCGACCGTCAGCGCGGGCATTCACCTATGTCATTGCGTTTATTAGACCCATACTGTGGGACATCACCGAGGGTCGTGTCAGAGACACCCCGTTCCTGACGCGCGGTGTTTCTCCGGTAGGCAGAGAGTCGTCAATGACCCGCCATGGAACACGCCCGCGACAGGTCCGTCGCGGGCGTTTTTTTATCGCTGCTCATGCGGCGGGCTTCATCGTGATGCGCCGCTGAGTTTGTGCCCGGCATCCCGCGAGAGCTTCACGTAGCCGTAGATCGACACGAGCGTCACCACGCCCGCAGCGAGAAACGCAAGGCGGAAGTCGTCGAGTGTGAAGGTGTGCGCGTGCGCGCCGTCCTTGCCGTGATAAGCCGATGCCGTGCGCAACGCCAACGCGCCGAATGCAATGCCGAGCCCGATGCTCATTTGCATCGCCGCGTTCCACATCGTGTTGGCGGCGCTCATTTGCTGCGTCGGTACATCGGCGTAAGCGAGCGTGGCGAGCGACGTGAACTGCATCGAGCGCGTCACGCCATAAACGAAGATCACGAGCAGCGTGAGTACGAGCGGCGACGCCGGCGTGAGCAGGCCGCATGCAATGGTGAACGCGCCGCATACCGCACAGTTGATGATCGCCACGTTCCTGAAGCCGTGGCGCTTGAGGATGCCGGTCGTGAGCGCCTTCATGCCGAGATTGCCCAGAGCGCTTGCAAGCAGTAACAGGCCCGACTTGAACGCGGACAGCCCGAAGCCGATCTGAAACAGAAGCGGCATGAGATAAGGCACGGCGCCGATGCCGATACGCGTAAACGTGCCTGTCACCACGGTCACCGAGAACGTGGGGATACGCAGCGTCGTCACGTCGATGAGCGGATGCCGCGCGACGAGCGCATGCCGATAAGCGATCACACCGATGACGAGACCAACCGCGATCACGGCCAGTCCGACCCACGGATTGGTATCCGGCTGACTTGCCATATCGGCGCCATAAAGGATGGCGGTGAGCGACAGGCCGCTCAGGATGAGCCCGGTGACATCGAACGGCCGGCGTTCGCCGCTGCGCAGATTCGGCACCCACTTCAGCACGGCCAGCAATACGACGAGGCACACCGGAAGATTCAGCAGAAAGATCCAGCGCCATGATGCATACGTGGTGATGAAGCCGCCGATGGGCGGCCCGACCACCGGCGCGACGATGCCCGGCCACGTGATGGTAGAGATGGCCTGCATCAACTGCTTCTTGTCGACGCTGCGTACCACGGTCAAGCGGCCGACCGGCACCATCAACGCGCCGCCGATGCCTTGCAGAACCCGGGCCGCCGTGAACTGCTCCACGTTCTGCGAGATGCCGCAGAGCAAGGACGCCAGCGTGAAGGTCACGATCGCGCTGAAAAACACGCTGCGCGAGCCGAAGCGGTCCGCCACCCAGCCGCTTGCGGGAATGAAGATGGCGAGCGCGATCATGTAGGCGCTCATGCCGAGACTCAGCGCATTGGGGCTCGTACTGAACGAATGCGCCATCTGCGGCAGCGCGGTCGCGATGATCGTGGTGTCGAGATACTCCATGAAGAACGTCGCGGCCACGACATAGGGAAGCGGGCCGAGCGAGACGGTGCGGTCGGTTGAGTCTGTCATTGTCTTGCCGGAAGGCGGGGTGCGGGCTGAGGGTGGATGCTACCAGTATTACTGCGTTCCCGAACCCGGCCGTGATTCAACGCGCCGTTGCGAACGCTCGCGCGGCCGGCTTTTTCGAATTCGGTCGGCGCCGCTCTGTATGACCAATACGCTCATCGTTGTTCCTAGTTGCTACTACCCATTGCCATTTCCCTTCGATTCTGTAAGCGTTATGCGTTGTATCGGCGTAGATATAGCGAGCCGATATATCGACGATAACGATCCCGGAATAAAGGACCTCACCGATGAGCTTCGCACACGACTTCAAGCGTCTTGCCTCGCTGCTGCTTTTGCTCGCGTTGCTCCCGTTCGCGGTCACGGCCTGCGGCGGCAACGACGACTCGCCACCCGCACCGAAGGCGACCTTGTCCGTGTCCGGTGAAGTCGCCACGCCGGGCAATCTCACGCTCGCGCAGATCCAGGCACTTCCAGCCACCACGCAAACCGTTTCCTTCGGCAGCGGCACGGGCCAGCAAAGCCACGTCTACACCGGCGCGACGGTGTGGTCCGTGTTGAACCAGGCTGGCATCGTCGTCAATTCGGCGGTTCACAACGACGTGCTGGGCAAGTATGTCGTGGCGACCGGCAGCGACAACTATCGCGCGCTGTTTGCAATGGGCGAACTGAGTCCGGACTTCGGCAATCGCGGCGATCTGGTGGCCTATGCCGAGACGCTCAACGGCGCGAGCGCGGCTCTCAACAGCACGGACGGTCCACTGCGCGTCACTGCTCCCGGCGACGTCAAAGGCGGCCGATACGTCTCGAACCTCGTCAAGCTCGAAGTCCATTCCGCGATGTCCACGGTCACGGCGGGCGGCGGCGGTCTCACGACGCAGTTCCAGCTTCTCGGTGCGCTGAATCACCCGGCGACTTTCGACACGGCAGCATTGCAGGCGCTGCCTCCCGTCACGCGCACGGCTGGCGGAAATAGCTACACGGGCGCGAGCCTGTGGGACCTGATCAACGCAGCGGGCATCCAGACCAACACTGCGACTAAAAACGACTTGCTCGGCTTCTACGTGATCGCAACCGGCAGCGATGGCTATCGCGTCGTGATTTCGCTTGCCGAACTGTCGTCGGACTTTGGCAATCAGCCCGACATCGTCGCTTATGCGATGAATGGCGCCCCGCTGACATCCACCGGTTTTGCGCGCCTCGTGATCCCCAACGACGGCAAGGCCGGGCGCTATGTTTCGAACCTCGCGGCGCTCGAAGTCGTATCCGCGCCGCGCTGATTAGCCTGCCTATGCAACGCTAAACCCGCCGCCTGACCTCTTGCGGCGGCAAGCCAAACCCGCGCATGAACGCCTCGCGCATATGCCGGCGATCCCGAAACCCTGTTTCCTTCGCGATGGTTTCCAGCGGATGCCGGCTTTTTTCGATCATCAGGCGCGCTGCTTCCAGCCGCAACGCTTCGATGGCCTTCGCAGGCGATTGCCCCGTCTCCTCCGTGAACACGCGGCTGAATTGACGCGGACTGAGATTCGCCTCGCCCGCGAGTTCCTCGACCGTCAGCGGCCGGCCCAGATTCTTGCGTGCATAGTTGAGCGCGTTCTGAATGCGGTCTGATTTCGGCGCGAGATCGAGCATCTCCGAATGCTGCGACTGGCCGCCCGAACGCCTTTGCGGCATCACGAGCTTATGCGCGACCGAGCGCGCAACGTCCGCGCCGAGATCCTTTTCGACCATCGCGAGTGCGAGATCCAGACCGGCAGTCATGCCCGCAGACGTCCAGATAGGACCATCGACGATATAAATGCGATCGTCCTCGATGCGCACATCGGGAAAGCGGCTTTGCATCTCGCGTGCGTAGAACCAGTGCGTGGTCGCGCGCCGGTTCGACAGCAATCCGGCTTCCGCGAGCACGAAGCTGCCCGTGCAAATGCCCGCGATACGCCGCGCCCGCGTACCCGTGCGACGCAGGAACGCCAGTATTTCTTGAGGTGGCGGCGTGTCGAGCGGCGTGTTCACGCCCGCCGCGATCCATGTGTCCACGGAGGCACGCGCACTGACCCGGCGCGTGCCGACGCTCATGCCTAACGACGAACACACCTCGCCGCCGCGCGCCGAATAGTTGGCCATCCGATAAAAGGGTTCGCCCGCTACGTGGTTGGCGTATTCGAACACCGACTGCGACGCGATTGCCATCACCTGAAAGCCGTCGCTCAACAAATAGCCGATGCTGTGCATGTTTCCTCGTCCTCGATGTCCGAAAAAAGTCGTTTGTCCGAAAACACGACCATATACGTCATTTCGGTCGCGGTCAATTTCGCGCAGAATCTACTCACGGATTCACCACCACCATTCGAACCGGAGTGACATCATGTCTCAGAACCATCGCGGCACGGCCCTCGTCACGGGCGCATCGTCGGGCATCGGCGCGGTCTATGCCGAGCGTCTTGCGCGTTCGGGCTACGACCTTATCCTCGTGGCGCGCAACCGCGAGAAGCTTGCCGCGCTAGCCGAACGTATCAGTAATGAAACGCAGAAGGGCGTCGAGATCATCGATGCCGATCTCAACGACCGCACGGCGCTCGCGCGTGTCGAAGCGAAGCTGAAGGACGACGCGAGCATCACGCTGCTGGTGAATAACGCGGGCGTCGGTACGCATACGCCTTTGCTCGACAGCGACGTCGATGCAATGACCCGCATGATCGACCTCAACGTGACCGCGCTCACCCGCCTGACTTATGCGGCGGTGCCGGGCTTCGTCGCGCGCGGCAAGGGCGCGGTGATCAATATCGCGTCTATCGTGAGTATTGCGCCGGAGTTGCTCAACGGCGTCTATGGCGGCACCAAGGCGTTCGTGCTGGCCTTCAGCCAGTCGCTGCATCACGAACTCGCGGCGAAAGGCGTGCGCGTGCAGGCCGTGTTGCCAGGCGCGACGGCGACGGACTTCTGGGAAAGCGGCGGGCTCCCTATCGACAATCTGGACCCCGCAATCGTGATGTCGGCGGCCGACATGGTCGATGCCTCGCTAATCGGCTTCGAGCGCGGCGAACTGGTGACGATTCCCTCGCTGCACGACGGCGCCAAGTACCAGGCGTACGAAGCCGCGCGTCAGGCGATGGCGCCGGAACTGTCGACCAACGCACCCGCCGCGCGCTACGCGGCCTGAACCATCGTTCTCTTTTCCACATTTGGACTGACCATGAAAACCACGGGCAATACCATCTTCATCACGGGCGGCACTTCGGGCATTGGCCGCGCGTTGGCGGAAGCGCTTCATCAGCGCGGCAATCAGGTGATCGTCGCGGGACGGCGCCGTGCGCTGCTCGATGAAGTGGCAAGCGCGAATCCGGGCATCGACACGGTTGAACTCGATATCGCCGACGCCGCGCAGATTCGCAGCGTCGCCGCGCAATTGATCGCAAAGTATCCGGCGTTGAATGTCGTCATCAACAACGCGGGCATCATGCCGTTCGACGATGCAGGCGGCGCGCTCGACGATGAAGCCGCGGTGCGCCTCATCGACACGAATCTGCTCGGCACGGTGCGCGTGAGCGCGGCGTTCGTCGAACATCTGAAGACGCAGCAACAGGCGTATATCGTCAACAACAGTTCGGTGCTCGCGTTCGTGCCGCTCGCCGCGACCGCGCTGTATTCGGCGACCAAGGCGGCAATCCATTCGTATTCGATGTCGCAACGCTTCGTGCTGCGCGATTCGAGCGTGCGCGTGCTGGAGATCGCGCCGCCGTGGGTGGACACGGACTTGGTCCACAAGAGCGGCGATCCTCGCGCGATGCAGCTGGAAGCGTTCATCGCCGAAATCATGCAGAAGCTGCCGGAAGCGACGACGGAAGTCGTGGTCGATGCCGCGAAGCCGCTGCGCGATAACGCCGGACCGAATGAACATGCGTTCGTCGAGCAGTTCAATCAGTTCGTGACGGACAATCCCATTCCGGTCGCTTGAGCGTGAAGGCGAGAAGGGGCGCCCAGGTTGCAACGCCCCCGATCCTCCTTAAAACTCCAGACGCGCATTGATTGAAACCGTGCGCGGCTCGCCAGGCTGAATGTAGTCGGCATATTGGAATTCCCAGTAACGCCGATTCGTCAGATTGTCGATAGCCGCGCGCACGCCGACGTTATGTCCCGCGATGCGTGTCGTGTAAGTCGCGCCAAGGCTGTAGATCATGAAGCCCGGCACGTTCAGATCGCCGGACGGACGCAGGTTCGTGTTGCCCGTGAACTTCGCATTGGCGCCAAGCGTCAGGCCCGGAACCACGGGCACCGCATAATTCACGTGGGCCGCCGCGACGAAGCCGGGCGCACCCGCGACGCGATTGCCGTCGAATGTCGAGCCTTTCTTGTAGTGCGTCGCGATCCACATCAGATCGCCGCCGACCGTCCAGTCCCGGCCGATGCGAACATCCGCGCCCGCTTCCATGCCTTCGAAGATGGACTCGCCATCTTCCACGAAGACGTTATCGCCATTGGCGTATTGCGCGCCGCGCTCGATGCGGAACAGCGCAGCCGTCGCGCTCCAGCGCTCGTTCTGACTCTTCACGCCGACTTCGTATTGCTTGCTGCGCAGCGGATTGAGGATCGCTCCGGCATTGGCGTAGAAGTCGCCGACGACATTGCCCGCTTCCAGCGATTCGACGTAGCTCGCATAGAGCGTCGTGCCCGGCGTGAGCTTGAACATCAGCGCGACGCTCGGCGTGACCACGCCGTTTTGCGAGTAAGTCGAAGTCGTCGTGCCGTCGATACCGTAGCCGTGCTGCTCGTAATTCGTATAGCGCACGCCGCCGAGCACCGACCAGCGTTCGGTGAGCGCGATGGTATCGCTTGCGAACAGCGCTTTCTGCGTGATGTCCGCGTTGCGATAGGTGTAGAAGCCCGAACTGTCGTAGCGATTGACGTTCGGCTGATAGATGTTGCCCGTGCCGATCTGGTCGTAGAAACTGTTCGCGGTGTTGTCGTTGGTTTGCTTCTGATACGCGGCGCCGAACACGAGCTGATGTTGCAGCGGCCCCGTCTTTACGAGACCTTCGGCCATGACCTGCCACGCATTCAGCTGATGCCCTTCCTTGCCTTCGAAGCGAAAGTCGTCGTAGTTGCCCGCTGGATCGAGCAGATTGTACGTGCTCTCGTTCCGATACCGCGTGCTCTTGCTAAAGCTGTATGAGGCCGAAAGCGTCCAGTCCTGATTCAGGTTGTAGCGCAAGCCGGCAGTATAGAGTTGCAAGTTCGTGTTCAGATGCTGGTCCGGCGTGACGAGCGTGCTGCTGCCGCCACTGAGCGTCGCGGGCAACGAGGCGCCCGTGTATTGCGCGGTCGAGATGGCCGTCGTGATGCCCGACGCATGGCGTTCCTGATACAGCGCGCCGAAGGTGGCGGTGAGGTCTTTCGTGAGGCGTGCATCGGCGGAAAGGGAGAACGAATCGCGGCGCACGTTGCCGTCGTTATAGGTCTTGCCTTCCTCGTGCGTCGCGTTGAAGCGGTAGCCGAACATGCTGTTCGGTCCGATACGCCCACCCAGGTCGACATGCTCGGACCATACGGCCGTCGACGCATAGCCGACATCGACGCTGGCGATCTGCTTATCCGTGACGGGCGGCTTCTTCGTCACATAGTTGACCACGCCGCCGGGCGCGCCGAAGCCGTACATGAAGCCCGACAAGCCCTTGAGCAGTTCGACGCTTTCGAGTTGCTCGTAGGGCATGGTGATGCCGTAGGCGTTGAACGGCTGGCCGTCGATCCTGTAACCGTTCTGCCAGTCGAGTTGCATGCCGCGCACGGTGATATAGCTCGCCCACGCGTTGTACGGATTGCTGTTGTCCGACACGGATGCGTCCTGCGCGAAGACATCGCCGAGCTTTTTCGCCTGACGATCCGCGAGTTCTTCGCCGGTGACGATAGTGGTCGAGTAGGGCGTGTCGAGTTGCGTGCGGGTGCCGAGCGCGCCAGTGCTGACGTCGCGGCGCAGATGCTGGCCTGGGTCGGTGTCGGATGAAGCGGTGACGGAGACTGCGGGGAGTGTGGCTTCGGTGGCGTTGCCGGATGTCGATGAGCCGGTGTCGCTTTGCTGCGCAAGGGCCGATTGACTGGTGGCGAAGAGCAGGAGCGTCGCCAGTGTGGACGGGCGCATCGCCCATTTGCCGATGGTTGTACTGCCCCGTGGTGCTGATTTCATCCCTAATTTTCCGTCGTCGAGTTATTGGCCGTAAATGCGAACTATTCGCATTAGGACGGGCGCAATTCTGACGGGTGTTTGGGAATTTGTAAACTTCGATGTTTGATCTAGGGGCGCCGAGAAGGGCTGCTGGCGGCCTTTTGCGGGTAGGCGTCGCTGATTAATTCGTTCGAGGCGGCGCGAAATGTTCGATCAAACGAGCTTCACGCGCCGCCTGCTTATGCCGCAATGTGCGGCCAGCAATACCGTCAACGTCGCTCGGAATCCGCAGCCGCATCACCCAACAACCCCGGCAACTCCAGCAACGTCCTGTGCGCTCCCCCAAGCTCGACCGCCGCTGCGTAAGTCGACTGCACGGCGGTGGCAATGGCATCGACGGCATGGGTGTCGCCGGCCATCGTCACGTAGTAGCCGAGGTCTTTCAGCGCGTTCGACATATGAAAAGGCATGCTCGAAGGATCGCCGTCGATAAGCGATGGCCGCAGCCGCTCCAGCGCCGCGCCGCCTCCGCCGCCCTTCGCGAGCACATCGACGAAAGTTTGCGGGTCCACGCCCGCACGCTTCGCGCAGGCAGCCGCCTCGGAGATCAACGCAATCGTGCCGAGCGACACGAAGTTGTGCAGCAGCTTCATGCTGTGTCCCGCGCCAGTGCCGCCGACCAGCGTGATGTTCTCCGCGAACGTGCGCAGCAGCGGCTCCACTCGCGCGAACACTTCCGGGTCCGCGCCCACCAGCAAGTTCAAACGTCCTTCGTGCGCTTCCTTGGCGGTGCGCGTCATGGGCGCATCGATGAAGAGGCCGCCCGCCTGCGTCACGCGATCGGCCACGCGCGTCGTGGATGCGGGCACGGCCGTCGAGCAATCGATCACGATGGTGCCTGGCTGCAAACCCGCGAGCACGCCATCGGGCGCACTCAGAACCGCTTCCACTTCGGGCGATCCGGTCACGCACAGAATGACGATCTCGGACTCGCGCGCGAGCGCCTCGCCCGTGGTGAAGGTCTTGACTCCCCCCGCCAGCAGTTCGTCGAGCGGCTGGTTGCCGGGATGCTCGACCACGCTCAACGGGTAGCCGTGCTTCATCACGTTGCGCGCAATACCGTGTCCCATGAGACCGATACCGATCATGCCGATGCGTTGCTTCATGCTCTATCTCTTCGAGTTGTCGTTTGGAAAGCCGGTTGCATCCGCATCAACGGTTGACGAGCCTCTTGGGCAACATCACCGCCAGTACGAAGCCGAGCAGAAGGCAACCGACCATCGAGAAAATCGGCAGCGTGAGGCCGCCGGAAAGCTGTTTCAGATACCCCACCACATAAGGACCGAAGAAGCCGCCGAGATTGCCGAAGGCGCTGATCCATGCAATGCCGATAGCCGCGCTCGTGCCCAGCACCGCCGTCGGCATGCTCCAGAAAAGCGGCGGCAACGACAGCAATCCCGCATTGGCCATGCACAGCGCAAGCATGCCGAGCCACAGGTTGTCATGCCAGAGCACCGAGAGCGACAATCCTGCCGCGCCCATCAACAGCAAGGCCGCGACATGCAAGCGCCGTTCGCCGCGCTTGTCGGCGCTGCGCCCGAACAGCACCATGACGACGACCGCAACCGCGTTTGGCAGCGCCGCGAGCAGGCCGATCACGAAGTCGCTCTTGATGCCCATCGACTTGATCATGGTCGGCGCCCAGAAGGTGTAGCCGTAGATGCCGAACACGTCGAGAAAGTAGATGAGGCAAAACGCCCACACGAGCCAGCTCGACAAAAGGCCCTTGTGATTGGCTTCGGCGGTGATCGCACGGTCAGCGGCGAGCACGCGCGACAACAAAGCGCGTTCGGGTTCGCTGCAGTGTTTGCTTCGCGTGACATCGTCTTCCAGACCTCGCCACGTGTAGACCGCCGCGAGAAACGCGGGCAGCGCCTCGATGATGAATATCCACTTCCAGCCCGGCAAGCCCATCAGGCCGTTGAAGTATTCCATGATGAAGCCGGTAAGCGGCGAGCCGATCAGTCCCGCCAGCGCGAGCGCCGCGTAGAACATGCTGAGAATGCGAGCGCGCCAGTGCCTCGGAAACGACTGGCTGATATAGAAGATGATCGCCGGAATGAAGCCCGCTTCGGCGACGCCCAGCAAACAGCGCATGGCATAGAACTGCATCGGCGTGGCGACGAACGCCGTAAGCCCGGATACGATGCCCCACGACAGAATGATCCGCGTGATCCAGCGGCGTGCGCCGACGCGCTGCAAAATCATGTTGCTCGGCACTTCGAAGACTACATAGCCGAGAAAGAAGATGCCCGCGCCGAAACCGAAGACGGCATCGGAGAAGCCGAGTTGCTGGGCCATCTGCAGCTTGGCGAAGCTCACGTTCACCCGGTCGATATACGAGGTGATGTACGCGAACATCAGAATGGGAAGGATCTGTAGCGCGAGGCGCCGGAAAATCCGGTCCTCGGCGGCCGCGTCGCGCGCGGGTGCGGACGGCAGAGCGCCGCCCGGCATGCTGGTCGCATCGATTTCCACGTTTGTCTCCGTCATGTATGTACTGATTTTTTTAAAGCCCTGTCAGTGTCGCCGGATTCGTGGCAAACGGCGGACGCAGCAGGACATGAGAAATTTAGCCTGTGCCGCGCGCCGTCGATATGCGAATTCCTTGAAGCGGGCTTTCGAATTGTTCGAACGCCCGATGCGAGCGGCCACGCGCGTGCATCGCTCAGGGTAATCCTGTAGGGCGCGAAGACTGAGGGCCGCCGCGAGGGTGCCATACTGCGCGGCATGATCCATTCACGGAGCGTCTGGTTTGTTCGATCTCACCTCACTGGCTCTCTTTCTGCGCGCAGTCGAGACGGGGAGTCTGTCGAAGGCGGCGCAGCATTCGCATATGTCCTTGTCGACGGCCAGCCGGCGCATTGCGCTGCTCGAGCATCATTTCCGGGTGGTGCTGCTGAATCGAACTTCGGCGGGCGTCGAGCCCACGCCCGCCGGAGAAGCGCTCGCGCGCCACGGCACCGAGCTGCTGCTCAAGACCGACGCCATATATAGCGAGCTGTCCGACTACACGAAAGGCTCGGTGGGCCGGGTGCGCGTCTTCGCCAACATCTCCGCGATCAGCCAGGAGTTGCCCGAGCATCTGCGAGCGTTCTCGCAGAAGTATCGCGACATCAAGCTGCATATCAGCGAATTGCGCAGCGCCGACATCTTGCAGGCGTTGCGCGATGGCCGGGCGGATATCGGCGTCGTGACGTCGCAAACGGGCATGGAGGGCATTCGCCTCGCGCCTTATTGCAGCGACCGGATCAGCGTGGTCGTGCCGGAGGATCATGTATTGCAGGGAGACGAGATCGAGTTCGCCGCGCTGCTCGAACACGATATCGTCGCGCTCGACGACAAGGCCGAGGTCACGCGCATGCTGGTCAAGGAAGCGGCGCTGGCGGGCAAGACCATCCGCTTTCGCGTGCAGGTGCAGAGCTTCGAGGCCATGTGCCGGTTGATCGCCGTGGGGCAGGGTATCGGCGTGTTGCCCGAGGGCGCCGTGAAGCTGTTTCTTCAGCCGATGCGCTTGCGCTTCATTCGCCTGACCAATTCCTGGGCCGAACGGATGATGTCGGTTGGCATGCGCGAAGGCGCGGCGGCCTTGCCTACGCGCAGGCTGTTCGACTTTCTGAGTGAGATCGGACCCGCGAGCACGGCGCAACTCGATACCGAGCGCCCCGCGCGCTGAGCCCTTGCGGATTTTCGAAGCCACCGTTCCTCGATTCGCACTTCCGTCGTTCGAATGCGTCCGCTAGATTGGCATTCGACATAGTCCGATGCCCGGGCGCGGCCGCGCTCGCGAGCAAAAGAGACGCAGGAGACAACGCAATTTCCATAGAGGCGCGCCTTGGGTGCGCCCGCCTCCTGTGCCGTCTCGCCGGTCATTTCCGCGTCGCACTTTCGGAGGCTTTGCAGATCATGGCAACAACTCATAACATCGCCGTCATTCCCGGCGACGGCATCGGCAAGGAAGTGATGGTCGAAGGCCTGCGCGTGCTGAAGGCCGTGGCCGCGCGTTACGACATTGCGCTCAATTTCGACGAATTCGGCTCGTGGTGCACGGAGCATTACCTGCAACACGGCACGATGATGCCCGCGAATTGGGACCAGCAGATCGGCAAGCACGACGCCATCTTCTTCGGCGCGGTCGGCACGCCCGACGTCGTGCCTGATCACACCGCCGTGTGGGAATCGATCATCAAGATTCGCCGTGAATTCGACCAGTACGTGAACCTGCGCCCCGTGCGATTGATGCCCGGCGTGCCGTCGCCGCTCGCGAACCGCAAGCCCGGCGAGATCGACTTTCTGGTGGTGCGCGAGAATACCGAAGGCGAGTATTCGTCGGTGGGCGGGCGCATGTTCGAAGGCACCGAGCGCGAATTCGCCACGCAGCAGGCCGTGTTCACGCGCACGGGCGTGGACCGCATTCTCAAGTTCGCGTTCGAACTGGCGCAAAGCCGGCCACGCAAGCAACTCACGGCCGCGACCAAGTCCAACGGCATCTCCATCACCATGCCTTACTGGGACGAGCGTCTGGCCGAAGCCGCGAAGCGCTATCCGGACATCGAAACGCGCAAGTACCATATCGACATTCTGTGCGCGCACTTCGTGCAGAACCCGGACCGTTTCGATGTGGTCGTCGCATCCAATCTGTTCGGCGACATCCTGTCCGACCTCGGGCCGGCTTGCACGGGCACCATCGGCATCGCGCCTTCCGCGAACCTGAATCCGGAGCGGCGCTTTCCGTCGCTGTTCGAGCCGGTGCATGGTTCCGCGCCTGACATCGCCGGGCGCGGCATCGCCAATCCGATCGGGCAGATCTGGTCGGCGGCGCTGATGCTTCAGCATCTCGGACGCGGCGAGGCGCGCTACGAAGCGGCCGCCAAAACCATCGTCGCGGCGATCGAAACCGTCCTCGACAAAGGTCCGCGCACGCCGGACATGGATGGCGGCGCCAACACCGTCGAAGTTGGCACGGCGATCGCCGATGCCGTCACGGAACACGCACTGATCACGGAGTAAGACATGGAATATCGACACTTCATCGGCAACGCATGGAAGGCGCCGGATAGCGGCGCGACGCTCGATGTCATCGATCCGAGCACGGGCGAGCCGTTCGCTCACATCTCGCGCGGCAACGCCGCCGATATCGATGCTGCGGTCGCCGCCGCGCGCGGCGCGATGGGCGAAGCGCTCGATGGAGCGTGGGCCAAACTCTCGCCGGCCGAGCGCTCGAATCTGTTGTTCGCGTATGCCGCCGCCGTGCTCGAACACGGCGACGAACTCGCGCAACTCGAAGCGCGCGACACCGGCAAGGCGCTCAAGACCGCGCGCACCGACGCGGCCGTGCTCGCGCGTTATCTTCAGTACTACGCGGGCTGCGTCGACAAACTGCACGGCGAGACCTTGCCCTATACGACGGGCTTCACCGTGTTGACCGTGCGCGAGCCGATTGGCGTGACCGGGCACATCATCCCGTGGAATTATCCGATGCAGATTTACGGGCGCAGCGTCGGCGCATCGCTCGCGGCGGGCAACGCGTGCGTGGTCAAGCCTGCCGAGGACGCGAGCCTGTCGATTCTGCGACTCGCCGAAATCGCCGCGGACATCGGCTTTCCGGCGGGCGCGATCAACGTCGTCACGGGTCTTGGCAGCGAAGCGGGCGCGGCGTTGTCGGCGAACGAGGGCATCGGCCACATCTCGTTCACGGGCTCGACGGTCACGGGCGCGCTGGTCGGACGCACGGCGGCGGAACGTCATTGCCCGAGCGTGCTCGAACTCGGCGGCAAGTCGCCGCAACTCGTTTTCGACGATGCCGATCTCGACGAAGCGCTGCCCGTCATTCTCAACGCGATCATCCAGAACGCGGGGCAGACCTGCTCGGCGGGCAGCCGTTTGCTGGTCCAGCGCGGCATTTACGAAAGCGTCGTCGAGCGGCTCGCCGCGCGCTTCGAGACGCTGCGTTCCGGTCCGCCGTCGATGGACCTCGACATGGGGCCGCTCGTCAACGCGAAGCAGCAGGCGCGGGTGCGCGGCATCGTCGAGCGCGCGGAAGGCGAAGGTATACGTGTCGCGGCGCGCGGCAAGATCGCGGCGGAGTCATCGCGTAATGGCTTCTTCCAGGAAGCCGTGCTGTTTCGCGACGTGCCGCCGGACAGCCGGCTCGCGCAGGAAGAAGTCTTCGGGCCGGTGCTTGCCGTCATGCCTTTCGACGACGAAGCCGAAGCGGTGCGACTCGCCAACGGCACGCATTACGGCCTCGTCGCGGGCGTCTGGACGCGCGATGGCTCGCGTGGTCTGCGCCTCGCGCGCAAGCTGCAGGCGGGGCAGGTTTTCATCAACAACTATGGCGCGGGCGGCGGCGTCGAACTGCCGTTCGGCGGCGTGAAGGCGAGCGGCCACGGGCGCGAGAAAGGCTTCGAAGCGCTCTATGGCTTCACGAGCCTCAAGACCATCGCCATTCGGCACGGTTGAGGCGCACGCGCTTTCGCATCATGGCGAAACTCAACATCATCGGCGCGGGGCGCGTGGGCGCGACGCTTGGCAATCTGATCGTCGCGAACCGCGTGCTCGATATCGGCGATGTCTTCGATACCGACGCCAAACGCGCCGCCGAAGCGGTCGATTTCATCGGCGCGGGCCGCGTAGCCGAAGACTTGGCCACGATGCGCCCCGCCGATATCTGGCTCTTGTCGGTGCCCGACATGCGCATCGCCGAAGTGGCCGAGCAGCTCGCTCGCGCGCACGAAGGCCGGGGCGCGTCGGTGGCGGTGCATTGCAGCGGCGCGCTCGATGCCGACACGCTCGCGCCTTTGCGCGGCATCGGCTGGAGCGTTGCGAGCGCGCATCCCATGTTGAGCTTCGCCAACCCCGGCACCTCCGTCTTCCAGTTCGAAGGCACGCCATGCGGTCTGGAAGGCGACGCCGCCGCGCGTGGCGCATGGAGCGAGGTGCTGGGCGCGATCGGTGCGCGGTGTTTCGACATCGAGCCGGGCAGCAAGGCGCTGTATCACTCGGCGGCCGTCATGGCGTCGAACTTCTTGCCGGTGCTCGCGGCGATGTCCGTCGAGATGTGGCAAGCGGCGGGCATTCCGGACACGCTGATTCAGGACATGAGGCATACGCTTGCGCGCAATTCCGTCGATAACGTACTTGCCCTCGGCCCGCGCGATGCGCTGACAGGCCCCGCCGCGCGAGGCGACCGCGCGGTGGTGGAAGCGCAGTCGCGGGCTATCGCAGCGTGGGACGAGGTATCGCGCGAAGCCTACGATGCGTTGTCCGTGCTGGCCGCGCGCCTTGGGCGGACGGGAACGGTGCGGGGAAGTTAAGGGCACACGTCAGCACGCTATATCGCCGCGATGCAGTCAATCTCGATATCGAAATGTCCCGGCCACGCAGGCACATTGACGAAGATTCTCGCGGGCGGATTGGGGCCGAAGAATCGTCCGTAGATGTCGTTCACGACCGGGAAAGCGGCGACTGAGGTGCAATAGACGTTGCACTTGAGAACCTGATCCAGCGATGAACCCGCCGTCTCGACGCACAGCTTCAGTTGCTCCAACACGCGTTGGGTCTGCACTTCGATCGATGCTTGCATGATCTCGCCGGTCTGCGGATCGAACGGAGGAAAGCCTGACACGTACACCGTGTCGCGATGACGCGTGACGGCGGAGGTCGGCGCATTCCAGCGCTCGAGCCAGCTTGAAAGCGGTTCGACACGAATGATTTCCCGGCTCATGATGTGTACGCTCAAAGAGTTGTTCATCGAGTCCGCGAAGTTGCTAGCGGCGCGTGACTGCAGTATCGCCGATGCCTGAGTGGAAACGTTTTGAGTTGGAGTGAAGTGTGGAATGTCGACGATTGCATTCAAGCGCATGCTGCATGACATGGCCGGGGCAAGCGCATCACTCGAATTTACGGATTAGGGTAAACTACGAGCCTTCCCGGGCGATCTCGCGCCCACACCGAATTTCTCACGCACCCATGTAGCTTTCCGAGAACCTCCGACCGTTCAGACGGCTTTGCACCTTGGGGGTTCGCGTGTACGGGTGCGTTCGCCTGGCTTGCTTCAGGCGACGTGCTGCCATCTCGTCGATTCGACACCGGCGACTCCGTTCGACACCATCGGCGTTTTGCGCCGGCTTTCAAACGCAGTGCGCCATGTGCGGACTGCGGAACTCATTCGATGCAGATTCAATCTCTCAAGCAGCAATGGCTCACGCATGTTCCCGCGAATGTGCTCGCGGGCCTTACGTCATCGTTTGCGCTCGTTCCCGAGTGCATTGCGTTCGCGCTCGTCGCGCAGGTGAATCCCTTGATGGGCCTTTACGGCGCTTTCATCATCTGCGCGCTGACCGCCATTTTCGGCGGCAGACCGGGCATGATTTCCGGCGCGGCGGGATCGATGGCGGTCGTCATCGTCGCTCTCGTGGTCGAGCACGGCGCTCAGTATCTTCTCGCTACCGTTATTCTTGGCGGCGTGCTGATGACCGTCTTCGGACTTTTGCGTCTCGGCAAGCTGATCCGCATGGTGCCGCATCCCGTGATGATCGGCTTCGTGAATGGCCTCGCGATCATCATTGCCATGGCGCAGCTCGAGCATTTCAAACGCGCCACACCGCAAGGCGAAGTCTGGTTGCAGGGAACGCCGTTGATGGTCATGTCGGGTCTCGTCGCGTTGACGATGCTGATCGTGTATCTGCTGCCGCGCATCACCAAGGCGGTGCCGCCGGCGCTCGTCGCCATTCTGAGTATCGGCCTGATAAGCCAGTTGCTCGATTTGCCGACGCGGACACTGGGCGACATGGCGCACATCGCGGGCGCGTTCCCGAGCTTTCATCTGCCGACGATACCGCTCGATCTCGATACGCTCAGAATCGTCTTTCCTTACGCGCTTCTCATGGCGATTGTCGGCTTGCTGGAAACGCTCCTGACCTTCAATCTGACCGATGAGATCACCGAAACGCGCGGACAGCCCAATCGCGAATGCGTGGCGCTTGGCGTGTCGAATATCGTATCCGGCTTGTTCGGCGGCATGGGCGGTTGCGCCATGATCGGTCAGACCATGATCAACCTGAGTTCGGGCGGACGCAGCCGCTTATCAGGTGCGACGAGCGGCATCATGATCTTGCTGTTCATCCTTTTCCTGTCGCCGCTTATCGAACGAATTCCTCTCGCCGCGTTGGTCGGCGTGATGTTCGTCGTGGCGCAGCAGACCTTCGCGTGGGGATCGCTCCGTGTGCTCGGTAAAGTGCCGCGTAATGACGCAATCGTGATCGTTGCGGTCACGGTTATCACCGTGTTCACCGATCTGGCGATTGCGGTGCTATGCGGCATCGTGATCGCCGCGTTGAACTTCGCCTGGCAACATGCCCGCGAGATTCGCGCGGAGTCGAAATCCGATGAAAAGGGCACACGTACTTACGGATTGCACGGAACCCTGTTTTTCGCATCGACGGCGAATTTTCAGGACCTTTTCGATCCGCAGAACGATGCGGACGATGTCATCGTCGATTGTCAGCATCTGCATGTCGCGGATCACTCTGCAATCGTGGCGTTCGAAATGTTGCAAGACCGCTATCGAAAGGCAGGGAAGCGTTTGCAGTTCGCGAACTTGTCACCGCGTAATCAGCACATTCTCCAGCGCGCGGGCGTTTCGGTCGCGAATGCGTGAGACCTTGAAATGCGAAACACCCGGCGGAAGGCATGTTGAACCTTGCGCCGGGTGTTTTGGTACTACAGCAAAACTCGATTACTTCGAAGCCGCCACTGCTGCCTTCATCGTCGAATAGATCGCCTTCTTCGCGCCGCTATTCGTGAGAATGCCGTAGTCGCCGGTAGGATCGTCGTAGAGCTCGTACCACTGGAAGCCGATCACGTTATACGTGCTGCGTGCCGCGTAAAGTTCCGGGACCGTCTTCGTGATATAGGCCTGCGCCTGAGCCGTCGAAAAGTCCATATTCACGCCAATTTCCGTGAACATGATCGGCAGGTTGTACGTGTCGTGCATGATCTTGAGCACGTTGTAGTTGGTGCCGTCCTTGCCCCACGTGTTCTCAGGATCGAGACCGTCCGAGTACCAGTGCAACTGGATGATGTCGGTCTTCACCTTCGGATGTCCCGTCGAGCCATCCGGCTGCACGCCTGTCAACATGCCCTTGTACCAGCCGAGGTACAGGAAGCCCGCCGAAGCCGTGGCAATGACCTTCGTCTGTCCGGCCGTATCCACCGAGCGCCAGCCGTCGTAATAGCCGCGCAGCGCGCCGCGCCAGATTGGCCACGTGGTGTTGTCGTAGTCGGAAACGTTCACGCCATCGTTTGCAATCTTGCGGTTATGCGTGTCGAGGTCGTACTCGTTACCGAACTCGACGACCGGCACGCCCTTGAGCTTGGTCGCGGCGTAAGCGGCCATGGAATACGCATATGCGTAGGCGCTGTCTTCGGTCGGCGTCTTGCCGTTCAGCGAAGGGTCGTCCCACGGATAGGCATCGATCAGCGGCATCACCGTGACACTGGAACCTAATCCGGGAATGACCTTGTTCGCGAGCGTGTCGATCTGATCGTAACCGTGCACGTCCTGCCGAATGCCCGTCAGGCCGAGGTCGACCATGGTCGAAGCCTGCGTGCTGAGCGGCGTCGACGAATAGACGCCGCCGTAGGCATAGTGCTCGTTGACGCCGAAGAACGGCATGGCTGTCGTGGTCGAACCGGAAGCAGAGCCCGAAGTCGAACCCGCGTTCGTCGATGCCGGCGTGCTGGCGGGCGTCGAAGCTGCAGGGCGCGGATCGGCCGAAACTGCCCACGTGTTGTTCTGCCAGACCCACCAGAGCTTGTTCACGTTCTGCTGATAGATCTTGCCTGCGTACCAAAGCAGCGCGATCACGTCCTGCGAGAAGCCGGCTTTCTGATTGGCGCGATACACCACGCCGCTCTTGACCGTCCACACCGCGCCCGACGAGTCGCTGATCGACGTGGCCGGGGGAATGACGGTGCCGCTCACCGAAGCAGGATGCTTGGCGATATCCACCACCGCAACGGGATCGGTTGCGCTGTTGACGACGCTCGACGGCGTTCCGTCACTGCCACCGCCACCGCATGCGGACAAGATTAGGGTGCCTAAATAGCACGAAATTACGACCAGACGATTATTCTTCATTTTGGATAATGGCTCAGTGTGCATTGATTCTGACCGCGCAAAGGGTCTCCCCCGAGTGCCTTAAAGGACCTCGGTAAGCAGTGCTTTGGGAGAGAGAGGCGAATCAGCCTATGCGCCTGGACAATTAAGGCGCGACCGTCATCCGTTTATTGCCGGAGGGGTCATGAGGAATGTTACACAGTTGAAACGTCGTTAAGTACGATAAAAGACGTAACAGCATGTAACCAGTTGGACCAAACGGAAAAACGTACTTTTATAGTACAAAACCGTGAATAAATAATCTGTTTTCCACCCTAAAGTTTGACGCGAATGATGTTGGCTTTTGAATCGTTTTCAAACCTTTCAATAACAGGAAATTCTGTAATCTTCATACGCGATAGCGTCGCCGCGCCATTGTGGCTAAGGCTGTGGCGGAATGCGACAGCGTGCCTTTTCGGTCCGGATAAGAGCCGAATTTATTGCGTATTAATCGCCTGCGATCAACCGCGGTTTCAGTCGCGAAACGCACGAAGATAATCGCCCGCATAGACCGCGCACGAGTCCTGTGATTCCCCCCTTCAAACCGCTCGCCTAAAAGCTTTAGCCGGGCTTCAACTGGCATCGCGATAAGTGGCTTACCGCACGCTCGATGTGCTTGAGAGGCGGTTTGGACCGTGGCGCAAACGTTTAGCTGTCGCCCGCAAATTCATGCGTGCGTGCGCGCACAGAGTCACTTGTCGTACAAAGGTAATTTTCGGTCCTGAGACGAGTCCGGCCAGACTTGAATCGACTCTGCGCCAAGCGTGCAAAGAACACGAAGCGGTTGCCGATTTGATCGTGCAACCGACTTTTCCTTCCGACGGACATGCGACGGTCACTCGATGAACAAAGCATCACTAAAAGACAAGCTATGGGTTGCGACGTTTATCGTCGCAGTGGCGAGCGACGTGCTCTCCGGCGTGATCCGCTACTACACGTCGACGATGGGCATGGCGCCCGCCGCGTATCTTCCCAAGGTGCTGATGTTGGGCTGGGTGCTATACGTCCTTCTCACGCGGCCCAAGGCGACGCACGCGCTCATCGCGCTATATCTGCTTACGCAGACCTTCCTTTCGCTGTCGCACGGCGTCGAGCCTGCCGCAGTCGGATTCTGGCTGTGGAGCGTGACGCCTCTGCTTTTCGCACTCACCGCGTCCCGCGAGACGCTCGCGCTCATGAACGGACGCTCGGCGTTCCTCGGACTGCTCACACTCGCCGCGCTTTGCGGCATCGGTATTCTCGCCAATAGCATGCTGAAGCTGCCCTGGGTGGGCGCAAGCGTATCGGTCGGTGGACACAACGTGACGATGGCCACGTCCTCGTACGTCGGCGTTGCATCGCGGCTGTCGGGATTCGGTCGCGACAGCGCATCGGTGGCGCTCATGGCCGGCCTTCTGACCACGTGGCTTTTGATGCACATCCGCTCGAAGGCGCTGCAGTTCGTGCTGCTCGCGCTCGCCGGCGCCACCATCTACGCCACGACCAACAAGACCGCGCCGGTGTCGCTCGCAATCGTCGTCATCGTGCACATGCTGTTTTCTACGCGCGGCATCAAGCGAGCGTGTCTGTGGGCGAGCGGCTTCCCGATCGTCTTGCCGATCGTCGCATTCTTCGCCGCCTCCGCATTCAATCTGGCGAGCCGCGGATACGTCACGCTGTCGTCGTTCCAGGATCGAATGATCAACACATGGCCGCTTCTGATCGAAGGTCTCATGAAGCACGAACGCATCTGGTTCGGTCTCGGGCCGGGCGCGTTCGGCTCGGCCGCGAGCTATTACGAAAGCCCGTTCGGCTTCAACGTTGCGTATGCCGATAACACCGTGCTCTATGCAATTGCGTGCTTCGGTTTCGTCGGCGCGCTGGTGCTCGTCGTGTATCTCGTGCGGCTCATGCTGAATTCGGCGTCGAACGATCGCGCTGCGTGGTCGGTGCTGCTGTATCTCGTCTTCAGCGCGGCGAGCACGGACATCTGCGAATCGATCGGCTGCCTGCTGTTCCTGGGTCTTGCCATCAGCTACCTGCGACAGCCGGCGCTCATGGCTCGACCGGTTGCCCCGTGGTATCCGCAAGCGCCTTCGCGTGGCTATGGCTTTAACGGGTTCGCGCCACAGTCGAACGAACATTGGCTGCAAGCGAGCCGCGCGAACCAGCAGGTCGCGGCACTCGAAGCAAGCCGTCATACGTTCGGAAGGCATTCGTCGTGATCCGGACCAACGTAAGCTTGGCGCGGCGCATCGTGCTTGCCGCGCTCATCTCCCTTTGCGGTTCGCTGCACGCGGCGTCCGCCGCACCGACGCTCGTGCTCGACGGCGCGTCGCAATCGACGGAGCATCCGTACATCGAGTTGCCGGGCTTTGCCGCGTCGCGCGCGAATACGGGCGTCGCCATTCATCAAATCGCCGATCTGCATCTGCTCGATGCCGTGAAGGACGTCGGCTTCTCCTTCGTTCGCACGGACCTCTTCTGGGAAGCGGTGCAGGCGCCGGATGGCTGGCATTTCGGCGGCTTCGACGGTCTCGTCTCCAATCTTTCGGCACGCGGCCTGGGCGCGTTGTTCATCCTCGGCTACAAGCATTACGCCTTCAGCCCGGACCAGCCACCGACCTCCGCCGTGCAATTGAGCGCGTTCAGTACCTACGTGCACATGGCGGCGTATCGCTACCGTAACGCGCCGGTGCGTTTCGAAGTATGGAACGAAGAGGACGACGAGAAGTACTGGCTCGCGCCGCCTTCGCCGCGTGCCTATCGCACGTTGCTTGAAACAGCGGTGACGACGGCGAAGTCGGCCAATCCGCGTGCGATCGTCGCGACGGGCGGCGTGCAACAGATCGATCGCGCATTCATCCGTGCCGTGGGCGACATGAGCGCAACCGCGCGACAAGCCGGCAAGCCGCTCGGTCCCGATGCGGTGAGCGTGCATCCGTATCGACAGCAGAACCCGGAAACCGTGCTCGACGACTATCGAGTGTTGCGCGAAGACCTCAACGGTTATACAAAACGCCCCCAAGTGTGGGCAACCGAATGGTCGTACCCAAGCGTTGGATACGAATATGTGTCTGAGATCAACGACGGCCACGCACCCGAAGCAAGAGCGCGGCAAGCTCGCTACGCGGTGCGGCTACTGTTGATGAACTGGATCGCGCAAGTCGGACTGACGTCCTACTACGACATGCGCGACGATGGGACCGACCCGAAGGAAATGGAGCACAACTTCGGCTTGCTCGATGCCAACAATGCGAAGCTGCCCGCGTACGACGCAGTCAAGCATTTGTTCGGTTTCACCGCGGGCGAAGTGCACGCTCGCTATTTCATCGATGAGAAAGCGCGCTACGTCGTGCTGAAACTCGATGGCGCGCACGCAACGAAGTACGTCGTGTGGTGTTACGGGAATGGGAACGTGATGGACCTCGATGTATCGCATCTGCCGGCTGATGCGATCGTCACCGATGTATACGGCGTGCCGCACGGGGAACGTGGCACGCTGTCGTTGACCGAAGCGCGGGGACCGGTGTTCGTCACCATCGCTTCGAAGTAAGGCAGCAAGGCGCGAATGGACCAGCGCGCCACTTGAAGTTCGATTTCGATCGAATCACACAACGTTAGGTTTGACGGCGGACCTTGCCACTGACGTCACGACTTTTGTTTTCTTGGTTGGGATATAAAATGCTTACATATAATATGCAGCCCGAAATGACGGCGGCTTCGCAACGGGGCGATGGCGTCGTGGACCTCTGGCGCAGTGTCGTGCGCCACAAGACTCTGCTGGGTACGGTAACAGGCGTATGTTGCGCCGCTGGCGTGCTCTACGTCCTGCTTGCCACGCCGCAATATCGCGCCGAAGCGCTCTTGCGCGTGCAGAGCACCAAGGCGGGCACGTCGATCAGCTCGCTGAACGACGTCTCCGGCTCGATGGCGGCAGACGCCTCCGCGAGCGATGAAAGCGATGTCCTGACCTCGCGCTCGGTCGTCACCAGCGCCATTACGCAGACCGGCGCGGATGTCGTCGTCGAAACCGAAAGTCACTTTCCGCTGATCGGCCGCTGGTACGCCTCGCGTCATGCAGGCGACCGCGAACTCGCGCCTGCACCGTTCGGTCTCGATTCCTACGCATGGGGCGGCGAGCGCATGAAGGCCGGCGTCTTCAACATTCCGAGCGCGGCTTATCGCAACAAATTCCACGTGGTCGCCGACAAGGATGGTCAGTGGACACTCTTCGACAAGGACGATAAGCAACTCGCCAAGGGCCGCGTCGGCGAACTCGTGCCGTTCCAGGTCTCGACCGTCGACGGCCAGGCGCCTGCAGAAGTGCGTATCGACACCTTGCGTGCACGTCCCGGCGTGAGCTTCGAGATCACGCGTTACTCGCAGCAAATGACGCTCGAAAACGTGTTGCTGCGCATGCGTACGTCGATTCCGCCGCGCGATTCGTCGCTGCATGATCCGTCGCTGATCCATCTGAGCTATCAGGCCGAGTCGCCGTTCGACGCGCAAGCGATGGTCAACGCCATCGTCAAGACGTATCAGGAACGCGATGTCGAACGCCGCGCCGCGCAAGCCCAGACGAGCCTCGACTTCCTGAAGAAGCGCCTGCCTGGCCTCAAGCAGGATCTCGAAACCGCCGAAAGCCGCCTGAACGCATTTCGCACGCAGACGGGCACCGTGGACATGGCGCAGCAGAATACCGCGCTCATTACCCGCATGAGCCGTCTCGAAGAGCAGCAGACCACGTTGTCGCTCGCGCTGGATGCCGCGCAGCACAAGTTCCGTCCGGAAAACGAGAACTATCAGAGCGCGCTCACGCAATTGAATCAGGTGAAGCACGAGATCGCCGAGACGGCCAAGACGGCGGCGAACCTGCCGACCGTGCAACGTCAGTACGTCGAACTCGCACGCGATGTCGCCGTCACCACGCAGCTTTACACGAGCGTGCTGACCAACGCGCAGCAGCTCGAAGTCGCTGCCGCCAGCACGCCGCCGGGCGTGGCCGTGGTGGACTGGGCGCTCGCGCCCGAGAAGCAATCGTGGCCGCGCGCGTGGATCGTGTTGCTCGGTTCCATCTTCGGTGGCTTGTTCGTGAGCACGGTGGCGATCTATCTGATCGCGTTGAATCGCCGCGAATTGCGCAGCCCCGAGGAGATCGACAGCTTCTCGGAAATCCCGCGCCTCGCCGTGGTTGCCCGCTCCGCCGCGCAATTGCGCCAGGACGTTCGCGCACTGACACACAACGCCGCACCGGCCAAGCTGCTTGCCATGACGAGCCCGACCGACCCGAGCATCGAAGCATTGCGCTCCTTGCGCAGCAGCGTTCGTGCAATGCTGAACGGCGTGCCGATGACGGCTCATCCCGCGCTCAATAGCTGGAACCCGATGAACCCGACCGCGCCGATGAACCCCATGTCCACGTTGAGCGCCATGCCTTCGATGAACATGAGCGTGATGAACTCGGGCTATGTGGTCGATGCAGACAACCACGAAGGCAAGATCATCCTCTTCACGGGACCGACGCAAGGTGTGGGCAAGAGCTTCGTGTCGTCGAACTTCGCTTATCTGCTCGCCGAGACGCAGGCTTCGGTGCTCTTGATCGATGCGGACATGCGTCAGGGCCGGCTGCGTCATCTCGTCGACGGACGCACGGGTCCGGGCCTCGCCGAAGTGCTCGAAGGTTCGGCACGCGTCGAAGATGCCATCGTGCGGATTGGCACGAGCGGCCTTTCGATGATGGACGCAGGCGCGCTTTATCCGGAGAACCCGGCAGAGCTGCTTGGACGCCCGGCCTTCCAGGAAATGCTGGCGATGGTGCGTGGCATCTACGACTACATCGTGATCGATTCGCCGCCGGTGCTGCCTGTTGGCGACGCGCAATCCATCGCGATGCAGAACTGCGATCTCGTGCTGCTCGTGTCGCGTGCCGATCTCACTGGCGCACGCCAACTGGAAGAGACGCTGCGCCGCCTGCGCAACGTCGGCGCGAAGATCGGCGGTCACGTGTTCAACGGCTTTGCGCCGGGACGTTACGGCGCGCGCGAAGAGTACGGCTTCACGACGGCCACGCGTTAAGGAAGGGCGGGGCGAACGCCCTGCTCATCGCTGGTCTTGCGAACGGGCGCCGCATATGCGGCGCCTTTCGCATTGGCGGGAACGCTGTGATAACGTCACGCAAAACGCGCCAAGGAAACGAGAGTGACGTCGCAGATAAAACGAGCGGTAGACCGGCAATCGAGGCACGAGTCTTCGTCCACGGAAGAACACTTCGAACACGGGCGCGCGCTCATGCTGGCCGTTGCGTTGTCCCTGGGAAGCGCGATCGCGCTGGGGCTGGCCCGCTTTTCCTACGCGCTGTTGTTGCCCGCGATGAAGCTCGACCTCGGCTGGAGCTTCGCGCAAGCAGGCGCGATGAACACCGCCAATGCATTCGGCTACTTGCTAGGCGCGCTGGCTTTTCCACGCATGTCCCGCCGATGGCCGCCCTCCGCATTGCTTCTCGCAGGCTGCGCTTCCACGACGTTGTTAATGGCCGCAAGCGGCCTCGCGTTCTCGACCTGGCTGCTGCTGTTCCTGCGCGTTGCCACCGGCTGCGGCAGCGCGCTCATCTTCATCAGCGGCGGCGTGTTGGCGGCGCGGCTTGCATCGCTTTCCACGCGCGGGGCCGGGCTCTTGCTCGGCTTGTACTACGGAGGCACGGGCTGGGGCATCCTTGCGTCGGCGGTGCTCGTGCCTTTCACGGTGGCTCCGCGTCTGCATGGATGGCAATACGCGTGGTTCGCGCTCGCCGCAGTCTGCGCGCTCTGTTCAGCCGGGGCGATCGTGGCGGCGCGCAAGATCGAATCGAATCATGCGAGAGTTGCGCGCGGTGCCGAAGCGAATGCGGCGCCTCCGAGCGCAACGGTGGCAGTGTCGCGCATGTGGCTCGTGCTTGCGGGATACACGCTCTTCGGCGTTGGATACATCGGCTACATGACGTTCATCGTCGCGCTGCTTCGCAACGCCTCGATGAGCGCGACTGTCATCACGAGCTTCTATGTCTTGCTCGGCGTCGCCACCGTGGTTTCGGCGCGTCTGTGGTCCGGGCTGCTCGACCGCATGCGCGGCGGCCAGGCGCTTGCGGTGCTCAACGCGCTATTGGGTATCGCCACGCTCGTGCCCGGGCTCTTCATGCATCCCGTGGCGGCTTTCGCTTCGGGTCTCTTATTCGGCGCAACTTTCTTGTCCGGGGTCGCGGCAACGACAGCGTTCGTGCGGCACAACTTGCCGGCCGATCAGTGGGCGAGGGGAATCAGCGCGTTCACCATCGTGTTCGCGCTCGGGCAGATCGTCGGCCCTATTGTGATCGGATGGGTATCGGACGGCGCGGGGCTCGAACGAGGCATGCTCTACTCGGCGATGCTGCTCGTCCTCGGTGCAATTCTCGCTGCAAGTCAGAAGCCGTTGCAAAGCGCGATGGCGCGATAACCTCACTCGAACGCCTTCGCCGTCAACGCCTCGCATACTTCCCACAGGCGTTTGGCCGCGTCTTTATCGAGTGCCTGCGATGCAACCTTCGCCGGTCCCACGGTGTCGCCGCGTGCTTCGAATAACCCGAGCGGTCCGTAGTAACCGCCATCGACGACATCGGGCGCGGTCGCTGCATAGAGCGTTGGCAGCGCGCCGCTCAGATCGCTGTTCAATAACGCGCCGATAAACCCGCTCAACACGGTGCGCGCCGCCCGGCTCACAGCCGACCGATCGTCGCGAAACAGGTTCGTGTTGGCTACGCCCGGATGCGCGGCCACCGACATCACGCGCGATCCCGCCGCACGCAAATGACGGTCGAGTTCGAACGCGAACATGAGGTTGGCGAGCTTGGACTGGCGGTACGACGACATCGGCGAATAGTGACGCGTTGCCTGGAGATCGTCGAAATCGAGCCGTCCCGTCTTGTGCGCGATGGATGCAATCGTGACGATGCGCGGGCGCTCGGACGCGCTTTCCGCCGCCATTTCGATTGCGGGCAGGAGCAGGCCGGTCAGCGCGAAGTGCCCGAGCACGTTGGTGCCGAACTGAAGCTCGAAGCCATCGGCGGTTTCGGCGCGGCGCGGCGGCGCCATGACGCCCGCATTGTTGACGAGGATGTCGAGCGGCTTGCGTAAAGCGAGCTGACGGTCGGCGAAAGCGCGCACCGAGGAAAGATCCGCGAGTTCGAGTTGATCGAATTGCACGCGCGCGTCGGGCACTTCCCGTTGCAGCCGCGCGAGCGCTTGTGCGCCGCGCTGCGGATTGCGGCATGCGAGTACCACTTCGGCGCCGTGCCGGGCCAGCACGGCGGCGGTGTGATAGCCGATGCCGCTATTCGCGCCGGTGACGATGACCCGGCGGCCCGTCTGCGACGCGATGTCATCGATACTCCAGGGTTTGCTCATGTGCGTGCGGGTTTCAGTGCGAACAGCGGTCACTATGCCATGCGCGGTGCACGGCGCGCGGCAAAGAGGCCCGAGCGATCGCCGCATCGGACGCCAATTTTCGGCGATTCGACAACGGCGGGCGAATCGCCGACAATCGCTACTTCGCTTTTTCGCTGTCCAGATCGGGCCCCGCTGCGGGCGTGGGCCCCCGCGTCAGGTAATATGTCGGCGCTTGTCCAGGTAATCCAGGTAACCCTCAAATGACCACGATTCTCGAAAGCCTCCCCGTTCAGCAACGCGTCGGAATTGCATTTTCCGGCGGTTTGGATACCAGCGCCGCGTTGCACTGGATGCGTCTCAAAGGCGCAGTTCCGTTTGCATACACGGCCAATCTGGGCCAGCCCGACGAGGACGACTACGAGGAAATCCCGCGCCGCGCCATGCAATACGGCGCGGAAAACGCCCGCCTGATCGACTGCCGCGCGCAGCTCGTCGCCGAGGGCATCGCGGCGCTGCAATCCGGTGCGTTCCATATTTCCACCGCGGGCGTGACCTACTTCAATACGACGCCGCTCGGGCGCGCCGTGACGGGCACCATGCTCGTCGCCGCGATGAAGCAGGACGGCGTGAATATCTGGGGCGACGGCAGCACGTATAAAGGCAACGACATCGAGCGCTTTTATCGTTATGGGCTGCTGGTGAACCCGGATCTCAAGATCTACAAGCCGTGGCTCGACCAGACCTTCATCGACGAACTGGGCGGCCGCGCGGAGATGTCCGAATTCATGCGCAAGGCAGGGTTCGACTACAAGATGTCGGCGGAAAAGGCTTATTCGACCGATTCGAACCTGCTCGGCGCAACGCACGAAGCCAAGGATCTGGAAAGCCTCGAAAGTGGCATGCAGATCGTCAAGCCGATCATGGGCGTGGCGTTCTGGCGTGACGACGTGCAGATCGCGCGCGAGACCGTCACCGTGCGTTTCGACGAAGGCGTGCCCACCGCGCTTAACGGCGTGGAATTCGGCGATCAAGTCGCGCTGCTGCTGGAGGCAAACCGAATCGGCGGGCGTCACGGGCTCGGCATGAGCGATCAGATCGAAAACCGCATCATCGAGGCTAAGAGCCGTGGCATTTACGAGGCGCCCGGACTTGCGCTGTTGCAGATCGCGTATGAGCGGCTCGTGACGGGTATCCATAACGAAGACACGATCGAGCAGTATCGCGAAAGTGGCCGCCGGCTCGGACGCCTGCTTTATCAAGGCCGCTGGTTCGATTCGCAAGCCATCATGCTGCGTGAAGCCGCGCAGCGCTGGGTGGCGCGCGCCGTGACGGGCGAAGTGACCATCGAGCTTCGCCGTGGCAACGACTACTCGATCATGAGCACGAAGTCGCCGAATCTGACGTATCAACCGGAACGCCTGTCCATGGAAAAGGTGCAGTCGACGTTCTCGCCGCGCGACCGGATCGGCCAGTTGACCATGCGTAACCTGGATATCGACGACACGCGCGAGAAGCTTCGCGTGTATGCGCAAGTCGGCCTTCTGACGCCGGGCGATACCTCGGCTCTTCCGCAACTGGATGAGCCATCGAAGGCGGGTTCCAAGGAGTAACGCGTAAGAACGCGCGGGAGCCAGGTGAAAATCTGGCTCCCGCTTTTTTTTGGTTTGGCGTTCCGCCGCCGCGCGTGTTTGCGATCAGCCGCGCGAATTAAAGCATCCGCATGCATTCGAGCGCCAGTAAAAACCTCCAGCCGTAAAATCCCGTTTCGAAAAAATCGATTTTACGGGTCAGCGTGTCATGCGGTTTTCTTATGAAGGCGCGCTTTCTCGCCAAGTCTTTAGCTAAATCAAAACATGCACTATTCGCGTGATTTTCGGTTGCGGCGCGCGCCATCGGGAAAGTGGGCTTCGAATAAAGGGAAGAGTTACCCGCGAAATGAAACTTCCGAATCATTCCGCTTAAATCCATAATCGCAAACAAATAGACAATGAGCGAGGCGTTCGTCATTATCGGAGAGATTCTCACGCCGGAGCGCATGCATGATCCGATCGCAGGAAAACGCCATCGCCGGGCGGCTCTCGACCAGGAAGGTGCATACCAGTGCGCAAAAGGCGCGAGTATTGGTTGTCGATGACAATCAACACGGCGCGTGCGCCACGAGTGCGCTTCTCGACGCCGACGGTTTCCACGTAAGAACCGCTTTCAGCGGCGTGGAGGCAATCGAGATATTGCAAGACTGGATGCCGCACGTCATTTTGCTCGATATCAATATGCCCGAATTCGACGGATTCGCGGTTGCGTCCGTGATTCGGAGTATCGGCGCGACTAGCGATCTGGGCATCATCGCAATGACCGGTTACGACGAAGCGGAATTACGCCTGCGCGGATCGCTCGATGCATTCGACGGCTACTTCAGACGCGGAGACAGTGAGCTCAACCTTGTTGCGCTTCTTGAAGACATCGTCGAAGGGTGAGTGCAGCGACTGCTAATCTGCGCGATCAGACAGTTCGTACAGCGGTATTTGCGCAATGCTCGATTCAACCAGACTTTTGCCCTGAATCAGATGGGCCGTTAAATCGCGCGTGGTGGACGGGCGTGTCAACATCAGGCACGTCACTTCCGGCTGTTCCACTCTCGTCGCGTGCCACGTGCGCGGATGCATGCACAGTCCGGTGCCCGGCGCAATCTCGAACGCGCGCAGCGTTGCCGGATCGGGCAACCCTTCGGCATTCGATACAGCAACGATCTGAACAATCGGCCCGGTCAGCGGCACGATAGCCTGCTGCGTCAGAAGATGCGCTTCGAGTCGCGCCACCGTCGCGGGCTGCTTGCGATAGATCACCCAGAGAATCTCCGCGGGCTGATCGTCACCGGGCGCGAAGAGATGCGTGCGCCAGTAGTCGGACGCGGGGCTCAGGTAGGTGGCGGGATCGTCCGGGAGCGCGGGCGTGCCGAGCATCACGCCGTAGGGCGCGCAGGCGAGTGGATCGAGCGGTTCGATATCAAGGACGTTCGGCATAAGTCTCTAAGTGTTCAGGGCGAGGTACGGGCAAAGCCGGCGGCAATATCGTCAGCGGTTTCCGGCACGAGCGCGAAGCGCGGTCCGTGCTTCAGGCTGTAATCCAGCATGATCGCGCGTGCAAGCCGGGCGATGGACTCGGGCAACAGGCTGTCCGCGCTGCGCCGATACGACACGACGAGCGGCAGGCCAGGCACGTGGTGCGCGACACGCAGCGTCTGCAATTGCCCGCTTTCGATTTCGCGCATCACGAAGGCGGCAGGCACGGCTGCAATGCCGAAGCCATCGACGACGAGCCGGCTGATCGCCGCAGCGGACGAAAGACAATTGATCTGCACCTGGTTCTCGCCGGCCGCCGCGAACAGATCGACGAGAAAGGCGTGCGGCTGCGAGTGCCGCGCGAAGCTCACGATCTGAAACGCGGCAAGCTCGCTCTCCGAGAGCGTCTCGTCGGACAAGCCCAGCGCCGGGCTCGCGACCCAGCACATGGGCAAGCTGCCAAGCAATGCGTTGCCGACATCGGCACCGTTGATCGGCGTGCTTAGCAACGCGGCATCCAAATGACCGTGCGCAACTTGAGCCGACAAATTCGCGGATGTGTCGCTCGTCAATTCGAGCGTGAGACGCGGGTACTCTTCGCGCACCCGCTTGAGCAATTCGGGCAGCCATGTATGCACGACCGATTCGATTGCGCCGAGCCGCAACATGCCCGCGATGTTGCGCCGGTCGCCCACGCTCTCGACCATCGCGCGGTTGATCTGCACGATCTGTTCGGCGAAGGCGAGCGCCTTGGTGCCGTCCTGAGTCAGCGTGACCTCACGCGGACCGCGCTCGAAGAGCTTCACGCCGAGTTCGAGTTCAAGCGCTGAAATGCGGCTCGAAATCGCGGCTTGCGTGGCGTGCATGCGCTCGGCGGTCAGCCGGAAGCTACGCAAGCGCGCGAGCCAGACGAAGGTCTCGAGAAAGCGGACGTTCATGGTGGATGCCAGGGCGAGTCGTATCGGACGGCCCAGTGTAGCGCCGCAATAAGCGTCGAACGACAAGAAATTCTCCGCACTTGCCTCAAGTTTTATTTGTTGGACACGGCACGCGCTCGACGCGAACACTGTGGGCGTCGTCATCCTTATCTCGAAGCTCACATGTCAGCCATTTCATTCGTCATCGAAGATGGACCGCGATTCGCGTTCAGTCCCGCACGGCTCATTATCGCCGGCTGGGCGGGGCGCGACAGCGCTGAAGTCGAGCACCATATCGCCGAACTTGCCGCGCTGGGCGTAAAGCGCCCGGCCACGACGCCATGCTTCTACGAAGTCGCGGCGTCGCTGCTGACCGTGGACGAACGGATCGATGTCGTCGGCGGCAATTCTTCGGGCGAGGTGGAGGCCGTGCTCGTGTCGGACGCGAGCCATGGTCTGCTGGTCGGCGTCGGCTCGGACCATACGGACCGCAAGGCAGAAAGCTACGACGTGGCCGTTTCCAAGCAGATGTGCGCGAAGCCGCTCGGCGCGACGCTCTGGCGCTACGACGATGTCGCTGCCCATTGGGACCAGTTGATTGCGCGAAGCTGGCGTATCGATCCGCATGGCGAGCGCGTGCTCTATCAGGAAGGCTCGCTTGCACGATTGCTGCCGCCGGCCATTCTGTTGACCGGGCTCGGGCACACGCGTTCGTTACCTTCCGGCACGGTGCTTTATTGCGGCACGCAAGCACTGCTCGGCGCACTGCTGCCCGCGTGGAGCTTCGAGATCGAACTGCACGATCCGGTCTTGCGGCGCACGCTGGTTCATCGTTATGGCGTGAATGCGCTCGCGCACGTGGAGTGACGGCCATGCCGACCATCAGCACCATTCAGCACGCGCTCGCAACGGGGCAAGCCACGGCGTCGAGTCTCGTCGACGCCTCGTTCGAAGCGATCCAGCGCGATACCCACGTAGACCCGAGCACCTATGTGAGCGTGGATCGCGAGTCGTCGCACGCGGCCGCCATGACGAGCGATGCCTTGCGTCTGCGCGACTACGTACCGTCGTCGCTCGCGGGCGTTCCCGTCTCCATCAAGGACCTGTTCGATGTGAAGGGCGAAGTCACCGCCGCCGGCTCGCGCGTGCTGCAAGGCGCTGAACCGGCCACGCGCGATAGCGTCGCGGTCTCGCGTCTGCGCGATGCGGGCGCGGTCTTCGTCGGCCGGACCAACATGAGCGAGTTCGCGTATTCGGGGCTCGGGTTGAATCCGCATCACGGCACGCCGCGCAATCCGCATGATGCGCGTCGGGTGGCGGGCGGATCGAGTTCGGGCGCGGCGGTCTCCGTTGCGCGCTTACACGTGGCGTGGGCGCTCGGCACGGATACGGGCGGCTCCTTGCGCATTCCGGCGGCATTCTGCGGCCTCACGGCGTTCAAGCCGACCGCGCGTCGCGTGCCGCTCGACGGCGTATTGCCGCTCGCAAGCGCGTTCGATTCGGTCGGCGCGATTGCGAACAGCGTCGATTGCTGCGCGGCGGCCGACGCCATTCTGTCCGCCGAGACGCCCGATACCACGGCGCGCCCGCTCGATATGCTGCGCTTGTGCGTGACCTATGCCGATGTCGTCGATGACGCGGAGGATGCCGTGCGCGCGGCGTTCGAACGCGCCCTCGATGAATTGCGGACGGCGGGCGCGACTATCGAGTCAATCGACTTTCCGGAGTTGCGCGACGTGCTCGAACATGCGCCTCAACCGGGCATCACGGCATCGCAGGCGTGGGCGTGGCATCGGCATCTCGTGACTCGGGAAGGGCATCGGTACGACCCGCGCGTGCTCGCGCGCCTGCGTCGGGGAGAGCGTTTTCTGGCGGCGGATTACATCGATCTAATGGCCGCGCGCGAGCGTTTCATTCGCGGCGCACGACGACGGCTCGCGCCCTTCGATGCATGGCTCATGCCGACCGTCGCCATCGTTGCACCGTTTCTGGAAGCGCTCGAACATGACGACGAACACTTCTTCGCGGTCAATGCGAAGACCCTGCGCAATCCAGGCATCGTCAATTTGCTCGATGGCTGCGCGCTCACATTGCCGTGTCATCGCGAGGGCGAATTGCCGGTGGGAATGTCGATCGTCGGTCCCGCATTCGCCGATGCCGCCGTTCTCGCAATCGGTCGCGGCGTCGAGGCGCGCTTCAGGCAAATGCGCTCGAACGCTTAACGAATTCTTATCGCGGGCGACAGGAATTACTCGTTGGACAACGTATATCGGCCACCGAATACTGCGTTCACCTTGTTGCTAACCCCTTGTTGCCAACCCGATATCCACGATCAAAGAGGTCCAACCATGAAACCACGCGCTATGTATCCGTTGTCCGCGACGCTTGCTGTCTGTGCATCGTTCGCTCCGCTTGCCGCGCATGCCGCCGATGCGGTCGTGCTGATCGGTCATGCCGCGCCGTTGACCGGCCAGCTCGCCAACATCGGCAAGGACAGCGAGAATGCGGCGCGCTTGGCTGTCGATGAAATCAACGCGCGGCATCTCGTCATCGGCGGCAAGAACCTAACGCTGCAACTCGATTCGCAAGACGACGCGGCCGACCCGCGCACCGGGACGCAGATCGCGCAGAAGCTGGTCGATGATGGCGTGGTCGCGGTAGTCGGCGACATCAACTCGGGCGTGTCGATTCCGGCATCGCGCATCTATAGCGAAGCGGGCGTCGTGCAGGTCACGCCCGCGTCCACCAATCCAGCTTATACGCAGCAGGGCTACAAGACGGCGTTTCGTCTCGTGGCGACGGATGCCATGCAAGGTCCCGCGCTTGCACGCTTTGCCACCAACACGCTGAAAGCACGGCGCGTGGCCGTGATCGACGACTCGACCGCTTACGGGCAAGGGCTTGCCGAACAATTCTCGAAGGCGGTGTCATCGGGCGGCGGCGCTATCGTGACGCACGAAGCGACCAGCGACAAAGCCACCGATTTTCGCGCGATCCTGACCAAGGTTAAAGGTTTGAAGCCGGACGTCATCATGTACGGCGGATCGGATGCAACGGCTGGTCCGCTCGTCAAGCAGGCGGCCAATCTGGGCATCAACGCGCGCGTACTGGCAGGCGATGGCGCATGCACGGACAAGATGAGTTCGCTTGCGGGCGATGCCATCGTCAATCTGGTCTGCTCCGAAGCGGGCTTGCCGCTTGCACGCATGCCGCGTGGGGCGGAATTCGAAAAGCGCTATGTGGAACGCTTCAAGACGCCGATCAACGCGTATGCGCCGTTCGCGTATGACTCGGTCTATGTGATCGTCGATGCAATGAAACGCGCGAACTCCACCGACCGCGCGAAGATTCTGGCCGCGATGCCCGCAACTCGCTATGACGGCGTGACGGGCAATATCGCCTTCGATCCGCATGGCGATCTGACCACTGCGGCGATCACCGTGTATCAGTTCAAGGACAACAAGAAGATCGTCGCGGACGTCATTCACAACTGACCGTCTGCATCACGCGGCCTTGGAAAAACTAACGTTTTCTCCGCGTCCGTCTTCCTGAAAACATCGACGCTATCCGTATGCGAAGCCGCGAACGCCCTGACGAGCATCAAGCCGACGACACCGAGTATGACCGCGACCGAGGACAACTCATATAAAGACACGCTCATGAGAAATGCTCCTGGGATGATTGACATCCCAGTCTAAGCCGGCCCGGTGTCGTCGCAAAACGAGCATATTTCACGTGCATGTGAGAAATATTGAGATAACGCGCGACGCGCCCTCAAGCGTTCATTGCCGTTCCGGGAAGCGCAGTTTCGAATGTTTCCGGCCATACGACACATAGATCACCATGCCGATGACGAGCCAAACCACGAGCCGAACCCACGTGACGAGCGGCAAACCGGACATTAGCAGGAGGCAAAAGAGGATGCCCAGAATCGGGACGATGGGCACGCCCGGAACCCTGAACGGGCGATTGGCGCCGGAATCGCTGCGCCGCAGATAGATCACCGCGCCGCACACGAGAATGAACGCGAACAAGGTGCCGATACTGACCATCTCGCCAAGCACGCTGATGGGCGTGAGCGCCGCGACGATCGCCACGATCGAACCAATGAGAATCTGGCTCAAATGCGGCGTCTTGAGCCGCGGATGCACCCGCGCAAAAAGCCCCGGAAGCAGGCCGTCGGTCGACATCGTGAAGAAGATGCGGCTTTGTCCGTAGAGCAGCACGAGAATCACCGTGGTCAAACCCGTCAGCGCGCCGATCTTGATGAGAATGGAGAACCAGTTCATGCCGATGGCATCCACGCCCTTCGCGATGGGATCGGGCACGTTGAGTTCGCCGTAAGGCACGAGCCCGGTGAGCACGCCCGCAACGAGGATGTACAGCACCGTGCAGATGACGAGCGATCCGAGAATGCCGATAGGCATGTCGCGCTGCGGTTTCTTCGCTTCTTGCGCGGCAGTGGAGACG
This sequence comes from Caballeronia sp. LZ003, assembly GCF_031451465.1. Classification (NCBI taxonomy): domain Bacteria; kingdom Pseudomonadati; phylum Pseudomonadota; class Betaproteobacteria; order Burkholderiales; family Burkholderiaceae; genus Caballeronia; species Caballeronia sp. LZ003. The sequence continues at coordinate 281,725 of NZ_JARUXJ010000002.1, read as the reverse complement.
GCATCGAAACCGATGAACGCGAAGAACACCACGGCGGAGCCGCGCAAGATGCCGCTCATGCCGAAGTTGCCGAATTCGCCCGTGTTCGGCGGAATGAACGGATGCCAGTTCGCCGGCTTCACGAAGAAGATGCCGAGCGCGATGAAGGCCACCACGACGACCAGCTTGACCGCCACCATGATGTTGTTGAGCCGTGCGGATTCCTTCGTACCGAGCACGAGCAGCGTGGTCAGCACGCCGATGATGAACACCGCCGGTAAATTGATGACGCCCGTCACGGTGCTTCCGTCGGCGAGCTTGATGACGGTGCCGGGTGCGGCCGCGAGCGCAGGTGGAATCGTGACGCCCACGTTATGCAAGAGGCTCACGATATAGCCCGACCAGCCGACCGCCACCGTCGCCGCACCCATCGCATATTCGAGGATCAGATCCCAGCCGATGATCCACGCGAAAATCTCGCCGAGCGTGGCATACGTGTAGGTATAACTACTGCCGCATACAGGCAGCATGGCCGCCAGTTCCGAATAGCACAGACCCACGAACGCGCATGCAATGCCACCCAAAACGAACGACAACATGATGCTCGGCCCCGCGAATTGCGCGGCGGCGGTGCCCGTCAGCACGAAGATGCCAGCGCCGATGATCGCGCCGATACCCATTGCCGTAATGCTCGTGGCGCCGAGGGTTTTCGATAGGTGACTGCCTTCCGCGTCCGCGCTTCCCACGATATCGGCGACGGATTTGCGCGCCATGTAACTCGTATCGGCCATGATGAGTCGTCCCGTTCAAATGATGTTGGGCACGGACCGACTCGACATGCTTCGGCTCGCGGAGGACTACAAACGCGCCTGCTGAGGAGTTGATGGGTTAATCGGTGGATAGGCGATGAATTCAGTGTAGACCGAAAATAATAAAGTCGACCAATGGATTTCCCGCGCCCGCCGCGCGCAAGGCCCGGCGTTCGCGGATTGCCACGAGCGATGGATTTACTTCGGAGAGACGTCGATATCGCCGAGATATTTCCTTGCCAGGGTCTTGACCGTGCCGTTCGCCTGCAGTTTGGCGATAGCCTTGTTCAGGCGCTCCTTCAACGCGCCGTCGTCCTTGCGCACACCGAACGCAATGCCGCTGCCGAGGATCGCGTCGTCGTTCACCGGGCCGCCCGCGAAGGCGTAGCCCGCGCCATCCGGTTTCGACAGGAAGCCGGATTGCCCGGCGGCGGAAAGCACCAGCGTGCCGTCGATACGGCCGGACTTGAGGTCCGTATAGATCTGGTTCTGGTCCTGATAGGTCGTGACGGTCACGCCGTTATTGGCCCACTTCGCCTTTGCGTAAGTCTCTTGAGTGGATCCCTGCAACACGCCGATGTTCTTGCCTTTGAGCGATTCGGGTGTCGGCATGAGGCCGATGCCCGCTTTCGCCACGAGTTGCGTCGGCACCTTGTAGATGATGTTGGTGAAGTCGATGATCTGTCGACGCTTCTCCGTGACGTTCATCGCCGAATTGATGACGTCGAATTTGCGCGCCTGCAACGCGGGGATGATTCCGTCGAACGAACTCTCGGTCCATTCGCATTTCATCTTGAGTTCGGCGCAGACCGCGTTGCCGATATCGACGTCGAGACCCTGCAGTTCGCCCGATGCCGACTTGAACTCGAACGGCGCATACTGCGCTTCCAGCCCGTAGTGAACCGTTCCGGCCGCCGATGCGGCGCCGGCACCGAGCGTCGCGGCGAGCAGGACAGCAGCCTTGAAAGAGGCGATCGACGTTACATTCCTCATTGCTTGATCTCTTAAAGGGGTTGAGGTTCGCTTCGCCGGATTAAAGCATAGGAAACGCATGGACAAACCGGCGCGGCAGCACTCGATTTAAGCAGGAAAACAATCTGGAAAAGTATTAATGCGGGTCGGGTTGCGGCTTGCCGGTAGGACGGCCTTCACGCTTACGTTCTGCATTTGCGCTACCCGATCCGGTCGATCGGACGGAAAACGCCCGTCTGAAACGGCATCGTTTTTGCTCCGCCGTTGGCTCTTAATCGTTGCCCGTGCGTCCCGACGCACAAGCCCAGGCGCGCGGCTCGTTCCAACTTACCTTCGCGAGGACTTATGCATCTTCTTCATGTGATTGGTTCGCCCCGTGCCGGGCGTTCCGCTTCGCAGCAAGTGGCCCGGGCGTTCACCGATGCGTGGAAGGAGCGCCACCCCGATGGAAGCGTCGATGAACTGAACGTATGGGAAACCGATCTGCCCACGTTCGATGGCCCGATACTCGAAGCAAAATACGCGGGCATCCAGGGCCGTGAGCTCGATGCCGCTCAGGCATCCGCATGGCGGACCGTGCACGCGCTCGCCGAACGGTTCACGAAGGCCGACGTGATCGTCTTCAGCGTGCCGATGTGGAATTTCGGCATTCCGTATCGCCTGAAGCATCTGATCGATGTCATCTCGCAGAAGGACGTGCTCTTTACTTTCGACGAAAACGGCTTGAACGGCCTGCTCGGTGGAAAGACGGTCGTGACCATCGCCGCGCGCGGTGTTCAGATTGGAGGGGACTTTCCGCCGGAGGAATACGATTTCCAGTCGGACTATCTGAAGATGTGGTCGCGCATGGTCGGCATTACCGATGTGCGCGTCGTCACCGTCGAGAAGACCCTGGCGGGTCCCGAGCAGGACCATGCATCGCGCAATGACGCAAGCGAGAAGGCACGGGAGCTTGCCTTGAGCCTGTGAGCGCTAAGACGCGGCGCTCGAATACGCGGCAGAAATGAGCCGAACGGCACGTTTGCGCGACACGAGCGAAAAAGCGTTTCACTTCAACGCGATACGTCTTTCGCGAGCGAGTTATCCACGATCTTGTCCACTGAAACTGTGGACAAGATCGTGCGACTTCGATCAGTCGCCGTGACCGTGGCCATGACCGTCGTGATCGTGCTCGTCGTGCTCGTGATCGTGACCGTCGTGATCGTCCCGGCATGCGCGATCGTCGCGGCCACCCGCTCCGGGCAAGCGCTGCGCCACATATCCCGGCAGATCCGCCGAATCCATGGCAAATACGAAGAACCGGTTCGGATTGTCGATCCCGTTCGGATGATTGGTATCCGTGACCGTTCCCACGAAGTCGTTGTCGTTAGCGATGAAGAGCGTGTGCCTGACCGCGCCCTTCACGCGGATATCCGGCCCGAACGCGAGGCTTTCGAGCTTGGCGGGAATGTCCGTCGGCGCGAAGCCATAGGCCGTCAAGGCCGCGACGACATCGAGGAAGAGCGTCTTGTTCAACGCGTAGGGCGCGAGGCCGCTCGCGCCGCTTGCCTGGCTCACGTCCTGCGCGCCGTTCAAATCGACGTGGTACACACGTTTGAACGCGGCCTTCGAATCGTCGCCGAGACCTTTGCCGTCGCGTTCGTCGAGCAGCAATTCATGCTCGTTCACGGCGACGATGTCGCTGATGGTGGGATAGTTCGGCTTCGCGTCCGTGCCGATGTTGGTCAACGGATATGCAAACTGCGTGGTCTTGCCGGTACGCACGTCGATGCGCAGGATTCGCGTGTACGGGCCGTTCGTGCCGCCGTCCTGAATCAGCGGGCTTTGCATCACGCCGAAGAGCGTATCGCCATCGGGTGAAATGGCGAGACCTTCCATGCCCTTGTTCGCCACGCGGCCCGAGGTGTTCTCGCTGATCTCATCGTTGCCGATGGACGATAGCGTCGTCACGGCGAACGAGGCCGGCACACGATACACGGCGATCCGCTCGCCCGTGCGACGATCGAAACGATAGATATACGGACCGTACTCATCGGAGATGGAGACGCTCGCGCCATCGCGCGCCACGCGAATGCTTTCCGGGTCCAGACGCGCATCGCGCGGATACGTGGACGGCTGCGTCGGCGTGAAGTTGTCCGAGCGCCCGGTGAAATAGTGCGTGTGATTGGTGGCGTTCAGCGCAGGCGCGCCATTGCCGACGCCGGCCGCCGCGCCATCGCCATAGACGAGCGGCTCATGGCTGTGCAGCAAGGTCGTGTCGAGCAGCTTCGGGCTCAGCGAATACGGCAGCTTGCTGCCCTTGCCGCCGGCTTCGAGACGCAGCGAGAAGGTCTGGAAGCGATTGATGTAGGACGCCGTATCGTCGATAGCCTTGTTATAGGAGATCGCGTTCGGGCCGCGGTCGGGCACGGCGAGGAAGGTATCGCATCCCGCATACGCGAGTCCCGAGCCGACGCCGCCGAGAAGGTTGCCCGGCGCGCCGTTTTCGAGCGGCGCGGCCGTCGCTTTCGAACGGTCGCCGATGTTGCCGCTCAACTGGCCGATCGCGACGAGATCGACGCTCGCCCACGCGGACGTGCAGGCGATGGACATCGCGGATACGGCAAGCGACAAGGCAAAGACACGGGCTCGAACCATGAACGTCTCCTTCGATGGAATGATCTGAATGGCGCGCGTCGTAAATGGAAACTCGTAACGCGCGCGAAAAGAGTGCGGATAGCTGGCGACCGGCGCGCAGCTTGCAACGACATAAAAACCCGCCGCGCATTATTACGATCGAAAGATGACGTTCGTGTGACTGTCGAGCAGGCGAGGCGAATGTTCGCGAAGGGTTCGGGATACGCTTGTCGCGCGAGCGGCGCATAATTCGCGGTGGCCTTTGTTTGTCGCGACACCGTTCGATCAGAGACGAAATGAATACTCGCTTTATCAGTCTTGCACGTATCCCGTTTTTCTTGCCGCTAGCCGGCGCCATTTTGATGCTCGGCGTTGCGCTCTCTTTCACCGCGCCGTACTTGTCGCTGTTCAGCGTCGAGCAGGCCGACATGACGCCGCTGCAACTCGGCGTCTTCATGACGGTCATCGCGGCAAGCGGCGTGGTCGCCAGCGCGTTGGCAGGCAAGTGGTCGGACAAGCATGGGCATCATCGAGAGTTGCTGCTTGGTGCGCTGATCGCATCGGCAATCGGCTTCTTGCTGATGTGCTTCCTGCGCAACTTCGTCTCGCTCGTCGTGGTCGGCATCGCGTTTCTCGGGGCCGGTGGCTCGGCCATGTCGCTGGTGTTCTCGTTCGCGCGCTCGGCATTGCCCGTCGATGACGCAGCGGAGCGTTCGTTCGCGCTCGCCACGCTGCGCACGGTGCTTTCCATGGCCTGGGTATTCGGGCCGTCCGTCGGCGCGCTCGTATTGGCAGGCGCGGGCTTCTACGGACTCTTTTTGTTTGCGGCGGCGTGCTTCGCGGCGTGCGGGGCCATAGTCTGGCGGATGCATGACTCCCCCAAGGGCGATCCGCACAGCGCCCCCGCGCATTACGCGGGCGATCCATCGTCATTGCTCGAAGTCACGACGCCTGAGACCGAGGAAGTGATCGCGCCGCATGAAGGCGCGCCGCACACGCGCGCCGAGATCTGGCGCGCGACCATTGCGCTCACGCTTATCGGACTCGCCGCGAGTGCCACGATGATCGTTCTGCCGCTCTACGTCGTGCATGGCATGCATGGCTCGCGTATCGACGTGTCCGTCATGCTCGGCCTCGGCGCGTTGCTCGAAATCCCGATGATGCTCGTACTCGGCGCACGTGGCTCGCGCCTTAACAAGCAGCGCTGGCTCGCCTCGTGCGCGGCCGTGCATGTGGTGTACTTCATCGCGGTCGCCGCTTCGCAAAGCGTTCAGTTCCTGATTCCGATGCAGGCGTTCAATGCGTTCGTGGTCTCGGTGACGTCGTGTCTCGGCATGACCTATATTCAGGACCTGATGCCGCGCACGCCAGGCGCCGCGACGGCGCTCTTCTTCAATGCGTCGCGCGTGGGTTCCATTCTCTCGGGCGTGCTGTCCGGCGTGCTCGTGGCCGCGCTTGGTTATCGCGGCACGTTCCTTATTTGCGGATGCCTGACACTCGGCGCGCTCGTGCTTTTCTCCAATCCACCGTTCAAGCTGATCGCATTGCGGATGATTGCGTGGGTGAGAGCGCGGCGGCAAGCGGCCTAGCGTCTGTCGTGTCATTCCGCTTTGTCGAACGATCCCGTGCGGACCTCGCCATCGCGCACATAGCGCGTGACCAGCACGCCGCCTGGCGTGCTCACCGATTGCGCCAGCGTGAACGCGGACGGCAGCGCGTCGTTGGCGAACAAACGCTTGCCGCGTCCCAGCAAGACGGGATAAGTCAGTAGACGAAGCTCGTCCACGAGGCCCGCCGCGAGCAACTGGCGCACCATGTCGCCGCTACCGAACGTCAACAGATCGGCGCCCTCCTGATGCAAGAGCGCGCGGGTTGCATCGGCGAGATCGCCTTCGAGCGCTTGGCTGTTGTGCCAGCCGAGCGATTCCACGCGATGCGTCGTTACGTGCTTGGGCACTTTGTCGAACAGGTCGGCCATCGCGCGATTGGGCGAATCGGCCGGAACGTGTGGCCAGTACGACGCGAAGATGTCGTAAGTGCAGCGGCCTAGCAGCAAGTCGAACGGCCGTGAGAGCAGATCCTGCAAGTTGTCGCCGATGGCTTTATCGGCAAAAGGCACGATCCAGCCGCCGAAGCGAAACCCGCCGCTGCGATCTTCTTCTGGGCCGCCAGGCGCCTGAATGACGCCATCCATGCTGATGAACGTGGAAACGATGAGCTTGCGCATGATGTCCTCTTGGTAGGCAGACGCGATCGGTCCGTATATAGACGACGAACGATTCGCGGATGAATCGACACGGCGCTCGTTCAGGGGTTATCCCTGATCCCGAAGCTGTCGAATTCAGCGACGATGCATCGTCGTAGCAGTGTGTCCAACTTCTCGAAGCGAGGCGAATTTCATGGCTACCGGAACCGTCAATCTTCACCGCGTCTTGCGCGCGCCGCCCGAACGCATCTACCGCGCATTCCTGGAACCCCATGCCATCGCAAGGTGGCTTCCGCCGTACGGGTTAATTTGTCAGGTCCATCACATGGATGCGCGGGAGGGCGGCACTCACAAGATGTCGTTTCACAACTTCCGCACGGGCCAGAGCCAGTCCTTCGGCGGCGAGTACCTCGAACTGAAACCGTTCGAAAAGATCCGCTACTCGGACCGTTTCGACGATGCCAACCTTCCCGGCGAAATGCGCGTCACCGTTTCGTTGCGGCAGGTGTCGTGCGGGACCGAAGTTACCATCGTGCAGGAAGGCATACCCGAGGTCATTCCGGCGGAGTTGTGCTATCTCGGCTGGCAAGAGTCGCTGCTGCAACTGGCGCACTTGGTCGAGCCCGAGATCTCCGGCTGAACTCGCGGAACTGGCGGGACTGGCACAATCGAGTGGATATCAGCTCCGCTCGGGAATTAACATGTCCGACCCTGTCAGGTCTTCGTCGTCTTCATCGTCTGCGCGTTCTTCCTCCGGTGTCGCACAGCTCTTCGCCTTGTCTCCGTTCCTGCGTCCGTATGCCGGACGCTGGGCGCTCGCTTTCCTTGCGCTGGTGACATCGGCGGGCGCGACGCTGGTGTTGCCGGTCGCGTTCAAATACCTCATCGATCGTGGCTTCGCCGAGGGCGACCGGACGCATATCGATCGATATTTTCTGGCGCTCCTGGTCGTCTCGCTGGTGCTGGCGGCCGCGACGGCGCTGCGCTTCTATCTCGTCTCCTCGCTGGGGGAGCGCGTAACGGCCGATTTGCGTCGAGCCGTGTACGACCACATGCTGCGGATGAGCCCGCAGTTCTTCGAAACCACACAGACTGGTGAAGTGCTGTCGCGACTCACCGCCGACACCACGCTGATTCAAACGGTGGTGGGTACGAGCCTGTCGCTCGGGCTGCGCAATTTCTTCCTTCTGACCGGCGGCGTGGCGATGCTCGCGGTCACGAGCCCGATGCTGTCCGCGTACATCATCGCGACGCTCGTCATCGTGGTCGCGCCTGTCGTGATCTTCGGGCGGCGCGTGCGGAAACTCTCGCGCGCGAGCCAGGACAAGATCGCGAACACGAGCGCGCTGGCAGGCGAGGTGCTCAACGCGATGCCGACCGTGCAGTCGTACACGCAAGAGCCTTTCGAGACGAAACGATATGCCGGCGCGGTGGAAGCCGCTTTCGAGACCGCGCTCACGCGCATTCGCGCTCGCGCCTGGTTGACGGCCGTGGTGATCGTGCTGGTGTTCAGCGCAATCGTCTTCGTGCTGTGGCTAGGCGCGCAGGCAGTGCTCGCCGGTCGCATGACGGCGGGCCAGTTGTCCCAGTTCATTCTCTACGCGGTGTTCACGGCAGGCGCCGTGGGCGCGGTCGCCGAGGTATGGGGCGATCTGCAACGCGCCGCCGGCGCCACCGAACGCTTGCTGCAATTGCTCGCCGCACGCTCGCCGGTCTTGGAGGCCGAGAGCACGGTCACGCTGCCCGCGCGAGGCGAGGGCATCCGCTTAGAGAATATCGGGTTCTCGTATCCGTCGCGGCCGGGTATTGCCGCGCTTTCGGGGCTTTCGCTGCAGGTTCGTCCGGGCGAGCATGTCGCGTTGGTTGGGCCATCCGGCGCGGGAAAATCCACGCTGTTTCAACTGCTGCTGCGTTTCTACGATCCTCAGTCAGGCCGAATTCTGATCAACGGCGTGCCGACGCGCGATGTGCCGCTCGTCGAATTGCGCAAGGAGATTGGCGTGGTGCTGCAGGAATCGGTGATCTTTTCTGGCAGCGTGATCGACAACATCCGCTACGGCTCGTCGGACGCCACGCTCGCGCAAGTGCAGCGCGCCGCCGACATGGCCGCCGCGGCCGGGTTTATCGAGGAACTGCCGGAAGGCTACGACACGTTTCTCGGCGAACGCGGCGTGCGATTGTCAGGCGGTCAGCGCCAGCGTATTGCGATTGCCCGCGCGATTCTGAAGAACCCGCCCATCCTGCTGCTCGATGAAGCCACCAGTGCCCTCGATGCCGCCAGCGAACGGCTCGTGCAAAAGGCGCTGGACAACGCGGCGCACAACCGCACGACGCTCGTCATTGCGCATCGGCTTGCGACGGTTCAGCAGGCCGATCGCATCGTCGTGATGGAACAGGGGCGTATTGTCGCGCAGGGTCGTCATGCGGAGCTGCTCTTGAGTTCGCCGCTTTATGCGCAGTTGGCTGCGTTGCAGTTCGGGGATCAGATGGGGGTTGCCGGGATTGCTCGCGGGCATGAGGCTTCGGCTTGAGCTTCGCATGACAGCCGTCGCTTGCTCAGCACACGCGTTGAGACGGCTCCCGCTACAGCGCTGCAACTTGGCGCATGACGGCATCGGACGGTCGATGTGGCAACCCGGTCGCTCTATCGGCCAAAGCATCGTGGCCAACGAAGCGTCCCGACGGCCGACGAACAAGCAGTCGTCGTTTGGCCGAGCGACGACATCGAAAAGATCATGCCGAACACGCCGGGTGCAATGACGCTTACTGCTCTCTTTGTAGCACCTCGTGATCCGACTCGCATGCGCACTCGTAGGCCGATGATCGTCCCCAATTGAAGAGCCGCGAGGTCTTGCCGATGCCTGGATTGAAAGCATTGGTCGGGTCCAGTTCTTCGTAGAACCGTGCAAGAGACGCTTTCGCTTCGTACAGGTGACCGACGTTGTGTTCGGCGGGATACTCGGCGCCCCGCGCGGCGAGCAGAGCGAGGATGTCGTCCTTGATCCGGTCGCAATCGACACCTTTCTTCACCAGGTATTCCTGGTGCAGAACGTGGCAGAAGAAGTGGCCGCAATACATCGTGAACTCGATGTCTTTCAAAATATGCGCTGGCAACCGTTCGAACCAGTCGGTCGTGTTCCGTGGAAGCGCAACGTCGAGCGCGACGATGTCCTCCACGGTTCGCGAATGGACTGCCCGATAGCGCACCATGGCGCCTCCAATCGCGAAGCGGTTGAGGAAAGCCGCCTTGCCTTCCTCGGGCGTGCATTCGAAATAGCCACCCTGTTGCGACGGAAAACGCGACTCGAGGTAGGTTCGCGCTTCGTGCACCCCGTCGTTGCCCATCTTCAGCAACAGATGATGCTCGAACCGGTCGCGATACTCGATGAGCCGGCGCGGCAGATGCTCGGGCAAAAGCCGGCTCGCCGCCTGCAACAGCCGATCGCTGATGCCGTTACCAAGACGCGCTTTCTCGGTGAACCCGTCGAACCTGCTCTTCGCCGCGAATGCATGCGGCACCTTATCCGTGCCGAACGCACGAATGTACATGTACATGTCCTTGCCGTAGCGACGGGCGATATCGAACGCTCCGCGGTGCATGTACTCACCGGCGATCGGTAGACTACGGAAGCCATTTAGTATGTCGCGGCGTATGGTTTCCAGCTCGGCGGCGTCGTTGCTGCCGATATAGAACACCTGGGTTTGTTCGTCCGCCGCAAAGGTGTCGAGCCGCAGAGCGAAAACCGCAAGGTGTCCGGCCGAGCCCGATGCTTCATAGAGACGGCGCGGGTCGGCATTGAAGCGCGCGGGCGTCGACGCATCGATGTCGCGCACATGGGTGCTGTACTCGTTGTCCGAAGCGAGCAGCCCTGCGGCTGCCGGAATATCGTCCGGCAATTCGCCCGCGTCCAGATGGCCGAGTATGACTTCGGCGGAGTCGCCCAGATCGATTCCCAGATGATTGACGAGGTTCAGCTCGCCGTCCGCCGTGACGCGCGCGTGGATCGACAATTGGGTGAATGCGGGTCCTCGGCGAATCAGCGAGCCGCCCGAATTGTTGCAGATGCCGCCCGTTACCGAAGCGCCGATGCAGCTTGAGCCGATCACCGAATGCGGTTCGCGGCCGAGCGGCTGCAGTCGCTTTTCAAGCTGATCGAGCGTCACGCCCGGCTGGCAGATGACCTGCTCGCCGTTTCGAATCACGTCCAGCCGCCGCAATCGCATGGTGTTGAGCACGACGACCGGGCGGTCGTAGCCGCCGTCCGCAGGCGTCGATCCGCCCGTCAACCCGGTGTTCGCCGCCTGACAGATGACGATAGTCCGTGCACGATGACAGGCCTGAAGCGCCCGCCACATTTCGACCAGCGTGCCGGGCTGAATGGCCGCCAACACCTGGCCGCTGCCATAGCGATAACCCTGCCGGAAGCGGCGCGTTTCAGTGGCGCCCGTGAAGACGAACTGGCTGCCGACGATGTCGCCAAGCGACTGAATGAGTTCATGCATGGTTGAGGACTTTGGCCCCTGGGGCGGTCATGACGAGTTTAAGAATCGAACGGTGAAACTTTACGCGATTCATCCGGAAATGACATGGCCGGACACGTCGAGATCGAAACCGGACGGCTCGCTTTACGTCGTTCCAGGGTTTTAACGAGTAGGTCGGACTATGCGATGTACTTTGGCATCGACGGTGGGCAGTTTTCGCATCTGAAAAATGCGGGCCGCTTGTCGCCGGTACACGACGAATCGAGGCAGCCATGCGGCGCACCATTTAATTGCGCCTCTCGAAACTTCAAGGCAAAAAAAACCCGCGAAAATCGCGGGTAATAGCACTGATGGGCCCTCTCGGCTCTCTACCAGTGAACCGCACCGAACGACGAGCCAGCATTTCCTGCTCTTCTCGATCAGTCGTTATCGGCCCTCGGGTTCAAACGAAGATTATCCAGATCAACTTGCGAGAAGGTCGCATTTAAACCACACGGTTTGGATATTTTAACTATATAGGTAGTATATTCCGACTGAGCCACTTTTCTTGGAGCGATTAGCCAGAGATCGCGAGTGATTTGCTTGAGCGTCAGTGTAGAAGTGGGTAATTCGTGGCGCTCAACCGTAAAAAAAAAGCCCATACGTGTTATTAACGAGTGCCCGCAATGCGAATTTCTTTTAAGGCATGATCCGAACGGACGTGTTGAATTACCCGCACGTCAGGCCATATTTTCAATGGCTTGCACCTTTGGAGTGAATGACAAGCGCTAACGGGGACATTTCGCGAAAATCGTGACATCGATTGAATATCGCGCGCGATCCGAGACTCGCATGTTCATAAAAAAGCAGGCTTGGCGCGCTCGGTCGGCTATCATGCCTATCCTCTTCGAAGTAGCTCTCTATGATTTCCGTCCGTAATGTCACGCTACGCCGTGGCGTCAATGTCGTACTCGACTCCGCGTCCGTCACCTTCACCCCCGGCGAAAAGATCGGCCTCGTAGGGCGCAATGGCGCCGGCAAGTCGTCCTTCTTCGGCCTTCTCAATGGCACGCTGCACGAGGACAGTGGCGAGTTTTCGATTCCCGCTGCCTGGAAGATGGGTCAGGTCGCGCAGGAGATGCCGGAGACCGAGCAGAGCGCGACCGACTTCGTAATTGAAGGCGACACTGTGTTGCTGGCCGCGCAGATCGAAGTCGCCGCCGCGGAGACCGACGACGATGGCATGCGCATGGCGCACGCCTACATGGCCCTTCACGACGCCGGTGCGCACGATGCCCCCGCGCGTGCCCAAGCGCTGATCCTGGGGCTCGGTTTCAGTGCTGCGCAACTTAGCCAGCCGGTCAATAGTTTCTCCGGCGGCTGGCGCATGCGGCTGCAACTGGCGCGCGCGCTCATGTGTCCGTCCGACTTGCTGTTGCTCGACGAACCGACCAATCACCTGGATCTCGACGCGCTGGTCTGGCTGGAGGCGTGGCTCAAGCGTTATCAGGGAACCTTGGTCGTGATCAGCCACGATCGCGAATTCCTCGATGCGGTCACGCAGGTAACGGTCCACGTCGATAACGCCAAGCTCGTGCGTTACGGCGGCAACTACAGCAAATTCGAAGACATGCGCGCCGAGCAGATGGCGTTGCAGCAGGCCTCGATGGCCAAGCAGGCGGACAAGATCGCCCACCTGCAGAAGTTCATCGACCGATTCAAGGCAACGGCTTCGAAGGCGAAGCAGGCGCAGAGCCGGGTCAAGGCGCTCGAACGCATGGAGAAGATCGCGCCCGTGCTCGCCGACGCAGAGTTCAACTTCGAGTTCAAGGAGCCACTCAACGTCCCAAACCCGTTGTTGTCGATGCTGGACGCGACCTTCGGCTACCCGGCGCCGAGCGATGCCGAGCCCGGCACGCCGCCGACGGTCATCGTGCGAGGCATCAACCGGTCGGTGCTGGCCGGACAGCGCATTGGTATTCTCGGTGCCAACGGCCAGGGTAAGTCCACGCTGGTGAAGACGGTGGCGCACGAACTTGCGCCAATTGCGGGCGAAATCAGCGAAGGCAAGGGCCTGAACATCGGCTACTTTGCGCAGCAAGAACTCGACGTGCTGCGTCCTCTCGACACGCCGCTGGAACACATGATCCGCCTTGCCAAGGACACGCCCGCGAACATGCGTGCGCCCGGCCAAAGTGGCACCGAACAATCGCTTCGCACGTTCCTAGGTACTTTCAACTTCAGTGGCGACATGGTGCATCAGGCAGTCGGCACGATGAGCGGCGGCGAAAAGGCGCGGCTCGTGCTGTGCATGATCGTATGGCAGCGTCCTAACCTGCTGCTGCTCGACGAGCCTACGAACCACCTCGACCTGGCCACACGCGAAGCGCTAGGCATGGCACTCAACGAATTCGAAGGCACGGTGATGCTGGTCAGTCACGACCGGTCCCTGCTGCGCGCGGTATGCGACGAGTTCTGGCTCGTGACCAAGGGCGGCGTCGAACCCTTCGACGGCGATCTGGACGATTACCAGCAGTTCCTGCGCGACGAAGCACGTCGCATGCGCGAGGCCGCTGGAGAGCAAAAGGTCATCGCCTGAGTTCACCCTTGGCATTGCCGCGTAAGCATCAGGTTCAGGTTCTGGACCGCAGCGCCGGATGCCCCTTTGCCAAGGTTGTCGAACACCGCGGACAGCAGAACCTGCCCGTGTTCCACGTTGGAAAATACGCTCAGGTGCATGTCGTTCGTACCGTTCAGCGCCTGAGGATCGAGATGCCGCAAAACGCTCGATTCATGCGGCGGCAAGACATGCACGTGGGCCGCGTCCGCATAGTGGCGCGCGAGGCAAGCGTGTAACGTGGCGCCATCCACGTCGGATGCGAGCAGCCGCAACTCCAACGGCACCGTCAACACAATGCCCTGGCGAAACGCAACATACGCAGGCACGAAAATCGGGCGCTGCGCGAGTCCGGCATGCGCCTGGATTTCCGGCGTGTGCTTGTGCGCGAGCTCTAGACCATATACCTGGAATAAAGGCGCGTTGACGGCATCTTTACCTTCGTGTTCCTCCACGCCGGCACGACCGCGTCCGGAATAGCCGGATACCGCATGAATGCTGACAGGATAGCCGCCGGGTATGAGTCCGGCCTGCAACAGCGGACGCAGCAAGCCAATTGCCCCTGTCGGATAGCAGCCGGGATTGGTGACGCGACGGGCACTTGCAATGCGATCGGCTTGTCCTGCCGTCATCTCCGGAAAGCCGTATGTCCAGCCCGGCTGTATGCGGTGGGCCGAACTCGCGTCGATGACTCTGACGGCAGGATTGACGATAGCGTCCACTGCCTCGCGTGCGGCGGCATCGGGCAAACAAAGAATTGCAATGTCGCAGGCGTTGATGGCTTCCGCGCGACGGCGTGCGTCTTTGCGTTCTTCGGCGGCAAGCGTGAACAGCGTGATGTCGGTCCGATCACGCAGCCGTTCGTGGATTTGCAATCCGGTGGTGCCTTGGTCGCCATCGATGAAAACAATGGGGGCGCTCATACGCGAGATACTCCGAGTGGTGGTAACGAGCAGAACGAGCGCCTATGTTCATCCAATCGTTAGAATAAGAAAATTCGAATTTCATGACTTGAACATTCAACTTTTCTGAATTTGGACGCCAACATGCGAGAGATCAGCCTTGACCGTTTGCGCACTCTCATCGCGGTTGCCGAGCGGGGCTCATTTGCCGATGCAGCGCGCGCTCTGCATCTGGCGCCTCCGACGGTCAGTTTGCATGTCGCTGAACTCGAAGACCGCATTGGGGCGCCGCTCTTGTCACGCAAGCGCGGGCAGGTCAGGCCATCGGCAATAGGAGAGCTGCTGGTGGAACGCGCGCGTCGGCTGCTGGCCGATGCGGAGCAGGCGTTGGACGATATCGAACGCCAGGTGCAGGGACTCGAAGGGCGGGTGCGGCTCGGTGCATCGACTGGCGTGATCGCGCACTTGTTGCCGCAAGCGCTCGACGTGTTGCGCCAGCACAATCCCGCAATCGATATTCAGCTTGCGGTGCTCACGTCGCATGAAACGCTGTCCCAATTGGCGGATGGGAGACTGGATGTCGGGCTGGTCGCGCTGCCTCAACTCCCCGTGGCCGGACTCGTGATAAAGCCTTGGCGCCGCGACCCGGTGATGGCGTTCGTGCCCGCGCATTGGCGTTGTCCCGCCCGTGTCACGCCTGATTGGCTGGCCGCTCGGCCTCTCATATTGAATGATGCGACTACGCGTCTCTCGCGTCTGACAGCGGAGTGGTTTGCGACGGCGGGTCATCATCCGACGCCGCGCATTCAGCTGAACTACAACGACGCGATCAAGAGTCTCGTGGCGGCAGGTTACGGCGCGGCGCTTCTGCCGCATGAGGCCACGACGCCATCGCACGACGGACGCGTCGTCATGCGTCCGCTGCGCCCGGCGTTGTGGCGTCGGCTAGGCATTGCACACCGTGTGGGGCACGTTGAGCGCACCACTCGACAGGTACTCGATGTCTTGTGGGATCTGCGACTAGCCTAGCGTTGCCGGGTCGAGGCTCACGAAACTCCCGAAGAGAACGCCGACCACGCTTAGTGGATCGTAGAGAGCTTGGTCGTGATGGCGGAAAAGGTGGTCGACAGTTGAGTGGCGACGCCGCTGACGGACGTCATGATGCCGAGCGCAAGTACGCCGGCGATCAGGCCATATTCAATCGCGGTAATGCCGCGCGTATCCTTGAGATAGCGCTTGAAGAAGTGCGTCATGATTTGATCCTCGGGTTCAACGTTGTGGTGTCTTTGCCCGGTGTACCGATTGGTCGTCTGCATCGGTAGTCGTCTCTCTCAGTTGACGAATCCGAAGGTTTTGAATGCGCAGAAGCTTCATCGTGTACCCGGGCCTACGGTTCAGGCTCTGGGTATGAAGCGTCGCTTGAGCGTACAGTGCCTGATGCGATGCTCCATGTATCCAATAACGGCTCCCGGCGATAGAACATGAATGAGCGAGAGGGGATTTGTTCCGTCGTGGCGTCGGGGGCGCACCTTTTTACCGAAACTGCGGTTGCGTAAGCTGGCTCGTAATCGATATGCGAGCCGCCGAACCATTCTTTTCGAAACGATACGGTCGTACTACGCACATTCCCTTATGCGCAAGGGCGATTGTGACGAAGCAGGGAAGTTCTCGATTCGGATTACTGGGTGGTTGCCGCCTCGGGAACGCAGACGGGGACTGGCTCTCGCGCCGAATGGGCCGTCATCTGCAGTGTGAATCGACAGCGTCCGGTATAACGCAAAGTCATACCGCTATCAAAAAGTCTCAGTACCCGGCCTGTAAAGTTTTCGCTAGATTCACTGCAAAGTCATAAGTGCCTATCCATGCCGGATAAACCGCTCCGGGCCAACCGCAGACGACAACAAACAGAAGCCGTCATGACTCGACACGACACAGAGAAGACATTGCGCGTAGCCATCGTCACGGGAGCAGGCAGCGGTATTGGTCGGGCAACGGTGCACGCGCTCGCGAACGATGGCTGGTGTGTCGCGCTCGCCGGACGTCGGCAAGAGGCGCTCGACGCGGTCATTCGAGACTACGAGCAACACGTTCCCGAATCCGCCAGCAAGTTGATGGCCATTGCCACCGATGTCACCGACTCGGCATCGGTACAACGTCTCTTCGACACGGTGCAGGAGCGCTACGGTCGCCTCGATCTGCTTTTCAACAACGCGGGAGTGGGCGTGGAAGGCGTGTCGGTCGAGGATCTTTCGATAGAGCGCTTTCGCACGATGCTCGATATCAATGTGATCGGCACGCTTTTGTGCACGCAAGCCGCCTTTCGCCGGATGCGTGCAAATAACCCGCCAGGCGGCCGGGTCATCAACAACGGCTCCTTGTCGGCGCATACGCCGCGTCTTCATTCCGCGGATTACACGGCAAGCAAGCACGCAGTCAGTGGCTTGACGAAGGCCTGCGCGCTGGACGGGCGCAAGTACGACATCGCGGTCTGTCAGATCGATTTCGGCAACGTTCTGACAGAGATGGCCGCGGGAATGGCCGGTGGCGTTCTTCAGGCAAACGGCGAGCGAGCGCCGGAGCCGACGATGGACTTGGCGCATGCGGCGCAATCCGTCGCTTACATGGCAAGCATGCCGCCCGGCGCGAACGTGCAGTTCATGACGGTGATGGCAACCAAGATGCCGTTCATAGGACGCGGCTAGACAATCGAGCGAGCGCAGCGTGTACTGGTTGATTGGAAACCGGTGCCCCGCAATTAGAAGACAAAACAAATCGATGGAGACAGGTATGCTCGAAACGCTGACCGAAATACCGGAGATGGATACCGCTGCCGAGGCGCACCTCTTCAATAAAGTAACCCGACGTATCGTTCCCTTGATCCTCGCCTGCTTCGTGGTTGCTTACCTCGATCGCGTGAACATCAGTTTCGCCAAACTGCAAATGCAGGCTCAACTCGGCTTCAGCGACGCCGCGTACGGCTTTGGCGCAAGCGTGTTCTTCGTCGGTTATTTGCTGTTCGAGATTCCAAGTAACGCGATCATGGTGCGCACCGGTGCGCGACGCTGGATCGCGCGCATCATGATTTCGTGGGGCATCGCGTCGGCGGCAATGATGTTCGTGCGCGACGAAACCTGGTTCTATATCCTGCGATTTCTCCTCGGCGCACTCGAAGCCGGGTTCGTGCCGGGCGTGCTCTACTTCTACACGCAGTGGTTTCCCGCCGAACGGCGCGGTCGCGTGAACTCGTATTTTTTCGGGGCGATTGCACTTTGCGGAATCATCGGTGGCCCGATTTCCGGCGGCATCCTGAAGTTCTTCGATGGCTTGAATGGCATGCCCGGCTGGCAGTGGCTGTTTTTGCTCGAAGGTTTGCCCTCGGTTCTGCTCGGCATCGTGGTGCTGATCGTGCTCGATGACCGGATGGAAGACGCCAAGTGGCTGACGCCTGCGGAGAAGACGCTTCTTGCCTCGATCCTCTCGCGCGACCGCAAGGTCGACAGCACGCATTCGTTCCTCGTTGCGCTGCGCTGGCCCGTGATTTACTTGTTCTCACTGATCTATTTCGGGCTGTGCATGGGGATCTACGGCTTCCTCTTCTGGATGCCGCAACTGGTGAAGAGCGCGGGCACGAGCGACCCGCTCATCATCGGTCTGATCACGATGATTCCCTATCTCGCGGCAATGGCTGGCACGGTGCTCATCAGTCATAGTTCGGACCGTACCGGTGAGCGTCGCTGGCATCTGGCCGGCTGCGCGATCGCGGCGGCACTCGGCTATCTGATCAGCGCCACATGGCCCGGTCATACGGTGTTGCTCGTGCTCGGCCTCAGCATCTCCGCTACGGGTGTCATCGCTTCGTTCGGCATTTTCTGGATGTTCCCGGCCAGAATGCTGACGGGTGCCGCGGCGGCAGCCGGGCTTGCGCTGATCAACTCGCTTGGACAGTTCGGCGGCATCGTTGCGCCTTATATGGTCGGCAAGGTCAAGGACCTGCTGGGGAGCCCGTCGATGGGACTCTATGCAATCGCCGTGGTGTGCGCGATTACGGCTGTGCTCATCGCGTGGGGATTGCCCCGGAAGATTCGGTTCCGCGATGTCGTGGTGGCGCGAGGACAAAACTAAAAATACGGCGCGAGGCGTGGGAACCTGGAAAGTGGTCCACGCCTCGTTCCCACGCGAGCCACTCACTGCGTCAAGCGATCCATCCATCATCTAGCCGCCAGCATCCCGAGTCGTATTGGCGACTGCTCCGGTGCGTTCCGCACCTGCAACGCAACATCGACGCCTTCGTCGAGAACGTAGTCGATGCTGAGGTCAAGGCGTCGATCGAGGAAAGACTTGAGCGCCGGCGAGACACGCAGCCGCGCCCATGCGCGGTCTTCCGAAAAAACCGTCCGACGAATCGCGCACCGCCTGCTCGGCTTGCTCCGCCTCTGCGATGGTCCGGCGCGCGTGCAAATAAAGCGCTGACCGGCTTTCGTCGGCGCGAGCCCTCGTGTCGAACGCAGCGGCAGACGCGCGCCTAGACGTTCCGCCATGTGCGCAACCGTCTTCGCTACGGCCGGCTGCTCCAACTTCTTCTGGCGCGCGGCGCGGAGAAGGAGCCCGCGTTGACAACCCCTAAGAACATCTAAGTCGCTGCGGCCTATGTCGGTCGCGGATATCGCCCGCGACATCGTGCGCGGTCAGTACGCGGCGGGCGCGGTTCATCGCCGCCATGCGGGCCATGCGCATTCTGCGGGCAGAGCGGTTAGCGAGAACGCCGTGTTGCGATGCGTTGACCAACGGCTCAACGCCTAAGTGCAAGCGTCTCTCGGCAACCGGCCGCAGTCCATCTCGTAAACCCGCTTGCATCGTAATTTTGATCGGCCTATATTGCCATTCACCATCAACTATTGCGATGCGATAATTATGAGTGAAGACGTCCTGTTTTCCAGTCATGGCCGCGTGGCGGTCATTACGCTGAATCGTCCCGAGCGCCTCAACGCGTGGACCACGCCGATGCGTAACAAGATCATCGACGCGCTCGATCGCTACAACGACGACGATCAGGTCGCCGCGATCATCATGACCGGCGCCGGCAACCGCGCATTTTCGGCGGGGCAGGATCTGTCGGAAGCGCACGACTTCGACGGCGAGCGCGCCGTGGAATGGGTCAAGGAATGGCAGCGCTATTACGCCGCGCTGCGCGGCCTTCAGAAGCCGCTCGTCATGGCGCTCAACGGCACGGCCGCCGGCTCGGCATTTCAGGTCGCGCTGCTCGGCGACATTCGCGTCGGTCATCCGGGCGTGCGCATGGGTCAGCCGGAAATCAACGCGGGTATCGCCAGCACCACAGGTCCGTGGATCATGAACTCGATGCTCGGCATGTCGCGAACCATCGAACTCACGCTCACCGGTCGCCTGATGGACGCGGATGAGTGTCACCGCATCGGTCTCATGCATCACCTCGTGCCGGAAGAAAAGGTGTTCGAGAAGGCGCTCGAAATCGCCACCGAACTCGCGGACAAGCCACCGGTTGCCATGCGTCTGGACAAGCAGCGTTTTCGCGAGATGACGGAGCCGGGTTTCGTCGATTGCATCGAAGCGGGCATGCGCATTCAGCGCGAAGCGTACGACTCCGGGGAGCCGGCTCGCATGATGGAAGCGTTCTTCAAAAAGCGCGCCAAATAAATCGGGCTGAAGCCGAGCCGTTCCTTTTCAATCCCTGTGCGGGAGACCTGAAACATGACGCAAGACTTCAATCCGACGCGACGCCGCGCCCTGCAAGGCGCGCTTGCGCTAGCCGTAACTGGCGCAATGCCGCTTGCAGCACGCGCGCAGAGTAAGCAGATCGTGGTGTCGGACCCGGGCGGCCCGTACACGACGGCGTATCGCGAGGCCTTCTACGATCCGTTCGAGAAAGCCACCGGCATCAAGGTGGTGAGCGTCGCGCGCGAATCGCAACCGGTGGCGCAGTTCGCCGCGATGGTGCAAACCAAGAACTACGTGTGGGACGTAACCACGCTCACGTTGTCCGCCGACATTCCATATCTCGAGTCGAAAGGTCTGCTCGAACCGATCGGGCTGAAGGCGAGCGACTTCCCGGACATCATGCCCGAGGCGATCACGCCGAACTGGCTTGGTGTGGACGTGTATTCGACGGTGCTTGCCTATCGCGCCGACAAGTTCAAGGACAACGGCCCGAAGTCGTGGGCGGATTTCTGGGACGTGAAGAAATTTCCCGGCCGCCGCTGCCTGCGGCGCAGTCCGCTCGACACGCTGGAGCAGGCGCTGCTGGCCGACGGCGTGCCGCTCGACAAGCTCTATCCGCTTGACGTTGATCGCGCCTTCAAGAGTCTCGACAAGATCAAGCCGCATATCGCCATCTGGTGGACCTCGGGCGCGCAGGCCATGCAGGCGATCCAGAGCGGCGACGTCGACATGATCTCGACCTGGAATGGCCGCGCGCAAGCCGCGAAGGATTCGGGCGCGCCGGTCAACATCGTGTGGAATCAGGGCCTGTATTCCATCGAGGGCTGGGGCATTCCGAAGGGCACGCCGCGCGCCGATGCAGCCAGGCAGTTCGTGCGCTTTTGCGCCGATGCGAAGCGCCAGGCCGCGCTCACCCGCACGCTGGCTTACGGACCGACCAACAAGAAGTCGTTCGAGACCATCGACAAGGAGCGTGCCGCGCTGTTGCCGACGGCGCCGGAAAACATCAAGGACATGAAGCTGCCGAGTCCGCAATGGTGGGAAGAGAATCGCCAGAAAGTCACCGAGCGGTTCAATTCGTGGATCATTTCGTAAGGAGCGGAAGATGAGCTCGAAACTCGAGGCAATCGGCATCGCGAAGCGTTATGGCGACGCCATCGCGCTGGAAGCGACGGACCTCGCCGTGCAGGCGGGCGAGTTCCTGACGCTGCTCGGTCCCTCGGGTTCGGGCAAGACCACGTTGTTGCAGATGATCTCCGGGCTCGTTGCGCCGAGCGCGGGGCGTATCGAGATAGATGGCCGCGACGTGACGCATGTCGAGCCGGGCAAGCGCGGCATCGGCATGGTGTTTCAGAGCTATGCGCTCTTTCCGCACATGAGCGTGTGGGACAACGTCGCATACGGTCTGCGCATGCGGCGCAAGTCGCGCGAGGACGTGCGCGCCGCCGTGGACGACGCGCTCGCCATGGTGCGCATGACCGAATACGCCAAGCGTTTTCCGAAGGAACTGTCGGGCGGCCAGCAGCAGCGTATCGCGCTGGCGCGATGCTTTGCGTATCGTCCGTCGGTGATCTTGCTGGACGAGCCGCTCGGCGCGCTGGACAAGAAGCTGCGCGAGCATATGCAGTCGGAAATCCGCCGTCTGCACAAAGAGCTTGGCGCGACCTTCGTCTACGTCACGCACGATCAGGACGAAGCGCTCACGCTTTCGGACCGCATCTGCCTCATGAATCAGGCGCGCATCGAACAGGTAGGCACGCCCGCCGATCTCTACGACCGCCCGGCGACGCGATTCGCGGCGGGCTTCATCGGTCACTCGAATCTGCTGGAAGGCGCGCTCGACGACACGCGCGGCAAGGGCGGCGAGCCCATTCTGCTTGCCGCCGGCGGACGCATTCCCTTGCCGATGAACGCGCAAGTCGCACCGTCGACGCGCCACACGCTGTTGCTGCGTCCCGAGGCGCCGCGCCTCGTGGAACCGAAGAGCGGCTTCATCGACGGCACCATCGCCGATGTCGTTTTCTTCGGCAGCGATACGCGCGTGCAACTCGCCATGAACGACGGCAGCGAGATCACGGTGCGCTGCGAGCGCAGCCTGTCGCCACGCGTCGGTGAAAGGGTGGGCCTCGTGTGGGACCCGTATCGCACCACGTTGCTGCACGCCTGAGGACGCGCATATGACCATCGCACTTCACGCGCAACGCGAGAACGAAGGCTCGCGGCGCGGCCGGTCCGTGTGGACCGCGCGCACGTTGCGCATCCTGCCTATCGTGCCGACCTTGTTGTTCCTGCTGGTGTTCTTCATCGTGCCGGTCGGCGAGATTCTGCAAGGCGGACTCGTCGGCGCGGACGGGCAATACGGTTTCTCGCAGTTCGAACGCATCGCGCGCACGCCGGTTTATGCCAAGGTTTTGTGGATTACGTTCGGCATCTCGTTCATGACGGCGGCGTTGTCCATTCTGCTCGGCTATCCGGTTGCGTACATGTTGAGCCGTCTGTCGGAGCGCGTGCGCGAACGCTGGCTGTTGTGGATCATGCTGCCGTTCTGGACCAGCTACCTTGTCAAAACCTATGCGTGGATGCTGCTGCTCTCCAAGACCGGCGTGCTGTCGACCATCGCGCTGTCGCTCGGTCTCGTGCGGGAAACGAGCGGTACGATTCCATCGCTGACCGGCGTCCTGATCGGCATGGTGCATTCCATGATGCCGCTCGCCGTGATGACCATGCTGCCTGTGATGCGCGGTATCGACGACCGTCTGACACAAGCCGCCGAAACGCTCGGCGCGCAACGCAGCATGAGCTTTTTCACGGTGTTTCTGCCCTTGTCGTCGCCGGGTGTCGCGGCGGCGGGACTGCTCGTGTTCATCTCGAGTCTCGGCTTCTTCATCGTGCCGGCGCTGCTTGGCTCGCCGAAAGAAACGATGATCGCGCAACTCGTGATCTCGTCCGTGCTCGAACTCTTCGACATGCGGTTCGCCGGCGCGCTCTCGACCGTGCTGCTTGTCTGCTCGATCGTGATCTTCTTCGTCTATGACCGCATGGTCGGCCTGACTTCGCTCACGGGCGACGTCACCGAGCGTTCGCGCGGCTCGCGGGCGCAAGGCATCAAGCTCGCCGTTCTGATGCTGGCCGGCCGCCTCTTCGCGCCGTTTCTCATGCGCCGCAATCCGCATGCGGATACCGCCGCGCGCGCAGCCAGTCCGCTCGGCGTCTACACCTGCGCGATCATGGTGGTGCTGGTCGCGCCGGTGCTGTCGGTGATTCCGTACGCGTTCACGAAGAGCGACTACATCGCGTTCCCGCCGAAGCTTTTCAGCGGCAAGTGGTTCGGCACCTTCATGGATTCGCCCGTGTGGCACAGCGCGATCTTCCGATCGTTCGAAGTGGGATTCGGCACCGCGGTGCTGTCGCTGCTGCTCGGCTTCGGCGCGACGCTCGCGATGACGCGCATGCCGCGCCGCGCCAGCAAACCGGTGTTCGCGCTGCTGGTCGCGCCGTTGATCGTGCCGCGTATCGTGGTGGCGGTCGGGCTCCTGTATCTGTTCGGACGCTTCGGGCTGACGGGCACCAACCTCGGGCTCGTGATCGGGCATACGGTGCTCGCTATTCCCTACGTGGTGGTGACGCTTGCAGCCGGCTTCCAGCGCTTCGACTGGCGTCTGGACGATGCCGCGCGGGTCATGGGCGCATCGCCGCTGCGGCGTATCACGTCGATCGTGCTGCCGCTTCTGATGGCGAGCGTGACGGCGGCGTTCCTGTTCGCATTTCTGGTTTCCTTCGACGATCTCACCATTGCGATCTTCGTGAGCGGCGGCATCAACTCGACGCTACCCAAACAGATGTGGGACGACATCCAATTGGCCGTGACGCCCACGCTCGCGGCGGTATCGACCACGCTGATCGTGCTGATCGCGCTGGTGGTGGCGGTGTCGTCGTGGATCAAGCGCCGCGCGCGCTGATTTCGACACCATTCAGCGACACCTAGCCATAGAAGCAGTCCATAACCCGATCCGAACATGCATCGTTATTCAGAATACTTTGGCCACCGGCACGCGAACGACGAACTCGATTGCGCGCCGCTCCTCGCGGCCGGATTGCGCGCCACGCCCGCGCGCACCGTCGTGCATTTCGACGATCATGCAATCTCGTGCGCGGACGCCTCGCGTCATATCGTGCAATTGCAACGCTGGTTCGCGGGTCAGGGGCTCGTGCCGGGCGATCGCGTCGCGGTGATGCTCGGCAACAGTCCCGAACACATTCATCTGATTTACGCACTCGTGTTGAGCGGCCTCGTCTGGGTGCCGGTGAACATCAAGTTGCGCGCGTCGGGCCTCGACTATCTGCTGCAACATGCAGAACCGAAACTCTTCGTCATCGACGGCGAGTTCGACGCGATCACGGCATCGATCGACTGCGGCATGTCCAAACGCACGCGCCTGCCCGCGTTCGATGCGGCGGATACGAACGCCGCGTTCGCCACGCCGGCGATCCCCGTCGACGCGCCGTTGTGCATCATCTATACATCCGGCACGACGGGCGCGCCGAAGGGCGTCGTATTCACGCATCGCATGATGCGCATTGCGAGTGAAGCGGCGTTGCGTGTCGCCGACGTGCGCGAGGGCGACCGCCTGTTCCTGTGGGAGCCGCTGTGCCACATCGGCGGCGCGCAGATGCTGTTGCTGCCGTTCCTCGAACCGGTGACACTGCATGCGGTGCCGCGCTTCTCGGCTTCGCAGTTTTGGCCGCAAGTGGAGCGCGCGGGCGCGACGCAACTGCATTACCTTGGCGGCGTGCTCGATATCCTGATGCAGTTGCCCGAAGCCGCGCAGCCTTCAGCGCATTCGTTGCGCGTGGCGTGGGGCGCGGGTGTGAGCGCGTCTGCGTGGGAGCCGATACAAACGCGCCTCAAGGTGCGTCTGCGCGAGTGCTACGGCATGACGGAGTGTTCTAGCTTCGCTACCGCGAACGTTACCGGCAAGCCGGGGTCCATCGGCCGCGCGCTGCCGTGGCTCGATATCGAATTGCTCGATGAACACGGCCAGCCGGTGCCGCCAGGCGAGGCGGGTGAGATCGTGTTGTCGAGCAAAGTGGAAGGGACCTTTTTGCCAGCGTATCTGAAGAATCCCGAGGCGACGAAATCTGCGCTTCGCAACGGCAAATTGCACACGGGCGATCGCGCGCGCCGCGACGCCGATGGCGATCTGTATTTCGTCGGCCGGCAGACGGACAGCATGCGTGTGCGCGGCGAGAACGTGTCGGCATGGGAGATCGAACGCGTCTTCGCGACGCATCCGGCGGTGCGGTTGAGCGCTGCGATGGGCGTGGCGTCGGCGGTCGGCGAGCAGGACATTCTGCTCAACGTGCAGTTCAAGGACGAGCCGGTGGACTGGGAAACGCTGCACATATGGGCGCGAGAGCGCCTCGCGAGTTTTCAGTTGCCGCGTTATTACCGCGCGGCGCCGGGCTTCGAACTGACGGCGAGCGAACGCATCAAGAAGCATCTGCTGTCGCGCAGCGTGGAAGACGCGTGGGATCGGCTGGCCAGCGTGAAAGCCTAAGGAGTTATCGCATTCAGATAGGGTAATAGGGCTATGCGATAATTTTGCCATCGACGACAAAAGCATACGAGAGATGAGCGACGAGTCCAAAGCCCCGCGAAAACGCAAGAACGCCGCCGCGAAAGGGGCGGGCGAGGCGGTGGACGCAACTGCGTCGTCGCTGTACGTGCAGTCCGTCGAAAAGGCCATGAAGGTGCTCACGGCTTTCGACGGTAGCAAGCGGCAGTTGTCGCTTTCGGAAATCTCGGCCATCACGGGCTTCGACATGAGCGCGACGCAGCGCTTCAGTTTTACGCTGGCGGCGCTCGGCTATCTGTTCAAGGACCCCGACAGCCGCAAGTACGAACTGTCGCCACGGCTGCTGGACTTCACCTATCACTACCTCACGTCGAACGATCTCGTGAGCCGCGCCACGCCGTATCTGCAGCAACTCGGATCCGAGACGGAAGAGGCCACCAATCTCACCGTGCTGGACGACACGGACATCGTTTTCGTGCTGCGCATCGTGAGCCGCAACGTGTTCAACGCGCACGTCATCACCGGCTCGCGCTTGCCGGCTTATTGCACGGCGCCCGGTCTCTCGATCCTCGCCACGCTCGCCGACGGCGAGATCGACGACATTCTCTCGCGTACCAACCTCGTGCCCTATACGGCCTCGACGGTGTATCAGCCGCGCAAGATCAAGGAGCGTGTTGCACAGATTCGCAAGCAGGGCTATGCGCACACGGAGGACGAATATTTCGTCAGCGACATCTCCACCGCGGCCGCCATCACCAATGCGCACGGACGAGGCATCGGCGCGGTGAACATTGCGGTGGCGCGTTCGCGCTGGCAGGCCGATCGCGACGAAAAGCGCTTCGCGGATCTCGTCATTTCCACGGCGTCCGCCATTTCCACGCGCAGGCGCATCGAATAAGCCGCAACGGATACGTTCGACGCCGCTTGGAGCGCGACGATCGGCACGCCCTCGAACGACGGGCACGACAGCGATACTGTGTAGATTCAAGCGCCGGCAAAAAGCCGCGCAAGCGCCGCACGATAGTCGCGATAATGCCGCGCTTCATCGTGATGCCGACGCTCACGGATCACGCACTCGCCGCCAACGAACACATCGCGCACGGGCGATTCGCCGTGTTCGCAGAATACGACGGAAGAGAGCCACGTCGCGCTCGTCTGTTCCGCGAGATTCGGATGATCGGCGTCGAGCACAATCCAGTCCGCGCGCGCCCCCGGCATGAGCGCGCCGACTGCGCGGCCGGTCGCGCATGCGCCGCCTTCGAGGGCGTCGCGAAACAGGCGATCGGCAACCTGCGCCGTTTCGTGCGATGCCAGCACGTTACGCTGCCGCCGCGACAGACGCTGGCCATATTCGAGCAGTCGCAGTTCCGCGCGCCAGTCCACGCCGACATGACTATCCGAGCCGATACCGAAAGCGCCGCCTGCGTCGAGGTATTCGTTCGCGGGGAAAATCCCGTCGCCGAGATTCGCTTCGGTGGTGAGGCACAGGCCCGCAATGGCGCCGCTTTTCGCGAGCGCAGCGGTTTCCCTGGCGTCGATATGCGTCGCATGCACGAGGCACCAGCGCGCGTTCACGTCGAAACGATCCAGCAGCCATTGCACGGGCCGCGCGCCCAGCGCGGCAAGCGAAGCATCCACTTCCGCCGTTTGCTCCGCGATGTGGATATGAACCGGCGCGTCAGGCGAGATGTCGTTCAACGCTTCGATGACGACGCGCAGAGACGCCTCCGACACCGCGCGCAGCGAATGCGGCGCGACGCCGTATCGCAGTGCGCCATGTTCGGGCCGGGCATGACGCAACGCGGCTAGCAGATCGAGATAGCCTTCGGTCGTATTGACGAAGCGCCGCTGATCGTCGCGAGGCGGCTCTTCGCCGAAGCCGCTGAACTGATAGAGCACCGGCAGCATCGTCATGCCGATGCCGGTTTCGCTCGCCGCATCCACCACGCGTTGCGCAAGCTCGGCGGGGTTTGCATGGCGCGTTCCATCCTCCGCGTGATGCACGTAATGGAACTCGCAGACGGACGTGTAACCAGCCTTGAGCATCTCGACATACAGCCAGCGCGCAATGGCGCCGAGCGTCTCGGGCGTGATGCGCGCGGCGAAGCGATACATCAGTTCCCGCCAGCTCCAGAAACTGTCGGTCGCGTTCGCGCGATACTCGGTGAGTCCGGCCATCGCGCGCTGAAACGCGTGCGAATGAAGATTCGGCACGCCGGGAATGACCGGTCCGGCGGCGCGCGCGACGTCGGCGGGCGCATCGCGCTTATCGGGTGTGACCGCCACGAGCGTACCTGTGGCGTCCCATTCGAGCAGCACGTCGGTGCGCCAGCCTTCGGGCAAAAGCGCATGCGCCGCAAAGAGTGATTTCGTGCGTGTATTCATGAGCGGACTACTCGGTGTCGGGCATCGGTGAAACATTCACGCACGCGACAAAACCGCTTGCAGGAACGAGCGTGTACGAGGCTGCGTGGGTGTCGAAAAGATTTGCGAGGGCGGGCCCGCCTCGACGATCTCGCCGCCATCCATCACGACGACGACATCCGCCACTTCTCTCGCAAAGCCCATCTCATGCGTGACGACGAGCATGGTCATGCCTTCGGCGGCGAGCAGCTTCATCACCTGAAGCACTTCGCCGACGAGTTCGGGATCGAGCGCGGACGTGGGTTCGTCGAAGAGCATGACGCGCGGTTGCATGGCCAGCGCCCGCGCAATGGCGACGCGCTGCTTCTGGCCGCCCGACAAACTCGCGGGCATGGCATGCGCCTTGTGTTCGAGGCCGACTTTCCTGAGCAGGCCGAGCGCGGCCGTTTCGGCATCTGCCTTCGATGCACCGCGCAACATCCGCGGTCCCACGGTAATGTTGTGCAGCACCGAAAGATGCGGGAACAGGTTGAACGACTGAAACACCATGCCCACTTCCGTGCGCAATGCATTCAGCGCGCGCTCCTTGAGCATGGTTCCCTGATCGACGAGACGATGCCCGCAGATGTCGATGGTTCCGCGCTCGGGCTGCTCCAGACCGTTGCAGCAGCGCAGAAACGTGCTCTTGCCGGAGCCGCTTGGCCCGATCACCACGACAACTTGACTCGGCTCTATATCGAAGTCGATACCGTTCAATACGCGATGCGTCCCGAACGACTTGGTGAGATCGCGAATGCTGAGAATGGGTTGGGCGCTGTTCATTGCACCATGCCTCCTGCGCGCAGCCGTCGCTCCACGCGATGAAGAATGTAGTTCGTCGTCTGCGTCAGGACGAGATAGACGAGCGCGACGACGAGATACACCTCCAGCGACCGGTACGACACGCTGATGATCTTCTGTGCTTCGTGCATGAGATCGTCGATGGTCAGAAGCGACACCAGCGCCGAGTTCTTGATGAGCGCGATGAACTCGTTGCCGAGCGGCGGAATCATGCGCACGACGGCTTGCGGAAGAATGATCGCGCGCATGGCCTGACCTGCCGACATGCCGATGGAGCGCGCAGCTTCCATCTGTCCACGATCCACCGATTGAATCGCGCCACGCACGACCTCCGACACGTAGGCCGCCGAATACAGGCCGAGCCCGAGCATGCCGCACACGAAGGCAGGCAGCAGGATATTGAACTGCGGCAGGCCGAAGAACAGCAGAAACAGTTGCACGAGCAAGGGCGTGCCGCGAAAGAAGATCAGATATCCGGTGCAGAAGCCGTAGACGATGCGCCGCTGCGGCGAGAGCCGGCCGATGCCGATCAGAAGTCCGAGCAGGCACGAGAGCACGAGCGCGGCGGCGGTCACTTCCACCGTGACGAGCGCGCCATGCGCCAGATCGTCCCAACCGGCGAAGGCTGGCGTGAAGTCGAGTTGCATGGCTCAGGTCCGCCGGCTTACTTCGCGCTTGCCGTCGTGCCGGCGCTCGCGCTGAACCACTTCTTCACGATCGCGTCGTAGGTGCCGTCCGCTTTGATCTTGGCGAGCGCGGCGTTCATCTGATCGCGCAATTGCGGCTCGTCCTTGCGCACCGCGATGCCATATGCCTCGGTCGTCAGCTCCTTGTCCAGCACGCGAAAGCCGGGGCGCGTGCGCGCAAACTGGAATGCGGCGGGCTTGCCCGTCACGGCGGCATCCGCGCGGCCGATGCCGACCAGATCGAACATCTCCTGATTCTTTTCCACTTCCACGCGCTGCACTTGCGGATAGTTGTCGCGCAGGAAGTTGACCGATTTCGTGCCGACCTGCACCGTCACTTTCTTGCCGTTGAGATCGGCGAGCGTCTTGATCGGCGAATCCGCCTTGACCAGTGCGGACAGGCCGCCCGCGAAGTACGACTGGGTGAAATCGATCACCTGGGCGCGTTCCGGCGTGATGTAGATGCCGGAGATGGCTGCATCGAAACGATGGGCGACGAGGCCCGGAACCAGTCCCTTGAAGTCGATATCGGTCCACTGGATCTGCTTGCCCATGCTCTTGGCGAGCGCGTTCATGATGTCGATATCGAAGCCGGTGCGCTGACCCTTGTCGACGAACTCCATCGGCGGGAAGGTAGCGTCCGTGGCGACGTTCAAAACGTTCGAGTCTTGCGCGGTCGCGGCGCCAGGCAGCGCGGCAATCATCATGGCGATACCGAAACTCGCGGCGGAAAGCAGGTTCTTGATTTTCATGGCGTGGCTCCAGGGGTGTGGTCTGTCGTTGATTGGCGGTTCAGGCGGCCTGCAGCCGCGCGGATATGGCATTGGCGGCGCGCACGGTCCAGTCCGCGAGTTGCTGCTCCCGGCCTGCCGCGCGCGAGGAGGGCGCCATCAGCGTGATCGATGCGCTCGCGCCCGCGCTGCGCGACGCGCGCCGGAACACGGGCGCGCTTACGCCCCATACGCCGGGATCGACTTCGCTTTCGCTCACCGCGAAGCCGCGCGAGCGAATGCGCTCCAGTTCGGTTTCGAGGGTGGCGCGGGTGGCATCGTCGTTGGCGAACAGACGCTCCAGCGTCTCGGCGCGCAGTTTGTCGGCCATGAAGGCGAGCAGCGACTTGGCGGATGCGCCCGAGCGCAACGGCACCGAGCGTCCCTTTTCGAAAGAACAGCGCAACGACTGCGTGCTCTCGATCATTTCGAGGCAGATCACCTGATCGTTCACGGCGACGATCAGGCCGACGCTTTCCTGCGTGGCGTTCGCGAGCTTCAGCATGCCTTCGCGGCTCGCTTCGACCAGCAGCGAATTGACGTCGAAGCCGAGCGCGAGTTGAAGACTGATCGGGCCGGGCGCGTAAAAACCGGCGTCCTCGGTGACGAAGCCCCAGCGTTTGAGCAACGCCACTTGCCGATAAAGCGTGCTCTGCGCGAGACCGGTGGCGGCGAGTATGTCCTTCGCGGACATGGCCTTGCCGTGGCTGGCGAGCGCGGTCAGCACGAGCAGCAGGCGCTCGGCACCGGTGACGTTAGATTCCCGTTTCACTGTGATGTCCAGCCGGAAAGGCGATGTCGATGAGCGCAGAATGCCACATCGCTCCCGGCGGACAAAAAAGGGATTCCCAGCGATTGGGAATAAAGGTGAGGTTTTTAGCCGAACGTGAGGGAGTCATGCACGCGAGGCGCGGCAAGGTTTGCCCGATACGCCTCCTGGGTCAGCGCATGTCGATCGATTCAGTCAGTTCCGGCACGAGCGAAAACAGGTCGCCGACGACGCCGTAATCCGCGACGCTGAAAATAGGCGCTTCCGGATCTTTGTTGATGGCGACGATGACCTTGCTGTCCTTCATCCCGGCCAGATGCTGAATCGCGCCCGAGATGCCGACCGCCACGTACAACCGCGGCGCGACGATC